>NZ_JAUZVX010000001.1:783424-1145671 GCF_033441595.1 Flagellimonas crocea | reverse complement strand
TGATCTATTTAAGAGAGCGGCTTGATAATTATATTAGTTTTGTAGAAAACCTGTCCTAAACATCGGGGTATCTACAGCTATACGTGTTAAGATTACGAAGTACTTGATCGTTAAATTCCCAAAATCCGAGTCCGGATCTAATACAATTATGTCGTCATTGTGCATTAACTGCCCTTTTGACTGAATTAATTTTATTTGCGGAATGTTCATTTAATATAATTGTTAACGGTCTAGTATAAGAATAGTAGCGGATTTTCAAGCACTAGCTTTTCAGTTAAACACAGACCTTTTTTATATTGACTTACTTTCGTTTTAGCGATTAAACCGCTATTATTTTTATACATTGTTAGCCACTGGCTTTACTTCTTTTTATCTTTTTTAGAAGTTTTCTTTAATGGTTTAATTTCATCAAGGGTGCTTTCAATTCCTTGCTCTTTAAATTCAGAGTAAAGTCCAATTTGTACAATATCCCTTTCCTTTCTCCAATAAATTACTGCTAAAAAGGCGATTGTGATTTGAACTTGTATTTCCGAATTATCTTTAAACTCTTTACTATCCCATTTTTCTTTTACCTTTTTATTCTCTGGATTACTTACATCTATTACCGAAGCATATATATTTAAATCTTCATTAAGTAATTTTAGTTGACTATCCGCTTTTTCCTGCTCTAGTATATCTCTGTGTTCGATACTAGGTAAATCCGTTTTATTTAGAACATAAATTATATCTTGTATTCGATATTCAGTTGATGGAATGTATTTTGTTCTTGCATCATATTCTTTCAAAATTTCTTTTAAACGATAACCTGCGTTTACAGCAACAATAACAACATCAGGATTTTCTCCAATTAATTTATTTAAACCTTCAAGGAAATTATCCTTATTTAGTAAATATCGTCTAGTTCTTGAAACTAAAAATGAATTTGGAATAAATCGCTTTATACTATTTTGTGCTACTTGACTTGCAAAAATTGAATCGTAGTTTAAATGAGGAATGTCATTATCTGTAAATGCAGATTTTGACATTAAAGTCTGCCCACCGGTGACGGTTAATTTTAACTCATCATCTTTTTCTTTATCATCTAGTTCAATGAAAATATCATTATAGCTTTCGAAAGCTTTTGAAATAATTTCGTTTGATTTATTCTCGAAATTTTCAATTTTATCTGGAGATAACGGTGCATTTAATTTTTCTTGACCAATCTTATCTTTTATTTTGTCTTTTAAGGTTTTTGAGAAATTCTTGATTTCATCTGACTTTTCTGCAACGACTTCTGTATAACCTAAAACATTAATTAGCTCTTTATTTGATAATACATCATTAAGGCAATTTTCAAAGAATGATACAGTTGCCAACCAGTTGTTTAATTCAACGACATTATTGGGTAAATTTGGAAGTGCTGTAAAATCTTGGAAAGTATAATATTTATGTAGGGTCCACTGACGCAAAAACAAAACTGTTAAATAACTACATATCCAATAATTAACTTGTCTTCTATTACCTAAATTATCCAGTTCGGGAAAATAAAATTTGATGTCAATCGGTGTCTGACGATTTTTAAACTCATTTCTAAATTCTTCAAACCACTCAAAAATTTCTGTCATTGTTTCGGGCAGAAGAACAAACTTTGGTGGTAATGATTGAGAATAATTTAATATGTATTTTAAGGTTTTATACTGGTTTCTATATAATAAAAGACCTCCTAAAGCGTAATGAAATTCAAGAAACGTTCTTCTCTGTTGTAATCGGTTTTGGACTTCTATTTTATTTTTGACCTCTCCAGATTCAAAATCGTAATCTTCTATAATTGGTCGTAATCTAAAATCTAGATACTGATGAGCGTTTGACCAATACATTTTTACAAACTTCTCATTCTCGCAAATAACATACAGATTTCTCCAAAGCCAATTATATGTCTCTTCGGAAATTGGTATTTCTTCAAAATCTTCTCCAAGTAACCACCAACCACTAACAGCTCTATGTTCTATTGCAGGTAGTTTTAGGTTACTGCTATTTGCTAACTGTACATTTAGTTTATGTACCATTGAATATAAATCTGCTGGATAAATTAATGGTTTGGACTTATCGTGATTTTTTCGAATCGAAGAGAATTCACTATAGTAAAATTCAAGCAAAGTCTCTTGTAAATGCTCATCTTGCTTTTCAATTGCGTAAAAAGTAAATTCATTGATTGTTTTTAGGAAGTATGGTTTGTCCGTAGATTCCTTTTTAAGTGATGTGTGTTTTTTAATTACATAGCTTAACAAAGAGGTTGGTTTACCATTGAAAAGCACGACCTTATTTAACCATTGGAAAAACAAAATGGTTAAGGTTGTGGTCAATGCAAAAACTAATAGTTTTGCGGAATTATTGATGAAAAAATTATCCCAACCAAAAGGTGGCTGAATTGGAAATATTAAAAATAGAAAAGAAATAATTGTTACATATAATGCTAATTGAAAGATTGATAATTCAATTCTTTTTTTTCCAAATTTTAAAATTACTGGTCGTTGAGGGATTTCTTTATTAAAAAGAACTGATAAATAGTTTGAATTGTATCTTTCTCCAATGTTTGATATTTTATCCACAATAATTGGATATGCAATACCCAAAATTGCAATATCAATTGCTATGCAAATTTCAACTATGTAATTTATTGTCATTCAGATTTTTTTTCAGCTTGTGGCTAACTAGCTTATATACTCAACTGTCTTGTATATATGCCACCAATTTGGTCATCTTATTCACAAGTTCTGCAATTGAATGCAAAGCATAGCTTTATTAGTTTTCAATAAATTTTTTGGGGGATAATAGAATTTAAATGTAAGAATTTTCTAGAAAAAAAGAAGAGCTTGCTAAAGTAACCGAGTTATCAATCAAGTATCACATTAAAACTTTTAATCTCGCTTTCATTAATTGAACAATAAAGCTTTGAAAAATCTCTAAGGTCGAATCCCATTGATTCTACGATTAGGATTAATGTGCCGGACCCAGGAGTAGATTTTGCATTAAAAGTATCGGAAACAGTACCTTTCCTTAGACCGGTAATAATTGCTATTTGATTGTAGCTCTGCGCAATATCGTCATCACTTTGAAGAAATTTTTTGCTGTTTTCAAGAAGTCTTCTTAAGCTAATAGCAATCTTTATTCTTATAAGCTTTTCTAACTCCTTTTTCATAGTCCCAAGTAACTATTTAGAAAACAATTTATCGGTACGTTTTGGCGTACCGATTATTTTTATATATTTGAGGTGATAACTGATAATACAATTCAGTTTATAGTAATTTTGCGATACTTCGTATAGACAATATTTGAAGCATTCGCTTAGAATCTCATAGTAGAAAACTGGTAATTTTATGCAGATGAGAGGATAAGTAGATTGCTCACGACCCGGGGCGTGGGCTTTCTTATCATCTGCAAGGTATACCAGTACCTCTACTATGGTAAGTTGAGTTCCGCGCCTTTTTTTTGGTATTGGTTCATTGTAACTTTCTTCTTAGCGTTTGATTCCTTTGTTTTTTTGAAGTGTCGCCTAACCATTTGGGTTATGGGAAACATTTGGCAACTTTTTTATGTAGGGTTCACTCTGTGTGATTGTCCTGTTTTTGGGACATCTCACTCAGTGTTCGATATCCTGTTTAAAAAGAAGCCAAAGAACCCCGTATAACCCCAAGACTAGGGTTGTGGGATACACGTTACACTAATTTTTCGGTTCACGATATCCTTTAGTCTCACAACTAACTACTACACATTTGGGCAACCGACCCAGCACGAAATCATGGTCTTTTTTTGGTTAAGGAATCCATTTCCACGGGCTTTTGCCCCTTGGACAGGATGGCCTTTGTCCGAACCTAAATACCCTTTTGGAAGTTACGGCTTTCCCGTGGCTTTTTGGGTAGTGTGATGAACAACTTGCAAAGAAATTAAACGAACTCAATTTATGAAAAAATCAATATCACGCATGCCCAGGATTTTCCTGTTCATGCTCCTATATGTCTTTTTAATGCCATTTTTTTTAATTAATGTGCAGGCGGGCACAGTCTTGGAACCAACACAGGCCACTGTTTCCGGCACCGTGACCGATACTTCAGGGAATCCCTTGGCCGGGGTGAACCTTGTGGTGGAATCCAAGAATATTGGAACTATTTCAGATTTAGATGGTTCCTTTTCTATCAATGCGGGTCCTACCGATGTGCTTATCTTTTCCATGGTGGGCTACAAAACCCTTTCAGTGGCCATTGGGGATAGGGAAGAGCTTATTGTTTCCTTGGAGGAGGATGTTACCGTATTGGGTGAAGTGGTGCTCAATGCAGGGTACTATAAAGTTTCCGAAAAGGAACGCACCGGAAATATTGCCACCATTAAGGCAGAGGTCATCGATAAACAGCCCGTGGGCAATCCCTTGGCCGCCATGCAGGGACACATGTCAGGAGTCAATATTGTTCAGGATACAGGGGTGCCCGGAGGTGGGTTCTCCATTGAGGTCCGGGGCAGGAATTTCATCAACGGGGCATCCGATCCGTTGTTCATTGTGGATGGTGTACCCTTTAGTTCCCAATCGATGGGGTCGGCCCGTCTGTCAACCGCGATCGTTGGCGGAAACATTAGTCCCCTCAATGCCATCAATCCCAATGATATTGAGAGCATAGAGGTGCTGAAAGATGCTGATGCAACGGCCATCTATGGGTCCCGTGGCGCCAATGGTGTGGTGCTCATTACCACCAAGAAGGGCAGGGCGGGCAAGACCCGCTTCGATGCCCGGTTGAGTACTTCCCTTGGACAGGTATCCCATTTTATGGACTTGATGAAAACAAAGGAATACTTGGAATTGCGCAGGGAGGGGATCATCAATGATGGGGTTGATAACCTTTTGGGCAATCCAGGGTTGGATTTCTTTTGGCCTGATGTGACCCTTTGGGACCAAAATCGATATACCGATTGGCAAAAGGTACTTATCGGGGGCACGGCATACCGAAACAATGCGCAACTCTCTTTCTCCGGTGGCAGTGAACAAACCCAATTTTTGATCAGTGGAGCCTATCAAAAGGAGACCACGGTCTTTCCAGGGGATTTTAGATACAAAAGGGCAAATTTGAATACCTCCCTGAACCATCGTTCCGAGGATGGCAAGTTTGGGGTCAGCCTTTCGACCTCTTACGCCAAAGAGGATAATTATTTGCCCAGCACGGATTTTAGTACCATGGCATATACCTTGGAACCCAATGCCCCTGCACTCTATGATGCAGAAGGGAATATCAACTGGGAAGGCAATACATGGGAAAACCCTATGGCTGCATTGGAGGAAAAATATATGGTCGTTTCCAATACCCTCATCACCAATGCAGTGGTCTCCTATAAGATCTTGGACAATCTTGAAGTGAAGTCCAGCATGGGCTTTACCAACTATCGATTGGATGCCCAAAGGGCCATGCCCTCCTCGTCAAGAAACCCACAATATGGACTGACACCCCAAAATTACTCCTACCTGATGACCAATGTGTCCAAAAGGGAATCATGGATTGTGGAACCCCAATTGAATTGGATGAAACAATGGGACCAATTTTCGTTGGACGTCCTTTTGGGTACCACCTTTCAGCAGGAGACCACGGAACAGCTCGCTCTGCGGGGTCGGGGCTTCCCCAACAATGAACTGATCCTTAACATGGCCGCTGCGGACAACCTGGATATCCTTTCCAATACAGACAATGTATATAACTATAATGCTGTGTTTGGGCGTATCAACCTTAAATTCTTGGATAGGTATTTCATTAACCTGACCGGACGAAGGGATGGATCTTCCCGATTTGGACCGGGCAAACAGTTTGGAAACTTTGGTGCGGTCGGATTGGCCTGGCTTTTCTCCGAGGAGGGTCTTTGGCGTGAAAATTCTGTTCTGAGCTATGGAAAGTTAAGGTCGAGTTATGGCACTACGGGAAGTGATAATGTCGGTGATTATCGATTCTTGGATACCTATTCCGTTACCGGGGACCATTATGATGGGGTAACGGTCATTGAACCTACAGGACTGTTCAATCCCTTGTTCGGTTGGGAGGAGAACAGGAAATTGGAGGCTGCCCTGGAATTGGGTTTCTTCAAGGACCGAATATTGCTCAATGCATCATGGTACCGTAACAGATCATCCAATCAGTTGGTCGGGATTCCATTGGCGGCCACTACGGGATTTTCGGAACTGACTGGAAATTTTGATGCCATTGTGGAGAATACTGGGATTGAATTGGACCTACGGACGGTAAATGTCCAATCGCGGAAATTCAATTGGTCCACTACCCTGAACCTGACCCTTCCGAAAAATAGGTTGGTGGAATTTGATGGACTTGAAAACTCAACCTTTGCCAATAGGTATATCATAGGGGAGCCCCTGACCATACTGAAACTGTACCATTCCCTAGGGGTGGACCCTGAAACTGGGATGTATGGTTTCGAAGACTTTAATGGGGATGGGAACATCAGCAGGCTGGAGGACCGGGAATGGGTCGAGGACTTGGCCCCCAAGTTTTATGGGGGGTTGGGAAATACCTTAAGCATGGGGAACTTTACCTTGGATGTCTTCTTTCAGTTCAAAAAGCAAAAGGCGTTGAATAATCTACTGTTTGGGACCGTCCCGGGCCTAAAGGGTAATGCCCCCAAGGAAATGTACGATCGTTGGCAGCAGCCTGGAGACCTGGTGCCCTTTTCTAGGGCCTATAGTGGCTTGGTGCCTATCGGGGATCTTGACCAGTACCAACAGCAAAGCAATGCGGCAGTTTCGGATGCTTCATTCATCCGTTTGAGGAACATTTCATTGAATTACAAGATTCCCGACATAAAGGAGGGGCTTGACATCAACGTATACCTCCAAGGTCAGAATATCTGGACCATTACGGGGTATAAGGGACCGGATCCCGAACAGCCGACCAATACACGTTTGCCCGCCTTACGCCAGATGACCCTTGGACTCCAACTTAGTTTTTAACCTTAAACCCTTAATATGAAACGTTTGAACGATACAGCATTTGAAAATATAGGCCAGGGAACATCCGCGATTGGAGCACCATTTGGAACTCCATGGACGTTCCTATTAATCTTGGTTATGAACATGATGGGTTGTGCCGATTTTGTAGAAGTAGATCCACCAAGGAACACCTTGGTATGGGAGACCGTGTTCGATGACCCGTCCACAGTGGAATCTGCCCTTGCCAATCTTTATTTTGGGATGCGGGAACAGGGAATGGTTTCGGGAACCACAGGGGTGACCCCAGTACTGGGCATATACGCTGATGAATTGGACTATTATGGTTTTGGAGCCGATTTGATCCAATTCTATCAGGGTGAAGTAGCTGCGGCCAATGGTATTATTGCCAATTGGTGGCGCCATACTTACCACTTGATCTATAGTGCTAATGATATAATCAATGGGGTGGATGCATCCAATGGACTGACCAAGGATGAAAAGAATGAATTCAAGGGGCAAGCTTTGTTCATCCGTGCCTACTTGCATAGTCAATTGGTACTTGCCTTTGGGGATGTGCCGTATATCACTTCCACGGACTATCTGGAAAACGGTAGGGTGTCCCGAATCCCAACAACCGAGGTCTATGCTTATATCATTCGGGATCTCTCCGAAGCACTGGATGCCTTGGAAAGTGTTGATTTTGTGTCAAGTGAAAGGGTAGCCCCGGATAGGGACGTGGTCAAGGCATTGTTGGCGCGGATGTACCTGTATGATGAAAATTGGGAAATGGCGGCATCCTTGGCCACGGAACTTATCGATTCCTATTCCTTGGAAAATGATCTTGACCGAGTGTTCCTTAAGGATTCCCAAGAAACCATATGGCAACTCAAGGCCGATACCGAATTCCCGTTGAACACGAGGGAAGGGGAGCAGTTGATCATTCGGTCCATTCCCGGACAGTCATATGCCTTGACAGCGGATTTTTTGATGACCTTTGAAGCGGATGATTTGAGAAGGGACAATTGGGTCGGCAGTATGTCAGATGTGGACAACACCATTACCCTTTATTTTGCACATAAGTACAAAGCCGATATCAATGAGATGGAATCCGTGGAATATTCCATACTTATGCGATTGGCAGAGCAGGTGTTGATCAGGGCAGAGGCCCGGGCACAATTGGGGGATATGGTCGGGTCGCGAGCGGACCTCAATGCAATTCGGAACCGGGCCGGATTACCCGATGTGAATATCAGTACAACTGACGACCTTCTGGATGCCATTATCCTAGAACGAAGGCGGGAACTGTTCACTGAACAAGGTTTGCGTTGGTTTGATCTTGGGCGGACCGGATTGACCGAAGAAGTTATGGGTGCCCTTAAACCCAATTGGCAGTCAACAGATGTGCTGCTGCCCCTTCCCGAGTCCGAGCTGGAGGCCAATCCCAATTTATTGCCGCAGAATGATGGCTATTGATGTTACCTGCAAAGATCGTTTGGGTGTTCCGCAGCTGCGAAAACGAAACTATCCCAATTTGATCATAAGGATGGTACAACTCATTGTATGGATTTGTGTTTCAACACTCCCAAGTATGGCTTTGGTAAAGCATTGCGATACAGTTCAGGTATCTGGGATTCGGAACGCAGGACCAAAAATGAACCATCCTTTTCTGACCACTTCAGTGGTTGACGGCGAACTTTTTCTGGATGTGCCAAAAGAAGTCTTGGGTAGACGACTTCTTTTCGTCCGGTACGATCAAGGAAGCCATCGGAGGTTTTTACAGGTTATCTGGTCCTTGCAAGGGGATCGGATGTTGTTGAAGGTTCCGAGTGTCCGCTCAACAACAGGTATTACCTTGCCCGTCGCACCAAATCTCACCATTACGGATAATATCCTGGCCATTTTTCCTTTGAAAAAGGACAAGGGAGAACCAGGGTCGTATAGGGTAAACATCACATCCTTGGTGTTGCAGCAAAGAATAGAATGGGAACCTGGATTTGCCGAGGAACTGGTGCCGGAGATTACCATGCTGATGGGGGCAAAGGATTTGGACGACGAAGTGATCATCAAGACCCGTAGGGGACTGGTCAAGGGAGGTTTCAAAGTATCGGTGCCCATATTCTTCGGATTTACCGTTTTACCTGACCCGATGAAGGCCAGAAGGTTCGACTATCGGATGGGGTTTTACAATGAGGAGTCCTCGGGCATGCATCTCCAATTAAGAAATGGATTGGCCAATATTTCCAGATGGCGTTTGGAGAAAAGGTTTCAAGACCAAGAGGTCAGTGTGCCCATCAATCCAATTAACTTTTTATTGTCACCTGACATTCCCAAAAAATGGAGGCCCTATATCAAGGCGGGTATTGAAGAATGGTTGCCTGCTTTTGAGTCGGCAGGATTCAAGGATGCATTGGTGGTCAAGGAATTGGATACTTTGGATGAATGGACGGCACATAGCATCCATTCCAATATCGTGTACTGGTCCGGGATCAATGATATAAGGGGTTCGGAATACGGGGACTATGGGGGTACGGCTGCCAAAATCGTCGATCTCAGGACAGGTGAGATTTTGCGGGGGGATATCTTTATAAGTGCCTCGGAACGGACCGTAATGGAACGCTATTTTGTCCGTTCAGTGCCTTTGGATCAAAGGGCCCGACAATTCCCATTTCCCGATGAACTTGTCGGCTCCCTCTTCCAAGTGATAGTGGCACATGAGGCGGGCCATGTTTTCGGACTCAAGGATGCCAATTATGGAGAGTTCAGTTATCCATGGGAGAAAATGAAAGATAGTGTGTGGTTACGCAACATGGGCCATACACCAAGTATTATGAACTATGCCAGATCTTCGAACCTTCCCCAACCAGAGGACAGTGTTCCACCTGACCTTTTGGTCCAAAGGGTAGGTCCGACGGATAGGTACAATATCCAATGGGCCTATACGGAGTTTCCCAAGGACATTTCAGGGAAAGGGGAAAGTATGGCTTTGGAGAAAATGATACGGTGGCAGGATTCCGTTCCTTGGTACCGGTTCAACAATGCCATTTTTGAATCCATTGGCCCCGCGACTTCCAATGAGGTGGTCGAAACCAATGATCCCGTTCGTAGTACCGGATTGGCCTTGAAAAACTTGGAAAGGGTGATCTCCCTATTGCCCAAAGTAACCCTAGATCAGAAAGACAATGCACGATTGGGTCGTTTGCATGAAAAAACGTTGGAACTATGGTACAACCATATGGTCCATGTTTCGACACTGATCGGGGGATATGATATCCAGTATAAACCCTTGGGTCAACAAGGGCAAATGTACACGCCGATACCTTGGGAAAAACAATCAGAAGCAATGGAGTTTCTACTTGCCAATGCTTTTGATCCACCTAAATGGTTGACCCAACCAAGCTTTTATTCAAAGACAATGTACTCTACTTTTCCTGATTATATCTTGGGCTATCAACAAAGGCTCTTGTCTGAATTGGTCATGGCTCCCCGATTGAGGCGTTTAGAATTCATGGAAAGCAGTTCTGCTTCTGAAAATATGGTCCAAAATTACTTGGACCAACTACAATCCGGCCTGTTCAGGGAACTGCAATATAACCATGCCCCTGTAGAAAGTCAAAGGCAAACGATACAGATATTATATATTGACCTTTTGGTCAGATTTGTGCAACAGAAGGGACATGGGCCAAATTCCGAGGAGCGTTTTTTTTTCCATTCTGATTATGTAGTGGCTCAGTTTAGGATGCAATTGAAAGGGTTGAAAAAGACTATCCAAAATGGAATGAAAAGAAATTGGGATGATGTCAGTATGGCCCATTGGGAAAGATGTCTGGAAAAAATATATGGGATGTAGCTAAGGTCTGAAGGAATTTCATGAACTGGGAGAATTGCCCTAATGTTTGTGGAAGTTTGTTGAATTAGTGAAAAAGGTGCCTTGGAAAAGGCACCTTTTAATTGAATCAGAAAACCGATTATGGCACATTTTTGCGCAAAGGCGTGCTGCCAAAGCTTGGCATGGAATACAATTGATAACCAAGATGTTTACAAAGGGTATTCCCGGTTTCACCACAGCCTTCGGCGGGAATGGATCGCCATTCCTGCTCAGCGGTGTCATAATAGTGACCATCTTGAAAGACAGCCCTATCCTCAGTTGCAAATGCCAGGCCGACCGCCAAAAGGATGGCGAAGGCCGGTAAAACAAGTTTTAAAAAATTAGATTTCATAATACTAAGTATAAACGTTAATGCCTACTCTTTTCTAGGTTTTCGGCTTCCCCTACTGCACAGTATTTTGATGCGATTGCATGATATTCTGTTTGTTGTTACAAATGATTCCCAACAAGGCCATGAACATAAAAGTGATATTGAACAAAATATGGTCCGTCCACCCCAAGGTTGAAATGACCCCGCCACAGGAGCAAGGGATGGACTCACTGTATTTTAGAACTATACTGATATAGATGGTGAATGAACCCAATAAGACCAAGCTGGCATACAGGGCAAGTGTGCGGTATCTTGCGAACCACAATAGGCCTGCGATCACCAGCTCCACAAAGGGCACGGCCCATGAGATCACTGTGGCATAGGATGCAATGTAGGGCATACGCTCCACCCTCAATTGAAAGGTATCCAAATGCATCAATTTGCTGACCGCAGTATAAACGAACAGTAGGGTCAACAAAAGGCTGAACAGGGTAATAAGTTTGGAGTAGATTCCTTTGTGAGACATATCCTTTGATTTGATATGACAAAGTTCGGGAGTCTGATGTATCCCTAAGGGAGTATTTGTTATCTGAAACGGAGTAAATGCATGATATTAAGGATTTTATGACCTTAAATCAGTAGGGGATAGTCCATATTTGTCCTTGAATGCCCTTGAAAAATGGGTTTTGCTCTTAAAGCCGGTCATTTGGATGATTTGCTTTATTGTCAGGGTGCTGTGCTGAATCAGGGTCCTTGCCATTCGAAGTCGTTCCCTGATCAGAAATCTAAAAATGGTCGTACCATAGATCTGTTTGAAGCCATATTTCAGTTTGTACTCGTTGGTGCCCTTTTGACGGGCAAGATCCTGCAAGGTGGGAAGGTCCTTGTCCAGATTGTTGATGATCATGTCATGGACGTCCCTGATGATTTGGATGTCCTCTGGTGTCAACGTGACCTTATGCTCCTTGATGCCCTTGGTTACTTTGAGTTTATTTTTGGGCAGTCCCGTTTCAAAAGGTTCCCCCTTGGAAAAGAAGACGGAGTTCAACAGGGTTTTTTGACCGCTCCCATCCAAGGCCTGGTACACCGATATTTGACAATCCTTGGCCAGCAAAAGACCATCGTTCGTAATGAATTCCAAGAACAATACCGTTTCAGACCGCTCCCGTTTCAAATGTTTTGCCATTTTCTTGTTCCATCTTTCCCGGGACCTTTCGGTCATGAATTCAGAGATATGTTTTCCGAAAAGATCCTTAGGGGGATAGGACAATAGGGAGCAGGTGCCATTGGTGAGCAATTCAATGTGACCATTCCCATCTAAGATCATGGATAGTTGGATGACACATTGTGGGGTGTTGTGTGCGTTTGCAAAACCCTGATGGATAAAGGCCGCCCCTATTTCCTCATTGACCATGTTCAACATGACCACCAAAGAAGCAATATTGTCATTTTTATCGGAAGGCTCAATGGAATAGAAAAAATTGCCCTTGGCCATTTCCAAGAGCATCTTTTGTATCCGTTTTACCCTAAAGTCATCGCTGTTCGGCATATCCTTTCATTAAATTGGTTAGTTTTCATCGGTTTCCTTAATGCCCAAATAGGCCAAGGCCTCCGCTTTTTTGGTAAAGGATCGTGTAGGCACTTTCTGGGAATGGGTGTCCAAATAAATGGAGCTGATCATATCCGTAACCGGTGGATCGATCAAAAAGGCCAGTTTCTCGATCCAAAGGGAACCTTCCAAAGCCAAATAGTCCCTTGCGGCCTTATCGATATTTCTGACTTCCCGTATATCGCATAGCACCGGCATCGATTTACCTTCTTGTAATTCCATCCGATCCTTGACTATGAGTTGTGCCGCCTTACGGTTGATACACGGCACTTTCTTGTAGATAATATGTAAAAGATCATCAGTCAACAGATATATGGCATAGCTGTTTTCATGTGTTTTTTTCATCTCCGGAAAACTGGTTAGCGCAATCAATTTACAAAATTACTGCAATTGATTTTTTTACAGGAGAGCTATTGACGTTAATAAAAGGATTTTGGTTATCTGAAAAGGAGTATTTGTTATCTGAAAGGGATTAAATAGAATAAGTATGATTTATCAACTTACAAAATCCGTTTCTTTTTATCACAAATAATATCAAATAAAATGGCCAAGATCAAACACCACAATTTTTTGAACACTGTACATGAGGTATTCACTGATGCAAAACAAGCTGGGGTATTGCACCTTTATGCCGAAGGAAAGTCTTTTTCAGGAAGGACGATAGAAGTCGGGGGTAGGGAACTGTACCATTTTGGGACCACGGGTTATTTAGGGCTGGAACAGGATTCCAGATTGAAAAAGGCCGCCAAGGAGGCCATTGATAGCTATGGGACGCAATTTCCCTTATCCAAATCCTATATCTCCAATCCGTTATATGAGGAATTGGAAAACTCGATTTCCGAAATGTATGGCTATCCCATTGTCATTACCAAAAACAGTACCCTTGGGCACTTAGGTGTCATTCCAAGTGCCGTGGATGATGACGACGTAATCATTCTGGACCACCAGGTCCATTGGAGTGTACAGAATGCGGCCAAAATGCTAAAAACCCGGAGTGTTCCCATCGAAATGATCCGGCATAACCATTTGGAAATGTTGGAGGACAAGATTAAAAAGTACCAACATTCCAAAGGCAGGATTTGGTATATGGCCGATGGCATTTATTCCATGTACGGGGATTATGCCCCGGTTAAGGAACTGATGGGGTTGGCAAAAAAATATTCCCAATTGCATTTTTATTTCGATGATGTTCATGGCATGAGTTGGGTGGGAAGGAATGGTACCGGATATGTGTTGGACCAATTGGGGGAATTGTCCGAAAATGTATTGCTCTTCGGCACCCTGAGCAAGACTTTTGGGGCCAGTGGTGCAGTATTGGCCTGTTCCAACCCACAACTATATAATAAGATCAAGACCTTTGGTGGACCGTTGACCTTTTCTGCCCAATTGGAACCCGCTTCTGTTGCCGCGGCCATTGCCTCTGCACAGATTCACCTATCATCCGAGATCTATGAGCTTCAGCACGAATTGCGGGAACGCATCGATTATTTCAATGAATGCCTTTCTATAACGGAACTTCCCTTGATCGATCGGAATGAATCCCCGGTGTTCTATATCGGGACCGGTATGCCCAAAACCGGGTACAATTTTGTGAACCGTTTGATGGGGGAGGGCTTCTTTGTCAACCTCGGGATCTTTCCTGCTGTACCTGTAAAGAATACTGGTGTAAGGATTACGATTTCAAGGCATAACCAAAAAATGGAAATCCAAGCATTGGTGGAGGCCATGGAATATCATTTTCCAAAGGCATTGGAAGATACCCAGACCGATGCCCAAAGGGTATTCCACGCCTTTAATATGGAACCAAAGCCCCTAAATGGGCCGAAAGTATCTTCTGAGCTTACCATTGAAGTATTCGATACCATTGACCAAATTGAAAAGGAAGAATGGAACCAAAGATTAGGTGGGCAGGGGGTCTACGATTGGGAGGGGCTGAAGTTTTTGGAAGAGGTATTCCAGGATAACCCAGAGAGGGAACATAACTGGTTGTTCCGATATGTGGTCATCAAGGATGCTGATGGGATACCTGTATTGATGACCTTTCTGACCGTTTCCCTTTGGAAGGACGATATGCTGGCACAAGCACAAATTTCTGCTGCCATTGAGGAGGAAAGGAAAATCGATCCCTACCATTTGTCATCCATGGTCCTGTCCCTAGGTTGCCTGTTCACGGAAGGAGATCACCTGTATTGGAATGCATCACATGCATTGGGCAAGGAAGCGAGGGACACCCTATTGGAAACCATGGAAAAACTGGAACACCAATTTGGGGCCAAGATGACCGTCCTACGGGACTTTGGAGAACATACACCATGGAACGAATCGCTTTACGGTCAGGGATTTTTAAGGGTGCAGATGCCCAACGCCTGTTATGTTGTCCTGGACAAGGTGGATTCCATGGAAGACTATTTGAAACGTTTGTCTTCAAGGAATAGAAGACATTTTCGAAAGGACGTCCAACCCTATCTCGATAGGGCAAAGACCCTAGTTCTTCCTAAGCTATCCAAATCTGAACTTGAACAGGTCAAATCCTTGTTCGGGGAAGTACAGTCCAGAAATTTGGGGCTCAATACCTTTTCCTTTCCGGACTCCCTGTTTGAAAAGATGAACGAAAACCATTTGTGGGAGTTTATTCTCCTTTGTTCATGGGATAAACCTGAAAGGATAGTGGGTGTAATGTTCTGTTATACCAATTTGAACCAGGTCTATGTCCCTGCTTTTGTAGGTATGGATTATGACGGTCTGGAAGAGTTTGCCATTTATCGGCAATTGCTCTACCGGACCATTGAACGGGCCATTGGATTGGGCATTCCCAAAATCGATTTTGGGTTGACCGCTGCCTTTGAGAAACGGAAACTCGGTGCAACGGTCGAGAAAAAATATGCCTATCTCCAGACCAATGACAATTTCATCCTGGAATTGCTCGGAATCATGGAAGGCCAGCATTAATGGAAAAACGTCATGAAATACCAAAAGCTGCTATCAGAATTTGAAGGCCAATTGGATGCCTTGGAAAGCGGGAACGGGGATATTCT
This sequence comes from Flagellimonas crocea, assembly GCF_033441595.1. Classification (NCBI taxonomy): domain Bacteria; kingdom Pseudomonadati; phylum Bacteroidota; class Flavobacteriia; order Flavobacteriales; family Flavobacteriaceae; genus Flagellimonas; species Flagellimonas crocea. The sequence goes on along the minus strand of NZ_JAUZVX010000001.1, from coordinate 1,129,879 downwards.
TTTCAAAGCGGAAAAGGGTATCGTACTTGTGGAGAAGAGCATCCGTAAACTCCAAAAACAGATTACCGGCAAGACCTTCGAGACCCAAGCGGACGAAATCTACTTCTTTAAGCACGTCAAGCCCCAAATCTTTAGCAAGCTGATCTATTATGTCAAACTGTTCAATATCGAGAGCAAGCGGCCTAGGGGAAATGATGCGGCACAGATCAAGTACCTACAACTTCAGATCGACAAGTTCCAGACCTTTTTTAACGATAATCTGGAGTTTTATAATTATTACCGTCGTGGGGCCATGTCCCTCGACGAGCAGTATTTCGTTCGGGGTAACCGAGATCTCAGGTTGCCCCTTGAATCCTTCCACTTTTTGATCGATGACCAGTTTTCCACCTGTCAGGATGGTACCGTGGCCACGATCATGGCCTATGACATGCTCATCGTGTACCTGAGAAAGGAGGTGGATGACCTACAAAACAATTTAGAACCCCAAAAGAACATGACCATGGAAAAACCTTCAAAACTCTTCTGGACCGGAAACAAGACCGATTTGATCGAACTTTTATATGCACTCCAATCCAGCAAATGCATCAATAGCGGTACCACGGACATCAAGGAGTTGGCCTCGCATTTTGAACATTTTTACAATGTGGACCTCGGTAACTACTACCACACTTTTATTGATATCCGGTCCCGAAAGACCAGTAAGACCCGCTTTTTGGACAAGCTCATTGAGATGCTCAACCAACGGATGGATTCCCTGGATGAATGAGTTTTAGTTTTTCCCAAGTTGGTACCAACTTGGGAATTTGCATTTTGATGGGCCATAGTGCCAGGATTATGGGTTTTCTGAGGTTTCCAATAGGTTTACAAAGGTCAAATTCAACCAAATACCATCAAATCCTATGCATTGAAAAAAACACCCACCTTGGTACCAACTTGGGAAGTTTTTTCAATTTTGTTTTTGAGTTTTGTCCCAGAAAGTCAAATCAGTGGATGGGTCACCAAATGACATAAAAATCATGCAGTGGCCCTTCCTATTAAATCACAAAACACATGGGAGCGACCATCATTACCACCGAAGATTTAAGGGAGTTCAAGATAGAACTGTTGGAGGACATCAAGGACCTTTTGCAGAACGAAAAGGGACAACGCAACAAAAAATGGCTCAAATCAAATGAGGTGCGGGACCTCTTGGGCATATCCCCGGGCACCCTTCAAAACCTAAGGATCAATGGGACCCTGCCCTATACAAAGATAGGAGGGGTGCTCTATTACGAATACCATGAGATCATGGAAGTACTGGAGCAGAACAAGGTCCATAACCGCATCTAAGATGGAGGACATCAATTATATCAAACACCTGAACGGGGTGTTTGTCCAGTTTGCCAAGGACAACCGGTTGAACCCGACCCATATCAGCCTGTACATCGGACTGTTCCAATTATGGAACCAAAATTATTTTGTGGCCGAGTTCTTTATCAGTAGGGAAGAGGCCATGGCTTATGCCAAGATCGGGTCCAAATCGACTTATCACCGTTGCATCCGCGAGCTCAGTCACTGGAACTATATTCTGTATACTCCATCCCATAACCCCTACAAGGGCAGCCGGATCAAGATGTTCGATTTTGGGACAAGTACTGGACAAGCTATGGACAACCACCGTACCAAATTCGGGACAAGCAATGGACAAGCATTGGTACCTATAAACAAACATATACAAACAACTAAAAACAATACAAACGGGAAGAAACAAAAGAAAATGAAAAAGAAAGTTTTTGAGATCGAAGAAAACAATGCCAAACGCACCCCCACTGTCCCATATCTGGACAACTTGCGGACCAGCAAAGACAAGGACTACAATGAGCCGTTATGAATTTTAAGGCCCCACATATCATCACCGAAGGTGACATAAGTTATGAACTGGGCTCCCTGAAGGGCAGGGAGATCAAATACGATTTCGAGAAGATACTGGTCTATCTCGATGCCAAGGGAAAACTCCTGTTCGGCAAAAAGTTCAGGATCCATAGGGAGGACCGGGAAATGCTGTACAAGCTCAGTCTCTACTTTATCCGGGACAGGGAACGTTGCAAACAGTTGGGCATCGATGTGGATAAGGGCCTTCTCCTTTCAGGTCCGGTAGGCTGTGGGAAGACCAGTTTGATGAAACTGTTCAAGTTCATGGTGCCCCACCAAAGGCCTTATGAAGTCATTCCCTCCAGGAACATTGTCTTTGGCTTCAACCATTTGGGCTATAAGATTATTGGGGACTATGGAAACACCCAATCCTTTTGTTTTGACGACCTGGGTGTGGAACCTGATGGGGTCCATTTTGGAAAGGAGTGCAATGTCATGGGGGAGATCTTATTGTCCCGCTATGAGCTGTTCACTGACCATAAGATCAAGACCCATGCCACCACCAATCTCAATGCACAGGAACTCGAATTAAGGTATGGGAACCGAGTAAGGTCAAGAATGCGGGAACTCTTTAACCTAGTGGGATTCGATAAGGACAGTAAGGACAAAAGAAAATAAGGTTTTGTGGCGGTGTAGTATGTAGCTTTGAATTTTGGCGAATTGCAACACTTTTTGATGGGCCGATCAGCCACTTTTGACGTTTTTGGGCTGGAGGGATTGGAACCAGATGGCACTTATCAACAGGGAGTGTTCGCTTTTTCATTAAATCTGCATGGATTCCAGACCAATTGAACCTGTTTCAATGCAACTATAATGATATTCACAAATAACTGATTATCAATTATTTGTGATGTGTATTCCATTAATTTTCACATATCAATAATCGTCTAACCCTTAAACGTTTACGATATGCGAAAATCTTTCTTCATCACCTTAATGTTGCTTTTTACCTCCAGTGCCCTTTTGGCCCAGATCGGGGGTATTGAGGATTCGGTCAACGATATTTCAGACACCATTCGGGCCATATTTCCCATCATATTGGGGGTCATCTTTTTAGTGGGCTTCCTTTTTAATGCCGGACATTTCTTTGGAGAGAATGCTGACCTAAAAAGGGGCATTACCCGGGTCTTGGTCTTTGTGTTGATTGCCGGGGCCGTTGTGGGCATCTTTACCTATCTCATCGGAATTGTGGTCTGATGAAACAGTTCGAGGTCTATAGAAATATACGAAAACGGGCCATGATCATGGGACTGTCCATTTCCCTGTTTGCCTTGATGATGGTTGCTGTCATCGGTTCGCTTTTGATCATCATTTTTTCTTTTCATTTTGGTGTCATCGTGTGCCTACTGCTCTTCAATGCCCTGCTCTATGGGGCATTGTTGCAGTGGGTGAAGAAACCCTTCCAATTCAAGGTAGTGCAAACCTTTCCCAAGATTATAAGCCTCAAACAATTGAATCCCATTGACTATGTCTAAGCTCAATTTCAATGCATATCACCCAATCCTGGATATCCAGAACCATGTGGTTTTTGGGAGCAATGGCGATGTGGTGTTGTGTTATCAAGTGGAATTACCTGAGATATACTCCCTTTCTGAGACGGATTTTGAGGAGCTGCACGGGATGTGGTTCCAGGCCTTTAAATCCTTGCCCGTGGGTGCTATTATCCATAAGCAGGATAGGTATCAAAAGAAAGGTTATGATGCTAGGAACCTTCCAAAGGAAACCTTTCTGGCCAAGGCCACCCATGATTATTTTGTGGGTAGGGAGCATTTGGACCATCAGAGTTATCTCTTCTTTGTACTTCCTCTTGATAAAGCCCTTAATGCCACCAAATATGTCAATCCCTTTCGAAAAGTAGAGAAAGGGTTGCACCGGAAACTGGATGTGCAGGTAGCGGAATTTGTGACCGCCGTCAACGATGCGGTATCCTATATCAACAACTCCAAAAGCGTGTCCATGGTACCCATGGAACCTGAAGCCATATTGGAGCATACCCATGCTTATTTCAATGGATACAATCTTGATTTTGATACGGATATCCAGTTTGGGAAAGGCCCCATAGAAATTGGTGACCATTATTTTGATGTGATGGCCATCAACCATGAAGAATGTTTTGGAGAAACCGTGCAAAGCAGTGTGCCCAACGGGAAATTCAGTTCGGACGGATTCAGTTTTCATAAAGGTTTTTTGGACGGTCTGGGACTGGAATTGGGGGAGAACCATATCATCAACCAAATCCTATATCTAGATGATACCCATCAATGGCGCAAACGATTGGATAAAAAAATTGAGGAACTCTCCAAGAGCTCCAATTTTGGTTCCCAGAACAAAGTGGTCCGCAACAAGGTCCAACATATCTTGGACAGGATCAATGGGGATGATACCGCACGAATAATTCGTGGCCATGTGAATATTGTTTATTGGCATACGGAAGTTGGGGTGTTGAAGCGAATTGCTTCTGGCATCAAGGCGCAATTGAAGGAACTGGATATACGACCCTATCATCCCCATGGGGAGGAGCGCAAACATTATTTTTTGAACTCCTATCCCAGTTATGCTTCCAACTTTTCCAATGAAGATCTTTTTGTGATGGACCTGAAGGCAGCCCTTTGTCTGTATATCAACAATACCAATTATCGCTCTGATGAAACAGGAATCGTTTTTAATGATAGACAGTACAATATTCCTGTGGTCAAGGATGTATGGGACGAGGGGAAAAGGCGTATCAAGGCCCGGAACTTTGCCATTTTTGCCCCGACAGGAGAAGGGAAATCCTTCTTGGCCAATAATATCCTACGTCAATACTTTGAGGCGGATGTACGACTGGTCATTATCGATTTAGGGGGTTCTTATGCCAAATTTGCCCAATTGTATCCCGATGATCACGTGGTCCTTCGCTATGAGCAAGGCAAGAATTTGGGTATTAATCCCTTTTATATCGCCGATCCGTCCGATTTGACCCCTGAACGACTGGAAGATCTGGCCCTCTTTCTTTTGGAGCTCTTGGCTGAAAACCAGGTGACCAAATCCAAGGAAGTGGCCTTGAAAAAAGTGTTGTTGCACTATTATGATGCTGTCAGGGCGGGGCATTCCTTGGCTTCCCTATATCAGTTTGTTGATAAGCACAAGGATACCTTGATCGAGGAGACCCGAGTTCATGAATCCGATTTCAATGTCTATGGATTTTTGCACATTCTTTCCGAATATGTGGATGGGGGACTGTACAGTTTTCTGTTCCATGTGGCAGAAGACCAGACCTATAAAATTGAGGACAAGCGTTTAATTGTCTTTGAGTTGGACGAGGTGCGCGACAATAGGGAAATCCTGTCCGTAATGCTCAAATTGATCAAGTCGGCCATCCAACGCACCATTTGGCGAAACCGTTCGGAAAGGGGCATTATTCTTTTCGATGAGTTTGCCAAGCAGCTTAAATTTCCCCATGTATTGGAGAGTGTGGAGTTCTATTACCAGGCCATCCGAAAACAGAACGGGGCCATTGGGATCATCCTGCAATCCATCAACCAGTTACCTGAAAATGCCACTTCGGCAAGTATCCTGGAGAATACCCAAGTAATTTATAGCCTGCGGAACGAGAAGGGCTATCATGAATTGGTTAGACGGTTGCACCTCTCCAACCATGATCTCAATCAATTAAAGTCCCTTAGAAACAATCTTACTGGGGAACGCAAATACACCGAGATCTTTGTCAAGATCGGGAAGGAAAGCAATGTCTTTCGCTTGGAGGTACCCCCAGAGGTCTATGCGGCCTATCTCACCGATGGGATGGAACATGGTCAGATCATGGAACTCTTTGCACAGTTCGGGGATATGGAACGGGCCATTACGGAATTTATAAATCAACAAAAGAAAATGATATGAAAATAGATTGGAAACAAACCTTATGGAACAATCCCCGATTGTGGATCTTGGCGCTGATCTTGGCCATTTCCTTGTCCGGCCGTGCTACGGCCCAGGGGATGCCGGTGTATGACAACACGAACTTTATCAGTATGACGAAGTCCTTGTTGGAATCGGCCAAACAGACCTCTGAACTGCTAAAGACCGTGGAGTTTTTAAAGGAACAGAAGGACAATATTGTCAAGGTCAATAACACCATCAAACAACTGAAGGCGCTTCGGGAATTGGCACGTAACAACGAGATTTTATTTCGAACGGTACAGAACGATCTTCGTGATATTCTGAACTCCCCCTATATCAAGGCGGGGGAAGTGGAACAGGTATCCAAAGCCTTTGAGCAGATCATGGATACGGCCATTGATGACCTGGATTTTGTATACCAGATCTTGTCTAGTGATTTTTTGAAGATGACCGATGCGGAGCGTACCGCCATTTTGATGGAAAAGAAAGTCCAGTCCCAGGAAATGGTGGCCGAGCTTGAGGTCAAGACCCGTCGCTATCGAGAGATCATCTCCTTTCGGAGGATGCAGGATATTATCAATAATCGGGAAACGGAATACTGATGGCGGGATACTTTTTGGGCATAGGATTGGAATATGTGGATGCGGTCTTTCAGACCATCAAGGACAGTGATTTCTCCCAATATACCATTGTGGGGATGAAGACCTTGGCCGTCCTGTTCTTTTTGATAAATATATTGAAGAAATACAATGAGGGCATCGCCACCATCGATGGCCATACCTGGGGATTGACCCCAACGGAACTGGCCAAGAATTTTTTGGTGGTGCTGCTGGTCATTTTCTCCACAGAGGTATTGGGAGTCTTCGATGGCATTTTGGTGGCCATTGAGGTCCAATACCGGGACACGGCTCCGGCACTCCTCCCATTGCAGCTGCAGGATGTAGATCTGGAACGGGATGTGGGTGCCTTGGAAGCCGCCAAAAAGGCCATGGCACTGTTGTATGAGGCCCTGGTGACCCCTTTGTACGGTTTGAAGGTCTTGGCCTTTATCATCGGGGTCATTCTTTGGTTGATGGACCTGTTCATCTATCCTTTGTTCCTTGCGGAGCGGTATTTCCTGTTGGGAATCCTACAGGCCTTTTTTCCCTTGGTCATCAGTTTGGCCGTCTTTGAGAAATTCAGGCCCTTGGCCTATCAGTTTTTTAAGTTGTATGCAGCTGTATATATGCTGGTGCCCGCCTTCTTTTTGGTCAATGTCTTCGTCAACAACCTTTATACGGAGATCAGTACCAACTTCTGGGGGAACCTCTTTGGTTTTGATTTTGGGAGTGAATTCTTTGCCCCGATCATTGAACTCGGGACCATTGGCTTTATTGTCTTGCTCAAATTTAAATTGTACCGAAGGGCGACCAGTTTTACCCTTCGATTGTTCACCGGTTAAATTGAAGTCTATGAAAACACCTTTTAAAAGTATTGTTCATGTGCTGCGGCTCAACCGTTTTGTGGTTCTTGCCGTGGTTATCGCCTCGGTTTTGGTCTGTATGGTTGCTATGGTCCTAGTGGGCAGGATATACCGTGAATCGTTGAACGGGGCCTTCGTGGTCAATGGGGAAGGGGAGGTCATACCGCTTTCCTGGGCCGAACAACGGGATCATCTGGAAGTGGAGGCCCTGGCCCATTTGGAACAGTTTCATAGGTGGTTTTATGGGGTGGATGCCGGCAGTTATGAGAAGAACATGGAAAGGGCCCTTTGGTTGGGCAATGCCTCCGTTGGTGCTGTCTTTCAACAGAAAAAGGCAGACGGTTTCTATAACCGGTTGTTGCAATATTCCCTTGTGCAAGAGGTCATCCGAATCGATACAGAGCTGGATTGGGATGGGTCTTCCTTTGCGTTTAGGACCCAATTGCATATACGGATCAATCGGGGAACCGTCACCGATACCTATGAACTGGTGACCTCGGGACATTTGATCCAGGTGGAACGGAATTTTCCCCATAATCCTCATGGATTGTTGATCACTGATTTTTTTGAAAACTCACTTCGTAAACTAGAAACTCATGAAAACACAGAAGAATAAAATAGTTTTTGTGCTGGTACTGGCATGTATGGTACTCTTTATCACCATATATAGCATCGTCACTTTTGGTAAGCCAAAAAAGGAAAGCCTTGATGTAGGGAGGATCCCCATGCCGGATCTGGAGGACACTTCGGTGGAGTTTGAAACCAAACTGGAAGCCGTGGAAGCCATCAAGGTGGAAAAACAATCCACGGCACCCCAAGTGTATCCCGACCACATGGTGGATGATAAAGGGTATTTCAATCCCGATTATATGGAATATGAAAAGCAGCGTATCATAGACAGCGTCTATGATATCAATGCCTTTACTGCAAAAAAAAATTCTGTATCGGATGCAGGTGTAATGCCCAAGTTGGGGACTGTAAAGAAGGTAAAGGTAGACGATGAAAAGTTGACAATGGGTTCCCCAAGGACGGAAACGGAGCTAGGATTGGTACATCAACTGTTCTTTGCCTCCAATCCAAAAAGGAACCGTTCCGATGGAAATTTACCAACTACTGCTGTGGCCAAGGTGTATGTGGATGGGGACCAGACCCTTCGGGATGGACAACGATTGGACTTGCGACTCGCCCATGACTATGTTGTGGATGGGAAAAGGATGCCAGGAGGTACCCGCCTCTATGGCTTTGTAAAGATAAGGCCCAACCGGGTGATGGTGGAACTTACCCGATTGGGGACAACCCTTATGGATATGCAAGCCTATGATGCCCAGGATGGGCAGGAAGGGATTTATGTGAAGAACCATCTGCGGGGTGAAGTGGTGGATCGGTCTTTGGATGAGGGCCTTGGAGAGATCAATGTGCCGGGTGTGCCCCAGTTCAATGGGATCAAACGCATATTTCAGCGTGATCAACGTACCGTTAAAGTTCAGATTTCCGACCATTATCAATTTTTCTTAATACCTAGATCATGAAAACACTAAACGTCATCATTGCAGTAATGCTAATGGCCTATGGGCACACCGTATCGGGCCAAAAGGTTTTGGACACCATCCAAGCCAATTCACAAATGAACGTGGCCCTCTTTTTTCCCAGTCCCATCAAACAGGCTATAACGGGAAACACTAAAGCGATCTTTACCTATAACCGGGAAGAAGCTCAATATTTTGGGCTATTGCAGGCCACAGCCAACACCATTACCAACCTTTTGGTGGTCACCATGGACGGACAAGCATATGAATTTAAGGTGGCCTATAGGGAAAACGTTGCCCAAACCCATTTTTTTGTGGACAAGGCGCACAGCATTGGTCCAGTACAGCCATTACCTGGTAAAAAAGGGGATTCCTTGGCTTCCCACACAGCTCGATTTCCTCTTTTAAGTGGATTGCTATCAAGTGATGGAAATGGTGCCTTGGCATCGGTGCGAAGAAAGGGAATCCGATTGCGGTTGAAAAGGTTGGTCTACCGAAACGCTCAAGTATTTATGGTCGTAGAGGTGCACAACCGATCAGGCATTGATTTTGAAGTAGGCACCCTTGAGGCCCTAAGGATAAATGGCAGCTTGAAACGGAGATCCTCGTATCAAGAAACCAGGTTGGAACCCCACTATATCTTTGAACGACCCAAAATTATTAAAACCGGGACTTCCCAACGATTTGTACTTGTGCTACCCAAATTTGTCCTATCCCATAAGGAGCATCTAAGACTGATTCTCTTGGAAAGCCGTGGAGGCAGAAGGTTGGAGCTCAACTATTGACCTATCGATAAAGAGAAGTGGAATCCCTTATAGGGTATATAATTTAACATGAAAACAAAATTTTGCCATAACAAAGGTTATAGTGTTGGCCAAGAAAGGAAATGAAATAGGAATGGTACACCTCAGGAAAAATGGAACTGGCTTCCAGCTGTATTAAAAGCATTGGCACATCAGCATATCATTGTCATCCAACCGTCCGATTCAAGTCATGGATAGTTTGTTAGTGAAGGAATGAAAGGGACATCAGTCGCAACAACCTGATCCATTGCTGGAAGTGTAGATGGCGACTTTAGAATTCCTAAAGATTTGAGATCTATTTTTATACCATAAATTTATGGTATGAAGATCCTTATTGCAGAAGACGAGACCGAACTCCAGAAATCCATTGCCACCTATTTGGAAAGGGATGGCAATGTCTGTGAAATGGCTTCAGACTACCACGAGGCCCTCTATAAGATTGACCTCTATGAATATGATCTGTTGGTCCTGGACATCAACCTGATCACCGGTAGTGGATTGGATATCCTAAAACTGTTGAAGCGCAACCGTTCGGAGACCCCGACCATCATCATCTCCGCCAACAATTCCTTGGACGATAAACTGGAAGGATTGGATCTGGGTGCCGATGACTATTTGACCAAACCCTTTCATTTGGCCGAACTCAATTCGAGGATAAAGGCGGTTTTGAGAAGGGGCAAGTTTGGGGGCAATGACCGTTTGGAGTTCCACGAGATTTCCATTGATACGCGCTCTAGGACCGCTTATGTCAATGAGCAAGCCCTTTCCTTGACCCGTAAGGAATTCGATCTCTTGCTTTTTTTTGTCACCAATAAGGGACGGGTGCTTTCCAAAGAGATCATCGCCGAACATTTATGGGGGGATCATAGCGATCTTGCGGATAATTTTGATTTTATTTATGTCCATATCAACAACCTGCGCAAAAAATTGACCGAAGCAGGGGCCAAGTATATCAAAACGGCCTACGGAAGTGGGTATAAGTTCGTGGAAGAGTGATCTATGGGGGATACCTTGAAAAAAATACGATTGATCAGAAAGACCTCCAAAACTTTTTTGGGGATCAGTGCCCTGTTGATGTTGGTCAGTACGGTGGCCCTTTATTTCTATCTGAGGAACCTGCTCCAGTCTGAAGTGGAGGAAGAGCTCCGTTCGACAGAGGCACGGATCGAAAGTTCCCTGATCGAAAATCCGGAGCCTTTTCAATTGTCCCCGGTGGTCGAGATCCAAAAGGTATCCCGGTTGGGCAATGAGGTGCTAAAGGATACCATCATCTATGATCCCTCACAAGATGAAATGGAAGAGTTCAGGGAACTGTCCACCTTCTCCGCCATCAATGGTGAAAATTATAGGATCACGGTCCGCGCACTTGTGGTGGAATCGGAGAATATCCTGATCGCCGTGGTCATTTCCTATTTGGTGATCATCCTTTTGGTATTCCTGTTCCTGTTTTATGTGAATCGTTCGAGGAACCAAAAACTGTGGACCCCTTTTTTCCACAACCTGGAGCAAATGAAACGGTTTTCGCTCAGCTCCGATGCTCCCATCGCCCTGATGGACAGTGGAATCCTGGAGTTCTCCGAATTGAATTCAGAGATCAAGATCTTGACCAATAAGGTCCGTTCGGATTATCGGAACCTGAAACAATATACGGAGGATGTATCCCATGAGATGCAGACCCCCTTGGCCATTATACAGGCAAAGATCGAGAACGTGATCAATATGGAGGAACCATTGGACGACCAGCAGTTCGAACAACTCACTTCCATCCAAAGGGATATACAGCGACTCTCCCAAATGACCAAGCGCTTGACCTTGTTGACCAAGATCGAGAACAACCAGTTCGCCAATATCGAGCAACTGGAAACCCAGATCCAAGGGGTGGTCATCAGTAGTATAATTGAAAGGGAGCAGGTAGTGAATATCCGGTTGGTATTTCCCGGCACCAACACCAATTCGGTTTCCGATATCCAACAAATGACCCTGCAATTGCCCAGTGGGGATATTGTACCCTTACAAAAAGTGGCGAAAATTGAAATAGGGAAGGGAGTGGCAGAGATCAATCGGGAAAACCAAAAATCCATAGGGGTCGTTACGGCTCGCTTGAACAACAGGGACCTTGGGTCTACCTTGACCGATATCCGAAACAATCTGTCCACGAAGATCAGCCTTCCCCCGGGGTATCATATTGAATATGGAGGGGAATACCAGCAACAACAACAGGCTTTTAAGGAATTGATGCTCATTTTGATTGCCGCGGTACTGTTGGTCTTTACCGTCATATTGTTTCTGTTCAGAAAGATCAAGATTGCTCTTGCCATCATATTCATTGCCATTTTAGGGGTTGCAGGTTGTCTGTTGAGTCTATTATTGACAGGAACACCTTTGAATGTAGGAAGTTACACAGGTATCATTATGATAGTTGGGATTATCGGGGAGAATGCCATTTTTACCTATCAACAGTACCAAGAATGTGATGTTTCGTTATCACACCCACAAAAGATCGAATATTCCATAGCGCAACGATTGCGGCCCAAATTAATGACAGCCACTGCCGCAATCATGGCCTTGATCCCCTTGGCCCTGGGTATCGGAGCAGGGGCCCAGTTGCACCAGCCCTTGGCGATTGCCGTCATCGGAGGGTTGGTCTTCGCATTGCCATTGTTATTGGTGGTACTTCCAATTATACTTAAATTGTTGAAGGAGTAAAAACAATTTAAAAGATGCCATTGATTGGAATTGCTTTGTCAGGAGGAGGTGCAAGGGGAGCTGCCCATATAGGGGTCCTTCAGGCCCTTAACGACCACGGGATATTTCCGGAAGATGTTTCCGGATCCAGTGCGGGAAGTATCATCGCGGCATTGTACTGGTTTGGATATACCCCGTTGGAGATTCTAGACCTGTCGCACAAAAAGGAGTTTTTGAAGATCTTTAAATTGGGAATCTTCAATAAGAGATTCACTTTACTGAAGTAACACAAATATGATTTATGTTTTTGTATTAATAGTTATTCTTCTATTTTTTGTTTATAACTATAGAAAGTCGCAACGGCGTAAACCTCGGCCTTTTCCTGGTCACTGGCATGAGCTGGCAATGGCTTATGTGGTTTACTACCGAAATCTTCCTGGAAACAAGCAAATGCTATTTCAACGCAGAATGATGGAATTTCTAAGTGAAGTCTACATTGAAGGTGTGCGATTGGAATTACAAGATCTTGATAAGGTTTTGATTGCGGCAAGTGCAATTATACCTGTTTTTGGATTTGAAGAGTGGCATTATACCAATTTAAGTGGAATCTTGTTATATCCCGATTACTTCAATGCGGACATGCAATTCAATGGTAAGGCAAAAACACGGAATATTGGTGGAATTGTTGGTAACGGACGTTTTGAAAAACAGATGATATTATCAAAAAAGGCATTATACCATGGTTTTGTGAACCAAAGTGATAAAAGCAATACCGGCATACACGAATTTGTACACCTTTTAGATAAGCTTGATGATTTTGCAGATGGTATTCCGGAAAGATTATTAGAGCATCAATATACCATACCTTGGATAAATTTGATCCATAAGGAAATGGAAGCGATAAACAGTGACCATTCTGATATTCGAAAATATGGTGGAACAAACGCTGTTGAATTTTTTGCAGTTGCTTCAGAGTATTTTTTTGAACGTCCAGATTTACTCAAAAAAAAACATCCAGAACTTTATAACATGTTGGTTGTGTGCTTTATGCAGAATCCTGAGGCCTGAATTCATAATTGAATTATATCATTTGCAATTGATCAATTTTAAAAGCTGATTCGTAGATGCCCCAATCTTTTTATGCTTACCTCCCAAACCAGGATCGTTTAATAGTATAATAACCTTAATTTTAAGCAGCAAGGGCAAATGTGATTAACAGTTAAGAGTGATTTCTCTAAATTTTGCGTGAATTTGGGTTCTGTTTGTGGTTATGAATCCTTTCAGGAGATAATAGGTCAGATTTGGTGTCGGGATCCAATATAATGTTCCGATCTATTGCTTTAGGGTCATTAAAATGTCCCAGAATGGTTTTGCCACAATACGCCGTGAGCTTAATTTTCTTCAATTATTAGATTAGAGATTACTTAGACCTTAAAAATCGTATTCCAATTTTAAACGAATTTTGGCCTTGTTTAATTTTTTTTAACCACGTTAAAATCTTTTCGTTTCTCATTTCGGAATCCTATGATTCAAAAAGATGGTCTCTTTTTGAAATCTATCTTTTATTTTTTTCTTCTTTTACCCGACATTTCTAGTATTTTGATTTGAAAGACGACTGGAATGCCATTAGCAGATGATTTACTGGAAAATTCATTGATGAACCCTACCTCTCTGTTTTCTTTTCTACGGATAATGTCCTTCACGCCTTCGGTGAATAGATGTAATTTTTGTTTGGCACTACTGCCTCGAATTTCTTCGAATGTACCTTGTAACATGACCGATTCCCAATTGGATATGGATTGCACTTGTTCGACTTGAACGGCAACCGATTTGTTGGCTCGCATCGCATCGATTTTATGGCCTTCCGAGGTATAGCTAATGATCGTATTGTCCGTAGGGTCAAAATAATAGGTAAAGGGAATCACATGGGGCTTCCCTTGCCATAGATAGGCCAAGTGGCCGAGGTAATTGTTCCTGAGTATGCGTTCGATCGCGTTTGGTGTTAAATCTGTCATTATTAATGTATTTCAATATTACTAATCGTTTTATATGTATGGTGCCTAGCGCAGTTACAGTTTGCATTCCGCCACTGATTGTATATTTCCTTATTTTAGGTTCTTGTGCCGTATGGTTTGCTGCTCGGGTCGTAAAGACAGATAAACGAGCCCAACCATTTAACCACTTGCCAACATATTATAACCTATAATTTTTCAAAAACCTTAAATGCGGAAGAAAGGTCAGAAAAAGCATAATCGTTCGTACCATTTGGTAAAAAATCCAATTACCCAACTTATTGAATATACCGGCTCTTTGTCTTAGACTCCCCTTTGTAATTTCGCTACACTCGCTTATAACTATTTCAAAGTCAGCCCGAAGGTTTTCGGCAAATTCTACTGAGTGAACCTCTACGTTCATTTCAATGCTGCCATAGCAACTAAGACTGTTCAAGTTAAATGAACCTACGGTAGACCATTTGTTATCAACCACCGCAGCTTTACCGTGTACTACGGATTTGTTCCACTCATAGATTCTCATATGGTCGTCTAGAAAAGAGGAGTACAAATGTTCGGTTGCCCTACGCACCAAAGGCACATCGCTAATACCCGCTAAGATCACCGTTGTTTTTATTCCTCTTTTACACGCCTTTTTCAAAGCCTTTGCCAATCTGTTTCCAGGTAAAAAATACGAGCCCACGATTACAATTTCCTTTTCGGCATGAATGAAGGCGTTCGTGTAGGCATCACAGACTTCCGTTTTTTGCTGTAGCCAGTCGTTTTGTAAAATTCCCACGAGTGCACTACCGGCCGAATGTAAAACTGGTGGTATTTTTTTTGAACTCCCTTTTTTGAAAAAATAATCGCTACACAATATTTGTAGATTCTTGGCTGCTGGGCAGTTTAACTGAACGGCATAGTCCAACCAAGGTTCCGAACCTGTGGTTCCGTGGTACTTATCGGCAATATTGATTCCGCCTATCAATGCCATTTTTTCATCGGCGACCACAATTTTATGGTGCATCCGCCTGCCGATATAAAAATTGTTCAGAGAGAATAAAGGTGAAAAAAAACGAAGTAAAATACCATGCTGCACCAAATCCTGGGCAAAACTATTGGGTAATGCAGCGCTACCATAGGCGTCCAATAAGACATATACCTTTACTTTGCGCTGAGCGGCTTTCTTCAAACAGGAGGCTATACGGTTTCCTGTTTCATCATTTTCAAAAATGTAGGTCTGTAAATAGATTTCTTTTTCTGCCTTATCGATTAACTTTTCCAGCCTTAAAAAATAGTCTTCTCCCGAACGAACCAATTCAACATATTTCGAATTGTCAGCAGCATTTTGAAGTGCTGTTTTACTACGTTTTCTAAGTGCATATCTATGATCCATCGCTATAGTTTTTTATGCTGGTCGGCCAATAAGTGCCCGTCAATCCCTTTATTTGGTCGCTTCAAAAAGTAAACCAGTCCCATAGCACCCAAAATTGTTGCACCGGCAATAATAAAAGGGTAATAAAACCCACCGGCTATCAGCCAAGTCCCCAATACCGGGCCCAAAATTTGACCGATACTGTTCGTGGAACTTTGAATGGATATATTCCTTCCCGTATTTTCCTGGGAAATCAAAGAAACTGCCGAAAGCAGGTTTGGTGTCACCATGGCTCCCCCAGCTGCGAAAATTAATATGGTACCATAAATGAATAGTTCACCGCTCACAAAGGGGAAGACAATTAACGAAACACCGGATATTAATAGCCCCAATGTTATTTGCTGTTTTGAGGTCAGCATTTTTTCGCCATAGGTCGCGAATACAGGCTGCAAAACGGCCATTGCAGAACCACAGAGCATAAAACCAATACCCACCTGATTGGTTGTAAAGGCCAACTCATCCTTTCCATAAATTGAAAACACGGTCTCGAACAAGGTAACCACAAACTGCATCGCAAAGGACAAGAGCAACAAAATGATAAAATAGTTACTCAGGGAAAAACTGAATTTGACTGCCTCAGAAACAATACGATTTTTTATTTCCGTATTCTTCAGCGATTTTATGATTATCAGCAATACCACAAAGCCCAAAAGAGCGGCCAAAATAAAGGGAACCGAAAAACGGTCTAAGTGGAACACTCCAAAAGAGTATGTATAGTGTAGGTTCGTTTGCGACAGAAATCCCCCCAGAACAGGGCCAAATATCACACCGGAACTGATAGCGACCCCAGACCAGGCCATTATTTTGGTCCTTCGCTTTTCAGAGGTAATATCACTTAAATAGGCATTACTGACCGGGATGACCGCTGACGTAAAGATGCCCCCTATAATACGGGCTATATATAGCATCGACAGAGAGGTGGCAAGACCGGTTAGCAAGTTCATCACGACAAAACCTACAAGCCCCAATAGTATTATAGGTTTACGGCCGTGTTTATCGGAAAGCTTGCCCCAGACGATAACGAACAAGAGCTGGAACAATGGATAAATACTGGTCAACATTCCGATATGGAAGTTGATAAGGTCCGTATCCAGATTGTCTTTTAGAGCCAGTCTTTCGGTATAATATGGGAGGGTAGGCAATAAAATGCCGTAGCCCAACATCACTACGAACAAACTCAGTAAAACGAGAAATATTCTACCAAGTTTTTCTTTCCTGTTCATTAGTCGTTGCCTATTTTTCTTTTTAACAATTGGGCATTAATGGCAACGATAATTGTACTCAGACTCATAAAAACCGCACCTACTGCTGGGCCTAAGACAAAACCGGATGAATATAAAACCCCTGCGGCCAACGGGATAGCCACTACATTATATGCCGTTGCCCAAACCAAATTCTGAATCATTTTGTTATAGGTGGCTTTACCGAACAGTATGAGGTTGGCAATATCTTTAGGATTGCTATTCACCAGAATAATGTCGGCTGTCTCAGCGGCCACATCTGTACCTGAACCCACTGCTATGCCAATATTTGCCTTTGCCAATGCCGGCGCGTCATTGACTCCATCACCTGTCATAGCCACAAACTCTCCTTTGTCCTCCAGTTCATCAACAATTTCGACTTTTTGATGGGGGAGTACCTCGGCATAATACCCATCCAAACCAAGTTTGTCACTCACAGCTTTGGCTGTTTTTTCATTATCGCCCGTAGCCATTAAGACTTTGATGTTATTCTTTTTGAATACTTTGATGGCATCGGCAGATTCTGGCCGTATTTCATCAGCCAGCGCAATATACCCTGCTAATTTTCCATCTATTAGAACAAAAACTACGGTCTCTGCGGCATCGCTGTAGGCATCTTCGGGAATTTCGATTTTTTCATCCCGAAGATATCCCGGACTTACTACCTTGACATCCTTACCCTCTACGATTGCCTTTACACCCTTGCCCGTTATGGCGTTGAAGTTTTTGGGCTTTGGAATCTCAATGTTCTCTTCTTTGACTTTTTTGATGATACCTACGGCAATGGGGTGTTCGGAGCTTTGTTCCAGAGCGCTGGACAGCCTTAGTATTTCATTCTTGCTATACGATTTATTGACCGACTCAATTCGGGTCACCCCAAAATCACCCTTTGTTAATGTTCCCGTTTTATCAAACAATAAAGCTGATATTTTTCGGGATTCTTCAAAGGCCGTTCGATTCCGGATCAATAAACCATTTTGGGCAGATACCGCAGTAGATATGGCGACAACCAACGGAATGGCAAGACCGAGCGCGTGTGGACAGGCAATGACCATGACCGTTACCATTCTTTCCAATGCAAAAACAAATGGGAGACCTAAAATCAGCCAAACCGCGAGTGTCCCAAAGCCAATGGCCAATGCAATATAGGTCAGCCATTTGGCCGCCCGATCTGAAAGGTTCTGCATCTTCGATTTCGTGCGCTGTGCCTCATCGACCATCTTGATCACCTTGTTCAGGTAACTGTCCTTACCAGTATGTTCTACCTTTACCCTTAAGGTACTATTGCCATTTATGGAACCTCCGATGACCTTATCCTGTACTTCTTTTTTCACCGGTTTTGACTCGCCTGTCAGCATCGACTCGTTCAGGTAGCTGGATCCTTCGGTGATGATGCCATCGGCGGGTACTTTCTCACCGGGTTTAACCAATATGATGTCATCTTTTAGCAAATCCTCTAGTTTTACATCTTGAATTTTATCACCCACAACTTTATGGGCCTCGGCGGGTAGCATACTGACCAAAAGTTGGAGCGCCTTGGATGCTCCGAGCACCGATTTCATTTCCAACCAGTGTCCCAACAGCATAATGACAATCAAGGTGCTTAGTTCCCAGAAAAAATCCTCACCAGGGAGTCCGAAAACTGTGGCAGTGCTATAGAAATAGGCTACACTTATGGCCATGGAAATCAGGGTCATCATACCGGGTCCCTTGGATTTTATTTCATTATAAAATCCTTTGAGAAAGGGCCAGCCACCCCAGAAATAGATGAAGGTGGATAGTGCAAAAAGGATGTAGGGATTACCGGGAAGCAATAGGTCATACCCAAAAAACTCCTGTATCATTGGCGATAAGAACAATATTGGGATGGTAACGATTAAAGATATCCAAAACCGTTTTCTAAAATCCTTGACCATCATTTTATGGTGGTCGTGCCCCATTTGTCCGTGAGAGGGGTTATGGCCCGAATGGTCTCCACTTCCGTGATCCATTTTAGAATGGTCTTCTCTTTGGTGTTGCTTTTTGGAGGAGTCCATCTTAGCATGGTCATGGTTACTGTGATCCATTTTTGAGTGATCCATCTTAGAATGGTCCATTTTTTTGTCCTTGTGCTCTTTGTGATTGTCCATAGTGTTCTATTTTTAGGTATTTGGATATGTTAAATTATGTTTTTTAAGGTGTTCCAATACTATTTTGGCAACGCAATAGTTGCGGTACCAACGTTTGTCGGCTGCAATAATGTGCCATTGAGGGTCGTTGCAGTTGTTCATTAACATATTATAAGCCTCTCTGTAAACTTCCCATTGGCTGGCCGCTTTTTCGTCTTCGGCACTATATTTCCAGCGTTTATAAGGTTTGGTCTGTCTTTCTTTGATACGTTCTTTCTGTTCTTCTTTGGAGATATGAAGAAAAAATTTGAGTACATGAATGTTATTTTGCCTAAGATGCTGTTCCATATATTTTAATAGCTTGCAACGGTGTTCAAGTATTTCTTCTTCGAGGGAATTGGTAACCTTGGGTACCAGGATATCTTCATAATACGAGCGGTTAAAAACTTGTATCATGCCCTTTTGGGGAAAGTGCGGATAGACCCTCCACAGAAAGTCGTGCCTGAGCTCCTCTTCGGTCGGCTTTTTGAATGATTTTACATGAACACCCTGTGGATTCATGCCCTTAAGCGCATTACGAATCGTACCGTCTTTTCCAGAAGTATCCATTCCCTGCAAAATAATCAACAAGCCAAAGCGCCCATCGGCATAAAATTTGTTCTGAAGCTCAAAAAGTTCTTCCCGTATCCCTAACAATCTTTTTTTGGATTGTTTTTTTGAGCTACCTGCGGGAGGAAGGGTTGAAATTGTATTTAAGTCTATCATAGGTTACAGTTTTATCGTAATTTTCTTCGCATTGCTTCCGAGATATTTTCAGCATATACGCCATAGGCATCTACTAAAAGACCTTTTATCCCATCTTTTGCCGAAATTGCATATAAAACGCTATTATCATCGGTACTACTCATTCCTTCAAAGCGATAGGTCTTATCCACTTTAAAGTCTTCGGGATGTATCTCAATTTTTAATGAAGCACATTCCAAGCATTCCGGTTTCAAGTTGAAATCATAGGTATAACCATTTGCTTGCAAGTCGTTTATGGCTTCAGAAAGGGTATCGTAATTTTTCATTTTTTCTTATTTGTAATTCATTATAAAATAGCTACCATCCGCTTCTGTAAATTTTTGAAAGGTCAACAAACCATTATCGCTTAACTTTTCTACTACATCATAATCAAGTTGCTTAATGCGAATACCCAATGCATAGGCCTTAATGTTGATTTTTGATTTAATCTTGTTTTGACCACCCTCCAATTTTCTGTCGTAAATCTTTATGATGCTTTTTGAACCGAAGAAATTCAGCAAGCCCGAATCAAAACTCATTTTTAGTTCAATATCCTCAAGGTTATCCAAATCGTATATTTCTTTAAAATTTATAGAGTTGGTATTGATTTCGGTTTCCTTTGAGTTTGGTTTAGCAAAGGGAAATGCCATTACCATAATACTGGCTTCATCTGGTTTGCAACGATACGTTGTTGTGTACTTTTCTTCTGATTTCTCTTTATCATTAAACAGTTCAGTTATCACCTCAATCTGATAATACCTATCTTCTTTTATTATTTTTCCTGCTTTAAACGTTTGTTTGTTAAGCAGCATACCATCTTTATCAAAATTTTCCCTTACTATAGTTCTGCCTGAAATCTGCCCAATGAGCATTTCAGTCTGTCCATTCATTGTTATTATGGATAGAATAAAAAACAGTATGAAGCTTTGTTTTTTCATATATGTTGCATCAATTTCTTTACTTCTTTTGCCAGTATATCACTTAAATCTATAGCATTTGAAGGATGTGGAATGGTATTGCAAGTCACTATTTTTTCTACACCTGAATCCAATAAATCCTGATAAGCATTTCCTGAAAAAACTGCGTGGATACCAACACAAATAGGTGGTTTCATTCCTGCTTTTTTTAGATGACCGACAGTTTCAATCATGGTGCGTGCTGTAGAAATAATATCATCAACCAAAATAGGTGTGGCATCTTTGTATTTGTCCACGTCAGGAACAGAAACTTCAACATTACGGTCACCGTGACGTACTTTTTGCAACACAGTAAATGGTGCTCCTGCGTTTTTTGCAACCTGTGAAACCCATTGCTCACTTTCTGAATCGGGACCAATCAATACCGGGTTTTTGATATTTTTCTTTATCCATTCTGAAATTGCATCTGCTGCGTGAATTACCTTGTTGGGAATATGATATACTTCTCCCAAAGAGCTTATTCTATGCAAATGAGGGTCTACGGTGGTAATGCTATCGGCAAATCCTGAAATCAACTTCCCAAAGAAACCAGAAGTTACACCTTCACCTTCATTAAAGATTTTGTCTTGCCGCATATAAGCAAGATACGGTGCTACCAAACAAGTACACATCGCACCAAGCGATTTTGCAGTATGGCTTAAAAAATAGAGTGGCAATAGTTTTTCGTCTGGTTCGTGCAACGTGCAGACGAGTACGACACATTTGTCCTTAACGTCAGACAGAATACGTGTGTATGATTCTCCATCAGGAAATTTTCGCAAGGTAGCTTTGCCTACTTCAGCATCCATTTTTGTTGCTAAAAGTTCTACCAGTTCCTCATTTCCCGGAAGACTGAATAAAATTGTTTTCATAATAGTATCTAAATTATGGTTATAATGTCATTGTGGTTGTTTTTATATTCCAAAGCATAATGAAGTTCGCCCTGCGATTCTGCATAAAGGGTGTACAATAGTTGGTCTTTCTCAACACTATCGTTTAAATGAACATTCAATAAAATTCCTGCAGATTTAGATTGGGGTGCGCCTGAAAGTTTTGCGAGCTTCGCTATCTTTCTATTGTCAATACGCTTTAAAATACCGGAAGTCTCCGCTCTGATTTCTGTTTTATAAGGTGCCAAAACAGGTTGTGTAAAACGCCCCTGGGCTTTACAAATGGCAAGAAATTTTTCGTAGGCCTTTCCAGATGTAAGTATCTCTTTGGCAGTTTCCATTCCTTTTCCTTTTTCGACCTTTCCTGAAAGTTCTAACAGTTCTCCAGCCAACAGTATAACACGTTCTTTTAGGTCTTTGGGTGCATTTTCTTCATTTTTTAGCACATTCAATATATCGATAGCTTCTAAAGTTGGTCCGATGCCATAACCTACAGGCTGCGAGCCATCTGTTATAATTACTTTTACATTTAGGTCAATGGCATTGCCTACAGTTTCCATATGGTTTTGTAGTTTTTTAGCCATTTCCATACTTCGTACCTTGGCCGTTTCACCCACAGGTATATCAATAACAACGTGAGTAGAACCTGCTGCTGCCTTTTTAGATAATACCGAGGCTATGAGTTGGCCTTCACTATCAATATCCAATGCTTTTTCAATTTTAATGAGCACATCATCTGCGGGACTTAGTTGGGCAGTACCGCCCCAAACAAAACAGCCACCTTCTTGATTTACTACGGTCTCTATCTCGTCAGCAGAAAGAGTTACATTTGTAAGCACTTCCATGGTGTCTGCAGTACCTGCCGGGGATGTAATAGCACGGGATGATGTTTTGGGCATTGTAAGTCCGTACGCAGCAACTATGGCTACTACCAATGGAGTGGTTCTATTGCCTGGTAATCCGCCAATACAATGTTTATCAACAACGATTTCTTTATTCCAATTCAATTGCTTTCCAGAGGTAATCATAGCTTTTGTGAGGTCGGATATTTCATCAATATCCATTCGGTCACCTGCACAGGCTGTTATAAATGCTGAAAGATGGATGTTGGAATAGTCGCCTTCAACGATGTCCGTGATAATTTGATTGTAGGCGTTGTAATCCAGTTTTTGGTTATAGATTTTTGCCCTGACGTGGCTTAACGATTCGATAGGTTCCAAATGGGAAACGTACAACGTGTCATTGTCGGAAACATTCAACTTTTTTGCAGCAGCGTCTGATAGACCTATTTCATTAGGTAGCAGGATATCTGAGTTTATAACGTTAAGGCTTGCGACAATGGAATGGGTTGCGGTGGAAACCCTAATTCTGGTCAATGCCTCAAAGCCCTCTGAAATGCATACGTGGCAATCCTCACGCATATACACTACATTTTCGTTTTGGGTATAAATTCCTAGATGCTTGTATTTTAATATGTTTGAATGTTGTTCCATAGTTTATTCTATTTCTTCAATGCTATATAATTCTGGTATTTCAGCGTCCCAACCATACGTTTCCTCGATGCCTTTTTGTAATGCTTCTGCACTTTCTTTTTCACCGTGCACTATGAAAATCCGCTTTGGTTTGTTTAGTATCTCACTCATCCAATCCATAAGTTCTGTGTGGTCTGCGTGTGCAGATAGTCCCTCAATCTCAGCTACCTGCATATGAAATGGCACCCATTTTCCATACACTTTTAGTTCTTTTTCACCTTCCAATAATTTTCTACCACGCGTTCCTTCGGCTTGATATCCTACAAAAAGTAAGGTGTTATTTGGGTTTTGCGCTTGTGTCTCCAAATAATTGAGCATTCTTCCACCAGTTAGCATACCACTCCCAGCAATCACAATTTTTGGTTTGTTGTCGGTTCTTAATTCCATAGTTTCCCGATAACTACTTACAACCGTGAAATGTGAACACATTTCATCACATTCATTGTCCTCTAATCTGTGCCAATCTCTTGTGCGATGGAAGAGTTCCAGTACATTAGCGCCCATTGGGCTGTCCATTATCATTTGTACTTTTGGTATTTTATTTTCCTTGAGCAATCTCCAAAAAATAAGCATCATAAGTTGGGCACGTTCTACCGAAAAGCTTGGGACAAATAGACTGCCACCTCTATCAAGGGTGTCATTGACCAGTTTTTCAATCTGTGGAATGGCTTCTTCTTCCTCTGGATGAAATCTTCCGCCATAAGTGGATTCAATAAACAGTACATCGGCCTTTTTCGGGTTTAATGGTGGGTATAAGAGTAAATCATGGGTTCTACCTATATCTCCTGAAAAGACATAGCGTTTTCCATGTACATCCAAATCGATGTAAGTTGCTCCCAAAATATGTCCATTGTATTGGAAACGGGCTTTTATGCCATCAAACAATGGTATCCATTGTGATTGCGGAACGCCCTTAAAATGTGGAACGGTTTTTTCAACATCCTTTAAATCGTATAGTGGCTCTGCTGGACTGTGCTTGGAATAACCTTCTTTGTTGGCACGTTCGGCTTCCTGTTCCTGTATTTTAGCACTATCGTTCAGAATGATTTTGGCAATATCCAAGGTTGGATTTGTACCGTAAATAAAACCATTAAATCCTTGTTTGACCAATCTTGGTAGATAGCCTGTGTGGTCCATATGGCCGTGTGTGAGCAAAACCACATCAATCTCTGAAACGTTCACAGGGAGATATTCCCAGTTTTTGAGACGTAACTCTTTTAAGCCTTGAAACAATCCACAGTCAATCAGTATTTTTTTGTTTCCAGTATCCACTAAATATTTGGAACCGGTTACTGTACCAACCGCTCCCAAAAAATGGATGTTTATTTTATTATTTTTCATTTTTATAATATTTTTTTAGTGGCCACCACAGCAAGAAGGTGTGTTACTTTTGTCTTGAGTCGATTTGTACAACTCTACTATTTCATTATAAAGATTTCGCGAATCCTCTTTGATAAAAAGGGCTAACTTTTTAATGGATGAAGGTTCAAAGTTTACCATTTCCAATAGTATTTCCAAGGCTTCTTCAAGCAGTTTTGGGTCATCTTCCAATGCTTCGTAAAATGGTTCTAAATCAATACTCTTTTGTTTCTTTAATTCTTCTGTTTTCATGATAGTTATTTTTAAGATTTTATTTTTTTAATGGTTTTTGCACAGTGCTTCGGAATCCTCCAAAATCTTTTTGTGCCTTGTTTTATCTATTCCGATTTCATTTAGCAAAGTAGGTGTTTCGTGAAGCTCTTTGCAGAGCACAATGCCTTTATCCAATAATTTGGATTTCTCGGCCTTCGTCAAGGTTGTTAAAGAGGTTAAGGGATGTAGGCCGGATTTGTCTATGCGTTCTTTCAGACCGTTTCCTTCCGGATAATCCCAACTTGTAAGCATCAGCCCAACACAGGTGCCATATTGTATAGCATCAGTTGTAAAACGGGTGTTGGTGTACACTCCACCCTGATGAAACTTTGTTTTGTGGCCTTGCTGTTTTTCCCATTGTTTTTCGACATCCAAAAATCTTGAATGTATATATAGTGGAATCTTGACATTGCAAAACCTGCCTTGGTCGCTATGGTATTTGCATTCAATCATATAATGTTTCTTATCCTTTTGGGCAATGACATCTACTTCATGGGTCACACAGCTTCCCTGTATGATGCTACTGACTTGTGTCTGAAATCCTTCGTGTTCCAGCAATTTGCCGACAAACTTTTCAAAGGGGTAGCCTGAAGGCCCCAGTTCCATCAGCGCTTTTTTGAGTTTGTATTTTGATGCGCTTACCCGAGATTTCCTTTTCAACATCTTAAAGGCCATTTGATATATCTTCTTGGTGGTCATTCCGTCGAAAACGATGTCCTCAATATTTTTGACAATCTCATTAATTGTTATTTCATTCGCACCGGCCCGTTCCAATGACCGCCTTACTTTTTCCATTTGAAAAGGTGCCTTCTCGCCGCTTGCTTTTATAATTGTTATCTTATCCATTAATGTGTATTTTTTTAATATTGGCCAAAGCAAAGACGACCAAGAAAAAGGTTAGGAATATTTCGAGCATGACAACAAATCTGGCTACGTCTGAAGTAGGAACAATATCGCCGTAGCCCACCGTTGAAAATGTGATCACACTGAAATAAAAAAAGTGATACAAATTGTAGAGATACGAGTTCGAATAATCAGGAACGCCTTCAAATGTGGTATGGTTAAATTGGAAAAGACAAGCATAGTCGGTCGCATAGGAGAAAATGCTAATGATGATAATCAATCCAAAAACCCAAAGCAATCTCTCCAATGAATGACAGATCTTGATCAATTTTGACAAGCGTTTCAGGGTAGTTGCCGTTATCACAATGGTCTTTCCAAGTGCTGCCGCAACGATAATTATGTGGAATGGAAAAGAGGGGTGGTCTATCATCGACATCAAAACGACATACAGGATGCCTATTCCCAAAATGGTAACCAGGGGCAATACCGTTCTGTCCAACAATAATTTGTAGAAGGCTATTTCTCGTATTTGACCTAAGCTATCGGACATAGTGTTATACTTTTCAAATTTTGATAGTCATTACCGGCAGTGATGAATGGTTTGCAACCCCTTCAGCTATACTTTTTGAGAACAAACTCAAAAAACCTGTATTGCCATGTGTGCGCATGGCGATCAGGTCAGCTTTGTTTTGCTTCAAATAAGTGTTGATGCCCGTCTCCACCGTCATTTCGTTATAGACGTTCATAGAGAAATTCTTGAGTTTGGGAAAACCCTCCAAAAACTTTCGAATAGGGTCTAGGCCGAGGGCAATACTGTTACGGTCCGATTCTGTATTGATGCGCAAAAGGTGAATTTTTGCATTGCATTTTACTGCGATGGATAGTACCTCTTTAAAGGCATTGCCCACATCCTCCACAAAATCTGAAACGAAGACGATATCCTTGAAAGGAAACCTTACATCATCTTCTTTTACCACAATGACCGGAACATCAGATCTTCTTACCAAACGTTCGACGTTGCTTCCCAAAAGTTCCCGTACAATGCCCTTGGTGCCACTACTGCCCGCAATAATGAAATCATGGTCATAATGGCCAGAATGTTTCAGTATGTTTTCCTGGTCCACCTGAAATTGCAAAAAGGTCTGACATTTCAGGTTTTCTTGTTCGGCCTTTTTTTCCAATGCACGTAATGAGGCTTTTGCTGCCCCAATTTTTTTGAGGGTCTCCGGATATCGCTTTTCTTTTTGCTTATCCAATTTTACCCAATCCACCGGTGTTTTCAGCAAATGGAAAAAATGGATTTCTGCCTCGAAGAGCTTGGCCATCTTGATTCCAAACTCCGCCGCCTTATTGCAGTTCTCTGAAAAGTCTGTGGGTACCAATATGTTTTTCATCTTAACTATGATTTTATGGGTTGTTTCACTTCGTTTTTATTTCATTTCCTGAAACGGTTCCATTTTCGAAACAATCAATGTTATAAATGGTGGTTTCAGCAATGTTGGTCAAAGCCGTATTGGTCAAAAAAGCCTGGTGACTGGTAATCAAGACATTGGGAAAGGTCATTAATCGGGCAATTACATCATCTTGTAAAATCTCGTCGGAGTGGTCTTCAAAGAACAGCCCTTCTTCCTCTTCATACACATCAATACCGAAATAGCCGATTTTCCTTGATTTCAGTCCCTCTATGACCGCTTTGGTATCGACCAGCGCGCCCCTGCTCGTATTGATAAGCATTACCCCTTTTTTCATGCGTTCGATTTGTTCGGCACTGATGATATGCCTCGTTTCGGGGGTTAAGGGAACGTGGAGGCTTATGATGTCCGATTCGCTGCAGAGTGTTTGGCAGTCAGTGAATCGTACACCATACATTTCTTTCAATTCCTTATCCTCCTCTAGGTCGTATGCCAGTATCTTACAGCCAAAACCATATAGTATTTTGACCAGGACCGCACCAATTTTTCCCGTGCCCAATACCCCGACCGTTTTGCCGTTCAGGTCGAACCCTGTGAGTCCGTTCAGCGAGAAATTCATATCCCTGACCCTATTGTGGGCCCTAACCAGTTTTCTGTTCAATGCAAGTATCAACGCTATGGTGTGTTCGGCAATGGCATAGGGGGAATAGGCAGGAACCCTAGCTACTTTTATGTCCAATTCGGTAACTGCTGCCAAATCAACATGATTAAAACCAGCCGAACGCAATGCGATATTTTCTACGCCAATGACTTTTAGTTTTTTTAGTACATTCTTTGAGGCATCATCACCTGTAAATAAGCTAACTGTTTTAGAACCTTTAGCTAGAACAGCCGTTTCTTCTGTCAATCGAACATCAAGTAGTATTAATTGATGTTTATTATTATTTGCTTGAATTAGATAATGTTCTTCAAACTTGTGTGTGCTATATACTGTTGTGTTCATTTTGGTTTCTGCTATTAAAATCTCAATTTATCCAAGAATTAAGTACAATATAAAGGATGCCAAGAAGGACGACCGCCCCAAAGGCATAGCCCACTAGTCGCCCTGTTTTTTGAGAGCCTTTGAAAAAGGCAATGCCCAATTTCACGGTCATATTGCTCAGGGTCGCTGCAATGATGACATTCGATGCCAAAATCAGCTTTTCATTCTGCAAGGCAAATTTTGCCATACTGATGGTTATGGCATCGGTATCGGCCAAACCTGCTATCAATGCCGAATAATAAAGACCACTTTCGCCAAAAAATTTGTTTCCATAAAAAACCGAGAACAGGATGGCCACATAGATGCCGCCAAAACCGATCGCATTCCAGATGTTAAGTGGATTTCCCAAATTGATGTCGGTGTTCGGCTGATCGTCATCCTTCCGTATCAAAAGCAGGGAAGCTACGAGACAGACCACCGTAAGCAGGGCAAAGGGAATTGTAAGATAGCTCAGGATAGCAATATTGAAAATATAGGCAAGAGCCGCAAGTCTAGGGAACATAATCGCCGATGCTATAATGATACCCGCTGCGTATTTTTTTGAAAGCTCGGGAGACTCCTTACTTCTGGAGGCATAGATCCAAGCTACCGCCGTACTCGATATTAAACCGCCCAGAATAGCCGTCAACAAGATTCCCTTTTTTGATCCAACATATTTGACCAAAAAGTAGCCGATAAAGTTCAAAAAGGAAACAATGACTATAATAGCCCCTATCTCAAAAGGGTTCAGAAGGCCCTCTGGCCCATAATCCTTATCGGGCAGAAACGGTAATATCAAAAGTGCAATGATTGAGAATTTGATAAAGGCAAACAGTTCTTCGGATGTGATATTCTTTATGAACGAGCGGAAGGTGGTCTTTAGGGATAACAACGTAACCACAATTACGGCCGTGGCAATAGACTCTTTGTACAAATGGCCCGAAACCATAACACCAAGAATAAATGTGGCAATCAAAGCGAGATTTGTGGTATTACCGGTCATGGAATGTTTCTGCACAATGGACAAATGGCTGATGGCAAAGAACAAAATAATGGTCGCCAAACTAACAATGACAAGCCAAGAGGTATAAGTCTCGTTCAAACTGCCCAACATAAAACCGATAATGGCCGTTATCGGAAATGTTCGAATACCGGCAAACCCCTGCTCATCCTTTAGCTTGTCATATTCCCTTTCCAGTCCAAGGATAAGACCTATACCCGTGCTTAGGAGTACCCCCAGAATGTAGGGGCTTAATAGCTCACTTATGTTTTGATGTGTTTGCATTATTTTTTTCTTTCCCTTGTAACTATTATCATTTCATTAATTCCTTTCAGGGTCACAATTCCTTTCAGCTGCCCGTCATCCAAGACCGTGGCAAACTGGGAATTGTTAGACATGAGCTTTTCGTACACCTGCTGTAGGGGCATATTTGTGTCTACTGTTACAAAATCTTTTCTCATAAGATCGGATACATAGGAATCATTGCCATATGAGGAAAGCCCCTTGATCAGGTCCTTTCGTGTCAGCACGCCATGCACATGATTATTTTCTGTGACCAAAAAAACCTCTTCTTGGGTACTTTGCAATATCTGCACCAGGTTTCCCAAGGTTTCCGTGGGCGATAAACAGGTATATTGTGCAATCAAAACATCCTTTACGGTAAATCCGACCAGAGCAGATTTGCCACTTTCGTGCATTTGCTCGACTCCGGCACCTAGATAGATGAACAGGCCAATAAAAACCAACCAGAAATTAGAGAAAAAACCAAGAAAAACGAATACTATGGCTAAAAACTGGCCTACCCGTGCGGCAATGGTCGTTGCTTTCAGCTTATCTAACCTGAATGCCAATAGTGCCCTCAACACTCTTCCACCGTCCATTGGAAAAGCTGGTATCAAATTAAAGACCGCTAGGATCAAATTCGCAGCCATGATGTTAAACCAGAAATCTTCACCGCTCATGTGGTCTATTTTCGAAATTGGCAACAGTTCATCGTTAACGTAGAGAAGAACAAAAAGGGTCCCGGCAATCACAATATTTACTACAGGGCCGGCCAGTGCCACCACCAGTTCCTGGGCAGGTTTATCCGGCATTCTATTGAGACTGGCGACGCCACCAATGGGATAGAGCGTAATATCACGCGTTGGGATATTATATTTTTTGGCCGCGAGCGCATGGCCAAATTCGTGTAGGACAACGCAGGCAAAGAGAACGATGATGAAAAATGCTCCCTTTATGCCTTCTGTCCAACCATGGCCCATTTCAAAATGCATCATGAATATCCATCCGACAATGATCCAAAACGTCCAGTGGACGAAGACCTTGATGCCCGCATAGCTTCCAATAAAGAGGGACCATTTTTTCATGTGTTCTGTATTTTAAGGGTTTTTGATCTGTACGCCAGCACTATCACCAAACCGTATCCTAACAGGGCAAGAAGGAATACAAATCTATAACCGTAAAGGATGGAAATGACAACGGCAAAGATCGAGGCGGCAACGCCTGCCACGCTTGATATACCCAATAAATAGGGAATGCTTTTCTTCTCTTTCAGGGAGGAGGCCTTTTTCAGCAATACCGGAAAAGGGATTCCTATAAAGAAAGACGGAAGCAGCAAAAATAGGGCGATCCAGAATTCAGATAGTTGTTTATACCATATAGGGAGCAGTACGTAAACGGTTAGTAAGGAAACCAAAATAACCAAGACCGTGTATGTGATGAGCTTTCGGGAAAGATTTTTTTTGAAAGCCCCCGTCACAAGGCTGCCCAAGCCATTGCCCAACAAAAATGTAAAAAGCAGCAATGAAAAAGACTGTGATGGATTGGAAAGTTTTAAGTTGAGTACCTGAAAAAGATATCCCTGTACGAGGATATATGAGAACCCCAACAAAAAGGAAACGAGTGCCCAGGCCCTAAATTTTCTTCGTATATATAAAGAGGTGCTTTCTGAAAAAGAGACCGATTTCCATCCGTTCATATGATTGAAAATGAACCACCCGATGATGAACAGACCAAGCCATAAAGGGGTGGTCATGGCATCGGGTAGGCCATTGTTGTAATTAAAAAAATAGGGGGAATCATCGGAAACCGGACTCAAGTTTATGGAAGCGGCTTTCCAAAGTTCATCATACGCATAAGATCCGTTGGAGATATCGTACAACAGTTTGTCGAACATGAACCATTGATAGTTTACGTTCTGCACGATGGTGTCCAAACTTTCCTGTCTGATATACGGAAAATAAAACGGCTCCTTGTCCAATCCATAATAGTGTGCGGTATTATGTGCCTCCTCCATTGTTTTTTGTTCAAAAGGGTTCTTTTTAATGACCAATACAGGGTTCATTTCGTCGGAATAGATATACACCTTTTTTAACGCCTCTATTTGATTGACCCCCATCCGATCCTGGAGCTCCAAAAAGTTCGCCAACATTTTATATACCTCCTGCCTTCCGTGCATCGTAAAATAGATGGCCCCGTCTTCCGTTAAACCATCCAAATAATCGGCAAGTGCCTCCATGGTGAACAGATAGTTCTCGGTAAGTCCATAAAAATCGGTGCCCCTTGAACTTTTGGTCACCGGAATGGTCAATATGATGGCATCAAATTTTCCCTTGTTCTCAATTATGAAATTTCTTCCTTCGTTCACATGTACCTTTATGTTCTCCTTATCGAGGAAGGTAGAGGGATTGTATTTTTCCATCAATGCTACAAAGGAAGGGTTGACCTCTGCTGCCTCGATATATTTAAAGCCCATGAAGTATGTTGTGGCAATATCTATTCCACCACCGGGACCTATTATCAGCACCGAATCCTTTTCCTTTTCGCTTAAAAAGTTCAAAGCAAATACGGCCGGAAATCCGGATAATACTTTTCTCATTTTAACAGTATCCTTTGCAAGTTCATCGATATCGATAACTTTGGTTCCCGCAGCAGCATCTATAAACATTGATTTGGACACGGTACCATCAGGATATGTGAACTTTACAAGATCCGTCTGACCAAAAGCACTCCAGCGGCTTTCGATTTTTTCGCTTTTAAAAGCGGGGTTGGCCATCAATCGGTACAAATCCTTGGACGGGTCTTTGGCAACGGGTATAGTGAAGTTCAGGGCATCTTTTGCAAATCCCATTAGAAAAATAACGCCAAGCACTAAGGGGGCCAGTATTTTTGAATAACGGTTCTTGTGTGCTATCAAGGCTACTACCAGGGCCAGCAGCAGTAACCCTATAGCAATCGCCACCACCTGTGCCAAGCCAAACGTGTTGAGCAAAAAAACGGAGGTGAGTGCACCTGTGGCCGCCCCTATAAGGTCTAAGGCATATAAGGTTGACAAGTGCCGATTATCCGTTTCAAAAATATGGGCATAGACTATTCCGATGGCCATGAACGGAATAGTTGACAAGAATATAAAAATGGGCAGGCCAAAATCAGTGGACGACGAAACGCCCAGTTGTGAAAGGCTGAGCAAAAGGGCAAAACTGAGAAACATCGTGACGGACGGTAGTGCCATCCACCAAAGCCATGAATGATTAATCATCTTGGAATATTTGGCATACGTGATCTGGCCAATACCCAAACCCAGTATGGAAAATGCAATGATAATGAGGACGAAATGAAAACTAAGAAGGTACGAGAACAGTCTTGACAGACTTATCTCGAAGACTATGGTAGCCGCAGTCAGCAAGAAAATAATCGCTATGTTGGTCGACGCTCTTTTCATTGTAATTTTAGCTTCCGAAAATTTTCAAGAGACTCCGCAGTTCATCGTTCACTTGATGTTCCTTTACCACTTGGTCAAACGGGGTAAGGCTCAGTTGGTTGTTCAAGATTCCCGCCATGACATTCTTTCTTCCATGTAAAAGTGCCTCTACGGCAGCAGTGCCGAGCCGTATGCCCAACATTCGATCAAATGCCGAGGCGTTTCCACCGCGTTGTACATGGCCCAGTTTGGCAATGCGCAAGTCCACTTCAGGGTTTATTTCCTTTATCTTTTTGGCTGCCGGCTCGACCCCTAGTTCATCCCCTTCTGAAACAATCACAACAAAGGCCTCTTCACGATCGTAGCTTCCCGCCTTTTCCAACAATTGAGTAAAGTCATGCCCACTTTCAGGTATCAAAATGGCATCTGCACCCGTACCCAATCCGGAATGGATGGCAATATACCCGCAGTCCCTGCCCATTACCTCTATCAGAAATATTCGATTATGGGACTCCGCCGTATCCCTGATCTTATCAATGTTTTCAATTGCGGTGTTCACTGCAGAATCGAAACCGAGTGTAAAATCGGTACCTGCCAGATCATTATCGATGGTGCCGGGAATGCCCAAGAACGGCAGGTCACAGATTTCTGAAAATGCCAATAGCCCTTTGAAGGTGCCATCACCACCAATAGCAATCAGGGCATCGACCTTGTTCGTTTCAAGAATTTGCATAGCTCGTTGTCTTCCCTCCAGCGTCAAAAACCGCTTGCTCCTTGCTGTTTTCAACAATGTGCCGCCTCTGTGAACGTTCTTTTTCAGTTGACTGGAATCCAACTGTACTAGGTCACCGTCGATTAGGCCTTCGTAACCTTTTTTAAAACCGCTGAGCCTTAGGTTGTTCATCTCAGCCGTTTTGGCCACCCCGTGCAAGGCGGCGTTCATTCCCGGGGAATCGCCCCCAGATGTGAATACGCCTATGTGTTTAATAGTCTTCATACTCTTATTCTTCATAATTTTTTACAGGTATATTACAAGAAAATCACCCAGCCCGGTTTTCAACGCTTCGTTCTGACAAACGGATATTTAGCACCGGACCGGAACAGGGAAACCGGAATATTCTTTTTACCCATCCCATATGGTGAATTTGTCAATATTTTTTCGAGTGGAAACCCTTGGCCTTTTTTGCCCTCCCCTCTTTTGGGGTGAAATTACTTTATCATAACTTTTATCTTTAAAATATTGATTGGCCAAGCTCTCTGCAATAACCAATTCTTCATCGGCATGAATTACCATGACCAGCACTTTACTTTGCTCTTTAGAGATTTTAGATGAATTTTTTCTG
The DNA here is from genome assembly GCF_033441595.1 of Flagellimonas crocea. Lineage (NCBI taxonomy): Bacteria > Pseudomonadati > Bacteroidota > Flavobacteriia > Flavobacteriales > Flavobacteriaceae > Flagellimonas > Flagellimonas crocea. The sequence goes on along the minus strand of NZ_JAUZVX010000001.1, from coordinate 1,095,726 downwards.
TTTTGTCCCTCATCGAGCCCAATACCTAAAAAGTCAAGTCCTTGACAAATCCTGGATCGTATTATTGGGGAATTTTCACCGATGTCACCCGAGAAAACCAGCACATCCAAACCGCCCAAGACAGCGGTAAACGCCCCGATCCACTTTCTTACTTGATAGCAGAAGGAAGTTACAGCTTCCGCTGCCCTTCGGTCAACATCTTCTTTTAAAAGTAAATCAAGCATATTCGTACTTGTTTCGGAGATTTTTGGCGAACCGCCCTCATCATCTGTTAAGCTGTTGGGCTGTTTTGACCCCATCCGTTCTTTTTTCAGTAAATGCGCAAAATCGCCAAGATCTAAATCTCCGCTTCTTGTACCCATGACGAACCCACCCAATGGTGTAAGCCCCATGCCGGCATCTATGCTCTTACCCTCCTTGATGGCAGTTATACTGGCCTCTTTGCCAAGATGTGCAAGAATGAGCCTTCCATTGGCTTTTTGAATACCTATCCTTTTTTTAAGCTCCATCATGATATGGGAAAACGATAGCCCATGAAAGCCATGCCCGTGCGTGCGTGCCCGTTCAAAATGCCTTGGAATGAAAGGGGGTATCTTGGCAGCCTTGGGCAGGTTCACCAGAAAACTGGTATCAAAAAAAGCTACCTGCTGTAAGGCCGGAAATCGCATTGCGAACGTTTCAACAATCTCAATCTCAGTTGAAAGACAGTTAGGAATATTATAGTCCGCAATTTGTTTCAGTTCGTTCAATAGGGCGGTATCGATTACTTTCGGCCCAGGATAGTTCAATCCATATGTTATCTTGTGTCCTATGTAACCAATACGATCGAAGCCGGGTTGGTTTTTTAGCCAACCTATTAAAAAAACGGTCGCTTGATAAAAGCCAGGAGCGTATATCCGTGAATTTTCCCTTTCATTGCCTTTAACGTGGGTAACCCTGAAAACCTCATTGCCGGATCCGAGGTGACGAATATCACCAAAAAGTTCCTTCACGGGATTTTCTGCCATTTCATACATTGTGAACCTAATATTTGATGGCCCGGCACTGATTGTTAAAAGGAGTGGCTTTTGAAGGTACATTTTAACTTGTGATTTTATTGGTTATCGTTATCTTCAAAAGCACAGCTATTGTTTTCCATAAAATCGGCAGCCATTTTTTTGTATTCCTCGCCAAGGTGCTCCCCGCACCATTCGAGAAGGGCCGGCTGTTCGGAACAAATGGTATTGCGAACGGCCTTTTTCAATTCCATCCTCAACAACCTCTTGTCGAAGCTGACCTTTTTTAATATGGTTTCGTGATATTCCAGTGTTTTCATTTCTCCGATTATTTGAAATTTTCTTTAATGTTGCCATCGTATCAAGTTGTTCTCCAACGGCACGGATATGCTTTCGTAGTTCGGTGCAATACGAACCGTGTAGTGATCAATTGGCCGGTCAGTATTTAGCTGTGCATAAAAGTTATGTTGCCCTTCTTCGCCCATCCAATCAAATTTCATCGTGTTTCTTTCGGGCCTTTTGCCGTTAACACCTTCTGCGAACAGTTCTACCTGAATATGCTTGGGGTCAATACCATTCAGCCAAATGGGTACTCTAACATGATGTTTACGGCGCTCACTTTCAATCTGAACTTTTCCGAATTTTATGGTATCCCATCTTTTCATAAGTTCGTTTTGCGTGTCTAAAATCCTTTTTCCAGCAGCTCCCTTTTTTGCCGCACGCCTCTTGTATTTTTCTGCTGCAGGCAGATAAAATTGTTCTGTGTACTCCCTTACCGTTCGATTGGTCGAAAAACGGGGCGTTAGGGTCGCCATACTTTTTCGCATTCTCCCTACCCACTGTTCAGGGATGCCTTTTTTGTTACGTGAATAAAATTCGGGTACTATTTGTTGCTCCAGAATTTCATATAAAGCTATCGCCTCGGCAGCATCCAAAGCAGGGTCATCACCATGTTCTTGTCCATCACCCAATGCCCAGCCCACTTCTGGGGTGAATGCCTCGGCCCACCAACCGTCCAGTTCCGATAAGTTGAGGCCTCCGTTTACAAGTACTTTCATGCCACTGGTACCACTGGCTTCCCAGGGCCGTCTCGGAGTATTGAGCCATACATCAACGCCCTGGACCAAATTTTCCGTCAACAGCATGTCATAATCACTTAGAAAAAGGACATGCCTGTACAAATTATGTTGTTGGATGAACTGCGCCCACTTTTGTATCAACCCTTTTCCCACTTCATCAAATGGGGGCGCTTTGCCGGCCAAAACCAATTGTACCGGATGTTCCGAATTGGTCAGAATTCGGACCAAACGTTCGGGATCGTACAATAAGAGATCCGGTCTTTTGTAAGGCACAAACCGGCGGGCAAAGCCCAAGGTCAATGTGTCCGGCTCAAGAACTTGGTCGGCGATTTCGACCACTTCAGATGGTAGGCCCGAGACTATTGCCTGTCTCTCAAACCTTTCCCTTATAAAATCGACAAGACGATTTCTGGATTGGTTCCTAAACTCCCAAAGTTTTCCGTCGGATAGCTTAGAAATATGTGCCGAATGGTCATCGAGTTCGCCCCGCCAGCGATCTTTTCCGCAGGCTGCTGTCCATACCTTGTCCGCATATTCAGAATCCCAAGAGGGCATATGAACCCCGTTGGTGACATGGCCAACAGGTATTTCTTGTATCGGCCATCGCTTAAAGAGATTTCGAAAAAGATTTCTGCTAACCTCGCCGTGTAAACGACTGACGCCGTTCACCGCACCGCTACCGCGAATGGCCAGATAGGCCATGTTGAAGCTCTCCCAATGATTATTGGAATCTGCCCTGCCCAAGGCCATCAGGTCATTGAAATCGATACCCAATTCGTTTTTGGCGTATTGGCCAAGAAACTGTTCCATTAGCATTGGACTGAAATGATCAAAACCGGCAGCAACCGCTGTATGGGTGGTAAACAGGTTGCCTGCCCGGGTAACGGCAAGTGCCCGTTCAAAAGAAGTTCCATTCATCTTCATAAAATCGCTGGCACGTTCCAGCACGAGAAAGGCTGCATGGCCTTCGTTCATATGGCACACTTCTGGCTGGATATTCAGGGCCTTAAGTAATTTGTAGCCCCCGATACCCAGAACAATCTCTTGTTTTATGCGATGGTCGGGGCCACCTCCATATAGCTCGTCGGTAATACCACGATGGAGGGGCAAATTGGCGGCATCGTTGCTATCCAATAGATATAGCTTTGACCTTCCTACCTGTACCTGCCATGTCCTTAGCCATAGCGGGTGACCGGGCAACGATACCTTTATGCGAAGCCACTCCCCGTTGGGTAGGCGTAAGGGCGTAACGGGCAATTGCCCTGGGTCATTGTGCGGGAACAATGCATTTTGTGAGCCAAATTTGTCGATTTCCTGACGGAAATACCCTTTGGCATAGAGTAGCCCCACGGCCACGACCGGTACGCCCAGGTCACTTGCCGATTTCAACTGATCTCCGGCCACGTTGCCCAGGCCGCCTGCATAAATGGGCAGTGCCTCGCTCAGCATATACTCCATGCTGAAATAGGCAACACACTTAAGCTGGGTCTTGGCATAGTTTTGTTGAAACCAGTTCGGGGCCGATAGTGCTTTTTCGTTCTCATTCAAAAGGCTTTTGATTTTCGCCCGGAATTCTGGATCGTTCAAATGCCCCTCAAGCCGGTCGCGTGAAACGGTCTGCAAGATTACCCATGGATTTTGGGTAAGTTTCCAAAGTTCGGGGTCTAATTGTTGCCATAGTTTATCCGAGGCATGGTTCCATGACCAGCGAATGTTCAGGGCAAGTTCCAAAAGGTCATCGATTCCCTCGACATCAGTGTGTATCAATCCGTAGAGTTGATCAATATGATTTTTTTGTTCTTTCATTTTCATTTTGTCCTTACATTTCTTCCAATATTGTTCATTGCGGTTAATGATCAAAAAAATCGCTTATCGCTTTCCAAACCTTAAAGGGCTCTTTTAGAAAGAGTTGGTGGTCACCATTCTCCACACGCATTAACTTACTCTTGGTAAATGGACTTGCAAAATTCTCTACATTTACGTAGGGTGCCAATTTATCGACTGTGCCTTGGATAAAGAGGATCTTCCGGTCACGTATGTTTTTGGCAAGTACAAATAAATTTGTGTTGAGAATTACTTCGTTCAACGAATTGTAATAGCTCTGCCAAGTATGTTTTTTTGAGTCCTTAAAAACGTCATCGGTCAGATTTTCGGGCTTGAACCATTTAACAATGTATAAGGGGTGTAGCATACAGAACAATTTTCCATATCGGCCTACGGCGAGCGTATCAAAATAAGAACCATCGGGCATCTGTTCCAAAAATTGATCCCTTCTTTCAAAGACGGGAAAGCCGATTACGGTCGCTCCCTTAAACCAGTTAGGATGTTTTTCGAATAATGCCAGCGATATTATGGCTCCCATGGAATGACCGACAATAAGGCTCCCTCCTTTGTCAAACCCCTCTGCCGAGATGACCTTTTCAAGGGCCGTAAGTTGAATTTCGAGGGTATATTCGCTTTGGGGCTTGGGAGAGTCGCCAAAGCCCAACAAATCGACCAAAAGAAGTCTATGCGTTCCGGTAATTTGTTCCAAACCCCTTTTCCAATAGTTTTTTGAACCTGCCAGACCATGGATCAAGACCATGTTTTTATCTCCCGAACCCACTATTTCATAGTTCAAGGGCATGGTTTCTGGATCATATTCAGGAGCTACGGCGACCGTAAGGTATTGGTATCCCGCTACCGACATGATGAGTGCCACAATCGCCAATACTGCCCAAAAGGTCTTTTTCGCTATTTTCATCATTGCATGTTTCATTATCCTATGTCGAACCCGACCTCGTTTTTTCTTACACCCAATTGTTCTTGAAGATCAAAAACTCCATGGGTCTTAGTTTTACCTTGATGAAAAGGCGATCGGTTTCTAAAGCTGTGTTTTTTTCGATTTTGACTTTTTTCTTGTTCCCATAGATACATTCCATAAGAAGATTTTCTTTGTTGATAGCGTTATCTATGGTTACGTATCCTTCTTTGGTATTCTTTGGAGAAGAATTATAGACGACAAGTATCTCTCCTTGATAAAGGATCCTTGAAAATGCCAAAAGACATTGTTCACAATCTGGAAACCGAAAATCGAGCCCATTTTCTGAAGTTTCCCTAAAATACATTCTACCGAATTTTAGAATGGCTTCCCTTTGCCTAAGATGTGCCAAGACCGAAATTCTCTTGAATAGCCATGACCTTTGGTTCAATACGTTGGTCTCCTTATCATCGGGATTGAACATGCCCTCCCTGATATACCGATCATCAGTACCGTTGCCCTCAAAACCTTGTTCGGTACCGTAATAAATACATGGAGCGCCAAGGGCACAAATGAGAACGCCCATGCCCGCAACAATTTGCTCGGGAGCGGCATTGTGGCCAAAGCGGTGCTTAAAATCCATCCCAACCTGGTCGTGGTCGTCGATATAGGTCACCAGAAATTCGCCATACTCGCCACGGTGAAGGGCATTCTTTCGCAGTTCTTCATAGCGCCGTATCAATAGGTTCGGTGATGAATTGCCCTTTATCACTTCCGCCAGGACACTGTGCAGGGGGTGATCTAAGATAGAATCAAGCCCATAATAGATGTTACGGTCTTCAGGCAGTACTTTAGGGCCTATATAGGGATTGCTCATTTCATCGTTGCCGATAATTTCACCGAACAGGAAAAAGTTTCTTTTGCCCAAAGAGTAAGCATATTCCCGAATCCTCGAACAAAAACGGCTGGTATCCTGCCCTTTCATATGTTTGACAGCATCCAAACGAAAACCATCAACATCCACCTCACGTATCCAGTAACAATGGATTTTGGCCAGTAGCTCCTGTAAGTCTTCACTGGCGGGGGAACCATCGTTCCGAAATGTTTTTAAGGTAAAGAAGTCGCCTTCCTGGGTCTCGGGATACGCATCGAAATTCTTGATCTGCCCTTTACGGTTATACATTTCGGGATTTCTCAGTTCAAGGGGTATCGGTCTGTCCTTTTCTCGCCAATCACCCAACGGAAAACGCTCTCCTTTAAAATAATAATAGCTGTAATCAAAGGGATAGGACCAATTATCGCCAGAATGATGCAGAACGACATCCAAAAAGACCCGTATATCAAGCCCGTGTGCCTTGTCAACGAGTTTTTCCAAGTCTTTCTTTGTGCCCCAGCGTTTGTCCACATCCATATAATTCTGAATGGCATAGCCATGGTAGGACTCTGGATTGTTTTCAAACACGGGGCTTAGCCAGATTGCCGTACAGCCCAAGTTTTTGATATAGTCAATGTTGTTGATGATCCCCTTAAGGGTACCGCCAAAGGGCTTTCGCAATTGATCTTCATTCCCGAAACCAGGGTGCCGGATATCGAAATTCTTTGAGTGCCGTGCATTGCTATCATGAAACCGGTCAACCATAAGAAAGTAAATGATCTCCTCACGCCATTCCCTATGGCAGTTTACCCAGTATTCCTTTCCACGTTTGGGAGTAAGATCTATATTTTCGATTGATTTTATCATCTTTTGGTTTTTAAATGAGGGAATACCCTTTTTTTGATTTTGAAATACTATCACGGCCTATGGCGAGCTTGTTTCCATAGAACCGATTGAAAACCATACAAGCGGTGAGGTCCCCGGTAACGTTGACCGCAGTTCTGAACATTCCCAGCAAACGTTCGACCCCTATGATTATGATGATGCCTTCTGCCGGTATACCTGCACTGGACAGTACAGAGGCCAAGATCACTACCCCACCACCTGGTATTGCTGGGGTGCCAATGGAGGCCGCCACTATAGTGACCACTACTACAATAATGCTCATAATGCTCATTTCCAGCCCATAGGCCTGGGCAATGAACAGGGTAGTTATGGTTTGGTAAAGTGCTGTTCCATCCATGTTCACGGTAGCCCCTATCGGAATAATGAAATTGCTGATGGAGCCGTTCACTTTGAGCTCTTCTTCCGCTGTTTTTAAGGAAAGGGGCATCACTGCGGCTGAACTCGTAGTCGAGAATGCCAATAATTGAACATCCGTGATCTTTTTCAAAAATTTAAACGGATTGCTCTGGCCCAATAGACTTACCAATAACAGGTAAACACCGACCAATAGCAATAACCCTATCAGTACCACGAGCACATAAAAGCCCAAACCTGAAAGGGAGTTTAGACCAATACTGGAGGTAAGTTGCGCCATTAAACCAAATACTGCGATGGGTACCAACAACATGGCCCATTTGACCACGGTCATGCAGATTTCCTGTACGGCACCCAAAAGCAGCTTTACAGGTTTGAGCAAATCGTCAGGCAGCGACAATACGGCAACCCCGATTATAATGGTAAAAATCACAATGCTCAACATTTCACCACTGACCATAGAGGCCAATGGGTTTTCAGGCAGTAGATCGGTAATGGCATTCGGTATATCGTTTATTCCAAACGACAGTTCCGTACTTTCGTCCGTATTGGCCAAAGCATTTGCATGATCGACTTCCGCCTGTTGGTGGAGAAACTTTCCCGGTCTAAAGATCAAGGCCAGAACCGTACCTATGGTTACCGATATAATCGTTGTCGATATAAAATATAAGAGTACGCCCCCGCCCAATCTTTTCAGATTTTCCTTGTCGTTACTCGCTATGCCGGTGATGATGGAGGCCACGATCAGTGGTATCATGATCATCTGGACCAATTTCAAAAAGAGCATGCCCGGCAGGGCCAGCCAATTCCCCAGAACATCGGCGGTGCTTTTGGTGATCCAACCGTTTTGGGGACTTAACAACAGGCCTACTCCAACACCAAGAAACAAAGCAATGATAACTTTGAGCCAAAGCCGGTTCTCAACCAACCTTTGTAGGTAGTGGTTTAATGATTTTAATGATTTTATTTCCGTATCCAGCATTCTTTTATCAGATGACTTATGCTATTGTTATTCTTTCTTCAAGGTAAACGCCCTGCACGGCATGCAATAATTCCACACCGTCCTTAAAAGGTCTTTGAAAGGCCTTTCTCCCTAAGATCAATCCTGCTCCGCCTGCCCTTTTGTTGATGACCGCAGTTCTGACCGCATCCGACATATCTGACTCGCCTTGTGAACCGCCACCTGAGTTTATCAAACCTATTTTGCCCATGTAGCAATTGGCCACCTGCAACCGGCATAGATCTATGGGGTGCTCCGTGGTCAGTGTTTCGTACATGGCATCATCAAACTTGCCGAATTTCAGGTTCTTGAAACCAAAATTGGTCGTGGGCAACTTCTGTTTGATGATATCGGCCTGTATCGTTACCCCTAAATGGTTGGCCTGACCCGTTAAATCCGCGGCGGTGTGATAGTCCTCTTTGTCTGTTTTGAAAGCATCGTTGCGGGTGTAGCACCACAAAATTGTGGCCATACCAAGGCTATGGGCCTCGGCAAAGGCTTCCGCAATCTCCCTTATCTGTCGATTGCTTTCCTGGGACCCAAAATAAATGGTAGCCCCGATTGCAACCGCGCCCATGTTCCACGCTTCCCTGACTTTTCCGAACAGGTTCTGGTCATAAGTGTTGGGATAGGACAATAATTCATTGTGGTTTATCTTGACAATGAAGGGGACTTTATGCGCATATTTCCGAGAACAAAGGCCCAACACCCCAAAAGTGGAGGCCACACCGTTGCAACCGGCTTCGATGGCGAGCTTTACAATGTTCTCGGGATCAAAATAATCGGGGTTCTTGTAAAAAGAAAATAAGGCACTGTGCTCGATTCCCTGATCTACCGGTAAAATGCTGAGATACCCCGTACCTCCCAGATTACCATGGCCATATAATTGCGAAAGGCTTCGGAGTACTTGTTGATTTCGATTACTATTGACGAATACGTTGTCCACAATATTCTTATCGGGCAACTGCAGTTCATCTTTGGTGACCTTCTGGCTTACATGATCTAAATAGAAAGATGCTTTGTCCCCTAAATGCGCGACTATGTTATCATAAGTTTTCATAATGAAATTTTATCCGATTCCTAAACTTGCATTGGTTTTTTCGATGGATCTGTGTGCATCGGTCTCAATACCCGTGAGGGCCCGAATGGCATCAATGGTCTCAGGGATTACAATCGCTTGGTTATCGACCACGTAGGCATAAAAAAGTTCATCGCCCACAACCTTGAGCATGTCTTCCCATAGGGCCACCTCGTACATATCGCCCCAAGGCCTACCCATATCCAAAAACATTTCTTTGATGGTATTGTTGGAGACCAAGCCTTGATCATAGTGAATGAACTTGATTCTACTTGAGGTTTTGAGGGCGTTCAACACCTCTTCCTTTGAGGCTTTTTTTCGTAGCTTAACGTTCCAGTAATGCATATGGCTCAAAGTCTCGGGAACTTTGACCGCAGAAGTAATGACATCCAAATCCGGATCGACACTTTGCGCGTCGGGACCTTGATGGCTCGGGATGTCCTTTTCCGGCACCATGGTGTTCATGATGCCGCCCAAGTGGCTTTCCCATGGGTCGGTCGCCCTTCTTAATAATGTTCCCCGTGCATAATCCAATAGATCTGCCTTTTTTAAAGCGGTCAATGTCCTTAAGATAGATGTGGTGTTACAGGAAACCACCCGGGTAGCATCTAGATTTACCGCAGTGCTATAATTGTTCTCGGCACTAAAGGAGTGGCCTGTGGTCTTGTGTTTTTCACCTCCCTGTACGATAAACTTGATCCCTTGCCCTTTGTATATTTCCACATTTTTCGCGGCGATGTTCTTTGGCGTACAGTCCACTACAAGATCTACTTTTTCTAAAATGTCTTGCATACTTCCTTCAATGGCAATATTGGCTGCTTTCATTTCTTTTTCGGCTTCGGGTGTGGCCGCATAAACTGCATACCCTTTTCGCACCGCATTTTGTATGCGCCAATCGCTGATGACATCACAAACCCCAATAAGGCTCATATCATCTTGTACATTAATGGCATCGGCCACTCTTTTCCCGATAACTCCGTATCCTACTACTGCAATGTTTTTCATGTTCTTTTATGTTTAACTGTTCTTAATTGTTTTCTGTTTCTGTATAATAATAGAGCACCCATTACCCCCGCTGTCAATGAAGCGAATAGGATGCTTACCTTGGCCGTAAATATTAGGGACTCGTCCGTAAAAGCCAGTTCGGTTATAAACAACGACATGGTAAAACCGATACCGCCAAGAAAACCTATACCATAAATCATTTTCCAATTCACGTTTTCCGGAAGCTTGGCGAGTTTAAATGCAACGAGTAGTCTTGAAAAAGCAGTAATACCGATAAACTTGCCAAAAATGAGACCTAGACCAATCCCCAAGCTAACCGGGCTGGATAGTACTTTCAGCAAATCTCCATGAAGATGTATTCCTGCATTTGCCAAAGCGAACAAGGGAAGAATTACAAAGCCCACTATTGGGTTTAAAGTCCTTTCCAATTTTTGGAGTGGAGTTTCGGCCTCGGAACTTGCAGTCTTTATATCCTCCAATATCTCCAATTGCGTTTTTGAGATAAGCGTCCCCTTTATGGACTTGGTTTCTTGAAATCTCTTATGTAAACGGTCTAAACGCTCTAAAAAGGTAGTCTCCTTAATTTTTACCCTACCAGGAATGGCAAATGCGGTCAGAATCCCGGCAATGGTTGGATGTACCCCTGAAAAAAAGAAGGTCAACCAAACACCACCGATGCCAATAATGGCATAGAACCATGTGCTTCTTACTCCCGCATAATTACCAATTATCAAAGCCGCGAAGAACAATAGTCCATGGAGTAGATCCATCTGCGAGATACCTGAGGTATAAAAGAGGGCAATGACCAAGACACCACCTAGATCATCCACAATAGCCAGTGTAATAAGAAAAACCCTCAAGGTCGAAGGAAGTCTTTTTCCGACAAGGGCCAGAACCCCTAATGAAAATGCAATATCCGTGGCCATGGGAATGCCCCAACCATTGGAAGCCTCGCCCGAGTTGTTGAACATAAAATAAATAAGGGCAGGGAGCACCATACCACCTATTGCTGCACCGATGGGCAGTATTGCATCCTTTGGGGACGACAGTTTACCACCGATTATTTCACGTTTCAGCTCTAGACCGACTTGCATAAAAAATAGTGCCATTAAGCCATCGTTGATCCATAACAGTAGCGACTCAGATAGCTGAAATGTACCCACACTAAAGGCAAATTCGGTTTGCATTAGGCCGACATAATATCCCTTCCATGGCGAGTTGGCCCACACCATAGCAATAACAACAGTGATAAAGAGCACAATGCCATAGTTGTGCAGTCTTTTGATCGAGCTGCCGAAGAATTTCATAATACTGTTATTTGAATAATGGCTAGGCATCAATGCTGGATTTTTTGGGATTTACATCCTTTTCCCATTCATTATTGGAACTATATTTTAAGGAGGCTTTCATATAAGCATCACGTTTGAAACTTCTTATGATTACCCGGTTGCTTTTTTCGTAGGTAAAATAACTGATGGCCCAATTGAAGCCCACCAAAAATTTGTTTCGAAACCCGCTGATGGAAAGCAAGTGAACCACGGACCATAAAAGCCAGGCAGCATACCCGCCGAAGTGGAGCTTTCCTAAATCAGCGACCGCTTTTCTTTTACCAACTGTGGCCAATGAACCTTTATCTTTATACCTAAATGGTTTGGAAGGCATTGATTGAACGGTGTTCAATAGCACTTTGGCCAAATGACCGCCCTGTTGAATGGCGGTTTGGGCTACCTGTGGATGGCCCTTAGGGGTCTCGTCGGTGATTACCCCGGCAATGTCCCCAATGGCAAAAACATTATCCATGCCTTCCACTTTTAGATGGGTATCCGTTTTTAGACGGTTCCCATTAATTATATGTTTTTGATTGATGCCCGCTGGAACCTGGCCTGTTACACCTGCCGTCCAAATCAGGTTTTTCGCCATGATTTTCCTTCCACTTTTGGTAGATACCACATTACCGTCGTAACCGCTCACGGCCTCGTTCAACAACACTTGCACATTTAGATTTTTTAGATACCGAAGTGTTTTTGTCGAGGCTTTGTTGGACATTGAGGCTAATAGTTCGTCCGATGCTTCGATCAGGTAGATGTTCATTATGCTATTCGGATACTCGGGATAGTCTTTTGGAAGGATGTACTTACAGAATTCCGCCAAGGCACCTGCCATTTCGACACCGGCCGGGCCACCGCCCACAATCACAAAATTGGTCAGCGCATCGCGTTCTTCATCATCACAGGTTATGGCTGCCTGCTCCAAGTTTTGCAACATCATATGACGTATGTTTAGCGAGTCCTTGATGTCTTTCATACCAAGACTGTTTTGTTCCACCTCTTTCATGCCGAAGAAATTGGTCTTGGTTCCGGTGGCCAAGACCAGATAATCGTAGGTGAGCTTGCCTTTGTCTGTTACAACTGTGTTGGAAGCGGGTTCGATTTGCGTCACTTCGGCAAACCTAAAGCTCACATTACCATAGCCCTTGAACTGTTTTCTGAAGGGAAATACGATACTGTCCGGTTCAAGACCGCTGGTGGCCACTTGATAGAACAAGGGCTGAAATTGATGGAAGTTGTTACGGTCTATCAGCACGACCTGTACCTCCTTGTTTTTAAGGCCTTCTACCAGGGCCAGCCCTGCAAAGCCACCACCCACAACCACTATACGCGGCAAAAATGTTTTGGGCAAACAAACAGACTCCATCACTTCACAGTTGGCATCGGTATTGTTCTTTGATATGCAGGTATTCTGATTTCCCATGATCTGCTCTTTTATTTTTCTACGGACAAAATTTATCCTGTCACATTGTAAGTGGCCATATTTTATTTTTGATGTTTTTTTCTGACAATCAAAACAGAACAATGCGCGTGCATGGCAATGGATTGGGCGACCGAACCAAGCAAAAAGCGCGAGAATGCGCCATGGCCTTGTGATCCCAATACGATAAGATCCACCTCCAAATCAGTTGCCTTTTCCAAGATTGCATTTTTGGGAAACCCTTCTACAATATTGGTCGTTATCGACAACTTGCCGTTCTTTTGTTTTAACGACTTTGCAGCATTGTTAACGATGGTTTCAGCCGATTTTTTCGCATTTGACATGGCTTCTTCTTTATAATGGCCGATACCACTTAAGGGGAAAGCCCCTGGTACAGTTAACATTGGATTTTCATAAACATTTAGAACATGTATTTTAACTAATTTTGGCAGCGACATTGCCGCTAGTTCATCGATGGCATCTTTGCTGAATTCAGAGCCGTCAATTGCGAGTAATACTTTCATCTTCTTCGTTTTTATTTATAGACTTAACTTAAAAATTTTGATTCAAAACAATTGGGTTGATTAATTTTCTCCAATACAAATGCTCATAGAGGCCTGACCAATACATGCCAAAAGTGAAAGCGAACAAAAGCTCTTCGATTGGTATGCCGGCCACTAGAATATCACTCAGGTTTTCCAGATTCCAAAACAATGTTACGTAGTCGGGGTAAAACGGGAGAATACTTCCAAAATAAACAAAGTACAATGCCGTGAACAGAAATCCACTTATCCAGATTTTGGTCTTAAGGTCTGGGCGGCAGTATAACGTGGCCATTCCACCCAAGAACATGGCCAATATTCCACAGTAAATATGGTTCATGGGAGTGAAAAGGGCCAATATCAAAAACACGACCGCCGGTACGAAAAGGATATATAGATGCAACCTATGTCTATAATGGTTACGCTCGGTATGCGGTATTTTAACATACCTTCGCTTGAAAATAAGATTGTAAAGTACGGTGCCAATACCCCCGATGGCAAAAGAGAAAATGATGCTTTCAATATCGAACCCGGTCTTTATCGCCAAATCGAAGAGCGATGGCGGGTGCCAATATTCGGGAACGAACAGCGGCTCGGTTAGCCCAAAGGGCATGGTTATCCAACTCATCCTCAACATTTCTTTACGGGAATCCTTCTTCAAAAGATAGACCACGCCCCAAAGGGCCAGTATGATAAGGGACCATATAAACCAAACGTATTGCATAAGATTATAATTTTCTGGTTTCTAAATAATCAACCGCTTCCTTGACCGTCAAGGGGTAGGTGGCATTCCCCGTTCTGACATAAAAGGTTGTATTTTCGGTATCGCTGACATAGATTGGTTTTTTAGAAGGTTCGACAGCTATTACGCACACATCTTCACCATTTAATTTGTAAAATGAAATGTGATTGCTAAAACAAGCCTCGTGACCTAACTGTGTTGAAATTATCCTGAAAATTTCACGCTCATATCCATCTTTGTTCTTGTGCTTTAGGGTCTTGAAATCTTTTTCAAGGCCCACAATGTTGCCATCATCGTCAACGCCAATGATCAATTTTCCACCTTTTGCATTCATAAAACCAGTGATGGTCTTGGCAATGACTAGTTCCAGTTCGCGGTTCGTGGTTTTCCTAAAATAATCGTAACGAATAGATGACTTGAATTCTACCCGTTCATTCTCACCCGCCTCTATCAATTCTTCTAAATCACGCAGTAACAACTGCTGTTGTGTGCCTATAAGCTTGTTCTTTCGCCTGAGGGTTATGAAAAATAGACCGGAAACTATCCCTAGGAAAATGCCAAGGATTGTAAGCGAGACGCTCATCCCTCTCATATCAAAAGTGAAAGATTCTAAAAACTGCGACTTTAAGACGTCCCAAAACAGGGAAAATGAAAATGGTGTATTGCTAAATTCAAACCAATAGAGCACCATGGTAAAAGGATGGACAAGGAAATAGAAAATGCCCCCCCATATTGCCGTTTGGGTGAAAATTGTTTTGATATTTCTTGCAGTACTATTCACTTATTCTACTTTATATGGTTGTACTCTAGGTTCAATTCCGGGATTCTATTGTCAATTGCTCAGTTCTTTGGCACTTTCCGCCAACAAATTGCCTGTGGTCGATGCGACACCGGTTCCTAAAAAGTCTCTCCGATCTTTTGTTCAGATTATCTACTCTTAATCTGTGTGTTGTAAAATGCTGCAATCAGGGCACCTGTGAGCCAAGCAATGATAAATGTCTGGACAATGCCAATAAGTGCCTCCCAAATTGGCACGTCTACCCGTATTATACTGGTAGTGTCCAAGCCGTGCAGCAGGCTGTTGAAAAAGGTTATGCTTCCTTCTTGTCCTGCTGTCGCCAAAACAATCATGCAGCCGGCGTAGAGGATTGCAGCGGTCAGCCCCATGGCAAAACCGAATTTTTTTACATTGATACGATTCATGATTCTTGTTTTAATGTTTATTGTTGTTATTATTCATTTATGAGTTTGTTCATGTGCAAAAACCAAAGTTGGAGTCAATGGTTGCGCTCAAGGCTCTTTTTGTATTCCATTTTATTGTGCATGGCCTTGGCGAGATCCTCGTGTTCTAACGTGTGATCACAAAAAGAATCGGTCAAAAGGCTGTCCGAAGCAATGACCGGCATAAAATGGTGGGTGGTCAGTAGCATAAGGTCAGGATATCTAGTAATCATATCGCTCAATTTGTTCGCTAGTATGGTATCCTTTGCTGCTGCTTTTACGAGTTCGTCCACCATCATTCCCATGGCATGGTCGTTATCCATCATGTTGGCAATGTATTTTTTGCCCAGATCGTGATTTTCGACAAGTGCGGACAATACCTCTTCTTGCTGAGAGTGGTCCTCGAGCATATCCTTTACAGAACTACCTTGTTTTTGTGAGCAGGCCGAAATGAGTAAAGTAGCCAATGCCATTATGCCTGTCTTATAAACTTTTATCTTCATTTTGACTTTTTTTAGTAATTAATATTTGCCCTACATTCCTTAATTTGATTTCAAGATCTTTTTTGATTCTTCATATTCCTCCTTAGAGATTTCGCCATTGGCGAAGCGCTTTTTTAGAACTGAAAGTGGGTCTTCCTTCTTTGATTTTCTGTAAGGGATGTCATATGGCACCAAGAATATCCATATCAAGAGGATCAACCATATGACCCACCAGATGACGTGCATGCCGCCCCAATGTCCGTCGAAAAAATGCATAGTTTTAGTTTTAAAGGTTATACATTACTTGTTTTCGGACTATTTGTCCGATTGTAAAAGTTTCTTAGATTGCTCGTATTCTTCTTTGGAAATCTCGCCCTTCGCGAAGCGGATTTTGAGCAACATTAGTGGGTCATCTCCCTCAATCTCTTCATAGGAGGAACTGGTTGGGGCAAAGAAAATCCAGCCCAATGCCACAATCCAAATGGCCCACCAGATCAGGTGCATGCCCCAAAAAAATCCATCTTTGTAAAACATATTTTTAATTTGAAGGTTTTTATGATTTTAACTAATCTCTGCTATGGTATAGCCCTCAAGTTTGTTGAGTTGCCCTTGCAGTTCTTCTACCGTAAGCTTCTTGTTCATTGTTACAATGGTTGCGCCCATAGGCTGTAAAAAAACTTCTACTTGCTCTACTTCAGGATGTTCTTCCAAGGTCTTCTTGATTCTTGTGATACAGCCACCGCAGCTTATTCCGTTAATTTGATATCTGTACTTCATTTCGAAAGTATATTTTAATGGTGCCGATGCCCCCGGTGATCTTCTTGGGTCTCAGTGGAATCTTGCTCTTTGTCATGATCATGGTATTTACTGTTATCAGATTTTCCATGATCACCATGCCCGTGACCACCGTGAGGTATGAAAAGGTGTATCAAAAACATCACGATGATAAAGGAAAAAAGCCCATTGTACCCTGTAATGCCAAATGCAGGCGCAAAAAAAATCAACAATAGCGGGAGACCACAACCGATGACCATCCAAATCCAATGTCCTTTCATGATTTTTATTTTTTCGTTACCTATTATGTGTTAATGGTGCTCAGAATGGTCATCTCCTTTTGATTTCATTGTACCATCATCCATCATTCCCATTCCTTCCATATCCATTCCCTTTTCCTTCATCATATTCATGCACGACTCCATACAATCATTGCTCATCATCCCTTTGTCTTGCATCATTTGCATCATTTCGCCCATCATCTCGCCATCCTTTATCATTCCGTTCATCATGGAATGCATCATTTGTCTGTTGCCCATCATTTGGTTCATTATGGTGCTGTCGCCCATCATCATTTGCATGCCTTGTCCCTTCATCATGGTGCCCATCATTTTTTTAAGGGATTGTTCAAATTGTCCGCACTGGCCGGGGCTTCCCATTGGGTCTGTGCTCTGGTCGCCTGTAGGGCCAAAAGGGTCATTAGGAACGTTAGCATTATGGGTATTGATTTTTTTTGTGTAAGTTTCATTTTATTATTTGTTAGGTTGTTGCGTTAAAACTACTGTTTGACCTGACAGGCCATCTTCATAATATTCCTGGATTTTTATATTATTTCGTCAAGAAAATCCCTTTGCCACATTTGTCCGTTTTTGTAATCCGTCATGCTCATCCCCATAATTTCCTTGAACTGTGCGGACAAATGGTTGACGCTGCTGTAATCGAGCATATAGGCGATATCGGAAAATGAATATTGTCCCAGTTGGATAAGCTCCTTTACCTTTTCGATCTTGAGCTTGATAAAGTACTTTTCGATCGTGATGTTTTCATTTCTGGAAAAAACCTTGCTCAGTACTTTGTAATCGCGATGCAATAAATCGACAAGGTAGTCCGAGGTGTTCCCTTTGTGGTTAATCGGGACGTTGGTCACTAAGGAAATCAAGCCTATCTTGATTTTCTCAACGATCATTTCCTCTTCGCTTTTGGCTATTTCAAAGCCATTGGAATGTAGGACGTCCACGACTTTTTGGTCAACTTCGGCAATCCCTATTTCCGGGGCATTTACCGTAAGTTTCCCCAGTTCAAGGGATAGAACCTCAATGCCCAGGTCATGCAATTCTTGTCTTATGACCTTGAGGCATCGCCTACAGACCATATGCTTTATCCAGTATTCCTTTTTGGAATCCATGGTGTCTGAGTTATTGTTAAGCGTAAATAATATCGGGTCAAAACCCGATAGGAGAATCGATCAGGATATGCCGTCGTGGAGATAGCACACGACAAAAAAGGTCATTTAGTGGCCATGACCAATGTGAAGAGCGAACGATTGCATTGACGTTCCGCCAGTGTAAAAATCAAATTAGGAAAGTTTCATGAAGGACAAGGAGATCCTGTTCGATCCACGGGGGATCGTAGTCTTTAAAAGGGATTATGTTTTCCTGTAGCCCTTCGAAACGATCGATATGGTAAAAAATAAAGGCATTTAGAAATACAAGTGTGCCGAAATCAAGGTCAAAGGAATCCAGCATCAGGTCATCCTTGCCAATATTGGCATAGGTATCGGTGCTGCAGCAATCCTTTTGTTCCAAAGAGCACTTCCTTGAGGTGTTTTTGGGATTTTGAAGCTTTTGGTCGCAGGGTTTTGCTTTGCCGGTCACAGAAAAACTGACCAACTTGTTACAGCAAAAATGGGCATTCGATGCAAAGGAAGTGGTACTGATCAATACAGAACAGGCCAGAAACAGGGACAATATTTTCGATGTGGTTTGCTTCACTTCCTAAAGTTACTAAATTTTGTTTAACTCGCTAAAAATCAAACTGTAATCAATTATGCAGTTATCCATATGATTACTGTTTGTGTGTGATTTCAGCAGGATTTGGTTCCAAATGTAAGGTATGGGATTCGGAAAAAACATGACAAATATCAGGTTTACCAAAAGTACTGGCATTGGGCCACCACAAGGATCACAATACTATACTGGTATACAATATGTGGGGAAAGGAATGACCGTCAGCTGTCCAACGATCGGATTCGGTATCGAGGAACTTTAAGGTCTGTTATGGTTCGATTGAAGACAAGGGTTCCACCTTTAATCGGGTTGAAAATACAATGCTATTGGTCAGGGTTCCATCCGTTGCCAGTAAGGAGGGCCTTCGAACCACGATGTGCTTTATACCGTCCCGGACCAGATACGATGGTCGTATAAATGATTGATGGTCAAAAGTATGGGGTGCCATGGTCGGTACTTTGAAAAGCAGGGGCTTTATGCGGAATCCTTGTATAAATTGTGTTAAATTTAATGAGGTTGTTAAAATTTTTGTAGTTTTGTAACCGCTTATGAGAATATTTTGGTTCAAAATATTATCTTGTTTTATGGCACTCAACGTGCTGGCATCCACCTTTTCCTTTGCGGTGGCACAACACTATTGTGGGGAAGATCTTGTTGATTTTTCCTTCTTCGGTAAAGCGGAATCCTGTGGAATGGATATGCAGCAGCCATCGGATTCACACCAGCACAAGCTGCAGAAAAAACAGTGTTGCGATGACGAAACGCTTTCCGTACAAGGAAATGGGGATCTATTGCTTTCCGTTGAAAATTTAAGTGTTGGGGAGCATCAGTTCCTGGTTGCCTTCACGTACAGTTACATCAATCTTTTTGAGGGATTACAGGAAAATATAGTTTCTGTCGTACATTACCCTCCGCCCCTTTTGGTCAAGGATATTCAGATTCTTGATCAAACTTTCCTTATTTAAGAGCATATCGATGACGTTTGGCCGTGCTATGGTTTTTGGCATGGCCCTAGGTATTTATTGCCTTTGGAACATTTTCACTATTTCCAACACAATAAACTCATGATATGCTCAATAAAATCATAAAATACTTTTTAGAGAACAAACTGGTGACCGTTCTCGTTTTAATAACGTTGGTTACCTGGGGGATTGTCACTTCCCCCTTCAATTGGAATACGGGCTTTCTCCCAAAAGACCCGGTGCCCGTGGATGCCATTCCCGATATTGGGGAAAACCAGCAAATTGTTTTCACGCAATGGCCCGGGCGATCGCCACAAGATATCGAGGATCAGATTTCTTATCCAATGACGACCTATTTACTTGGAATTCCAGGGGTGAAAACGATCCGTAGTTCATCCATCTTTGGATTTTCCAGTATCTATATCATTTTTAATGATGATGTGGAATTTTATTGGTCGCGCTCCCGGATCCTTGAAAAATTGAATTCACTTCCCGCAGGGCTGTTGCCCGATGGGGTAACCCCGACTTTGGGTCCTGACGCCACGGCATTGGGACAGGTATATTGGTATACCCTGGAAGGAAGGGACAAGGATGGGAACCCTACAGGAGGATGGGATCTGCACGAAATACGGACTGCCCAGGATTTTTATGTGAAATACGGGTTGAATGCCGTGGACGGGGTGTCCGAAGTGGCTTCGATCGGTGGTTTCGTCCAAGAATATCAAGTGGATGTAAATCCAGATGCCCTGAAAGCCTATAATATTCCTTTATACAAGGTCATGGAGGCCGTACGGAAGTCGAACAGGGATGTGGGCGCCAAGACCATTGAAGTCAATCAAGCAGAATATTTGGTCAGGGGCTTGGGATATGTCAAAAATACGGAAGACATAGAAAAGGCCGTGGTTGCCGTCTTTGACAATGTCCCGGTTCGGGTCAAGGATATTGGGGTGGTCAGCTTGGGACCGGCCACACGAAGGGGCGTGCTCGATAAAGGGGGCGCCGAAGTGGTAGGTGGCGTCGTGGTCGCCCGTTATGGTTCCAATCCTTTGGCGGTCATCAATAATGTGAAGGACAAGATCAAGGAAATCGCACCCGGTTTGCCCAAAAAGACATTGGCCAATGGTGTGGAAAGCCAATTGACCGTGGTCCCGTTTTATGACCGGACACAGCTCATCCACGAGACCATAGGTACTTTGGAAAATGCCCTGTCCCACGAAATACTGATCAGCATCATCGTTGTACTGGTACTTGTCCTCAACCTGAGGGCCTCTGTGATCATATCCAGTCTATTGCCTGTCGGGGTCCTAATGACCTTTATTGTCATGCAATATGCCGGGGTAGATGCCAATGTGGTGGCCCTTTCCGGGATAGCCATTGCCATAGGGGTGATGGTGGACGTGGGGATCGTGTTCGTCGAGAACATTATCCGTCATTTGGAAATGCCCGAGAACCATGGTGCCAAGGGCAAGGAACTCATTCAGGTAATATATAAGGCCACCGTGGAAGTGGCCTCGGCAATTACGACCGCATTGGCGACCACCGTCGTGAGCTTTGTGCCTGTCTTTGCCATGCAATCGGCAGAAGGGAAGCTATTTAGGCCCTTGGCCTTTACCAAGACCTTTGCCCTGTTGAGCGCCTTTGTGCTGGGAATCGTTGTGCTTCCGGCATTGGCCCATTTTGTAATGGGGGTGGATTATGACAAGAAACGGGTGCGACGGTTTTGGTCCATTCTATTGATATCCACCGGGCTTATTTTTGCATTTTATGCCCAGATGTGGTTGCCATTGGTCATTTCACTCATTGGGTTGAACAATTTGATGGAACCCAAATGGCCGGAGCACTATAAATCGTTTCCCAACTATATCAATTTGGGATTGACCGTTTTTATCGCCTCGTTCTTCTTGACCGAGGAATGGATGCCCTTGGGACCCCAAAACGGTATTGTGGTCAACTACTTTTTTGTGTTGTTTCTAGTGGGCATTATCCTGGCCGCTTTGATGGGAATCGTACATTTCTATACACCGGTCCTAAAGTGGTGTCTGGAAAACAAGGGAAAGTTCATGCTCATCCCATTCGTGACCCTGTTTTTTGGGGTATTGGTTTGGCTGGGGTTCGATAGCACCTTTGGAATCGTGGCCAAAGGCTTTGAATCGGTAGGTTGGAAAAGTGTCAGACAGACCTCGGGATGGCAGGCAGCTTCCAAGAGATTCCCGGGAATAGGATCCGAGTTCATGCCATCACTCAATGAAGGTTCGTTCCTGTTGATGCCGACATCCATGCCGCATTCAGGGGTGGAATACAACAAAAGGGTGGTTGGACAGTTGGATATGCTCTTGGGAAGCATACCCGAAGTGGACTTGGTTGTCGGTAAACTCGGTCGCGTTGAATCCGCACTGGACCCTGCACCCATTTCCATGTATGAGAACATCATCAACTATAAACCTGAATTCATTGTGAATGAAGACGGACATAGGGTCCGTTATAAAGTAGATCGAAAAGATAGGTTCATTACCCAGCATAAAGACACTTTGACCAATGAGGAGGCCTTGCAGCGAGGGATTGCCGAGAAGGACCTGATCGTGGATGAGGACGGTGAGTTTTTCCGAAACTGGAGGCCCCATATCAAATCCCCCAACGATATCTGGGATGAGATCGTAAAGGTCACCAAAATCCCGGGCATAACCTCTGCTCCCAAATTACAGCCCATTGAAACCCGGTTGGTGATGCTGCAGACCGGAATGCGCGCTCCCATGGGGATCAAGGTTTTTGGACCCGATCTGAAGACCATCGAGGATTTTGGGATGCAATTGGAAGGTATCTTGAAGGAAGTGCCCTCAGTCAAGGCAGAAGCCGCATTCGCCGATAGAATAGTCGGCAAACCTTATTTGCACCTCAATATCAACAGGGACGGGATATCCCGATATGGTTTGAACATTGAAGATGTGCAGCAAAGCATCGAAACAGCGATCGGTGGGATGAAAATCACCTCCACCGTTGAGGGTAGGGAACGTTTTCCCGTGCGGGTGCGCTACCCGAGGGAATTGAGGGACGACCCGGAATCGTTGAAGAAAATTTTGATTCCCACACCGGTAGGGGCGCAAATTCCCTTATCCCAAGTGGTGGATTTTGAATATGTCCGCGGGCCTCAGGCCATCAAGAGCGAAAACACCTTTTTGGTGGGCTATGTGCTTTTTGATAAACGGGACGGTTTTGCGGAAGTCGATGTGGTGAACGATGCCCAAGAAGCCATCCAGAAAAAAATCGATGCAGGGGAATTAACGGTCCCCGCAGGAATAAGCTATAAGTTTTCAGGGAGTTATGAAAACCAAATCAGGGCAGTGAAAAGACTGTCCATTGTCATACCGATCAGTTTGATCGTGATTTTCTTGCTCCTGTTTTTTCAGTTCAAGACGGTCATCGCATCCTCCATCCATTTTTCCGGAGTTTTTGTTGCTTTTGCGGGAGGTTTCATAATGCTCTGGCTCTATGGTCAGGATTGGTTCATGAATTTTGCCATTGCAGGGGTCAACATGCGCGATCTGTTCCAAATGCACACGATCAACTTAAGCGTTGCGGTTTGGGTAGGATTTATCGCGCTTTTCGGTATTGCCACCGATGATGGTGTCATCATGGGTACGTACATCCACCAGGTTTTCGAGGAAAAGAACCCTCAAACCGTACCGGATGTGAGAGCGGCAGTTTTGGAGGCCGGGAAAAAAAGGGTGCGTCCCGCCATGATGACGGCAGCGGTGGCCATTATCGCCCTTTTACCAATACTCACCTCGACCGGAAAAGGGGCCGACATTATGATTCCCATGGCCATCCCGACTTTTGGGGGAATGACCATACAGATCATGACCATGTTCGTGGTCCCGGTACTCCAAGCCTATTGGAGGGAAACAGTCATTAAAAATCGCAACAAAGCATTGAAAAAAATACAGTAAAATGAAAAAGGTAGTGACCATTATATTTATCTTGACAAGTATCCTATCCAATGGCCAGACCTTGGAAGACTACTTTGAGATTGCTGCTGGGAACAACCCGGGGCTTCTTTCACAGTACAAAGATTTTGAGGCGGCGTTACAAAAGGTACCGCAGGTAAAGGCTTTACCAGATCCAAACCTGTCCTTTGGGTACTTCATCTCCCCGGTCGAAACCCGGGTAGGGCCCCAAAAGGCAAGGTTTTCACTGACCCAGATGTTTCCTTGGTTTGGAACCTTAAAGGCCCAAGGTGATGCCGCTGCACTTATGGCAGAGGCCAAGTACCAGTCTTTTTTGGATGCAAGGAACAAACTTTATTACGAGGTTTCAGCAGCTTATTTTCCATTGTACGAACTTAAGGAGTGGGTACGTATCGAAGAGGACAACATCGCCATCCTGGAATCCTACAAGACGGTTTCCAATACGAAATTTAAAAATGGCCTGGGATCATTGGTCGATGTCTTAAGGGTGGACGTGCTTTTAAAGGAAGCCCGGACGAATCTGGGTATCCTTAAACATAAGGAAATCCCACTTCTGGCGTCCTTCAATAAACTATTGGACCGTAAGGAAGATGAACAAATAAACATCCCTGAGACCTTTGGGGTCAATGTACTGCCCATTGATTACACAAAAGATTCCTTGGTGGTGGACCATCCGCTTTTGAATTCCCTGGAATTAAAGGTCAAGGCAGCAGAGGTCTCTGAAAGGGCAGCCCTTAAACAAGGCTTGCCAAAAGTTGGGATCGGACTGGACTATGTAATGGTCGATGAGCGAACGGACATGGTGGTTCCCGATAACGGCAAGGATGTATTGATGCCCATGGTTACCTTGAGCCTGCCCCTATTCAGGGGTAAGTACAGGGCAGCCGAAAAGGAGGCCCAATTGATGCAGGAAAGTTATGCACTGCAAAAAAAGGAAGTCACCAATACATTGAAGACCAATTATGAAATGGCCGTTTTTGACATAAGGCAGCAGACCGATCTGATTTCCCTCTTTGATGAACAGATCATGGAATCGGAACAAGCACTCAATCTGTTGTTCACAGCCTATGGGAATTCCGGGAAGGACTTCGAGGAGGTGTTACGAATGCAGCAACAATTGTTGAAGTATACTAAATTGAAAATAAGCGCATTGACGCAATATGAAATAGCGTTGGCCAAGTTTAACTATATCACGGCAAAAAAATAATCAGATGAAATCAGAAACACAAAAAATAGTAAAAATAGCCTTGTCCACCTTGGTTCTTGGACTTTTGCTGGGATGGCTATTGTTCGGGGGCTCCAAGGGCAATGCCACAGAGGAACACCAACATACTTCGGAAGTATCGGGAGAAACCATTTGGACCTGCTCCATGCATCCCCAGATCAGACAGACGGAACCGGGAGATTGTCCCATTTGTGGGATGGACTTGATCCCTTTGGAAAATGACAACGGTTCGGAACTGGACCCCATGGCCGTTAGCATGTCGAAAACCGCCATGCAGCTTGCCAATGTCACTACGGAAATCGTGGGCAAGACCGCCCCGGTCAAATTGATCGATCTTAATGGCAAGGTGGAAGCGGATGAACGATCGATCTATTCCCAATCTTCCCATATTCCCGGCAGGGTGGAAAGGCTAATGGTGAATTTTACAGGGGAGTACATCAAACAGGGGCAGATCATCGCCTATATTTATTCCCCTGACCTGGTCACTGCACAAGAAGAACTTTTTGAAGCAAGAAAGGTGGCGGACACCCAACCGCAGTTTTTTAATGCCGCCAAGGAAAAATTAAAAAACTGGAAACTTTCCGACAACCAAATCGCACAGATACTTCAATCCGGGACCGTTAAGGAGGAATTGCCGATACATGCCGATGTTTCAGGCTACGTTACCGAAAAAATGGTAAACCTTGGCGACTATGTCAACAAGGGCAAGGCATTATATCAAATTGCCAACCTGAACAGCGTTTGGGTACTTTTCGATATCTATGAGACCGACATGCCCTGGATAAGAAAAGGCGATGAAGTGGTCTTTACCATACCCTCACTTCCCGGTGAAAACTTCAAAGGCAGGATTTCCTATATCGATCCGGTGATCAATCCCATGACAAGGGTTGCCAAGGCCCGAGTCGAGATCGGGAACGCCAGTCTAAGGTTAAAGCCGGAAATGTTCGCTTCCGGAACCGTGGAAGCAAAACAGCCCATTGCATCAGAAGCGATAACCATTCCAAAGTCGGCAGTGATGTGGACCGGGGAACGATCTGTGGTATATATCAAAAATACCACGTCCAATGGGGTGAATTTTGTGTTGCGCGATGTCACCTTGGGACCATCGTTGGGAAATGGTTTCATTGTCAAGGAGGGTCTGCAAGAAGGGGATGAGATCGCGGTAAACGGGACCTTTAGTATAGACGCGGCGGCCCAATTGGCCGGGAAACCGAGCATGATGAATCCTGAAGGTGGGCCCGCCATGACGGGACATAACCACGGAGGAATGAAGATGGGGGATGACAAGGGTACAGGCGGTAGCGATCATTCGGATATGGATATGGGCGATGTCAAACAGGAAAACAAAATAGACCATTCCGATATGAATCAGCGAATGACGGCGACAGCGACTTTTAAAAACCAATTGAAACAGGTGTTGAGCGCCTACTTGGAGTTAAAGGATGCGCTTGTCAATGATAATGCCGCTAAGTCCAATGCCGCTGCCAAAAAAGTGTTGTCGGCCTTGGAACATGTGGATATGAAACAATTGACGGACAAAAAGGCGCACGACCATTGGATGACGATCTCGAAGGAAATCTCCAATTCGGCGAATTCCATTTCAAAGATATCGGATATCAAGGCGCAACGCGATCATTTTAAACATCTGTCCGCCCATCTATCCAAAGGTGTCAAGCTTTTTGGGGTCGATCAAAAGATATACGAACAATTTTGCCCGATGGCCGACAACAACAAAGGTGCCTATTGGTTGAGTACGACCAAAGAGATCAAAAACCCCTATTTCGGAGAGGCTATGTTGACCTGCGGTGAAATCACCGATGAAATGTAATTGAACAAATGTAAATGAATGAATGATGAAAATATTGAAATCTAAAATCTTGTTTTTTGTCCTAACTGCCTTGACGACCCATGTTTTTGGGCAAGTGGGGACAAATGGTGAGGACAGAAAAGAGGAAGGTAGACCCGTTCGGGAATACAATCTTGTACTGGAACAGAACAAATTGACCCTCGGTGGGGTCACTGCCGATGCAATGACCATCAACGGAAGTATTCCGGGACCGGTCTTGGAATTCAACGAGGGTGACCTCGCCCTGATCAACGTGACCAATAAGATGGATGTGGAAACCTCCGTACACTGGCATGGATTGATCTTGCCCAATTTTTATGACGGGGTACCGTACCTGACGACCCCTCCCATTGAACCTGGCACAACTTTCCAATATCGGATTCCGATCAACCAATCAGGTACCTATTGGTACCATTCCCATACCATGCTTCAAGAGCAAAAGGGAGTGTATGGCTCGATACTGATCCATCCCAAGGAAAAGACATTGGACTACGATAAGGATTTGGTCGTGGTGCTCTCCGATTGGACGAACGAAAAGGCCATGAACGTGCTTCGAAACCTTAAAAGGGGAAACGAGTGGTATCAGGTCAAAAAGGGGACCGCCGTACCCTTGGGCAGGGTCATCAAGGAAGGTGCGCTCGGGGCACAGCTCAAATTTTGGCGAGATCGTATGGAAGGAGCAGATATTGCCGATATCTATTACCCGGCATTTTTGACCAATGGGGAAACATTGGCCGAATACCCTGATATCAAACCCGGTGAAAAAGTGCGGCTCCGGTTCGTCAATGCCTCTGCCTCCACCTATTATTGGATGGATTTCGGTGGCGGTAACCCCATGGTGGTTTCCGGGGATGGTGTCGATGTGGAGCCAGTTTCCAAAAGTCGTTTTCTTTTTGGCATTGCCGAGACCTATGATGTCATCGTGACCGTTCCTGAAGGCACTTTGGAGGTAACGGCCACGGCACAGGACGGCTCCGGGCATACTTCGTTGCATTTAGGGCAGGGAACGCTTTTTCCCGCAACGACCATCGATAGGCCCGACAAAGTGGCGATGATGAAACAAATGGCCCAAATGGACATGAAAATGGGAGCTCCGGCAATGGCCGGCAACAAGAAGAAAAATACACCCGAATATTTGATGCAAAAGTATGGGATGCAGATGGACATGAAGGATGGCAGCATGGATATGGGTATGCACAATGGGATGTCGATGGATAAGACCGAAATGAGCGGTCAAAAGGATAAACCCATTGCGAAGATGGATGATAAAAGGCCTATGAATGCGAATGAAGATCATAGGCACATGGAGATGGATAAAAAGATGGGGGATATGGCAGGAATGGAAAAGGATTCAACGTCAATGAAATCCACCGGACATAAGGATAAGATGGAAGACCCTATGGTTCAGACTATGCCAATGATGCAGAAAGACACTTCAGCTTTTGATTACGATACCCGTAAAACGTATTTCAACTATGATTTCTTAAAAGCAAAGGAAAGTACTACCTATAATGCCGATCTGCCCGTCAATGACATTCTGTTGAACCTGACGGGAAATATGCAACGGTATATCTGGAGTATGAACGGTGTGCCACTTTCAGAAACCGATAAGATCAAGATCAAAGGTGGGGAAGTAACCCGGATCACCCTCAACAACCTGACCATGATGCACCATCCGATGCACCTCCATGGGCATTATTTCAGGGTCATCAATGAGAATGGTGAAAAGTCACCCTTGAAACATACGGTCAATGTGCCGCCCATGCAGAAAGTGGTCATCGAATTTTATAATGAAGAGTACGGGGATTGGTTTTTCCACTGTCATATCCTCTATCACATGATGGGGGGCATGGCCCGGGTTTTCAGTTATGATACCCCAAGGGATGTGAGAATGAAGGATTTTCCTGTTCAAAAGTTGGTAGATGAAACTGACCATTATTATGCTTGGGGTGCTGCCAGATTGGGTTCCAATTTTAATGAACTCTTCCTTGTTTCAAGTAATATCAGGAATGAATTTGGGGTACGGGCAGAATTTGACTACGACCAAAATGCCGAGGTGGAATTCAATTATAACAGGTATCTCAATGACTGGGTACGGGTCTATGCAGGGGTGAACACGGAAACCTCCATCCCTGATTCCTATGACCGCTTCAATACAGTGGGACTGATAGGGGTCAAGTATTTTACCCCATACCGCTTTAATATGGATGTGAGTATGGACCACCAGCTGCGTCCAAGAATAAGGTTGGATAGGGAACTATTGCTTTTTCCAAGGATTTTCCTCGAGGGGGAATATGAATATCGGGCCGATTTTGGATGGGTCAACGATTTGGGGAATTCATCCTATGAAAGTGAGACCCAATGGCTGGTAGGGGCCTCCTATATCCTTTCACGTAATTTTTCAATCCAGGCCAACTACAACAACCGATATGGTTGGGGCGGAGGCCTGCTAGCCCGTTTTTAAATGGTAGAATACAAAAAAAATAGCCTGAGTTTGACCCGGATCGCTGCATTGGGTGCCATCTTTTATTTGATCATGGATATCGGGATCCATTGGGGGGTCCTAAAAAATCTACGAAAGGAAATCGGTGCAAATCCCATTATCCTCATTACGGCCCTTGTGCTGGATGTACTGGTGTTGGGCGTCTTTATTTGGTCAAAGGCGGGTAGTGACCCCTTGGTGGTCATCGTTGCCCTTGCATTGATGGTGCTTATTTTTTTCGGGGAACGATTTTTTTTGGGGAAAAAGCGTACGGTCGAGGAAGAATAAGGGCTGAGTGCCTGCGTGGGAGAAATGGAAAATTAGATGAAAAAATTAAAATAGTAACAATAATAGGGGATAATACAAAAATGCTTACCCCGGGCAATCAAAACGAGGAATTAATCTTAAAATCAATTACAATGAAAAGAACAACAGTTACATTAAGTACAATTGCCATTGCGCTTTTGACCATTACCGTGATTTCCTGTAAGGACGGTAAGAAGGAAACAAATGACAAGGAAGGAGCCCATATGGAGATGGGAACGGAAGAGGGCCATCACCATGAGAGCTCTGCGGGGGAAATGGACCACGGGACCATGGACCATGATATGGGTTCGTCCGATGCACAGGGCACATCCGTGATCGACAGCTACCTCCAACTGAAGGATGCCCTGGTGGCGGACAATAAGGATGAAGCGGCCAAATCGGGCCAAGCCTTGGCCAGTGCCTTGGGCAGCTTTGATATCAGCGGATACGATGAACAGCAACAGAAGGAGCTGTCCGATATCATTGAAGTGGCCAAGGAACATGGGGAGCATATCGCCAAAAGTGATATCGGTCACCAACGGGAACACTTTGAAGGACTGGGCAAGGATATGGTCGATTTTGTTGCGATAACCGGGACTTCCAAAACCTTGTACCAACAATTCTGCCCCATGTACAACAACAACCAAGGAGGAACGTGGCTCAGCGCAAGCAGCGAAATCCAGAATCCATTTTTTGGAAGTAAGATGTTGACCTGTGGTAAGGTGCAAAAGGAAATCAATTAAATGAAAGTACTGAAAATCATAGTATTGGTAGTGCTGTTGGGATTTGTGGGCATCCAGTTTGTGCCCACAGATCCCAACTTGAGCGATGTGGTTCCCGATACGGACTTCATGTCGGTGAACCAGGTTGCCAAGGATATCGAACACGATTTGCGGGTATCTTGCTATGATTGCCACAGTAACAACACCCAATACCCGTGGTACAATAAGGTCCAACCCATCGCCTGGTTTTTGGAAGAACACATCAAAGAGGGAAAGGAAGAACTCAATTTCAATGAATGGGGCGACTATTCGGATCGAAGAAAAAGGAGCAAACTAAAGTCCATCGCAAGTCAGATCGAAGACGATAAGATGCCCCTATCTTCCTATACCCTGATCCATAAGGATGCAAAATTATCGGTGGAAGAGAAAGAACGGATATTGACCTTGGTAAATGATCTAATGGAAGAATTGGATAATTGAAAATGACATGGAAATTACCCTAAAACCGGGACAAACGATATTGCTATTGTTGTTGGTCATGTCCGGTTACTATGAATGAGGAAATAAAGTCCTGAAAGGGAGGGGAACACCCAAAGTTGATTGGTTGGTGAGTTAGTTAGTTAATCGTTCCCTTCCCTTGTCAGGCACTAATGGAAAAAAAGGATGAAAGATTGTTGTCGTGACAATGGACCTGTGCAGCCGAAAAAGGCCATTTTAAAAAAATGGTTGGCCCATATCCTGTATGGGATCGTCATTTCGATTGTCCTGGGAGCCTTTATCATACAATATATACTAACCTAAACAATGTTAAAACAAACCAATGAAACGTATTACTTTACAGATTTTTCTAATGGCCGTATTTCTCACAGGGACAAGCTTTGGCCAAACAAACCCTAACAAGGAAAACCTAGACCAGGACAGGGCCGCTGTGCTGAGGATATTGGAAAGCTATAAAGAAGCACTGCAAAACTTGACCACGGAAGGTACCTTGGAGCTTTTTGCGGAAGATTCCGAAGTTTTTGAATCCGGGGGCGTGGAAGGCACCTATCAACATTATCACGACCATCATATAGGTCCAGAACTTGGACATTTCAACAGTTTTAAGTTCTCGGATTATACCATTGAAGTGAAGGTGGAGCTACCCTTTGCCTTTACTACGGAAAGCTATGTCTATACCATTGGCCTAAAATCGGAAAATGGAGGTGAGGGCAAAACGATCAGCAGAAAAGGGGTTGCCACCACCATCCTTAAAAAAACGGATGGGGATTGGAAAATTGTAAAGATGCATAACTCCTCACGGAACAACGGGAAGAACTAATGGTCGGAAGAAAAACATCGATGAAGGTCAGAAAGATACATAGATATCTTGGCCTATTTATTGGGATCCAGTTCCTAATGTGGACCATCAGTGGACTATATTTTAGTTGGACGGACATTGACGAGATCCATGGAGATCAATTCATCAAGGAGCATCCGGACCAGTCAGAATTTGGGAATTTAATTGCTCCCAATGGACACGGGAACGTTAAAATCAAATCTTTGGAAATGAGAAATATAGGGGGAAGTCCCTATTATTGGATCAATGGCGGGGTTTTGATGGATGCACAAACGGGGGAGATCAAAAAGGGTATCGATGAACAACAGGCCTTGGCCGTTGCTTCACAGTATATGTTGCCCGAACTTAAGGTCAAAAGTGTTGAAAGACTCACCCAAACAGGTGGGCAGCACGAGTATCGTGGACGTCCATTACCGGCCTATGTGATCACCTATGAAACGGATGAAAACCTTAAAGCGTATGTCTCAGAGACCGATGGGTCGTTTCAACGTGTAAGGCATCGGTCCTGGAGATGGTTCGATTTTTTGTGGATGACCCATACCATGGACTATGAGGGACGGGACGATTTTAACACCATGGTTTTACGGATTTTTTCCCTGATGGGATTGATTACCGTTTTGAGTGGATTCTTGTTGTGGTATGTCAGCTCACCAACGATCAGAAAATTATGGAAAAGGCGATAGTTCAAACACATTGACATACTTATTTGGCAAAGGACTCCTGTTAGGAGCAAATAGTTGACTATTGTGCCAGTTGAACCATTTTGGGAAAAATGAGCGAACTTAGGAGGCAAAGACGAAAGAAAAAAAGGGGGCTGGCGAAAAGGAAACGGGACCCGGCCAAGAATAGAAAGGAAAAAAGAATGAAAATCCTTGGCATATTGGCCTTGATATTGATCGTTATATTGGCAGTGGTCGTCATTTTTTTGAAGGCCCTGTGGAAATTCACTGCATGATATGGAAGTTGGGTCCAGTAAATCGAAAGATGTGTTGTACATCAAAAACATGGTCTGTCCGAGATGCATCATGGCCGTCAAAGGTATTTTGGACGATGAGGGCATTCCCTATATGAATGTGTCGTTGGGTGAAATAACCCTCAATGGGAAAATCACGCCTGAAAAACGGGAAGGTCTCAACGAACGACTTGAGAAAATTGGATTTACGATCATCAACGATCGTAAAGGTCAGTTGATAGAACAGATCAAAAACCTAGTGATTGAGGCGATACACTACACCGGACCCATGGAAAAGGTCAAATGGCCCGAATACCTTTCCGATGGATTGCATCTTGACTATAAGTATCTTAGTTCGCTGTTTTCCGCGGTGGAAAGCATTACCTTGGAGCAATATATCATCAACCAAAAGATTGAAAAGATCAAAGAGTTTCTTGTTTATGATGAATTGGGCTTAAAAGAAATAGCGTTTCAATTGGACTATAGCAGCGTTGCCTATTTAAGCAACCAATTTAAAAAAGTAACTGGAATGACACCTACACAATTTAAGAAAAGTGCCATTCAAAATAGAATATCGCTTGATGATATTTAACCTCTATCGTTAAGGTCGCAATACCTTCCCAAGGAACCAGCCTCCTAAACGCTATTTAAAAAACACCTTTCTTCGCAAATGGGTCAAGGTTTGTTTTTTTTCAAACAACGCCCTTATACAGAAAGTGTTACTTTTCCCATACGTGTTGGAACCAACATTGTTGATTCTATGTGTAAAATTGTTAAAATATAAAATCATCACAACATGAAAAGAAGATACCAAATAGAAGGAATGACTTGTGATGGCTGTAGGGGGCACGTTGAAGAAGCTCTTTTCAATGTGGCCGGTGTAGCCGATGTAGCGGTCAATCTAAAAAACGCAGAAGCTACAGTGGAGTCGCAATTTGAGGTCCCCCTTGAAAATCTACAAAAGGCATTGGAAAATAACGGAGGTCAATATAAAATACAAGCGATGAGCAAAGCCAATTGAACCAATATATGATAACTGGGACAGGTAAATTGTCAGGCCTACAATTGGAATGGAACAATACAATAATCGAAAGTCAAGGAATAATCACAATAACCAGATAAAATTTGCACAATGGAAGATAGTCAAAGGAAATCCAATAATTATTTAAAGTTTTTTGCGATGATTGGCACCTCAATGGTCGCCATGTTTTTTTTAATGTACACCCACTCATATCAAATCATTGATCATTTTTGGTATAGTGAGACTAGATTTTTCATGACTTTGATCATGGGGGGATCGATGATCATTATTATGCTGCTATATATGCTACAGATGTATAAAGACCGACGCAAGAACATGTCAATTTTAGCCTTGGGTGTTTTGTTGATTGCAGGTGGGATATGGCTGGTCAGGAGTCAGGTTACCGTTTCAGGAGTCGACTACATGGAAGGAATGATACCCCATCATTCCATTGCTATTTTGACCAGTAAACGTTCTCAAATAAAAGATGTCAGGGTACGTGAGCTTGCCAATGAAATTATCAAGGCGCAACGCAGGGAGATAATGGAAATGCAATGGTTGATAAACGACATCAAGGAAAATGGAATAGTGGAAACCGAAGCTGGGAAAGAAAAGCGGCCTATTCCTAAATTCGAGGGATCGCTTAGCGAAGAAACAAAGAATCTGGCCGAATGAGAGGCGATTACTTACTACCAATGCTTTCGTTTTGCCCCAAGTTCACTACAATGGTTTGTCCTATCGAATATATTCTAAACTGATCGGGGCAAATTCTCCAAAAAAGATTGACGTGGGCGAACCTGATCTCATAGATGTTGCCGAATTCTAAAAACCACTCACCAATTAAGGTTAAGTACTTGACGAAGAAAGGTAAAGGTTGATTTTTCGGAAAATTCTACAACTCTTTCAGTAAATAACGTAACAGTGCATTTTAGGTCTATTCTGAAATTTGTACCATACAAATCGGAGTAGAAAATGGATGCAATCGATATTATTGAGGACACCGAAAGGAAACCGAAGACGGTGTCAAAAAAATCTTTCCCGGTCACTGGAATGACCTGTGCTGCCTGTGCATCCAGCGTGGAATCCATGCTAGGCCATACGGAAGGGGTCTACAATGCCAGTGTCAACTTTGCCAATAGTACGGTCCTTGTGGAGTATGACAGTGCTATGGACCTAAGCGATCTTCAAAATGCGGTACGTCAAATCGGTTATGATATAATTGTGGATGCCGAGGATCCTACCGAAGTACAGGAAGAGCTTTCGAAAAAGCATTATGTATCCATAAAAAAGCGAACCCTTTGGTCCGCTATTTTGACACTTCCCATTTTCCTTCTGGGGATGTTTTTTATGGATTGGGTCCTGGGTAGGTGGATTTCGTTGGTACTTGCCGTTCCTATTCTGTTCTGGTTTGGCCGAAGTTTTTTCATAAATGCCCTCAAACAGGCCAGATTCGGTAAGGCCAATATGGATACCTTGGTCGCACTCAGTACGGGCATTGCCTTTTTGTTCAGTGCATTCAATACCTTTTTTCCTGAATTTTGGCTCAGTAAAGGCATGGAACCCCATGTATATTATGAGGCGGCCACAGTGATCATCACCTTTATTTCATTGGGGAAATTATTGGAAGAAAAGGCGAAATCAAATACATCCTCCGCCATAAAGAAATTGATGGGGTTGCAGCCCAAGACCTTAAAGGTGATAGCAGATGGGGAGGAAAGGGAAATCTCTATTTCTTCGGTCAAGGTAGGTCAAACGATATTGGTCAGACCGGGAGAGAAAATCCCTGTGGATGGAACAGTGTCCAAAGGAAGTTCCTATGTTGATGAAAGTATGATCACGGGCGAACCCGTCCCTGTAGAAAAGACAAAGGGTGAAAAAGTTTTTGCCGGTACCGTAAACCAAAAAGGAAGCTTTCAGTTTGTAGCTGACCGGGTGGGAGGGGAGACCCTTTTGTCCCAGATCATCAAGATGGTGCAGGAAGCACAGGGGAGCAAGGCGCCCGTACAAAAATTGGTGGACAGGATTGCCGGTATTTTTGTTCCCGTGGTAATGACGATTTCAGTGGTGACATTTATCACCTGGATGTTCCTGGGAGGTGAGGACGCTTTTACCCATGCACTGTTGACCGCAGTTGCCGTATTGGTAATAGCTTGTCCTTGTGCGCTGGGTTTGGCAACCCCCACAGCCATCATGGTGGGAATCGGCAAGGGGGCCGAACACAATATCCTCATCAAAGATGCGGAAAGTTTGGAGTTGGGTTACAAAGTAAATGCCATTGTCCTGGATAAAACGGGAACCATAACAGAAGGAAAGCCAGTGGTGACCGATATGGTCTTTGCGGACCATGTGACCGATCACAGGGGCCTGGAGCAAATTTTATATGCCATGGAAGGACAGTCCGAACATCCCTTGGCTGAAGCCGTGGTCTCCTTTTTAAAAAATAGAAAGGTAAATCCGATCGAAATTTTGAACTTCAATAGTATTACAGGAAAAGGTGTTCGCGCTGAGGCATTGGATGGAACCCAATACCTTGTGGGCAATCATAAGTTGATGGTCGAAAAAGGAATCGCCATGGATGACAACCTGGGGCACATGGTCGAAGGGTTAGAGCAGGAGGCCAAAACGGTCATATACTTTGGCGGTGGAGGCAAGGTAAAGGCGATTTTGGCCATTATGGATAGCATAAAAAAGTCCTCAAAGGAAGCCATACGGGAAATGCAGGGGAATGGTATGGAAGTTTACATGATGACCGGTGATAACAAGATGACAGCCGAAGCCGTATCACAACAGGTGGGTATCAAAAGCTATGAAGCCGAAGTGCTCCCATCAGAGAAAGCTGATTTTGTAAAAAGGCTTCAAGAAAGTGGAAAGGTGGTCGCCATGGTGGGCGATGGTATCAATGATTCGCAGGCACTTGCCCAAGCAGATGTCAGCATCGCCATGGGCAAAGGGTCCGACATAGCCATGGATGTCGCGAAAATGACCCTGATCACCTCTGATTTAAATGCGATTCCCAAAGCGCTGAAGCTCTCCCATAAGACCGTTATAGGTATAAGACAAAATCTTTTTTGGGCCTTTATATACAATATCATTGGAATTCCTATAGCTGCAGGGCTTCTATATCCAATCAATGGATTTTTGTTGGACCCGATGATAGCTGGTGCCGCTATGGCCTTTAGCAGTGTATCGGTCGTATTGAACAGTTTGAGGCTTAAAACGATTAAACTATAGTAATTTTCTAATTTAAAATCGATGAACATGAGTACATTACAATTCAAATCAAATATTAAGTGCAGTGGGTGTGCCAATACCGTAAAACCATTTTTGGATAAGGTGGATGGCGTGACCGATTGGTCTGTAGACTTTGCTTCCCAAGACAAATTGTTGATCGTACAGACCACAAGTGCCACGGAAGAGGAAATCACTTCTGCCGTTGAATCGGCTGGATATCATTTGACCAAGAAATAAAAGGAACGTCCAGAAGAATATATTAAAAGGTTCGAATAGGATTGGGGGTTACCTTAATCCTATTCGGGTTGTATAAGTTTATTGGATTTTTCTACACAACTTCGGTATAGGCATGGTCATTGGTAGTATTGAAAACATCACAAGATTCAGGTATCACTGCAATCAAAATCTCTAAACTCGATCGTGTCCATCATGTAAGGTGGACCAGTAATGGCTTGGCTGGAACACCGGTGGCAAAAATCTAAATCTTGTAATTTATACGGCTAGGTTAAAATTGACAATCAAAGTTCTTATTATATCTGCTTGTCGATAGGCCGAATAGATGCTTAACTTGTTTGTGATGAGCTTTTGAACTCACAAAAATTCCTTTGTCTATTTTGATTTAAAATTAAATAAAACAAGATGGTGTGGTTTGATTTTAAATATCGATATTTACGTTGTGAAAATCATTATTTCACACGAAGATGTCCTATGGGATGTCCTATTTTGGGAAAATCGACATAATATTCTGGATATTAATGGGTTAGCACCTCGTCAAGAGGTCAGTCATCCCGACTTACCTTATTTAAGTAAATTCAAAACACTGTTAATCTTATGATTTTCAGTGTTTTGTGTTTTTAGGCATATCGTTTTGAATATTCACGCAATTATGTTGAATTTTGTATACCATTGATAATCAATGTATTTTTAAATTTTAATGGAAAAAGATTCACTCCAAACCAAGCATTGCAAACAACACAATTTGTAACGATATCATAATTTTAACACAACCATTTGCGATTTAATCCATCATTAAGGAAACGTTTAAAGCTAAAAGTGAAAATGAAGAATAAGTTTTTAAGTATTGGAGTATTATTGTTAACAGGAATAGTTATGTTCTCTTGCAGTTCGGACGATGGAACGCAATGCCCTCCAGATTTTACAGGGGAATTATCTACTAATGAAGAAAAATTGGTAGGAGAATGGGTGCTGTCCGCTATCGTTGCAGGAGAAGCCCTGGATTTGACAGATGACGGGGTCGATAACCCATCAACGAATCTATACGGTCAGTACACCGATTGTCAGCAAGATGCAGTTTACACCTTTGGATCCCAGCGTACATTCTCCTACGAAGAGGGTCAAAATGCAGAGGACTGCACCAATAAGATTCAAACCTCTGGAACTTGGGAATTGTCGTCGAATACCTTGCGTTTAACAGCTTCTTGTACCATCCAGTCAACGACAGTGGAATTCAATACCGAGGCTACGGAGTTTAGCTTTGCGGAAACTTTCAATGTTAAGGATGTGACCGGAACCACTACCCAAACCACCATTGCGTTCACCTACGCCTTGGTTCCCTAACAGTCGAATGAAAGAAATAGAAACAAAAAAATCTCCGAAGCTTCGGAGATTTTTTTGTTATAAAATCATTTACAGGCTTTCGATTTCCTTTTTCAAGGCTTCTTTGGATTTTCCTGTTTTCTCTTGTATTTTTCCCAACATCTCATCGAACTTTCCTTCAGAGTATGTTAGATCGTTATCGGTAACCTCACCGTATTTTTGTTTGAACTTACCTTTTACTTGTTTCCATTTGCCTTCTAACTGATCATTATTCATAGTTGTAATTTTTAGGATTAATAATACTTAAATCTACCTCTTTCATGGGCAAGGTGTTGACTGGAACACGCCAATTGTTGACGCAAAAGCATAAATACCCGGATAGGGGAAAATCTTAAAGTTCATATCTTTTTTAGAGTAATAATAATCTCGAATGGGACAATCTTACCAAAACTAATTTGTCAACTTGAAAAAGATTCAATAGTTCACCCTGCTACCAAAAAAAAGCTTGTACATCCAGAGCAAATTGAATCAGTAAAAGACCCTTGTTTTCCCCATCAATGGTTAAATATTTTGCCCCTAATCAGTAAAAAGAACATGAAACACATACACCCAAAAATCGTTCGCCAGATTTTTATCCTGCTCCTTATCCTTTTAATGGCAGGGTTGATTTTTATCGAAATTGCTCCCTATTTCTCTGGAATTCTTGGGACCATCACCTTATTCGTGCTATTGAAAAAACCAATGAAAAAATTGGTCGAAAAGGGATGGAACCCAAACTTAGCTGCGGGCCTGCTGATGATAGCTTCCTTTTTTGCCATACTCCTGCCAATTTCCGGGGCATTTTTTATGTTGGGGAACAAAATCAGCAAAGCGGTGGACAATACAGATAAGATTACATCCATGATAAAGTCCCAATTGGAATATTTGGAGAATGCCATCGGGTATAAGTTTACCTCCAACATAGATGCTTCTGCCGTTTCCAGCTGGTTGTCCGATAATCTTCAGGGACTTGTGGGGGGGACGTTCAATACCGTGATTGCCATCTCCATCATGTATTTTATATTATTTTACATGCTTACTAACCGCAAAAAGCTCTACGAGTCGCTTTATGACTATATTCCCATCAGCAACAAAAACCTTAAGGTAATTGGTACCGAGGTAAACGATATTGTAAAGGCCAACACCTTGGGGATTCCATTGGTCGCCCTTGCCCAAGGACTGGTCGCCCTGTTGGGTTTTTTGATTTTTGGTATAGAGAACCCATTCTTCTGGGCCATAATGGTGACCATTGGGTCCATGATACCGTTCGTGGGAAATTTATTGGGTACCATCCCTGTTTTTATTCTGACCCTTTCCAATGGTCAAAACTTCCAAGCATGGGGTATTCTTTTGTACGGAATGATCGTTGTAGGATCCACGGATAATCTGATACGGTTGTACATTCTAAAAAAATTGGACGATGTCCATCCCCTCATTACATTGATCGGTGTTCTGGTAGGTATTCCCTTGTTTGGGTTCATCGGTCTTGTTTTTGGTCCATTGCTTATCAACCTGTTTATGGTGATAGTGCGCATCTATAAAAGGGAATATGGAAAAGAAGAGTAAAAAAGCCCCCACGAGATTGAACAGCATCGGTTTTTATAATGATAATATCCAAAAACCATTAGCGTCAACATAATATCGAATTGAGGCAATGCAAACCACTTAATAATCTTTTCTTAGAGAGAAAACAGCAACTAATTATGATTATTACCTCAGAAGAAGACCAAATTCGGTTAAGAAAAATAGCAGATACAGAATATGAGATATATGCCTTGCTCAAGCAACGCTACAGCCCACGCATCTTTAAGGACGAAAAAATAAAACCGGGGCAGATCAATCAACTTTTTGAAGCTGCCCGTTGGGCTGCAAGTTCTTACAACGTACAACCATGGAGATTTATCTATGCAGAAAAAGGCTCCGAGGCCTACGACAAAATAGTGGATTGCCTTAGCGATTTCAATCAACAATGGGCAGTAAACGCACCGCTCCTAATGTTGGCCGTTTACAAGGAAAAGAATGAAGAGGGCAAAGAGAATTTTCACGCGCCCCACGATTTGGGACTTTGTCTGGGAAATATGACAATACAGGCCCAATACATGGATATTGCGCTGCACCACATGGCAGGAGTAGATTGGGAAAAAGCTCAAAAAGTATTTAATGTTCCTGAAGGTTATCATGTGTCTTCTGCCATTGCCGTTGGCTATTATGGAGGTGATATGGAAAGCTTGCCCGAAGATTTACAAGAAAACGAATCCGCTGAGCGTACTAGAATGCCTCAAAAAGATTTCGTATTCAAGGGAGAATGGAAGGACTGATTTCATATTCTCCAAAGTAAAAATTCTACAAGAATCCCCAACGGTTACCTCATGGGGATTTTTTGTTCCTTACAATCAAAACCACAAGACGATCTATTTGCAAATATTTACCCAATTTGATGGTGGTTATGTGTTTATGAAATACTTTTATCCTGTTAATTAACTGTTCTAAATGAGTAAGTTATTCCATAAAAAAAGATTGAAAATCAAAAATATAGTTCACTTGTTCATTGGGTTGATCATGCTCGGCTGCCAATTTGGGTTTTCCCAAAAAACGGAACCCAAGGATATCACGGCAATGATCACCAAGTTCAAGAACGATATCCGCGGACCGTACAAGGACATTCGATGGTTCTGTACCGATGGAAGCATAAGGGCGCCAAAGGATCCATGTCCTGATAATATTGGTCCAGGCGTGCAACATGCCCGCTACAAGGATGAAGTCGTTGCCTTGGGAAAATCAAACCATATTTTTTTGGGCCAGATTTTGGCCTATACCGATAAGGAACCCTTTTGGGATGCTACTAACGACCATGCCCGTTTAAAACAGTACCAGCTGGAGAAATACCTTAAAAGCGTGGATGATGGTTGGATTAACCAAAAAGGGCAATTCTACAGGGGGTCGGTTCAGGCAGAGGATGAGGAAGCTTGGGGAATCGACTTCTACAAATGGCTTTTGGGAAAAGATGAAATCGTAAGAAACGAATATTTCTTGATCAGACAATCCTTGAAGGATGTTCCCCATAGCGGTGATGACAATGTTGCCCAGACCATGCGGAGCCAATCGAAGATCATATCCGATCTGTACCTCCCTTTTATGGACTTACGGGTAAAAATACATAGCCAGCCAGAAGAGGGCGATATTCAAAAAGTAATCCAATTCAAACAGAAGCACAGTGCCAAATTATCCAGCGAAGTCTCCACCAAGTTGGACGAATTGGTCAAGGTGATGAAGGAGTTCCATAAACCGATTGACATCAGCTCTTTGACAAAAAAGGCTTCGCTGACCAAGGGAACACCGCTGGGAAAAGCAATTGAAAGCTTTGCTTCCAACACCGATGTTAGGAACAACCCAGAGCTATTGCTGGAACAATCCTCACAACTCCTGTTCGATATCCGCGAAGGACTTTTGGAAGAAAAAAGGCCGATGGCACGCCTTCAATTGCTCGATGTTTCCCTAAAACTGGAAGAAATCGTTTTTAAAACATCAGCCGATTATCAGCCCCAGAACCTAAAGGAACTTTTGCATAAAATCTGCTATTTGGGAATGGCCGTGACCGGTGCCGGATACATTGAACAGTGGGAATGGGAGCAATTGTCAGGCGATTTAACCAGATATGAAGCCGACCAACTTTCGCTCGCGCAATTGACCGAAGTGCTGAACCGTGCCCGGTCTGCCGTGGAATGGAGCGCAGCCATGGTCAAGGCCAATTACGATACAACCGTTAAGGAATTTGTGGAGTTTGAACCTTTGGCCGCTGGTTTTGTGGATGACAAAATCAGGGGTTCGGTGGCACTTCACCTGGGTCAGAGCGTGGGAGAATTGGGCAACTTGATAGCCGAAGAGTCCCAACTGGCCAACAAGGTGATGGATGTCGGGAACCAAAGCACCATCCGAGGGCTCAATCCCGGTTATGCCTTTGGGGAACTTGTGGTCATTGGGGGCAGCTCGGATGACATTGAAGTCTCTTCGGATAAGATTTATGTGTTCCAACGGCCTCCGTCCGACTTGAAACCTGTGGCCGGAATTGCCACGGTGGCGGAAGGCAATATGGTTTCCCACGTACAATTGTTGGCCCGTAACCTTGCCATTCCCAATGCCGCGTTATCGGACCAAAATCTTCAGGACCTTAAAAAATATGATGGACAACGAGTTTTTTATGCAGTTTCCAACAAAGGGAACGTCATCATGAAACCGGAAAGCCAAATGACGGCCGAGGAAATTGCCCTGTTTTCCAAAAAAGAGCGCAAGGAGGAACGCATTGAAGTGCCCATCCAACAAATCCGTTTGGATGAAACCAATGTGTTGAACCTTCGCAACGTGGATGCCGATGATTCAGGAAAATTGTGTGGTCCCAAAGCGGCCAATTTGGGCCAACTCAAAAAAATGTTCCCCGAAAAAGTAGTGGAAGGTTTGGTGATTCCCTTCGGGATTTTCAGGGTTCACATGAACCAAAAAATGCCTGACCAAGATGTTTCTTATTGGGATTTTCTGACCAATATGTTTAAGGAAGCCGATAAAATGACGACATCGGGAATTTCTGAAAAAGAGGTCGAAAATTACCAACTGCGCCAATTGGAAACCTTGCGCGCCGCCATCAAAAAAATGCCTTTGCAGGATGATTTTGTGAATCAACTTGAAAAAGGATTCAAGGACGTACTGGGAGCTGAATTGGGAGCCGTTCCCGTATTTCTGCGCAGCGACACCAACATGGAAGATTTGAAGGATTTTACCGGTGCTGGCCTTAACCTGACCATCTTCAACGCAGCCGAAAAAGAGAAGATTCTGGAAGGCATCAAGGAAGTTTGGGCCTCACCCTATACCGAGCGTAGCTTCAAATGGCGGCAAAAATACCTATTGAATCCCGAGAACGTATTTCCATCAATTTTGGTGATTCCAAGTGTGGATGTGGATTACTCTGGGGTGCTCATCACAAAAGGAATCGGTGCGGGCACCGAAGAAGACCTTACAGTGGCCTTCAGCCGTGGTGCAGGAGGTGCGGTGGATGGTCAGGCAGCGGAATCGTACCTCATCAAAGAATCCGGTGGATATGTCTTGTTCGCCCCGGCCAGGGAAAAACGCTACAACACCTTGCCAAAAACTGGTGGAACCGGAAAGGCGATCGCTACTTTTCAAGATCGGATATTGAGCGAGGCGAATATCAATGCCATTCGGGATCTTGCCACTACCATCCGTGAACGCGTGCCCAAGGAAACCCATTCGGACTACACAGGAGCTTACGATGTGGAACTGGGATTTCAGGACAATAAACTATGGCTGTTTCAGATAAGGCCCTTTGTGGAAAATAAAAAAGCGCTTGGTTCCACCTATCTGGAATCCATAACCCCAAGGATAGACCTTTCCAAGCAAATTTCACTTGACAAAAAAATATAGATGAAAAAGATAGTTCTTATTGTGGTTTTTGGGATGTTCTGTATCGGTTTTTCCGAATACTATCCTATCGATGGATATGAACGCACGGGCATCAAAAGGCTCAAACGGTTGGAATTGATCAAAAATGGAGAGATCAAGGACGCTAATACCTTGCCTGCCGGGGCCATGAAGTCGTGGGAGGATATCCAATTGAACCTTCTTTCCCGACAATCGGACAGTGTGGGCAGTTTTTTGGTGGTTGATGAATCCTTTCAAAAGGATATCAATGCGCTTTTTCGCGGACTGGACAGA
Organism: Flagellimonas crocea; assembly: GCF_033441595.1. Taxonomy (NCBI): domain Bacteria; kingdom Pseudomonadati; phylum Bacteroidota; class Flavobacteriia; order Flavobacteriales; family Flavobacteriaceae; genus Flagellimonas; species Flagellimonas crocea. The sequence continues at coordinate 1,051,815 of NZ_JAUZVX010000001.1, read as the reverse complement.
AGTTATTCGCTTACCATATTGGACATTTCGGATGTGGACAGTGTTCGTTATGCCGAACGAAACCCGACCTTGGGCTACCAACCGGGGAGCGTGGGCAAATTGGCAGTACTGACAGCGCTTTTTGAGCAATTGTCTAAGATTTACCCAGATTCCTTTGAAAAACGCACCGAATTGTTGAAGCAAAAAACGGTGAAGGCAGGCGTTTGGGGACTCACGGATGAGCATACCATTCCTATTTACAATATTGAAAAAAACACCTTGGTGAAAAGGCAGGTGGTTGCCAGTGATGTGTTCAGTCTATATGAATGGGCGGACCACATGCTTTCGGTGAGCAATAACGGAGCGGCGAGCATCGTTTGGCGCGAAGCATTGCTGATGGCCGCCTTCGGCGAGAAATATCCAGAACTGACCGAAGAAGAGGCCATGGCCTATTTTAAGGAAACCCCGAAAAAGGAATTGACGGATTTGGCAAATGATGTGGTGAACCTGCCGCTTCGCTCTTTAGGAATCACGACCGATGAATGGCGTTTGGGAAGCTTTTTCACCCGAGGTGCCAATACCTACGTAGGCGATAAGGGCGGTAGCATCGGGACGCCCATTGGTTTGATGAAGTTTTTGGTACAGTTGGAACAGGGCAATGTGATAGATGCAGCGAGCAGCCTTGAAATGAAACGATTAATGTACATGACCGATAGGCGGATTCGCTACGCGCAATCCCCAGCGTTGAAGGAAGCAGCGGTTTATTTTAAATCGGGGAGCCTCTACAAATGTGACCGAAGCAAGGGTGAAGAATGTGGGAAATACATGGGCAATGTCCAAAACTTTATGAACTCCGTCATCATTGTGGAGCATCCGGACAATTGCAGGTATATGGTAGTCTTGATGACAAACGTGCTCCGGAAGAATTCCGCCTCCGACCACATGTATCTCGCCTCCGCCATCGATAAAATCGTTAGGAAAGGGTAGTGCCTGAAATCTCGGCAAGAGCTTTTTCGGCAAAATCCCGCACTTTTTGGTCGTCGTCCGTTCCAAAACGGCGCAAAAGAGGAATGTACCGCTCGTCCCGTTGCTTGCCGATGAGGTAAAGTACCGCAAGTTTCAGTTTTACATCCGGCACTTGCAACAATTGTTCAAAACACTCCATCTCTGATGGGATGTTGTGCTTTATTTTCTGGATGGCTTCTTCCGAGGAAAAATCCATTACGGCCTCTTCGATGATCGGCAATAATTTTTGTTTGAGGTTTCCCGTGAGTAGGTTGTCCAAGAATTCAATGGCTTTGTTCCGTGCTTCCTCCTTCGGGCTGAGCAGTCCCAAATAGGCATTTTGCACATCTTCCTGCACATATTTCAACCCTAAAAGCTTAAAAATACGTTCCAGACCGGCATCCAAGCGTCTTTCCAACAATTCCAACAAAGAAGCACGGGCGTCCCTTTCCTCCATTTTGATCTCCGCCCCGGATTTTTTCCGGTTTCGGTAGGAAATGATGATTTGGGTATGCATGGCCGAAAGCGTCTGATGGTACAGTTTGCATTCTTCAAAAATCTTTGCGATGACCTTGAACCGATTGAAATGCAAAGTGGGCCGTTCCTTTCGGATGTCGCTCAATGCACGCACCACTTCCAACCGAACGCTGAGGTCCACATCATCAAAAAGTTGGAACAAATAATGGACCGCTTCTTTGGATTTGAAGGATTTGATGACCAAGGGCACAAATCGGCACACCTGAAGTGGAATTTTCCGCTTTTTGACCAATGAAACCAGAATGGGCAGGATACGTGGACCATAACTGTTCAGCGCCTCCACGACCAAAGGTCGAAGTAATTTGTTGGGCAACAGGTGCAACAACTTATCAATGAACAAGGGACTCATGCTGATGCCCGAAGCCACAATGGCGGGTCTTACCAAAGCTTCATTTTTTGCGTCAAGATTATCCAAGATGATTGGATAAAATTGCTTGTACCCCGAAGCGCCAATGGCTTTCAGTACCAATGGGTCGATGGCGCCCGAGCTGCTTTCCAATCGGCTTTGCAACCTTCCTTTTAGGTCATATTTTAATTTTAAAGTATGGTTGCCAGCACTTTCCCTGGCCAAACAAAAAAGTGCCGTATCCCTGATCAGTTCCTCATCGGAATCGAGAAATTCATCAAAAACAAATTCCTCATTCTGGTCGGCGTGGAGCAGGAGGTATTCAAAAGTGGCCAACGTCAATTCCTCGTCACCATATTTCAAAAGCTGTGGAATATTCGCTACCATGGAAGAACTGTTCAAATAATACAGGTTTCGCATCGCGGCAGCTTTCACCTCCAACGAAGGATGTTCCAACAGTTCCACCACATCATCCGTGAACCTTCTGTCATTGATCTCCATCAATTTGTTGAGCATAAAAAGAATCTGCTCTTCGGTTCCATGGGCGAATACATTTCGCATTCCGCTCAGTACAGAAACCGGTTTAGTCCTAATGTCTACATGTTTATTCTTGTCCGTGGCGGATTCCAGATTTTTTTTGAAGGTGGCGTAGTATTCTTTCCGAAGGATACCGATAAAGAAAATCCACACCAGCACCAGAAAGATGATCAATACGGTGATGCTTGTGGTGCCGACATCCAGCCCCTTCACAAAGAAAATGAGCAAAATTCCTGCGACGCCCGTTGCCACGCTGTCCACCACCACATCAATAAAGGATTTGGTCTTGTTCTTCAGGTCGAAGGGCAGGGGAAGGGCCAACAGTTCCGAAGCGCTCTTGTTGATGGATTGTTTCAGCACCCCGTCCATCGCCTTGATGGCGACAATGGCAGACAACTCGGGTAAAAAAAGAAAAAAAACCGACCCGAACAATATTCCCAATGGCAACAGGAGCAACGAAAAGCCCACGCCCCACACCCCAACAATCCTGTGGGTGAGGAACAATTGCACCGCCAATGACAATAGGTTGAACGAAGAGAACCAAAACGCGAAAAAGGCGGTGAGTTCTTCCGGGTCCTCGATGGAGCGGGCGGCAAAATCACTGAAAAGGTAGTCCACCAACTTGGCCACGAGCACTCCCACGGCCACTATGAGCGCCATATAGGTCAAGTGCCTCGATTTTAATATTAATTTGAACGGATGCCCGTCCACTGTGGTGATCCTTTTTTTCTGTTTGAACTCGTCCAGTTTGTTCACGCGTAGCTTCCAGATGAACCGCAGGAGCGGGAAACAGCCGAACAGCAATAACGCAGCGATAAAGATCATGGCATCGTTGCCGAGCAATGGTGCAAAAATCGAGGTGAGGTAGCCACCAAAAATCCCTCCCAAAATGGCACCGGAGCCTATGAAACCGAACAATCTTTTGGCATCCCTTACATTGAAAACCAAGTTGGCCAGCACCCAAAATTGCGACGCGGAAAGCACTGCGTAAATGGCCACCCACGTGTAAAAAAAGAAGAGCAGGTAAGTGTTCATCAACTGCAGTTTCAGTAAAATACCCAAGCTGAGCAACACTGCGATGGAAATATAGAGCGTGGCTTTTATGATGCGGTTCAGTTCAAACTTTGCCAAGATCTTGGTATAGAACGCGGAACTGACAATGGCCGCAAGCGCCACCAAAATAAAGGCCACGGAGAGCTGTTCGGCACCGAGTTCGGACAGGAACAACGAGTTGATGGTGGGCTTGATGATCAGCAGGACCGAAATGATCAGGAAAATGTAGGAAAACATAAAAAGCGAGATTTTGTACTCGCCCTTTCTGATATCAAAAAAGTTGTTGGCCAGCCTGTAAATCATGGTGTGGCTATGGGTTTTTGGGTCCGATCACTAAATTTCGGGCTTTTTCAAAACTTTCTCTACAGGTTTCACCAAATTTCTTATGATTTCTTCGCCATTGGGGTCATCGATGAGCGCGACCAAGATATAACGACGATTGGAGGTTTTTCCCCAGACCAGAATGGAATCGGAGTGGTAGGTCTTCCAGGAACCCGATTTTCGGAACAACTGGGCACCGGGGGCAATTTTTTCAAGGGTGTTCACAAACTTGTGGTGCAGTTCGGGGTTTTCCATGATGCCCAGCATCTGTTTGGACCTTTTTTCGTTGACCAACTTGCCGTTTGCCAATAGGTAATAAAACCGGCACACTTGGGTCACGGATGCGGCATGGCTCAGATTTTTTAAAGGCTCCCTATAGGTGTCTCCGCCTCCCCCATATCGCTTTCCTACCCAGAGGCCACCGCCCATGCCCTCATCATAAAAGGCGTATTTGGGGTCGGTCATTACGGATTCTATTTTTTGGTAACCGATTCGGTCGATCATTCGGGTGGAAGCGGCGTTGTCCGATTTACTGATCATCAGCCGCATGTCCTTTTTTACCTCGTTGGTTTCCAGTAGTTCTCCTTTCTCAATGGCATCCATCGCGGAAAGAAGGATGGCTATTTTTGGGAGACTGGCCGCGTACATCATGTGATTGCCATTGATTCGGGCAAACCGTACTTTTTCGGGATTGCTCAGATCTACTATTCCGATGGCCATCTTTTTTTGGGAAATCAAATGGGACCAGGTTTCATTGTTCAAAAGCTCTTCTTCCAGATTTGCCTGAAGGGAGCTGTCTACTAATTTGGTAAGTGGCTTGATTTTGTCATTGCCAATTTTTAGGGGCAAACTTTGTTGGCCAAAAACTGGTGAAATGATTAGTGAAAAAAGTAGTGCATAAACTATCTTATCCATGAAAACAGCCATATTAAAAAAGTAATCAAAATTATATAATCTATCGGTTCGTATATGTTAAAAATGCATGGTGACGCTTTTCAGGTTGATCAGGAAAAATTGGGTCTTAGAGAGGTATCTAAAAATTAATTGTTAAAATAGGCTATCAGTTTTTTGTTTTATCCCTCTTTGAGGCATCTATTCGATAGAAATGAAGCAGTCCTTTAAGACGGTTCATAAATCACTGGTTGTAAATATTTTAAAATGTGCAGACGCAACTTATGGAGAATTGACCATCTTATTTTAAAAGTTGTTTTTATGAAAAAATTGTTTGTCCATTTCTTGTTATTTGGGTTGATGGTACTTTCTGTAGGTTGCGATGAGAGCAATGGTGATAACTCTACCTCGCAAAACTCGCTGACAGGAAAATGGAAGATGACAGCGGCCTATATCAGTGCCGGAGGGCCACAATATTGGGTTACGGTAGAGGATGGCGAGGAAATAGAATTTTTTGCCAATGGCACCTTTATTTCCAGCAGAAATCCGGAATGTAGAACGGGAACCTACGTTGTGGAAGGGGAAGAACTATCACTTGAATTTGACTGCGATGGATTTGAATCCGTAATGGAAAACGAAGAAGGTCTGATTACCTACAACATTGAGTTCAACAAAAATGAATTCCTGCTTTCGCCCACCAGTATTTTGTGTATTGAGGGCTGCAGCTACAAATACGTAAAAAACGAGTAGTCCCCAGAACAAAAGAAAGCGTTGTTTTTCTGCCAATAAATTTAAAAGGTCAAGGTTGTGGAATTCGTAATTCAATCCCATTCAAACTGGCAAGGCTGTAATTCCTGCCATTTACCATTTTAGATTGGCTAGGTATTTAGTAGATTTGGGAAGAAACCAAACTATCTAACTGACTCATGACCATAAGACAACGCTCATTTTATTTTTTATTTACGTTTTTACTGACTTGTGCAACCTTCGCACAAGATTTTGAAGCCCTGCAATACCGTACCATTGGACCTTCCAGAGGGGGTAGGGTGACCACCGTGACCGGAACCGCAATGCTGCCGGGTACTTTTTATTTTGGTGCTACAGGTGCAGGTGTATGGAAAACCGAAGACTACGGAACTAGTTGGCACAATGTTTCGGATGGATTCTTCAAAACACCATCCATCGGTGCCATAGAAGTGGCCGCCAATGACCCTAACATCATTTATGTGGGGACAGGTTCCGATGGAATCCGAAGCAACATCATTGAAGGAAAAGGAATGTACAAATCCATAGATGCCGGGAAAACGTGGGAGCACATTGGATTGGATAATGCAGGACAGATCGGCGCTGTGGAAATCGACCCTACAAACAGCAACATTGTTTGGGTGGCCGCTATCGGGAATGCTTTCAAGCCCAATAAGGAACGTGGAATTTTTAAAACCACCGATGGTGGAAAAACTTGGGAGAAAGTTCTTTTCGTGTCAGAAGAGACCGGATTTTCAGATTTGGAACTTCTGCCAGGAAACCCCAATGTGGTCTATGCCGCGGCATGGAAAGCACGGCGTACTCCTTGGACCATCGATTCCGGTGGCGAGAATAGCGAGGGCGGTATCTATAAATCCGTCAATGGTGGGAAAGATTGGGAAAAACTGGAGAAAGGACTCCCTAAAGGATTGATCGGGAAGATAGATTTGGCGGTCTCACCTGTAGATTCCAAAATACTTTATGCGGTCATTGAGGCCCCCGAGGCGGACCAAGGATTGTACAAATCCGTTGATCAAGGTAAATCCTTTACCCATGTTTCCGATGATGAACGATTGGTGAACAGACCGTTTTACTATACCAATATTGAACTGGACCCTACCAATCCGAATATTATTTACTCTAATGCCAACCCATTGATAAAATCCATGGATGGTGGAAAAACATGGAAGCGAATGAGCGTTCCCCATGGTGACAATCACGATATTTGGCTCAACCCGAACAATCCGGACCTGTTGATCCAAAGCAACGATGGTGGTGCCAATGTTTCACACAATGGGGGCGAGACGTGGTCCACCCAGTACAATCAGCCCACTGCCGAAATGTACCAAGTAGCCGTGGACGACCAATATCCCTATTGGGTCTATGGCGCACAGCAGGACAATACCACCATTGCCATACCCAGCAAGGCTCCTATAGCAACATCTCCAGCAAACGGAAGTGTAATGATGGATGTTGGTGGCTGCGAAACGGGACCCGCTATTCCTATGCCGGGAAACCACTATATGGTCTACAATAACTGTAAGGGTCGTTTTAGCGTCTACAGCAAAAAAACAGGCCAAAGTCGAGAGTATTCCATTGGTGCGTCCAATATTTATGGACACAACCCAAAGGATTTGAAATATAGGTTCCAGCGCGTGGCTCCTATCCATGTTTCTCCATATGACCCGGAAGTGGTATATATGGGATCTCAGTTCCTGCACAAAACAAGCAATGGCGGAAAAAATTGGGAAATTATCTCCCCCGACCTTACTGCCAACGAACCAGATAAGCAAGTGATTTCCGGAAACCCGATCACAAGGGATATTACCGGGGAGGAGTACTATAGCACGCTTTATTCCATCCGGGAATCCAAAATAAGCAAGGGTTTGATATGGACAGGCTCCAATGATGGTGTTATTTCCGTTACACAAGACGGTGGTGCAACATGGAAGAACGTTACGCCCAAGAAATTGCCAAAAGGGGGCAGGGTAGAGTCCGTAGAACCATCCCAGTTTGACCCGGCCACAGCGTACATTGCAGTGGATAGGCATTTGCTGGGGGATACAACCCCATATCTCTATAAAACGGACAATTATGGTGAAAGCTGGGAACTGATCAGTACGGGTTCCAATGGAATTCCATCCGATTATGTGACACGGGTATTGCGGGAAGACCCGGTTCGCGAGGGACTTTTGTACGCTGGAACGGAATATGGAATGTTCGTATCCTTTGATGATGGTGCCACATGGAAAGCATTTCAACAAAACCTTCCGGTTACTCCGATTACGGATATCACCCTGTTCCGCGGGGATTTGATTTTAAGCACCATGGGACGTGGATTCTGGATTCTGGATAAAATAACTGCGCTACGTAACGAAAAAATCAACCAACTGGGAGATGCGCCGGTATTGTTCAAACCGGATGATACATACCGATATGATACTCCATGGGGCGGTGGCGATTTTCCGAACTACCCATCAACCAGTGTGATCATGGATTACTATTTGCCGACAGATATCAAAGAGGGGGTCAGTCTTCAAATTACCGATGCGCAGGGCAAAGAAGTCGCGACCATTGTAAGCGACTCAACTCAATTGAAATCCACCACTGAAAAAGTGGATGACATGAGCCTTAGCATGACCTTTGTATACATGGACGAAAAATTGGAGACGAAGAAAGGACTTAATCGCTTTAAATGGAACCTACAACAGAAAGGGGCTTGGGACAAAAATAAAAGCAGAAGCTATAAAAATGGACCTATGGTGCTTCCCGGTAACTATACCGCAAAACTTACCGTGGGCAACCAATCCTATGAGCAATCTTTTGAAGTTCTGATCGACCCAAAACTCGAGGATGATGGAGTTTCCTTATCTGATATGAAAGAACAGCAAGAACTCCAATTTAAGGTGATAGATCTGTTGTCAGAAGCCAAAATGCTTCAAGATAAGGTAGAGAAGAAAATCAAGGAACTGGAAGAATCCAAAGTGGGCGAGGCTAAAGTGCAGCATTACAAGGATATTTTGAAACAGCTCAAAAATGATGAAGGCGCCTACCCGGAAGTGGTGATGGTGGCCCAGATTTCATATTTGTACTACATTTTGAGCAGTGCCGATAAGCAGCCTGGCCAAGAGGAAAAAGAGCGGTACCAAGAACTTTTGATGAAGTTTAACGAACTCAAGGAAAAGGCGAACCTATAATTTAAAAGAGGTCGTTTAAAATACTGTTTTGCGTCAACCAGAACTTGTTTCGGGTTCTCATAAGATTTTTAATCGTTATGATGGGATTCTGAAATAAATTCAGAATGACGTGTCCTAATTCATTTTAAACGACCTCTTCATTTTACAGTTTTATTGCAGTTCTTCACATAGAAACCCCTTGTTTTTCAACAATGAAGCAATTACCGGTGCCGGTAGGTCTTGGGTCTCCACCCTTAGAATATTGTCCCGATCTTCTAGGTCGAAATTCCAATATCCGTTTTTGGCGACAAGATGGTTCAACAAAGGACGGAGTTTCCTCACTTGTCCTTTTCCCTTCACGGAAGTTTTGAATACATGTATCGTCTTCATGTTGATAATTAATTCCTGTCGTAAAAAAATGGTGGATCAATATCCAAAGCTCGTAGATATACGTATCCCTGGCCACGGTGATGGATCTCATTGTCCACAAAATACTGCAGATTGGATAGCACGGTGCCTTCATATTGGCCAAAAAGTTTGATGACCTCTTGAAATCTTTCAACTGGAACCTGCTTCCATAATTTGTTGATTTCTTCCGTGTCTTGGTCCCATTTTTGTAAAAATTGGGCTTTTGTGCTGCCGTAGTCCCTATGTTCATCAAACTCACTGGTGCTTTCGGATACAATTTCGGTAAGTCCCGGAACGGCTATTGCCAATAGCTCCTTCACCATTTCGGAAAAAGGCCGCATACCGCCAATACTGTAGTTAAAGAACTCTTTTTCAGGAAAGGCTTCGATAACCCGTCGGGTGAGCCTTCTATGGCCTTGATAGTGCTCCAAAAACTGTTCAGGTGTCATTACTTGGGCCGTTGTCTGTTCATTAAAGGTGTTTTCCATCAAATTATGATTTAAAGGTTTATTGTTTCTGAGACCAAAATTAAAAGGGGTGGGTGACAGCCCCGTGTCAGTAGTAAAAATCAAAATCAAAAAAAGATGATGACATCCTGTTGTCATAATGTCAAAATAACTTTGGAGCATATTTTAACAATGGGTAAATATGAGCAAAAAAACACCCTTCATCCATGGATTGAAATCCTATCTTTGGGAAATAGCTCGTGCAATAATGGGAATGGATACCGTAAAACGTTTTGATAGGATAGTGGCCATTTTGATACAATTACAGACCAAGCGTATTGTAAAGGCCCAAGAACTTGCCGACCGATTTGATGTGAGCTTGCGGACCATATATAGGGATATCCGGACTTTGGAAGCTTCCGGGGTGCCCATTGCAAGCGAGGCGGGAGTGGGATATTCCATAATGGAGGGGTACCGGCTGCCACCGGTAATGTTTACCCGCGAAGAGGCGGGAAGTTTTGTGGCGGCGGAAAAACTCATGCAAAAATTCACGGATAGATCCCTTGGTGCCTATTACGAATCGGCCATGTTCAAATTGAAATCGGTATTGCGCGGAAAGGAAAAGGATTGGGTAGAGGCCTTGGAGTCTCAAGTGTCCATAGTTCCGGGTGAGGTCTTGTTCAATGAGAAGGTGCCGAACGCCCTTGAAATACTGTTCGAGTCCATTGCGGAACGGAAACAGGTTTTTCTCCGATATGAATCCTTGCGGGAGGAGGCCCCGTCCGAAAGGCGCATAGAACCTGTGGGGCTTTTTCACGAAAACGGTTATTGGTATATTTTGGGCTATTGCCATTTGCGGACGGATTACCGTCATTTTAGAACGGATAGAATCCATAAAATAACAAGAACCTCACAGGATTTTTTGTTGAAGCATGGCACCATGGACGAGCACAGGAACAAAAGGGAGGAAATGGCCAAAACAAAGGTGAAGATAGCTGTGGATAGGGCTGTGGCGAAGTTTATTCAGGGTCAGACCAAATATTACGGTCTGGTTTCCAGTGAAATTAAAGGCCATGAGGTGGAAATGACGTTTATGACGACCGATTGGAAGCACGGATTTGCCCGCTGGTTTCTGATGTTCGGGGATTGTGCCAAGATCATTGAACCTGATATGCTACGGGAACGCGTAGCCGAAATATTGGAAAAAACCCAAGAAAGGCTCTCCAGGTAAATGTAGCCAAGGAATATGGATTTGTTCACGAATCAAATAGACCCTAATCAAAACATACTGCCACGGCATGGCATCGCAAATTATTTTGGTCCTATTGTAGATCGTAATAAGGCGAATCTGTTCTTTGAACAGTTGCAAAATAGCATTCCTTGGGAGCATGATGTGATCCACATTTTTGGCAAACGCATTGTAACCAAGCGAAAAGTTGCTTGGTATGGGGATAGGCCATATGAATACACCTATTCCAAAAGCACCAAGAAAGCGCTGCCCTGGACTACCGAACTCATGGAACTTAAAAACCGTATAGAAAACCTCACGGATGAAACCTATAATTCATGTTTGCTGAATTTGTACCATTCGGGCGAGGAGGGGATGGGCTGGCACAGCGATGATGAAAAGGAACTTCAGCCTAATGGTGCCATTGCTTCGTTGAGTTTTGGGGCGGAACGAAAATTTGTGTTCAAGCATAAAAACACCAAGGAAAAAGTAGAGCTATTACTGGACCATGGGAGTCTTTTGGTCATGAAAGGGGAGATTCAAACATATTGGCAACATCGTTTGCCCCCTACAAAAGTGGTGCAAAAATCGAGGGTCAACCTTACGTTCAGAACTATAATATAAACAGGTCAGCAAGCTTTGCCCCTGATTATTTCGGTCATTACTTCACGTACTTTTGTAAATTCGTGGTTTCAAAGACCTGTACCAAACAAACCGTCCAGTATGTTATTTAGGCTCGCGTCAATACTCTTGATGATTTCCTGTGTCTCCATCTACGGGCAACAATTGCTGCCCCCGATTCAAAATTATCAGCTTTTGGACTACAAGGGCGGGACAAAGAATTGGGATATCTCAGTAAACGAAAGGGGAGAGCTTTTTGTGGCCAATAACAAAGGTTTGCTCCATTTTAATGGAGAGGAATGGACCTTGAACAAATTGCCCAATAATACCATAATCCGTTCCGTGGAAAGTGTTGGCGACAGAATTTATACGGGTTCCTACGAGGAGTTTGGGTATTGGACGAAGGACGAATTTGGAGAGCTCGGATACACCTCTTTGACACATCTGATCAAAGATCACACATTTACTAGCGAAGAGTTTTGGGAAATTTTACCATCGAAGGATAGGAAGGTTGTTTTTCGTTCGTTCTCAGCTATTTATTCTTATTTCGATGATAAGATTACCGTATTTGACCCGCCCGAGGTGGTCTCGGATTTTATAGAATTTAATGGGGAATTGGTCGTTGCAGGAGGGTCCTTGGGACTTTTTCAAGTAAAGGAACGAGCGTTGGAGCCTTTTCGGAATCAAGACCTATTAATTGGAAAGACCATAACGGATATGGCCCTGTTCCATGGTCAACTTTTGGTGGGCACAAAGTTGAATGGCTGTTATCTCTTTGATGGAAAAACTTTAAAACCTTGGACAGAACCTGTAAATGATGAGCTTAAACAGCATCAATTGAACAAAATCCGGGTTTTGGACAATGGCCTTTTGGGCTTCGGTACCATTAAAAATGGCATGTACCTTTACGATTCCACTTCAAAGCAGTTCAGGATATTGAACCGCGAATCTGGGCTTCAGAACAATACCGTACTTTCCACGCTCTTGTTCAATGATCAGTTGTGGTTGGGACTGGATAATGGAATGGCGAGAATCCGACTCCACAATCCGATTTCCTATTACACCGATTATACAGGTACCTTGGGAATGGTCTACGATATTGCCCGGTACAACGGCAAATTGTTTTTGGGCAGCAATACCGGTGTCTTCTATTTTGAGGGCAACGAACTTAGATTTGTCAGTGGCTCTCAGGGGCATGTTTGGGATTTAAGGGTCATTGACGGGGATTTGCTCTGCGGTCACAATACGGGAACCTACAAGGTAACGGAGAAGAGCTTTGACCTTGTCAGTGAAATAGCGGGAGGTTATCAATTGATCAAAGTTCCCGATCAGAAGGCAACATATATCCAAGGCACCTACAATGGCCTCGCAAAGTTTCAGAAGTCGGATGATGGCCAATGGAACGTGGTCAGGATTGAAGGTTTTGACGACCCGGTAAAACAGTTATGTTTCGAAACCCCCGAGATTCTATGGGCGGCTCATCCCTATAAAGGATTTTACAGGATTCATTTAGGAGGGGATGGTTACGATAAGGTAGATTCAATACAGAGGTTTACCGAGAAAGGTGCCCCAAGTGAATATAATGTGAAGCTCTACAACATTAAAAACAATATAGTCTTGAACAGTGAGGGAAATTGGTTCGCCTACAACCCCATTGGTGACAAAATTGAAAAATTTGAAGAGTTCAAGAATTTTAGCAACAAAGAGCTGCTGTTTTTTGACGAACAATATTTTTGGTTTGTGGACGACGAAGAGCAAAAAGCCATTATCCATACCAATCTTAAGGGAGATAGCTTAATTGTGACCGATCTTCCGTTACAGGAACGTTTGGCGCCCGATTCCCAAAATGTCATTAAAATCAATGATAGTACCTCCTATATTACCCTTACGGACGGTTTTGCCAAGATAAACAATCCAAGACTTCAAGGTTTTTCAGAAACCCAAGAACTTCCAGTGCCTTATTTTGTGCTACTTCAAGACCAAGAAAACACCTATGCTGCGGGCAACAATTTGATTGACATTCCATTCAGATATTCTCAATCCATCACCATAAAGGTGGCTTCACCGGAATACATATCGCCACACTATTATTACCAATTGGAAGGTCCTAAAGAATACTCCGAGTATGATGAAAATGGATTCATCAATTTTCAAAATCTACCATTTGGCGCGTATACCTTTAAAGTTTCCACAGTGGGTATGGGCAATGTAGTTTCCGATTTTAATACGCTACATTTTGAGATTGCACCACCCTGGTATTTTTCATGGTGGAGTCTTTTCCTGTATTTGGCACTTGCTGTTCTTGCCGTTTATGTGGTCAGAAGGTACAATAGAAGAAAACTGCAAAGAAAGCACAGTGAACTGGAAGAACGGATGAAGCAGGAGCAAATGGAACGAATGGCCAAGTTGGAAAAAGAAGAACTGGCCAAAGAGGTAAAACTGAAACAGAACGAACTGGCAAGTACAACATTGAACATAGCGCGAAAGAATGAAATGATATTGGAGCTCAAGAATATGCTGATCATGAACAAGGACAAGTTCTCGAATTCGCAACGATATAGGTCTTTTGTGAAGAAACTTAACAGTTCTATTGAGGATAACGAGGACTGGAAACGTTTTGAAGTCAACTTTAAGGAATTGCACGAGGATTTCTTTGAAAGATTATTGAAGACCTATCCCTCCTTGACGCCCAAAGACCTAAAACTATGTGCTTACCTAAAGATGAACCTTTCCACCAAAGAAATAGCCCCGCTTATGGGGATAACGGTTCGCGGTGTTGAAATACATCGATATCGATTGCGAAAAAAACTGGATATGGACAGTTCCGAGAACCTTTCGAATTTCCTTATCACGTTTTAGACCCGTAAAATCGTTCGAGTTGAAGATGGGGAACGTTTTTTTCAACTACATCAACACTACATCACTATGTTAATTCTTTTTACATCAAAACGAACGGTACTACTGCAAGCACAGTGAAATAAGGCGCTTCGGCGGCTTTATTGATGATGTATTTATTATGTAATCCAACTCTTCATTAACAACTCGCTACTTTATTAATTTAGCAATAATCTAACTCTATTTTTGCACAATTATGAAAATTAAAAGCAAACTTTTGCTAATCTCGTTTTTGTTGTTTCAAGCCATTCTTTTGGCCCAAGATAATATAACGATTTCGGGAACGGTCATGGACGATCAAGGTCAGCCGTTGCCAGGGGCAAGCATAGTGCTTCAGGGCACTACTACAGGAACTCAAACAGATTTTGATGGGAACTATCGTTTGGAAAACGTTCCGGCAAACGGAACATTGGTCTACAGTTATGTTGGATTTAGTACGCAGACCATACCTATAAATAATAGGACTACCATAAATCTTACCATGATGGAAGACACCGAGGCCTTGGATGAGGTAGTAGTGGTAGGGTATGGAACACAGAAGAAAGCGGACCTTACCGGTTCCATTGCCACAGTTGATGCCGAACAGATTGAAAAAACGCCATCTGCCAACCCTGTCCAGTCTTTACAGGGAAAGGTAGCAGGGGTCCAAATCGTCACACCGGGTACACCAGGAGCTTCGCCCACTGTTAGGATTAGAGGTCTGGGTACATATTCGGACGCCACCAATATTTTATATGTAGTGGATGGGATGTTCTACAGCAATATCGATTTCTTGAACCCGAACGATATAAAGTCGATGAACGTACTTAAGGATGCGTCTTCCTCAGCTATTTATGGGGTAAGGGCGGCGAACGGGGTTGTCATCATCGAAACGAAGTCTGGCGGAAAAAACAGAAAACCGACCATAGAATATAATGGCTATACTGGGATTCAACGTGCCCAAAATGTACTTAAAATGGCAAATGCGGAACAATTTGTCACCATGGCTGTCGAATCTGGTTCCGAAGCGGATATTGAGTATATATTGAATGCCATGCAACGCTACGGAAGGAGCCGTATCAACCCAAACGTACCTGCGGTGAACACGGATTGGTACGACGAAATTATAAGGGACGGTCTCATTCAAAACCATAGCATAAGCGTAACCGGAGGTACAGAAAACGTTTCATATTCCTTGGGAACCAACTATTTCTCCCAAGAAGGTTTGCTGGATATGAGAAACGAGTATGAACGGTTCAATATCCGTTCAAAACTGGATGTTGACGTCACCGATAACCTAAGAATGGGGGTAAATACGGTTTTTAGTAATGCGACCCAACAGAGCCCAGAGGATTCTGCATGGTTCAAAGCATATTTCGCCGTACCTATTTTACCTGTTTTTGATGAATTGAATACCGAGGCTACGCCGACCAGATATGCAAACGCACAGGCATTGGGATATAGAAGTACCCAAAATCCTTTTCCTGATATGGATTACAATGATAACAGGTTGAAAATCCGTAAGCTTTTGGCAAATATTTATCTGGAAACAGATTTGATCAAGGATAAACTTACCTTCAAAACAACCTACAATGTGGATTTTTCCGCCTTGGAGGAAAGATACGTGAACCTGCCCTATAATATGGGATTTGGAGATCAACGGTTGTCCTCCATCAATAGAAAACAAAACAACTACTACAACCAAATTTGGGACAATTTACTAACCTATACGGATACCTTTGCCGAGGATCACAATGTGACCATCATGGCAGGTACCTCCTTTAGGGACGAAGCGGCCAATAGATTTGAGGCTACGGGAAGCGATATTGCGGGTATCAATTACGAAACATCGTGGTATCTCGATTTTGCGGACCCTTTATCCTTCAACAATAATGTAGAAGAGGACAACAATAGGATTTATGGACAATCTTATTTTGGAAGGGTATCCTATAATTTTAAAAATAGATACCTGCTATCCGGAACCTTTAGGGCCGATAGATCTTCTAAGTTCACCAAACAACAGTGGGGATATTTTCCATCCATAGGTGTTGGATGGGTGGTTTCCCAAGAGCCCTTTATGGAAAACGTTGGTTTCTTTGACTTCTTAAAACTTAGGGCCGCTTGGGGCCGTTTGGGTAACGATAACGTACCAGCAAGTGCGGGTGCAAATACTATCGAAAATGAAACCGTAGACCTTGGGGATAATCCTAACACCGGAATCACGGCAACCAGTACCTATACCGATTTAACATGGGAAGTTGTTGAAGAACTGGACTTTGGTTTCAACATGAACATTCTAAAAAATCGTTTGTCGTTGGAGGCGGACTACTATATAAGGGATACGGAAGATGCCATTATGCCCGTTTATATCCCCATAGCAAACCAGACCATTTCAAGGAACTCCGGGGTGATACGTAACTCAGGTATAGAAATTGCCTTGAATTGGAGCGATGAAATTTCACCTGACTTCACCTATACCGTAGGCGCCAATTTCACCACGGTGAAAAATGAAGCCATAGAAATCGAGGATGAAAGCGGTTACATAGATTCCGGTTCAGCAGAGTTCAGGCAGCGAACCATTGTGGGAGAGCCGCTCTATGCATTTTACGGATATGAAACCACTGGTGTTTATCAAAACCAAGCACAGATAGATGCAGATCCGGTTGCCCAAAATGCAATCTCCAATGGACAGGATATTGAGCCTGGCTATCTGATCTTTAACGATAGAAACGGAGACGGTACAATAACCGATGAAGACAGAATGGTATTGGGGTCCTTTCTGCCCAAGTTTACCTACGGAGGTAACATAGGACTTAACTACAAGGATTTTGGTTTCTCCATGAATTTTTATGGACAAAGCGGTAACAAAATACTGAACCGAAAAAGAGGTGAGGTCATTTTTACCAATGATACCAATATGGATGCCGATTTGGCAAAAAATCGTTGGCATGGGGAAGGTACCAGCAACTCCTACCCATCATCCGCCGGCCTGCGGGACAGCTGGAACCAAAAACTGAGCAACTTCTGGGTAGAGGACGGAGATTTCTTCCGAATTCAGAATATTCAGTTGGCCTACACCCTTAGAGGTGATAAACTTAAGGGTAAAATGCCTGATATTAAATTCACATTGACCGCGGAAAGACCATTGACACTTTTCAGCTACAACGGGTTTAACCCGGAAGTGTCGGACGGAGTAGACCGTCAGACCTATCCTGTTCCGGCAATTTATACCATAGGTGTCAATGTTAAACTATAAAAAGAAAATTGAGATGAAAAATAGCAAAAGCCCATTGTATAAAATAGTGTTTGTCTTGATTGCAATACTTTTTGTCCAATCATGTTCCGACAAATTTGAAGACAGAGAAGGTCAGCTCAATGCAGATGACCTCGATTACACGGCCACCGAGAATATGGTGCAGGCCTTGATAGGTTCCTACTACATTGTTGCAACAAGGGGATGGGAGGAGCCATTACTGCTCTCTGTCCGTGGTGATGATGTGAATGCCGGAGGTTTGGGGGATCAACAACCCTTTGCCGATACCGATAATTATGTATACGACCAAGGATATTGGATGTACAACTTATTGTGGAACGGGCATTATGGAGATATTGTAAAATTGAACACGGAGATTGAACTGATAGAGAATTTCAAGGATTTTGCCGATGAAAGCGGTAAAGCAAAAGCAGACCAATACATTGCTGAAATCAAGGTGATGAGAGCTTGGTTGCACTTCAACCTATCCAGGGTTTGGAGCGACGTATTTATAATTGAATCGACTCAGCCCGATGCCGAGATAGCCAATGGTCCAGTCAGTAAGCAGGAAATCATGCAGTACATCTCTGATCAAATGGACGAAGCGATACCATTGCTCCCCAATATGAGACCCAACGAAAGAACCGATATTCCGGGGGGAGTAACACGTTACACCGCATATGCCATAAAAGCCATGGCCCATATGGAAATGGAGAACTATCAGGAAATGGCGGATGCCTGTGCAGCCATCATCAATTCCAACAAGTTTTCCTTGTATCCGGATTTTTACAGTCTTTTCAAAAAACCTGGAGAGTTGAGCGACGAAAGCTTGTTCGAGCTACAATTTTCTGATTACGGCTCCAGTACAGGAGATACCTTTTATCATCTCTATGCACCATTTGGACCTCAGGGATGGACCCCTGCAAGAGAAAATGCATCCGACGGTTGGGGTTTTTATGAGCCCAGTATGAAGTTTATCAAGTTTATGCTCGATCGCAACGAATCCGTAAGATTGGAAACCAGTGTATTGTGGACAGACCGTGGCATCGCAGAATTGCAAACAGACCCGGATTATACAACCCTTCCTTCATTTGTGGACAATACCACAAGAGATGGCGATGTGATCAACGATTATGCCCGGGCATTGTTTGCGAGTGGAAAGCATTATTTGCCATCTGTGCAGCTAACGGAACAACGGAATGATTACGGTGGAGGTAAAAACATGATAGTTATACGCTATGCC
Organism: Flagellimonas crocea; assembly: GCF_033441595.1. NCBI lineage: Bacteria > Pseudomonadati > Bacteroidota > Flavobacteriia > Flavobacteriales > Flavobacteriaceae > Flagellimonas > Flagellimonas crocea. Next base: position 1,033,153 of record NZ_JAUZVX010000001.1, on the reverse strand, counting down.
GAAATATTGTTGATGTACGCCGAGGCCTTGACACGTGGGGCCAGTGCTTCAGGAATGACTGCGGACCAAGCCGTGAACTTAGTTCGGAACAGAGCGGGTCTACCATCCTTGTCCGGAGTATCTTCCGATGATGTAATGGATGAGAAATTTGCCGAATTGGCCTTGGAATGGGGAATTCGCTATTACGATATGATTCGTTTGGACAACTATTCCGAATTGAGCTATGACGGAAGAACCTTCACTGCGGACAAAGAGCTATTGCCCTACCCACAGGCACAGGTGGATGCATTGCCGACATTGGGCGGTGGTAGCAACGATTAACACTAACTAAATAAACGACATAAGATGAAATACATAACTAAATCCATACTGATTCTTCTGGGAATTCTGGTAGTTTCCTGTAACGAAGGAATCGACCCCATAACCGCTGTTGATGCCGGTGTGGACGAAACAGCACCTCAGGTTGCGATAACCTACCCCACCGAAGGAGTGGAACTGATGCCATTTGAGGAGGAAACCTCCATAGACATTGCATTTAAGGTAACCGATGATATTGAAGTGGCAAGCGTAACAGTATCCATGGATGGTTCGCAGATTGCAAGTTTCAATTCCTTTAAGGATTATCGCATCGTACTGGAAGAAGTCACCTATAATGGTTTGGGCAATGGGGAACATAAAGTTGTCGTATCCGCTACCGATATCGAGGGCAAGACCACTACAAAAGAAGTGAACTTTGCCAAACTTGCCCCATACAGCGCAAAGTTTGATGGAGAAGTACTTTACATGCCGTTCAATGCAGATTACATGGACTTTATCAGCTTCCAGGAAGCGGGAGAAGTCGGTAATCCGGGCTTTGCTGGAGGAGGTTTTCTAGGTGCGGACGCTTATATGGGCGCTGAAGATTCATATTTGACATTTCCCATGGATGGATTAAAAAGTACCGAGTTCAGTGCAGCCTTCTGGTATAAGGTAGACCCTACACCCGATAGGGCAGGAATTTTGGTCGTCGGGGACAACGCAGATGACAGGAACCAAGGTTTCCGTTTGTTCCGGGAAGGAAATGCCGATGAGCAGACCATAAAACTCAATGTGGGAACAGGTGCAGCAGAAAGCTGGAACAATGGAGGAGTTATTGATGCGACTGCAGGAGAATGGGTGCATGTGGCCGTTTCTATATCACAGACCCAGAGCACCATTTATTTTGATGGCGTAGAGATACTTACGGCCGATTTGCCCGCACCCATTGATTGGACGGGCTGTGAACAATTGGTAATAGGTTCCGGTGGCCCAACCTTTGATTATTGGGACCACGGATACGATGCCAGTCAAATAGATGAACTTCGCATTTTTGATAAAGCATTGACACAGAGCGATGTTCAAATCATGATCAACGCCGCAAACCCTTACACACCTCAATACGATGGTGAATCCCTATACATGCCATTTGATGGTGATTATATAGACCTGATTGGCAGCAAGGCCGCATCAACGGTCGGGAGTCCTGGCTTCACCGACGAAAGTCAAGTGGGGGAACAAGCCTATTTAGGGGCGACCGATTCCTATATCAATTACCCTGCGGAAGGCCTAATGACTTCCGAGTTCAGTGGGTCATTCTGGTATAAGGTCGACGCTGTTCCGGATAGGGCAGGTATTATCACCATAGGTGATGATGCCGTGGACCGCTTCCAAGGCTTCCGATTGTTCCGCGAAGGATCTGCCGAAACCCAGCAGATCAAGTTGAATGTTGGAACAGGAGGCGGCGAAAGCTGGAACGATGGTGACGTTATAGATGTGGCCGCAGGAGAATGGGTACACATCACCTTTACCATATCAAATAGTGAAAGTGTAATCTATTTTAACGGAACCGAAGTAGCTTCATCAGCCATGTCGGCACCGATTGATTGGACCGGTTGCGATACATTTACCATTGGAGCGGGAGGACCAACGTTCGATTACTGGGGCCATTTATCGGATAATAGCATAATGGACGATTTAAGGTTCTACAGCAAAGCACTTTCTCCAGAAGAAGTAGCGGCCGTGGCCGGTGGCTCGGTAACTCCCAAAAACTATGGATCTACACTCTACATGCCATTTGATGGATCTAACGTGGATGACAATTCTGGCGAAGAGGCCACTGTGGTAGGTTCACCCGGTTTTGCAGGTGAAAGTGCCGTTGGTAGTGATGCCTACGCCGGAGCAACGGATTCCTACCTTACTTTCCCGATAGATGGTTTGTTCAACAATCAATTTAGTGGAGCTTTCTGGTACAAGGTCGATTCAAACCCTGACCGAGCAGGGATATTAGTCGTAAGTCCGCCAATGAACGGAGCTGATAACGATTTGTCCGCAGGATTCAGGCTTATCAGGGAAGGAAGTGCTGATGAGCAGCGTATCAAATTGCATTTGGGCACCGATGCCGGAGATGTGTGGAACGATGGAGATGTAATCGATGCCACGGTTGATGAATGGGTACACGTGGCATTTACGGTAACGGAAACCCAAACGCTTATATACTTAAATGGAGAACCAGTGGTCAACACGGGGGACATGGATGGTAAAACCATCAGCTGGGAAAACTGCTCCATTCTGTCCATAGGATCCGGAGCGCCCAACTTTATAGGTTGGAACCACCTCTCCGATTTAAGTTATATCGATAATCTATATCTTTTTGATAGAACATTGACACAAGAAGAGATTCAAGAAATAATGAACAATTAGAGTGCTTTTTATAAGCACGTTACAATATTTGAGTTAGTTAGTTTAGTTATATGAGGTTAATTTTGATTCCATTGGCCATTGCCGCTATCATGATAGGGTGCGATGGCCAAAAAACCAAAGACGTTAAAAAGTCACAAGAAGAGAAAGCCGATAGTCTGGAACTTGCCGATAGTGCAATGATGGATTCGCTCCAATATCAAACCTTCAATTACTTTTGGGAGGGGGCGGAGCCTGTTTCGGGATTGGCGCGGGAGCGTATACACATGGATGGGGTTTACCCCAACCACGATAAGGATATAATTACCACCGGAGGGTCCGGTTTTGGGCTTATGGCCATTTTGGTCGGAGTGGAACGAGGTTTTATCACTAGGGAACAGGCACTTGAGCGCTATGAGCGGATTGTCGGATTTTTGGAGAAAGCCGATCGCTTCCACGGAGCATGGTCCCATTGGATCTTGCCAACGGGAAAAGTTACCCCCTTTAGCAAAAAGGACAATGGCGGAGATTTGGTGGAGACCGCCTTTTTGGTGCAAGGATTGTTAACGGTCCAAGCCTATTTTGAAGATGGCAATGAACGGGAACAGCAATTAGCGGAGAAAATCCAGGAACTCTGGGAAGGTGTAGAGTGGGACTGGTATACCAAGAACGGGGAAGATGTGCTGTATTGGCATTGGAGTCCTGAGTACCAATGGGAAATGAACTTTCCCGTTGGCGGTTATAACGAGGCCCTTATTATGTATGTTTTGGCCGCGGCATCCCCGACCCATTCCATTGAAAGATCTGTTTATGAAAAAGGGTGGGCAGTTGATGGGCAAATTGCCAAAGATACCACCTACTACGGCTTGGAAACGGAACTCAATCATTACGAGCATAGCGATGCCCCTGTAGGACCCTTGTTCTGGGCACATTATTCCTATTTGGGATTAAACCCAAAGGGCCTTAAAGATCAATTCGGCGATTACTGGAAATTGAACAGAAACCATGCCTTGATCCATTATAAATATTGTGTGGACAATCCCAAAGATTATGAAGGATATGGAGAAAATTGTTGGGGCCTCACCTCTAGCTACTCCATCAATGGGTATGCAGGGCACCGGCCCGAAGCGGATTTGGGGGTGATATCACCGACCGCGGCCTTGTCGTCTATGCCTTACACACCGGAGGAGAGCAAACAGTTCATGAGATTTATGTACAACGAACAGGATAGCCTAATCGGTAAGTATGGTCCTTACGATGCTTTTAGTTTAGAGGATGACTGGTACCTGCCAAGATATTTGGCCATTGACCAAGGGCCGATTCCCGTGATGGTAGAAAACTACAGGAGCGGACTGTTTTGGAAATTGTTTATGGCCAACGAAGACGTTCAACAAGGATTGAAAAAATTGGGTTTTGAAACCCCGGACATAAAACCCGCAGATGATTAAAAAAATAGTATACACCCTTTTGCTTGCTACGTTGATTTTATCCTGTGGGGGAAGCGATGATTATACCTATATTCCAACAGCTCCGGAGTTGCCTTCGGAAGAGCTCGATGAAGAGGAACCGACAATTACCGATGAAGAATTGTTGGATCTGACCCAAGAAGAGACCTTTAAGTACTTTTGGGATTATGCCGATTCCAATTCCGGTGGTGCAAGGGAAAGATATCATCCCAACGATCCTGGCAATAGCGCTGGAGTGGTAACTGCAGGGGGTACAGGATTTGGCCTAATGGCCATTTTGGTCGGAATTGAAAGAGGCTTCGTTTCAAGAAATGAAGCAGTGGAAAGATTGGGCGGTTTACTGGATTTCCTTGAAAACGCCGATCGGTTTCATGGTGCCTGGTCCCATTGGATTAATGGTTCCACAGGGGTCGTAATTCCATTTAGCGATTTGGACGATGGGGGCGATTTGGTAGAAACCGCGTTTTTGGCACAAGGCCTTATCTGCATCAAAGAATATTTCAAAAACGGTTCGGATGTCGAGCAAGCATTGGCGCAACAGGCCGACGACCTCTGGAAGGGCGTGGAATGGGACTGGTATACACAAAATCAAAATGTGTTGTATTGGCATTGGAGCCCCAATCATGGTTTTGATATCAATCTTCAATTAAAAGGATATAACGAGGTGTTGATTACCTACGTGATGGCAGCAGCCTCACCGGATTTTGGCATAGAAAAAGACGTATATTCCAATGGATGGGCCTCCGGCGGAGGAATCCAATCGGCGAACACGCAATACGGCTATCCACTTTTGGTAAAGCATAATGGGTCGGAACAGTTTGGGGGACCCTTGTTTTGGGCCCACTATTCCTATTTGGGACTCAATCCAAAAAATCTCTCCGATGACTATGTCAACTACTGGGATGTCAACGTAAACCATACTATGATCAATTACGAGTATTGCGTTGAAAATCCGGACAATTTTCAGGATTATGGAGAGGATTGTTGGGGGTTAACGGCCAGTTACACCAGAAACAATGACGGCAGTATAGGCTACAACGCCCATAGCCCCAGTAACGATACAGGTGTAATATCACCAACAGCGGCCATAAGCTCAATTCCCTATGCTCCCGAAGAATCTTTGGATGCAATGCACTATTTTTATAAAAATAAAGATGACTTGTTGGGGCCGGCAGGATTTTATGATGCTTTTAGCCCGGAATACAATTGGGTGGCAGAAGCCTATTTGGCCATAGACCAAGGTCCTCAGATCATCATGATTGAAAACTACCGGACCGGTCTGCTTTGGAACTTGTTTATGGGTAACGAAGATGTTCAAGCTGGTTTGGCCAAACTTGGATTTTGATATGACCAGACATTTATCATGTTTTCTTTTACTGCTTGCTTGTAATTTAGCTTCGGCACAATGGCAATCAAAGTACGAAGCCAAAATGCTCATTGATGGGAACGATACCTTAAGATATCAGATCATGTATCCCAAAAATTTTAAAGAAGATGGCAACTATCCCGTCGTACTGTTTTTACATGGAGCTGGGGAGCGGGGAAACGACAATGAAAAACAACTGTGGAACGGAGGTAAATTGTTCGCTACCGATTATTTGCAAGAACGATATCCGGCAATTGTAATTTTTCCGCAGTGTCCAAGAGATAGTTATTGGGCCAGTGTAGATGTGGATAGAAGTTCGTACCCCATCAATTTGGACTTTAAATACAATGAAGGACCTACAAAACCCATGAAAATGGTAATGGATTTGCTCGAAACTACCATTGCCGAACCTTATACCAAGGATGATCAAGTCTATTTAATGGGACTTTCCATGGGTGGAATGGGAACCTTTGAATTATTGAGCAGAAAACCGGATACGTTTGCGGCCGCCATACCCATTTGTGGAGGCGGAGAACCTGGATCAGTGTCCGTTTACGCAAAAAATACACCGTTATGGATTTTTCATGGGGCACAGGACAATGTAGTACACCCGCTAAAATCCGTAGAAATGCTCTCCGCATTGTTGAAAGCAGGGGTGCATCCTAAGTTCACGATGTACGATTTTGCAAATCACAATAGCTGGGACCCGGCATTTGCCGAACCCGATTTGTTGCCATGGTTGTTTTCGCATCAGAAGAAAGCGACCGGACCAACATCAGAATAAGACATTAACACACATAACCTTGCCATGAACTATAAAAAGTCACTTTTCGCCATTCTGGCCCTTGTTTTTGGAAGTGCCAACGCCCAACAGAAAATTCCAGAAGTAGAACAATTGTTGCAAAAAATGACCATTGACGAAAAAATAGGTCAGCTAAACCTTTTGACGCCGGGAGGCGGAGTGGCAACGGGCGAAGTTGTGAGCGAAAATGTGGGAGCCAAGATCAAAGCAGGCCAAGTGGGCGGACTGTTTGGAGTAGCTGGCCCGGATAAGCTGAAAAAAGCTCAGGACTTGGCGGTAAAGGAAAGCCGATTGGGTATTCCTTTGTTGATCGGTTCCGATGTGATTCATGGCTACAAGACCACATATCCCATTCCTTTGGGGCTTTCGTCCAGTTGGGACATGGATTTGGTGGAGCAAGCCGCACAAATGGCGGCAAGAGAGGCCACTGCGGATGGCATCAACTGGAATTTTTCTCCTATGGTGGACATTGCCCGCGACCCACGTTGGGGGCGAATTTCTGAAGGAGCGGGGGAAGACCCATATCTTGGCTCCAAGGTAGCGGAAGCCATGGTGAAAGGCTATCAGGGAAGCGATTTGTCCGCCTCCCACACCATGTTGGCCTGTGTAAAGCACTTTGCACTATATGGGGCAGCAGAGGGCGGACGCGATTACAACACGGTGGATATGAGCAAGATCAAAATGTTCAATCAATACCTGCCACCCTACAAAGCGGCCATTGATGCAGGCGCAGCTAGTGTAATGAGTTCTTTCAACGATGTGGATGGCGTACCGGCAACGGGAAACAAATGGCTGTTGACCGATTTGCTTCGCGACCAATGGGGATTTGATGGTTTTGTGGTTTCGGATTACACATCGCTCAACGAGATGATCTCACATGGGTTGGGTGACCTTCAAGCCGTTTCGGTATTGGCATTAAGGGCCGGATTGGATATGGATATGGTGGGCGAAGGCTTTTTGACCACCTTGAAAAAATCCTTGGATGAGGGAAAAGTGACCGAAACGGACATTACCGATGCTTGTAGAAGGGTACTGGAAGCCAAATATATTTCAGGACTTTTTGATGACCCTTACAGGTACCTGGACTCCAAACGTCCTAAAAAGGATATCTTGACCGAGGCGAACAGAGCGTTGTCACGCAAATTGGCAACCCGTTCCTTCGTGTTGCTCAAAAATCACAATAACATACTTCCTTTAAAAAAAGAAGGAAAGATAGCCTTGATCGGTCCATTGGCCGATAGCAGGGAAAATATGCTCGGAACTTGGGCCCCTACTGGCGATTTTAATCTGGCCGTGACCATTTTGGAAGGATTTAAGAACGTAGCATCTGCTGCTACAATTGATTATGCCAAAGGCGCCAATATTTCTGACAATCCTGATTTTGCCAAGAATGTAAATGCCTTGGGAGAGCGAATCCTGATTGATGGGCGTTCCCCGGAGGCTATGTTAAAAGAAGCCTTGGATTTGTCCAAAACTTCGGATGTTGTGGTTGCGGTAGTGGGCGAAGCGACCGAAATGAGCGGGGAGTCTTCCAGTCGCACCGATATTTCCATTCCAGAGGGTCAAAAGAAATTGATCAGGGCATTGGCGGAAACAGGCAAACCTGTTGTTTTGGTCTTGATGAGCGGCAGGCCGCTGACAATCCCCGAGGAATTTGATATGCCGGTATCCATTTTGCAAGTTTGGCATCCTGGAGTTGAAGCGGGAAATGCCATTGCCGATGTGGTCTTCGGAGATTACAATCCGTCAGGTAAATTAACGGCAACATGGCCCATGAACGTGGGGCAGATACCCATTTACCACAGCACAAAGGTTACAGGTAGGCCAGCACCCGAAAGTGGCGAGTTCCAAAAGTTCAGGTCGAACTACCTGGATGCGCCCAACGCGCCACTATTGCCATTTGGTTATGGATTGAGCTATACCACTTTTGAGTATTCCAATCTCAAATTGAACAAAAAGGAAATCCATCAAGGTGAAGAAATTGCCGCAACCGTGACTGTTACAAACACTGGTAATTATGATGGCGAGGAAGTTGTACAACTGTATTTGCAGGATCTAGTCAGAAGCATCACGCCCCCAAAACGCCAATTGAAAGGTTTTCAGAAAATCATGTTGAAAAAAGGCGAGAGCAAAAACATCACTATCACCTTATCTCCGGAAGACTTGAAATTTTATAATGCCCAACTCGAATTTGTATCGGAACCCGGGGAATTTGAGATATTCGTAGGCACAAATTCCAATGCGGAACTATCCGAAACCTTTACCTTAAAATAGCATGCAACAACTTTAAGTATTATAAGGTTGAAATCTTGCCAATTGGAAGGATATAAAGATATCATAACCTTAGTGTGGCAGAAATGGAATATTTTTCCGTTTCAAAATGATTTTTTGCTTGAATTGAAACAAGATTTTAAAACGGGTAGAACATCAAAAAAACCGCCAACAACCCTTTAAAATGAAGAATATTTTTTTCGCCCTATTTGTAAGCTGGTCACTGTTCAATTATGCACAGACCATCGATGTGATGTCGTACAACATCCGTTACGATAATCCGGAGGATGCTCCCAATAATTGGGACAATCGCAAGGATTTTTTGATTTCCCAACTCAATTTTTACCATCCCGATGTGTTCGGAATACAGGAAGGACTCATTCATCAGGTTAAGGAAATCGATAAAGGTTTGAGCGACTATTCCTATTTTGGTGTGGGCCGCGACCATGGTGATGAAAGAGGGGAGCATACGGCTGTTTTCTACAACACTCAAACAGTGGAACTTCTGCAGCAATCTACTTTTTGGTTGTCCTCAACGCCAGAAAAACCGTCCAAAGGATGGGATGCCGCTTTGCCAAGAACGTGTACTTATGGAATTTTTCAAATGAAGGGTGATGGCACCAAGTTCATGATGTTAAATACGCATTTTGATCATGTTGGGGTAAAGGCACGTGAAGAAAGTTCCAGATTGATCCTTGAGAAAATTAAGGAATTGAATACTGAAAATTACCCAGTGGTGGTTACTGGCGACTTTAATCTGGAAAGTGATAGCCCCGGCGTACAGATTATTTTGTCCAAAATGGAAGATACGCACATCGCTGCGGGCAACGATGCTTTTGGTCCAGAGGGGACATTCAACGGTTTCGAATTCAACAAACCCGTAGAGCGAAGAATCGATTATATTTTTGTGTCAGATGAGTTTGAGGTGCTCAAAAGTGCCATTTTGAGCGACTCGAAGGATACTAGATACCCATCCGACCACTTACCTGTTTTTGCACGATTAAAATACTGAAATGGATATTGGGGACTTTGTCATCAACATCTAATTTTTAGATTGGCATAACACTTGATCCAGCCATATTATTTATACTCGTTTTAAGTAACCTCAAAAATCTTAAAAACAATGTTAATTTTAAGGTGATGTTTTGAGCAACAGCTCATTTTGTTGTTGAAAATCTTTAACTTGTTAGGGAATTAATCAACATTATGGCAACTTTTACACTAAACATCAACGGAACTAAACAGGAGGTTGACGTGGATCCATCCACCCCAATGCTCTGGGTTTTACGAGATCACTTAAACTTGGTCGGTACAAAATACGGATGCGGAATCGCTCAATGTGGTGCCTGTACCATTCATTTGGATGGCACAGCTACAAGAGCTTGCATGCTTACCGTATCTTCCGTAGGAAATTCTGAAATCACGACCATCGAAGGTCTATCCGAAGAAGGCGACCATCCGGTTCAAAAAGCTTGGTTGGAAGTGGATGTGCCCCAATGTGGGTACTGCCAAGCCGGTCAAATTATGACGGCCTCCGCACTATTGGAGAAAAACCCGAACCCGACGGACGAAGAAATTGAAATGGCCATGAACGGAAACATTTGCCGTTGTGGTACCTATACGAGAATTAAAAAAGCCGTGAAACTTGCGGCCAAATCATAACCCATAACACTAGTATCATGACACTTGTAAAAACAAAAATAGGACGACGTGCCTTTATTCGGAATACAGGATTGGCCAGCGGTGGACTTGTTATAGGGTTTAGCTGGTTGGCTTCTTGTAAAATGACGCCCGAGCAGGTGAACAACCTGCCGAAAGAGTGGTTTGAATTGAACGGTTTCCTAAAAGTTGGGGACAATGGTATGGTGACAATAATGTCGCCCAACCCCGAAATAGGTCAGAACGTTAAAACATCCATGCCCATGATCGTGGCCGAGGAGCTCGACGTCGCCTGGAAGAATGTGATGGTGGAGCAAGCTCCGCTCAACACAGATATATTTACACGTCAATTGGCAGGTGGTAGTCAGTCCATACGTCAAGGATGGGAAAGCTTGCGAATGGCGGGAGCCACGGCAAGGCATATGCTAAAGGAGGCTGCAGCACAGGCTTGGGGTGTTTCGGTAGATGAAATTACCACCAAGGATGGAGTGCTCACCCACGAAGCCAGCGGAAATTCCGCAGGTTATGGAGAAATGGCTTCCGCCGCTACGGGTATCGAAGTTCCGGAAGAGGTAGAGTTGAAGGACAATGGTAATTTTTCCATTATCGGTACGGACAAACGTAATGTGGATGGTAAAAAAATTGTCACAGGTAAACCTCTTTTTGGTTTGGATGTCTATAAAGAAGGCATGTTGACGGCCATGATAGTTCATCCACCAGCGTTTGGTATGAAATACAAGGGAATGAATGCCGATGCAGTAAAATCAATGCCGGGAATCAAAGATGTTTTTCATTTTGAAGTATATCCCGAAGGTATTGAGAAACAATGGTCCGATGGCGGAGGTATTGCAGAACTTGTGGCAATCGTAGGAAATAGCACTTGGGAATGCATGCAGGCCAAAAAAGCGCTCGAGGTAGAATGGGAACAAGATTCCACGGCAGAGAGCACTGCGTACCACGAAGAAGCTTTGGCGGAACTGCTCGATACGCCTTCGGAAACTCCTGCAAGGAAGGATGGCGATGTAGATGCGGCCTTTAAAAAAGCGGCAAAAATTGTGGAAAGCACCTATTCGGCACCGTATTTGGCCCACAATACCATGGAGCCCATGAACTTTTTCGCACATGTGACGCCCGAAAAGGCAGAATTGCTGGGACCCATACAAACACCGGAGTTCGTTGAAAAAACCGCATCAGCTCGTTTGGGAATGCCATTGGAAAAAATTGATATAATGATGACCCGTATGGGAGGTGGTTTCGGTCGCCGACTTTATGGACCATTTGTAATCGAAGCAGCCGTTATTTCCCAAAAAATGAACGCACCGGTAAAATTGGTGTATTCAAGGGAAGATGACATGACTCAGGGTACCTACCGTCCTTCGTACAAAGTGAAGTACAAGGCAGGATTGGACGAAAATGGCAATCTGATTGCTTGGCACGTTCGCGGAGCAGGTACCAACGACGACCTTATATTCGAAAATCGTTTCCCAGCCGGGGCAGTGGACAACTATTTGGCGGAAAAGCATAGCTTGAACACCAATGTGACCACTGGAGCATGGAGAGCTCCCCGTTCCAACTTTATCGCTGGAGCCGAACAGGCTTTTATGGATGAGGTGGCGGAAGCAGCAGAAAAGGATCCGTTGGAGTTCCGATTGGAGCTTTTTGATAGGGCCCTCAACAACCCAGTGGGCGACCCAGAACAAAACGATTACGATCCTGCTAGATATGCCGGAGTCCTAAAGTTGGTTAAAGAAAAAGCCAATTGGGGCACCGATACTGGAAAAGCAAGGGGTGTAGCGGCGTATTACTGTCATAATTCCTATGTGGCCCAAGTATTGGAGCTGGAAGATGGGGGAGATATGCCAAGAGTGAATAAGATAACCTGTGCGGTGGACTGTGGTATTGTAATCAACCCGATTGCGGCCAAGAACCAAATTGAGGGAGGAATGATCGATGGTATAGGACATGCCACGTATAGCGCAATGAGTTTTGAGGATGGAAGACCGGAACAGTCCAATTTTGACACATACCGTCTTATCCGTCATGCCGAATCACCGAAAAATATTGAAGTGCACTTTGTGGACAATGGCATAGACCCGACCGGTTTGGGCGAACCATCATTGCCACCTGTAATAGGGGCATTGTCCAACGCGCTTTATAAATCGACAGGAAGACGTTTTTACAAACAGCCTTTCATTAATGACAAGCCACCATTGGTAGGTTAAGGAAGCATAACTTTCAAAATATTCAAATAGTGACTGGTCAATAGATGTTTTCTGTTGGCCAGTTTTTATAAAGAATGGTTTGGTAGTTTATTTTTACTAGTTAAGTATTTGATTTATAAATAGTTGATTCACATATAATTTTTCGTAAAAAAAATTGGCGTATCGGATTTTTAGTTATGTTTGCCCCATAAATGGGTCCGACCAATTTGGAACCATTGCCTATAAGCTTTGAAGACTTTTTTCATGTTCGGGCTTTTGGGGATAAGAAAGTCTACCCAACAAGCCGTCTTTACATTGAGACACCGAATACACAGGCTGACTTTCGATGACCACCATAAATTTGACCGTAGTCTTTCACGGACACCTTATTTTGTACCCTATACCGTATTTGAATTTCGTATCTGAGAAACTTCCATTTTCAGTCCTCCCTTTTTATTAATATCTTTTGCTATAATTACGAAATTTAAATGAAGACAAAATACATCGATTTAATCGAGCAGACCTACGATTTTCCCCAAGAGGAATTCCAATTGGAAGATAACAAGCTACAGTTTCATGGCATAGACCTCTATAGTTTGGCCCAACAGTACGGAACACCTTTAAAGTTTACCTATTTGCCCAAGATATCCGACAATATCCAAAGGGCAAAGGGATGGTTCGGCGATGCCATAAAGAAACACAAGTACAAAGGTAAGTACCACTATTGTTACTGTACCAAAAGCTCTCATTTTGAACATGTGTTGAACGAAGCCCTCAAGAACGATATCCATATTGAAACCTCTTCCGCCTTTGATATCAACATTGTAGAGCATTTGAAGAAAAACGGTAAGGTTACCGAGGATACCTTTGTGATCTGCAACGGTTTTAAAAGGGACCAATACATTAAGAACATTGCCCGGCTGATAAATACCGGACATAAAAAGTGTATCCCTATCATCGACAATTATGAAGAGATCAACCTATTGGGGGATGAAATCGACGGTAAATTCCAAATAGGGGTGCGTATAGCCTCGGAGGAAGAGCCAAAGTTTGAGTTTTACACCTCCAGATTGGGTATTGGGTACAAGAATATTGTTCCGTTTTTCAATCAGTCCATAAAACCTAATGACCAAGTGGAGTTAAAGATGCTTCACTTTTTCATAAACACCGGTATCCGCGACACGGCCTATTATTGGAACGAACTTTTAAAATGTTTGAAGGTTTATATCAGCCTTAAAAAAGTCTGTCCCACCTTGGACAGTCTTAATATAGGTGGAGGTTTCCCTATAAAAAATTCATTGGCCTTTGAGTATGACTATGAATATATGGTGGACGAGATAATCCATCAAATTGGACAGGCATGCGATGAAGCAGAAGTGGACGTACCTAACATTTTTACGGAGTTCGGTAGTTTCACGGTCGGTGAGAGCGGGGGCAATATTTATGAGGTACTGTACCAAAAACAACAAAACGACCGGGAAAAATGGAACATGATCAATTCATCGTTCATTACCACCATGCCGGATTCATGGGCGATAAGTAAAAGATTCATCATGCTGGCGATTAACCGTTGGAACGATGAATACGAGCGCATCCTATTGGGGGGATTGACCTGTGATAGTGATGATTACTACAACTCCGAGCAACACATGAATGCCATTTACCTTCCCAAATATAGAAAGGACAAGCCCTTGTATATTGGGTTCTTCAATACAGGAGCGTATCAGGAAACCATAGGTGGTTTTGGCGGATTGCAACACTGCTTGATTCCCCATCCGAAACATATCCTGATCAACAGGGACGAGAAAGGGAATATAAAAACATCGGTTTTTGCAAAACAGCAGACAGCGGGCGAGTTCATGTCCATTTTAGGGTATGAAAGCAAAAAAACCTCCGATGTACTGGTCGAGGCCAACGATTTGCCCGTACCCAGCAATAATTGAAAAAGGATTTAACAAAAAATGAAAACAGAAAGAACGTACGCCGGAATTCCAAAGGAATACGGCTCTGCCGAAAAGTCAAAAGTGGTATTGTTGCCTGTTCCCTATGATGGCACCAGTACGTGGGGCAAAGGGGCCGACAAAGGTCCTGAAGCATTTTTGGAAGCTTCCGACAATATGGAGACCTATGATATTGAAACGGACAGCGAAGTGTACAAACATGGAATTTACTTGGCCGATGCCATTGAGGACCTTGCAACTCCGGAAAGTATGGTGGATGCAGTACACAAGACCGTAAAGGAATACATCAAGCGGAATAAGTTGGTGACCATGATTGGTGGGGAGCATTCTATATCCATTGGTGCCATTCGCGCTTTCAATGAGTGTTTTGAAGACCTAACTGTATTGCAAATAGATGCCCATACCGATCTAAGAAAAGAGTATCTGGGCACAAAATACAATCATGCCTGTGCCATGTATGAGGCCAAAGAGACCACAAATTTGGTACAAGTGGGCATTCGCAGCATGGACTATACCGAAACTTTGGTGATGGATAGAGATCAGGTGTTCTTTGCCCATGAGATGATAAACGATGACTTTTGGATGGATACCGCGTTGGATTTAATGACCGACAATGTTTATATTACCTTTGATCTGGATGCATTTGATCCATCCATCATGCCATCCACTGGCACACCGGAACCAGGAGGGCTGCTCTGGTACGAAACATTGGACTTTTTGAACAGGGTGTTCAAGGAAAAAAATGTGGTAGGTTTTGATATTGTTGAGCTTTGTCCGAACGAGCATGACAGATCATCCAATTTTTTGGCCGCAAAACTATATTATAAAATGCTGAGCTATAAATTCTCAGAAAACAACGAATTTACGGATGAAGGATTCGCCGACGATGATGATGACTTCAAGAAATCCAAAAACACATTAGAAGACTACGATGAGTAACAAAGGAGAAATATCAAATTTCATTCAAAAATATTTTTTACACTTTAATTCGGCCGCGCTGGTAGATGCGGCAAAAGGGTACGAAGACCAGTTGGGGAAAGGTTCCAAAATGCTGGTATCGTTGGCAGGCGCCATGAGTACCGCGGAACTGGGGAAGATCTTTGCGGAGATTATCCGTACGGACAAGGTCCACATCATATCCTGCACCGGCGCCAACCTCGAGGAAGACCTTATGAACTTGGTGGCGCACTCCCACTATAAAAGAGTGCCAAATTACAGAGATCTTACTCCCAAGGAAGAATGGGAACTTTTGGAAAATGGCCTTAACCGGGTCACCGATACCTGTATTCCCGAAGAGGAAGCATTTAGACGTTTGCAAAAACATATTTATGACATCTGGAAAGAAGCCGACGAAAAAGGTGAGCGCTATTTTCCTCATGAGTTCATGTACAAACTATTGCTTTCAGGTGTTTTGGAGCAATACTACGAAATAGACATCAAGGACTCTTGGATGTACGCGGCGGCCAAGAAGAACCTTCCCATTGTTGTGCCGGGTTGGGAAGACAGCACCATGGGAAATATTTTTGCCAGTTATGTAATCAAGGGCGAACTAAAGGCCAGCACGGTAAAATCCGGGATAGAGTATATGACCTTTTTGGCCGATTGGTATCAAAAAAATTCAGACAATGGCATTGGCTTCTTCCAGATAGGGGGAGGTATTGCCGGAGATTTTCCAATCTGCGTAGTACCTATGCTATATCAAGATTTGGAACAAACAGAAACGCCGTTTTGGAGCTATTTTTGCCAAATCAGTGATTCCACCACAAGTTATGGGTCCTATTCCGGAGCCGTTCCCAATGAAAAGATCACTTGGGGAAAACTGGATATCGACACACCAAAATTCATTGTAGAATCCGATGCGACCATCGTGGCACCGTTGATTTTCGCTTATTTATTAGACATGTAGCCATGAGAAAAGGACAATCCCCCGCTTTAAAAAGAGTAATCGTAGATTACAAAAAATTGGACAAGAACATGCTCAACCTCCTTGTAGAAAAATTTCCCGATGGGTACGACGACGACGATATCGTAACCTACAGGAATGCCAGCAATGAAGTCGTGGAGTGTGTCGAGGTCAGGACCGAGGACACCGCTTACCTCATAAAAGTAAGCAAGCGCTTGGTAATGGCCATGGAAGATTATGATGACTCCGACAACGATGATGACAATGATGGTGACCCAACGCTGGATACCGACGAACTGGAAGGTACGGAAGAAGAATAAATTCTTTTACCAAATAACATAGAATGGTATCAAAGGCAACTGCACAGCATTTGGCGTTCAGTATAAATATTCCCTCATGCAGGAAGGCATTGCAAAAAAAGCTCCTTTATGAAGATAGGGACGAACTTTTTTATTCCGATGCTTCCCGTTACCTTTATATTTTCAGATATGGTGTAGTTTCCTTTTTTGGGTATGATGAAGCATCGATTTCCCAAATATTAATGGAGCTGAAACCTTTTTGCGAAGAATGGAAGTTATCGGAAATTACCGATACCATGGAAATGGAGCTGGTGGATGAGGAAGGGAAAGCCATGATTGACCATGACAAGGTGATTATGCCAAAATCCAATGTGGAAGGCATACGCTTGGCACTCATGCATTTGTCGCAATCCGTGGCATTGGACCATTATGCGGGACTTTCCGAACAGGCCATGAAAGAAACACGCCAACATACCACCTATTTGGAACAAAAAGGAAAGTTGGATATTGGAGGAAGAAAATTAAAAAGACATATTGCAAAAGTCTTGAACATAAACAACCAGATCTCTGAAAACCTCTATATTTTTGATTCCCATGAAGTGGTCTGGGAAGATTTGGAGCTAGATCGGTTGGACAAAGGTTTAAAACAGATCTTTGATTTAAAGGAGCGATATAGAAATATAAAGGAACAAGGAAATGTGATCAAGGAAAACCTTAGCCTGTTCATGAATATTATGGACCATAGGGAAAGCAGCAGGCTGGAATGGATCATCATTATTTTGATTTTGGTCGAGGTCGTGGACTTGTTCATTATGCGATTAATCAGTTAAATACATATTTGTTTTGGAAGATTTTAAAATATTGGGCAGCGAAGAGTGGTGCCGTTTCGATGATATGGGAATCCCTGCCATAAAGGCAAGAGTAGATTCAGGTGCAAAAACATCATCCATCCAAGCCAGTAAGATTAAAATTTTCAATAAGGGATTGGAAGAATGGGTAAGGTTCGAAGTCAGTCCGTTACAGGATAATAGAAGCATATCCATTTTATGCCAGGCCAAACTGGTCGATGTGCGTAACGTTAAAAGTTCGCAAGGTATAGCAGACGAGCGCCCGGTGATCAAGACCAAAGTGAACATAGCGGGCAACGTATTCGAAATTGAGCTTACTCTGGCCAATAGGGACACCATGGAATATCGTATGCTCTTGGGAAGGGAGGCCATCAATGGTAGGTATTTGGTAGATCCTTCACAAAGCTTTATCCAAGGAGATATTTCTGAAGAGGAACTGGAAAAAAAGTACCAACCCTACACTACCGAGAAAAAAGGTCTTCGATTGGGTCTATTGGCTAGCAATCCCAACCTTTACAGTAACAAAAGAATCATTGAGGCAGGAGAAATGCGTGGACATAAGGTGGTTTTCCTGAATGTGGAACACGTTTACATGAAGCTCGATGCTTCTACGCCCGAAATACGGTACCGTGGCGGGAATATCTTGGACAAGTTCGATGCGGTGATCCCACGAATAAAACCAGCGGTCACATTTTATGGCTGTGCCCTGTTGCGACAGTTCGATACCTTGGGAGTGTATTGCCTAAACTCGGCAGACTCCATCGGTAGGTCCAGGGACAAGCTTTTTGCTTCGCAATTGTTCTCCAAGAACGATATTCATATACCTACCACAGGATTTGCCAAGTCCCCAATGGATACCAAGGATCTTATCCGTATGGTAAGCGGCGCCCCTTTGATTATTAAATTATTGGAGAGTACACAAGGTAAAGGAGTAGTGCTCGCCGAGACAAATAAGGCCGCGGAGAGTGTGATCAATGCTTTTAAGAGCGTACAGACCAATATATTGGTACAAGAATTTATAAAAGAGGCCAATGGGCACGATATCCGTTGTTTTGTGGTAAACGGAAAAGTCGTCGCTTCAATGCAACGGACCGCCCAAAAAGGGGAGTTCAGGGCGAATATCCACCAAGGTGGTGCGGCCTCTAAAGTCAAAATAACCCCAGAAGAGCGAAAATTAGCCATAAAATCTGCAAAAGTATTCAATTTGGATGTGGCCGGGGTAGATCTTATCCGGTCCAATAAAGGCCCTTTACTTTTAGAGGTGAATTCGTCTCCCGGACTAGAAGGTATAGAAAATACCACAGGAAAAGATATTGCCAATGTGATGATCGAGACAATCGAGAAAAAAGTAAAATACAGGCAATAAACCTTGTGTTTTCAATAATTGCTTAGCAATCAGAACATTGTAATTTTCACATATATTTTCCTACACGACCCTCCAAAAACGTGAATATAAATTGAAAAGGCCCATTCGTTAACGCAAAAGGCCCATTGGTTAATTGAGCCCCTTCCGAAAGTAAATCCCGTCGTATGTTTGTCCCAGTTAACGCAAAGCTTTCAAGCTTACGTTCAAACCTTGAATAGGATGGGGTGATTATAGGGTACTTTGTGTTCTTTACCTAATATCTTATTTATTATAAGGTTTACGTTGCTCCAAGGGGTTTTTGAGGTTGAGCCCCTTGGTTGTAACGGTTTTTAAGATCAAATATATATTCCCATAAATTTGACCTACTTTTTGGAAAAAGGGCCGTTTTCAACGGCTCTTTTTTATTTTTGGCATTTTCGATGCCCAAAGCTGACATATGATTCACAATTGTTTACATCTTTTAAGAAAACCCCAAAAACGGAGGGTGTAAGTTTTTGAACAAAAAACCTACTTTTGTATTATAATATTTCAGGAAGAAGATTTATGTCAGAAAAAGTAGAAAGAATCAAAACGTTGATCATAGGATCGGGACCAGCAGGGTATACCGCTGCGATTTATGCATCACGAGCAGATTTAAAACCGGTACTTTATACAGGAATGGAACCAGGTGGACAATTGACAACGACCACAGAGGTGGACAACTTTCCAGGGTACCCCCAAGGAATTGATGGTCCGGCGATGATGATGCAGTTGCAGGAACAAGCGGAAAGGTTTGGTACCGAAGTTAGAATTGGTATGGTGACCGCCGTGCAGCTGAGCGATGAAGTTGGGGGCATACACAAAATTACAGTGGACGATGCTACCGAACTTGAGGCCGAGACCGTTATCATTTCTACAGGAGCTTCCGCAAAATATTTGAACATACCCAGCGAACAACGCTTGCGAGGAGGTGGAGTATCTGCCTGTGCCGTTTGCGATGGATTTTTTTACAAAGGTCAGGAAGTGGCCATTGTAGGCGCTGGCGATACCGCCGCCGAAGAGGCATCCTATCTGGCGAATATCTGTACAAAAGTAACCATGCTGGTTCGAAAGGACCACATGAGGGCTTCCAAGGCCATGCAGCATAGGGTCAATAGTATGGACAATATTGAAATACTGTACAATACAGAGGTAGATGAAGTACTGGGAGACCAAGTTGTGGAAGGCGTTAGGGTCGTTAACAATGAAACTGGGGAAAAACAGGAGATTCCAATAACAGGATTGTTTATAGCCATTGGTCACAAACCCAATACCGATGTCTTTAAAGGTCAGTTGGACATGGACGAAACAGGATATATCATCACCCAACCAAAATCTACCAAAACCAATAAACCCGGTGTTTTTGCGAGTGGGGATGCCCAAGATAAGATTTACCGACAGGCCGTTACAGCGGCCGGTACAGGTTGTATGGCCGCTTTGGATGCGGAACGCTATTTGGCTTCCGTAGAGAGCAAAGAACTTTTGCCATCATAAACATTGTTGGCTTAAAACAAAAAAAGGCACTGAAATTTCAGTGCCTTTTTTTGTGATTGTAATTCAATCAATCCGCTTGTAATTTTCGGAAAACGTTCTGTTGCCATCCACGTCAACAGTAATTTGGCTAAACGTATCCTCCTTTAGGATAAGTTCAAAACTAAAGTTCCGCATGGTGTCCAAAGCTTTCATCATATCATCGTCACCATATTCAATAACTTCGATCAATGAGTTGTCCGTTACTCGGTAAGAACCATACCCAAACCTTCCGTTGGGGTCGTCCGGTACGTAACGCGTCCACATGATTTTTTCTTTTGAATACATTTTGACTTGTCTGTATCCATCGGATTTTTCAATGGTATCAATAACGTTTTCTCCGTCATAGTTGTAAAAACTTTGAAGTTCCCAAGTTCCTTCAATGGTCGGTTCCGTTGGCTCGTGTTCCGTGAAGCTTCCCGCAATCAAGAAAACAGAAATGAGAGTGAAAAGTAAAACTGATTTTTTCATAAGGCTCTACTTTTAAGGTGTTAGAATATATTAAAAGATAGGGATATTTTTTGATAAAATTAAATTTTAGCACCCTAAAAATTAACACTTTGATAATTTGTAGATTCTTTTGGAATGAAGTAAAAAACAATAAAATGAGATTTAGCGTGCGATTTTTTCAGAAAAGAATGGAACTATTTGAAGATAATGGCTTTAAATGGCTTGTTTATAAATAATATAACATTTTTAAGTACAAATGTTTGATATGTAAAATATTTTGAGCACTTTTCGGCCTTATTCACAAAAACCTAACCTATGAAAAGCATGTTTTTAACATTTGCTGCGATGTTCTTGTGCATTGTCGCATTTGGTCAGACCATTACAGGTACCGTATCCGATATTTCGGGCACACCTTTACCGGGAGTGACCATTGTGGTGGGCGGGACCAACGTTGGTACAACTACCGATTTTGATGGAAACTATTCCATTAACGCCTCAAGCGGGCAAGTATTACGATTTTCCTATTTGGGAATGAAACCCAAAGAAATTACGGTGGGCTCGGAATCCACCATAAATGTGGTTTTGGAGGAAGACTCCACACAACTGGATGAAGTTGTTGTAACTGCCTTTGGTATTGAACGAAAGGAAAAATCTTTGGGGTATTCCGTTACCAAGGTTGAAACAGAAAACCTTAATCTAGCCGGGCAAGCAAACCCTATTGAAAGTTTACAGGGTCGTGTGGCCGGTGTTCAGATCAACCGTTCATCAGGGACTTCTGGTGGAGGGGTCGATATTTTGATCAGGGGCATCACTTCCATCGATCCTTCGAGGAGCAATCAACCCTTGATCATTGTTGATGGGCTTGCTATGAACAATGATACATTTTCGGGAGAAGTTAGACCAAGTTCGGGTTCCAATTCGCCCAGTAGTAGCGAACAATTTGCCTTCTCCAATAGGGCAGGGGACTTAAACCCTGAGGACATTGAGAGTTTTAACGTTTTGAAAGGTGCTGCTGCGACCGCGCTCTACGGTGTTAGGGCTGCCAATGGTGCAATCATCATAACGACTAAAAAAGGGAAGAGTGGAAAGGCCAAAATCAATGTTACGGCTTCCACTACCTTCAGGGAAGTAAAAACTACGCCATCTCTACAGACCAAATATAGGGAAGGTTTTAACGGAGCTCCAAGAACACTTTATACTCCGGAGACGGATACTGGATTTACCCGATTGGGCGGAACCTCATTCTATTCTTGGGGTCCAGAGTATGCTGTTGATTCCTTTGAAGTGGATGGAGAAACCATTGATTTGACAGATGACCGGTTCTATAGTCCATATGATATTTTTAGGACGGGCTTTAATTCACAGATCAATATGAACATCAGTGGTGCAAACGAGCGTTTGAACTATTTCTTCTCTATGGGTAACAACAGCGAACAGGGTATTTTGCCTAATACGGACTACAAAAAGACCAACTTTAGATTAAATGCCGGTTACAAGGTAACGGACAATTTTACAATAGATGCTTCCGTTTCATTCACCAATTCTGGAGGAAGAAGGCCCAATGGTGGTGATAAATCCGTTATGAGTGCACTATCCTATTTTTCTGGTACCTTCCCCATCAATGATTATTTAAATCCTGATGGGAGCGAAAGGGATTATTCTTTTGGAATCATAGATAACCCGAGGTACCTCATGGAAACCAGTAACTTGGAAGACGATGTAAACCGTTGGATAGGAAATGCAACGTTCAAATGGTCCCCAATGGATTGGTTGAACGTAACGTATGCGGCTCAGATTGATAACTTTTCTGATGCAAGAAATCGTTATGTAGGGCCTGATTTGGATGGAGGTTCCCAAGTTGGCGGATTCATTTTGGAGCAGAACATCAACTATACAGGATTGGAATCCAATCTTTTGGTGGCAATGAGCAAGGATTGGTCGGATGATTTCACCACAGACCTTACCTTGGGACAACAAATATCAGATTCAAAAAGAAGTTATTTGGAAGCTAGGGGTGAAGGCCTGAATATAGCTGGAATCAATGAAATAGGAAATACCACTAACTATTTTATCAACAAAACGGTTTCCCAAGAACGCAATGTTGGTGTCTTTGCAGAGTTTAAGGCGGGATATATGGACAAGTTGTTCTTGTCCGTAACAGGAAGAAATGATTGGGTATCTACTTTGCCTCAAAACGAAAGATCTTTCTTTTATCCTTCTGTAAGTTTGGCCTATGATGTATCAGATTTATTTGGGGACAGCGATACATTTACCTTCGGAAAGCTGAGGGCTTCATATGCAGAGGTTGGAAAAGGACCTCAATTTGGTAAGGCTCCTGCCCTGTATGTGGTCGACGGAGATTTTCCTTTTGGAGGAACCGGAGGATACAGAAGGGACACTTCTATTGGATATGAACTAAAGCCTGAACGTAACAAATCCACAGAGTTTGGTGCCGATTTAAGGTTTTTGAGCAATAGGATTAGATTGGATTACGCATATTACACCACAAAAGTTGAAAACCAAATATTCGATGTAGGTGTAGCATATTCTTCAGGATACTCCGTGTTAACAAGAAATGCAGGTAACTTTAAGGTATTCGGACATGAAGTTCTACTTAGTGGGGACGTCATCAAGAACAAAAACACTAGATGGGAACTAATCTTGAACTGGTCGACCAGTGAGGGTGAAGTCCTAGGGTTGCCCGAAGATATAGAATCCGTAATCTTTGCTGATTCAGGATTTGCAGGTGTGACTTCCGAAGTTAGGGAAGGTGATAAAATGGGTTCGCTGTACGGTTATAAATGGGTGTACGAAAATGGTGAGCGCTATATCGGGCCAGATGGGTACCCGGTAATAAATACAGATGAAAGAGTACTTGTGGGAAATGCATTTCCAGATTTTATTTCATCCATAGGAAGTAACCTAAACTGGAAGGGAATTGGCTTCAACTTTTTGTTGGAATGGAAAAAAGGCGGAGATCTTTATGATTCAGGGCTTAGAAACTCCATTCGTAACGGAAATCCTTTGAGTACTATACAGAGAGATGTGGATGTGGTTTTAGATGGAGTGATGGACGATGGTAACGGCGGGTTTGTTCCCAATACTACAGAGGCCTTGATCGATCAAAACTATTATAGGAACTCAAATGTATACAATAGGGCTTCTGAAGTCTTGGTCCAAGATGCCTCTTGGGTCAAGTTGAGAAACGTATCCCTTTCCTATGATTTTGCCGGTCAGTTCGTGAAAGACCTGAGTTTGGATAAAGTAAGTGTTTCAGCAAGTGCCAACAATATTCTTATCTGGACACCTTTCGACGGATATGATCCAGAAGGAAATCAATACAGTGCCGGTAGCAATGTATATGGGTTTACAGGGTTGAGTATTCCTTTGTCCCAGAGTTATTCATTAGGCTTAAACATAGCATTTTAAAAAAGACAACTATGAAAAAAATAAATATAACCAAACTGTTTCTAGTATGCTCCTTCGTGGGCTATATTGGATGTAGTGACGAATACTTTGATGTGAATACCCCTTCCAATACAGCGGAAATAGAGCAGCTTGGAATGAAGGATTTGATAGCCCCGGTAATTCATAGCACTTTGGAAGGTCAAAGGTCGGCCGAACTTTCTTTTGGAAATTATGTACAATATTTTGTGAGCACCGGAGGTGGTGCAGCAGGACAGACTTCGGCCCTTGGACTATGGAATCAGGTTTATTTGTACGTTTTGCCAAACCTACAAGCGGTTAAGGCCAAAGCAGCAGAGAATGGAGCAACACACATTGATGCGGTAGCCGATATCTTGATCGCGGCCAACTTGGGCATTGCAACGGATACTTGGGACAATATTCCTTACTCTGAAGCCATTCAGGGTCCTGAAAATAATTTTCCCTCATTTGATACCCAGCAGGAAATTTATGATGAAATCTTTGAACTGTTGGACACGGCAATCGCTAAATTGGAGGCTGAGGACAATTCATCTTTCACGTTAGGTTCTTCTGATTTGATTTATGGGGGAGACACGGAAAAATGGTTGCGCGCGGCTTATTCTTTAAAAGCACGTTACCAGTTGCATTTGGTAAACAAAGGAGTAGTTGCCCCAGCGGAGGTTTTGGCAAGTGTTGAAAATGGATTTACATCCAATGATGACAATTTTGCCATGTACTACAGCGATAGAAATATCAACCCATGGTATTCCGCGGAGATTTTGGCAAGGGAAACCGGGAATTTGAGTAATGATATTGCCAGCCAAATAGTAAGTTCCATGAATGGTGATTATTACCCATTTGAAAGTGGAGCATTGGAAATTGACCCTAGATTGCCATTATTCGCCCAAAATGGAGATGCGGATGAGTACAAAGGGTATGTAAGTGGAGGAGAAGGTGAAGCTCCTGATGGCACCGATGCCAATACAGGTTTCAGAACGGACGGTTTTTACACAAGCGTGGATTCCCCATTGATACTAATTAGTTATGCCGAGGTATTGTTCATTAAGGCCGAAGCTGCATTCTTGGCCAATGGAGGTAACGAAACCAGTGTAGGGACAAATTCAACCGCTTACAGTGCCTATTTGGAAGGTATTACCGCCAGTATGGATATGTATGGGGTAGACGGGACCGATTATCTGGCCGATGGTGCAATAGCCGTAGGCGAGAGTGAATTGATGTTGCACCACATTATGAAGGAAAAATATATCCATAACTTTTTAAATCCAGAAACTTTTGTGGATTATAGGAGATATGACTTTTCTGATGAGGTATTTACCGGATTAGAAATCAGAAGGGAAGCTGATGGTGTAGACAGTGAGTTTGCAGGTCAATGGTTCAGAAGGGCAAATTATCCAACAACTGAACTAAATAGGAATGAGGCCAATGTATTGGCCAATCAAAAAGACCCTGTAGTCCCAGTTTGGTGGGACACCGAATAGTTAATAAAGTAAAACTTACATTATAAGAGGGTGTTCAAACAATTAACCAATTGTTGAACATCCTCTTTTGTATGGTAGGCACTCAGAACAATTCTACTGACCAGCGGTCCTTTGGCATCGGGATAATTAAAATTTGTAATGATAAACCCCTTTTCCTCCAGGGATTTGGCCAAAGTCGCATCGCTGAATTCAAAGGTTGGATGGCCGTTCATATGGTTAAAAAAGGATGGATTTTTCAGTTGGCCTTTAAAATGTAGATAATTGCTTTTGAGGGTTTCCAAACGCTTCGAGTATAAATCCCCGGCGTTTATAAGAGTCCCCATAAATGAAGGTGGGGCAGGACTTGCGCCACCATAAAAGGAGGTGTTTCGAAGCATTTCAATATCTTGGTCCGTACTAAAAATGGCCCCGGCTTGGATGCCAAGCCCTTTTCCCAACGAACAGCAAACCAAAAGCTTCGCTGCGTTTAGCTTTTTCAATTCAGCATAGCATCCCTCTCCATTATTACCGACCACTCCAATACCATGGGAATCATCGCCCACCAAAATGATTTTTTCCAAAGGAAGGGTTTTCAAAGCGTCAAAACTTGGGTATTGGCCGCCCGAAAAATCGATGGTATCAAAAAGCACAACAGGTAATTGGTCCTTATCGATTTCCTTTGATACCTGCCGATTCAATGCTTCAAAAGTATTTGTGGTTTTTACACCATTCACGAGAAGTGCAGCATGGGCATGGGGCGCCGCAATCACAGGATGCCCCTTTTCCAAGAGCGTTTGTACCGTCAATTGGGCTGCCAAATAACCACTGGACATCGTCAAACAGCTTTCACTACCTGCCCAACGGGCCAAAAACCTTTCCGCTTCTTCATAAATACCTAAGGCAACGTTGGATTTTCTGGAGGCTCCATAATGCATCCCGTATATGGAGACATTTTTAAGAAATAAATCCTTGAATGGCGGATAATTTTGCAACCCTAAATAAGCCGTCCCGCCAAAATATAAATGGGGCTTGCCATTGATCAGAACCTGCCTATCCGGTATGCTATTTATCGTGTGTGTCATTACAGCAGTGCTATTCCGCTTCCTGGTAAAGTTGGGAAAACCACTTTTCCGTTATCCAGAATTTCCACCCCTTTGGCTATGTCGCCTTTTAACAACATGGCACCATCCATGTCCACATAATCCAATTGGGGCAAAAGTTGGGCAATGGCAGAAATACCAACGGTAGACTCCGTCATACAGCCCACCATAAGCTGCAATCCAAGCTCTCTTCCTTTTTTGATCATCCGTCGTGCAGGTGTGAGGCCACCACACTTAGTCAATTTAATATTGATGCCGTGAAAATACCCGCCACAAGCTTCCACATCACTTTCCACTATACAACTTTCATCGGCAATAACAGGAAGCACGGACTGCTTTTTGACCAATGCCATGCCTTCCCAATCATCTGCCTTTAGGGGTTGTTCCAAAAATTCCACACCCAGTTCTTTCAATAACGGGGCATTTTTGATGGTTTCCTCGGCGGTCCATGCCGTATTGGCATCTATCCTGAAAATACTATCGGTATGTTTTCGAAGTTCACGAACAATAGCAACATCGTCCGAGGTCCCAAGTTTTATTTTATAAAGGGGCCATGGTTTCTCTTGGAGTTTGGCCACCATTTTTTCGATGGTATCTATTCCGATGGTATAGTTGGTCATGGGATACTTCTCGTTGGAAGTTCCCCAGATTTCATAAAGTGGCTTTCCTTTAAGCTTGCCATAAAGATCGTTCGCTGCCAAATCCAGGGCACATAGTGTAAATTTATGCAGGTTCAATGACTCCAAATGCTCGTAAAAATCTTCGGGAGTGTCAAAGTCGTAGGTTTCGATTTGTGACCTGACAGCTTCTATCTCGGCCATCATCCCTTCAATGGTAATTTTATAATATGGATTGGAAGTGGCTTCGCCATACCCCGTTTTTCCGTCCAACGAAAGGCAAACGATCAAGGTGTCCTGTTCGTCCCTAGATTCTCTGGAAATGGTAAAGGTATGTGCTAGTTGAAGAATATGTTTTTTGAGTTTTATCTGCATAATTTGTATTGGTATTGTTCGGTGCTAATATAGGATTTCGAACAAACATACAAACACAAAAGCCCACTGAAAACTCAGTGGGCCTTTGCTATTTAAAGGGAATTGGATTAATATTTACTAACGCTGCCCGAAACGGATTTTTTGGTCTGTACGCTGGCATCACCAGTATATCGGATATCAGCTCCACTACTGGCATCAGCAATCAAGGTCTCCGAAACATTTACGGAGATATCGGCGCCGCTACTGGCATCGGCATTACATCTTTTCACTACCAAATCTTGCGCTTTAATGTCCGAACCACTGCTGGCATCGGCAAAAAGGGCATCGGCCTGACCGGATACCCTGATGTCGGCACCGCTGCTGGCATCCGCGGATACTTCACTGGCCATAACCTCAACATTAAGGTCGGAACCACTACTGGCATCCAACTCAATGTTTTTCGCCTTGATCACATTTTGTGCAATAAGGTCGGCTCCGCTGGAACTCTCCAAGGCAGTAATTTCTGGAAGAGTTACATAAACGTTCTTGGTTGCACGACCAATATTCTCTATGGCATGGATTTTAAGTCTACCATCTTTAATGTCAGTTCCGATTAAATCTATAATGTTTTCATCGGCCTCAACGGAAATCTTGAATTCATCTCCTTGAGATACAAATACATCGATACCTTCTGAAGCGGATACGACATCAAAATCTTCTGTTACATCCCTGCTTTCCTCCACGATTTCCCCGTTACCGGTTTTTCCATCGCCGAAGTTCATGTTCATCATGCATGAGGATGCAAAAAGGGATAGGAGTGCGGCGATTGCTAATCTTGCTAGTGTTGTCATGATTGTTGTTTTTACTATTGATTGATTTTGAAAAATGATTAGTGGTTTACTGAAATAATTTCAGTCTAAATGTCTGTTTTTATGTGTGCTTTTTAAATATTTATCTACTGAATTGACGAATTAAGTGACTCAATTGTTACTTTTTTCCTTGGCTTTAACTTTTACGCCATCCTCATTGATCTTCATTTCAAAAGAATCCTGGTCGTCTTGAATGTTAATATCTATACCATCTTCATTGATGATGATCTTACCATCGCCATTTGATTCCTCTTCATCTTCGTCTTCTGGGCAATCCAGACAACGCAATTCTCCATCCTCATTCATTACCCAGTGTTGACCTGCCATGCCGCTTCTATAAAACCCTTGGTCATTCTCGATTCCTCTGCCAATGTATCGGCTGGTGGAGTTGTCAAAATATACCGTCATGGATTCTGGTACGTAAATGGTTACGGTTACTTCTTGGTTTCTGGCTTTGTTGGATGTTTCCGTGGTCAAATATTTGTCCAGTACAATTTCATTGCCATCAATAGTGTAGGCATATTCAATGTTTCTGGCGCGATCACGAGCTACAGGTGTAGAGCTTCCATCTGCATCTTTTCTAATGTTGATACTGATGGAATCCGTATCCGATTTTCTTATTTTGATGTCAACTTCATCAGACATAAGGATACGTTCATCGTTTTCGTCATAACCAAAGGTCATTCGACCAAAATGAATGTCATCGCGGTTATAATCCATATCGCCTTCATTCATTGTAATAACCAAAGTATCGGAAGGAATTTCCAATGCCAGTTCTGTTCGGTCATTGACGCTTCCCGTATAGGAGAATTCAGCGGCCTGTTTTATGCCAAGGGCAATCAGTGCTCCAATGGAGATCAACCATAGGCCCAACAAGGAGAATTTTGCAATGTTCCCGATGGATTTTAGGTTGTTCACCAATATCTTCAACCCTAAGTACATCACAAAGAAGAATGGGATTCCCAAGGCAAAGAAGCCAAATAACAATGTGGCCCACACTGGAATTATTCCAGCTTCGATTACCGTATTGTACACATCGATTACAGGAAAATTCGAGGCATCGAATGCACCAACGGTAACGATTGCAATAAATAGCGCAATCAGGTTTGCTGCACCCACAAGCACAAGGATAATCCCTATAAACTTCCCGAATATCTTGAACAGGAACAGGATAATGTCCCCGATGGTATCAAAAAAGGTCTTGGAGCTGCTTTTGACCTTGTTGCCCACTTTTTCGTAGTCAACACTTTTTACTTTGTCGGCAACATCATCAAACCCCTCTTTAACTTTGCGTTCTATATTGCTGATGTTGACGGGCTCCCCCCGCATATCCAATTTTTGGGATGTTGTAGCGGCCTCAGGAACCAAGATCCAAAGCAGGATATAGGCAACAAGTCCGAAACCACTGGTAAATATGGCCAATAGAATAAATATGAGCCTTACCCAAAGGGAATCTATGCCCAAATAATGCTCCAAACCTGCACATACACCTCCAATGTATTTATGGTCGATGTCACGGTACAGTTTTTTTGCCCTGCTGGCAGAAGGTTCGGCGTAGCTCTTTTTGGGCTCGTCCTCAAAAATATCCTCGTCCACCATGTAATCTTCGGGTTGCCCCATAACATCGATTACTTGATCTACCTCTTTGTTGGTGATCACTTGGCGATCGTTCTCCATTTTTTCGAGAAAGAGTTCGGCTATCCTGGCCTCGATATCGGCAATGATCTCGTCGCTTCCCTTGGTACCCGAAAAGGAGCGTTTTATGGACTCCAAGTACCGTCTCAGCTTGTTATACGCATCGTCGTCTATATGGAAGAGCGTATTTGCTAGATTTATATTTACTGTCTTGTTCATTTTTTGATTCTATTTTGTGTTGGTTACCAGATTGACTGCATTTCTTAGTTCGTCCCAGGTGCCGTTTAGTTCGTTAAGGAACAACTGGCCCGTTTCGGTGAGACCGTAGTATTTGCGGGGAGGTCCCGATGTGGATTCTTCCCAACGGTAGTTGAGCAATCCTGCGTTCTTAAGCCTTGTGAGCAAAGGGTATATGGTACCTTCCACTACTAACATCTTTGCGTCTTTTAAAGCGTCCAGAATTTCGGAGGCATACTTGTCCTCATCCTTTAGGATGGACAAGATGCAATACTCCAGAACACCTTTGCGCATTTGTGCTTTTGTGTTTTCTATGTTCATAATTTCATGGGTCTAAATTTATGCTGAACTGGGTTCGGCATTTAATTAACAGTTTTTTCTTGTTCTCCAAACTTTGTTTGGTTTCGTTTCCACTCCAGTCCCCTGAATTGGGCAGGGGAGTGGAAACGGTTCTTTGATTGATGATGGTTTCTTTCGTTTTTTGATTGATGTTTAAACTCCTTTTCTTTGATTGATGATGAATGTTTCGGAGGTGATTAAGCTCCTATATATATTACTTGATGAATTTAATGGTGAACGGATATTTGAAATATTCTCCCTCATTGGTTCGGATAGTGGCCAGAATGGTGAAAACAATATTCACAATGCCAAGAGCCACTTGCAAGAATCCTGTAATGCCCACTGGCCAGAACAATCTGCCAAACCTAAAATCGTCGCTGTCAATATGAATGTTCAAATTGTTGAGGTCGCTCAACCCATGGAACCCGAAAAAGTTCCAATCGAACAAGTCTGGCCAAAATCCAATAAAGAAAGGGATGGTGACCAAACCTGCCACGATGGAGTAAAGCAACATACTAATTTGAAAATTAAGAGCCTGTTTGCCGTTATAATCGACAAACGCATGCTCTTTTTTGTTTGCGGTCCATAAGATCAACGGAAGTATAAAGTTCCCGAAAGGGATAAAGTACTTCGAGAACATGGACGCGTGGATGATCGCGGATAAATTTCGTTCGTGTTTGGTGATTGTAGTTGCCATTTTCTGATTGATGTTTTTTGATTGTAAAAGGGTTAACCTATTAGCTTACGATGCAAATATATATCCAAAAGATGGTACTATGCAAAACAAAGTACTATAATTTAACATATGATTAACAATAATTGGTAACGTCTTTTTACCTATTTTTAAGCAGATTTAAATAAGTAGTATGGCACTTACACCCAGTAAAATCAATATGCTCACATTTATGAACCTCCCTTCGGCATGGTGGTGCGGGGTGCGGCTCAAATATATTGATGATAAAAAAGCAATGACCACTGTAAAGCTTAAATGGATGAATCAAAATCCGTTTAAATCCATGTTTTGGGCCGTTCAGGGGATGGCCGCCGAGCTAAGTACGGGTGCCTTGGTGATGAACGAAATCCAAGAAAGTGGCAAAAAAGTGTCCATGCTCGTCGCCAATAACAAAGCCACATTTACCAAAAAAGCTACGGGACGAATCAATTTTACCTGTGAGGATGGGGAATTGATTGCCGATGCGATTCAAAAGACCGTTGAAACGGGAGAAGGACAAACTTGCTGGATGAAAGCCGTAGGGGTCAACCAAAATGGGGCAGAAGTTTCCACCTTTCATTTTGAGTGGACGGTGAAGGTGAAGGGATAATCAAGGTAAAGGGTTAACGCCTAAAGGGTAAAGTTTTATCAAATAAGAATGTAACAAAAACCAAAACAAATCAACAGATAAACAAAACAACATTCAAAAACAATCCTATAATGAACGCACACGAAATAGACTACCACATTTACGGCGAAGAAATGCAGTATGTGGAAATAGAGCTGGACCCTCAAGAAGCCGTTGTAGCCGAAGCAGGTACTTTTATGATGATGGACCAAGACATTAAAATGGACACTATCTTCGGTGACGGTTCCAATCAAGATACTGGGGTTTTGGGAAAATTGTTTTCCGCAGGGAAGCGTTTGCTCACTGGCGAGAGCCTTTTTATGACCGCTTTCTTGAACGTTGGTCAAGGAAAGAAGCAAGTAAGCTTTGCTTCGCCATATCCAGGTAAAATTGTTCCGATAGACCTTTCTGAAAAAGGAGGGAAGTTTATCTGCCAGAAAGACGCTTTCCTGTGCGCCGCCAAAGGCGTTTCCGTAGGCATCGAATTCTCCAAACGTTTGGGACGTGGTTTTTTTGGTGGTGAAGGCTTCATTATGCAAAAATTGGAAGGCGATGGTATGGCTTTTGTTCACGCAGGCGGAACCATGGCCAAAAAAGTATTGGCACCCGGTGAGACCTTGAAAGTAGATACAGGCTGTATCGTTGGTTTTTCCCATACGGTGGATTATAATATTGAATTTATCGGGGGCATCCGAAACTCGGTGTTCGGTGGAGAGGGACTTTTCTTTGCCACGCTTCGTGGACCTGGAACTGTTTATATTCAATCCTTGCCGTTTAGTAGGTTGGCCAGCCGTGTTTGGGCCGCTGCACCGCGAGGTGGTGGAAAAGACAAAGGGGAGGGAAGCATCTTAGGTGGTCTTGGTGATTTGCTCGATGGCGATAACAGATTCTAGAGAGAAGATTTAGATGTCATTTCGAGCTGGTGCCTGAGCGTAGTCGAAGGCATAGTTGAGAAATTATTGATTAGCAGTCAGTTGTCAGAGGTCAGTTATCTGATTTCTGACTCCTGAATTCTGATTCCAGAAGTCTTAAAAATTCACTTCTTTTGTGGATATGAATTTCAACGACCTGTTCCATTTTCTGGAAGAATTACAACAAAACAATAACAAGGAATGGATGGATGCGAACCGTAAATGGTACAAATCCCTCCGCAACGATTTCATCACTTGGCTGGACGATTTGGATATGACCATGGCCCAACTTCATGATGATTATTACCCAACTCCAGGAAAGAAGGGCATCAATCGCATCAACAACAATTTGATGTTCCACCCGAACAAGCCCATTTATAAGGACCATTTTGGTGCTGGATTGGACAAAGCTCCGAATTCAGCCGATTTTTATATCGAAATTGGTCTAAAAAACTGTCTTTTAGCAGGAGGTAGATGGCGACCCGATTCCAAAGCGCTCCGCAGTATCCGGGAAGCCATTGATTATAATGGCGAGGAATTGCAAAAAATTCTGGACAAGCCTTCATTCAATAAAATGTTCGGTGGATTGTACGAGGACGAAAAATTGGTGTCATCGCCCAAAGGGTTTTCCAACGATCATCCGCACATTGAATTGCTGCGCAACAAAACTTTCGCAGTGGAATACAAATTGACAAAAGCGGATGTGCTCCGAGATAATTTCAAGGAAAAAATCGTTGATGTTTACAAGGAGATGTTACCTTTTCGTCAATATTTGAATCAAGCGGTAACCGTTTAGTCCAGCTTGTCAGAAGCTTCTATCAAATGGGCAGATAGGTCTGGACGTTCCATATCCTTATCATAAGGGAACATAGGACGTATGATTCTTTTGTGCCCCAATCGTTCCAAATCTTGGTCCACACCACCGGGCGTCAACATCATGATCCAGTCTCCTCGCATGTTGTAGAGTTCAGGCACCAAATAGCCAATTTTTACTACAATGATATCCGTTTCACTAGGGGTAAGTCCCAAATTGGTGAAATCCGATTTTCTGTGATATGGTTTCCTCTTTTTTGTAACGATGATATGGGCATTGTCCACTTTTACCACGACCTCGGTCTCTGCGTGAACGTCGTCATGTTTTATGGCGGTCACTTCCCCCGTCAATTCTATAGGCGGAGCGTATCGGTCATCTATTTCAGCGCCTACTGGAGCACTTACCTGCCCGCCAACTCCAACTTTCAGGGCTTCCTCAACCAATTTGGGTCCAGGAATGGAGGCGTAAATCAAAGATTTGCCACCTGGCACATGGAATTCTTCACGTTTTAAAAGTTCTGTCAAGGTCCAAGTAACATCGCCAGCACCACCTGCGGTGGGGTTATCGCCCATATCGCTCAACATAAATGGTTTCTTGTCACTGGCAAGGGCAGTTTCCAGCGCTTCCTCGTAGGGTTTTGTAGGAGCAACGAATTCAAACTCTTCGCGGACATCCCAAAAACTATTGGCCAATTTTTCCGCACCTTCGGTAACAGCTTTTTTATCATCTCCGGTAACCATAACTACGGCATGGTTTCTGGGCTCATCGGCCCAAGCGTAGCCAATCCAAATGGCGGCATCGATCACACCTTCTTTTTGCTCCACTTCGGGCACTTTGGCATAAAGACTTTTTCCGGGTTCCACTCGGGTACTCGTTTTTTCTCCGGGGAGCAAGATGGGTACGGGGACCCACGCTTTATATTTTGGTTTGCCTTTTCCGTTTTCCAATCTAGTGACCAAGTTTTCCACGGCCCGTTTGCGCGATTCTGTGGCATCCTCATGGGGAGCCATACGATAACAAGTAATCAAATCGGAATGCTGAGCCAATCGTTTGGAAACATTTCCATGTAAGTCCATGGAAGTGGAAATCAACACATCAGTACCGACCACTTCACGGATTCTCTTAATGAGGTCGCCTTCGGGGTCGTCCAATCCTACAACACTCATTGCTCCATGAATATCAAAGAAAAGACCATCATAGGGCATGTTTTCTTCCAGCATGGTCAGGGTCTTTCCTACCAAGGACTCATAAGCCTCTCGTGTAACCGTTCCGCCCGGCAATGATTTTCCCACTAAAGTGGGAACCCATTCGGCCCGTTGTCTCAGGGAAGAATCAGCATCCATAAAGGGATAACGGTTAAATATGGAATCCCCGATTTTAGGATGGAACGCTTCTTCATGGGTTAGGGCAGGTGAAAACGTGCTGGATTCAATTCCCAGTCCTGCAATGGCTATTCGGGGCAGTTTTTTTTCGGTATTCTTCTTACAACTTATCAGAATGGCAAAAAGAAATAGATAAAGTAGAGGCTTACGCATATTATTAGGTTTGGTCGGTTTCATCAAAGCATAAATATCGACATTATTGTGATGGTGTCAAAAGGAAGAAGTGATTCATCCGGATAAATGGATTAGCATTATATTTAGAAAAATTTATTCATTTTGGCTAACGACAGAATCAGAAACATGCAGCGGGAGCTGCTTTCAGATAATTGGTATACGCTTGAGAAAATCTCTTTTGAATATTTACGGGATGATGGTGTTTGGGAAAAGCAAACCCGCGAAGCTTATGACCGTGGCAATGGTGCCGCTATCCTTTTATATAATGTTGATAAGGGAAAGGTGGTGCTCACCAGGCAGTTCCGGATGCCCACATATGTAAACGGCAACGATGATGGTATGATGATAGAGGTGTGCGCCGGACTGTTGGAAAAGGGCAATGCCGAGCAGACCATAAAAATGGAAGTGGAGGAGGAGACCGGCTATAAAATTGATAAGGTGAAAAAGGTTTTTGAATCCTACATGTCCCCTGGTTCGGTTACGGAAATACTCCACTTTTTTATAGGCGCCTACGAAGATGGTATGAAAATCAGTGAAGGTGGTGGTGCGGATGATGAAACGGAGAACATTGAGGTGTTGGAGCTGGATTTTGAAAAAGCCATTGCCATGGTGGAATCTGGTGAGATACGGGATGCCAAAACCATCATGCTGCTACAATATGCCCAAATCCAAGGAATTTTTGATCAGTAGTTTTCGTGAAGATTTTTTAATGTGGCATACATTGTTTGCCTTACTTCTTTGGAAGGCACCCTAAAATGGTTGTTCATAAAACTGAAGATGAGCAATTTGCCCGATTTCGTCTTTACATACCCACTTAAATTGTAGTTGTTGCCCACCGAACCGGATTTGGCAAATAGAAAAGGTTCTGTGGTGGGGTCTTCCCATTGTTCAACCGTATTATCGGGTCCCCACATTGGAAAAATTCCGAATAGGCGTTCTTCCGCGATCTCATCGTACATTTTTTGGAGGATCTGGACAAAGGACCTCGGTGTAAACAGATTATATCGGGAAAGCCCGGAACCATCTACCCATCGCGGTTGCTGTTTCAAGTCATTGAAATGATTGTCCAACATATAATCAATGGCATTTTGGGTGCTCAAGGTATCGGAGACCATTCCCGACGCTGCCAACAATAATTGTTCCGCCAAAAAATTATCGCTCTTCAACAGCATTCTTTTATAAATGGAGTCCGTTTCAATGCCGTACAATGTTTGTTTTTCGCCTTCGGGGAAATGTTGGGTCAAGAAAATCTCTTTTCCTGTGGCTATTTCCAATAATTTTTTGGTCAGACTATCACTGGTCATATAAGGAACTTCCAAAGTGTCCTGCTCCATTGGGGCAATATAGAATTGGTTTTTGAACTCCACTCTTTTTATGGCCGTGTCCTTTACCATGGTTTGGTCTTCAAAATATTTTGGGGAAACCTCCAAAGCACCGTTGTTTGAAACGGTAGCTACATTTCCGTAGAGTGGCAAAGTAGATTTCTCGGGCGAAAAATAGGTATCGTAATCTTCCCAAGCCCAGCCGGGTCCGTATCGTTGCTCATCATGATTTTTGGTGTAGAGTGCAATGGTTCTTTGGTTTTTTAGCCAATTAATAGCCGTACTGTCCATAAAATAAGGGTGAAGCCAAGATGGGTCACCAGTTCCTTCCACAAATACAGTATCATTGGCAACCAAATATTTTAGAGTAGGGATGTTTTTGGGAAGCAAATTAAGACTTGTGTAGAAAGTCACAATCTTAGTGTTGCTGGCAGGGGTAAAGTATTTATCCCCGTTCAAATTATAGACCTCTTTTCTACTATTTGCATCGACGACAACCAAACCATGGAAAGAATTTTTTAGATGGTCCGAACTGATTTCGGAATTGATCGTTTTTTTTATTGAACCACAGCCGGTTAATAGAAAAATGGCTAAAAAAGTACTGTAAATCAATGGGTTATTGTAGGTCATGTTTTTGCTGTGCATATGTGCCTTTGGTCGATTTTAACAACAATATATTCAATTTTTAACTGGAAGTTAGCTTTTTTACCCCCCTTTTTTAGTAATTTAGAACACAACCTTTTTATCCAATTTAATCAAATTGATATGCCTAGAGCTATGTTAGATTACACCAAAATCATCCTTCAAAAGGTGAGTTTTGATGCTAAACTCTTCACTAGGGAACTTCAGAAAGCTATTTCTAGATTGTTGCCAAATGAAGTGGAGGAATTGAAAATCTGGTTGCAATTTTATATTGTGGACAAACCAGAATTACAGCCAACATTGTTGTTACTAAAAGTTTAAACACTAACAAGGGCCGCTGAAAAGCGGCTCTCTCAATTTTTGGCCAATGGACTTATGATTTTAACGTCCTGAAATGCTATTGCTCCGCGTACAATACTTGAAATGAGGTCCCTCAGGGCATCCGTAATCTGTATTTTCAATTCGCTTTTGTGGTATATCAAACTTATTTCCCTGGCAGGGGTAGGCTGTTGAAAGGATTTTAGGTTCATTTTCTTGCCCGTATCAAGATGCTGTGTGTTCAAATAGGGCAATAAAGTCATGCCCATGCCCTCATCCGCCAAGCTCACCAAGGTCTCAAAGCTTCCACTTTCAATTTTGAACTGCTCGCCATAACTACTTTTTGAGGTTTTGCAAAGATTGATGACCCCCTCTCTAAAACAATGTCCGTCCTGTAAAAGCAAAATGTCGCTCACATCCAGATCATCCGTGGTCAACATATCCTTGGGCGCCAATCTATGGCCTTTTGGCACATATCCCACAAAAGGTTCATAGTAGAGCGGACGTTCCTTTATAAATTCTATTTCCAGCGGGGTCGCTGCAATACCGGCGTCCAAATGACCATCCAAAATGTTTTTGATCAAAGTATTGGTGGACTGTTCCTTGATGATAAGGTTGACTTTGGGGTATCTTTTTATAAAGGCATTCAAGAACATGGGCAATAAGGTGGGCATTACCGTGGGAATGATCCCAAGGGTATAGTCTCCACCAATAAAACCCTTGTCCTGATCAACAATATCTTTGATGCGTTCTGCCTCAGCGACAATATTTTTCGCCTGGGCCACAATTTTTTTTCCAACTTCGGTAATGGTAATAGGTTTTTTGCTCCGGTCAAAAATGAGCACATCGAGCTCATCTTCCAACTTTTGCACCTGCATGCTCAAAGTTGGTTGGGTAACAAAACTCTTTTCGGCCGCAAGGGTAAAGTTCTTGTGCTCCGCCACGGCCAGTACATATTGAAGTTGGGTTATGGTCATTCAATTATAGTTTTAGGGTATAAAAATATGAAAAACCATTAGGATAATCTATGTGAAAATCTTGTCCATGAACAATAGATACCGAAAAAGAAAAAGCCTGCACATGGCAGGATTTTTCAGATAAGCAATTGTTGTTTTTTGATCAAAATCGAATATTCATATCCAAATCCTCGTTGCCCACGGTAAACATGGCACTCTTAAAATCGGGAGGGCCCATGGTCATGTCGTTTCCGGACATTCCATAACTTTCTTTGGGCATACCGTTGGCTTGGTAATCCATTTGGTTGTTTTCG
Source organism: Flagellimonas crocea (assembly GCF_033441595.1). Classification (NCBI taxonomy): domain Bacteria; kingdom Pseudomonadati; phylum Bacteroidota; class Flavobacteriia; order Flavobacteriales; family Flavobacteriaceae; genus Flagellimonas; species Flagellimonas crocea. The sequence goes on along the minus strand of NZ_JAUZVX010000001.1, from coordinate 994,091 downwards.
TTGGCATCGTGCATGGCCATAATGGCATAGTTGCCGGGCGCTACATTTTTAAAAGTCAAGGTTACTTTACCACCCTCGATATCACTTTGCAAATTTTGGATGCCGGGACCTTTCATAAAAGTGTCCGCCGTGTGGAGACCTATCAAAACTTTTCCTTCGTCGTTGGAAACGTTGTCGATGGTGACGGTAATATCCACACCTGATTTTTCTTGCGCTACGGCAATGGTACTTACAAAGAATAGACTTAAGGCTAGTGCTACAGTTTTCATAATGATTGTTTTTGATGTTTTGTATGTCCCAAAATTCATGAAGATGGTTGTTTTTTAAAAAATCAACCTACCGAAATGTAGAATTATTGGAGTGAACTGAAAACGGAAATACACCGCATCAACTCGGTAGTAAAAAATTACAATTGGGTAATTGCTTTTGGTTTGGCAACATGGCTTGGGACAATTTTGCGTCATCAATCAAAAAGAACAGTCATGAAAACACTCATCAATCTAACCTTATTATTATTTACCGTGGGTACCGGTATTGCACAACAGACCATTACCGGAAAGGTTACGGACAACAAAAACAACCCTATTGAAGGAGCCAACATTTACCTGGAAGGAACGTACGATGGCGCATCTTCGGATGTCAACGGCCATTTTAGTTTTGAAACCATGGAGCAGGGGACACAGACCTTGGTTGTTTCCATGCTTTCTTTTGAGCCGCACTACGAGGCTGGCGATGTTTCCTTTTTTAAAGACCTTCATATTACATTGGTCGAATCCATTAACTCACTGTCCGGCGTAACCTTGACTGCAGGCACTTTTGAAGCAGGTGATAATTCCAAGGCCTCGGTACTGAAACCATTGGATATTGTTACCACTGCGGGAGCGGCCGGCGATTTTGTAGCCGCTCTGCAGACCTTGCCGGGTACTACCACGGTTAATGAAGATGGCCGATTGTTCGTAAGAGGGGGCACAGCGGATGAGACCCAGGTTTTTATTGATGGTCTCCGTGTTTTTCAACCTTTTAATGCAACCGCGAACAATACCCCGACCCGTGGCAGGTTTTCTCCCTTCCTTTTTAAGGGAATATCTTTTAGCACGGGCGGTTATTCCGCTGAATATGGACAAGCTTTGTCCAGTGTACTTTTATTGAACACTACCGATGTTCCCCTGCAAGAGAAAACGGATATTTCCATCATGAGCGTTGGTGCTGGATTGGGACACACCGAAATTTGGGGAGACCAATCTTTGAGCATCAATACCTCCTACATGAATCTTGCCCCTTATGAGGCGCTTATTCCCTCAACTCAAGGGGTTCGTTGGAAAAGCCCGTACGAATCGGTGTCCGGCGAGGCCGTTTTCAGAAGCAAGGGAGATAGAAGCATGTTTAAGCTCTACACGGGCTTCAATCATTCCAATTTGGACATAGAACAGGAAGATATCAATTTTGATGATTATGTGCGGTTTGGGTTAAGGAACAATAACCTTTACTTCAACAGCTCCTACAAATACTTTTTTGAAAATGATTGGAGCCTTACCTCGGGCGCTTCCATCGCTTGGGATTCCAATAAGCTGGGAATTCAAGAAGACGGGGTGGATGCAAATGAAACATCATCCCACATCAAAGTGAAGGCACATAAAAATTTCAGTAATCGGTATAATCTGAGTTTTGGAGCGGAATATTTCAATACAAATTATGATGAAACCTATTACGATGCCGAAGCCAACGAATACAGCAGTGGTTTTGACGATGGTCTTTGGGCGGCATATGCGGAGACCGATATTTTTTTGAGCAACAAATTTGCTGCAAAAATAGGCGTTCGGGGCACCTACAGCAGCTTGCTGGATGGTTTTGAACTATCACCGCGAATATCACTGGCCTATAAGCCTGGGGAAGATGGACAGTTTTCACTGGCGTATGGCGATTTTTATCAAAGACCACTTTCCGAAGTCATCAAATTTGAAGAAAACCTGAAGATGGAAAAATCATCACACTATATTCTCAACTACCAATATATCAAGAATGGCAAGACCTTGAGGACCGAGCTTTATTTTAAGGACTACGATAGGTTGGTAAAATATGATACCGATATGCCCCAATTCAATTCGGACTTTGCCAATACCGGTAGCGGATATGCAAAGGGAGTGGATATCTTTTGGAGGGACAGCAAAAGCATTGAGAATTTGGATTATTGGTTCTCCTATTCCTATTTGGACACGGAACGTGACTATCGGAATTTTCCTCAAAGGGCGACTCCCAACTTTGCTCCCAAGCACAATGCTTCATTGGTTACCAAATATTGGGTGGACAAGCTACGCTCACAAGTAGGACTGTCCTATTCCTATGGTTCTGGAAGACCATACAACGACCCCAACGCATCGGGTTTTTTGCAGAAAAAAACAAAGTCGTACAACAACCTAAGCTTTAATTGGGCCTATTTGATTGACCAGCAAAAGATTCTGTATTTCTCGGTGAGCAATCTTCTGAGCATCAATAACGTAAGCAATTATCGGTATGCGAACACTCCCAATGTAAACGGGGTGTACGACCGAAGAGCGATTACACCGCCGGCGGATAGCTTTTTCTTCGTTGGGTTTTTCTGGACCATAAGTACGGACAAAAAAAGCAACCAACTTGATAATTTATAGGCTATTGCTGCATTTTAAGGTAATAATCTACGGAGTGTTTCCCGGAACCGAATACCGCAAAAAAGAGACAGAATATAAATACGATAATGGACAGGATCAGATAGTTGCTGTTCATGGTCCCCAAAAAATTGGTGAGAATGGCACCAATAACTATGGGAATTTGGGCCAGGGCCGCCCAGCGGGTAAGCAATCCTACCACTATTAGGATGCCTCCAACAATGTGAGCGGGAACCAAATAATGCAGTATGAGCATACCGCCTGGGATATCTTGGAACGGACGGGCCAATTGCTCCATTTCTTTGAAGTCTGACATGAATTCAATGCCCTTTACAAAAAGAATGATTCCCAGCATGATTCGGAGCAGGTCAAATACTAAATTGGTGTGGGCATTTGCCCATTTATTAAGTTTTTTGATCAGACCCATGGTGGTGTATTGTCAAGTTATAATTTTAAGATACTCATTTTTAATGAGATATGAAATAAATTATAGTTTAAAGGGTCAGACCATGAATGATATACCAAACTGTCAAGGCAGCTAAAGAAAGGTGTTTTATGCGATTTTATCAGAAATATAAGAGTATGTGGAATAATTTACAGGACTTCCTAACACCTCTTGATGAAGACGGAATCGGATGATAAGCCGCACCAAATTGGACTTTCCCTATAACCGGAGAAACATTTGTATATCGCTTCTTGCGTATGGGGATGCGATGGGGACCATTTCCTCAAAACCTAGTTTTCTGTAAAGTGATAGGGCTGGAGCCAATTTTCGATTGCTTTCCAAAAATAGGGTACTGGCGCCCAAGCTCTTTGCCTTTTCAATAATGTGCAGGCCCAAGAGTTTTCCAACCCCTTTTCCTTGGGCTTTAGGGGACACACCCATTTTGGATAGTTCAAAATCAAAACCATCGTAGGAACAGGGAATGAGCGCGCAAACGCCCACGGGTTCCTCATCAATGGTGGCGACGGCAATATAGCCGCCTTTGTCAATAATATTTTCTTTGGGATGATCAAGCGTTTTACGGTCCATTTCCTCAATGGTAAAATACTTTCTTATCCACTCTTCGTTGAGCTCCCTGAAGGCATTTCCATATATTTCGGAATAGGGAACAATACTGATTACTGACTGCATATGGAGAAATGGTTCCGATTTTGGTCATAAAAATAAGTTGAATCCTTAAAATTTCATGAATTCAGATGCAATTTTCATTGGTAAAAACCATGCATCTGTCAATTCGGATAACCGTTCAACGAAAAAATTATCGGTTCAACGATAAAATGTTTAATTTCACATTAGATTTAGTCATAAAATTCTTACAAGTTCCCAAATCTTGCAAAAATGAGACTATTGTTTAGATATAAACCTGTCCCAATCAGGAATATTAACCTACAAATCCCAGTCGGCTATGGAGATAAAACTACCTACGTTTCCCCAAACTACGTTTTCGACCCAATTTAAGCGTTATGTGATTACGCTACTCATCTTACTATTATTTGGCGTTCCCTTGCAAGCGCAAGAAGAGAACACTCCTGATGTAAATTATGATGTTCCGTTTCAAAATCTTTTGAAGTTCAACCGGTTTTTGATCAATCCCACCTTTTCATCTATCAGGGAGGACAAATCTTACATTAACTTTTTTCATCGAAGCCAGAGTGCAGATTTTGCCAACAACCGCCAAAACTACTTTTTAAGTTATAGTGGACGGCTGAACGATAGAATTGGCTTAGGGCTAAGCCTTTACAACCAGCGAGTTGGAATTATCTCCAATTTGGGTGTTATGGCGAATTATTCCCATGGTATCCAGTTGGGCAAAGAAAGCAGCCTAACCTTTGGGGTTAACATCCCTTATTATGTAAGCAGCTATGACCCAAGTAGAGCGATTACGCAGGAAGACGACCCTTTTTTGAGAGAGGCCGAAGAAAGTTCTATTATCTCTTTTCAGCCTGGACTGAACCTAAGTGTGGGCAAATTCGACTTTGGTGTTTTCGCTCAAAATCTGGTGGATTATAATTTGAAATCCGGCAAATCACTTACCGATCTCAACCAGAAGACATTTTCAGGACATATCCAGTACGTCCATGAGTTCGAAAACGGTGGCGGTATTTTTGAGGATAGCAGATTGTTACCTTTGGTAAGGGCCCGTTTTGAAGGCACCGAGGACCCTATTTTTGGAGGGGGGATCATTTTCGACCTTCCCAAACTGGGTTGGATACAAGGAGGGTATGATCAGTTTTATGGTGCATCGGCAGGTACCGGCTTCAATTTGAACCAAAGATTGTCGTTTGGGTATAATTTTGAGAAAAGCTTGAACAACAGTATAGCCAATCTTGGTGTAACGCACGAAATTTCCATAGCCTATTCCTTTGTTCCCAATCTTTCCAAGAACACTTTCGTATCCAATGATGAAAATGAAAAAGAGAAGATTGAGAACACTGCTGTGGCCGATGCGGACAACTCCACGGAAAAGACCGGAGAGAACAGTAAATTGGATGTAGAAACGACCCTGCGTCCAACCAACAAGGAGGAGAGGGCCTATTGGGAAGAGCGCATCGCTCAATTACAGCAAAAGCAAGAGGACAGTTACGCCGTTATTGATGACCTGCTCTACAAAATGGATTCCATGAAACAAAGCAGGGAAGAGGAAATGGAAAAACGTTTTGAAATGGTGATGCGGTTGGTAAAAAGGCACAATGGCGATGATATTCCGGATATAGAGGGCAAAGCCCAGAAACTTTACTTGGCCGACAACAAAGATTTGGATTCCGTATACAATGCCATTGAGGCTTCCACCGAACGGGCACTGGCCCAAAATTCCAAGAAAGCTTCAACAAATGCTGGGACCAAGAACGAGGGAACCTTTCACGGTGGAGCTTTTAAGCCTATAGAGAAATACATCAATCTTGAAGGAGTGGGTCAAGGACATTATATTGTGGCCAACGTTTTTAAGAATGAAACGAACCTCAAAAACTTCATGGAAGACCTTAAGAGCAAGGGACTACAGGCACAATACTTTAAAAATCCGGACAACGGTCTCAACTACGTGTATTTGGCAAAGTATGATGAAAATGAGATGGCCTATGCCGCGTACCAATCAAAAATGCAAGGGAAGTACAAAGGTGAAATTTGGATCATGCATGTAGAAAACCCAAGATATTCCAATTGGGCCGACGCAATTTTTCAGGATATTGAATAAAATAAAGTTTAGGGTGTACGGTCCCTCATTTGCTGGGCAACACCTTGACTCCCATGATCTTGACGTCCCTCCAGTTCCGAGATTATTTTATGATGGTCATCCGTCCTTGTCTGCGATAACTTGTACATTGCCTGTATATCTGAAACTTGGACCGTAAAACCAACAACGCCCTTTACTTGGCGTAACGTTTTCTCGGACATTTGATCAAGGGAGATGGGTTTTTTAGATTGCTTCTCGTACTTGTTTACCAATCGGTGCATGGAAGCCATGGTTTCTTCTTCCGTCAATACTTTCAAGGTTCCGTATACATGTACGGCAATATAGTTCCATGTGGGCACTTCCTCTTTTTTGTACCAAGATGATGAGACATAGGCGTGCGGACCATTAAAAATGCACAGCACTTCAGCCTTGTCCGTAAAATGTTTCCATTGCGGATTCGCCTTGGCAATATGACCTGTCAAAATATCCTTTCCAAACTCGTCGGTTTCCAGTTCCAAAGGAATATGGGTGCCCCAAGGTTTGCCGTTCACAATGTTGATCAAAATTCCGAAGCTGTTGTTTTTCAAGAAATTTTTGATTTCCTCGATATCATCATTGTTGTAATGTGGTGGTATGTACATGGTCTTAATTTTGGAACTTGTCGCTAAAATATTAATTAATGGGTTGATGTTTTACAGTTCATCCTAGAATGTTTACAGTTCGGTAACCCTTCTTTTTTTTAATACAACATCCGAACCAACTTTGGACCATCATTAACGCATCCTGGAACAATTTCGGGACCAAAAAACGACAGTCATGAAAAATTTGATTTTAACAATGGTATTGCTAGGAGCCTCTTTTGTAAACGCACAGGACCGATACACCAAAGGTATGGAACAGGCATTTGCTTTGTGGCAGGACCAAAAGCCCGTGGAAGCATCAAACCTATTTGAAAGAATCGCCACGGCGGAGCCGGACAAATGGTTGCCCTACTACTATGTTTCCCAAGTGAACACGGTTATTTCCTTTGGGGAAAAAGATGAGGAAAAACTGAGCAAGCAACTAGCAAAGGCCAAGGAATTTTTGGATGTGGCCAAGGCCATTTCCCCGGACAATCCGGAAATCCTGATTCAGGAAGCACTCATAAACACGGCTTGGATCGCTTTTGATGGGGCAACCTACGGCATGGCCCTTTCACCAAAAAATGCACAACTCTATCAAAAGGCCATGGAACTTGAGCCCAACAACCCCAGGGTAATCCTTTCCAAAGCGGAATGGGACATGGGTGCAGCACGTTATTTTGGCAAGGACACCACCCCATATTGTAAAGATGTGGAAAGGGCCTTGGAACTTTTTGCTACCTTTAAATCCGAAACACCTTTCTACCCATCTTGGGGCGAAGAAAGGGCAAAGGAAGTTTTGGCAAGCTGCGGTAAATAGAACAACATGAAGCTCCTGATCAAAGAACTTATAAAAGCATTTTTAGTGGGGATGGCTATTTTTATAGTTTTTCTCATTATTTTCTTTATCAAAGGGTGGGATCTCACTTATCAGCAGTTGTGGAAAGAGTTCTGGGAGAGCATGATATTCTCCATGATCATATATCTTTTCAATGCGGCCTCGTTCATTCTTTTGATGCGCAAGTACGATAAGGAGCTGTTCACCAAAAAATATATCGGCTACGGAATCTTGGGAAACATTATTGCTTCCATAGCCGGTATTGTTGTTTCCAGATTGGTATTGTTCGTGTTGGTGTACAAAAAACCGTTAGATCAGTTTATATCCGAGGAGCGCACGGAATACTATCTGAGCTCATTTTTGATTTCGATGGCGGTAGCCATTCTGTTCTATGCCGCCTATTACTATAAGTATTACAAGGAAAAACAGGTAAAGGAACAGAAAATCATAGCAGGGTCGGCATCGGCCCGTTTTGATGCCCTTAAAAATCAGTTAGACCCCCATTTTTTGTTCAACAGCCTTAATGTTTTGACCAGCTTGATAGAGGAAGACCCTCATCAGGCCCAAAACTTTACCACCTCATTGTCCAAGGTCTACCGCTATGTTCTGGAACAGAAAAACAAAGATCTGGTAACGGTGGACGAAGAACTAAAGTTTGCCAGGACCTACGTGAGGCTATTAAAAATGCGTTTTGAGGACAGTATCATCTTTGATATTCCCGATAACAGCTCCCAGCCAGAAGCAAAAATAGTCCCCTTGTCGCTGCAACTTTTATTGGAAAATGCAGTAAAGCACAATGTGGTTACCTCGTCCAGACCGTTGCACATTAAAGTTTTTGAAGAGCGTGGCATGTTGGTGGTAAGCAACAATCTTCAGGAAAAACAGGTTGTGAAAAAAAGCAGTGGGGTAGGGTTGCAGAACATAAAACAACGCTATCAAATTTTGACGGATCGGGAGATGGTCATCAAAAAGTCAGAAAAGGATTTTAGCGTGTTTCTGCCCATGCTCACCCAAAAATACACCGTGCTCGAAACCCAAGAGCATTTTATTGAAGAGAAACGGTACGCAAAGGCCATGAAACGGGTCAAGGAAATCAAGGATTTTTACGGCAACCTTATGGCATACTGTATTATTATTCCTTGCCTCTGGTGGCTCAATTTTCGTACCACCGACTTTTTATGGGCTTTTTTCCCGACCATCGGGTGGGGACTTGGTTTGACCGCACATGGAATGGCCGCCTTTGGTTATAACCCTTTATGGGGAAAACGCTGGGAAGAACGCAAGATCAGGGAGCTTATGGAAAAGGATGATTTTTAGAATTCCGTACTCATCATAGGTTGAATATAATTTGGACTTACATCGAAACTGCCAAGTCTCCCTTCGCCCTTAATTTCACCTTTAACATCAACCCTCAACCCTCAACCCTCAACCCTCAACCACCAACCCTCAATCCTCAATCCTCTATCCTTACCCAATACAATTCATCCCATTAAAATTACAGTTCGGGAACTCGCTTTTCTTTTGCCCCCATCTTATTCGGAAATTTGAAGTATAATCAAAATAAAAATCGAACAGATCATGAAAAATACAAACGAAGACCGCTACATAAAGGCAAGAAAAAAGGTAGAGCGCATTAAATGCTTTTATCACAACTTGACAGCCTACTGCGTTATTATTCCATTCTTGGTGTTCATCAACATGAGAACTACGGATATCCCCTGGTCAGTTTTTCCCGCAATAGGATGGGGCATGGGACTCGTAGTTCAGTGGATGGCAGCATATGGGCACGACCCTCTTTTTGGAAAAGATTGGGAAGAGCGTAAGATTCAGGAGTTTATGAACGACAAGGAATTCTAATAATGAGTATTTTTAAATACCACATCACAACAAACAACAGTGTTATGGAAAATTTGGACAAAGAGAATAAATACATACGTGCCAGGGAGCGGGTGGAAGAGCTCAAAAAGTTTTATGGAAATCTAACTTCATACGTATTGGTAATAACCGGTCTTGCACTTATCAATTATTTTACTACCGGCTTTGGCTATATGTGGTTTTTATGGGCGGCCTTTGGATGGGGCATCGGTATAGTTTTCCATGCCATGAAAACGTTTGATCTTAACCCGTTTTTTGGCAAACAATGGGAAAAACGAAAAATTGAAGAATTTATTAGAAAGGACGAACAGGACAACAAATGGAAATAATTATGGAAAATTTTGATAAAGAGAAATACAAAAGGGCCAAGAAAAGGGTCGATGAGATGAAGGGGTTTTATATACATTTGGCCATCTATTTGGTCATTAACGCCTTCATTTTGGTCAATTTATCCTTCAATACGGATAACTTTTGGAAATGGGAACATTTTATAACATTGTTTGCATGGGGACTGGGTATTTTGTTCCATGCATCCAAAACCTTTGGGTTCAATCCATTTTTGGGGAAAAATTGGGAGGAACGCCAAATAAAAAAGTACATGGAAGAGGACAAAAAGGAAATGAACAAATACAAGTGATATGACTTACGACCAAACTTCCTTGGAAACCGCCAAGAAAAGAGTCAAGGAGCTCAAAGGATACTACAGGCACATTCTGATCTTTGTTGTGGTAAATGGGTTTCTATACCTCCTAAAGATCGGAGCACTTAATTCGGTATTACCCGATGCATTTCCCAAGGAGTCCTATTACTACGATTGGATTACCACTAACATTTTAATTTGGGCTCTGATTTTATTGGTACATACCCTTATCATCCTTCGTAACAAATTCACTTTTTTCAGAAAGTGGGAAGAAAGGCAAATTCAAAAATACGTGGATGAGGATAGGGAAAAAGTGGAAAAATATAAATGAAGGCCATGAACAACAGGACCATTTTTGAAAATGCCCAACAAAAGGTAAGGGCATTGAAAAGATTTTATACTCATTTGGTGGAATTCTGTCTTGTAACCATCTTTTTATTGGTGGTAAAAGAAGACATCGTGCAATGGGTGTCAAAAAAGAGCAGCAATACAGATGAAGGATTTTTGAGGTGGTTGGATTGGAATATTTTGGCGATTCCCATAATTTGGGCAGTCGTAATTGCAGTTCATGGACTCAAAACCATCAGGATCCCGATCTTGAAAAACTGGGAAGAGCGACAAATAAATAAAATTCTTGAGAAAGATTACAGGTAAAAACACCAACCCGACCAAAACAGAAATTAAATGAATGTCCTTATCATAGAAGATGAAAAACCGGCAGCAAGACGATTGTCGAGATTGCTTTCAGAATTGCAAATAGAGGTCTCCAATATGCTGCATTCCGTTGAAGATTCCATAGCTTGGTTCCAAGACAACCCGCACCCCGATCTGATCTTTTTGGACATACAATTATCGGACGGTCTTTCCTTTGAAATATTCGATGCCGTAGAGGTAAAAAGTGCCATCATTTTCACTACTGCTTTTGACGAATATGCACTCCAAGCATTCAAGCTGAACAGCATCGATTATTTACTGAAACCCATCGATGAGGAAGAGCTGGAAAGTGCCGTAAAAAAGTATCAAAAATTCAAGCCGGAAAACCGAAAAATACCTATCGATTTCAACGACATAAAAAACCTTTTGGTGAACCCCTTGGAACGCGAATATAAAAAGCGTTTTACGGCGAGGGTCGGACAACATTTAAAAATCATTAATGCAGATGATGTGGAATGTTTTTACAGTGAAAACAAAGGTACCTATGCAGCCACGTCGGATGGTAGAAATTATTTGTTGGATACTACATTGGAGCAATTGGAGGAGGAACTGGAGCCACAAAAATTTTTCAGGGTGAGCAGGAAGTTCTATGTGAACATCAATCACATCGGGGACATCATTTCATACACTAATTCACGTCTTCAAATCAAGATGAACCGCTTTTTGGAGCATGAGATCATTGTAAGTAGGGAGCGGGTAAGAGACTTTAAGCTTTGGTTGGAGTAAATAATTCCAATAATCTGAATTTCAATTATTAATATTAAAATAAAAACCTATCATAAGTTTTTCTTATAGTAGGTTTTTTGGTTAAAAATGCTACTTTTTGTCGATGCGGTTGTCATCAAATGCAGAGGGAAGTAGTTTGGGAATCAATTTAATAAAAATGGGCAATAATATGGCTCCTCCGGGCAACATAAAAATCGCCAAAGATGGGATGCTCTTAAAAATATCCAACAGTTGATTCTGTACTTTTTTCTTTTCTTCAGGGCTCAGATCTTTCACCGTTGACTTGGATAAAAGGGAAACCAATTCCCTACTTTCGGTAAGTTCCTTTTTTAATCTTTTGCTGTTTCGCAAGATAAGTTTGCTCACATTTTTGGACATTCCATCATAGAATTGGGCCGCTAGATTTTGGTTGTTCAGATAGGCAATTTTATCCTTGTTTTGTTCGAAAAAATCCTTCACAAAATCCAACTCAAAATCCATCTCTTTTTTGGACTTGCCAAGGTCTTTTGCCAAGCCAAAAATATAGTCGGTCTCGGTGTAGTCCAACGTCTTGTCCTCCCATATCGTCAAGCATGCCATATCAAGAAAATAATCCTTCTCGTGCTCGGTGAAATTTCGGTTCAATAAATCCGAATAATCACCCTCAAATTTGGCCTTGTCAAGATCCACATAGGTCAATGAAGAACCCAGCAACTGAATCAATTTTGCATCCGATTCATGGGTCTGTTTGGAATTGAGTGCATGGTAAACAATGTTGATGGTGACGTACTCCAAAAGCTGTGCATGTTCCATGATATTTCTATCCCCTTTTAGATAGACCATAAAGATGAGGATATCGACATAGAGCAACGAATTGGTCAGACTATTTCCAAGGGCCCTACTAAAAGTATTGTCGCTTAAATAGATTCTGGAGTCAATCAATTTTTCCAGCTGGGATTCTGTTTTCGACCCGGTCAATATTTTGTTCAAAAAAGAAATCCGACTGACATCCAGCGATTGGTAGTACTCAAAAACTTTGTTCACGAAAGCCTCAAAGTCTGTTTTGCCCACTTCAAACACATAGGTATAATACAAAGCGGTAAGCAGGTTGATCTTTGCAATTTCATCTTCACTCAAGGCATGTTCCACTTCAATAAAGGAAGGAATGTCCAAGTGAACGCCATAGATAAAACCATATCGTTTGAGTTCCTTGTACAGACTATTGAAATCTTTAAAGGTAGAAGGTTCTTGGTCTACAAGATGACCAAATTTATTTATCCATCCAGAGGCAGAAGGGTTCATGTATAGGTATTGAACCGTCAAAGTAAAACAAATTATTCGAGATTCTTAAAGCCCTCTTGAAACAGTCCATCATAAAAACGTTAAGATAATTTTAACAAATCAAAACCAAACCACCCCTTAAAAGGTTCCGTAGGTAGGGGTGTAACAAACATTAAAAACAAGTATCATGAAAAAAACAATGAAATACGTATTAGGCTTGAGCACCTTGGCCGTTGCCGCTACCATTTTGGTTTCGGCGGACCATATAGATGCACCCTCGTCCGCAGGGACTACGGCCGATATTGCAGATTTTTATGCCTTTGAACCCAGTGAAGGTTCCGACAATACCGTTTTTGTGGTAGATCTCCAGTCAGATGTACTTCCGGAGTTGGCCTATGGAACTTTTGATGAGGATGTGCTTACCGAGATCAACATTGATTTGGATGGCGATTTGGTAGAAGACCAGGTTATCCAAGCCATTGCAAGGGAAGGGAAAATGTACTTTTTTGGACCGGTTGCCCCATCGCAAACAGGATTGAGCAGCCAAGTTTATACCGATGCGCCTTTGGGCAGTGTGGAAATATCCGGCAGTACCGCGATTATGGAGACCACAACTGACGGGGTGTCCCTTTTTGCAGGTCCAAGACAAGACCCTTTCTTTTTTGACTTTTTCCAGTTCAATGCGGTAATATCCCCAGAATTGGATTCGGCACCGGGTGGATTTTTGCCCCCAGAAGAAGCAGCGGACACCTTTGATGGAGCAAACACGCTATCTATTGTGGTGGAAATCCCAAACAGCATGTTGGGAACACCAACGGCCACCAATGCCCTTGGATTATCGGTTTACAAAACTTGGGTAACTACGAACAGAAAACAATAAGAAACTTTAAATCTATATTATGAAACTTAAACAATCTTTATATACAACCGCACTTATTCTTGGCTTTGGCTTGGTAGTGGGCTGTAGCAACGACGACAACGGAACCTACATGGACGATGAAATGATGATGGAGGAAGAAATGATGGAAGTTGATTTTTCCGGAACATTTTCCCAAGTGGACCATATTGGTCGCCCGGGTATAAACACCACATTGAGTTTTGATATGGAAGGTGAAGCGAGCGTAAAAGATGCTCATAACACCACCATTCCCTCAGAAATGAGCGCCGCATTTCAAGCAGGCTTTCAGGCCAGATTGGAGCAGTACCACGATGTGTACGCCCTTAAATTGGGATTGGACCCAGCCGATGTAAACTATGAGAACAACATTCTAGGATTGGATGCCGCAACCTTGACCACGGTATTGGCGGCCGACGTTCTGGAAGTTTCTCCGGACCTACCAACAACATACTTTAATCCAGGTACCGATTTTGACAATGATGGCAGGATATTGGTTCCCGATGGGGATGAAGTTGCATTAACGGGAAGACATCCGAACGATGATATTATCGATGTTTCTTTGATCTTGTTTTTCGGAGGCATGGAAGGAGACCGTTTTAGTGGACAGGACCTAAATGATGACGGAATGGCCGATCTTCCACGATTAACATCTGATGGAGTGGCCCTGACTGCCAATATTTCCAGCACGTTCCCATATTTGGGAGCACCCGAGTAATTGCTATGAAAGGGAATCAGGGGAAGGGATACTTTCCTTCCCCATTTTTTACTAAAAACAATATCATGAAAACAACAATACAATACATTTTAGCACCGCTTGTCGCGATATTTTTGGTGTCCTGCCAAGAGCAGAAAACCGAATTCCAAACGGACAAAAAGGATTATGATAAGTACTTGTCCTCCGAACCCATGGAGGCTACTTCAAAATATTATAAACTTTGGAACGACAAAATACAACCGGATAGCCTACAATTGCTGAGTTTGGGCAATGTAGCCAGCGAATACAGCCGTTTTTTTAAGGGAACAGGAGAAGTCGCCTACCTAAAAGATGCGGAACAATTGCTTAAGAAAGCAGTAGAAATAGCGGCGGTCGGCAAACCGGGATACCTTCGTGCCCTAGCGAGAAACTACATTTCCCAACACAGGTTCTGGGAAGCTCTGGATTTAGCGGAACAGGCTAGAACCTTCGGTAGTGGAATCAAGGAAACACAGGGCCTATTGTTTGATCTGCATATGGAACTGGGCAACTATAACACCGCCAATTCATATTTGGACAGTATTCGGGACATGTCCGATTTTGGCTACTTGATCCGTGTCGCCAAATGGAACGATCACAAAGGAGATTTGGACACCGCCATCGAGTTTATGGAAAAGGCAAATGCAAAAGCGGAATCTTCCAAAAGAAGGCATCTGCGGATATGGTCCTACACGAATCTAGCCGATTTTTATGGTCATGCAGGTCGTATTGAGGAATCTTATAAATTCTATCTCAAGGCATTGGAACTTGATCCTAAAAATTCCTATGCAAAAAAAGGGATTGCTTGGATCGTTTATTCCCACGAAAGAAATGGTACCGAAGCACTGAGAATCTTGGATTCCATCATCAAAAAGAACAAATCCCCGGAATATTACCTCCTCAAAGCTGAAGTGGCGGCCTTTTTGAAAGATGATATAATCAGGGTGCAGTCTTTGGACAATTATTACAAGACCGTTGAAAACAATAAGGACTACGGCGATATGTACAATGCCTACAACGTGGACTTTTTGTTGAGCATGGATGTTGAAAAAAAGGCATTTAAGTTGGCACAACAAGAAGTCAGGAACCGACCCACGCCCGAATCCTATGGATTGCTGGCCTATAGCTTGTTGCATATGGGAGAGAAAAAGAAGGCCTTGCAACTTATTGAGGAGCACGTAGTGAACGCTACGTATGAACCTGCCATTTTACAGCAAGCCGCAGAAATCTACAAGGCCAATGGCCAAAAAGAAAAAGTGGACCGGTTAAAACAAGAATTGATGAGTGCTTCCTATGAATTGGGACCAATGAAAGAAGCTAAAATAGTGAGTCTGTAGACATTTCCCCTGTCAAGAACAAGGTTGGGTGTTGACAAGCCCCTGGCTTGGTTGTTGTTTTTAGGTGCGCCATGGCTTAAAAAGCCATGGCGTTTTTTTAGTCATTTTGCAAAGGGTCGTCAGGTTCTTTTTTTTCCTCCTGTAAAATTTCGATACCCTTCTGTATCACCAAATTGGTAGGAATGGTGATGCGTTTACCTTCATCGGTGCGCATAAAAAGATAAAATCCGCTGATGTCCTCAACTTTCCCGGTCCAATCAAAATCCTTGTCCATCACCCGGATTCTATCGCCCAAGCGTAAAGGATGGTTGAAAAACAATATTACACTGGCCGTTAAATTGGATAGAATGGACCACTGTGCCACAAAACCGACCCCAAGGATAGCCAAAATAGAGGATATAAAAACGGAAAATTCCTCCATGTTCACACCCCAAATCAACGATATTCCCACGAAGGCCACTAAGTAGAACAACAGATTGCTCAGGTAAAAAATGATTTTTCTGCTGTTCATGTCAATGGAACTGGTCCTACCAAAGCGCCTAATGGCTCTTTTGGTCAGCGAGTTTAGGGCTATAATGATGGCCAACAGGATAACGGTGAATAAAATCTCTGTTTTGAACGACGTCGTGTCAAACATAATGGTTCTTAGTAAATTTGATTTAACTTAAGAATCTAAACTACAAATAAACCCTTTCATTTTTTACGACATGGCAACAGATTTTGAAGAAAATTCATGGGTGATAAATTACTCACCGGATAATTACTATAACAGAAAATTCTCTTTGGAAGAAGATCTGCTGCTTTCCAAAGGAGATAAGTCCATTACTTGGATCAATACCTATGGACTTGAATATATGGATGAGTTTAGGCAGATGGTCGACGGAAACGAACTGGACGATTTTTTGCTCAGGCTTTTATTGAACCAAAAATTGGGCAACAAGGTGATTGTACTGGAAGACCAGCTTTTTATAGCCGCCCGAATCCTGAAAACGGAACACCACAGTATGGAATCCGAGCAAATGTATTTTGTGGTGTCCAAAGATTTCAACTGGTGCATACAAGAAAAACGGGGGGATCATTTTGACTGGATACGGCAACGTATTTTTGAAAACAAAGGTATCATCAGAAAAAAAAGGGCAGATTATCTGCTGTTCTTTATTCTGGAAACCCTGATCACGAACTATAAAGACAAGTATGAAGAAAGTGTGATCATGGAGAACGCATTGGATGCCATTGTAAAAAGGGAACCCACACCAGAGTTTATGTTCGAGGTGGAGCAGAAGAAGGCCATCATCCAGGATTTTAAAAAGGCCTCACATGGACTCCGGGACATAATCGTAAAGTTGGAAAGGGTCCAGGTAAAAGGTTTCCATACCAAATATTTTAGCGAGCTCAGGGAACAGATCAATGGGCTTATTGCCGATATTGATTCGGATATAATGGAGCTGGAAAGTCAGATCAACTTATTCTTCAGTGTACAAGGGCATCGTTTAAACGAGGTAATGAAGACGTTGACCATTTTTTCCGTGGTATTTATTCCCCTTACATTTTTGGCCGGCATCTATGGGATGAACTTCGAATATATGCCCGAATTGAAATCACGTTATGGATATTTTATTCTATTGGGGGTAATGCTCGTGGTGACCATTATATCCGTCATCATTTTTAAAAGAAAAAAATGGTTTTAGACCGATTTTAAGCACCTACGGCACCTAGCGTGTAGAGTTGTTCCAATGTTGGGGTCTCGCTTCCGCCCTCGGGCTCCAATGTAATTCCGAATGCTTCGGATTCGTTGGCATTTTCCAAAGTAAAGAGTCTTGAGTCCTGTGATGCAAAATCATCCAATAGGCCTAGACTGGTAGGGGTAAGAGGGTCCAGTTTTAAGGACCACACCTGATAGGTAAAGCCATCTGGTGGTTCAGGAAGTCCCTGTGCATCGATAATGACCTTGCTTTCTTCTTTGTTCCAATAGGCTTTGGCATAAGAAGATGGCGATACCGTTTGTCCTCCCAGGGCAATTACGGTCACATTTTTGTCCCTGATTTCTTGCAGTAGGGTTTCTTTTGAAGTAATTTCTTCTTGAGTGTCCGATAGGATATCCTCCAGACTCTGTTTTTCTTGATTGGTCAGTTCTATTTCGGACTTCAATTTGGAGTTCTCCGTATACATCCAGAACAATCCAACAGCCAACAAAATGGATGCTGCCCAGCCCAGATAACTGCCCCATGATGTTTTTCTTTCAGAGGAAGCTTGTGGGGCGAACGGAATAACATCGTCCAGTTCCTCCTTGATTTTCGCAAAACCATCCTGTGGCATTTTTGGAGAAGCAGCAGCTGTGAGTTTCAAAATGGCCTTTTCTATGGCTTCTATCTCTTTTCTGATTTCGGGATATTGAATAGCATAGTGCTGCACCTCAAGATTTTCTTCAGGGGACAATGCTCCAGCAACGTAGAGTTCCAATTTTCCAGACGCTATGTACTCGTTCACATCTATGCTCATGCCATATTTTTTCTAATGTTCGAAATACAGCTTCTTATCCTTGTTTTTATGGTCCCGACCGGAGTATTCAGTTCCTTGGCCGCTTCTTTTTGCGTATATCCTTTAAAATAAAGCATATCTATCAGCAAAATACATTTGTCCTTAAGCCCCTTTAATAGGGATTGAAGGCCTATGGTATCCATTCTGCCGTTCAAATCTTCGCTGTTTTCAAAAATACCTACGAGAGAATCAACAGGAAGGTTCTTTTTTTGGTTTTTATAGGTTTTTGAGCGCACTTCGTCGATTGCAGCGTTCCTCGCTATGTTCAATACCCAGGTAAAAAAACGACCCTTGGAGGCATCATACTGGTCCGACCGCTCCCAAATTTTCAAAAAAACGTCTTGGCAAATCTCTTGGGAACGCTCTGCATCCTTAAGAATGACATTGATAACCCCACAGATATTCTCCGCATACATGTGATATAAGGCCTCGAAGGCTGCCTTATCCTTATTCTGAAATTGTTCTATGAGGTTGTCCAATTGCATTGCCAGTTGGCTAAAATATAAAATTGATTGTTGTTATTCTATTCAATGTTTATCCCTTTCATCACCAGCGTTTTCCATTCGGGATGTTGTTGCAGATACTTGGCAACAAAGGGACACAAAGGTATAAGTGTCCAATTTTCTTTTTTGATATGTTCCAAGGTTTGTTTGATGAGCTCCGAACCGATTCCTTGGCCTTCATGACCTTGGGGGACTTCGGTATGGGTAAGGTATATTTTTTCTTTGGCCTTGATATATTCAATTTTTGCAATGTCCCCATTTTCCAGTTCGAACTGAAATCTTTTGGCAGATTCGTTGTCTACAAGTTGATAGTTGTTCTCCACAATTTATTGGTGATAATTTAGCGATAGCTCAGCGCGCCGGAGGGACACTTTGAGATTTGATGTTTCAATGCTTCGGTAGATGCGTTTTCAGCTTTTATCCAAGGTCTTTCTTTAGGGTTGTATACGTTTGGCAGCATTTTTACGCAAATTCCGGCATGTTGGCAAAGTTCGGGTTTCCAGATTACGGAAATTTCCCCGTTCGAATATTCTTTCATAGTTGAATAAATAAAAAAGAGCTGCACTAGGGCAGCTCTTAAGCACTTTTTTTATTGGATAATACCGGTACAGGCAATTCTTGCACCAGCGGCACCCGAAGGTTGTGATGTATAATCATCGGTTCCTTGATGTACGATCACGGCTTTTCCTAAAATATCCTTTTTCTCATCACCGCAGCCAATGCACCATTCGTCGGTAGAAAACTCAACTGTGGCATTTCCATCGGCATCTGCCGTAAAATTACCAATGTCTCCCTTGTGGTACCCTTCTTCAGCGCCCCATTTTCCATGTGGTTCATGGGTTGGATTCCAATGGCCACCGGTCGATGTACCATCAGCTGAGGAGCAATCCGCTTTTTCGTGAAGGTGAATGGCATGCTCGCCTTCATCTAGTCCTAAAAAGGTAGCTCTCATGATTACTTCGCCTTCGTCCTGGGTAAACACAACTTCGCCACTTACATTACTATCGCTTTTGGGTTCCATTTCGAAAGTAATGACTTCTGGATCTATTTGTTCTGCCACTTGTTCCACTGTTTCCTCAACCTCTTCGGTTGTTTCTTCAGCTTCTTTCTTTACTTCTTTACAGCTAAATGCTGTTATAAATATTAGCGATAACGCTACTACTTTTATACTTTTCATTAAAATGTGTTTTTAGATTCCCTACTAAGTTAGGCATAATTTGTACAGGTGTCAACCATTTGACCATCTCATTTCCGGCCTTTGTTCTTTTTAAAGATTCCTCTTAGGTCAGGGTTATAGAACACCGCAAATTGTAAGCGGTCGTAGACGGCATTGGCAAATTGGTTTCTTAGGTAACCTACCTGTATACTGCTGTTTTCGGTAATGTTTACCCCCACCGCTCCATAGAGCCTGTTTTGTCCAAAAAGGTCGTCTTGAAGGTTGATGAACAACTCGTCGTAAAAGTTCAAAAAGAACGTGTTGGTCAATGGCAGGGTCATTTGAATCCGATAACGCGCCCTATGTTGCGTATCGGTGGTTTCCCCAAAATCCAAAAAACGCTGTTCCAAGCGGTAACGGTGTTCAAACAGGAATTCCCAAACCTTGTTTTTAAGAATAAATTGCTGGAAAATCCGATGCTCCTTGGAATTGACCACGCCCTCAAACTCATAAAAAGTATTGTCCGTGTCAATAAACGCATAACCTCCAGTGGCTATGGCATTGGGGTTGATGTGGTAATTGAGCCCTGTTCTCAACAACATTTGGTTAAAGTTGCTCGTGGTCTCATAAAACCTAAACTGTGCTTCGGTGTGTACACTGAGCCGTTCCGAGACCTTGTTCATGCCAAAATACATGAACCAAGATCCCATTTCATCCTCACCAGGTTGTTGTGCATTTGCAGATAATGTTCCTAATAGTATAAAAAGGGCAGTTAATTTTTTGATCATTTACTTTCTTCTTTTATTGGGGTACTTGCATCTCCTTTGAGGTACTCGTCCAAAAACTCTAAAATTTTACTGTATGCAGTGATTTGATTCTCTTTTTTGACAAAACCATGTCCTTCATCCTCAAAGAGGACATACTCTACAGGGACTCCATTTTGACGCACCCCAGCTACAATTTCGTCAGACTCTGCCTGCAATACCCTAGGGTCTTGCGAGCCTTGAAGTACGATCAATGGTTTGGTGACCTTATCGGTATGGAAAAGAGGGGAAATCTGTTTTAACCGAACGGAGTCGGCACTGTAAGGGTCTCCCAATTCTTTGTACAGTGCATCCTTAAAGGATTCCCACCATGGCGGGATACTTTTTAGGGTTCTCATCCAATTCGTCACCCCAAAGAGATTGACCCCTACATCAAATTCTTCAGGGGCATAGGTCAAAGCGGCCATGGTCATGTATCCGCCGTAGGAACCTCCAATAATTCCTATTTTCTCCCCATCGATCTCAGGTTGTTGAGCCAACCAATTTTTTCCCTCTACGCAGTCTTTCAAATCTTTGTCACCGTGGTTCAGGTCGTCCATTTGGTAGAAGGTTTTGCCATATCCACTGCTTCCGCGATTGTTCACCGCTAAAACGGCATAACCATGGTTCACCAAATATTGGATGAAAGAGCTGAAGTTTTGACGGGATTGCCCCCCAGGACCTCCGTGTACCCAAACCAAAGCGGGCACTGGATTTTCCTCGCTTGCTTGGTGTGGGGTGTAGTAAATCGCAGGGATTTCCAAGCCATCAAAGGATTTATATCGGATTACCTCGGCCTTGACCAAATCCTGTCCTTGGATTTCTGGATTCAATACATCGGTCAGCTTTTTCTGCTCCTTGGTTTCCAAATTGTACACATAAAGGTTTGATGGTGTATGCGAGCCACCTGCATAAAACCGCATCATGGTTTCGTCGTCCGAAAAGCTAACGCTGGTAATCTCCATGTTCTCCACCTTGGGGAGTTCTATGTTTTTGCCCGTGGCCACTTCCATCACTTCGATGGTGTTTTTGGCATCTTCGTTAATGTAAGTGACTTGATAGGTGCCATTATCCGTAAAATAACTCCCTGAAATATCCCAATCACGTTCCATTGCCTTTTCGTACGATCCATCAGCAATGGTGTATCTCATCAGATAAGAAAATTCACTGCCATCATCGGTAGTGTAATAGAGTGCGGAGCCATCGGGTGAAAAATCCTGTGGTGCGTTTCCACTTTGGTTTTTGTTGATTTTCATCAATGCATCGGACTCCAAATTGTACAGGAACAGATCACTATCGTTCGTGTTGATGGATTTGCTCAACGCCACATATTTTTCATCAGGGGAAACAACGCCTACATCGTATCCATCATCATTTTGATAGATCAGTTCGGCGTCCATAGTCTCCAAATCCATTTTGTAGAGGTCCATAAATCGGCTATCCCGCTTGTTGGAGCCATAAAAGAATGCGGATTTGTCCTCGGACCATTGGTAAAACAGGGAACGGGCCCCCTGCTCTGGTGTCAGGTCTTTGTGGCTGCCATCGGTGTCCCGTACAAAAATGTGATAAATTTCATCACCATTGTTGTCCATACGGAAGAGCATTCGCTCATCATTCGGAAAATAAGAAATAGAGAACACCGAAGAGCTGTCCGACTGCGTTATGGGCATCATGTCCCCGCCCGAAGTGGGTATGGTGTACATATTATAAATACCCGAACGGTTGCTCGATACCAACAATTTGGATTTGTCGGGCGAAAAACTTCCTCCTCCAATGGATTCGTTGTCCATCATTTGGGCAATGGTGTAGGTCTTCATCGTATCCGCTACGGAAGGTTCCTTTTTTTCTTCTTTGCACGCCCAAATACTGGTGATCAGGGCAATGGCCAATAATTTTTTCATGGTTCGCTTATTTAAGTTCAAAACTTTCGGTTTCCTTAAAAGGAGATAGATCCAATGATTCAATGGATGTTCTGTACGATTTCCATTCATCATTAAAGAAGGCATTGGTGCTTTCCAATGCTGCCTTTAGTTCTTCTTCTGCAAACCGAATCATTCTTCGTTCGGTTTCGGTGATTCCAGATTTTCTTGTATTTACATAGTAAGAAGCATCCCCCAGTCTGGTCATTACGTTAGGTTCGGGATCATCGGTGATTCCTTGTCTTTTGTCTTCCTTGCCCAAATACAGGGCAATGACAGAATCGATTTGCTTTGTAATTTCTTCGGATGCTTTTATTTGTTCCTTGAATTTCTCCTTGTCCAGTTCCTTGAGCTCTTTTTTGAATTTTTCAGCCAAATTTTTGCTTTCCACCAATTGTTTTACGGCATCTGCGGCTGTTTGTGTGTATCCTTCCAGTTTTTTGCCAGTTTCGTACACTTCGTTGATGGAGGCGAGGTCAACATCCAACCTTGGGTCCGTTTTAACGGTTACCATGGTGGAATCGGACACATCGCCATAAATGGCCTTTACTTTGTAAGTTCCAGGTTTTACCTCGATACCACCACGTTCTCTGTCGCGTTTGCTGATGGTTCTCGAAGGTCTATCGGGACCTTTTTCATCCAAGTTCCAATAAACTCTATGGAAACCAGCCTTTTCGGGAGTTTTGTATTTCAATGTTCTGATGAGCCTATCACCATCATAGAATTCAAAAAAGATGGAATCCTTGGTTTTTTCCTTTGGCTTTTCGTCCTCGGCCTTGTCACCCTCTTCGCTTTCGTCTTTTTTCTCTTCCTTGGACTTGTCAGCTCCTTCTTTTAGGTAGTATGTGATCATAGCTCCTGATTCCCTGTTCTCACCGCTGTAAATGGCATCTCCTCCAAACCTACCGCCAGTGGGCTGTTGGTATGCGGCCAAATAGGCATCAGGACTATCAAAAAGACCGATTTCTTTCCCTAAAACAGAAGTATTGCCCGCCAATTTTCGCAACGGTCGGATATCATCCAATACCCAAGCGGCCCTGCCGAAGGTTCCGATGACCAAATCCTGCTCCCTTGGATGAATGGCCAAATCCTTTGTGGAAACGGTTGGGAAATCCTTGTTCCATTTTTTCCAATTGTTGCCTGCGTCCAATGAAAGATAAAGTCCATCATCCGTACCCAAGAACATGAGGTTGGGGTTTTTTGGGTCCTCGATAATGGATAGCGTGTAGCTTTCCACATCGTTTTCATCTACAATACGGGTCCAGGTTTTGCCATAGTCTTTAGTGCGGTAGGCGTATGGCGTATAATTGAACCTTCTGTAATCGTTTGCGATCAATAGGGCTTCACCTTTATTGTTCTGAGAAGCTTTTATCTGTGGAATCCAACTTCCCGTTGGTAAGCCTTTAATGTTTTTGGTGACCTCGACCCAGGTTTCACCACCATTTTGGGTATAGTGCACACGTCCATCGTCTGTTCCAATCCAGAGCATATCCTTTTCAACGGGTGAAGGTTCTATCACAATGATGGTGCAGTGGTTTTCCGCCCCTGTGGCATCCATCGTAAGTCCACCGCTTTCGCTCTGTTTTTGTTTTTCCTTATCGTTGGTCGTCAGGTCTGGCGAGATTACCTCCCAAGTCAAACCTTTGTTTGTGGATTTGTGCACAAACTGACTGCCAAAATATACCGTGCTGTTGTCAAAAGGGTCTTGGCCAATGGCCGCGTTCCAGTTAAACCGAAGTTTCGTGTCCGCATCGGGCGGGGTAGGGCGTACAATGTAACCGTTCCCTGTTTTCCAATCGTAACGGCTCACATACCCTTGCTGGCTCATGGCATATCCGTATTGGCTATCGTCCCTGTCTGGAACCACATCGAACCCATCGCCAAAGGCGATTTCTTGCCAATAACTATTTCGGATGCCCTGTGCTTTCCAAACATAGGCGGGTCCTCTCCAAGAGCCGTTGTCCTGCATACCTCCGTATACATTGTACGGGTACTCGTTGTCTGTACTGATGTGATAGAACTGTGCCACGGGCAAATTACCAATAAAGCGCCATGTTTTGCCTCCGTTTTTGGTAATGTTGAGACCTCCATCGTTTCCATCCATCATGAATTGTCCGTTTTCGGGGTGAATCCACCAGGCATGGTGATCGGGGTGCACACCATTGTCCACACCATAGGCGGGCATCAATTGGGTGAAATTTTTACCGCCATCTTCGGAAACATTGATATAGGTGAAAACCGAATACACCCGATTTTCGTTTTGAGGGTCTACATATATTTCTGAATAATAAAATGGACGGTTTCCTATATCGCTTTTATCATTGATTTTCTCCCATTTGAAACCACCATCTGTTGATTTGTACAAAGCATTTTTCTTCGCCTCTACCAGGGCATAGATGATATTGGGTTTGTTTCGGGCTATGGCAACACCAATCCTTCCCAAATCTCCTTTGGGAAGTCCATCTTCCGCGGTGATTTGTTTCCATGTTTTACCACCGTCGTGCGTAATGTGCAATCCGCTGCCTTCTCCGCCCGACTTAAAGAACCATGGTTCTCTTTTGTGCTCCCACATGGCAGCAATCAGTTTGTTCGGGTTTTTTGGGTCCATGACCAAATCGGCAACGCCTGTTTTGTTGTTCACGAACAATACCTTTTCCCAAGTTTCACCACCATCCGTAGTTTTAAAGACACCTCGCTCGGGGTGCTCGCCCCAAGGGGAACCAATGGCACCTACGTACACTACATCGGGGTCTGTTGGGTCGATTATGATCCTATGGATGTGCCTTGTTTTCTCCAAGCCCATGGATTTCCAGGTTTTACCCCCGTCCAGGGACTTATAAATTCCATATCCGCCATTTAGGCTGTTTCTTGGGTTGCCTTCTCCTGTACCTACCCAAATTACGGATGGGTTGGATTGTTGGATGGCTACAGCTCCTATTGAGCCTGTTACTTCATTATCAAAAATGGGTTCCCATTTTATTCCACCAGAAGTTGATTTCCACAAGCCGCCCGAAGCTGTTCCAACAAACATTACATCGGGATTGGAATGGACCACATCAATGGAAGTGACACGACCGCTCATTCCTGCGGGACCAATGTTTCTTGGTTTTAGGTCTCGCAGCAGCTCCACATCAAAATCTTGTGCGGTGATACTGGCGGTAATAAGAAGAACAAAATAGAGGATTGATTTTTTCATTAGTTGGCTTTGTTTTTTGAGTTTAGCTTTGACCAGATAACGGCATACTTCGGACAAGCACGGTCATTTTTTGGTCGCCTAAAGATACCAAAAACCCCTGCCTCATTTCTTAAAAGGATGTTAATGAAGTGTGAAGGGACAGCGTAGCTTATTCATCCTTGTAAACGACCCCATCTTTCATCACATATTTTACGTGTTTCATTTGAGAAATGTTTTCAACAGGATTTCCCTCAACAGCAATGATATCTGCCAAGTATCCTTTTTGAATCATTCCCAGTTCATCAAAATGAAGAATTTTTGCATTCAGTGAGGTTGCGGACTGTAAGGCTTTGATGGGTTCCATGCCGTAGGCAACCATAAGTTCCAGTTCCCGATAATTTTCTCCGTGGGTAAATACACCAACATCACCACCAAAAACAATATCAACCCCTGATTGCAGTGCCAGTTGAAAGGATTTTTTCTTTTTTGCCACTCGTTCTGGGTCGGGTTCGGCACCTTTTTTCCAACCTTGATATTGCGATATGGCATCTCCAGCGGCAAGGGTAGGGCAAAGGGCTACTCCATTTTCTTTCATCAAACTAAAGATTTCAGCCGTACCGCCATCGCCGTGTTCAATGGTTTCCACACCGCCCAAAATGGCGCGCCTCATTCCTTCTGGGGTACTGGCATGGGCCACCACATAGCGACCAGCTGTGGTGGCTGCAGAAACCATAGCGTTTATTTCTTCCTGTAAAAAGGTGGGTTGGGAGGGCTCTCCCGTGCCCCAGCGGTAATCCGCATATATTTTTATGAAGTTGGCCCCGTTGCCCAGTTGAGTTCTCACTTCTTTGATGGCATTGTCCCTACCGCTCACGGGAACGGCACCGAGAGGCACTGTAACACCGTCATGGAACCCTTTTGGACCGTAAGCGCCTGTTGCCACAATGGCTGGACCTGCCATTAGAGTACGCGGGCCTGGAATAATACCGTCGTCAATTGTCTTTTTGAGGTAGATATCGGTATAACCTGCTCCCTCCGAACCCAAGTCGCGCATGGCCGTGACGCCTGCCATCAATGAATTTTTGGCATGAACGGAGCCTCTGATAGCCCTCTCAGTGGGGGATTCCTTCAGAACTTGGTCGTTCCATTCTGTTTCGTTGTATGGGTGCAACAGCAAATGGGAATGTCCTTCAATAATCCCTGGCATTAGCGTCATGCCCTTTAATTCTTTTTTGGTGTAGGTGCTGGCTCTTTTCAAGTTACTTAACGGGCCAGCGTAAGAAATTCGGTTGCTGTCAATAGCCACCACCCAACCGTTATGGATTTCCTTACCATCAAAAACACGTTCTGGTACGAATAGGGTCTGTGATTGCAACGTGTTCACTAATAGGGCAAGAGCTAAAAGGAATATGTACTTTGATTGCATGTTGAGGTTGTTGTTTTTGGAATTAATCCATCACTGAGTTCTTCAATAATTCCTGAAGTTGTTTTTTAGAAAACACCTGATTTCCCTTGATCACGGAGTAAATCATCTGGGTATTCTGGATGTTTTCCAATGGATTGGCATCCAAAATGACCAAATCGGAGACTTTTCCTTTGGAAATTCCCCCATAATCATCCGTTTGACTTAAGAATTTTGCTCCGTTTGGGCTAGAGGTTCGCAGTGCATTAAGAGGTGATATCCCGTTCTCTACCATGGCCTGTAATTCCTTGTGCAAGGAAATACCAGGATAGGCATAAGAGTTGAACGCTCCGCTGTCCGACCCAGCCAACAATTGAACTCCTGCAGAATCGAGCGATTTCGCCAATTCGCCAAAAAAAGCATCCAATCGCTTTCTGTTTTCCCTGGCCTCTTCGGATGAATTTAATGCTGATTGTATTCTGCCTTGATAGGTTTGAACGATACCATCACCCATATATTGAATATAGGCATCGTTACTATGGTCCACCTCGTCCATATAACTCAATGTTTCGCCAATGTGAAGGGTCGGAACTACAAAAACATCATTTTCTTTTAACGTATTAAAGGTTTTGTGCGCAGTGCTGTCCGTATAACCTTCCATAAGGGCGGGCATAGCATCCCAAAAGCCAATTTCACCCCGATTCAGCTTCTCGGTAATTTCCATTTCATTGCTGGCACAGCCTTTCATGATGTAGTAGAGGTGCTCAATGCCATCCATCCCTGCGTTTATGGTCTCATCCAAGGTAACAGTGAACGGCATATGCCCAGAAACGGTAAATCCTCTTTTCTTGGCTTCCCCTATTGCCGCCAAGTAGTTGTCAGGTGAAATTCTACTGTCATAAATTTTTACAAAGTCCACGTTTAAAGATTCTAGCGAATCCAATGCTTGGACAACATCATCTTCCGATTCCACTTCCAAGGAACCTGCCCATCTACTATTGGGGCCATCTATTTTTGGTCCAGCGGTAAAGATTGTTGGACCAACCAACCCTTCTGATTCAATTTGATTTTTCCAGTCCATAACGGAATGGGTGAGGTCGCCGCCCGCATCACGAACCGTGGTAATGCCATTGGCAATGAACAGTTTTAGAAAGTTTTTGTTGTTTTTGATTAAGCTGTCACTTCCCCTTAAATGGATATGATTGTCCCAAAACCCTGGCAATACATACTTTCCAGAGGCGTCGATGGTGGAATCAGCCTTAAAATTACTAGAGTCCACAGGTTCGATAGCTTCAATTCTCCCCGCAGAAATAAGTATGTTTTGCTTTTCAATTTTTCCAGTTTCCAGATGGATGACTTGTGCGTTGGTAATGGCCAAGTCATATTGGTTTACGGCCTTCTTTTTGCAGCTAACAATTAATAGTAAAAGGCATAATAGGAGTGATCGGGTCATTTGTGGTTGATTTTGAATCCTTAAAGATACCTGATTTTTTATTGATCATGCTTCTGGGTTTTTCCAATTTTTTTAGTGATTTTTAACCAAATTCAAATTTTTGAAAGAGGCTAAGCCAAGTTGGTTCTATTTATTCTTATTGATTCTTTCGGGTGAAGCCATCTTTATCCTTCCTTTTGTATTCCCTCGGGTTTTTAGGCCCACCGTATTGGATGTTCTGGAATTGGAGAATGTAGAGTTGGGACTCTGTTTTTCCGTTTACGGTTTGGTTGCCATGGTTTCTTATGTGTTGGGAGGACCTTTGGCCGATAAGTACCAACCCAGAAAATTGATAGCTATTGCATTATGGATGACCGCTTTGGGCGGGTTCGTATTTGCTCAATACCCGGACATGTGGGTGCTGCAGATGGTTTATGGTTGGTGGGGTTTTACGACCATCTTTTTGTTTTGGGCCGCCATGATAAAGGCCACAAGAATTTGGGGAGGCACCAACTCGCAAGGAAAAGCCTTTGGTTTTCTTGATGGTGGGCGAGGACTTACGGGAGGGCTTTTCAGTTTGTTGGGGGTAGTGGTATTTTCTTTCTTTTTATCCGAGTCTCCCGAAGTTGCCGACCTTAATGACCGAAAGGAAGCCTTTACCTATGTTATTTATTCTGCTTCCATAATCATCATACTCATAGGAATTCTGGTCTGGTTTTTTATGAAAACAGATGTAGACGAAGAAAAGGTGATTCTTGAGCACATTTCTTGGCAGGATATCAAACAAGTATTGAAATTGCCATCGGTTTGGTTGCTTATGGTGATTATTTTATGTGGTTATGTAGGCTACAAAATCACGGATATCATCTCACAATATGCAGAGGAGGTGATGTTGTACAACCAAGTGGAATCGGCCAAAGTGGGAACCTTGCTACAATTTCTTCGACCGACCGTAGGGATTCTCTTCGGGTTGATTGCCGATCGATTAAAGATTACGTGGCTTTTGGTCGTAAGTTTTATGTTGGCCCTAGTAGGCGGCTTGCTCTTTGCAAGTGGGGTTATTGCCCCGACAACCACACTTTTGTTTTTTCTCTCGGTGGTTATTATCGCTGCTGGAGTATATGGTATAAGAGCCTTGTATTTTGGTGTTATGCACGTTGGCAAAATACCATTGGTTTTAACGGGTACGGCAGTAGGGCTTATTTCCTTGGTGGGCTATACTCCTGATGTATTTGCAGGTCCTGCTTACGGCATGCTTTTGGACGCGCACCCAGGCGAAGAAATCGGACATCAAAACGTGTTTTGGATGCTGAGCGCCTTTGCTTTGGTCGGAGGAGTAGCAGCATTTATATACCACAGAAATTATGGTAAGTAAGCCTTCGCTATTTTTATAATAATGACTTGAAAACTAATGGCCCAGATGCATTTTGTGTGCCGTATTATGTTGTTCACAGGGTTATTTTTACAATTTGAGACAATAGAAACGCGATTTCAATAAAATAGTAATTATATTGCCACTTAATTGGCTATCTGCTAATTATTAAAACTAAATTTTAAGATTTCAACTATTATCAATGCACATGAAGAATTACATTTTAGGGGCTTTATGCCTACTTTTTGTTCTTGTTGGGTGTGACAAAAAGCGTAAAGGGTCACCTAAGCTTCTCGTTTTTTCAAAAACAATGGGCTTTAAACACGCTTCTATCCCGGCAGGAATCGCAGCACTCGAAAAATTGGGCAAGGAGAATGATTTTGTTGTGGATACCACAACCAATGGGGAATTGTTCACCGATGAAAATTTGACCCAATATTCCACAGTGGTTTTTTTGAGTACCACAGGAAACGTTCTCAATGCACGGGAAGAAGCAGCTTTTGAGCGCTACATCCAAGCAGGTGGGGGTTACGTGGGAATTCACGCAGCTGCCGACACTGAATACGATTGGGGCTGGTACAATAAACTGGTCGGAGCTCAATTCTTAAGCCACCCGGCAGGTACACCGGAAGCGGATTTTATCATTAAAGATAAAAATCATCCGTCGACCGAATTCTTCACGGATACCATTTGGCACCGTGCCGATGAACTATACAACTACAAAAATATTTACGACGGTATCAATGTTGTGATGACCGTTGACGAGTCCACATATGAAGGTGGCCAAAATGGCGACTATCATCCCATGGCATGGTACCACGAATTTGATGGCGGACGTGCTTTTTACACCGCTGCAGGACATACGGACGAAAGCTATTCCGAAGAGTTGTTCTTAAAGCATGTATTGGGAGGAATCAATTATGCCATCGGTAAAAATCTGGAATTGGATTATGCCAAGGCAAGTTCCCAAATGCCTCCGGAGGCGGACCGTTTTAGCAAAGTGGTGCTATCAACAGGACAATTTTTCGAGCCTACCGAAATGACGGTACTTCCAAACAACGACGTTTTGGTGGCCCAGCGTAGGGGAGAGATCATGTTATATTCCGATGAGACCAAAGAAATCAGTCAAGTGGCATTTTTGGATGTTTACCATAAAACACTGGAAACTCCGGGTGTAAATGCGGAAGAAGGTGTAATGGGATTGCAAAAAGACCCCAATTACGCGGATAATAATTGGATCTACGTTTACTATGCGCCTACTGGGGACAAATGGATCAACCGTTTGTCACGTTTCAAGTATAAGGACGGCAACTTCGATATGGAATCCGAACAGGTTATTCTTGAGTTGAATAGCCAACGTGAGATATGCTGTCATACAGGAGGTTCCATTGCTTTCGGGCCGGATGGGAATCTATATTTATCAACCGGTGATAACTCAACCCCGTTCAACGATAACGAGGCCAAATATGTAAACAATGGCTACGCTCCGCTGAACGATATTCCCGGAAAGGAACAATTTGATGCAAGACGTTCATCTGCGAACACCAATGACCTAAGAGGAAAAATTTTAAGGATCAAGGTGAACGAAGATGGAAGTTATGATATTCCAGAAGGGAACCTATTCCCCGTAGGAACAGAAAAAACACGCCCAGAGATCTATACCATGGGTCACCGTAACCCATATCGCATTTCCGTGGATTTAAAACGTGGATATGTGTATTGGGGAGATGTTGGTCCTGATGCTCGTGCAGATAGTTTACAGACCCGTGGCCCAAGGGGTTACGATGAGATGAACCAGGCCCGTGAACCAGGTAACTACGGTTGGCCAATGTTCATCGGCGATAACTTCGCTTATAACAAGTACAACTACGAAACAGGGGAGTCCGGAAGGTTTTTCAATCCAGATAAACCCATCAACGATTCCAAGAACAATACGGGGTTGACCGAATTGCCACCGGCACAACCAGCGTATGCATATTATCATTATGGTGAAACCCAAGATTTCCCACAATTGGGTTCAGGGGGAAGAAATGCCATGGCCGGACCAACGTATTGGTCAGATTTGTATCCAAATGGCGGCGGATTGCCATCATATTATGATGGAAAAGTCATCATATACGATTGGATGAGAGGTTGGATGATGGCACTGCACCTGTTTGAAGATGGTTCGGTAAACAAAATGGAGCCGTTTGCCCCGGATATCGAACTGAGCAATTTGATAGATATGGAGATGAGTCCTGATGGACGCGTATACCTATTGGAATATGGTAGCGGATGGTTCTCTGCAAACCCGGACAGTGGGTTGAGCTATATTGAATATAACGGCGGAAACCGTGCCCCTGTAATCGATAGCTTTATCGTGGATAACGACTCTGGTTCTTTGCCGCTTTCCGTTACGGCCACTGTTGAAGCTCATGATAGGGAAGGCGATAGCATGAGTTATGTTTGGGATTTGGGCGATGGTACGACCAAAGAGACCACTGAACCTACCTTGACTTACACTTACGATGAAGCTGGAGCATACAAATTGAACGTTACGGTTAAAGATCCTGCAGGCGAGGAGGTATCAAGTACCGACCAGACCATTGTGGCAGGAAATGTAAGGCCAGTCGTGAATATTGATATGGATCAAGCGAATACATCCTTCTATATTCCTGGACAGCCTATCAATTACAAGGTTAACGTTACCGATGCTGATAGCGAGGTAAATGAGGACAATGTATATGTTTCTGTAGAGTACCGTTCGGGTATGGATGAGGTGAACATGAACTTGGGACACCAACAAGTTTCAGGTGCCGTTATGGGCAAGGCATTGACCCAAAGCTTGGATTGTAAGTCCTGTCACAAGGAAAATGAAAAATCCATTGGGCCAAGCTACCTTGAGGTTTCTGAAAAATATAAGGGAGACCGACGTTCCACCAACTACTTGATGGCGAAAATCATTGCAGGTGGTTCTGGAGTTTGGGGAGAAGTGGTAATGCCTGCACATCCGAATGTTTCTCAAATGGAAGCAAGACAGATTACACAATACATTCAATCTTTAACGGGAGATGGCAAAAAACAATCACTTCCACTTTCGGGCTCCGTTACTCCAGAGGCCAAGGAGAGTGGGGAAGTGTTCTTGTTAACGGCAAGTTACACCGACGAAGGTACCGACGAGGCATTGCCTTTGACAGGTTCCAAAACGGTGGTATTGGCAAGCAACAGCATGTCGTTCCCTGATGGAACCCCAACGGAAGGTATGCAGGCCATGGCCTTTGGCGGAATGCAGCTGCAGCTGTTGAACGCTACCGAAGGATGGTTGAAAATTGGAGATACCGACCTGACCGGTGTAAGTAGGTTGATGGTAATGGTAGGATGGCAAGAGCCTCCAAGCATTGGTTATACCATGGAGTTGAGGGCAGGATCTCCTGATGGCGAAGTTCTCGGAACAGGACAACTGAATCCAAATGGACTTAGCGGTCAAGGTAGTGCCATTGTGATACCTATCGAGAAAACGGATGGGGTACAACCTGAGCTATACCTTACTTATAAGGCCGAAGGTGAAGAGGCAAGCCCGTTTGCACTGACACAGGTACAGTTCAATTAAGAAGATAATACAAGCAAATAAAAAAAAGGCTCCGCATTAGCGGAGCCTTTTTTTTGTCTAAAAGTTTAAGGTTATACTTTTTTGGTCTCGATGTAGAAGTTTTTGTCAAAATCAACTTGGTTTCCCTCCAATTTTTCAGTTTGCCATGTAGCATTCGGGAACAACCACTTTTCCGAACCATCTACAACAATTTTGATGGGCATATCAAAACCATCCACAATGTCTACGTATCTAAAGCTGATGGATTCCCAATCAAGCTTATATTCTAAGATGGGAATCATGGTGGTACGTAAATATTGATCAAAGAAAGCGGATAAATCCTTGCCTGATTTTTCGCTCAAATAATTTTCAATTTGTTCGGATGTAACGGTCTGATGGTAAAAATCCTTGTTGAGCCCTCGTAAAATTTGACGCCATTTGTCATCATCCTCTACCAATTGGCGAAGTGTATGCAACATGTTGGCACCTTTGTAATACATATCCCCAGAACCGCTTTTATTTACGCCGTACGGGCCAATGATCGGACGGTCGTTTTGAATGTTGGAGCGGGTACCGATAACATATTCAGCGGATGCTTTTTTGCCAAAGTGATAGTCGAGGTACAGGTTCTCCGAGTAGGCGGTAAATCCTTCGTGTACCCACATATCGGCAATGTCTTTATAGGTGATGTTATTGGCAAACCATTCGTGTCCCGCCTCGTGGATTATGATGAAATCGAACTGTAGTCCCCAGCCCGTACCCGATAGATCACGGCCCAAGTAGCCATTTTCAAATTTATTGCCGTAGGTTACGGAGCTTTGGTGTTCCATGCCCAAATAGGGTACTTCAACCAATTTAAAACCATCCTCATAAAAGGGGTATGGGCCAAACCAATGTTCAAAAGCGCGCATCATCATTGGGGTTTGGGCGAATTGCTTTTTGGCCTTCTCCAAATTTTCAGGCAGCACGTAGTAATCCAACTGTAGCGGCCCGTTTTCACCTTGGTAGACTTCACCAAAATGGGTGTAATTCGCAATATTTACGTTTACGCCATAATTGTTGATAGGATTTTTGACCACCCAATTGTACGTTTTGAAATCCCCTTTGTCCTCTATGCTTTCCAATTGCCCGTTGGAGACATTCATCAAATCTTTCGGAACGGTGGCACTGATGCGCATACTGTCCACTTCGTCGTACATATGGTCTTTGTTGGGCCACCAAACGCTTGCTCCAAGTCCTTGGCAGGAAGTGGCGACAAAAGGATTGCCATTGGGGTCCTCCTTCCATGAAAAACCACCGTCCCAAGGAGCTCTCACCGCTTCTCTTGGATATCCAGAATATACAATTTTCAATTCGTTGAAATCTCCAGGAATCTGCCTCTTTTTTAGTTTGATGAAATGTGCATTTCCCTCAGAGGAGAACTTCAGCTTTTTACCGTCTTGTTCAACGGATTCAATCTTCATGGGTTCCTGCAGGTCAATCTGAAGGATTTTATCTTCTTTCAGCACCTTATATCTGACCACATTGTACCCAGAGATAAACTTTTTGGAAGGTTCCACTTTTACGTTCAAATCGTAATAATTCAAATCCCACCATACACGTTCTGGGGTAATGCTCCCACGAAGGGAGTCTTGTCTGGTAAATTCTTGGGCATTAATGGCCCATGCTCCAACTAAAAGAGCAATGATCAGGGTTGCTTGTTTCATTTATGAATTTTTATTACCTAAAAACCTTGTTTGGGAAAACCACGGGACTTTCGTGTCCATCCTTGCCAACAGCAGCAACGCCAAAAAAGTAATTGTCGATGACAATACCTTCCAAGGTGTGCTCGCTAATATCTCCGACGTATTTATAATTGTCCCAAGTAGGGGAAGTGGTATCTCTCCAATATATTTTATACCCTACGGCTCCCTCGACCTTGCTCCATCGAAGTTTGGCACTGGGTTCCACAATTCCACCGATTTCAACAGTTTCGGGAGCGGGTGGCGCCCATGCAATGGATGCAAGGGTAATGGCATTTACGGCGGTCAGCTTTTTGGCGTATTCAAAATTAACGTGTTCCAAAACGTCTCCGTAGGCAATGCCATCCTCTACGCGAATATCTTGATGTTGTTGC
Source organism: Flagellimonas crocea (assembly GCF_033441595.1). NCBI lineage: Bacteria > Pseudomonadati > Bacteroidota > Flavobacteriia > Flavobacteriales > Flavobacteriaceae > Flagellimonas > Flagellimonas crocea. Next base: position 958,648 of record NZ_JAUZVX010000001.1, on the reverse strand, counting down.
GTATAATTTTCATGTGCCTCCATAATACGAACACCAGCATATCCAGCATCATTAAAAGGCCTGTGATGTCCGCCGCGGCCAAATCTATCCAATCGGTAGATCATCATCGGGTTCATTTCGGGCATATAGGTTTTGGTGGTTTCGTACACGTAGCGCGCCAACTGACGGGAAATCCCGTCCACTTCGCCACCATAAAAACGGCGTGCCCTGCGCTCTTGTTCGGTTTCGGTAGGGGGAACGGGCTCGGAGAAAATCCTAAAGTCCCTATTGCTCACAACGCCATCGACTCCTGTTATGTTTCCGATCATATCGTTGTTAAGGATGCCCACAATATCCCATCCCTGATTTTTGGCGTAGGCCGCTAATCCCTTACCGCCATAAAGGCCCTGTTCTTCGCCCGAAAGTCCAACGTAAATGATACTGCTCTCGAACTTGTATTTGGATAACACACGGGATGCTTCAATAGTACCTGCCATTCCGCTGGCATTATCGTTGGCTCCAGGGGAATCCGAAGTATAGTTGGTAGGGTCGCTGACACGGGAGTCAATATCCCCGCTCATGATGATAAATCTGTTTGGAAATTTGGTCCCTCGCTGGATGGCGACCACGTTCACAATTTCCACATCTTTTACGATTCGGGCATTATCGCCTTCCTCTATCAAGTTTTTTTGATAGAAGACTTCAAGGCAATCATTGCAGTCCGAAGAGATTTTTTCGAATTCCGATTTAATCCATCGTCTGGCAGCGCCAATTCCCCTTGTTTGTGAAACGGTATCGCTCAGAGTGTGTCTTGTGCCGAAATTGACCAGCGTGGTCACATCACTTTCAATACGTTCTGCGGATACGGAATTGATGATGTCGTACAGCCGTGTATCGGTTTGGGAATAAGTCAAAGAAGTGAAAGTAAGTACTAGTGCAAGTAAAATATTTCTCATGTTAAAAAGCGTTGGTTTTTTTCTGAAAGTATACAGCGTGAAAATAGCAAAAAGGACCCAGAAGCATGTAGACAATCCCTGGAAGTCCATAATTTAGTCCCCAATGAAATTTGGCAAAAATGATGGAGATGAGGGCAACAATCATAAAAAGCCCAAAATGTCGGGCGTAAAACAAATGTTGCAATGTACTTTTGCCAGCTTTCTTATACACCCTCCAATACATCAATGCGTAGCAGGTAAATATCAATAGAAAGCCGAGACTGTAGAGCTGGAAGAGTGATGAAAATTCTTCAGCATTGATCTGTAAGGTCCCAGTCCATGAATTGATCAGGGATTTTATTGGGAAAATGTAGTAGAGTATCAAAAACAGGAGAACCGCATTGAGGCCAATGATCATATTGTCCATATAATTGGTGCGTCGGAAGAAATTGTAGTGTACCGACCACAGCCCGACCAAGGCAAAAAAACTGACCCCAAAACTTAAAAATACCATCCAATCCACTTGGAGTATGGAATTCTCCGCTTGCGTTCCTACGGACACGACCAAAAGCGTTGCTGCAAAAGCGAAGACCCCGTCGCTAAAGGCTTCAATTCTGCTGATGTTGTGCGGAAGTTTCATAATGGTTATTTGATAAAGGTTACCTTGGTAATTTCCCCGCTTTCCACTTCGTAAATGGCAACGGCCTTGAATTCCATGCTATTGGCCGTAACCATTTCATGGTCGATTACCTTGTTCCCGATTACTATTCTGTTTTTGATCTTGGCCTGAAGATCGGGGGTGTTCTCAAAAAATGGACCGTACTGTTTTTTGAGCATGGATTTGCTATTTGCCATCGATTTATTGGGGAATTCAAATATCTCAATGGAATCGGCGTAGGTATCCGCAAAGGCATCAATATCCCGTTTATTGTAGGCATCCAGTTGTTCTTGTACAATACTTTCCGCATCGGTCAAGGGCCCATCAGGGAAAATAAAGGTCATCGATGCGATAAGTCCATTTTCAATCTGGTAAATGGCCACCTGATGTCCTTCCCTACCATCCACTTTGGTAATTTCCTCGTCGATTACGGTGTTTCCCAAAATAATTCGATTGACCACTTCTACGCTCGATGATTCCACATTTTCAAAAAAGCGTTCGTAGTTCTCCTTCATCGTACCATTTCCCTGATACATTTTCTCATTCGGAAAACGTGTGACCAGGACATCTTCAGCAAAGCAAGAGACAAAACCATCCAAATCTCGCTGATTAAAGTCCCTCACTTGCTTTTGAATGATCTTTGCTACAGATTCCTCCGCAACAAAAGCCAATCTTTTACGGTTTGGGCTGATAGCTATTCGGCTAATGTTATTGATTTCCTCCTGATCAAATTCAATAATGGGCTCCCATCCATCTTCCGAGCCAATATCCTTAGTTAAGAGCTTTTTGCCAGCTCCCGTAATGACGGTATTTTCATCCAACCAGCAAATATCCTCTTCTTTGCCATAGGTGTTGGTAATTTTTTTGGATTCGCCCGTTAAGGGGTCTAGGGAAAGAATTTCCCAGGCATTGTTCTTTTTGCCGATAAAACTGACCAAATCGGAATTGGGTATGTTATGCAATGAACGCCCTACATTTTCGTAAACCGTATTCTGGGTGTTTTCTTCCAAGTCCAAAACAACAAGGTCCATGCGATTTTCAACCAATACCGTAGCCACCAGTATATGATCGTCGAACCAAACGTGGTATCCTATCTTTAGGTCGGATATCGGTGTTGATTTGCTGGTTTCAACATCATATTCGTAAAGACGTTGAAGACCGTCCACATCCAAGCGAATGGCAGAAATTGCCTTCTTTCCTGGAATCCGTAGGGGTGAGTATTCACTGCCCGCCGTAGTGTAGGTCAACCATGATGAAGTGCTTCCTTCATTTACATTAAATTGAAGAATGTCCGTTTGGTCTTCTCTGGTCGAAGCGAACAAAACACTGCCGTCGTCCCAAAAGGAAGGTTGATTGTCATATCCTGGGTTATTGGAAATGTTTTTGGGGTTGGTCAAAAGGGGTTTTCCATTATTCAGTTCCAAATCAAAAAGATAGACCTCTGTTTCGGCCTGTGCCCATCCTTGGCCATAGGCCAACAGAAAGCAAATAATAAAAAACCTTTGTATCATGGTTTTGTGAAACGTTTTAAAAGCTGCCTTACCCTAGCGGTGTTTTCCACATGGTATTTGGCCTGTGTTTTTTTGAGCCCGACCTTAACGGTGATTGCCGAGTCGGGTAGTTCTTGGAACATAAATTCATCGGTCCAATCATCGCCAATGGCAAAAACAAAGTCGTAATCATCTTCGCTTAACATACGAGTGGCAGCCCTTCCTTTGTTCACGTTGCTGCTCTTTATTTCCATGACCTTGTTTCCGTTCAATACACTAATATCGTCATTACCGATCAAACTACGCAACACTGTATTGAGCTCTGTGGCCCTTTTTGTTCCAAAATCGGGGTCGGTGTTGCGATAATGCCAAGCCAGTGAGTAGTTTTTTTCTTCGATGAACGAGCCTGGGGTCCTGTCCACGAAGGACTCGAGCACTGGTCGTATTTTGTCCATCCATTCGCCCTTTACCTGTTCCAACATCTTAAAATCCTCTCCATTTCGGGAAATCCATACGCCGTGCTCCACGATCATATTGTATTTTTTGGGCAAGAACCAACGTCCAAAGGTTTGTTTGTCCCTTCCGCTTATTAAAAATACGGTAGTATTTTCCTGAGCGTTCAGTTCGTCCAAGAGTTCGTAAAGTTCTTCATCGGGCGAGGCTTGTTGCGGATCTTTGTGGAAGCCAGCGAGAGTTCCATCATAATCCAAGAACAACAGCCGTTTTTTTGATTTTGCATAGGCTTCTTGGATGGACAATAATATTTCGGAGGACATTTTTTCGGAAATAAACGCTTTGCCCAGATCTCTTTTTTCTTTGAGGGCATTCATGAATTCATTGGCCCAAACCTCTACATTATAGCGTTCCAATCTTTTCTGTAAAAAGGTGTTTCGTGACACTTGCTCTTCCAAGGGCATGTTAAAGGCTCTCTTCAAAGTGTCCGCTTGTTGCTCAAAATTGTTCGGATTGATTAATAGGGCCTCGTTCATTTCATACGCCGAACCTGCCATTTCGCTCAAGATAAGCACACCAGACTTGTCGGTACGTGTGGCGATGTATTCCTTGGCCACCAAGTTCATTCCATCACGAAGCGGGGTCAGCCAGGCAATATCGCTGGATGTGTATAGGTCGATCAAGCTTTCAAAGGGCAGGGAACGATAGAAGTACCAAATGGGGGTCCAGTTTACCGTGGACAATTCCCCGTTGATTCGGCCTACCAATTCATCGACCTCTCTTTTTAGCAATTGATATTGGGGCACGTTGGAACGCGAGGGCACGGCCAATATGATCAATCGTACCTTTTCTTTGTATTCTGGATATTTTTGAAGGAAATATTCAAATGCATTGATGCGTTTTGCGATCCCCTTACTGTAATCCAATCGATCTATGGAAAGAATGAGCTTTGCATCTGGTGTTGAGGCCTTGTGGTTGTCCAAACGGAGCTGTAAATCGCTTCGCTCGTCCTCACTTTTAGAGTCGTGCAACACGGCGGCATCCCTAAACTTTTTATAATCGATTCCCATAGGAAACGAATCCACTTTAATAACTCTGTTGTCCAAATAAATCTCATTGAAGCTTACATCCAGACCTATCAGTCTTCGTACAGAGCTCAAAAAATGTCTCTCGTAGTCGTAGGTATGAAAGCCGATAAGATCGGAACCCAACAGTCCTTCCAAAATCTCTTCACGCCAAGGCAGGGTTCGGAAAATTTCGAAAGACGGGAAAGGAATATGTAAAAAGAAGCCAATAGTGGTATCGGGACGTTTTTCGCGCACCATTTGTGGAACGAGCATCAATTGGTAATCGTGGATCCAAATGGTATCGTCCTCATCCGAATTTTCGATGATGGCATCGGCAAACTTTTGGTTTACTGATTTATAGGTGTCCCAATAATTCAGTTCAAATTCGGAATACTTCAAAAAGTAGTGGAACAACGGCCATATGGTTCTATTACTGAAGCCGTAGTAAAATCCATCAATTTCATCGGCATTCAACTTTACTTTGGCGCAGCCATGCTCTTTTAGGGCCTTGTCTATGTCATCTTCCAGTTCTTCTGGCGTTTCTTCGTCCGTTAGTCCAGACCAACCGATCCATAGACTTTCGCCTCCACTGTGCACAGATTTCATTCCTGTGGCCAAACCTCCAACACTTGGTATTGCATTGAGTTTTCCATTGCTAATTTGTAACTGAACGGGTAATCGATTTGAGATTATGATAGTTTTGCCCATAAAAGGATAATTTTTGACGTATTTTAATTTTTTGTTTCTTTAAAATTCGGGAAATTCGAGCGCAAAACCAATTCATTCTAACCCTTTTGAGAAATTTTGACCTATGGACAACTTGAATTACGGAATTATAGGAAATTGCAGGAGTGCGGCATTGATTTCCAAAGAAGGCTCCATGGATTGGTGCTGTTTGCCCCAATTTGACTCTACTTCAATCTTTGCAAAATTGCTCGATGAGCAAAAAGGAGGCAGTTTTGAAATACGTCCGATAGGCGACTACAGCATTGAACAGGAATATTATCGCAATACCGCAATTTTGATTACTCGTTTTTCAGAAGGCGATAATGTGTTCGAGTTGCATGACTTTATGCCCCGTCACCATAAAATGAACGGAAGATACAAAGCGCAGCCCGAGATTATCCGTTACGTTAAATACATTTCGGGAACGCCTAAATTTTCGGTAATCTATAATCCCAAGTTGGAATATGGTTTGGGAGAGACCAAGCATTACATCAAGGAAGATTTTATCGCCAGCCTTACCCATAAATTAAAATATGACACCTTGTTTTTATACACTTCATTTGACAAGGAAGACATTCTGGAAGGCCATGAAATAACACTGAAGGAGGATGGTTACTTCCTGATTCGCTATAATGAGAAGATATTAAAACCGACCACCGAAAAAATGGGGTTGGAATTGGAGCGCACGAAGGTGTACTGGTTGGATTGGTCCGCAAAGACACCCGATTATCAAAAGTTCAAAAACCAAATAATTCGTAGTGCCATTACGCTTAAGATGTTGACGTACGACAAGACTGGTGCCGTGTTGGCCGCTGCGACCACATCGCTTCCAGAGACCATTGGCGAGGTCAGGAACTGGGACTATCGTTTTTGTTGGATTCGGGATGCCTCAATGGTAATCAAGGTGGTATCCGAACTTGGGCACAAGAACTCCGCCAAGCGGTACCTTCAGTTTATTATTGATTTGATGCCGGACAAGGACGAAAAGCTCCAGATCATGTACGGAATCAACAAGGAAAAAACATTGACCGAAAGAACTTTGAGCCATTTTGATGGATACAAAGGGTCTAAACCTGTCCGTGTGGGCAATGCGGCCTACAAGCAACGTCAGAATGATATTTATGGCATTTTGATGGATGTGATCTATGAGCAGTTGAAGAATTTCAGCAACGATATTGAAAACGTGGAGGAACTTTGGAGCATTACCAAAGGTATTGTTTGGATCGTAGGGAAGCACTGGGAAGAACCTGACAAAGGTATTTGGGAGTTCCGAGGTGAGGACAAGCACTTTACCTTCTCCAAAGTCCTGTGCTGGGTTGCCTTGGACAGGGCCATTAAGGTCGCGAACATGTTCGGGAAAACCAGAAAACTGGAGCGTTGGACGGCCCTTGAGCAGAAAATTAAGGATGATATCCACGAAAATGCATGGAACAGCGATATCAATGCTTTTGTACAGTCGTATGGATCCCGCCATTTGGATGCATCCGTACTATTGATGGAACCTTATGGTTTTATCCATGCCCGTGACCCAAAATATGTGAGTACTGTAAAGGCTATTGAGGAAGGCTTGAGCAATGATGGTCTTTTGTACCGCTATAAAAACGAGGACGACTTCGGATTGCCATCATCGTCTTTCACCATTTGTACGTTCTGGTTTATCAATGCACTCTTCAAAATAGGGGAGGAAGAAAAGGCTTTGGAGCAGTTCGAGCGTTTATTGAGCTACAGCAACCATTTGGGATTGTTCAGCGAGGACATCGATTTTAAGACAAAACGTTTGTTGGGCAATTTCCCACAAGCGTACTCGCATTTGGCCCTTATTGAATGTGCAATCAATTTCTCCACAAAGCAAAAGGACGAGCGCATACTGGAATCCATCAAGTAAATACATAGCAAAAAAAACGCCCCGATCGGGGCGTTCTCAAATCCTAGTGGGTTTGCATCCCAACAAATATTTGAATTAGTCAAAGGTATACCCGTTATCTGCGGCAACTTTGTCGGCAATTTGCGTTCTAAGTTTCACAACATTGGGTTGGTTTGTATACTTGGTGAAGCGTTTTAGGCCCATCAGCATCATTCGTTGTTCATCGCCCTCGGCAAAGGAAACAATACCTTCCTTGGCTTTTTGCTGAATGATGTCGACCGCTCTGTACAAATACAATTTCGACATTGCGATTTGTGTAGCTTGAGCTTCTTCACCAAAGCGTTTTGCATTTTTCTCCGTTCTTAGGATAGCGGATTCTGCCATATAGATTTGAATCAAGATATCGGAAGCGGCCATCAGCAACATTTGATGTTCTTCCAAATCGGGACCAAATTTCTGAACAGCGCTACCAGCGACCATCAAGAATACTTTTTTCAATCGTGCTATCAAATCTTTTTCTTCTGAAAGCAGTTCCGAATAGTCTGGGGTGTCGAATGATGGAATTCCCATCAACTCTTCACCCACTTTGGTAGCAGGACCCAAAAGGTCAACATGACCTTTCATGGCTTTCTTCACCAACATGCCTACGGAGAGCATGCGGTTGATTTCGTTCGTTCCTTCGTAAATCCTGGAAATACGGGCATCTCTCCACGCAGATTCCATCGGGGTGTCGGCGCTAAAGCCCATTCCCCCGAACACTTGAATACCCTCATCGGTGGTGTGCTGAACGTGCTCGGAAACGGCTACCTTCAAAATGGAACATTCAATGGCATATTCCTCAACACCTTTCAACTCTGCTTCTTGGTGGGAATTGCCACTTGCTTCGCGAATGGCAATTCTGTCCTCGATATTTTTGGCAGCACGATAACATGCAGCTTCATCCACATAAGCGTTGGTGGCCATATCTGCAATCTTTGCTTTGATGGCACCGAAGTTTATTATAGGGGTCTTGAATTGGATGCGTTCGTTAGCGTATTTGGTTGCTTCGTTGATAACTCGACGCTGGGCTTCCAAACAAGCTGCTGCCAATTTTATCCTGCCCACATTAAGGGCGTTCATGGCTATCTTGAATCCATTTCCTCTTTCGGAAAGCATGTTTTCAACAGGTACCTTGGTCTCATTGAAGAACACTTGGCGGGTAGAGGAGGAGTGGATACCCAATTTCTTTTCTTCGTCACCAAAACTGATTCCGTTTTCTTTGTCATTTTCGACAATAAAACCTGTAATGTTCTTATCGTCCTCAATCCTGGCAAAAACAATGAACAGATTGCAGAATCCAGCATTGGAAATCCACATTTTCTGTCCTGTGATGCTGTAATATTTGCCATCATCCGAAAGTACGGCCTTTGTTTTACCAGAATTGGCATCGGAACCAGCTCCTGGCTCTGTTAAGCAATAGGCTCCGAACCATTCGCCCGTGGCCAATCTGGGTACATATTTTTGCTTTTGCTCCTCGGTTCCGTAGAGTGTGATGGGCATGGTGCCAATCCCTGTGTGCGCGCCGAACGCCGTACTGAATGAGCCAGTGGCGCCAGAAATGTAGTCGCAAACCAGCATGGTGGACACAAACCCCATTCCCATACCGCCATACGCTTCGGGTACCGCTACGCTCAATAAGCCAAGTTCGCCTGCCTTTCGCATACATTCTTCGGTATAGGCATAGTCTTTTTTCTCAAAGCGTTCCCAATGGGCCCAAAGTTCGCGGTCTACGAATTCCTTGGTGCTTTCGCGCATCATTTTTTGTTCTTCGTTGAGGTCCTCAAGGGTAAATATGTCCTCGCATTTGGTCTCCTTGACCAAGAATTGACCTCCTCTCAAAATTTCTTTGTTTGTAGTTTCTGTGCTCATTTTTTATTGATTTAAGATTCAGGAGACAAGAATCAGGACTTATTTCAAACCATCTTGAAACCTTGAAATCATTTTCTGTAACTGTTGGATTTTTTGCTCTAAAAATTCAAATCTTTCATCGGAAATATATTGCTGGTTAAAGGCAACTATCAATTGTGTTTCCCACTCAAAACTTGAGCCTAGACTATCCTCTATATATTTATTAAAATGCTTATTTGATGATTTGCTAGTGCCTTCCGCAATATTTGAAGGAATTGAAACAGCACAACGAATCAATTGGGAGACTAGATTGAATTTTTCCATAGTAGGAAATTCTCTAATCATATTATATGTTTCCTCAACCAAAACCATTCCTTCTTGCCAAATCTTAAGTTTTTTGAAATTATGTTTACCCATAGTCTTGATTCTTGCTTCTAAGAGTCCTGGTTCCTACGATAAAAACTCGAATATCCCTGCGGCACCTTGGCCTGTACCTACGCACATGGTCACCATGCCGTATTTGCCCTTCATGTCCCGCTTTCTCATTTCATCAAAAAGTTGAACGGACAATTTGGCCCCAGTACATCCAAGTGGGTGCCCGAGCGCTATGGCTCCTCCGTTCACGTTGACGATGTCCTGATTCAATCCAAGCTCTCGAATAACAGCTATCGATTGCGACGCGAAGGCTTCGTTCAATTCGATGAGGTCTATTTGGTCCTGTTTCATTCCAGCTTGCTTTAGCGCTTTCGGAATGGCTTTTACAGGCCCGATTCCCATAATTCTTGGTTCCACGCCTGCGGCGGCATAGTTTACCAGACGGGCAACGGGCTCCAAGTTCAATTCTTTGACCATTTCCTCGCTCATTACCATTACAAAGGCGGCGCCATCGCTCATTTGCGAAGAGTTACCTGCGGTTACGCTTCCTCCTTCGGCAAAAACTGGTCTCAACTTGTTCAACGTTGGGATGTTGGTTCCTTTTCTCGGACCTTCATCTTTTTTGACGGTGTATGTTTTGGTTTCTTTTTTGCCAGCTTCGTTTACAAACGTGTGTTCGACTTCAATAGGCACGATTTGATCTTGAAAACGACCTTCTTCCTGAGCTTTCAAGGCTTTCATGTGTGAATTGAAGGCGAATTCATCTTGGTCCTCACGAGATACTTTGAATTGCTTGGCAACGGCTTCTGCTGTAAGCCCCATGCCCCAATAGTAATCTTCGTGACCTTCTTTTGCTGTGGCGTAATCAGGAGTGGGTTTGTAGCCCCCCATGGGGATATAGCTCATGCTTTCAGCTCCGCCAGCAATGATGCAATCCGCCATTCCCGACTGTATTTTTGCCGTCGCAATCCCAATAGTTTCCAATCCTGATGCACAATAACGGTTTACGGTAACGCCAGGCACGTCCTCAATGTTCAAACCCATTAAGGAAATCAGTCTTCCCATGTTCAAACCTTGTTCGGCTTCTGGCATGGCGTTCCCCACAATAACGTCATCGATACGTTTTTTGTCCAGTTGGGGAAGCTCATTCATCATGTATTCGATGGTTTCGGCCGCCAGTTCATCTGGGCGCTTAAACCTGAACAGGCCTTTGGGCGCTTTGCCTACGGCTGTTCTGTATGCTTTTACTATGTATGCTGTTTTCATTTTTTCTTTTTGATTTTTAGATTCAAGAACCAAGAGTCAGGATTTTAGGTCTTGGCTCTTTTGTCTTGATTCTTGTGTCTAATTTCTCAATGGTTTCCCAGTCTTCAACATGTGTTGGATACGTTCCAGTGTCTTTCTCTCGGTACAAAGTGATAAGAATGCTTCCCGTTCCAAATCCAAAAGGTATTGTTCGGTTACCATTGTCGCTTCAGAAAGGTCCCCGCCCGCCATTACATAGGCCAATTTATCGGCAATCTTTTTGTCGTGTTCAGAAATGTAATGTCCAGCCTCCATAGAGTCGGTTCCTACCAAGAACATACCCAAAGCCTGTTTTCCAAGCACCTTAACATCCTTGCGTTTGACGGGTTTGGTATAGCCTGCGTCTGCCATCAGTTTGGCATACGCTTTCGCTGTTGCAATTTGACGGTCTTTGTTGACAACGACCACATCTTTTCCTTTTTGAAGGATGCCCAAGTCATAGGCCTCATAAGCTGAAGTTGATACTTTGGCCATCCCGATGGTAAGGAAGTACTCTTGAAGCACATTGAGTTCCACATCGTTTTTTCTGAAGGTATCGGAAGCCCGAAGCGCCATTTCCTTGGAACCGCCTCCACCAGGAATCACACCTACGCCGAATTCAACCAAACCAATATAGGTTTCGGCCGCGGCCACCACCTTATCCGCATGTAGCGAAAGTTCACAACCACCGCCCAAGCACATACCGTGCGGAGCAGAGACGGTAGGAATAGAGGAATATCGCATGCGCATCATGGTGTCTTGGAACATTTTAATGGCCATATTCAGCTCATCATATTCTTGTTCCACGGCCATCATAAAAATCATCCCGATATTGGCACCAACAGAGAAGTTGGCAGCTTGATTACCAATAACCAATCCTGCAAAATCCTTTTCGGCTAGATCTACTGCTTTGTTCAAGCCAGCCAACACATCGCCCCCAATGGTGTTCATTTTGGATTGGAACTCACAGTTCAGGATTCCATCGCCCAAATCTTCGACAACAACACCACTGTTTTTGAAGACTTCTTTGGTTTTTCTGATGTTGTCCAAAATGATGAACGCATCCTGGCCAGGAACTTTTTCCATGGTCTTTTTGGGAATGTCGTAGAAGTAGGTGTTGCCTTCCTTCACGGTGTAAAAGGAATCAATTCCTGCTTCTTTCATTTCGGATACCCATGGAGCGGCTTCCAGACCTTCGGCCTTGATGAATTCAAGCCCTTTGTCGAGTCCTATGGCGTCCCAAATTTGGAACGGTCCATGTTCCCACCCGAAGCCAGCCTTCATGGCATCATCTATTTTGTACAATTCGTCCGTAATTTCAGGAATGCGGTGGGTCACGTAGGCGAAAAGTGCTCCAAAGCTCTTTCTGTAGAATTCTCCTGCCTTGTCCTTACCGTCTACCAATACGGGGAAACGGTCAATTACTTTATCAATGGTCTTGGTGAGCTCCAAAGTGGCAAACTTTGCACTTTTTTTGGAGCGGTAGTCCATGTTGTCCAAATCCAGTGTTAGGATTTCGCTCTTACCATCGTCTCCCTTGACTTTTTTGTAGAAGCCTTGTCCAGTTTTACTTCCCAACCATTTGTTATCCATCATGGTTTGTATGAAGTCGGGCAATTGGAACAGTTCGTGACGTTCATCGTCCTTGCAGTTTTCACTGATTCCGTTGGCCACGTGTACAAGCGTGTCCAATCCAACCACATCCACCGTGCGGAAAGTAGCGGATTTCGGTCGTCCGATCACAGGTCCTGTCAACTTATCGACTTCTTCCACCGTCATACCCATTTCCTTGACCATGTGGAACAAGCTTTGTATGCTGAATATTCCGATACGGTTACCGATAAATGCGGGTGTGTCCTTGGCAACGACCGAGGTTTTCCCCAAGTATTGCTCACCATATCCATTCAAAAAGTCCAGAACCCCTTGAGAAGTTTTCGGGCCAGGAATAATCTCGAATAGCTTTAAATATCGGGCTGGGTTAAAAAAGTGTGTTCCACAGAAATGTTTCTGGAAATCATCACTTCTTCCTTCGCTCATAAAGCGGATGGGAATACCTGATGTGTTCGAAGTGATCAAAGTTCCAGGGGTACGGTGTTTGTCCAAATTCTCAAACACTTGTTTTTTGATGTCCAACCGTTCCACGACCACTTCAATGATCCAATCCACATCGGCCACTTTGGAAATATCATCTTCCATATTTCCAGTGGTGATGCGATCGGCAAAGCTTTTGTGATAAATAGGGGAGGGTTTGGATTTTAGGGCGGAAGCCAGTGATTCGTTTACCAAGCGATTGCGGACCACTTTGTCTTCCAAGGTAAGTCCTTGCGCTTTTTCCTTATCGGTAAGTTCACGTGGGACTATATCCAATAATAGTACTTCGACCCCAATATTCGCAAAATGGCATGCAATGCCACTTCCCATAATTCCGGAACCGATTACGGCAACTTTGTTTATATGCCTTTTCATGTGCGATTTATAGATTAATTATTAGTTGTTTTTGTATAGATTTTCTTGTCTGTTATCAGTTTGTTGATAGTTTCTATGATTTTAAAGAAACCCACTAGATCTTCTTGCGTGGTATTTTCTTTGACCACTTCATTAAAACGTAGCACCACTTCTTTGGATTCCGCTCGTTTTTCCAATCCCAGTTGGGTCAAATAAATAAGGACGCCACGTCCGTCTTTTGGGTTGCGCTTACGTTGAATGTAACCTCTTTGCTCAATATTTTTTAAGATCCTTGACAAACTAGTTGCTTCCATTCCCATTTTTGGACCCAATGTGGTACTCGGTGTACCTCCTTTTGGGTCTATACTCAGTAAGGTAAATCCGATGGCCATTGTAAGCCCATAATTTTTAGCTTCTTCATTGTACATTTTACTTACGGCCTGCCAAGTGGCGCGGAGGGCGTAATCAATGGTCAAATCTTTCATAGAACTAGTTTGGTGTTCTCAAATATATGAAAATTTATTATGCATGCATAATAAATGTAAGGTAAAGTGTAGGTGAATTTTAATGAAAAAGGATATGGATTTTTTTATCCATCAATTCAAACGGGGCATCCGTCAGATCGTGGGTCTATATGTGAAGCAATAGGGGGATATTGTATCAAATTAAGTGTTTTTAATCAAAAATCATATTATGAAAATCAGAAATTTATTTTTTGGGACGTTACTGCTCGCCCTTTTATGGTCTTGTGGTAAGGATGATAGCCCAACCCCGGAACCTAAACCGGCAGAGAACAATGCTCCCAAAGTTGAGGCGCAGAGCTTCACGGTTGCCGAAGATATTTCGGACGCTACAATCATCGGAACTGTAAAGGCTACTGATGAAGATCAGGATGAGTTGACCTTTAGCATTGAAGACAATGATTTGTTTGAGATTGATGCTACTGGAAAACTTAGTTTGAAGAGCGGACAAACTTTGGACTTTGAAACAAAAGCAGAACACATCGTAAAAGTTTCGGTTTCCGATGGAACCGATGATGCCGAGGCCAATATTACGATTACAGTAACCAATGTGATTGAAGGTTTGGCCGAGGACCCTGATTCTTTTGTCACCTTATGGAACATACCTGAGGATAATTTTGAAATTATAATAGGTACCAATCCTGATTATGAATATAATTATACCATTGATTGGGGAGACGGCACACAAGAAGAACTTACCATCCAAAATCCTAGTCATACTTATACATCCACGGGGGAATACAAAGTCTCAATCCAAGGAGACTTTCCCGCAATAAAAATGGGACAAAACGACCTAATTAATATTGAAGGTCTTGAAGTTGCTAAAAGTTTGATTGGACTTGAGCAATGGGGTATAATTGTTTGGAAAAATTTTAACAATGGATTCGCTAATTGTGTAAATATGGAATATCATGCTACCGATATTCCGAACTTGCAAAATGTTGAGGATATGTCTGGTATGTTCGCAAGTTTTTCTTATGGAGAGCTTGATTCTGGTGAACCTTCTGTTTTTAATGGGGATTTAAGTAATTGGGATGTTAGTAATGTGACCAATATGAACGGTATGTTTGTAAGAGCAGAATTATTTAATTCAGATTTAAGTGGTTGGGATGTAAGTAATGTAATCGATATGTCAGGAATATTCGCCCTAGCTTCATCTTTCAATGCAGATTTGAGCAACTGGAGTGTAAGCAATGTTACAAATATGTCAGGTATGTTCTCTCATGCATATTCGTTTACTTCAGATTTGAGTAATTGGAATGTTAGCAAGGTAACAAACATGGGAAGTATGTTCGCTTCGGCAACAACATTCAATGCAGATTTAAGTGATTGGGACGTTAGCAATGTTACAAATATGTCATCGATGTTTTCCCATGCTAGTACTTTTGACGCCGATATTAGCACATGGAATGTAAGCAATGTAACGGATATGTCGCATATGTTTAGTTTTCACACGACATTTAATGGAGATTTGAGTGGTTGGGATGTAAGTAATGTTACTGATATGCGCGCAATGTTTACAGCCGCAGAATCATTCAATTCAGATATTGGTGGTTGGAATGTAAGTAATGTCACTAACATGGATTCAATGTTTGCAGACGCACATACCTTTAATTCAGACATAAGTGAATGGGATGTAAGCAGTGTAACTGATATGACAGCTATGTTTGCTGATGCTGAATCATTTAATGTAAACATTGGTGGTTGGGATGTAAGTAAAGTAAGCAATATGTTAGCCATGTTTGTAGAAGCTGCTGCATTTGATCAAAACTTAGGTGGTTGGAATATAGAAAGCGCCACATTAATGAATATTATTTTCTCTAATAGTGGTATGTCCGCTGAAAATTACGGAGCCACCTTGATTGGCTGGTCCAATTTAGAAAATACACCTCAAGGTATAGCTTTGGGAGCAGAAAATATAGAATACTGCCTAAATAGTGAAGGAGCAACAGCACGTGGAATCTTAGTCAACGATTACGGTTGGACCATCAATGGAGATGTAGGTATTGATTGCAATTAATCACAACAATTAAATAAAAAAACCAACGGATTCCCGTTGGTTTTTTTATTGCTTTTATGCTTAAAGAGATTCTTCACTCCGTTCAGAATGACAGTAAATCATAAATCATTGTCGATTGCTAATTGATCAATGTCCATAAATATCATTGTACAAATCCAGATACATTTCCTTAACGGGTTTGCGTTTTAGTTTCATGGTTGGGGTAAGGTGGCCGTCTTCCACGCTCCAAACATCCGGGGTAAGCCTAAACTGTTTTACTTTCTCCCACTTGGCGAATTCTTGGTTGGCCCAATCCACTTCTTCCTGCATGCGGGCGATCACTTTTTCGTTTTTCACCAGTTCTTCGTTCGAGCCAACATCAATATTATGTCGTTTGGCCCATTCCCTTACGAATTCAAAGTTGGGTTGAATCAAAGCGGCGGGCATTTTTTCGCCCTCGCCCACGACCATGATCTGCTCAATGAACCTTGATTGCTTAAAACGGTTCTCCAATAATTGGGGAGCCACATATTTTCCACCAGAAGTTTTGAACATTTCCTTTTTACGGTCGGTAATGCGCAAAAAGCCTTCGGCATCGATTTCGCCGATATCCCCCGTATGGAAATAGGCACCTGTCATCACTTCGGCTGTTTTTTCGGGGTCTTTGTAGTAGCCCATCATTACATTGGGACCTTTGCAAAGGATTTCTCCATCCTCGGCAATTTTCACTTCTACTTCATCGATCATTTTGCCTACGGTTCCGATTTTCCAACCTTTATTACGTTGGTCGTTCACAGCAATCACGGGAGAGGTCTCCGTAAGTCCATAACCTTCCATTACGGGCATATCTGCGGCCGCAAAAACTCGGGCAAGTCTGGGCTGCAAAGCTGCACTGCCTGAGACCATCACGGACAAATTACCGCCCAAACCTTCTTTCCATTTGCTGAAAATAAGTTTTCTGGCCAGTCCAAGTTTTTGCTCGTACCACCAGCCGTTGGCCCCATAAGGTTCAAACTTGAGACCCACTTCCACGGCCCAGAAAAACAATTTCTTTTTGATGCCCGTTAAAAGCGCTCCCTTGGCAATTATGGCATCGTATACTTTTTCCAATAGACGAGGTACCACCGTCATTACGGTAGGTTTGACCTCTTTTATATTATCACTGATTTTGTCCAGTCCTTCAGCAAAATGGATTTCAACTCCGCAATATTGGTATAAATACAAAATCATGCGTTCAAAAATGTGGCACACGGGCAAGAAACTGAGTGCCACCCCTTCGGTTTCAAAAGGTACCCTCGGTTGACTGCACAATACGTTGGAAACGATGTTGTTGTGAGATAGCATTACCCCTTTTGGTCTTCCCGTGGTTCCAGAAGTATAAATCAGGGTTGCCAAGTCATCAGGTGTAACGCTTTCTTTTAATTTTTCAACTTCTTCTTGGTTGGAGGTGTCAGCTCCCATTTCCAGGACCTCGCTCCAGTTTTTGCAATCACTGAGTTGATCAAAGGAAAAAACATCTTTTAAATTCTTGACTTTGGATTGGATGGCCTTGACTTTTTCAAACACCTCTTCGCAGGAGACAAAGCAAATCTTGGCTTCGGAGTGATTCAAAATGTATTCGTAATCCTCTTCTGCAATGGTCGGGTAAATGGGTACGTTCTGCGCCCCGATTTGAAGAATCCCGATATCAACAATGTTCCATTCCGTACGGTTGGTCATGGAGATCACCGCTATTTTATCATTGGGCTTGAACCCCATCCTGAGCAAGGCCCTGCTTATCGCATTCGCCTTGTCAATGTATTCCTTGGTGGATGTTGCTATCCACGTACCGTCACTTTTGGTGACCAATGATTTTTCTAACGGATATTTTTCAAGCTGATAGTATGGGAAATCAAATAATCGGGTAACAGTTTGCATAGTAAGTTTTATGTAAAGCGATTGCAAATTAGCAAATCAGACCATAACTATGAAACAGATTTAACAATTACATCAGGTAAATTTTGAAAAATCCCTAATTTTTTGCTCCCAAGACAGATGTTTGATACTAATCTTCCAAGTTTTCCAACCATTCCCTAGCGTTAACAAATGCCTGTAACCAAGGTGATACCGCATCATTTCTATCCTTTGGATAGTGTGCCCAGTTCCATGGGAAGGTGGAGCGTTCAATGTGCGGCATGGTCACCAAGTGCCTGCCAGTTTTGTCGCAGAGCATAGCAGTGTTGTAATCACTGCCGTTTGGATTGGCAGGATAACCTTCGTAACCGTACTTGGCCACGATATGGTATTGGTCCTCCGTATGTGGCAGACTGAATTTACCCTCCCCATGACTGATCCATACACCCAAAGTGGTTCCCGCCAAGTTGGACAACATCACCGAATTATTTTCCTGAATTTTCACAGAAGTAAAACCACTTTCGTGCTTGTGCGAATCGTTATACGTCATTCTGCCATGGGTGCCATGCTCTGGGTTGATAAGATCCAACTCCATGAACAACTGGCAACCGTTGCAAATCCCTACGGATAAGGTGTCTGGTCTGGAGAAGAAATCTTGCAGCGCTTTATTGGCCTTTTCGTTGTATTTAAAGGCACCTGCCCAACCTTTGGCACTTCCCAACACATCAGAGTTGGAGAAACCTCCCACCGCACCAATAAATTGAATGTCCTCCAAGGTTTCCCTTCCTGTAATGAGGTCGGTCATATGCACATCTTTTACATCAAAACCAGCCAAGTACATCGCATTGGCCATTTCGCGCTCGGAATTACTTCCTTTTTCACGAAGTATGGCCGCTTTGGGTCTATCATTGCCTCTCGACTGCGCTCGAGGTGACAATTGACCATCAAAATTTTCGGGGAAAATATAGTTTAACGGCTGATTCTTGTAATTATCAAATCGGTTCTTGGCCAAACCATTGGCAGTTTGTTTGTTGTCCAATAGGTAGGATGTCTTGAACCATGTATCTCGCAAGGATGCAATGTTCAATCCTATTTCAATGCCGTTGTTCTTGATTTTCAAGGTGCTTTCTGAAGATGGACTACCGATTTTGGCAAATTCAATACCCGAAGCTTTCAATTCATTTTCTACTGAATCATCTTTGGCTTGGAATACCACACCACTATTTTCAGAGAACAATAGTTTGATGGTGTCCTGTTCGTTCAAACTGGATAGATCTAAGTTGGCACCCAAATCATTATCAGCAAAGCAAAGTTCCAAAAGTGTAGTGATCAAACCACCTGATGCTACATCGTGCCCCGCCAATAGCTGACCATCTTTGATGAGCTTTTGCAAGGTATTGAAAACGGTCTTGAAATAACCAGCATCCAAAACAGATGGGGCTTCATCGCCAATTCCGTTCAAAATTTGTGCAAAGGAAGAACCGCCCAATTTGTGGCTGTCTTTAGATAGGTTGATGTAATAAATGTCCCCGCCGTCTTTCTGCAAAACAGGTTCCACCACTTGGTTGATATTGTTGCAATTACCAGCAGCTGAAATTATTACCGTTCCTGGAGACAATACGTCACCGTCCTTATATTTTTGTTTCATGGAAAGCGAATCCTTTCCTGTGGGCACATTGATGCCCAATGCTATCGCAAATTCCGATAAGGACTCTACGGCGGAATACAAACGCGCATCTTCACCTTCATTTCTGCAGGGCCACATCCAGTTGGCGGACAGCGATACGGATTTAAGTCCATCTTTTAATGGTGCCCAAACAATATTGGTCAACGATTCCGCCACGCTGTTCCTGCTTCCTGCAACAGGGTCTATCAAAGCTGAAATAGGGGAGTGGCCAATACTGGTGGCGATGCCTTCTTTTCCTTTAAAATCGAGGGCCATCACACCGCAGTTGTTCAATGGCAATTGCAAGGGGCCCGCGCATTGTTGCTTGGCCACACGCCCGCCCACACAACGGTCAACTTTGTTGGTCAACCAATCCTTGCAGGCAACAGCTTCCAGTTGAAGTACTTGCTCCAGATAATCATGGAAATGCTCCAGGGAATAATTGAGGGCTGGATATTTTTGCTGGGCAGTCTTGTCCGCCATAATGGTTTTTGGAGAGCTTCCGAACATATCGGAAAGTTCCAAGTTCATCGGGGTTTCGCCAGTTTCACCAGAAGTAAATTTAAAGGTGTGGTCGCCTGTAACTTCACCCACGTTGTACATGGGAGAACGTTCACGAGCCGAGACCCGTTCCAATAGATCTAAATTTTTCTCACCGATTACCAATCCCATACGTTCTTGGGACTCGTTCCCGATCAATTCTTTTTTGGAAAGCGTAGGGTCGCCAACGGGCAATTTGTCGGTATCAATGGTGCCTCCAGTTTCCTCGACCAATTCGGACAGACAATTAAGGTGTCCACCAGCTCCGTGATCGTGAATGGAAACAATGGGGTTATCATGGCTTTCAAACAATCCGCGAACGGCGTTCGAAGCTCTTTTTTGCATTTCAGGGTTGGAACGCTGTACCGCATTCAATTCAATAGCAGAGCTAAATTCCCCAGTATCTGCACTGGATACCGCGGCCCCGCCCATCCCGATACGGTAGTTGTCACCACCCAGAACAACTATTCTGTCTCCCTTGCTTGGCGTATCTTTCAAGGCTTGGTCGGTTTTTCCATATCCTATACCACCTGCCATCATAATCACTTTGTCGAAGCCCAATTTTCGTGCTTCTTCCTCATGCTCAAATGTCAAAACGGAACCAGCAATCAGGGGTTGACCGAATTTATTTCCAAAATCAGATGCACCATTGGATGCTTTGATGAGGATATCCATCGGTGTTTGATACAACCAATCTCTTTCTTTCATGCCCTTTTCCCAAGGACGGTTTTCCTCCAATCGGGAATAAGAAGTCATGTAAACTGCGGTTCCTGCCAATGGCAAAGACCCTTTTCCGCCAGCCAATCGATCACGAATCTCACCTCCAGAACCTGTTGCGGCACCGTTAAAGGGCTCCACAGTGGTCGGGAAGTTATGGGTCTCCGCTTTTAGCGAAAGCACGGAATCAAACTCTTTTTCTTCATAAAAATCGGGCTTGTCCGCACTTTTGGGTGCAAACTGGATAGCCTTTGGCCCCTTGATAAAGGCGACATTGTCCTTGTATGCCGAAACAATATCGTTGGGGTTGGCCTCGGAGGTCTTTTTGATCAATTTGAATAGGGAAGAAGGTTTCTCTTCTCCATCAATCACAAAAGTGCCATTGAAAATTTTATGCCTGCAGTGCTCGGAATTCACTTGGCTGAAACCAAACACTTCGGAATCGGTCAATTTACGATTCAATTTTTTGGCAAGTCCTTCAAGATAGGCGACTTCTTCCTCGCTCAAGGCCAATCCTTCTTTTTCGTTGTAAGAAGCAATATCATCAATCTCCTTGATGGATTCTGGAAAAATATCAATAGTGAAAATATCCTGTCCCAAAGAGGTGTATTTTTGGGAAAGCATGGGATCAAAATCAGTGAAATCCTCTGAAACAGCATGGAACTCCTCAATTCGGATAATTCCTGTGATGCCCATGTTTTGGGTAATTTCTGTAGCGTTTGTACTCCAAGGAGTAATCATTGCGGCCCGTGGCCCAACAAAAAAGGCGTCAAGTGACGCCGCTTCGATCTTAGGCTGGTTGCCAAACAACCAGATCAGTTTGTTAGTATCTTCCTGAGCGATTTCCTGAGCGGTTTGGACGGCAAAAACCTTGGTAGCCTTGTCCCCAAAAAAATGGATCATACAATCTTTGCGTTGAACGGTTTAAGAAAGTGCAAAAATACGATTTTGCTGCGTAATTCATCCTAAAGGATGGGAGTTTTGTTAACCAAATATTGTTGATAGCATGTGGGTTTGAAAAATTAGGACTAGGATTTTTATCAAATCGCTAAAAGTCGCTATTTATGAAGTTTTAGACCCAACGGATTAAAGTTGTTTTCCATATCTTAGAAGAATTATAGCTAACTCAAAACCAACCTTATGAAAACTACCAAAATCCTGTTGAGTGGGATTATGCTGTTCGCAGGCGTAGCCACTTCAACAGCGCAGAAAAAGTACTCCAAAAGTCAAATCAAAAAGTTTAAAGCCGAAGTAGAGGCCCTGGTCGAAGCAAATAAAAAGCAGACGCAGGTGATGGTCGACAAGATTTTCAGTTTTGCCGAACTGGGCTTTCAAGAAGAGGAAAGTTCCAAATACCTTACTGGAATTTTGGAAGATAACGGTTTTACGATTGAGCATTCCATTTCCAATATCCCGACTGCATGGTTTGCGACCTGGAGCAATGGGGAAGGACCTGTAATTGCCTTGGGAAGCGATGTGGATTGTATCCCGAAAGCATCACAAACACCTGGCGTTGCCTACCATAAACCTTTGGTTGAGGGCGCACCTGGACACGGCGAAGGGCACAATGCAGGTATTCCTTTGAACATTACCTCGGCATTGGCCGTAAAAGAGGTGATGGAGAAAGAGGGCATCGGCGGAACTTTGATTTTATGGCCTGGAATTGCCGAAGAATTGGTGGCTGCCAAAGCGTGGTACGTCCGTGATGGTCTTTTTGACAAAATTGATATGTGCATTTTTACCCACGTGAGCAGTAACCTGAGTGTTTCCTGGGGACCGACCCGTGGGACAGGCTTGATTTCCGTGGAATACATGTTTGAAGGTGAAGCGGCACATTCAGCTGGTGCTCCTTGGAGAGGCCGCAGTGCCCTTGATGCCGCAGAGCTGATGAATGTGGGGTGGAACTATAAAAGGGAACACTTGCATCCATTAAAACGTTCCCACTCCATTTTTACCGATTCTGGAGATCAACCCAACGTAGTGCCGTCCAAGGCTGCGATTTGGTATTATTTTAGGGATATTACTTATGAAGGAATTATGGAAATGTACGCCGAGGCAAACGATATCGCAAAGGGCGCGGCCATGATGACAGGAACCACCATGACATCTCGAGTTTTGGGAACCGCTTGGCCAAGACATTATAATAAGGTGATTGCCGAAACCATGTACGAAAACATCAAAGAAGTTGGACTTCCAGAATGGACAGAGGCAGATCAAAAACTGGCCAAAGCGGTACAAACCGAAGTGAAATCACGAGAAATTGAAGGACTGCCCACGGAGCTTTCTGAAATTGGGTTGCCTGTTACAGAACCTGTTAGCGGAGGATCTGACGATATCGGTGATATTTCTTGGAAAGTGCCTACGGTAACCATGCGTTTTCCGTCCAATATTCCTGGACTGCCTGGACACCACTGGGCCAATGCCATTGCCATGGCAACGCCCATCGCCCATAAAGGTGCAACAGCAGGTGCAAAAGCCGAGGCTATGACCATTATGGATTTCTTGTTGAAACCAGAGTTGTTGACCCAAGCATGGGATTATTTCAACAATGAGCAGACCAAGGAAACCAAATATGAGCCTATGATCTCTGCGGATGATATGCCCCCGACCTTCTTAAACAAGGACAAGCAAGATATGTTCCGACCCGCTTTGGAGGAGTTCTATTATGACGAAACCAAATACGATAGCTATTTGGAGCAGTTGGGAGTAGAATATCCTACGGTGAAACAATAATTAATTCTTTGTTAGTTCGAGCGGAGTCGAGAACCTAAAAACATCTCGACTGCGCTCGATGTGACAAATCCGGCAAATGGGACAAAATACAATCTTCAGTCTTTGCACTTCTTTATAATGACAGTTTAGAGCCATTAATTGATGTCATTCCTGCGAAAGGAGTTCAATACAAATTGTACAAATTTCTCGAACAGCATCCATTTTGGGGCAATTAATTGAACGAAGCCCTGAAAGCCATTGGGGATAGGTTGGTCTTTGTCTTGAAAAGTTTGCTGAAGGATTGTGAATGCTCAAATCCTAAAGTATAGGCTATCTCACCTATAGAAAGTTGTGTGGTAGATAATTTCTCTTTAGCTATCTCAATAAGTTTTTCGTGTATGTGTTGTTGGGTACTCAGGCCTGTTAGCACTTTTAGTAAGCTACTTAGGTAACTTGAAGAAACATGTAGGCTGTCGGCTATAAATTGGACGGACGGAATTCCTTTGTTGATGGCTTCTTCTCCGTTGAAATAGCTGTCGAGAAGATGCTCCAACCGAACCAAAATCTCGTGGTTATTGATTTTTCTGGTAAGAAATTGTCTTTGATAGTATCGTTCGGCATAATTGAGCAATAGTTCTATTTGTGCTATGATGATATTTTGACTGAACTTGTCGATATTGGACCTATACTCATGTTGAATATTGAGTAAAATGTCGGTTATGGTACGTTCTTCTTTGTCCGAAAGAAATAAGGCTTCGTTTATGGCATATCCAAAAAACTCATAGTTCTTAATGGTCTTGGCCAAGGGGGTGTTCCACAAAAAATCGGGATGAACCAACAATAGCCAACCTGAAGGCTTTTTCTCCGTCGGTAACATTTCAAACTGAAGAACCTGCCTTGGAGCTATAAAGGATAGCAGTCCCTCATCAAAATCAAACTCCTGCTGGCCGTATCTCACTTTGGCCTGTATATCACGTTTTAAACCAATGCTGTAAAAGCTTTGCATCCATGTAATTTGACTTTCTATGGTTTGATAATTAACCTGCCCATAGTCTATTAGGCTAATCAGAGGATGTTCTGGATTTGGAAGTGCACAAAACTTATGGAACTCGCTCAAGGTTTGAAATGTATTCATCTTCAATGCTAATTTAAGGGCAAGGCAGGACCTTGCCCGTTTTAAATTACAAACTAGTTTTTAAAATCGGTAGAATAGCTCAACTCTTTATTGGCTTCCAGTGCGTCTGCCAAGGTTTTCAACTTTTCATTTGCCATGCCATAAGCATCGCTCCCCAAAAACAAGTGTAAAGCTGGTTCTTCACTTTCTGCCATGGTTATTAGTGCTTCAGCAGCCTTTTCAGGATCTCCCAACTGGTTTCCGGCAATCTCTTCTTTGTGCATACGCTCAGATTCACGAGCTTGGGCATAAACGTCCATACGGTTACGTGCCAGTTTTAATGAATCGTCAGAAAGAAATTCAGTTCTAAAATAACCGGGATACACCAAAGTTGTTTTGATTCCGAACGGGCTTGCCTCCACCGATAAAGCCTCCGTAAGACCTACAACTGCAAATTTGGTCGCACAATAGATACCAAAACCGGGAAAACTTCCTACGATTCCTGCGACGGATGCAATATTGAAAATATGCCCCGATCCTTGCGACCTAAGTTGTGGCATGGATTTACGGATAACATTTAAAAGACCAAACACATTCACATCGAAATTCTGTCGTGCTTCCTCGTCTGAAATTTCTTCCAGTGTACCATTCTGTCCATAACCTGCATTGTTTACAATAACATCAAGCTGGCCAAAAGTTTCAATTGCTTTGGAAATACCATCTTCCACACTTTCCTCGTTCATAAGGTCCATTTGGATAGGTAGGAATCTTTTCGAACTACCGACAGCTTCGCTAAGATTTGCTAAACTTCTAGAGGTAGCTGCAACCGAATAACCTTGATGTAATAAGGTTTTCACCAAAACAAGCCCTAGCCCTTTTGATGCACCAGTGACCAACCATACTTTTTTTGTGTCCATTTTCTTAGAATTTTTGTTGTTATGAATTGACACAGCAAAGTTGCCCTTAGTAGAGGGAAGGTATGTAGCCTAATCTATGATTGTTGTAGTCTAAATCTGGTTGGGATATAAAAAGTAAACTTTTATTTCCTTTTTAGTAGCGCCATATAGAAGCCGTCAAAGCCAGTTTCAGAGGCAAAAACATTTCTTTCCCTGACAAATTCAAACTCTTTCCCATTTTCGGATGCCAAAAACGTTTTGACCTGTTCTGTATTTTCTTGGGGTAGGATAGAGCAGGTAGCATATACCATTTGTCCACCTTTTTTGACCATTTTACTATAATTCTGAAGGATATCTTGCTGAACTCCCATGATACGGTCCACAAATTCAGGCTCCAATTTCCATTTGGAGTCAGGATTTCGCTTGATTACCCCTAAACCAGAACATGGAGCATCGAGCAGAACCCTATCGGCGCTATTGTGCAGTTTTTTGATGACTTTGTTGGAGTCGATTACACGGGTTTCCACATTGTGGACCCCGTTGCGTCTTGCTCTCTTTTTGAGCTTTTTCAGTTTACTTTCATAAATATCCAAAGCGATCAGTTGTCCTTTGTTCTGCATTTGCGAAGCCAAGTGAAGGGACTTTCCACCCGCACCTGCACAGGCATCCACCACGCGTTGACCAGGTTCCACTTCCAAAAATGGGGCGACCAATTGCGAAGAGGCATCTTGTACTTCGAACAATCCATCTTTAAAGGCTTGGGTTACAAATACATTTTGGCGTTCCACAAGTTTCAGTGCATCAGGGTAGCCATCAATAAATTCTGTAGCGATATCTTCTTTGGCCAAAAACGATTTTAATTGGGGCTTAGGCACCTTGAGCGTGTTGGTCCTTAGAATTACATCTGCTTGCTTGTTTTGGGCAGCGATTTCTTTGGTCCAAAGTTCTGTTCCTAAAGATTTTTCACCTAGTTCATCCATCCAATCAGGAACGGATTCACGAATTTTTCGAATTTTGGATAGTTCATCGAATCTACCTTTAATGCGGCGTTCTGGTGTGCCTTCCAATTGTTTCCAATCCGGAATGCGAATACCTCGGAGTACGCACCAAACTCCGAACAAACGGAACAAATGTTCTCTGCTATAGGGTTCGTGTACCTCGGCAATTTCGGAGTAGAGACGTTTCCATCGAACAATATCATACGTGGTCTCGGCAATAAATCCACGATCTCGAGAGCCCCAGCGTTTATCGTACCGCAGTACTTTTTCGATCACCTTATCGGCATATTCCCCTTCGTTGAAAATCATGTGAAGGGCATCAATCACGGCAAATACCAAGTTTCTGTGTAAACGCATCATATAAAATAAGGTTGCAAAGGTATGATTTCTCCTTACTTTTGAAGAAAATAAATATAATGAGGTCGATTCTTCCCCTTTTAGCCGTTTTGGTTTTGTTTTCTTGTGCCCAAGAACCTAAAAAACAACCTTTTCAATCTGTAGCTGTGACTCCTGTTTTTCAAGATTCTGTGAGTATCCGAGCAATCACATTTTTGGATGGTAGAACATTAGCGTTTGCAGGTAGCAATGGGATGTACGGTACGGTCGATGTAAGCTCCAATAAGGTAAGGGCCAACACTCAATATTATGATTCCATCACGCCTAATTTTAGAGCGGTGGGTGGAACTTCCGAAGATTTCTTTATGCTTTCCATTGAAAGCCCGGCATTGTTGTACAAAACTGGCGACGAAGGAAAAATGGAATTGGTTTATACCGAAGAGGGCGAAGGTGTGTTTTATGATAGTCTTGCCTTTTGGAACGATACCGAAGGTATTGCCGTTGGCGATACGGTGGAGGGTTGTCTCTCCATACTTATTACAAGGGATGGGGGAACTACATGGACCAAATTGGCATGTTCGGAATTACCTGATGGAATTGAGGGCGAGGGAGCCTTTGCGGCCAGTAATAGTAATATTGCCATACAGGGAAATAAAGTTTGGATAGGTACCACTGAGGGAAGAATTTATTTTTCTGCGGATAAAGGAGTTTCTTGGGACATTCAAGAGACCCCAATAATTTCGGAAGAACCTACCCAAGGCATCTATTCCATGGACTTTTTTGATGAAAACATCGGGTTTGCCATTGGTGGGGATTACACAAAACCTGATTCCAACAAAGCCAACAAAATAAAAACTGTTGACGGCGGTAAAACGTGGCAATTGATTGCGGATGGTCAGGAACCTGGATATAAAAGTTGTGTGCAATATGTTCCCAATTCAGGTGGTGAAGCATTGGTGGCGGTCGGATTTACGGGAATTTCCTATTCTTCCGATGGGGGCAAGAGTTGGAAAGCGTTGAGCGAGGAACCTTTCTTCACCATTCGCTTTTTAAATGACTCGACAGCCTTTGCAGCAGGGAATAATAGGATAGCGAGATTGGATTTTAAATGATTTTTTAGGAGACAGGATTCCAACAATCCAAGAGTCCATCTTCTTACGAAGTAAATGACTGCATCTCTACAAGTTTCTTGTAATTTTTGTCAGACTTCATCAACTCCTCGTGGGTGCCCTGTTCCACGATCTCTCCTTTGCTCATCACCACAATAGTGTCCGCATTTTGGATGGTGGACAATCGGTGCGCAATAACAATTGAAGTTCGGTTCTTCATCATTTTCTCCAATGCATCTTGTACCAATCGTTCGCTTTCGGTGTCGAGGGCCGAGGTTGCCTCGTCCAAGATCATGATAGGTGGGTTTTTTAAGACTGCACGTGCTATGGACAAGCGTTGTTTTTGTCCGCCACTCAATTTGTTTCCGCTATCGCCGATATTGGTATCGTAGCCTTTCGGCAAATCCATGATAAAATCGTGTGCATTGGCTACTTTGGCGGCTTCCATAATTTCCTCCATCGTGGCATTTTCCTTTCCAAGCGCTATGTTGTTTTTTACCGAATCGTTGAAAAGAATGGAGTCCTGGGTGACCAATCCCATGAGTCCACGTAGTGATTTTTTGGTAATGTTTTTAATGTTGGTGCCATCTATCAAAATCTCACCTTTGTTAACGTCGTAGAAACGGGTCACTAAATTGGCCACAGTACTTTTACCACTACCTGATTGCCCTACCAATGCCACTGTTTTGCCCTTGTCAACCTTTAGGTTAAAGTCTTTCAGGACATAATCATTTTCGTATTTGAAGGATATGTTTTTGAGCTCTACACCGGAGTTGAAATTCGTTTTTTCCTTAGCGCCATCAACATCCCTGATCGGATTTTCAGATTCGAGTATCTCCAGAACTCGCTCAGCAGCGGAATTCCCTTTTTTAACGGCGTAAGAAGCTTTGCTGATAGCTTTGGCGGGTGTTAAAATATTGAACGCTAGACCCATATATGAGATGAATGAGGCAGCGTCCAAAGTGCCCTCCAAGAGCACCATGCGCCCACCAAACCAGAGTAATACGCCAAAAACAACGATTCCAAGGAATTCGCTGGTCGGCGAGGATAGGTTCTGGCGGTTTAACAATGAATTTGAAAATTTAAAAAAGCGAGTGGTGGAATGCTGGAAAATTTTATAGAATCTGGATTCCGCATTAAAAGCCTTGATGACGCGCAGTCCGCCCAATGTTTCTTCAACAATGGATAGAAATTCCCCTTGTTCTTTTTGTACCCTATCAGATTTTTTCTTCAATGATTTTCCAATTCTGGAGATGATCATCCCAGCAATAGGAATAAATATGAAAACAAAGATGGTCAGTTTAACACTAATGATAAACATGACAATGATTGTAAACAAAATGGTCAAGGGTTCCCTTACTATCAACTCTAAAATAGATAAGAAGGAGTGTTGTATCTCCAAAACATCGGATGTGATCCTCGCAATAACGTCTCCCTTTTTCTTTTCAGAGAAATAGGAGATGGGCAGGTCAACAATTTTTTGGTACATCTTGTTACGGATATCCTTGAGCACTCCGTTCCTCAAAAAGGTGATGAAGTACATGGCCAGATAATTAAAGATGTTCTTGAAAAGGAATAAAAACAAAATCAATCCAACAGCCAAAATAAGTCCCTTCATTGGGTCGTCCCCGGAATATTGGGTTACCTGATAGTTCATGTAGCCTTCAAAATAGTCCTTGAGCTTGCCAAGACCTTCATACGCTGGTGGCTCGTTGATTTGCTTGGTCTTGTCAAATAGCACATTAAGCATAGGAATAAGTGCAGCATAGGACAATGCACTGAACAATGCGTATAGAATATTGAAGAATATATTCAGGATACCGTATCTGCGGTATGGTGCCGCAAACCGGAGAATTTTTTTAAAGTAGTTCATTCACTTATAAATTCAGCTCGGATAGGATACCCTCTATTTTGGTTTCCAACTGCGAATTTACGGATTTATAATCCTCGGGCTTGTCCAATTTTGCATTTGTGCTGATGTAGAACTTCACTTTGGGTTCCGTTCCACTGGGTCGGGCTGCAATTCGGGTTCCGTCTTCTGTTTCGTAGATCAATACGTTCGATTTAGGTAAATGGAGCGTAAACTCTTCACCAGTCTGTACATTTTTAACGGTAGAGGTATTGTAATCTTCAATGTAAAGCAATTTGGAACCTTGCACGGTGTCGACCGGATTTTCTTTGAAGTCCTTCAACATTTGTTTGATTTCCTCTGCTCCGCTTATCCCTTTTTTGGTGATGGAGATCAATTTTTCCTTGTAAAAACCGAATTCCACGTAGGCATCGATTAAATCTTTATAAAAAGAGCTTCCATTGGCTTTGGCATTGGCAGCGATTTCGCAAGCCAATAGGGTTGAGGTCACGGCATCTTTGTCGCGTACAAAATCCCCGACCATATATCCGAAACTTTCCTCACCGCCTCCAATAAAGTGGGAGCTTGGAAAATCCTTGATCATTTTACCGATCCATTTAAAACCGGTCAGCGCAGTCTTAAATTCCACGCCGTATGATTTTGCCATTTGTTGCATCATGGGTGTGGAAACAATGGTTGTGGCAATAAATTCGTTGCCCTTAAATCCTTTTTCCTTGTATTGGTCCAAAAGAAATTTGGTCATGAGAACCATGGTCTGGTTCCCGTTCAGGAGTTCTATTTTGCCATCTAGATTGCGAACGGCAATACCTAAACGATCACTATCGGGGTCGGTACCCACTACCATATCGGCCCCTATTTCCTCTGCTTTGGCAATGGCGATGGACAATGCTTCGGGCTCTTCTGGGTTGGGGGATTCCACTGTTGGGAAATCACCATTGGGCTCTGCTTGCTCCTCTATGATGGTCACATTTTTGTAATCGGCTCTCTTCAAAACTTCAGGGATTGCGGTGATAGAAGTACCGTGCAAGGAAGTGAAGACGATTTTAAAATCATCTTTTCCCTTGGCATTGAAACTTCCATTTTTTACCGATGCTTCAAAAAAGGCTTCATCCACTTCACTATCAATAAAGTGTATCAGACTCTCATTCTTATCAAATTTGATGTCCTCAAAGGAAAGGGAATTGATTTCTGCGATGATCTCGCCGTCCTGCGGGGGTACAATCTGTCCGCCATCGGCCCAATATACTTTGTATCCGTTATATTCCGGTGGATTGTGGGATGCCGTGAGCACGATTCCCGCGTGACACCCGATGTGCTTTACGGCAAACGAAAGTTCCGGGGTGGTCCTTAATTCAGAAAACAAATAAACCCTGATTCCGTTTGCGGAGAAAACCTCTGCTACAGTATTGGCCAGCGATTGGGAGTTATGCCTGCAATCGTAGGCGATAACGACCTTTAAATCATCATCGGTATAGGATTTTTTGAGATAATTGCTGAGTCCCTGGGTGTTCTTGCCCAAGGTGTATTTATTGATTCTATTGGTGCCGACTCCCATTACGCCGCGCATTCCTCCCGTACCAAACTCCAAATCTTTGTAAAAACGTTCCTTGAGCTCTTCGGGGTCGTTTTCCATGAGGTGTTTTATTTCCTTTTTTGTGTCCTCATCAAAAAAATCGGTCAACCAAGATTGCGCTGTAGCTGAAATGGAATCCATAGTGTTTATTGTTGTTTAGATGCTTAAAAATACAAAAGTTTGAAGGGTTTTGAAGTTTAAAGGTTGATTTTATCGGAGATGTTGTATCGGGTATCGTTTTTTCTGGACCGTACCATGATCTCTCCTATAAAACCTGCCAAAAACAATTGGGTACCGATGATCATCGCAGTGAGCGAGATGTAAAATTGCGGGCGTTGTGTAATCAAGCGTCCGGTCGGGTTCAAAAATAACTTATCTACCCCCAAATAGAGGGCAAAACCAAAACCAACAATGAACATGAGTACGCCCCAAGCCCCGAATAGGTGCATGGGCCTACGGCCAAATTTGGATACGAACCATATGGTGATCAAATCCAAGAATCCATTGATGAACCGTTCCACCCCAAACTTGGTGGAACCATATTTACGTGCTTGGTGCTGCACCACTTTCTCGGTGATATTGGAGAAGCCTGCATTTTTTGCCAAAACGGGAATATATCGGTGCATTTCGCCGGATACCTCGATGGTTTTTACCACCTGCTGCTCGAAAGCCTTGAGGCCGCAGTTAAAATCGTGGAGTTTGACCCCAGATGTCTTACGGGCCGCCCAATTGAAAAGTTTGGAGGGAATGTTTTTGGTGATGAC
The DNA here is from genome assembly GCF_033441595.1 of Flagellimonas crocea. NCBI lineage: Bacteria > Pseudomonadati > Bacteroidota > Flavobacteriia > Flavobacteriales > Flavobacteriaceae > Flagellimonas > Flagellimonas crocea. The sequence goes on along the minus strand of NZ_JAUZVX010000001.1, from coordinate 926,777 downwards.
AGAGTCGTACCGTTTCTTTTTCCAGCCGGAAACCACTTGTCGGCCTTCTTGGACGATCATTTGGTACAATTCGGGAATTTCTTCCGGATTGTCCTGCAGGTCGGCATCCATAGTGATGACCACATCGCCTTCCGCGGCCTTGAAACCGGCATGGAGGGCCTGCGACTTGCCAAAATTTTTCAGGAAACGAATGCCTTTCACGTTTTCGTTGACCTTGGAAAGCTCCGAGATGGTTTTCCAAGAGGCATCTGTACTGCCGTCATCGATAAAGATGATTTCATAAGAAAAATGATTGGATTGCATCACCTGTACAATCCAATCATGTAGTTCTTTAAGCGATTCTTGCTCGTTAAGTAAAGGAATTACAATGGAAATCTGCATTGTTTGATTCTGGAATTCCTTTCAAAAGTAGTATTTTTTGTTTTAGTAATCGGCTTTGGACTTTTTCAAAATCAAGCCGGTAATCAGACCTATTACCAATCCGATCACACAGTTCATGATCAAGAGCACGGGATACTGGATCCAAGCAAAGCTTTTTTGCATTTCCACCCCTTGTTCCCATTGTTCCTCGGTCATGTTGGGGTTTTGGGCCATGGCCTTTGGTTTGGCGATTTCCATCACCTTGTCCATGTAATCAGGTTCAATAAAGTTGGTCAGTACAAATTGATAGAGCAAGGAGATTACCGCCCCGATTAAAGCGATTCCAACGGCGACCTTTAGCGCTTCCGAAATGGTCAAATAGCCCCCATTCGCCTTTTTGTATGCGTTGACCGCAAAAAAGGTGATCGCGGCCAAGATCACAATAGAGATCACGATAACAGCTGTGCTGGTCTCGTAGTGCATTTTTTGGGTGTACAGCATTACGCCGAACACCACAGAGATTAGCCCTAACAACAGTCCGTAGTTAAGGGCAAATTTTCCGGTTTTTGGTGTTTGTTCTTCCATTATTTTTAAAATTAGTGTTGCTTACAGAAGGTTAGTTATCGAATGTCTACATTTGTTACAGATAAATTTAACTTTATTTTTTTAGTGATTTTAAGTTGGAGGTCTCAAAGAAATCATTAAATTTGCACCCTGAAAATTCTGAGATTAAGCATTTAAGACGATGAGAAAAGATATACACCCAGAAAACTATAGATTGGTTGCTTTTAAAGATATGTCCAACGAGGATGTGTTCATTACAAAGTCCACTGCTGAAGCGAAAGAGACCATCGAGGTTGATGGTGTTGAATATCCTTTGGTAAAATTGGAAATTTCAAGAACTTCCCATCCATACTATACTGGTAAGACCAAATTGGTCGATACCGCTGGTAGGATCGATAAGTTCAAGAACAAGTACAAAAAATTCAAGAAAGAGGAGGAGGATACCGAGTAGGTCATTCTTTTTAACGAAATATAGGAACGCTCTCGATACTTTTCGAGGGCGTTTTTTATTTTTACACTATTCAAAGCTGAGCTATGAACTATATCCTTTCCGACGGCAATCACCGCGAAGACCTTTTTCCATTTACATTTACACGCCCCGTATCCGAGATTCGGGTGGGGATTTTGACCATTAGTGAAAAATGGGAGAAATGGCTGAACGCTCCTGTGAGCCATCAGACCGAGGCATACCTTTCGGAAAAATTCCCGTTGACGGTCACTGCGGAAAATACCGTGATCAATGGAAGCTATTTGCCCAATGAAAGTTTGGTGGAGGCCATCAATGGTTTAAAGATGGGCGAAGCTTTGATAGGCGACGATAGCTACATTGCTTATGTAACTGAGGATCTTGAAACAGGTTTTGAGGAATCTGGATATACCGCTGTTCCTTTTGATGGAGAGGTGCTGACCATCAAACACACATGGAATATCTTTTCCAATAACGCAGCAGCGCTACAGGCTGATTTTGATGTGATTACGAAGGGAAGAACGAGCCAGCCCATTTCCGATACCAACCAAGTAAAGAATCCCGAGAATATTTTTATCGAAGAAGGTGCTTCGGTGGAGTTTTGCATTCTGAATGCCTCCACAGGTCCCATTTACATTGGCAAAAATGCCCTAGTGATGGAAGGCTGTATGGTCCGTGGTGGATTGGCCCTTTGTGAAAGTGCCATTTTAAAAATGGGAGCCAAAATCTATGGGGCGGTTACGGCGGGACCTGGGTGCAAGCTCGGCGGAGAGGTTAACAATGCCGTGCTGTTCGCCAACTCCAATAAAGGTCACGATGGTTTCTTGGGGAACTCCGTGCTAGGGGAGTGGTGCAACATTGGGGCGGACACGAACACCTCCAATTTAAAGAACAACTATGCCGAAGTTCGGCTTTGGAACTACAAAACCGAAGGTTTTGCCAAAACAGGACTTCAATTTTGCGGGCTGATGATGGGCGACCATAGTAAATGTGGCATCAACGTGATGTTCAATACAGGGACCGTGGTAGGGGTGAGCGCCAATATTTTTGGTAGCGGTTTCCCCAGAAACTTTATCCCCAGTTTTAGTTGGGGCGGCGCTACGGCAGGGTACACCACATTTAAGACCAACAAGGCGTTTGAAGTGGCCGAGGCCATGATGAAGCGCCGCAACATGGAATTTAACGATACCGAAGCCAAGATTTTGGAGCATGTGTTCGAGTTTACACAACGATGGCGGAATTACTAACTAAAATATAATTACTGACTTTGATAGCAAGGCCTTTATTTGAATATCTTGAATGGATTTTCAATCAGTAATGTTCTTTACAATCTCCCCTTCTTTCATTACAAAAACCACGTTTTCAAGAGCTTCTATATTTTCCAATGGATTTTCATCCAAAGCGATTATATCCGCAAAATACCCACTTTGAATAAGTCCGATTTTTTCTTTTCCTGACACAAGATTTCCTGGATGCATGGTTGCAGATTGCAAGATTTGTAAATTGGTCATGCCTGCCTCTTTATATGATTGGTAGGTCCTAACTGCAAGTTGTCCTCGTGTCAATTCATTATGGCGATAATACTTGTCCGATCCAAATGCAATTTTGACCCCAGCTTGCAACGCTCTTTGTATTCGTTGTTGATACCTTCTAACGCCTATTCTGTCGGTGGGGACTAGATATGTTCCCTGATTTGCCATTATATCCAAAACCTCTTTGGAAATGGTATATCCGTGTTCTATGGAATTAACACCTGATTTGACTGCCAACATTGAAGGGCCATCTCCATGAGTGGCATGGGCAGCTACCTTAAGCCCTGCTCTGTTCGCTTCCTCAACAATCATATTCAACTCTTCTTGGCTCAACACAAGAAAATTGTTATTTACGATTACCTTGATACAATCCGCACCGTCATATATGGCTTGTCTGACTGCTTTGCGAGCGTCTTCGATACCGTTTATGGCAACATATTCCTTTGGAATGATTGCACTTTGTGCCTCGTACGTCATCGTAACAAATTGTCCCCCGATTGGAGATAGAGCTCGGGTTGATGCAAACATGCGTGGTCCAACCGCCCAACCTTGATTGATTGCGTTACGTAAGGATATTGCGGCCCCCATCCCTGAGTTTCCTAAATCCCGAACGGTTGTAAAGCCTGCCATGAGCATTTCTCGAGCATTTTTGGCACCCAACAAAGCGCGGTCCCCCTCACTACGTAACACGGTTTCTGCGATGGTATTGGAACCAGGAACTATATCAAGGTCACGACGATATTCATGGCATAGGTGGGTGTGGGCATCGATCAAACCAGGAATGATGTATTTATTCGAGATATCAATGATTTCAAACCCGTCTGGAATTTTAAGGCCGTCACCGATTTTTTCAATTTTCCCGTTTAGAATGTATATGGCGGGATTACGTATGGTGGTGCCACTTTCAACATCTATCATTGCTTTTGCCAGCAACACCATCGGTTTTTCACCGTTTTCAGTCACTTGGCCATGCATATAGATACTTGTAAAAAGAAGTACAAGGATGGTTGGGAACAATCTGCGCTGAATTATTTGCAAAGATTGCAGAGAGTTGAAAAAAATAGGAGTTTTCATGGATTTTACACTTTATTCTATTTACTCATAAAACAGGGAAGTGTTACATGAAGTGTTTTATATCAATTTCTAAACAGATACCAAAATGTATCATCATTTAATGTCTTTTTTTGATTTATGCTACTTTGGTCGGAGACGTTGGAGGTTCTTAAAGTAAGACAAAAGAACCATTGGGCTGTTTTATGAACATTGAACTCTTATTGCACATTCTCATAAGTCTCGCACTGTTCAATAATGGCGGTCAATCGAGCTTTGGCATCTTGGTAATAATTCAACATAAACCCATTGATAAAAACCCGATTGGTAAGGTAGTTTTCAAACTCAGGGTTGCGCAACAACTCCTCGTTGTCCTTTTTAAATTTGGAGGGGCTGAGTTGGAACGGCGTTCCCGAAAAAAGGTTCCTGTTCAGGGAGTGCTCCAAGAGAAAATCAAAATATTTACTTCCTCTAGTCACATAAAAATCGCCCCAATCCAGTAAGTTGGCATAAAAGGTTTCCCATTCTATCAATAATATCTTCAATTCTTCATTGGACAGGTTGGACAATTTCCCCGAGTTCTTAATGTTGCCCAAGGTATAGAGGCTGGGGTCCCAAACGGACATTCGGGAAGTCATACTCACCAGACTATCTACCTTTTTTAAGGTACCGTATTCGTAATCGGGACCAGTATGGTCCAAAAGGCTGTTGCATGAGTTGATGACGCCCTGGATGGCCATAATGTCCCCATTGAGGGTGCTGAGGTTTTTTTCAAACTCCAATTTTAGGCCAGCAATGGTGGCTTTTTCTTCCTGATAAAGTTTTTGGCTTTCGTTCCAGTTGTTAATGCGCAAAGCGATCAAAATACCGATGACCACCAAAAAAATCTCGCCCAGGGCATAAAGCAGGTATCTACTGAACTTATTTTCGGTCAGTAAACGTTGCCGAACCGTACGAAAGAATCTGAACACTTGAGGTTAGTTTTTCTAAAGATATGATTTTTATGGATTTAGGAAACAAAAAAAGCCAGTAGCAACTCGCTACTGGCTTTTCGTATATCATTTTTATGATGCTATTCCTTAACCTCTGGTTTTTCCGTAAAAGGAGTAATGCCAAAGGCAGGGTACACCTCGGAAGGATAGTAAAAAGTTCCGCCTCGCGACACCATTGCAATCGTTTTGATGGCCTTGATATCCTCGACAGGGTTGCCGGGGACCAAGAAGAAATCGGCCAGTTTTCCTGGCTCAATGCTTCCCAAACTTTCGTGTCCCATGTACTCGGCCATGTCGTAGCTGGCCAATTTTAGTACTTCGGCAGGGGTGTAGCCCAATTGTTCGGTGTACAGTTCCAATTCGCGGTGCAGGTTAAAGGCTCCGCCCAAATCGGTTCCCGCCACGATCAAAATGCCCTTGTCCTTCATCATCTTAAGGGTCTCTACAATTTTATCGTAGGCTTCGCGGTATGCCTTGTCCTCTTCGGCATCGGCAATCTGGGCCAAGGCCACTTTTAGGCTACGCTGCTCGTTGGGGGGCATGTTATCCACATAATCCAGTGCGCCGGGAGTAACCTCGCCGTTACGGGAAAGCATCAAACGCTCGTGTATGGCCAAGGTAGGGTCCATTGCCGTTTCGTTTTCGACAAAAAGGTCCATGGTTTCCTGTACCTTATCACTTTCCAGATCTAGTTCAGGGAAACGCTTCATGGCGGTCAAACGCAAAAGGGTACGGGTATCTTCGTCCGGCTCTAGTACCCATCCCAACATGGTCTGGTTAATGTGGGTCATTTCATCATACCCGGCACGTAGCATGGCATTGGCATTGGAGAATGCAGGAACGTGCCCGGCTACGAACAAACCTTGGTCGTGCGCCTTTTTTACAATGGCGGGCGCCCACTCGCCGTTCATACTATTGTAGAGCTTAACGCCATAAAAACCTAGGCTATCGTAGGTATCCACAGCGGCCAAGGCCTCTTCTTGGGTCTCCACCAAAATTCCGTTATTGCTATTGTATGGGCTTTTTCCTTCAATAAATCCAAGTCGGGTCACACGAGGACCAGCTAAAATGCCCGAGTTTATTTTATCGATAAGACTGTTCAGCACTTCGGTGTTGTTCCCCATATCGCGGAAAGAGGTAACTCCCGCCAAAATGTTCAACAGGGCACCATTATCGCCGGTGTGGGCGTGCATTTCATACAATCCGGGTACCAAGGTCCCACCGTTGCCCTCAATAACCACTTCGTTATCTCCTGTTGCATCGGCTGCTTCGATGGCCGTTATTTTTTCACCTTCCACCACTACGGATACAGGGTCGGTCACGGATAAGGTCTTCGGATCAAAGACTTTCACATTTTTGATACGTACTTTTTTATCGTAGTTGTGGGCGTACTCTTTTTGAAGTTTTTCGTAGCGTTCTGCAGAATAGTTTTCGGCCAATTGGCGCAGGTCCTTTTCCTTGGTTTCGTAACCATCGCGCACCACAATGTACCGTGGAGAGATATAGGCAAAGAAGCGGTCGCTATCATCCATGATAAAGTAGGAAGGATTCATTTCGGCGCCGGAAAGTGCGTAGGTGGTCAAGCCCAGTTCGCCCTCTCCCGATGCATTTGGAACGGTGAGGTCTTCCATTTTGGTCAGCGATAGGTTCCCCGCAGGAAGTACGGGCAAGGTATTTTCGGGTGCATCCATCAATAAACGGGCCGCCAAAACAGCGGAGTAGGGGCTGCCAAATTGGTTTACGTAGAGTTGTGGCGTATCCACCGAAGCACTTCCCGAACCAGTGGCATCGGTCCAAGAGGCTTCATTGCCCTCGAGGGTAAATTTTTCGTCAACGGCATTACCAAAAGTGGTGTTCCCGGTAATTTCCCAACGTACTGGATAGCCCTCGGCGTTCAGCACTATGGTTTCTTTCATGGTAGGGCCACGTCCGTTGTTCTTGTAATCATAGTCGATATTGATGGTATCGCCAGAGGTTTCAGCCTTCAGATAGCCTACTTTGGTCTCGCTGATGATCACGGAGTAGGTTTCTTCTCCTTGGTAATCGGCCAGGGAAGAGGTTGGTTCTGTTTTACAGGAATAACTGGCCAGCAGAACTAGCCCGATAAGAATTGTTTGAAATTTCATAGGTTGGAATTATTTAAAGTTTGAAGGTAGCGAATTTTGATGGTTTATTGATTGATTTGAAGGGTAAACCGATAAAGCACTAGTAGTGTCATTATGGTTTGCCTACATAATGGAACTTTGAGACGAACCACTAGCGGATGATGTTCACTCCATTGTTCCTGTACCGGCAATTGAATCGTTCATCACGGGAGGCGCTCCATCAAATTTTATCAACTGCGTGTTATAATCTATGGTCGCTTTAAAATGTTTCAACAGGGAACCTCCAATGGCACCTTTCACCACTTTGTCCATGGAATGAACCATACTTTGGGACCATATTTCATCATTTCGTCTGGCAAAGAGCACTGGGCCTACTTCATGGGTGCCAATCCTTACCAAGGGTACTTCGATTATATCCCTTTCAAGGTCGGAGGTGGGATAGATTTTCCAATCAGGGTGTTTGCTTTTCCATTCATCAAAAATGGATGATGCAATGAACGATCCTGCCATGGTCTCTTTTTGGATGTTCAATAACTTTTTTCCGTTATCCGACAGTACAAAGCTGGCGCCTGTATCAAAAAGGACATCGATGGATTCATCGTCCACGCTGATTTCCATACTGGGATGACCAAAAATAATGGACCCATGGTCATTTTTCTTCAATCCTATCTTTTGAACATCGGGATGTGAAGAGTCGCTTGTTTCCAGCGGAGTATTCGTCCAAATCTCCTGATTTAAGTAATCAATGGTCCATGATTTGCCCATAAAAAATCCCTGTCCAAGGAAAGCATCCATTTGCGGCATTTTTTCGGATACCATTTTTAGTTCACCATCCATGGGAGGAATCATTAAAAAAGACTTTTTTATCGGGGCAAAGGGTGTACGGATAATAAAGTTTCGCATGGGATAGGGGCGGGGCAACTTGGAATCGGTCACAATATCGTCGAATAAAACATAGTCAAAAGGCATGACACCTTTTAAAAGTCCTGTTCGTACATGCGTTGCAAGATGTTCTCTTTCGGTGATTTTGGGAAGTATCATTGAAAAGCCTCCACCGGTATCACAATAAGCCAGAACCGTATCGTTCTCGAGCAGTGGGAGTTTAAGAAAAAACCGAGCGCTGTCCAAGAACAAGGAAGGCAGTTCCATAGGATTTCCCGGACGTTCCGGAATGTCGGCAAATAGTTTGGACTCCATTATGTTTCCGTCCAATTTCTTGACCACAAAAAACTGGATGACAACGATTAACAACAAGAAACCGATTATGAGTAGAATACGCTTGATGACCCTTTTCATTTTGAAACAAATACTAAAAATTAAAACACATAATTTATTTGCCAATTGGGTGATGCAATGGCAAAAACACCTAAAGGTGGTTGTTTGAAAAGGGGCTAAAATCTGCGCAATATGGTCGGGTATTACCGACCGGGGCTAAAATAGGCATAAAATTGATTATGGTTTCCTTTTTGTTTTGGAATTTAGTTCAAATCCAGTGGTTTAGACTCTTTTCGAACGGTAGTTCTCATAATGGCGAAGACCATGAGTTGATTAAATGCAATTTACTGTTATACGCCTGTTGAACTTTCGCTTTACTTTAGTTTGTAGTGATTTCCAAGACAAAATCTGCTTGATCGTAATCCCGATTCTCGGGAAGCTCGACCAGTGTGCCATAGGAGTTGGTATTATGTTTTAGCTTTTTCTTGGATTGAAAATCAATCACACTTTTGATATTGCCCTCGATGGTCGGGAAAAAGAAGTTATCCGTTTTCCAATCCATAATGTGGATATAGATCTTATTCGCTTTGTAGGTGGATACGCCCCAGCTTTGTGGAGGAATGGGGCCACCTCGTGTTCCATAAATGGTTTCACCATATGTATCGGTCCATTCCCCGATAACCTCTAGGGTCTTCACAAATTCTGGTTGAATCTTACCATTGGGCATTGGGCCCACATTCAGCAAAAAATTGGAATTGTAGCCCGCCGCCTTTACCAGATATTGAATCAGTTCCTTTGTGGATTTATAGGCTTTATCCTGCAGGGAAAACCCCCATCGGTGCGCCATGGTCTCTGCGGTTTCTAAGGGTAATTTACCCACTTCGGAGTCTGCACTGAAGCCTCCTTTGTTTTCACCGGGGAGGTCTTTTTCAAACATTTGAAAATCTTCACCTTCATTGGGCGCTTGGTGGTGATTGCTGCCTATCATGGCCTGCGGCTGCAGTTGATGGATGAGGTCGTAGGTTTTTCTAAGCTGCCAATCTGCCTCTTTTTTGTCCCACCAGCCATCAAACCAAATACCTCCGATCTCTCCGTAATTGGTCAGCAGTTCGGTAAGTTGTCCGTTCATATAATCCAGATAGTTTTCCCAGTCGCCGTTGTTGGGTCTTCCCGCTTTTTTGCCCGTATCCCCCCTGGGATAGTAATCGTTGTGGTGCCAATCCAATTGGGAATAATAGAGGAACAGTTTTAGTCCATGTTTACGGCAGGCTTCGGCCATTTGTTTGATGATATCTTTTTTGTAGACCGTCCTGTCCATAATGTCCCAGTCCGTCAATTTACTATCGAACATGGCAAAGCCATCGTGGTGTTTGGTGGTAATGGTGATGTACTTCATGCCTGCGGATTTGGCCAATAGCACCCATGCCTCGGCATCAAATTCCGTGGGATTGAAAAACGCGGGTATTTTTCCGTAGGTCTCCTTATCGATGGATTGGGTTTCCATGACCCATTCGTGCACGCCCAAAACGGAATACACACCCCAATGGATGAACATCCCGAACTTTGCGTCTTGAAACCACTCCCTGTTTTCGAGGTTTTCTTGGGTTGGTTGGTATTCTTGCGCTATCGATGCGTTACCTATGATCAGTGAAATCAGGGTCAGGAATGTGATTTTTTTCATGTGCTTTTCTCATGGTCGGTATGAGCTAACAAGTTAGGTAAAAGAAGTCGGAAGTCGGGGTTTAGATTTAAGTTTCAATTACAATGAACAATGAGCAACAAACAATGAACAATTACCAAAAATCCAACAACCGAACCATCGCTTGCACTTTTACCATCAACCCAACCATTCAACCATTTGCGATAACTCCCAACAAATCACTATCTTTGCGCCCCTTAAACATAAGGCAGGTTTATGAGCAAAAAAGTTGCATTTTACACCTTGGGCTGTAAACTCAATTTCTCCGAAACTTCTACGATTGCACGAGGTTTTGAAAAGGAGGAGTTTGAGCGTGTGGACTTTTCAGAGACTGCGGATGTGTATGTCATTAATACCTGTTCGGTAACCGAGAATGCCGATAAGCGTTTTAAAACTATCGTAAAACAGGCCCAAAAGGCCAATCCGGATGCTTTTGTGGCAGCCGTTGGTTGTTATGCCCAATTAAAGCCAGAAGAGCTTGCGGAAGTGGATGGCGTGGATTTGGTTCTGGGTGCAACCGAGAAATTCAAGATTACCGATTATCTGAACGATTTGACCAAAAATGATAAGGGTGAAGTGCATTCCTGTGAAATCGAGGAGGCCGATTTTTATGTGGGCAGTTATGCCATCGGTGACCGTACCCGAGCATTTTTAAAGGTTCAAGATGGGTGCGATTACAAGTGCACGTACTGTACGATTCCCTTGGCCCGTGGAATTTCTCGTAGCGATACCTTGAACAATGTACTGAAGAATGCCGAGGAAATTGCATCCCAAGATATTAAGGAAATCGTACTGACAGGGGTCAATATTGGCGATTACGGAAAAGGGGAGTTCGGCAACAAAAAGCACGAGCATACCTTTTTGGATTTGGTAAAAGCCTTGGACACGATAGATGGTATACACCGTCTTCGAATTTCTTCCATTGAGCCCAACTTGCTCAAGAACGAGACCATCGATTTTGTAGCCCAGAGCAATTCTTTTGTGCCCCATTTTCACATTCCATTGCAAAGCGGAAGTGATGATATCCTTAAAAAAATGCGCCGTCGTTACCTGTCCAATTTATATGTGGACCGAGTAAAGCGCATCAAGGAGGCCATGCCGCACGCCTGTATTGGGGTGGATGTGATTGTGGGATTCCCTGGTGAGACGGATGAGCATTTTTTGGAAACGTATCATTTCCTTAACGAATTGGATATTTCCTATCTCCATGTGTTTACCTATTCCGAAAGGGACAACACCGTTGCTGCGGATATGGACGATGTCGTACCCAAAAAAGTACGGAGCAAACGAAGCAAAATGCTACGTGGACTATCCGCCAAAAAGCGAAGGGCATTTTACGAGAGTCAATTGGGTTCTGTACGAACTGTATTGTTTGAAGGGGAAAACAAAAAAGGCTATATCCATGGATTTACCGAAAACTACGTGAAGGTAAAGGCGCCTTGGGACCCGAAGTTGGTCAATACCCTGCACCAAGTGGAGCTTACCGACATTGATACTGATGGCTTGGTGCGGTTCGAATTTGTTTCCAGTGAGATTATGGCATAAAAAAACCTCCTAAAAAAGGAGGCTTTCAATACTTTTTCAAATCTGATGGTTAGGTCTATCAGATGCGTATACCAACGGGTAACATTTCCTTGTATTGCCTGTTTTTTCTCAAGAAACCTGCAATTTGAGGACTAGTGGGCACAACTCTTAGATTGTTTTCTTGGATTTCGTTCAAAACCGCTTTGATAAAATCCTCTTTGAACCCCTCTTCTGTAATTTCTTCCGGAATTACCAACTTGGTCAAAAATACTTTACGCTCCTGTGAAGAGTACTCAATTTTGGCTAAATGCCCATTGACCTTAGTTTCAAATTGACGCAAGAAACTATTGTCAGTGATTTCAATTGTTGTCATATAGTACTTGTTTTTTTAAATGACTTTATGGATTCACCTTGAAAAGGCATTTCCATTTTCCCCTAATAAAAAAAATGTATTCGTTAAGCGGGGTCGGCTGCAAAAGGGATACAAAATTAGTCAAAATATTGCTAATTTCCTAGTACTTATGGATATTTGATGCCATATGTCCGATAATAAAACCCATATTTACCTGATGCCCGGAATGGCGGCCAACCCTTCAATTTTTGATGAGATCAAACTTTCAAAAGATGATTTCTCCGTACACAAACTGGAATGGTTCGTACCAGAGAAAGGAATGTCGCTTACCGCATACGCCCGTAAAATGTGCGAGAACATCCAAGAGCCCCAACCGGTATTGTTGGGTGTTTCTTTTGGTGGCATGCTCGTACAGGAAATGGCCAAAATCATAAAAACCAAAAAGGTAATCGTGGTTTCTTCCGTAAAGAGCAAACACGAACTGCCCAAAAAAATGATATTTGTCAAGTACACCAAGTTCCATAAACTGTTGCCCACTAGCTTGGTGAACAATGTGGAGCTATTGGCCAAATATGCTTTCGGGGAAACGGTCACCAAAAGACTGCATTTGTACGAGAAGTATTTGAGCGTACGGGACAAGTACTATATCGATTGGTCCATAGATCAGATAGTAAATTGGCAACAGGAAGAGCCACCCGCCAATGTGGTTCATATTCAAGGGGAAAAAGATCCCGTTTTTCCCATAGCGAACATCAAGGGCTGCATTGTAGTGAAAAATGGAACCCATACCATGATAATCCACAGGGCTAGATGGTTCAATGAGCATCTGCCCACAATTATTTTGGAATAATTTCGTCTTTATAATAGTATCTTTACGTAACATTTTAATTGGGAAGACATGAAACACTTAAAAAACATATTGGCTTTTATTGGATTAATAGCTGTAGTGAGCACGCTTATTTTTGCCGTGCAGTCGAATGAGGTTGATGAAAAACCGGCGGTAAAGGAAGAAACCGTAAAGAATGATAAGAATGTGGCGGATACCTATCAAATCAGTGCCATTGAGATCCCGAAGGATTTAAATTTTGCAGGGGAGGACGTACCCCAAGATGACCCGGAAATCATGGAGCGGGTTGATAGGGAATTTTTGGTGAACACCTACTGGCAGTCCAATGCCCTTTTGTTGATGAAGCGGGCCAATAAATATTTTCCGATTATGGAACCCATTCTTAAAAAGAATGGAATCCCCGATGATTTTAAATACTTGGCCGTGGCCGAAAGTGGTCTTGAAAATGTGGTGTCGCCAGCTGGTGCCACTGGTTTTTGGCAGATAATGAAAGGTACTGGGAAAGAATATGGCCTGGAGGTGAACGATAATGTGGACGAGCGTTACCATATTGAGAAAGCGACCCAAGTGGCCTGTGATTACCTGAACAAGTGGAAAGAGCGTTTTGGCAGTTGGACGCTGACCGCTGCAGCTTATAATGCCGGACCTGCGGGCATTCAAAAGTATATGGACATTCAGCAGGTGGATGATTACTACGATTTGCTGTTGGGGCAGGAGACAGGACGCTACGTGTTCCGTATTTTGGCCATTAAGGAAATTATCTCCAACCGTGACAAATATGGTTTCCAATTGGATGAAGGAGATATGTACGAAAAAGTGCCCACCTTTAAAGTAGAAGTGGATACTACAGTGACCAGTTGGGCGGATTTTGCGGAGCTTTACGAAATCAATTATAAAGTTCTTAAAAGGCACAACCCATGGTTGCGCGAACCACATTTGAACAATGCTTCCCGTAAAAAGTATACCATCGAAATTCCGAACAAAGGATATTATCGTGTGGGGAGTACGGGGAAATAGATTTTTTGAATTACATTTTGATTGAGTGCCTTTTATTGGACTGTAATTTCCAATAAGTCAAACTTCGCCAAAGCCATTCAAAAGGGCCAAAACGGTAATGTTTAAGGATAATTGGACTGTACCAAAGTTGCAGAAACCAAATGATTATCACGACAAAATACAATTGGTAATAGCTTAATACATTGTAAAAATCAAGACCAAAACCATAAAATATCAGCGCTAGGAACAAAGACTGTAAAAGATAATTCGTGAGCGCCATTTGTCCTATCGCTTCGAGTCTTCTGAAAAGTGGTTTCAACCAGCCTTTTTGATAAATAAGACAGATGACTGCCACGTGTCCTAAAGCCAATGCAATTCGCTGTATATGGTAAATCAAAAAGGTGAAGGTTATCGTTTGATTTTTGTACATCATATGCCTGGCCTCATCCTGGCCATGTACTTCCAATAAAATATACCAGTCATAGCACATAAGGGGAATGCCGATAAAGTAGCCCCAAAACACAGTTTTTGTGTATTGCCTTTTAGACCATTTGTTACTGAAGAAACCCAACTGGAACAAAGCCATGCCCAATAGCATAAGTGGGATATTATCGGTGATTCTGCTTATGAATTCTTTGGTCTGCCCTTCGAAAACCTTGGGGTAGACTGCGTTGGCAACATCAACATAGTTTCCTTTCATCAGGGCTTGTTCTTGTTTTAGTTCTTGTAAATATGTGGTGTCTTTAAAATTTGAATCTATCTGTGTGGTTTCTTCATTTTTAGATTTCAGATATTCTTTTCTATCCATTCGGTATTCTAAATTGCTATTTACAAACCCAATCAATATCACCAGAGGCATTGCCCAAAGCTTATACCGAACGGGCATGTTTCTAAAGAAATATAAAATGGTTCCAGCAACAGCGTACATAAAGAGAATATCATACTTAAACAGCAGCACGTAGCCATTGAATAATCCAAAAAGTAGCAACCAGAACATACGCTTAAAGTGCAACTTCCATAACCCTTTGGTATTTTGTTGCTCCTTGTTTTTTAAAAACAACAAAATTCCTGCTCCGAATAGCATACAGAAAAGAGCCCGCATTTTTCCTTCGAAAAGGCCTTGAACAAATATGGTGGATATGAAATCGGCGCTTAGGTAGTTACTAATAAGTTCTTGAAACAGGATTTCGTCCCAGTATTGTCCTCCCACATATACATTCATTAAAAGGATACCTAAAATGGAAATACCTCGAATGGCATCAATGATTCGGATGCGCTTGGTATCGGCAATGGGTTTGGTTTCCAAACAGCTGAGTTAAGGTTTCGAACTGATTGTGAAGATAATAGGATTTATTTAAAACTCCATTTGTTCTTTTTATATAAAGGAGCGAATCTTATCAATAATTAAACAAAAAGTAAGGCGAAGGAAAATAGGTTTCCACTTTGGGTAATAATGTTGGTGAAACATAGCCCCAATCGGAATACCCAGCATCCATCGCTGCTTGGGTTAGGATTTGTAAATGGACATGGCAAAACCAACCACCGCTATCTTTTTCCTGACCGATGTTAGCAAACTTTTGTCCCGCCGTGATTTTTTCTCCAGCATGAACCAAGTGCGGCGTTTTCAAATGCCCGTACAAGGAATAAAAAACAACTTCATTGATGTTATGTTTTAGGATAATGTAGCCACCGTAATTGCCAACAGTGGTTTCTTTTCCTGTTTTATAGACTTCGGCGTCCAGCGGGGAATACATTGGGGTATCAAAGGGAACGATGATATCCAGACCAAGATGGTAAAACCGTTGCTCCTCTATAATATTGGGATAGGCCCTTAAAAGGCTTTTGCGCTCTTCCAAATACCTGCCAACGCCCCATTGGTGGGACGATGCATACAACTCATCAAAAACCATAGTATTAAATTCCTCGAAATCGAATAGATTGTATTCCAAGGTTTTTGGGTTGTTTGATGAAAAATCGAAGAGGTAAGGCTTTCCTTTAAGAAAATCGCCAAATAAAGGATAAATATCTACGCCATTAAGGCAGAGCGGATAGTACATAGTTGAAAAATAACCTCAAAAATAACAACTATTCAGTGTGAAAGGATGGGTCGGGTCTGAATTATATTTAATTTTTAGTCAGGCAGTTTTGTTTCCATCAAATTGTATATGAAGCTATCTGTACTTTTATTCCTTAGCTGCCCGCAAATGGTGTCCCGAAGATGCCAACGGCAAGTTCTGCCCAAACCATAAGTAAGACAGCGAACAATGCAATTCCCAAGATAATTCGATATCGCAAGGTTTTTATTTTCCTTAAAATGAATTCAAGCACGAGTCCTGTGCCGATCAATAAAATACCTACAACGAGGAAATCAAAAATCGACCAATGTACCTCATTGGTAAAACCCATGGCGATAAGCGGGATGGACAGAATTGACAAGGCAACGGCCAAAATAGTGATAAGTCTTTTGTTTTGATGAGTAAGTTCCATAGTATCTGTATGTGTTAAATGATAAATATTCCCAATAATAGCTGGACGAAATAAAAAGATAACATCTTTTATAAAGAGTCTGTTTGCTTTTGCGTAACCGTATTTTAAATAATAAGTATTGAACCGCTCCATTAAATCCCCCTCGATTTCTTCACGAAAATCGGGATGGCAATACCAGTTAAAGAATGCCAATGCAATTCGTAGCGGCTTATGTTCTTTTGGGTTCATTGCTTAAAAATTGAATGATAGCTTGGGTATGGCATTCCAAAGGGAATTTCTTTGGGCTTTTGTCAGGTCAAGTAATTCTTGACCCTCCACGGTAATTTTATAGAGACGTTTTCGTTTTCCGCCCCGCTCATTGGTGGCATCACCAAGATCTGATTTCAACAAACCTTTCTTCTCCAGTCTTTTTAAAACGGTTTGTATTGCTCCCAAGCTGACATTCCGATCCAACCGCTCTTCAATTTCTGAGATAATGGTTACGCTATAGGCATCACCGTTGAGTATGGCTACAACCAGTAAAACAATCTCCTCAAATTCACCAAGTGTTGCTTTGTTCATTCCAATATATTTACCACAAATGTAGTTAATATAATTTAATAAACTACATTGTAGTTAAAATATTTCACAAATCAGAAATATACTCCTTTGAGTTTGCTGGTTGAAAAATCAAAGATGTATGGTTCTCCTTTTAAGAAATCACTAAAGGGTGTATCTTGATGCAATTGAGGTTGAGTGGGTAGTACATATTTATGAATTGGTAAATAAAAAAATACACTTCTTTGCCGAGAGTAGTGAAGCTAATGACTTTTTATAGAAATTCTCAAGAATATGTATTGCCAAATAGAATCATTGGTATACATATTTTGGCAATATTAGAGTTTTATTCCATTGTTTCAAAGTAGTCTTCTATCACATCTCTTGTTCTTTTAATAGATTCAACAGTTTTTTCAGCAATAGTTTTCAAATCAGTTTCAGTGTAATCTTTTTTGGCAACATTAAAGAACTCATCATATTCATAAATAGCCTCACCTGATTGGTCAGTAAAGTAGTAATCATAATATTTATAGTAAATTTTTGTTGCTTCCATTAATTCAACAGCGTAAACCGCTAAATCGGAAACTTCATTTTTGACTTGTTTAGGAAAAAGGAATTTTTCTCGAAGAATTGATTGATATATTGTATTAAATGATGATTGCCATTCAGATAGACTCTCTTTTTTATACTCAACACTTTTTTGCGATGATTTTATATCAGTTATATTAATGCTAAATAAGACAAAATCAGAAAGTTCATTCATTATTTTAGCAAGAGATTCTATTTGTAATTGATTGAATTTTGAAAATTTTATCTCGGCTTTTTTTAATTTGTTTTTGAATCGTTCAACGGTTTTGGTTACGTAAATAGTTTGAATTATTTGAGACACTACCGTCAAAATGAAAAAGACAATCAGAATAATATTTATGTGACCTTTTAATTCTGCAAAATAGGTCTCAATAAGGTTAGTAATTAATTCATTTGCATTCATTTGTTCCTTTTTTCATTTTAAAGTCTTTATTAGAATTATCCTAACAAGATTTTAAAGGAAGATAATCGAAATTCTACAAATAAATTTCAGACTTTAATACAACCTATAATTAAACTGTATTATTTCCAATCAATAAATAAAAAAGACCTAAATCTTCTTCATCTGCTGTTGCATCATCTTGATCTGGTCGGTAAGCATGTTGTTCTTGTCCAATTTCTTGGCCTCGTTCAACAATTGGGTAGCTTCACGCTTTCTGCGCTTTTGCATGGCAATGCCCGCCAAGCTCAAATTGACCATGGCCACATCATAATCCATGGTAAGCCCAACTTTTTAAAGTACTTTTTAGTCTGGGGTCAGGATTTTTTTGGAATTGCACTTATCGGGTAAGTATAAGCTTAGTGCGGGATTGGAAGCACTCTACTTTCAGTTTAACCTTATGTTTGTTAAAATTCAATTCGTTTTAATTTAGCACTTTCGCCCGCATTATGCTTATACGATGTTGGCAGGCGTTATTTCTGTTTATAAATTACCCCGCTTTTCATTACGAACTCAACTTTTTCCAGAACAGTAATATCCTCTAACGGGTTTCCCTTTACTGCAATAATATCAGCCCATTTACCGGCTTCAACCGTGCCCGATTGCTCTTCAATTCCAATCAGTTCTGCAGCATTGATCGTGGCAGTCTTTAAAATATCTGTTGGTTGCATTCCTGCTTTTTGCATCAATCTGAATTGTTCTGCATTCCTTCCATGAGGATACACTCCGGAATCTGTACCAAAGGCAATTTTTACGCCTTGTTTATAGGCTTTCCGAAAGTTAGTTTCTATTTGTTCATATAAATCTTGATTATTAGCATCTAACATTTTATCAGTGTAATCACTATTCAATTCAAAGAGGTCATAATGGGCTGAGAGCAAATCCATGACGAGATAAACATTGTGCTCTTTCATCATTTTAAGTCCTTCATTGTCAATTATTGTTCCATGTTCTATGGAATGCACCCCAGCCTTGATAGCGTTTTTTATCCCTTCTGCACCATGGGCATGAGCCGCTACTTTTAAGCCATTTTTTTCGGCTTCCTCCACAGCAATTTTTATTTCTTCTATGGAATAGGAGGCTGCACCTGGAATGGTTCTACTATCAAACCCTCCTGTTGCGGCAATTTTTATTACATCCACCTTGTTTCTGATATGAAGCCGAACTTCTTTGCGGACTTCTTCAATACCATCAGCTACTGCTGCCGGGTCTTGTTTGAGTGCAAGTTGAGGGCTCATCCAGTTTTCCCAATCACCGTGTCCACCAGTAATACTGAGCGCCGGACCACTCACGTACATTCTTGGGCCCGGGATTATTGATTTATTAGTTGCTTCGCGCAAGGCAACATCACTGTAAAAATGACCCCAAACATCCCTTACTGTTGTAAATCCGGCCTCGAGTGTTTTTTTAGCATTAATTGTACCTATAATTCCAATAGCCGCAATAGGTAACTCCCAGATATCAAAAGACTTATCATAACTGTTCATGGTAAGGTGTGTATGACAATCGATTAGGCCAGATAATACTGTATAGTCAGATAAGTCAATCAAATTTGAATAGTTATCTTTTTCAGAAGCAGACGCGAGTTTTACGATTTTACCTTCTTTAATTACAATTAAGACGTCTTTTTTGAGTTTGCCTTCAGCTACATCAACAAGATTTCCTGCTAAAATTACTGTTAAAGAATCCTGAGCATTCGATTCCCCAATTGAAATGAGCATCAATAAAAGCGGAATTATGGTTGTTAATAATTGTTTCATTTTCGTTTCTATAATGGCTGCCAACTATTAAGCTAAACGTCGTTTTAATGACGCTTTAGCGACAGATAAGTGAAGTTAAATTTTTTCTGGTTAAAATTCCAGAGGAAATTGACCAATACCTCATTTGAATTGAAGAATCGCCAATTCAACAGAAAAAGAAAAGAAAGATAAGGAGGAATAAAGATTAAATTTTCTTCATCTGCTGCTGCATCATCTTGATCTGGTCGGTAAGCATATTGTTCTTGTCCAATTTCTTGGCCTCGTTCAACAATTGGGTGGCCTCACGCTTTCTGCGCTTTTGCATGGCAATGCCCGCCAAGCTCAATTTGGCCATGGCCACGTCGTAATCCATGGTGAGACCATATTTCAGGGCCTTTTTAAAGTACTTCTCCGCCTGGGTCAGGTTTTTTTGTGAGTAAATGATACCGTGCAGGTAGTTGTAGTAGCCCACTTGTTTTTTGATCAGAGCAGACTCAGGGTTCTTTATTTTATCAAGCCACCCTTGTACACCTTCCAAATCCTGCTTCCTCATTTTAAGAAAGGCTAAAAGGATAAATTCATTTCTAAAGTAAAGGAAAATGAAGACCAGTGACAGCAAGATCAATGCAATTCCGTTGCCAATGTTGCCTTCCACAAACTGGTAAACGGCATAAGCGATAATAAGAACTGCAATGGCAAGCTTGATATTTTTATTGAACATTGTGTTGTGTTTTTTACCTTTAGTTAAGCGCAGGCAAAAGTACTAAAAACTTAATTAAATATTTTAAGTTTGGGCTTGCCAAAGTAAAAAGTCTTCGTATATTTGCGCCCAGAATTTTTTAGGGAAAAGTAATTTCCCATCAACAAAATCCATAAAACAGTTCGGAAATGAAAAGAACGTATCAACCATCCAAAAGGAAGAGAAGAAACAAGCATGGTTTTAGGGAGCGCATGGCGACTGCCAATGGTAGAAAAGTTCTTGCGAGAAGAAGAGCCAAGGGAAGAAAAAGATTAACTGTTTCCTCTGAGCCAAGACATAAAAAATAATGATAGTATTTATTATTTAAATTAAAGGTGTTACTTTTCTAGGTAACACCTTTTTTTTGACATATAAGCAAATAACGAGAAACCCCTATAGAAAAATGCCCAAGAGAAAAGACTTAAAATCCATTTTGATTATTGGTTCTGGCCCAATCATTATCGGTCAGGCATGTGAGTTCGACTATTCTGGTTCCCAAGCACTTCGCTCCCTAAGAGAGGACGGTATCGAAACCATTTTGATAAACAGCAATCCCGCCACGATCATGACCGACCCGACTATGGCGGACCACGTTTATCTAAAACCTTTGACGACCAAATCAATCGTTGAAATTTTACAAAAACATCCAAATATTGATGCCGTTTTGCCAACAATGGGCGGACAAACGGCACTGAACCTTTGTATCGAGGCCGACGAAAAAGGCATTTGGGAAGATTTTAATGTAGAAATCATTGGGGTGGACATTGATGCCATCAACATTACCGAAGACCGTGAGAAATTTAGGGAATTGATGCTTAAAATAGGTATTGGAATGCCTCCCCAAGCATCAGCAACTTCATTCTTGAAAGGAAAGGAGATTGCCCAAGAGTTCGGTTTTCCATTGGTGATCCGAGCTTCGTTTACCCTAGGGGGTGCCGGGGCAGGTATCGTTTACGATCCAGAACACTTTGACGATATGCTCAGCCACGGCCTCGAAGTTTCGCCGATACACGAAGTAATGATCGACAAGGCCTTAATGGGGTGGAAAGAATACGAGTTGGAGCTGTTGCGTGACAAGAACGATAACGTGGTAATCATATGTACCATAGAAAATATGGACCCGATGGGTATCCACACTGGGGATTCCATCACCGTAGCACCTGCCATGACCCTTTCCGACCGAACTTTCCAACGCATGCGGGATATGGCCATCCATATGATGCGCAGTATAGGGGATTTTGCGGGTGGATGTAACGTACAGTTCGCTGTAAGCCCGGACGAAAAAGAAGATATTATAGCCATTGAGATCAACCCGAGGGTTTCGAGGTCATCCGCTTTGGCATCAAAAGCAACAGGATATCCCATTGCAAAAATAGCGGCCAAATTGGCCATCGGTTATACTTTGGATGAGTTGGACAACCAGATAACCAAATCCACTTCCGCCTTGTTTGAACCGACTTTGGACTACGTAATCGTAAAAATACCACGTTGGAACTTCGATAAGTTCGAAGGTTCCGATAGAACCCTTGGGCTTCAAATGAAATCAGTAGGAGAAGTGATGGGTATCGGAAGATCGTTCCAAGAAGCCTTGCACAAAGCCACGCAATCCCTCGAGATCAAACGTAACGGATTGGGAGCTGATGGAAAAGGGTACAAGGATTACGAGACCATTATCGAAAAATTGAGGGTGCCAAGTTGGGATAGGGTTTTCGTCATCTACGACGCCATTCAACTTGGAATTCCGTTAAAACGAATACACGAAATCACCAAAATAGATATGTGGTTCCTGAAGCAATATGAGGAATTGCACTTCTTGGAAATGGAGATTTCAAAATATACCATAGAAAGCTTACCAAAAACATTGTTGCTGGAAGCCAAACAAAAAGGCTTTGCGGACAGACAGATTGCACATATGTTGGATTGTTGGGAGAGCGAAGTACACAGCAAACGTATGGACATGAACATCAACCGTGTGTACAAACTGGTCGATACCTGTGCTGCGGAGTTCAAGGCTGTTACCCCTTACTATTATTCAACGTTTGAAGAAGAGATAGAGACACCAACTGGTGAGCGCTACGTGGCCAACGATAGTGTGGTTACCGATAAGAAAAAAGTAGTGGTATTGGGTTCAGGTCCCAATCGAATTGGACAGGGAATTGAGTTCGATTACTGCTGCGTACACGGGGTGTTGGCAGCGGCAGAATGCGGTTACGAGACCATCATGATCAACTGTAACCCAGAAACCGTTTCCACGGATTTTGATACGGCGGACAAACTATACTTTGAGCCCGTTTTCTGGGAGCATATCTATGATATTATTCTTCACGAAAAACCAGAAGGCGTTATTGTACAGTTGGGAGGACAAACTGCATTGAAATTGGCCGAAAAACTGGATAAATACGGAATCAATATCATCGGAACCAGTTTCCAATCCTTGGATTTGGCAGAGGACAGGGGAAGTTTCTCCACCTTGCTGAAAGATAATGACATCCCTTACCCAAGATTCGGTGTGGCAGAAACTGCCGATGAAGCATTGGATCTGGCAGAGGAACTTAACTTTCCATTGCTCGTTAGACCATCGTACGTGCTGGGAGGACAGGGAATGAAAATTGTCATAAACAAAGAGGAACTAGAGGCCCATGTGGTTGATTTATTGAGGAAGATACCGAACAATAAACTGTTATTGGACCATTATTTGGATGGCGCCATTGAGGCAGAGGCGGATGCCATTTGTGATGGAGAGGATGTCTACATCATTGGTATTATGGAGCATATTGAACCCTGTGGAATTCACTCTGGCGACTCCAATGCCACCTTGCCACCTTTCAATTTGGGTGAGTTTGTGTTGCAGCAAATAAAGGATCACACCAAAAAAATTGCATTGGCGCTCAATACGGTAGGTTTGATCAACATTCAGTTTGCTGTGAAAGATGATATCGTTTACATCATCGAGGCCAACCCCAGGGCGTCTCGCACGGTACCGTTCATCGCCAAGGCTTATAAAGAGCCTTATGTGAACTATGCCACCAAAGTGATGCTGGGAGAAAAGAAAATCAAGGATTTTGACTTTAAACCGCATCTAGAGGGCTATGCGATAAAACAACCGGTATTCTCATTCAATAAATTCCCAAATGTGAATAAAAACTTGGGGCCAGAAATGAAGAGTACAGGGGAGAGCATTCTGTTTATAGATAGCTTAAAGGATGATGAATTCTACAACTTATACTCTAGAAGAAAAATGTACTTGAGCAAATAAGCCAGTCATAATGTTTTAAAAAAAAAGGCCGCTATTTTTAGCGGCCTTTTTTTTTAGTTATTGGATTCTAGCTTGAGTAATCTTTTCTCAAGGGACTGAATAAGCTTATTTTGTTCGGTCAGCTTTTGGTTCAGCACTTTCAGGCTATCGATTTCCTTTTGCTGTAGAATGGAATGTAGTGTGAGCTCTTCGATTTTTTGAAGCAGCGTTGCATCCATTTCCCCAAGGTTTATTCCGTCTTTTTTGATTTTTTCAGCACTAGGCACATTGGGCAGGTGTCCGTGCTCCTTAATGTAGGCCTCTACTTCTTTTAAACTTTGAAGCTCATAGTCTTTCAAAAAGACAAAATCCGGCCAGTTTCCTTCCAGTTCCACTTTAACTCCTTCGGCAACCATGTTTCCGGCTACGGCCAGCATGTAGCCCTGAGTATTGGAAGTACCTATCCCAACATTGCCGGTTGAATACGATATATCGCTACCCGAAGTTGTCCAAGGTGAAGAGCCTGAAGCTAACGGAGAACCATTGATGAGGATGTTCGTTGCGTTGATAGTTCCATCAACATCCAGAGCATAGCCAGGGGTTGGGGTCCCAATTCCTATATTACCTGTCGTGTAGGTAAGGTCATTTCCGTTTGTGGTCCAAGGGGATGAAACCACATCGGTTCCATTGATACGAAGCGTTGTGGCATCCAACACATTGACATCTACATTTCCATCAGTATAAGAAATATCACTTCCCGTGATTGTCCATGGTGAAGTAGTGTTTTCCAAAGGAGTGCCGTCCAATAAAATATTGGTAGCGTTTAAGGTGTTTACGTCCACATCTCCAGTGGTAAAGGCGATATCACTCCCTGAAATGGTCCAAGGGGATGAAACTACATCGGTTCCATTGATACGAAGCGTTGTGGCATCCAATACATTGACATTTACGTTTCCATCTGTATAAGAAATATCACTTCCGGTGATTGTCCATGGTGAAGGAGAGTTTTCCAAAGGAGTGCCGTCCAATACGATATTAGTGGCATTAAGGGTTTCCACGCCCACATCTCCAGCGGTATAGGAGATATTATCCCCGGAGGCAACCCAAAATGAAGGAGACCCTTCAAGTGGCGAACCATTGATCAATATACCTGTCGCATTTATGGTTCCGGATACATCTAGCGTGTAGGCAGGATTATTGGTTCCAATTCCAACATTTCCACCAGAATAGAAAACGGAGTTCCCGTTCAAATTCCATGGCGAACTCTGTACAGGCGTACCATCTATGGATAGATTGGTAACATTGAGCTCTGTTACCAAAATTTCCGTTGCACTTAAAGTTCCGTTCACGTCCAGAGCATAGCTTGGATTTGGGTTCAAAGTTCCTATCCCTACACTTCCGGTTGCCGGAAAAGAATTTTGCCCGTACGATGCATAGCAAAGGCAAAATAGCATGAGGATATAAAGTGGGGTTGACTTTTTCATATTGAATTTAATAGTTATTTTAAAAATAAAAGTTGCCTAGACATTTGCTACTTATTGATATTCCCTGAGCTCAAAGGACAGGTTTTCAAAATTGTCGGCAAAAACGTTGATTCCGTTCTGCAGTTCCAACCTTATTTGGCTGCTACTCAATATTTCGCCCCGTACACCCGTATGTGTGGTGGGAGTGCTAAAAAATATCACCGTTTTACTAATGTCGATAGGAGTATCCAGTGTTCCTGTATAAATACCTTGTGAATCCCGTACCCAGGCTATCGTTATACCCAAAGTGTTTTCCAGAACCTGTACGGTCGGGTCATTGGTCCCTGTTTGACTTATCAATGAAGCATAGCTTTGGTAAGAGAAATCACTCGAATCACCATTACAAAGATATTCTGTGGTAGTGACCTCTTCCGCATCCAAGGTTCCGTTTTGGTTGCTGTCCAGACCAACATCCAAACGATACCCACCACTGGAGCAATTATCACCGGGCATTTCAATTACTGTACTTATCAAACTTGTCAATCCATCAGAAGGATCAATGTTACAAAGATATTCTGAGGTGGTTACCTCCCCTGCATCCAAGGTTCCATTAAGGTTACTGTCCAGGCCTACATCCAAACGATACCCTCCATTTTCACAATTTGCACCAGCAGGCTCGATGGTCGTGCTGATTAAACTGGTGAGCCCTTCCGCAGGCGCGTTGTTACATAGATATTGGGAAGAACTTACCTCTTCCACCTCCAAAGTTCCATTGTCATTGGCGTCCAAGCCAAAATCCAGTCGATATCCACCATTGGCACAGTTTTCACCGGCAGGTTCCATAGTGGTGCTAATTAGGCTGTTCAATCCATTGGAGCCATTTTGGCCATCCAATCCGTCAATGCCATCACGGCCGTCTAAACCATTGGTCCCATCTTCCGGACTACATGAGATTACAGAAATTAAGATAAGGAAAAGAGCACTCAGGTTGAGTGATAAGATTTTTTTCATGGGGCTAAACTTGAAAATCATTAAATTGACTCAAATGTATTAATTTGAAGTATTTGTAGTTGACTTCAAAGGATGGAAAGTTCAATAAATCGGATGAACAGCATTTCAGCTTTTGAAAGGTTGAATAGGAATCAGGAAATTATAGCAAAGGATTGGGCCACTTGCTCAAAAGTTGGTTTAAGTTCCTCTTTTTTACTTTCTATTGTCCATGCCATGATCATATAAACCTTTTCTTCCCCTTCCACAAAGGTCAAGAAATACGAGATTTCCTGTGGCACACCTTGAATACTGGTGTCAATTTGCAAGGTTTCGGCATTCAGTCCATTTATTTTGAGAGGCTGTACAGATGATTTCTTATTGATATGCGTAGATCTTGAGAGTATCTGTAATCTGGCATTCCTGTAATTTTGAAGAATGGAAAGATGATCATCATACTGCTCCAAATCCTTATAAACTTTTTCAAAACCGGATTTGGGTTCATCAATGACCAAAAGGTATGCTTCCTCGATCAGACTCTGGAACTGTAAAGAAGCCTCTTCGTTCAAGCCTGTGGTGCCCGTCATAAATTTTGGAATATCGATTTTGTATTCCCCATCAATAGTAACGGAACGGAATGTATCGGCCCCCGTGGTGTTGTTCTCTTTACTGTTACCGGAATCCTTGCATGAAACCAGTGAAATGGAGAGAACACATAAGATAGTGAAGAAACGATGGCCCATAAAGAAACTTTTATTATTAGGTGCAACTAAGATAGAGTTTTAATGTTTTACCCCAATTTCATCAATTTTTTGAAAAATCAATTTTACATTAAATGTATTTTCAAGTAGCCTTTACGAATTTTTCATCAAGAAAAACAGCCCTTAAATCGATTTTAACCATAATTAACAACTACTATTTGCTCTAGAAGTTTGGGTAACATAGTTTTGTTCCCCGAAATGAAAAAGGCATTCGCAAAATATCTGTTTCCGCTCTTTATCCTACTATTGGGTGGATTCATTAACCTCTATGCTGATTCGCAAGGAACATCAATTGCGGACAATGCCTGCTATCTTCAAAGTTTAGAAAATCAACATTCCTCTGCTTCTATCGATACCGCCCAATCGGGTTTGGAAAAAAGGTATTGTGCCGAAATCGACGTAGAAGAAAAAGATGAGCGCGAGGAAGAAGTAGCATCACATAGTTTTTCTTTAAAGTATGGCAGTCCTCTTACTGCCAATGTATTTGCCGCCTCATGGGGGCAATTGTTTTTGGAATCTAACACCAATTTTGGGTTGGAACACCCAAAAACGTCTTCATCCACAAAGAAGCACGTTAGATTTCAGGTTTTCCGTATTTAAAATTTTCCATGATCAAAACGTTACCATCGTTTTGTGACCATACGCAACCCTTTGGGTAACAATCAATAACCAAGGGCGGGCCCATTTTTATGCGGATTCGGACTTCCCTTGACCATTTCTAAACATTTTTTAAACCAGTAAAACTATGAGGAGATTTTCAATCTTCATCGGCTTGCTTGTAGCGGTATGCTATGTGAGCTGCGAATCCAAAAAACACGAAAACAAGGAAGAAACCAAATACCTCGTGTCCAGTCCAATCCAAATGGACACCTCCATTACCAAAGATTATGTATGTCAAATCCATTCCGTTAGGCACATAGAACTCAGGGCCTTGGAAAAGGGATACCTGCAGCATATTTATGTAGATGAAGGCCAACACGTGAAAAAAGGACAGCAAATGTTCCACATTATGCCCAATGTCTACGAGGCCGATTTACAAAAAGCCAAGGCTGAAGCCGAAGTGGCCGAAATAGAGTATAAGAACACCAAACTATTGGCTGATGGTGATGTGGTATCCGCCAACGAACTGGCCATGGCCAAAGCAGAGTACGATAAGGCAAAAGCCGAAGTAAGTCTTGCCGAGACCCATTTGGGGTTTACGGATATCCGCGCACCTTTTGACGGAATCATGGACCACCTTGAAGTAAGGGAAGGCAGTCTTTTGGATGAAGGAGAACTGTTGACCAAATTATCCGACAATTCCAAAATGTGGGTGTATTTCAATGTGCCCGAAGCAGAGTACCTGGATTATATTACCAGTGCCAAAAAGAACGAGAAACAACAGGTGGAACTTTTAATGGCCAACAATAAAAAGTTCAATCAACCCGGGATTGTGGAAACTATTGAGGGAGAATTCAACAACGAGACAGGGAACATCGCCTTCCGGGCCACTTTTGGCAACCCCGACGGTATTTTGCGGCATGGCGAAACCGGAAGTATCTTGATGACCGTTCCGCTAAAAAATGCCCTGCTCATCCCCCAAAAGGCCACTTTTGAGGTGTTGGACAAGAAATATGTGTTCGTTATTGACAAAGATGATAAGGTAAGCCAGCGCGAGGTAAAGATTGGAGCCGAACTACAGCACCTCTTTGTAGTGGAAAAAGGATTGTCCAAAGATGATAAGGTTCTTTTGGAGGGTATTCGTATGGTCAAGAATGGCGAGAAGATCCACTATGTGTTCGAGAAACCGGACAAGATCTTAAAGAATCTGGACCTGTACGCAGAGTAACAACCTAAAATCTTTAGACAAGATGTTCAAAAAATTTATCCATAGGCCTGTATTGGCCATTGTAATCTCGGTAATCATTGTGTTCACGGGTCTGCTTGCAATAAAGCAATTGCCCATCTCACAGTTTCCGCAGATTGCCCCAACCACCGTAAACATATTCATTGCCTACCCTGGTGCAAGTGCCGACGTATTGGTAAAATCGACATTGATTCCTTTGGAAACGGCCATCAATGGGGTGCAGGGCATGCGTTATATAGCTTCCGATGCCACCAGTGCAGGGGAAGGAACCGTTCGCATCATTTTTGAACCGGGCACGGACCCCAACGAAGCGGTAGTGCGGGTCAAGACCCGGGTAGACCAAGTGATGCCCCTATTGCCCGATCTAGTGCAGCGGGAAGGGGTGATCATTACCCCGGTAATTCCCAGTATGCTGATGTATGTAAACCTCTATAGTAAGGAGGACAATGCAGATGAGCTGTTCCTTTACAACTATGCTTACACCAAAATGATTCCCGAAATCCAAAGAATCAATGGTATAGCCACTGCCCAAATTTTGGGAAGTAGAAAGTTTGCTATGCGCATTTGGTTGAAACCGGATCGTATGCGGGCCTATAGTGTGTCTGCAGAAGAAATCTTGGAGGCGATGGAAGAGCAGAGTATCATTGCCCGTCCCGGTAGATTGGGACAGAGTTCAGGTAAAAATGCACAATCCCTAGAGTATGTGTTGGTCTACCAGGACCGATATAGTGAACCCGAAGAGTACAAGGATATTATTATAAAATCCAATAAAGAAGGGGAAATCCTAAAATTGGGCGATTTGGCCGATGTGGAGCTCGGTAGCGAGTTTTTCGATATTTACTCCAATTTGGATGGAAGACCTTCTGCTTCCATTGTGTTAAAACAAACGTTTGGTAGCAATGGTAGTGAGGTGATCAAGGAAGTAAAGGCAAAATTGAAGGAATTGGAAGCCGATTTGCCTCCCGGCATGGACTATCAGATCAGTTATGACGTGTCTAACTTCTTGGACGCTTCCATAGATCAAGTGATCCATACACTGCGCGATGCGTTCATTTTGGTGGCCATTGTGGTATTCCTCTTCTTGGGGGATTGGCGGTCTACGCTCATCCCGATCATTGCGGTACCCGTTTCCTTGATCGGGGCCTTCTTTGTGATGCAATTGTTCGGACTGTCCATCAACCTGATCACCCTCTTTGCGCTGGTTTTGGCCATCGGTATTGTGGTGGACAACGCGATTGTGGTAGTGGAAGCGGTGCACGTGAAGATGCATGAGGAAAACCTCACGCCGTACAAGGCATCCTATGAAGTTTTGGGCGAGATTGGTGGTGCCATCATCGCCATTACTTTAGTAATGACTTCAGTTTTTATACCGATTTCGTTCATGACGGGACCTGTTGGGGTCTTCTACCGACAGTTTTCCATCACCATGGCGGGATCTATCGTGATTTCTGCCATTGTTGCATTGACATTGACCCCGGTGCTATGTGCCATGATGTTGAAGAGCACCCATGGCAAGCAACGCAGGAAATCGCCAGTGAACCGTTTTATCGATTGGTTCAATGGCAAGTTCGAAAAACTCACGGGAAGATACGTGGGTGTCCTGAACAAGATTGTAAATCGAAGAGTTGTCACTTTTGGGATTCTATTGGCGTTCTGTGCGGGAATCTTTTTTACCAATCAGGTATTGCCTGCAGGATTCATTCCCAACGAGGACCAGGGGATGATTTATGCCATTATCCAGACTCCTCCTGGAGCCACTTTGGAGCGGACCAACGCCGTGGCACGAAAACTTCAGGAAATCTGCGAAGAAACCGAAGGTGTGGAATCCGTTTCATCATTGGCAGGATATGAGATCATGACCGAGGGTAGGGGTTCCAACGCCGGTACTTGTTTGATCAACCTAAAACCATGGTCTGAACGTGAACACACGGTTCACGAGATTATGGAAGAATTGGAGGAAGAGACCAAAGACCTTGGAGCGGTCATAGAATACTTTGAGCCCCCAGCAGTTCCTGGTTTCGGTTCCTCCGGTGGTTTTGCCATGCGTTTGTTGGACAAGACCAATGGTACCGACTACCATGAGTTCGAAAAGGTAAATAACGATTTTATGGAAGCACTAAAGCAACGTAAGGAGTTGACGGGCCTGTTTACCTTCTATGCAGCCAATTATCCGCAGTATGAGTTAAAGATAAATAATAAGGCAGCCATGCAAAAGGGAGTTTCCATAGGAAAAGCCATGGAAAACCTGAACATCCTCATCGGTAGTACCTATGAGCAAGGGTTCATCCGTTTTGGGCGGTTTTTCAAGGTATATACCCAGGCCGCACCAGAATATCGAGCACTGCCATCGGATTTGGAAAAACTCTTTGTAAAAAACGAAGAGGGTGAAATGGTGCCCTATTCGGCCTTCATGACCATGGAGAAACGATTGGGTCCCAATGAAATCACTAGGTATAATTTATACAACTCCGCAGCCATCAATGGCCTGCCTGCCAAAGGATACACGACGGGCGATGCCATCGATGCCATTAAGGAGGTTGCAGCGCATACGTTGCCCCGTGGATACGACATTGCCTGGGAAGGATTGTCTTTTGATGAGGCACAACGCGGTAATGAGTCGCTCTACATTTTCATTGTGGTATTGATCTTTGTGTATTTGGTATTGGCAGCGCAATACGAGAGCTTCTTGTTGCCCATGGCCGTGATTCTTTCTTTGCCTGTTGGGGTATTCGGTTCCTTTTTCCTGTTGAAGGTGATGGGATTGGCAAACGACGTTTATGCACAGATAGGTGTGATCATGTTAGTGGGACTTTTAGGTAAAAACGCGGTATTGATCGTAGAGTTTGCTGTTCAGAAACACCGGCAGGGAGCCACTATTCTTGAAGCAGCCATCGAAGGTTCCAAACAACGTTTCCGACCCATTTTGATGACATCCTTTGCTTTTATCGCGGGTTTGATTCCGTTGGTTGTAGCATCAGGTGCGGGAGCAATCGGTAACCGCACCATCGGTGGTTCGGCATTAGGTGGAATGTTGATAGGTACCATCTTTGGGGTATTGTTGATACCTGGACTATACTTTGTCTTTGCAAAAATGGCGGATGGTAAGAGTTTGATCAAAGACGAACACGACGAACCAATTTCCGAAGAGTTCTTCCATCGGAACGATACGGTCTTTAAGCTAAAAGCGCGACTGCGCTTGATGAACAAACGCTTAAAGAAGATGACCACCTCTAAAAATGGAAAAAAGAATAAAAAAGGCAGCGAAGATGAAGAATAGAAAATCAATCTTAATTGGAATAATGGCAATGGTGGCACTTTATTCCTGTGTACCAACTCGTGAGATCAGGGACGAGAATGTTGCCGTTCCAGAGAATTATCAAAATCAATCCACGGATACTGTAAATACAGGATTAATGGAATGGAGGTCATTCTTTAGCGACCCTAACCTGATTGCCTTGATAGATTCAGCCTTGGTAAAAAACCAAGAGTTGAATGTTATGCTGCAACAGGTCGATATGGCGAAGAACAGAATTCAGGCCAAGAAAGGGGAGTATTTGCCCTTCATCAACCTTCAAGCAGCTGCCGAGATGGAGAAAGTAGGGGAGTATACCCGAAATGGAGCCGTGGAGAAAAACCTTGAAGTGAAGGAAGGCGAAGAGTTTCCCGAACCCTTGACCAATTATATCGTCGGGGCTTTCGCTACTTGGGAGCTGGATGTGTGGAAGAAACTCCGAAACGAGAAAAAAGCTGCGGTTTATGACTATTTATCCAGTGTAGAGGGCAAGAATTTTATGGTAACCAATCTGGTGGCTGAAATTGCCGATTCGTATTACGAGTTGATGGCCTTGGACAACCAAATGTCCATTATAGACCAGAGCTTGGAGATTCAGCAGAATGCATTGCGTATGGTAAAATTGCAAAAGCAGGCCGCTCGTGCCACGGAATTGGCGGTAAAGCGCTTTCAGGCAGAGGTGATGAAAAACCAAAGCCATAAGTATGAGATCCAGCAGGAAATTGTGGAAGTGGAGAACCGATTGAATTTTTTGATCGGTCGTTCACCGCAGCATATTCAGCGGGCATCCGATAATTTTATCGATGCATCGATCGATACCATTTATGCGGGAATACCTTCCCAATTGTTGCAGAATCGTCCCGATGTACGTAGTGCTGAGTTTGAATTGGCAGCGGCCAAGTTGGATACAAAAGCGGCCAAAGCCAATTTCTATCCGCAATTTACCATTAAGGCAGGGTTAGGTCTTGAGGCCTTTGATATAAAATACCTAACGACCACTCCCGAATCTGTTCTCTATTCAGCTATTGGTGATATGGTAGCTCCCTTGATTAACAGAAATGCAATTAAGGCACAGTATAAGAACGCTACCGCTCGACAGTTACAAGCGGTTTATGAGTATGAAAAGGCCATTTTGAACGCTTACATAGAAGTGGCCAACCAATTGTCCAACATCGACAACCTTAAAAAGAGCTATGATCTAAAAGAAGGTCAGGTACAAGCTTTAACGGAATCCATAGACCTCTCTACACGTTTGTTCCAATCTGCAAGGGTGGAATATATCGAAGTGCTTCTGGCACAGCGTGAGGCCTTGGAATCTCGTATGGAATTGGTGGAAACCAAAAAAGACCAGTTGTTGGCCCAGGTAAATATGTACCGCGCCTTGGGCGGTGGCTGGAATTAAGTCCCAAATCGATAACTTTACCTGCTGTCTTGGCTATTGATTTACCCAAAAGGAAGCCCGGTTTACATTTGTAAATCGGGCTTCTGATTTTTTGATGGTTTATTTCGTGGCTATATCGTTCAGGGCTTGATAAAGCTCGAACAACACTGGATTTTTAAATTCATTGTTCCAAAGGACAACAATACGGTCCTTTTCGATAAAGCGAAGTGCATAGCTGGAAGTTCCGGCCGAAGCTCCACCATGACTGACCGTTGCAGCAAACTGATTTTCCATATAAGGGAAATCGATCAGGCTAAAACCATAGCCGTATGGACTTTGGTGAGGCCCCCATCCGCTTTTTGCTTCTTCGGGCAGGGAATGGGGTTGAAATGCGAGAGTCCAAGACTGTTTTGAAATCAATTTATCCTTTCCTACGGCCATCATAAATTTGTGCAAGTCCTGCAAGGTGGTTTTTTCCCCACCAGGACCTGTAAAATCAAGTTCTTTTGCAGGTAGCAGTGGCTCGCCTGTTTCAAGATAATAAACGGGCATGCTTGGCCCATAAATCGGAGCGGACCAATATGTGTCTGACATATGCAGGGGCTTAAAGATTTTTTCCTGTAAAATGGCATTGTAATCATTCCCCAAATGAGCCATTACAATTTCAGAAAGAAGCACATATCCTGTATTGCTGTATAAAAATGCTGTGCCTGGCTCGAAGGCCAACGCTGTTTTTGCAATTTTTTGCTCCAGAATGCTCCTTTGGCTTTTTTGGTCGTGCTTCGCTTTCGCTCTTTCCTCATAAACTTGGCTCGAGAACCCTGAACGATGGCTCAATAGATCATGTATGGTGATTTTATCGGCCATTTTGTGCTTGAACCATGGAAGGTGTTTGGATATGGGGTCTTCCAAAGAGATTTTTTCTTCTTCAAGCAGTTGTAAGATCAATACGGCCGTAAACATTTTGCCCACGCTTGCATCCCAGAATCGCATTTTAGGGGAGTTGGGAATGTTCAGGCTACGGTCTGCCAGTCCGAATGCTCCCTCGTAGATAACGGTTTCCCCCTCGGCGACCAATAGCGCACCGTGTGTTTTTCCTTCATCAAAAAGTTGTTTGGCAAAGGCCTCGATTTTGGGCGCATCCTCTTTGGTAAGTTGACCAAAGCTTACGGACACGATAAAAAGACAATAAACACATATGAAATAGTTTACTCTCATCTTCAAGTTTAATGATTTATGGGTTCTTGTGATTGTCGATTTGTGTTTGGGACAGTCCCAAAAACTCAGCGGCATTGTCATAAAAAATATCCTCTTTTTGTTCCAGTGTCAGAAATTCTGCGGAATTGATGGCGTCCACCGCAATATCGATGGTCTCGGGCCACACCATTTGGTCGGTGCCAAACATGATTCTGTTACCGAAACCTGAATCCACCAAACCTTTAATGAAGTTATGGAACTCCGCTTTAGGCAATACCCAGTCAATCGCGGCCACATCCAAATACAATTGTGGATGCATGTACAGCATGGCTTTCATATCCTCCAAATAGGGCCATCCACCGTGCATTATATAAACCTTGAGGTTCGGATGGGCAACCAATACGTCCTCCAACTGTTTTGGGTTGGCATTTTTCACCCTGATTTCACTCATTCCCAAATGATAAAGCCCTCCAGGAGGCCCTCCAGGCATAATATGGAAGCCTACGGGCAGATTCGCTTTTTCGGCCAAATCGAACAAGGGTTCAAGTGAGGCATCATCGGCAGTAACACCGCCGTAAAACGGATTTAGTTCACCAATGGCTACCAATTCCCCTTTTTCGGCCATCGTTTTCAACTGTTCAAGAGGCATATTTCGTCCGCTGACCAGAATACGTTCTGGATCGTCCTGTTTCCACAATTGTCCATCCGAGGTCAGCGCCAGCACAATGTTGTGCTCATCCATTTTTTTAAAGGTTTCCATCTTAAGCTCCTCGGGTGTTTTTACGCCCTTGTACATTTCATTTTTCAATGGATTCGGATGATCCATACCGAACATCATACCCCCAAGTTCTTGATTGTAGGCGTGCAGGTGCATATCTATTATGGGGCCTGTGTATTTTTGGGAGTGCAGGGTTCCCCAAAAGGAGAATAGCACCAACCCGATTAAAATTTTCTTCATGATTTGATGAACTAGTCGTTGAGTGCAACCAAGATATCCAATTCGGAAATTCTGTAATTGTAAAAATCCGAACTCTTTGATTTGAACCGTAAGAACTCGGAAGGGGAAATTCCACCAAACTCCCTAAAATCTTTGATGAAATGTGCCTGGTCAAAATAACCGCATGCATAGGAAATCTCGGTCAAAGAGCTATTCGAATCGCTTGAAAGCAATTGAGCGGCCTTGTTGAAGCGAATGATTTTTCGGTAATATGCAGGACTCATTCCAATATGTTTTTTGAACAACTTTTGCAGTCCTCGATTGGAAATACAAAGGGACTGACTCAACGTATCAATGGAGATGGAGTTTTCCGAATTCAAAAGTTTTAGTGCGTAGGGGAGCCTGGGGTCAACTTCGGGAAATCCCATTTTTTTGCTGATGAATATTTCCAGCAAGGAAAACTTCTCTCCAATGGATTTGCATTCTCTAAGTTGATTGGAGACTCTTTTAATCTCGCTTGCAGGAAAAATGATATCCAACTCGCTCAACGTGTCCAGTAACTCAAAAGCGGGTATTTTTTTTAAATAGGAAAGGCCGTAGCTACTAAATTGAATGGTCATGAACTTCATTCCAGCATATGGTTTAAAGAACACCGTGGAGCTGCAGGAGGTATAAATGGAATGGGCCGATGAGGTTTTGTTTACAAGTATCTGCTCATCCAACGAAAACAGGATGTTTGTAGTGGCATTGGGGAAGATGGCCGTATGTCCCTCCACCATGTCCGCATGGGTCAACTCCACATAGCTCATAAACTTTACGACCTGTGAAAGCGCTGGGTTTTTGGGTATGTGGAGTTGTTGGATCATATTGGATTATGCTTTACTCTACCATGGTGGTATCTTGGGCCTGAGTAGGCATCGGTAATTCGGTGACGGGAGCGTCCCAGACCACTTTCCATTCCCCGTCCAATTTTTCCCAAAGCACCAAATAATTGCCTTCGTCTTCCATAGCGGGGATAGGAGAGGTTTCGTTTGGCGTAAAGGTCATGGTATATTTTCCGTATTCCATGGCCAAATCTCCACTGGCCTTCACTTCTTGCGTGTTAAGGTCAAATTCCCATGTTCCAAATTGAATGTGCTGCTTCCATGCGGCTTTATAGTTCTCGACCCCGATAACAGCAGGTTGATTGGGCATAAACTGGATACTGTTGTCGGCGAAATGTACGGCTGCGGAGTCTATCATGCCCGAGGCATAAAATCCTTCGATTTTCTCATTCTTTTCTTCAATGATTTTTTTAATTTCAGCGGAATATGCTTCTCCTGACATTGGCTCAGGGGTGGGTTGCTCACAACTGGCGGCAAAAACAATCATCAGCAATGTTGCAATGCCAAATACGAATTGATGTTTCATAATGATATGGTTAATGGGTTATTAAATATTCAATCCTTGGGCAGCCTTAAAAACCTGGCTGCGTTGTTGTAAAAGATATCCGCTTTCTGTTCGTAGGTCAGAAAATCGGCATCATTTATAATCGCGATGGATTCTTCTATCAATTCTGGCCAAATAATCATATCCGACCCGAACATGATGCGTTTGCCAAACCCAGCATCTACCAACTTTTTTAAATGGCTTTGGTAAAAATATTCTCTTGGGTAGCACCATTGTATGCCTCCCAAGTCCACATAAATTTGAGGGTAATGGTACATCATGGCAATAAGTTCGTCAATGAACGGTTCGCCATAATGCGCTATGGATATTCGCATTTTAGGATAACTTTTCAGCACTTCTTCCAGTAGCAATGGGTTGGAATGGGCGACTTGGTATTCTGGATTCAGAAATAAAGGCGTCCCTGGAAGACCACTGCCCATGTGAAGCAAAATGGGAACATCCATCTCTTCTGCCAATGCATAATAGGGAAACATTTTTGGGTCGTTGGGTGCAATACCACCATATTGATTGCTTATTTCGCCCAATACTTTCAGTCCTTCAGTTTCTACCAACGATTGCAAGCTGTCCACAGGAATACTGTCACGATTGATTCGAAATTGGATTCCTCGGATAAACTGATCGGGAAAATGACCCATCAATTTTTTGGTTGCGGGAAGGCTACCGCTTGTTATGGCCGTAATCTTATATTTTTCAACCTGATTGCTTAGCCTTTCCACATACTCTTCATAGGTAACGGGAGACCAATAGGGGTTTTCGCAATCGGGGTTTGCCGCTTTGCCCCAAAACACGTCCCCAAAATCATTCTGAGGGTCAAAATGTTGAACAATGGTGGATAGGGGAGTGCACATCGCCATAGGTTCAGGCGACAGTTCATTTTCCTCCAATGCATGAAGGTGCATGTCGATTATTGGGCCTTGGTAGGCTTTTTGTTCACTTGGTTCGCTCTTTTTGTTTGTACTGGGGGAACATCCTAAAAAACAAATACAAACTGCAAGAAACAGGTTGTTTTTCACAGATACTTTCATTGTCAGAATGTTTGTAAACAGGGAGTTAAATTATTCTATGACCAACGACGATGCAAGCTCCCTGAACAACTTCCATTCGCCATCTTTATTTTTTTTCATGATTACCAAAAAAGTGTCCTCCATTTCGTGGACAATTCCATTCTCATCGGTATAATAAACAGAACTTACCCCAAAATCGTAGGCCATGGTATCGGATAATATCACGGTTTCCTTGGGGTTCATTTTTATACTGTCGTAACGGAATTTGTTTCCATGTTCTTCCCTTAGTTTCCGATAGGCAATCCAGTCTTCGCTCCCTGGTCCAATGGAAATCATATCATCCGTTGTGAACTTTCCCAGGTCTCCGTACCGTTTTTCCTTTACTGTTTGTTCGAATGATTTTCGAACCTGCTCGATTTTCGCCAACTCTGCTTTCACATCAATTTCGAGGTTCTGGGCAGGCTCAACAACGACCTTGTTCTGTTTTTCTCCACAAGAAATCGTTACACATAGGAATAAAAGAACTATTGATTTTTTCATGGGTGTTGATTTACTCTCCCTCTTTGTACTTCTCAAACCATGCCAACACGGCAGCTATTTTGGCAATCAAATTACTGGGTTTGTTGGCAATACCGTGCGAAGCACCTGGAATACGGACCATGGCCGTTTCCACGTTTTCCAACTTTAAGGCCGCATAAAACTGTTCCGATTCCGCAATGGGGGTTCGGTAATCTTCTTCACCTGTTAAAAGCATGGTCGGGGTGGTAACATTGCCCACGTAGGTAAGGGGGGAGCGTCTCATATAGTTTTCTGGATCTTCCCAAGGCTTTTTCCCGAACCAATATTTGGAGAAAAATTGAACTCCATCGGCATAGAGCACAAAACTGGTCCAGTTGATGACAGGTTTGGCGACCACCGCAGCCTTAAATCTATCTGTTTTCCCAACAATCCAAGCGGTAAGTACACCACCACCTGAACCTCCTGTTACAAACAGGTTGTCTTCGTCCACGTAGCCTTTCTCCAAAAGGGCGTCTACGCCCGACATCAAATCTTCGTAATCGTGGTTGGGATAGTCATGATGTATCAGGTTTCCAAATTCCTCACCGTAGCTGGTACTTCCACGGGGATTGGTATAAAGTACCACATAACCCTCAGCTGCGTATGCTTGGATTTCGGCCGAATAAACCGCACCGTAGCTTGTAAACGGTCCGCCGTGAATCTCTAGGATCATCGGATATTTTTTGGACGGGTCAAAATCTGGGGGCGTTACCACCCAACCCTGTATTTTCCTTTGATCATAGGAGGACTCCCACCACATTTCTTCGACTTTGCCCAATTTTTTGAAAGCGAACAAATCATCGTTCACTGCAGTCAAACGTTTTGAACTTTTGGTGTCTGCCACCCCCAAATCCGAAGGATGACTTGTATCTCCAATGGTATAGGCAAACTTGTTATTGGTGGATGCGGAGAAACTTGCAGCATTATAGGGCCTTCCCAAGGATAGACCTCCCAATCCGTACGTAATATCGCTCACTTTTCCCGATAGCTCTATGGAGGCCAACTTGCCCATCCCTTTATCGGTATATATAAAATGAAGTCCATTGCCCTTACTGTTCCAAGCCATATCCTCTACATCTCTATCAAAATCCCCAGAAATCAGCTGGGAATCGGAACCATCGGCATTCATCACATACAATTGGGTGAGCTGGTAACCTTGCAAACGGTCATCGTAACCCAAATAAGCTATTTTGGAGCCGTCAGGAGACAGGATAGGGTTGGAGTCTGGACCATAGCGGTCGGTAAGCGGATTGGTTTTCCCAGTATTTACATTAATCGAGTAGATTTCACTATCTGCAGGTTCAAATTCTTCATCCTTGTGGAAGTTGGCACTAAAATATAAATGGGCGTTGTCGGTTGCCCAAATAGGCGCACCATGATCAAACTCTGAAAAAGTGAGCTGCTTTGGGGTGCCTCCGCTTATTGGCAAAGTGAACAACTGTGAATTGCCTCCTTTGTAGTATCCTGCACCATCGCCGCGATAGTTCATTTTATCAATGTATTTGGGCGGTTCGTTCCATTTGGCACCTTCGGGCTTGCTAGGCATTTTTATGATGGATTTATTGGCTTCGGGGACAAACATGTTGAAGGCCACATGTGTATCGTCATGCGACCAAGAAACAGAACCTGGCGATTGTGGTGTATTGGTCAGGGCCATGGTTTCCTTGGTGTCCAACCACATCAGGTAGAGTTTCATTTTATCGTCCGCCATGTTGGACTTGAAAACTATCTTTTTGCCATCGTGCGACCATTTTGGGGCAAAATCATTGTGATTGCCCGTGGTCAACGGACGGTTGTTGGAACCATCAAAATTGATGATCCATAAGTTGGAAAGGTTTCGGTCCGTCATCACATCCTTAAAGTTCCGTACGTAGATGATTTTTGAGCCATCAGGAGAAATCTGGGGGTCCGAGACATATTCCATATTGAAGATGTCCAAAAGCTCCAGATTGGACTGCACTTGACCAAAGACTAAAGGGTTTATGGCCACAAGAAGCAGCAAAGTGATGCGTAATTTTTTCATGAGGTTGGTTATTTAGTTTCCTAAAAATAAGCAAATTATCCCATGCTGGGACATCCCGATGAAAAAGTAGGTGAATTAATAGGTAGTGGTCATGTCTTGGTCCACGCAAATAATGAAATCGGCAATATTCTGGTTTTCCTGCTCTAAGGTGTGTACGTCTTCCTGCGTTACCGTGGATAAGGTAGCGTATTCCAAATTGGGCCGTTGTAATTTTAGATACCACAGGATACCCTCATAGTTGTTGGAATGGTATGCCCCATTATAATGCAGGAACAGGGCTCCCTCTTTATAGTTTTCAAGAATAAAATGGGCCATGGTGGCGTCTTTTAATGCTTGTGCCATTGCAAGTGAAGGTGTTGCATGTTCCCCCATCATTTTGAGCATGTTGCGATATCCCGGTAATTCGGGGTCGTAGGTTATGGGCAAGGGGGCAATCCATCTTTTTTCTTCTTGTGATAAGGTGTCCAGCGCTTGGAAACCTCCGCCTTTGTAGACCAAACTGGCATAGCGTCTTGGCACGTTGGATGCCACAAAAACCAAACTGCTATCCTTCGCAAAGTTCACCAAAGGGGCGTAATCGGTTCTGTGGTTGTTCCATAACCGGGCGGTGGAATCCAAAGCCTTGTAGTCTATTTTGCCCGATAAATAATCGTTGAGTTCGTCTTGGTTGTCGGCTTCGATCATTTCAGCGCCCAGAATAAGCTGTCTTTTGCTGTGAAGGTCGGCCGTAAGCTCGTATTGTAGCCAATGCGCAATGGGATTATTGTGCAGCTCCCCGAACAGCACCATATCCTTTTTCTCCAAAGTCTTCAGCATTTTTTTGTAGGAGACCTTTTTTCCTTTGGCGTTGTAGATTACATAGGGCTGTTTCTGAGCCGATACGGTCAATAGGCAAAGGGTGAAGGTTAGAAGAAGAAATGCTCTTTTCATTTTTGGATAGATTTACTTCTCCCACTCCGTATGGAAAATGCCTTCGCGGTCCAAACGCTCGTACGTATGCGACCCAAAGTAGTCACGTTGCGCCTGTATCAAGTTCAATGGCAAACGACTACTGGTGTATGCATCAAAATAGGTGAGGGCGTTGGACAATCCTGGCAATGGAATGCCATTCGCAGCCCCATAACTTACCAAATCCCTTGCGGCATCCACCGTGCTTTGCACTTTTTCCACAAAAGACGGGGAGAGCAATAGGTTCTGTAAATCCTTGTCAGCTTGGTAAGCATCGGTAATATCGGCCAATAGCGCGGCTCGGATAATACAGCCAGCACGCCATATTTTGGCAATTTCGCCCAGCTCCAGTTCGTAACCGTATTCCTTGGAGGCATCGACCAATTGGTGCATACCTTGCGCATAGGTGATGATGAAGGCAAAATACAGTGCCTGCTCCGCTTTTTGTGTAAAATCATCCTTGTCCACAGCAGTTGGGGTAGGGCGGTCGTACAACGCGTCGGCCTTGATGCGTTCGTCCTTTAGAGCGGATATTTCCCGCATGCTCACCGCAATATCAATAGTGGGCACGGGAATGCCTAGATCCATGGCGTTTTGTGAGGTCCATTTTCCAGTGCCCTTCTGCTTGGCCTTGTCCAAAATCATATCGACAAGGTCGTTGTCCGTCAATTCATCTTTTTGTTCAAATATTTCGGAGGTGATTTCTACCAAAAAGGACTGAAGGCGACCTTCATTCCAGTCGGAATAGGTTTTGTGGAGCTCATCGTTGGTAAGTCCGCCCGCTTTTTTGAGCAGGTCGTAAATCTCGGAAGTCAGCTGCATCAAACCGTATTCGATGCCATTGTGCACCATTTTTACGTAGTTCCCTGCCGATTTCGGGCCCAGATATGCCACGCAGGGTTCTCCTTCATATTTGGCCGAAACAGCTTCAAAAATAGGCTTTACATGTTGGTAGGCTTCCTTGGAACCGCCTGGCATAATGCTTGGTCCTTTTCGGGCACCTTCGGCTCCGCCAGAGACACCAGCACCAAAAAAGTTGATTCCTTTTTCTTTTAAATAGGCTTCGCGCCGGTCGGTATCAGTATAAAAGGAGTTTCCTCCATCAATAATAATATCGCCTTGGTCCAAATGCGGCAATAGCCCTTCGATTACGCTGTCCACTATTTTTCCGGCAGGTACCAGCAACATGATTTTTCTGGGAGTCGTCAACGACTCTACAAATGTTTTAACATCGGAAGTGGCGTTCACTTTGTCAGTATTGCCGCCTTCTTTGATCAATGCGCTTACTTTTTCTTCATCCAAATCATTTCCGAATGCTGTAAATCCGTTATCGGCCACATTCAAAATAAAATTACGTCCCATTACTCCAAGGCCCACAAGGCCAAAATCATACGTGTCTGCCATTCTAATTTTTTTCTTCTTCTTAGGTGTTAAGACATCACTAAGGTTGATGTTTCTTGAATTACGAACCTAAAATAAACCTTATATTCGTGATGCTCAAAAATATTGACGTCATATTGAAATCAATGTGCCAATAGGAGTGTAAACTCGCCAGAAAACGAAAAAACTATGAAAAAGACCGATAATCAGATGCTCGTTATTTTTGGGGCATCGGGTGATTTGACTGCTAGAAAACTTATACCTTCCTTATTCAATCTATACTTGGCCAAACAACTGCCGGAAAATTTTGTGGTACTCGGTGTTAGCCGTAGCAACCTTTCCGATGAAGCTTTTCGTGACAGGGTGGTTTATGAAAGCAAATATCTAAAGGAAAAGACCAAGAATTTGGATGACTCCAAGGTGAAAGGCTTTGCCGATAAGCTCTATTA
This sequence comes from Flagellimonas crocea, assembly GCF_033441595.1. NCBI lineage: Bacteria > Pseudomonadati > Bacteroidota > Flavobacteriia > Flavobacteriales > Flavobacteriaceae > Flagellimonas > Flagellimonas crocea. Next base: position 883,636 of record NZ_JAUZVX010000001.1, on the reverse strand, counting down.
TGAGGATTTGGGCGACAGCTACGATACGGATTATGGCCCTTTGAGAAAACGGGTAGAGGCATTGAAAGAAAAACACGATACCTCGGGAAACATAATCTACTACCTTTCCACTCCGCCGACCTTGTACGAGACGGTTTCCCACAATCTTTCGGATGCGGGGATGAATACACAGAACAATGGGTGGAAGCGCTTGATCGTGGAAAAACCTTTTGGCTATAGCTTGGAAACGGCCCAAAAATTAAACAAAGGACTGCACAAATATTTTAAGGAGCATCAGATTTACCGAATAGATCATTACCTCGGAAAAGAGACCGTGCAGAACCTTTTGGTGACCCGATTCTCCAATAGCATTTTTGAACCGCTATGGAACCGAAATTACATTCAGCGGGTCGAGGTGACCAATGCGGAAAGTGTTGGGGTAGAGAAGCGCGGTGGCTATTATGATAAATCCGGGGCCCTACGGGATATGTTCCAAAACCATTTACTTCAGATTGTTTCCTTGGTGGTGATGGAACCACCCATTGGAGCGGATGCGGAAGAAATCAGGAACGAAAAAGTGAAGGCCCTTAAATCGTTGCGTGTTATGACGGACGAGAAGGAGCTTTTTGACAATACCATTAGAGCACAATATGTTGCATCCAAAGTAGATGGCGAAGAGGTGAAAGGTTATCGCGAAGAGGATGGGGTCGACCCCAATTCCACCACAGAGACCTATGCCGCCATCAAATTTTATGTGGACAATTGGCGCTGGCACGGGGTTCCGTTTTATGTAAGAACTGCCAAACGGATGCCTACCAAGGTGACGGAGATTGTGATTCACTTTAAAAAACCGCACCATCAAATTTTCAAGGGTTCCGAAATGCAGGAAATGGACAATAAATTGATTATCCGAATACAACCTGATGAAGGTATTTTGATCAAGTTTGGTGTAAAAGTTCCCGGTCAAGGCTTTAAGGTGGAGCGGGCCAATTTGGATTTTTATTATGCCAACTTGGCCGAAACCTATGTGATGGAAGCCTATGAACGCTTGTTGTTGGATGCCATGCAAGGCGATGCCACCCTCTATGCGCGGGCCGATGAGGTGGAGGCTGCTTGGGAATTTGTGGACCCGATTTTGAACTACTGGAACAGTGGTGACGATGTGCGAATGTACGGTTATGCTGCAGGAGCCTGGGGCCCTGAAAATGCAGATGATTTGATAGAGGATGATGGATATTGGAGAAACCCTTCGGAGAACTTGGCGGATGACCCTGGTTATTGTGTGATTTGCTAGTATTTAGGAGTCAGGAGTCAGGAGTCAGGAGTCAGGAGTCAAGAAAAAATATGTCAGTTCGAGCGCCCGCCTGCGGCAGGCAGGCAGTCGAGAACAACTAATTAATTCAAAATGGATTTAAAAATATATAAGGATAAACAAGAGGTGGCCGAGCAATTTTCCAGCTATTTTGTAGATCAGTTGAAAGATAAAGCTGCTTTTCATGTGGCATTGTCTGGAGGAAGCACCCCAAAAATCGTTTTTGATGTGTTGGCCGAGAATTTTGCGGACAAAGTGGATTGGAGCAAGGTACATTTTTATTGGGGCGACGAGCGTTGTGTGCCGCCTTCGGATGATGAGAGCAACTATAAAATGACGGTGGAGCACCTTTTTTCCAAGATTGATGTCCCCGAAGCGAACATCCATAGAATTTTGGGCGAAAAAGACCCCGTTAATGAAGCATTGCGTTATGCCAATCTACTGGAAATAAATTTGGACAGGGTTGATGAGGTGCCCCAATTTGATTTGGTGATCTTGGGAATGGGCGATGATGGCCATACAGCCTCCATCTTCCCGCACGAAATCGATTTGTGGGATTCCGAGGAACATTGCGTAGTGGCAACGCACCCCGATTCAGGACAAAAACGGGTCTCTATAAACGGGAAAGTCATCAACACGTCCAAAGAAGTGGCTTTTTTGGTCACGGGAACATCCAAAGCGGAAAAGGTGGAAGCGGTTATTGAAAAAAACGAAGGTTCCGATGCCTATCCTGCATCCTTGGTCAATCCAATATCAGGGAATTTAGTGTGGTTTTTGGATGAGGAGGCTGCAGCAAAACTTAATCAAAATCCATCTTAACGTTTTCGCCCTGTAAAAATTCCAAATACTCGTTTACTTTAAAATTGTTGGACTCATATTTGCTATCCCGCTTAAAGGCGGATTGCTTGCGCTCCTTGCTGCGTGCGAAACGACGAATATCCTGCTTGGTCTTTAGTATAAGCCCTGGAACTGTTTTGTTCTTTCCATCCTTTCCTTTGGCCACCATGGTAAAATAGGAGGAATTGCAATGCTTTACCTCTCCTGTGGTTATATTTTCCGATTCAACCCGTACGCCTACAACCATAGAAGTTTTCCCTGTATAGTTGATGGATGCTTTTAGTGTGGCCAGTTCACCCACTTCAATCGGGTTTAGAAAATCCACCCGATTTACAGAAGCGGTCACACAATAACTTTGTGAATGTTTGGAGGCACAGGCAAAGGCTATTTGGTCCATAAGATTGAGAATGTGCCCACCGTGCACCTTGCCACCAAAATTGGAGTGGGAGGGCAGCATAAGTTCGGTGATGGAAACCCTACTTTCTCGGGATGATTTGAATTTTTTCATATGTTGTTGGGGTATTCAGAAATGCGATAATGATTATCAAATATAATCCAAAGCTTAAGGAACTTGCAAGGGAACTCAGGAGGAATGCTACGAAATCCGAAGTGCGGTTGTGGCAAAAGCTAAAGCGTGACCAAATGCACGGATACGATTTTCACAGGCAAAAGCCTATTGATGAATATATTGTTGACTTTTTCTGTAACAAATTACAGTTGGCCATAGAGGTCGATGGTTATTCACATCAACTTGAAGAAACTTGGGAGAAAGATGTTATTAAGGCAAAAAGATTGAATGAACTGGGTATTCAAGTACTCCGATTTTCTGACAATCAGATTTTAAACGATATGGATAATGTTTTGCGAGCGATTGAAGCATATATTTTTCAGTTTGAAGTTAATGGAAATACACCTCCCTCAATCCCTCCTTCTTAGGAGGGAAGGTGTTTTCCCCTCTAAAAAGAGGGGCTAGGGGTGTGTTATCTAATTCCTAAAAATCGGTGATTTTTCAGATTTTACTTCTGTGATAAAGTATTTGGTGTCGCCCAACCAGAAAAAGGTGGCGTAGCGCTCTTTATAGGTGACCTTGATGTACTGCCCTTGAAATTCCTTCATTCTCTCCACAATTTCCTTTTCACTGTCCTCCACGGAGAACGAAAACACATTGGTACCAGATAGCCCTTGGCTGATCTGTCCTTCCCATGTCTTGACCAAAACCCCTTTTCTACTGAATTTAATGAGTTCCCCAGAACGATAACCCTCACTGTAGGGCACATAATAGATAAAGGCAAAATACCCTGCAAAACCAACTAGAATGGCAGCGATAAAAATGATCAGGAATTTTTTCATGGTAGTGTTTTCTAATTGAGTTCTTCAAAATCGTCATCCAATGCACGTTTGAGCAATTTATCGTCTATGCTCTTGCTGGCCTTTGCTCCCAAGGATTTAAGTTTTTCCACTCGTTTGATCAAGTTGCCGCGCCCTGTTAGCTTTTTCATTGTGCTTTGATAGGTGTTTTGTACCGTTCCAATCTGATTTCCAATCTTTAAAAGCTCATCGGTTAAATTGGTGAAGGAATCGTACAGTTTGCCCGCCTCAGTGGCAATTTCAATGGCAAATCGCTTTTGTTTGTCGTTTTTCCAGAGGTTGTCAACCAACTTCAAGGCAGCCAAAAGCGTAGATGGGGTAACAATGATTACGTCTTTTACAAATGCATCTTCGTACAAATTGGGTTCAAAAGCCGAGGCAATCGCAAAAGCAGGCTCCGTTGGTATGAACATAAAGACCGTATCTGGGCTTTCGTCAATCAAGAGTTGATAGTTCTTCTTGCTCAACTCCTCTATATGTCTTTTAATGGAATCTATATGTTGTTTCAGGTAGATTTCCCGTTGTTTTTCATCTTCTTCGGATACGTATCGTTCAAAATGAACAATGGAAACCTTGCTGTCCACAATCATTTTTTTGCCGTCTGGTAAATGGATCAGCACATCGGTCTGGTACCTTTTCCCTTCCTCGTCCTTAAAACTGTCCTGTATTGTATATTCACGGTCTTTGGTAAGACCAGATTTCTCTAAAATACGTGTCAAAATCACCTCGCCCCAGTTCCCTTGCATTTTGCTATCACCTTTTAAGGCCTTGGTCAAGTTTTCCGCCTCTTGGGTAATTTTCAGGTTTTGACTGCGTAAATCCAACAATTGTTGTTTTAAAGCAGCGTGCAGACCAAAATTTTCCTGCTGGGATTTCACCACTTTTTCCTCAAACTCTTTGATTTTTTTATTGAGCGGGTCCAGTATGTTGTCGATATTTTCTTTGTTGCTCTTGGTAAACTTTTCGCTTTTTTCGTCAAGAATCTTATTGGCCAGGTTTTCAAATTCTTTGGTGAATTTTTCCTGAAGTTTTTCCAGTTCCTGTTTTTGCTCCAAGAGTTTTTCTTCCAGATTGTCCGATTTGGATTCTTCTTTGGCCAGAGCGATTTCAATTTCAGATTTCCTGTTTTGAATCTCCTTTATTTCCTCTTTCAGTGAGGACTCTGTTTTTCTAAATTCGATTTCCTTGCTTTCCCAAACACTCTCTGTTGACTTGGTCTTTAGTTTTTGAATGTACACCCCCACAAAGAGACCTATGCCCAACGTGATGATGAATCCTATAATGATGTAGATAAGTTCTGCGCCCATTAAAAAATTTCTGAAGGATAAAGATAACGGATTATAAAGATAAAAATGCCATTTCAGTGAAAGCAGAAATCCACAAAAGGCATATTGAAATTTGTCAGTTCGAGTGTTTTTGAAAAAAAAAATGTATCGAGAACTAGAATTTCAAGCCTAAAAACAATTCTCGATACAAAATTCCTTTAGAATTTCACTCGAATTGACGGTTTTGACTCAAGAAAACTTCAAGATTTAGAAAGGCAACCCCTATTTTGAAACTTTAAAAGAACCCGTTTTAGCATCAAACTGCACCATTTCCGAAGGGAATAATTTGTCGAAGTGTTTTTGTTCGATGAGTTGACAAGGGTCTCCGAAGGGATGGTTCTTTCCGTCCAAGATCAATATGCGGTCGCATAACTGAATGGCCAGTTCGATTTCGTGTGTAGTGAACAGGATAGTTTTTTGTTTATCGTGCGCCAATGCTTGAAGCATTTTTAAAATCTGCACTTTGTGATAGAGGTCCAAATGCGTGGTGGGTTCATCCAACAGGATTAACGAAGTGTCCTGGGCCATGGCCCGCGCTACCAATACCCGTTGTAACTGACCATCACTGAGTTCGTGGCATTTGTTGTTACGGAGATCGTTCAGCAAAAAGGCATCCAAACTTGTCTGAATCTGTAGCTTATCTTCCTGTGTCAATGTACCGAGCCAGTTGGTGTAAGGCTGTCGTCCAAGGGCGATCAATTCCTGAACCGTGAGATTTTTAGAAGCGGGTTGTTCCGTTAATACCACACTGAGCTCTTTGGCCAACGTTGCTGAGGTATATTTTTCTAACGGTTTGCCATTCAAATGTATATCTCCAGAAAGTTTTGCTTGAAATCCGCCCAAGGTGCGCAGCAAGGTAGATTTTCCGATACCGTTAATGCCCACAACACCACAGAGCATTCCAGCCTCCAAATCAAAATTGATGTTTTGTGCTATGGTTTTGGAACCGTACCCAATGGACAAATCGGCAATGGACAATATGTTTTTCTCCGTTTTCGCCATCAGAACATCATTTTACGTTTGCGGACCAAGAGCCATATTACCACAGGAGCCCCTACCAAGGATGTAATGGCGTTTATGGGCAACACGCTGGCGGAATTGGGCAGTTGCGCCAAGGTGTCGCACAACAGCATTAGAATGGCACCGTACAGCATCACGGCGGGAATCAACACTTTGTGTTCCATAGTATCGAAAATCTGTCTGGTTAAATGGGGAACGGCCAACCCTACAAAAGCGATGGGACCTGCAAACGCGGTTATTCCGCCTGCCAACAATCCAGTTGCGATTATAATGGTCATTCTAGATTTTTTCAAGGAGACCCCCAAACTTCGCGCATAGTTTTCGCCCAAAAGGAAGGCATTCAACGATTTTATCGAGACAATACTCATTAAAACACCGACGGCTACGATGCTTCCCAACAAAAATAATTGATTTACGGATAGATTGCCCACGCTTCCGAAGGACCAAAAATTAAACCGTTGCAAATCCTCTGCACTTGAAAAATAGGCCAGAACGCTCACAATTGCAGAAGTGATGCTGCCGAACATCAACCCAATAATGAGTAAGGCCATAGTGTCCTTTACCCGTTGGGCCACGATCATTACTATCAAAAGCACCAAAAAACTACCAAAACTTGAGGCGATGGATAGGGTTATATCACCCAGAAATGATAGGGAGGTGTACCCTGCCAAAATGGATGTACCCATTAAAAATAAGGCAGCGCCCAAACTGGCCCCCGAACTGATACCCAATACAAAAGGGCCAGCCAAAGGGTTTCTGAACAGGGTTTGCATCAAAAGTCCGCTCAAAGCGAGTCCAGCACCCACCAAAATGGAGGTAAATGCCTTGGGCACCCGATAATCCCAGATGATGTACTCCCACGAAGCAATTTCAGGACTTTCCCCGAATAGGGTAGACAACATATCGGCAAAAGGTATAGTAACCGACCCCGAACTGATGTTCAATAGCCACGAACACAGCAAGGCGAGCACCATCAGTAAAAACGAAAACCGATATGTTCGACCTCCTTGCATTTATTGTAACGGTTTGATGAATTGCAGTTCGTGTTGCGGCAATAGTTCGGGATGCAATATTTTGATGAGGTCTTTCAATACCAAATCGGGCCTATGTGGGGCCGATTCATAAAAAATGAGCCCTCCCGTTTCGCCTTTGTCAATGGCATTGGAAAACACATTTTTGCTTTTGAAAGCATCAAACTGTTGATGGTGTGGATTGGCTTCGGCCAATTCGTTATACGTGGTTTCGGCTGACGGATTGAACCAATATTCGGCGTCTTGGGCTTTTTCTAAAACCGATTCCAGACTGAGTCCTATGCTGCCCGTTTCGTTGTTATCGGCCCAAAGATAATCGGCATTGGCATCCTCCAGAAACTTGGCCATCCAGCTTTTCCCGCCTGCTACGTACCATACGTCTTTGTACAGTCCGCCTGTTAAAACCGTGGGTTTGGTCTTTGCTTTTTGGGCCAATTCCTTGGCTTGTAGGTAGGAAGATTCAACTTCTGCAAAAATACTATCGCCCAAGGCCTCTTTTTGAAAGAAAGGTGCAAAGAACTTGATCCATTCCGCTTTTCCCAAAGGGGTGTGTTCTACCCAATCGCCGTTGTAGACCACGGGCGTCCCTGCTTTTTTGATAATGTCGTACGCCTTGTTTTCATTGTTGATGCTAAACCCGACAATAAGCTCTGGATTCATGGCGAGCACCATTTCAGTGTTAAGCATGTCGTTCATGCCCAGATTTTGAATTTGCCCGTTTTCCACCAGTTTTCGAGCCTCTGGGGAAGAAATGTAATCCGTATTGGGAAAACCGACCACGGTATTGAGTTCGCCCAATTGCGTTAGGGGCTCAATGTGGGTGGTGGAGGTAAGCACCACTTTTTCAACAGGAGTGCCAATAATGGCATCGTAGGCATCTCTTGGAAAGGACATTGCTATCAATTTTTCCTTTGGAACCAGGGCGTAGGTAAAATTGTCGGCACCTGGCCAAGCAGAGGTGACTTCAATAATGGTTATATCGCCTTCTTTTTTTATCGTGAAGCCCTTTGCATACGTAATGTTCGATGCTGTTTCTTGAATTTGAACAGGTTGCTGCTTTTTTTCTTGTTTACAACCCGTCAGCGCTACCAGAAGCAATACCAGTGGTAGAATCAATCGATGTTTTTGTGCCATGGGTCAAAAGTAAGATTATTTAATTTTTGCGGAAAAAGATTAAACAGATTGATTAGCTTTGGCCCCGAATTTTGGTTCGCACGGAGTTTCCGTGGGATTAAAAGGGAATCCAGTGAAAAACTGGAGCTGTTCCCGCAACTGTAAATGTATGTGCCGAATCGGCACTGATGTTTTTTGAGCATCAGTACGTAGTAGGCGATTGTCTCTTCTTCAAAGCCACTGCCCAATGGGTGGGAAGGTAGGAGACAAAACACAAGCCAGGAGACCTGCCAAATTCAAACAAACAATGTTAAACTTTCGGGATAAAAGTTTACGTATGCATCACATACTATTCTCCCGTTTATTCAATTAAACGAAATGAAAAAAAATCATTTATGGTTGATTACCGCCCTATTGGCGGGCAAGGGAATTTTTGCACAAAATGTACAGCAAGATTCACTTAAAGTGCAACAACTGGACGAGGTTGTTGTAAGCGACTCAAAATTTGAGTTGAAACGAGAAAACTCAGGAAAAACAGTGATCAAAATCACTGCTGAAGAAATGCAGCGCAACCAGGGCAGGACGGTTGCGGAAATCATCAACACCAAAAGCGGTATCGAGATTGCAGGTAGCCGCGGTCGTGATGGGGATGTGCTTGGGGTGTATGCGCGTGGTGGCCGTGGACGTCAGGTTTTGATCATTATCGATGGTGTTCGTGTGCAGGATCCATCTACATTTTCTGCAGAGTACGATCTTCGCTTGCTTTCGCCCAATACCATCGAATCCATTGAGATCATTAAAGGAGCGGCAAGTACGCTTTATGGAACCAATGCGGTAACGGCCGTGATCAATATCACAACGAAAAAGAGCTCCGAAAAGAAGATTGCAGGAAATTTTGAAACGAGCGTAGGGACCAATCAAACAGCCGATGACCAGAATTATAATATCGGGAGCATTCAAAATTCTGCGAATGTGAACGGTACTTTGGGCAAGTTCAATTATGGGGTCGATTTTTCCAACCGATATAAGAGTGGGCTCTCTGCCGCGGTGACGCCAGAGAACGAAGAGGACATTTTTTCCCATTACAGCACTAATCTAAAGCTAGGGTATCAGTTTTCGGAAAGTTTTGGGGTTCAGGTTTATGGTAATCAGACCAAGTTCAAGAATGAATATGATGCTTCAATGGCCGAAGCTGATAATTTGGGTGAAAATGAGCAGCAACGCGTAGGTCTGTCATCAGAATTTGATTATGGCAAAGGTTCCATTCACTTGAACGCTGCCTATACGGACTATGAGTCCGTGGCCAATGACACTTTTGGGGAAAGTATGACCGAAGGAAGTAATTGGGTGTTGGACGTGTACAATAAATACGTTTTTGCTGAAAAGTTCCACACGGTACTTGGGGTGAATTATATAAAGGTTGAAGCGATTTTTACAGAAGAAGTGGATTTTACCATTGTTGACCCTTATGCCAATGTGGTCTATGTTTCGGATTTTGGATTGAATCTGAATGCGGGCGCCAGACTGAACAATCACTCCGAATATGGAAACCATTTTGTGTACAATGTGAATCCATCATTTGTGTTTGATACTGAAGATGGATATGTAAAATTGATGGGGTCGTATGCTACATCGTACATCACACCGAATCTAACGCAATTGTTCGGTGCTTTCGGCGGGAATCCAGAATTGGAGCCTGAAGAAAACGCTACCATTGAGGGAGGTATTGAATTTAAACTCGATAATACTTTCCGAATCAGCACGGTTTATTTTGATAGAAACGAGACGAATGCCATTGGTTACGATGCCAATTTTATGAGCATCAATGTGGCGGATGAAATTGATGCCAATGGGGTAGAGGTAGAAGCTACGTGGTTGCCTTGGAGCAGCTTTAGCGTCAATGCCAACTACACCTTCACGGAACGGAAGGGCGACAATGCCATCCGTATTCCCAAGCACAAGGCGAATGTGTCTTTGTGGTATCAATTCTGTGAGAGTACCGATGCGTCATTGACCTACGCTTACACTGGTGAACGTTTTGATACGGATTTTGCTACGTTCTCGGATATTGCCTTGGAACCATTTTCACTGTTGAACTTTTCCATTAGGCACGAACTGATTAAGAATAAATTGAATGTATTCTTGAATGCGGATAATTTGCTGAACGAAGATTATCGTGAATTGCTAGGTTTCACCACCCGAGGACGAAACTTTAGGATCGGGCTCAACCTGAACCTTTAAAAAGGAAAAGCGGCCGATAGGCCGCTTTTTTATTTTGATTAGGTATTGAGTAATGTTGTGACAATTTCTTTTAGACTTACGATGCATATTCAATTTCAATTTCCCTTTTTTTGCCTTATATGGGTCAAAAGCCCAAATGATAAGTTCTTTTGCCTTGGAAACGGGAGTTTTAGTTAAAACCTTCCTTATATGATTTCCAGAATTACTTAGTTTTCCAAGACCCCTGCTTCCTCGACCATATTGTTCAAGCGGGTCCCTCTATATACCCAAGAAATGGGTGTTTTTTGGAGCAATTTTATGTTAAAGTAAGTTATACCTTGGATTGTGTAGTATATTACTGCCTATTCTTTTGGCCTGTTTTCTTCAATCCATTTTTCCAGATTTCCTATTTTCTGTTTAACAAAGATTTTCCAATTTGTAGTCGATGTTAGCCCCTCATTGTCCAAGGCTTTTAAATACCAATCTTTGTGCCTGAACATGGGCATATTAAGAAAGTCTTCAAAATCGGCTCCAACAAACCAAATATTATCAATTAATTTTATTGTTTGATTCTTGTTCAGGTCTAGGTTGTTAAATAAGTTATGATGTTTACCCCAACTAAATATTTCAATTAAATCTAATTCAAAAAGTTTGTTCAGTACATCTAACCCATGTTTCTTGGCTTTTTTAGTAGTAAAATCACGGTATCCTAGATTCTGAAGTATTGAATAAATGAACTCCACACCATCATTAGGGATAAAAATATCCAAATTTTGTTCATCAAAAATATTTTCTTTTATCATGGTAATACGAATTTAACGTCCCTCACTTTTGACCAAATCCCCGCAGCTCTGAAGTCTAAAGTTATTGTAGCAGGAATATTACTACTGGAAGCGGTTATAGGTCGGTAAGTTATAAAGTTCCCATTTCCCATATTGGCTAAAATTACTCCATCTGCTTTATTTGTTTTTGATATTGCGTGTTTTGTTAGTGCCTTAAAAAGTTCCGATGCTTTTGCAACTGGAGTGTTAGTCACTACTTCTCTTACAGTATTATTGTTTCCCATCTTACCCAAAAGCCTAACTTTCTTGACCATGTTGTTCAAGCGGGTTCCTCTATATACCCAAGAAATGGGTATTTTTTGGAGCAGCTTAATGGCAACTGGGGCACCTACTTCAAAAAGTGCTATCTCCAAAACAGGTGTTATACCTGCAACAAAACCACCTGTGACAGCATCGAACATTCGGTTATTGTAATCCTCCGTAATGGCCTTTGCCATAGTATAAAAGGCCTGTAGATCAGATTTTGTGAAAGTTCCATAATCTGAGACCAAACTGTCAAAATAATCGGCCATTAAAATACCCTCCTGCCCATGGAGCGTGCGTAGGCCTTGGGCCATCATTTTTATGGATTTCACGCAATCGTGTCCCACGCCGCAAGGAGAATTGGGCAACATTTTTAATTTAATGTACCAAGCGGAAAAATCTTTAACATTTTTGGATACTATCCCGTTTATTTTGTTGGCTTCTACAAATTCAATAACCCTGCTCACTTCATACTTATTCTTTGAATCCCTGACCCAGTACGCCTCTGGTGAAGCATATACAAAGCCAAGGTCGCTGTTGAGCTGGTGCAATTGTTCGTGAGTTACCACTATTTTGGTAATTACATCGGAGTCGGCCAACGGAAGGTCGGAATCGTTTGAGGAACCTCCACCTCCGCCACTTCCTCCATCGGAGCTTCCGCCGCCACCGCCCACACCATCGAAAGGATTGGGTGAGATAAAGCAAACCGTATTGTTCACTATGTAGGTGTCTTGGCAACCAGGCCCTGCAACACCTTCGCCCAAGCCGTTGTCCGTGTGCCCGCCATAGTTACATATTTCCGTGGTGTAGTTTATGCAACCACCCGCAGAGGCCATAAGTTTTTCGTAGTCGAGCGGTTTTGCTTCAATGCTCCCAGAAAATGCGGTGTTAGGGTTTTCTTTAAAACTTTCTAAATATGCCTCATCGGGAATGTATACAAAAAGATAAGCTTCTGGATCTTGCCCGTCCTTATTGGAAATTACGAGGTTCTCGAAATTGGGCCAAATATCATCTTCCCTAATCACGCTAAAAGTGTAATAGTTGTCATTTTCAAATGATTTTTTAATGACATTGGTGGAATCTATTTGAAAATTGTATTCTCCTTTTTTATCGGCGGTGTTCTTCTTTATTTCCTTAACAACTACATCGTCGTAAAGTTTTTTAAGTTCATGAAATTCATCAAATTGTCCTTTTACAGTAATTATTTCGTTCAATTGTGATTCCTCCAACAACAATTGTTCTTCGAACGTCTTGTTACATGCATTAAAAATCAACAGTACGAATAGAGATGTGAGTAATAGTTTGAAATTTGTTTTCATGATATAATGGTTAAGTTTACTATTTTGCGGATAGTGGAAGTACTTTTTCAAAAAGCAATCACGAAGAAGCTTTTGCTAATGTAGTGGGGAGATACCTCATGAATTAGAATTAATAATAGCCAACTTTAAAAAATTTCTGGCTAAAGTTTAATTAAGAGGTTGATTGCAATTTATAAAAAAATTCGGAATAAAGGATACGTATTTTACTTACAAAGGGTTAAAATAAGAATTATTGATATTTGAAAGAAGTGTTCACCTGAACCTTTAAAAGAAGAAAAGCGGCCAATTGGCCGCTTTTTTATTATTTGTTCAACTGCAATGGCTTTTCCAAATACATATTGTCTTTTAATGGAGTATGCATTCTGGAACTGTCAAAGTTCTCAGCTGGCATTTCCACAGTAAAGTCTATTTTAGCAGATATTCCAGAAATTTCTTCTAGGGCGCGTGCCAAAAGAGGCTCGTTTGGGTCGCCCAACACACCAAGATTGGTCAAATCTTCGCTAAGGGCTATATCTGGGATTAGACCGTCGATATAATCAGAATTTCCGACTGCGTTTGTATTTATTCCCACCAAAGGCTGCAATCCCCAGCTGTTTTGAGGATTAATATTACCTTCACGGTCGCTATTGTAGACAAAAGAATTTCCTGGGTCATCGACCAAAGTGATTGAAAATTCAATTTTTCCACTGGTAACCTCCCCAATGTGAATAACGTCCATATAAGGAGCAAGACCGTTCATTACTAATTCACTGGCGGAGGCGGAATCTCCTGTTGCTATTACAAATACCCTTGTAAGATTTAACGAGTTAATAGGGCTTGAACCAGTTGAGCTGGCAAAATAATCCGTCAAAAACTCTTCTGAAAATTCAGCTTGAATTTTATCATTCCACTGTTGTTTGATGTAAACATTATTGGTGTTGGTATCATAGATCATACTGGCCAATAAGCGAGAAGTATTCACGGAGCCGCCCGGATTGTAACGCATGTCCAAAACCAACTCTGTAGCACCATCAGCCTTAAATTGGGCGAAAACATCGTTCAAATCTTCATTAAAACTGCTCAAAAAGCGGTTGTACATCAAATAGGCCACATTGGTGCCGTTTACGTCCAAGGTTTTAGCAACTAATATTGGGTCTTCGATTTGGTTCTCTATTTTGGTCAGGGTAACTTCTTTGGCGCTGTCCGAGATGGTGTTGTTCGATACTGTCGCCATTCCTAATGTATAGGTACTATTTTCACCAAAAAGCAAAGTTCGATAATTGTTTACAGTTAGTTGAGTACCATCGACGCGTGTAAAAAATTCACCCCTTTGGATATCTTTGGTGGAGGCATCCGAATTTGGGACGATGTATTGAACGAACCCAAACACATCACCAGAATCCCCGATAAGCCCTAAACCAAATTCGAGTCCATTGCTTTGGGAAATGCCGGAGAGGCTACTAACCAATTCACTATAGTCTTCGTTTGCAAAACTGAATCGGTCTGTGGCAGTTTCTTCACCTACTATTCTCTCATGGTTGTTGCAAATACTGTAAAAGAAATTTTCAGCATCGGGGTAGGATTCCAAAAAAGCCGTGTACTCGGCATCGGTGGAAAATCGAGTATCGGCCAAATCGGCCACATCACCTTGCCAAAAATACCAAAGGTTCATAGCCTTCCACATAAAGTCTTGAGCGGTGACGTCGGCAGTTGGTTCAGGGTTTGGGGTTGGACCAGGCTTGATACCGTTATCATCATTACTGCACGAGGTCAACAGCAAGGAAAATCCTAAAAACAGGAAAGAATACTTTTTCATAGCTTAATTTTTATTGAATTTACTCAAATTTTGTTCCAAATTGATTATTGGTGTAGGTTTAGATGAGCATTATCACATGGATTAACATGTAAATTTACCCTGCAAAATAGGGCTATATGAGGAGATAACAAATTTTTTGTAACAAATTTCGATATGTATCGTCGTGATAGTGTAGACCGATAATTAACAGACTGAACAACAAAACAACCAATGAAACAAACAGAATTCTTAAATGTGGTTTTACCATTTCAGGATAAACTGTACAGGCTCGCAAAACGCCTGTTGGTTTCCAGGGAAGAAGCGGAGGATGCCACTCAAGAAATTTTGTTGAAGTTATGGTCGAAGAACGAGTCGATGGAGAAGTACAAAAACGTAGAAGCTTTTGCCATGACCATGACCAAAAACTTTTGCTTGGACCGTTTAAAGTCCAAACAAGCGGGAAACCTAAAATTGGTTCACAGCAACTACAGCGACGAAAACACCTCCTTGCAAAAACAGTTGGAGGCCGAGGACAGTGTAAGTTGGATGGAACGTATAATGGAAGACCTGCCAGAACAACAAAAAATGATATTGCAGCTACGGGATGTAGAGCAATACGAGTTCGATGAAATATGCGAGCTATTGGACATGAAACCCACTGCGGTGCGCGTAGCACTGTCGAGGGCCAGAAAAACAGTAAGGGAAGAATTAATAAAAAAACACAACTATGGAATTGGGTAACATAGAAAAGATATTGGAAAAGTATTTCGAGGCCACTGCAACAGTGGGCGAAGAAAGAACATTAAGGGAGTATTTTTCACAAGACGAGGTAGCCCCTCACTTGGAGCAGTACAAACCTATGTTCAACTACTTTTCCATGGCCAAGGAAGAAAAGTACACCAAGCAGGTACCATTAAAACCTAGAGTAAACTATTACAAGTGGCTATCCGTTGCAGCAGCAGTAGTTTTGACCTTTGGCATTTATTTTGGAAATCAGTATCAAGAAGAACAGCGCTTGGAACAAGAAAAGGCGGAGTACGCCTACGAAGAAACCAAAAAGGCCTTTGAGCTCTTGGCGGAAAATTTTAACAAAGGCACAGAAAAAGTGGCCTATCTAAAAGAGTTTGAAGAAGCAAAACAAAAAATTTACAACAACAATTAAAAAACGTAACAACATGAAAAAGTATATTTTAATCACAGTAATGGCTTTATTGCCTTTGGCAGGGTTTTCACAATCACTTTTTGATAAGTTTGAGGACCTCGACGATGTAACATCCGTAGTGGTGAACAAAAGTATGTTCAATCTGCTCGCAAAAATCGATGTGGAGGTGGATGATCCAGAAGCACGGGATTTTATGGATATTGCCAGCAGCCTAAAAAGCCTAAAGGTGTTTACCACCGAGAACAAGAAAATCGGGGAAGAAATGAAATCCTCTGTGGACAGCTACCTAAAATCTTCCAAAATGGAAGAACTTATGAGGGTAAAGGACAAAGACGCCAATGCTAAGTTCTACATTAAAGAGGGTAGGGATTCCGACCATGTGAGCGAGCTGCTTATGTTCGTTACCGGAATAAACAACGTTGAGGCCAATGGGCATAAATTTGAGACCGTGATTTTATCCCTTACCGGAGATATTGACCTGAACAAAATAAGTTCATTGACCAAAAAAATGAATTTGCCCGAAGAACTCAACGAAGCTGGCAAGAAGAACTAATCACACTTCGGTTGACAATAATCGGAAGGGAATTGTAACAAAACACAGAAACTCCCAACTTATTATTGTCAATCGATTTTTAGATTTCAAAATCAATCAAAAACATAGAAAAGATGAAACATATCATTAAAACCGTATTGGTTGCCGGAGCAGTGCTCCTGGCTTCCTGCGCTTCGCAGCCAAGTCTGCAGGAGTATTACGTGGACAATTCGGAGAACCCCAATTTTTTATCCATAGATGTACCTGCCAGTATTCTTAAAATGGACGGGATAGATTTGAACCCGACACAAAAAGAAGCCATTGAATCCTTGAGAAAATTCAACTTATTGGCCTTCAAGAAGAATGCCGATAATGAAGCAGAGTACGAAATTGAAAAGAAAAGAGTTCGAGAGATCCTAAAAGGTGATGACTTTGTGGAACTAATGAAAATCAATTCAAAATATGGCAAGGGCGTCATTAAATATTTAGGTGATGAAGATGCCATTGATGAAGTGATCATTTACGGAGATAGTGAGGATAAAGGATTTGCACTTGTCCGTGTATTGGGCAAGGATATGAACCCCGCCCACATTATCCAATTAATGCAGGCCATTCAAAAATCCGATTACAAAGGTGAGGGACTTGGAGAAATCGGGGACTTTTTAAAGGGCTAAGACCAATCATCATAACTTCAATTAAGGGCGACATTTGTTGCCCTTTTTGTTTTTGGAATGTTTTGAACGAATAAATGAGTGACCTAGTTTAGTATCTTAGTGTCTCATTATAAGAAAACTAACAAAACCAAAACAACATGGAGAAAGCACAAGAATGGTTCGATTATGGAGTTGAACTGGCAAAGGATTTTGGCCCAAAACTGGTAACGGCACTCCTCATTTATCTCGTAGGAATGTGGGTGGTAAAAAAGATAGTTGGGGGAACCCGCACAGTAATGTCCAAAAGTAAGTACGATCAGTCACTTCAAAAATTCCTACTCAACTTATTTTCTTGGGCCTTAAAAATTTTTCTGATCATAATCGTGATCTCCCGCTTGGGAGTCGATGTCACCACTTTTGCTGCGGTAATCGCTGCGGCCGGCCTTGCCGTGGGACTTGCTCTTCAAGGATCACTCTCCAATTTTGCCGGCGGAGTCCTCATCATGATTTTTAAACCCTATAAAATCGATGACCTTATTGAAGCACAGGGTGTTTTGGGCAAGGTAAAGGGCATCGAAATATTTACGACCAAATTGGTAACACCTCAAAACAGATTGGCCATTGTGCCGAACGGGGCCATGGCCAACGGGAACATCATCAATTATACCGCCGAAGGCAAGATAAGGGTGGACACGGTCATAGGTGTGGGATACGGCGAGGATATCAAAAAGACAAAGGAGGTATTGCTAAAGGTGTTGACATCCAACGACAAAGTACTCACGGACCCTGCGCCCTCGGTAAACGTGATGGAATTGGCTGATAGCTCAGTGAATTTTGCCGTTCGTCCCTTTTGCAAGCCAGAAGATTATTGGGATGTGTATTTCGCCACCCACGAAAATAGTAAAATCGCTCTTGACGAAGCTGGAATCGAAATCCCTTATCCGCACAGAGTTCAGATACAAAAAGAAGGTTGATTATCTTCCCTTCACTTATTAAGACATTAAACCCCGGTGTAATTCGCTGGGGTTATTTGTTTCAATTCGGCCTTAATGGCATCCGAAATTTCTAGTGTTTCAATAAAATCAGCGATGGATTTCTGATTGATTTTCTCGTTGGTACGTGTCAAGCCTTTTAAAGCTTCATACGGATTAGGGTAGCCTTCCCTTCTTAAAATTGTCTGGATAGCTTCCGCAACCACGGCCCAATTGTCCTCCAAATCCTGTTCAAACTTGGCTTGGTTCAGCACCAACTTGTTCAAACCTTTTAAAGTGGATTGAAACCCGACAATGGTATGTGCAAAGGGTACTCCAACATTACGAAGCACTGTACTGTCCGTAAGGTCACGCTGCAAACGGGAAATAGGCAATTTTGCCGATAAATGTTCAAAAATGGCATTTGCCAAGCCTAAATTTCCTTCTGAATTTTCAAAATCGATGGGGTTTACCTTGTGCGGCATGGCCGAAGAGCCAACTTCCCCTTTTTTGATTTTCTGTTTAAAGTAGTCCATGGAGATATAGGTCCACATATCCCTGTTCAGGTCAATCAAAATGGTATTGATGCGCTTAAGACAATCGAACAAGGCCGCCATATGGTCGTAATGCTCAATTTGGGTGGTAGGAAAGGAGTGGTGCAACCCTAATTTTTCCTGCACAAATTGTTTTCCAAAGGCTCTCCAATCATTGTTGGGATAGGCCACCTTGTGTGCATTGTAATTTCCCGTAGCGCCACCGAATTTAGAGGCGCTGGGAATATCGTTCAATAAATTGAACTGCTCCTTAAAGCGTTCCACAAATACATCAATTTCCTTGCCCAAACGGGTAGGGGAAGCAGGTTGACCGTGTGTTCTGGCCAACATGGGGATGTTTTCCCATTCCTTGGCAAGTTCCTTCAATTTTTCAAAAACCTCCAAATAGGAAGGCACATAAACATTGTTCACGGCCTCTTTAATGGAAAGTGGTATTGCTGTGTTGTTGATATCTTGTGAGGTCAACCCAAAATGGATGAACTCCTTGTATTTTTGAAGATCTAAAGCATCAAACTTTTGCTTGATGAAGTATTCCACCGCTTTTACATCGTGATTGGTGGTTTTTTCAATATCCTTGATCGCCTGTGCATCGGCCGTAGAAAACTCTTGGTAGATTGCCTGTAGATTCGGAAAGAGAGCCTTATTGAAATCCGCTAACTGTGGCAATGGGATTTCACAGAGCGCGATAAAGTATTCAATCTCTACTTGAACGCGGTATTTGATCAGCGCTTCCTCCGAAAAATAGTCTTTAAGGGCCTTGGTCTTGTTTCTATATCTACCGTCGATCGGCGAAATGGCGTTTAGTGGTGTCAATGACATGGTCAAGAAAATTTTGAAAGGAACAAAGATACTTAAACGTGCCAGTTTAGACCCCCAATTGGGCCAACTTATCCAGAGTTTTTTTCGCCCTGTTTTTGTATCCTGTGGTTCCTGCGGCATAATTGACCTCTAAAACCTGTTTGAGTTCGGGATGGACCCAATCAAATTTTAGACCTAAATAGTACAAACTTGTCATAGCAAATACTTTAGGAGCAACGTTCATGGGGCTTATGAGCCAATCAAAGCAAACTGTCATTATTTTTTCCAAATGATCGTTGGTCATGTTTTGAACAAACTCTGGATTCTTTTTTTTGAAATAGGCCTCACATAACATTTCGCATACATGGGCAATGGGCCTAATACAGGATTCGGACTTTAATTCGGCCAATCCATTTGTAAACTCATCAATAAAGGGGATTAGAAAAACAAGTTGCTTCCGCATCAAATGATCAAAGGTCCAGCTTGCGCTGTAGGTTCCTTCTTTATCTTCCATCAAAACAAGCCTAAAAAGCGCAGGTGCCAATTTGGGGTGTTCTTCCAATTGAAGCACCAAGCCATCTATCTGGGATTTTGATATCCTGCCGGAATCAAGTGCGGTATAAAGCTGTTCTTCTGTCACAAAAAATCAATACATTTATGTAAATCCAAGGAAAAAATGAAAATAGTAAAAAAAATAGCAATTGTCCTCTTGATCGTATTGATCGGGATACAATTTTACCGTCCCGAAAAAAATAAGGCCGAAGGTGATTATGTGGCTGCTTTTGAAGCTGAGACCCAACCCTCCGCTGAGGTAAAACAAATTTTAAAGACCGCCTGCTACGATTGCCACAGTGCCAATACGGAGTATCCTTGGTACAACAACATAGCTCCGGTTTCCTATTGGTTGGCGGACCACATTGAAGATGGAAAAAGACATTTAAATTTCTCCGATTGGGATAATTATGACAATAAGAAGAAGGACCATAAACTGGAAGAGGTAATTGAAGAAGTAAAAGAGGGGAAGATGCCCCTGAACGAATACACATGGACACATGCCGATGCCGACTTGTCCGATGAGCAAATCAATGCGTTGGTTGCTTGGGCAAAAAAGGCCAGAGCTAATTATTGAAAAGCTCGTTTACCAATAGGGGAATTCCTTCGGCCGCGGTTTTGGGGATTACGGTGAGGTTATAAAAATCCGCTGACCGAATGTTGGGCTTGGGATCCACAAAGTATATCGGGGTCTGTTCCGGAGCGTAATGGATTAAGCTCGCCGCAGGGTACACTTGCATAGACGTTCCCACAATAATCAAAATGTCCGCTTGTTGGGTAATCTCGGCAGCAGTTTCCAACATCGGCACCATTTCGCCAAACCATACAATATGGGGGCGTAATTGATGTCCGTTTTCGTCGGTATCGCCTAGAATCAAATCTTTTTTCCAATCCAAAACATGGTTTTCATTGATGGTGCTACGCACTTTAAAAAGTTCACCGTGCAAATGGACCACATGCGAGCTACCGGCCTGTTCGTGCAGGTTGTCCACATTTTGGGTGATGATGCTCACATCGAACGCCTGTTCCAGTTCGGCAAGGGCCAAATGTCCTTTGTTGGGCGAAACATCCAATAATTGCCTTCTTCGCTGATTGTAAAATTCCAGTACCAGTTCAGGATTTCGGGCAAAGCCTTCCGGAGTGGCTACTTGCATCACATCATGGCCTTCCCACAGACCGTTTTCATCCCTAAAGGTTTTTAGGCCGCTTTCTGCACTCATTCCCGCTCCTGAGAGCACCACGATCTTTTGTTTGGACATCAGGTTCAGATTTCTTTCAGTATATCCAAAATTATGGATTTGAACATAGAAACCCCAGTGGAAATAATTTCGTAGGGGAAATCATAATCCGCATTGTGCAGAGCGGGTGTAGAAACTCCTGAACCTATCCCGAACATTGCGGTTTTGTAGGATTTGGAAAACCAACCAAAATCTTCCCCAAATTTGAAAGGCGTTTTTCTTTGGACTATGGACAAATTATTTGCCTCTGCCGCTTGTTGGACAAATGCATTACTTTCACTATCAACAGAACTGGCAGGAAAATGTTCCAGCCATTCCAGTTCATACCGTAGTTTGTGCTCATGGCTTATCTTCTCCACCAGCTTGATGAGTTCTGATTTCAATCCATCCATTTTGGCTGTGTTCCATGTCCGAAGTGTATAGTGCAGCTCTCCGTTCGCAGGAGAGACTCCATAGGATTTTTGCCCCATGCTGATATGTATCGGGGTTAAAAGGGCAAAACTGGAATCGGATGGCTCTGGAACGTTGAGTTCCGATATTTTTTGGATGATTTCAGAAAGACCCAAGGCAGGATTGATTCCATTTTCAGGTTCCGAGGCGTGGGATTCCTTTCCTCTCACCTTGATGATGACACTCTGTACTTCCGCAGAAAACCCATTGTCCATTAAAATGATGCTGTGCATCGGCTCCTTGGGAATATTGTGAAGTGCAAAAACGTAGTCGGGCCGTATTTTTTTGAATTTTTCATCCTCCAGGACCCGTTTGGCACCCTCTCCCGTTTCTTCCGCGGGCTGAAACAGCAGTACGACCGTGCCGCAAGCCAAAGGTTTACGTTCTAACCACGGTGCAAGACTGGCAACCATTGCCATGTGCCCGTCGTGACCGCATTTGTGCGATATTCCTTTTTTGGTGGATTTGTGGTTGAAGGAATTGATTTCCTGTATCGGCAGGGCATCAAGTTCGCAACGAATTGCAACGGTGGGGCCTTTTTTTGGAAATTTGTAGATGGCTGCCAAGCCAGCCCCACCAATTCCTTCGATAATTTCCGTGGGATGATATGGTGCCAAAAAGTTTTTGATCAATCCGGCTGTGCCATATTCCTGATTGGATATATCCGGATTTGCATGTAGCCGGTGCCTTAGATCCAATATATCCTTTTCAATCATTTGCTAAGTATTCGAGGGTTGTCCAAAATTATTCTCCTCCAACCCCTTCAAAAGTCATGATCACCGGTTTTATGGTCCCATCTGGATTAAATTCCATCTTGTCCATACAGGTTACACGATGGTCACGGTCTTTATTGGGAATGGGCCTGCGGTGATAAACTATGATCCACTCATCCGTGCCCGGTTTATTGATTACGGAATGATGCCCTGCACCCGTGGCAATATCTCCTTCCTTTGATTCCAAGATGGTGCCGATACGATTGTAGGGCCCTGTTGGCTCATCTGACATGGCGTAGGCCACTTTGTAACTTCCATCGGTCCAGTTTCCTTCGGACCACATAAAATAATAGATGCCGTTCCGTAAAAACATGAACGGACCTTCCACATAACCTTCCGGGGTAACTTCTTTGAACAGACGGCCATCTTCCCATGGCTCAAAGCCCGTAAAATCCTCATTGAGCTTCCCCAAGTTGCAATGGCTCCATCCACCGTAGAAAAAATAATGAGTGCCGTCCACATCTTTAAAAACAAATTGGTCAATAGGTTGTGCATCGTTATAGAAGTCGGAAATCAATGGCTCGCCCAAGTAATCTTCAAAGGGTCCACCTGGATTGTCTGCTACAGCCACACCAATGCCCCCATAATGATTGATATCGTTATTTGGGTCGTAGGAACTTCTTCCGGGCCGTTGAATGTCGTTGGCACCAAAAAACAGGTAATACTTATTGTCCTTTTCAATAATGGAAGGTGCCCAAAGAGCCTGCCTCAACCATTTGATTTTGGTCGTGTCCAAAATACGCTCGTGCTTTTCCCAATTTACCAAATCCTTGGATGAAAAGGCATCAAAATGAAGTTGCTTATCATAATCATCCGAAAAGGTCGGGTAGACCCAATAGGTGTCCCCAAACACGATTCCTTCGGGGTCGGCATACCATCCTTCAAAAATGGGGTTGTTCTGTTTTTTGTTGGATTGTTGGGCAAATATGCCTGTTCCCATCAGGCAGCATATGGCAATTGTAAAATTTTTAATGTTCATTGATAGTCAATAATGTTTGGTTGAAACTGTAATATGAAACAAAGATGTGTCACATCAAATATTTTTTACTTTTTCTTCATCAATTTTATAAAGAATGATTTGTTGTGTGTCCCAATAGCTTTTTTTGAGAAACTTTCTCAAGGATTGGAACTCTTTAGGTGCAAATGAGCCATTTTTGGAATAAAAAACACCGTTGTGGTAGTAGGCATAATGAATGGCCCTTCCATTTTTGTTGATAAAGGAAAGCAAAACATCATTTGGTAATGGTTCATTAAGGTTTCGTCTTGGTTTTGTGTTGACCAAGCCTATCAGCTGGAAGTAATTGTCCAGAATTTTCTCTGCTGATTCGAGTCCGATATGTGTCGATTTCCCAAAAATCATTTGGTCAAACGCTTCATTGTGCTCAAAATAGCTTTCAAGTGCATATGAATAACAGTTTTGTGCACCTCTTCTTAATACACCGAGAAGTTCATCAATTTCTTCTTTGGAAGTGTAAAGGGTACTGTCCTTGGCAGATTCCCGTAGGCTTTTGATTAAGGTGGGATCTACCTGTATCTGTTCTTTTTGTATATCGACTTGTATGGTGTCCTTCAACCAAAGCATTTGAATGATATGGGAATTCAATTTGGTCTCAACGGTGTCCAGGACCTTCGTTTTTATAAGGGAAGTTGTTTGGGCGTATCCTTGCGTAAAAATACAAAGGAGAGCGGATAGAATTATCTTTTTTAGATTGTGCATTGTGTTGTTTTACTGTTAAGTATTTTTGAGTGGTGGACCACATCTTTCTAAAATAACAATTCTATTTTTACAAAATTCACATTTTCAATTTTTCCTATCTTGGTTTTATGTTTGATAATGACTTGTTGACATATTTGGAAACCTACCTCACTGAAGAGCGAAAGCGACGTTTTTTAGAAGTACTTCAACAACGAACTAGGCATATTACCATTGCTATTGAAGATGTGTATCAACTGCACAATACCAGTGCGATTCTACGCAGTAGCGATGCCTTTGGAGTGCAGGACCTTCATGTGGTAGAAAACCGTTTTGGTAAACGTTTGGACAAGAATATTGCCATGGGTGCGGAACAATGGGTGGACGTGTACCGCTACAAAAATGTGGCTGATTGCATTTCCAAATTGAGGGAAGATGGTTATCAAATAATCGCTACTACACCTTACAACGATTCCACTCTATTGCCCGACTTTTCGCCTTTGGAGAAGTCCGCCATCTTTTTTGGTACGGAGAGAAAGGGACTGTCCAACGAGGTAATGGAGCAAGCAGATAGTTTTCTTAAAATCCCGATGGTCGGCTTTTCCGAGAGTTTGAATGTTTCCGTATCCGCAGCTATCATCATACAGCATTTGGCCCAAAAAGTGCGCGACTCTCAAGTTGAATGGCAATTATCTGATATAGAGATGCTTGGAAAACGGTTGGATTGGACCAAAAAATCCATTAAAAACGTGGATGGTATCATTAAAAGGTATCTTGTCAAGTAAATAATTTTTGTATTTTTAACTGTGAATCAATCAATTATACAGTTATGCTAATACTTTATATCGTTTTTGGGGTAGTGGCACTTATCCTTCTTTTGGCCGCTATTGCTCCCAAGTCTTATGATGTTTCCCGCTCTATCGAAATCCATCGACCCAAAAGTGTGGTTTTCACCTATCTCAAATCCTTAAAAAACCAGGACGAATGGTCTCCTTGGGGAAAACGTGACCCCAACATGGAAAAAAAGTTTACAGGCACTGATGGAAAGATAGGAGCCATAAGTTATTGGAACGGCAACAAAGAAGTAGGGGAAGGTGAGCAAGAAATCATTAACATTATGGACGGCGACCGAATTGATTCGCAGCTACGGTTTTTAAAACCTTTTAAATCTACTTCGGATGCCTACATTGCCACCAAAGAGGTGGACCCGAACGTAACCAAGGTGATTTGGGGTTTTTCAGGAAAGCACAAGTTTCCGATGAGTATTATGATGCTGTTTATGAGCATGGACAAAGCAGTGGGCAAAGACTTTGAAGAGGGGTTGGTCAGTTTAAAACAGATTTTGGAAAATCAATAAATTATGGAGTACAATATGGTCGGCTGGTTCGAGATTCCTGTTGCGGATATGGACCGAGCGAAAAAATTTTATGAGGCTGTTTTTCAGGTTGCCATTGAACTACAGGATTTTGGGGGCACCAAAATGGGCTGGTTTCCTGCAGATCACGGAAAACCAGGCGCTGCTGGTTCCCTGATTCAAAATAAGGACTGGTATAAGCCCAGCGAAAACCAAGGTGTACTGATTTATTTCAATAGCTTGGATGTACAAAAGGAACTTGACCGTATCGAAGCAAATGGCGGTAAGATTGTTCAGTCCAAGACTCAGATCAGTCCAGAAATAGGTTTTATGGCGGTGTTTTTGGATACGGAAGGCAACCGAATCGCATTGCACTCCAGACAATAAGGTTTATTCCACAAGTTCCAATAGGGCAATATCAAAATCATTGTCGAGGGTTACCTTTCCGTTGGCCACTATCACTTGTGTGTCGGAATAGGTGTCATACAGCGTAGTGCCATCACCAAAGAACCCTTTTACCCAAAGGGACTTTTTGCCTTTAGGTAAATCAAGCCCAACCACTACTTTGTCACGATACTCCCCATTGTCATAGGTTCTGGAAAATACATAGGGCGATTTGGCCAAGCGTTTGTGTTTTCCCGCTCCAATGGCTGGGTGGTTGGCACGAAACTGACCCAATTTTTGCCAGTGTCTGTGTATTTTTTGCGTTTCTGGCAGACTGTCCAAGTCCTCCCAGTTCATAAATGATCTTAGTGTGGCATCTCCCTCAGTTCCTTCAATTGTCAAGCTTCTGGAAGTTTCATCCCCGTAATATACTTGTGAGGCACCTGGCGTGAGCAAAAGTACATTGGCCGAGCGGTATGGCTTTTTTCGGTTTTTGTCGTAAGGTGAGCCATCATCATGGGAGGTTAAATAGTTGAGTACACTTTTGTCCTTTAACTTGGTGTGGAGAAGTTTGCTGTATTTTTGAAAAATGGTTTCGTAGCTTTTATCCGCATCGTTTTTCAGTTCAAAATTGATGAGGCTCTTGAATCCATAATCAAAGAAGTCCACTTTTTTGTCACCAAAATCAAATTCACGACCTCCTGAAATACCGTAATTATATACTTCTCCAACCATATAAAATGGGGTGTCGTCCAATATCTTATTTTGATTTTTCTTCTTCCACATTTCAAAAGCATAATTCGCTTCTTTATGAAGGTCCGCCCATGCATTTTCGTTCACGTGCTTAACCGTGTCCACACGAAAACCATCAACACCAAAATCATTGATATAGTCGGTGAGCCACTTGATGATGTAGTAACGTGGGGCCCTTGGGTATCCCGTGCGTTCAAAAAATAATTGAAGTTCGTCCAGTTCTTTGCTCAAGCGACCTTCCTCTTTCCATTTGGCCAAGAGTGCATCGGGCAACTCGACTGGTTCATCCGATTCCGTAAGGATGTCGGGCAAATTGTTTACCAAAGTACAGGCTGTGGTATTCTCGTAGGTGGTGAATTGGCATGTTGGGTCGGTTCTTACCCAATCATCTGGCCAAACAGGATCTTTTTCGGTAACAGGCCCTGTGTGGTTCAGAACAACGTCCAAAAGGATACGTATGCCTTTGCTGTGTGCAGTTTTTACTAATTTTTCAAGGTCTTTTTTGGTTCCAAAGTTGGGGTCGATAGCGGTCCAATCCTTGGCCCAATACCCATGATAACCATAGGTTTTTCCTGTACCTTCGTCCGTTGCGCCATGAATTTGCTCCACAATGGGGGTGAACCAAATTGCATTGATGCCCAGATCTGTAAAATACCCCTCCTCAATTTTTTTTGTTATTCCCTCGATGTCCCCACCTTCAAAACCTCTGAGAACCCCCGTTTTTTCCGTTCTCCCAAAATTGACATCGTTATTCGGATTTCCGTTGTTAAAACGGTCGGTGAGCAAAAAGTAGATGTTGGCACCTTCCCATGTAAAGGGTACATTCTTTTTCGGGACTTCCATCTCTGCTACTTGCGTCTTTGGAGATTCCTGTTCTTTTATTACTTTCTTGCAGCCAAAAAATAGAGGTATCGAGAACAAAACAACAAGTAGTTTTTTCATGGATAGGGATTTTGTTTAAAGCTATAAAATGCCTTGGTAAATATAAAATTTATTTATATCCACTTTAAACAATCCAAATACAAGACTATCCAGGTGATTATTGATTTCTATTCAGCACTTTGTACTCTTCATAACAGCTGGAAATGGCATCCAAAATTTGAAGGTCGTTGGCCGTTTTTATAAAGGATTTGGAATAGTTGCAGTTATTGAGAATATCCTCAATGTCCACTTTTTCCAATTGAAGTAACTCTGTCAAGGTCTCCCTATCAAACTTTGAGGCCAAAAGGTCGCGAATATTATCATCTTCCTTAATCTGACGAAGCTTGCGCATCTGCCGTGGTTTCTTACCAAAAAGGTTCCGCAACAAATCGGCAGGATTAAGAATGGCCCCTAAGACCTTGGTTACCGCACTCGGGTTTTTGTTTCCCGCCTCATAACTGGTAGGAAGTCCCGAAATACTGTATTGATAGGCATTGTTCACAGGGAGGTTTTTTACATCGATTTCCAAATATCCCGTGAGTTGATAGGGTCTCACAACCACCTCTTCAAGGGCATAGGCCAACTCTGTTAGTGCGATTTCGGTATTTCCAAATCGAATCATATCGTTGGTGACCCGTACTTTTTGGGTCTTAAAACCGAGATAGGAAAAATATAATGTATCGTTGACAGCGGCAGGAATGGTAAACTTACCTTCAGGATTGGTAATGGTACCTTTTACCTGATTAAGGTTGACCACATGCACGCTTTCCAAAGGAAATTCCGTTTGGGCGTTGATCACCGTTGCGGTAAAATCCTGCACATCTTGGTTTTCAACATCTTCAACTTGTGAAGAACCTAGCAATGGGATAAGGGACAATAGTATAAGTAGTAATCTTCTCATGCAATCTTTGTAGCTATAAAAGTACTAAACAAAGAAAAATAAACAGGGGAGACTTACCATTTAATATAGAATTAACTAATAAAAGCCCTGTCTTTTCTTGCCTCCTTTTTTACCATAACCTCCTTTTTTACCTCCTTTGAAGGATTTGTTGCCGCCTTTACGGCCTCCATCTCCTCCTTTTCTGCCACGACGTTTTTTACCGCCTTTGCCACCGCCACCGCCTGGGTTCTTGGAGACTTCAACATTTATAAAGCGTCCTTCCAGTTTAAAATCCGTGAAGGTCTGTAAAATAAATTCGGTAAGCTGTGCATCGGTATTGAAGAAGGAAAAGGTATCCTTGGTATCTACATTGAATACATCCTCTTTTTCCAAGTTCAAGGTATCACGGAGGAAATCTTTTAAGCTCATCCAATCGTAGCCATCACGCTCCCCAACATTGATAAAGTAACGAACAGAACCTTCTGACGGGATATCCCCTTTCGAAGTTCCTCTTTCCTTGCCCGAATCCTGACTGTTGAGGTCTTTGGATTTGCTATAATAGTTGTAGAACTGTGTAAATTCGACAGAAACAATCTTTTTGATCAACTCATCGCGATCAATGCCTTCCAACACATCGTTAATGGCAGGTAGGTAACTTTCAATTTCTTTATTGATCTTGGTTTCCTTGATCTTATTGGCCAAATGATACAATTGGATCTCGCAGATTTCAATGCCGTCCGGAATATTCTTGGACAAGAACTCCTGTTGAATCTTTTTCTCAATGGCCTTGATCTTTCTCAATTCCGAACGAGTGATGATGACCATGGAGATACCAGACTTTCCAGCGCGCCCTGTACGACCGCTACGGTGTGTATAGGTCTCGATTTCGTCGGGTAATTGATAGTTGATTACGTGGGTAATATCATCCACATCGATACCACGGGCCGCCACATCGGTGGCCACCAACATTTGCACCTGCTTTTTACGGAAAGAGTTCATCACCAAATCCCTTTGGTTTTGACTTAAATCCCCATGTAAAGCGCCAGCATTATATCCATCTTCGATAAGCTTTTCCGCCACACGTTGGGTATCTCTTTTGGTTCTGCAGAACACTACGGAGAAAATACCTGGGTTGGCATCGGCCAAACGTTTAAGTGCAGCGTAACGATCACGACCGCCCACTACATAATATTCGTGCTGTACGGTAGAGGCACCAGCGTTTTTGGAACCAACAGTGATCTCCACGGGGTTGCGCATGAACTTTTTGGCGATCGTGGCCACTTCTTTCGGCATGGTTGCCGAAAATAGCCATGTAAACTTTTCTTTTGGGGTGTTGGACAGAATGTCCTTGATATCTTCGTAGAAGCCCATGTTCAACATTTCATCGGCTTCATCCAATATACAATAATCAATTTTGGAGATATCGACCATATTTCGGCCGATCATGTCCTTCATTCGACCAGGAGTTGCCACAATGATTTGTGCGCCCCTCTTTATTTGCCTGGCCTGTTCCGTAATGCTGGCACCACCATAGATGGCCACAACATTTAGTCCCTTTATGTATTTGGAGTATAATTTTAATTCGTTGGTGATCTGCAAGCAAAGCTCTCTTGTTGGGGAGAGAATCAATCCTTGTGTGGTTCTACTGTCGTGTTGGATTTTTTGAATCAAAGGAAATCCAAAAGCGGCAGTTTTACCTGTTCCTGTTTGGGCAAGGGCCACCAAATCGGTTTCTTGCTCCAATAAAATTGGGATTGATTTTTCTTGTACTTCAGAGGGGGATTCAAATCCAAGGTCGGAAATGGCATCCAATAGGGGTTTGTCCAACCCCAAGGCTTCAAATTTTGTCATAGCGGTGTAAATACCTTAAATCGCAAATATGTTTGTGTTGTATAGAGCGATATTTAGTATTTCCCGTTCAAGCCCATCACAACACCTTGCCCATACCGGCGGCGTTAATAAAGCGGCAAAGGTACACTTATTTTGATTGGTACAAGCTAAGTGGTATTCTTTTTTAGGAATGCCACCAATTTTTGAATGGCCCTAGCACGATGACTGATGGTATTTTTGGTCTCCGAAGGCAGTTCCCCAAAGGTGTTGTAGTATCCGTCGGGTTTAAAAATGGGGTCATAGCCAAAACCACCTTCACCATGTGGTTCGGTGGTGATTTCACCTTTAACAACACCATTAAACACATAGCTTTCCCCCTTGAGGTTTAAATGGACCACGGTTTTAAAGTGCGCCGATCGGTCGGTTGATTGTCCCAAGTCGGCTAAAAGTTTTGCCATGTTGTCCGGAGCCTTCTTTTGTTCACCCGCGTATCTGGCGGAATATACACCGGGAGCTCCATTTAATGTATCCACAAGCAGGCCGGTATCATCCGAGAAGCAGTCCAAACCATAGGTTTTGGTCACAAAATCGGCCTTGATCTTGGCGTTTTCCTCGATGGTGGCCCCGGTTTCCGGAATCTCATCAAAACATTGTATATCGTTCAAGGAGAGCAGCGTAATGCTTTTGGGCAAAAGTTGCCGTACTTCTTCCAATTTATGGTCGTTATGGGTGGCAAAAACTAGTTTCAAATCAAAAAAGGGTTCTATTTGATTTTCAAAAGTAGTAATTTCGGGGTTTAACGGAATTCTATGAAAATGAAAGTACCACCAGCATTGGTAATGTTGGTTTTTGGAGGATCAATGTATGTGCTGGACAGGTTTTTGCCCGTTGGTGAATTCGAGTTTTTTGGTAAGCAGGGACTTGCCGTGTTTCTTTCAGGGCTGGGAGTTTTGGTGATTTTGATCGCTATGGTCCAATTCTTCATTTTTAAAACAACGGTGGACCCAATGAATCCCAAAAAATCCAGTGCACTGGTCACGACGGGTGTTTACAAATTTACCCGAAACCCTATGTACTTGGGCATGTTACTTTTGTTGTTGGCCATTGGATTAAAACTGGGAAATGCATTCAACACCCTTATTGCAGCCGGCTTTGTATCCTTCATGAACCGATTTCAGATCAAACCGGAAGAAGAAGTGCTTCAGGAAAAGTTTGGACAGGAATATAAAATCTATTGCAAGCTCACCCGAAGATGGTTTTGATGACCGCTTCGTTTGAAAAAAGTGTGTTTTGGGTATCATATGAAACAAATCGTAATGTTTTTTTGATTTATCCGTAAATGTGTAAGCTTTTTGATAAGTTCCGATTCCAAGGATGGAATTAATGTTTAATTTTATGCCTTAATTTTTTTTGAACCGAACCATGGTAGAAACAGGACGCAAATATGTGTTCGATTTTGATAGCACGCTCACAAGGGTGGAAGCTTTGGATGTTTTGGCGGAAATGACCCTCCATGACAATCCCAAACGAGATGAGATTGTGGCCGAAATACAGAAAATCACCAACTTGGGGATTGATGGCGATATCTCCTTTACGGAATCCTTGGAACGAAGAATCCGCTTATTGAACGCCAATAAAAGCGATTTGGAGAACTTGGTAAAAGAGCTCCGACAAAAAATCTCAAAATCGATTGAAGCCAACAAGCAATTCTTTCATGAGTTCTCGGAGGATATTTATGTGATCTCGTGCGGTTTCAAGGAATTTATAGATCCCATTGTGGAAGAATACAATATTCCATCGCACCGTGTTTACGCCAACACCTTCAAATTTGATGATCAGGAAAATATCATCGGCTTTGACGAAACCAACGTTTTGGCCTCCCACAATGGTAAAATTGAATGTTTGAAAAACTTGGATTTGGAAGGCGAGGTCCAGGTAATTGGCGACGGGTATAGCGACTATGTAATGCGCGAAGCCGGAATTGCCCATAAATTTTTTGCCTACACCGAAAATGTGCACCGTGAAAAAGCGGCGAACAATGCCGATTACGTTGCACCTAACCTAGATGAATTTTTATTTGTGAACGATTTGCCAAGAAACTTATCATACCCCAAGAACAGAATCAAGATCCTTTTACTGGAAAATGTACACACGGCAGCTTTTGAGAACCTTTCTGAAGAGGGGTTTTCGGTAGAGTTGATCAAGACCAGTCTTTCCGAGGATGAACTTATTGAGCGCATCAAAGGAGTTCATGTGCTTGGAATCAGGTCCAAGACCCAGGTGACCCAAAAGGTTTTGGATGCCGCCGATAAATTATTGGTGGTCGGGGCATTTTGTATCGGAACTACCCAAATAGACTTGGAATATAGTAAGAAAAGGGGCGTAGTGGTATTCAATGCGCCATATAGCAACACCCGTTCGGTGGTGGAGCTTGCTGTGGGAGAGATTATTATGCTCATGAGGAGCATTTTCCCGCGTAGCACCGAAATCCATAATGGTGAATGGAACAAAACGGCGGCCGGCTCCCAAGAGGTACGAGGTAAAAACCTAGGTATTGTAGGCTATGGAAACATAGGCAAACAAATGTCCGTCTTGGCCGAGGCCATGGGCATGAAAGTGTATTATTACGATGTGGACGATCAGCTGGCTATCGGGAATGCCATAAAATGCAATACATTGGAAGACTTGTTGAATGTTTCTGATGTGGTCACTTTACATGTTGATGACAATAAGGCCAACAAAAATTTTATTGGAGAGCGAGAGATCAACCAAATGAAGGATGGTGCCAAACTCATTAATCTATCCAGAGGTTTTGTGGTTGATATTGATGCCTTGGCATCTGCCTTAAAAAGCGGAAAATTGGGCGGTGCCGCTGTGGACGTGTATCCTTCCGAGCCTCGTAGTAATGGAGAATTTGAAACTCCTTTACAAGGGCTGCCCAACGTAATCCTAACCCCACATATTGGAGGAAGTACCGAGGAGGCGCAACGAGACATTGCTGATTTTGTGCCCAATAAAATCATGGATTACATCAATACGGGAAACACGGTAGATGCCGTAAACTTCCCGAACATACGATTACCAAAGCAAAACAAGGCGCACCGGTTTTTGCACATCCACCGCAATGTTCCCGGTATCATGGCCAAGATCAACGAGATTTTGGCACAATATGGACTGAACATCTCCGGTCAGTATCTTTCTACGGACAGTGAGGTCGGGTACGTGATTACCGATTTGGACAAGGAATACGACAAGAATGTGATCAAAGCCCTTAAGAAAATCGAGAACACCATCAAGTTTAGAGTGCTTTACTAGTTTCTTAGACATAATACATAAGACATACAGAGTCAAGAGCCAAGATGTAATGATCAAATAATCAGGAAAAATCTTTTGTCTTGTCTCTTAAAGCGTAGCGGTCTTTTATCCAATTCATTGATGATGATAGGGCTCGTTCCTGAGAATAGTAAACCCTCTGTAAATCTGTTCCACTATGAACAATCTGACCATTTGATGGGAAAATGTCATTTTGGATAAACTTACCTTACCTGAACTTTTGGCGTAAACGGCATCACTGAAACCATAAGGCCCTCCAATGGCCAGCACAAGGTTTTTTATTCCGCTGTTCATCTTTTTCTGCAAGAACTGGGCAAAGTCCACGGAGGTATATTGTTTTCCTTTCTCATCGAGCAGAACAAGGGTGTCCATAGGTTGCAGATGGGCCAAAATAAGCTCACCTTCCTTTTCCTTTTGCTGGGCTTCGGAAAGGTTTTTTCTATTTTTTATATCGGGAATTATTTCCATCTGGAACTTTATGTAGTGCATCAACCGCTTTTCGTAAACAGCTATAAGTTCTTCAAGTTCAGACTTATCGGTTTTTCCAATGGCTATCAAAGTAATCTGCATGCCCAAAAATAAACGTTTCAGCTTAAATTATGCATGCCAAAGTGATGGACAGCGAACAATGTTTTTACTATTTTCGTTAAAACCCCAATAGGATGATTTCCGAAGAACAATTTCAAAACGAACTGGATTTGATCATTGCCAACGCCGTTAGGGAAGATGTGGGCGATGGCGATCATAGTTCCTTGGCCTGCATCCCGGCATCGGCACAGGGAAAAGCAAAACTTTTGGTAAAGGATGAAGGCATTATTGCCGGAGTGTCCTTTGCGGAAAAAGTGTTCCGTTACGTGGACCCCAGTTTAAAACTGGACATTTTGCTGAAAGATGGTTCGCCTGTCAAATACGGCGATATTGTTTTTTATGTGGAAGGAAGTTCCCAAAGTATTCTGAAAGCCGAGCGTTTGGTGCTCAATGCCATGCAGCGTATGAGTGCCATTGCAACCAAGACACAGGATTTTGTGTCCATTCTTGATGGGACGGACACCAAAATATTGGACACCCGAAAGACTACTCCCGGAATCCGAGCCTTGGAAAAGTGGGCCGTTAAGATAGGAGGTGGCGAAAACCACAGGTTTGCCCTTTATGACATGGTCATGCTCAAGGACAACCATATCGATTTTGCGGGAGGGATTACCAAAGCCATTCAAAAAACGAAGGAATACCTGAGTGAGAACGGCAAAGATCTAAAGATTATCGTTGAAGCCCGAAATTTGGACGAAGTGGATGAGATTTTGGCCTGCGAAGGGGTGTATCGCATTCTCTTGGATAATTTTGATTACGAAGAAACCCAAGAGGCAGTCAAACGAATAGGGGATAAATGTCTTACCGAATCCTCGGGAGGAATCACGGAGGACACTATTCGGAGGTATGCGGAATGCGGTGTGGACTACATTTCTTCGGGAGCGCTTACCCATTCGGTTTATAATATGGACCTAAGTTTAAAAGCCGTATAAATGTCCAAGGTCATCGAAGAGCAGTTGGAAAAAATACCCGTCATCAATTGGATCGTCCAATTGTTGAAAAAGATAAAGCTCACCGCTTTTGAAGGACTCTCTTTGTATGATTTGATTGAAATGTATTTGGTGGGAATTGTGAAAGGCACCCTTTCCTCAAGGGCCAGCTCAATCGCGTTTAGTCTGTTTTTGGCCCTGTTCCCGTTGCTCATATTTTTGGTGACCTTGATTCCGTTTATTATTCCCTACGTGAGTGTGGGCAACGAGAATTTTGATGCACAGTTTTTGGATTTCCTCGAATCTTTTTTGCCATCAGCTACGAGTGATTATTTTGGTGAAATCTACCAACAGATCAAAAATCAAAAGCAAGGAGGATTATTGTCCTCTTCCTTTATTCTATCCATCTTTTTGGTGGCCAATGGGGTCAATGCCATTTTTGGCGGGTTCGAAAACTCGTATCACGTGGAGCTTACCCGTAATTTTTTTCGTCAATACGCCTACGCCCTTATGGTGGGGCTTGTGCTCTCCATCCTATTGATCATAGGTGCCGTGGCATTTGTATATTTTGAGTTCTATATTGTTGAATATGCAAGTGAATATCTGGGCAAGAGGTTGGGATATGATGTTGAGAAAGGAGATACCCTTGGGATACAGGCGGCGAAAGTGATTTTCTTCCTCAGTCTTTCGTATTTCACCACCGCCATACTTTACTATTTTGGTACCGCGGAGGGGAGAAATGCCCGTTTTTTTTCTGCCGGGGCCTTAATGACCACGTTGTTGTTCCTGTTGACATCTTATCTTTTCGGAATTTATGTTGAAAAATTTGCCCGCTACAACGAACTTTATGGAGCTTTGGGAGGATTGTTGATTTTAATGGTGTTTATTTGGCTAAATTCCAATATATTATTATTGGGTTTTGAATTGAACGCAACCTTGAACTCACTAAAAAAAAGACATGAAAAGCAGAAGAACTTGGAATAAATGGATATGTGCAGGGTGTTTTCTGCTTTGCCAGATGACATGGTCGCAAACTGTTTTTGGCAAATGGAAAACCATTGACGACCGCAACGGGGTAACCAAGGCCATAATTGAAATATATAAGGAAGACGGACTGATGCACGCCAAAGTCGTAGAGATTCTGGAAGAAGGAAAAAAAGGCGCCCTGTGCACCAAATGCGAAGGGGAGCGCAAGGACAAGCCCATTCTTGGAATGAAAATCATGGAAGATTTCGAGAAGAACAGCAAGGGCATCTACAAAGGGGACAAACTGTTCGACCCCGAGCAGGCCATGACCTTTAGAGGCCGTGTTTGGCTGGACGAAGAGAACGAAGATCGATTGAAAGTGCGGGGTTACCTTGCCTTTTTGTACAGGACCCAAACCTGGCATAGGGTAGAAGAGAACTGATGTATGGATTATTTTTTGGACGTTGTTCTTCCCATCCCACTGGAAAAACTCTTCACCTATAAAATTTCGCAGGCAGAGGCGGAATTTATTCAGGAAGGGATGCGCGTTGCCGTTCCTTTTGGCAAGTCCAAAATTTATACGGGATTGGCATACCGGGTACACCAAAATGCTCCCGAGGCTTATGAGCCCAAAGAAATTTACCAGATTCTAGACGATTATCCCGTAGTGACCAAAATACAGCTCAAGCACTGGGGCTGGGTGGCCCAATACTACATGTGCACTTTGGGCGAAGTTATCCGAAGTGCGCTGCCAAGTGCTTTTATGTTGGAAAGTGAGACGCTTATTTTGCCCAATAAAAATGCCGAAGTGGATGAAACAGAACTTACGGACGATGAGTTCTTGATATTTGAAGCACTTCAGCACCAAACTGCATTGAAAATATCCGAGGTCAGCGATATTGTGGATAAAAAGAATGTACTAAAACTGATAAATACCTTGGCACATAAGGGAGTGGTGCTTCAAAAAGAAGAAATCTACGAGCAGTACAAACCGAAATTGGTCCGCTATGTAAAACTTTCGGAGCGCTATGAAGACGAAGCACAACTGTCAGAATTGTTGAACGAGCTTTCCAGGGCACCAAAACAAAGTCAGGTCGTGCTGTCGCTCTTCCAAATTAAGTCGAAAAGTGCCAAACCCATTCCCATTACCGATTTGGAAAAGCAGAGTGGGGGCTCCCGCTCCGTAATCAAATCGCTCATCGACAAAAATGTTTTGGAGGAGTACCATATTCGGAAGGACAGGGTTGAGTTTGAGGAGAAATCCGAAGCATCCAAACATGTTGCCCTCAATGAGTATCAGCAAAAAGCATTGGAGGACATCAATATTGGCTTTAAGGAAGAGAAACCAGTGTTGTTGCACGGTGTCACCTCTTCGGGAAAAACCGAAGTCTATGTAAAGCTGATTCAAAAATGTCTGGAAGAAGGTATGCAGGCCTTATACCTGTTACCGGAAATAGCCCTGACCTCCCAGTTGATCAATAGATTGCGACATTATTTTGGGGACAAAGTCTCGGTGTATCATTCAAAATACAGTATTCACGAAAGGGTAGAGGTCTGGAACAATGTTTTAAAGAATGCCGAAAAGGCACAGATTGTCATAGGGGCAAGATCATCACTTTTTCTCCCTTTTTCACACTTGGGACTGGTGGTGGTGGACGAAGAACACGAAGGATCGTTCAAACAATTTGATCCTGCCCCGCGTTACCATGCAAGGGATGCCGCGGTGGTATTGGCCGCCCTTCACAAGGCAAATATTGTGTTGGGTTCGGCAACTCCCAGTATTGAGAGCATGTACAATGCCAAGACCAACAAATATGGCTACGCATCCATTTTGCACAGGTTTGGCGATGTTTTAATGCCCGACATCAATCTGGTCGACATAAAGGAGGCGACCCGTAAAAGACGGATGAAAGGACATTTTTCTGAACTTCTCATCAAGGCGATTTCCGAAGCGTTGGAGGAAGGGGAACAGATCATTCTTTTTCAGAACAGAAGGGGATTTGCCCCGGTGGTGGAATGCACCACCTGCGGGCACGTGGCCCAATGTCCCAATTGCGACGTTAGTTTGACCTACCATCAGCACCGAAACCAATTGCGTTGCCATTATTGTGGCTACCATATGGCACTGCAACAGGCGTGCTTGGCCTGTGGAAGCCCTACTTTGGACAACAAGGGGTTTGGTACGGAACAGATTCAACAAGAACTTGGACAGTTGTTTCCAGAGGTCTCGGTGGGTCGAATGGATTTGGATACCACACGTGGCAAGTATGCTTATGAAAAGATCATCTTATCTTTTGAAAACCAAGAAATGGATATTCTGGTAGGCACACAGATGGTGACGAAGGGATTGGATTTTAGAAATGTAAGCTTGGTGGGCATCATGAACGCGGATTCCATGCTCAATTTTCCTGATTTCCGGGCCCATGAACGAAGTTTTCAAATGCTGACCCAAGTGGCGGGCAGGGCAGGGCGTACCCAAAAAAGAGGCAAAGTGCTGATTCAGACCTACAATCCGTACCATCAGATTTTACAGCAGGTCACCACAAACGATTACGATAAAATGTTCGAGGAGCAGTTTTATGAGCGGGAACAATTTAAATATCCGCCCTTGGTGCGCCTCATTAAAATCACCCTAAAGGATAAGGACTTCAATAAATTGAACGAGGCTTCGGAATGGCTGGCCAGTTCTTTACGGAATGTTCTGGGAGCCCATATTTTGGGGCCGGAATACCCTCCAGTGGCCAGGATTCGGAGGGATTATCTCAAGAACGTGATGATAAAAATCCCAAAAAAACAATCTTTATCACAAACAAAAAATAGCATTAAAAGAATTGAAAAATCCTTTAATGCTATTTCCAAGTATAAAAGTGTAAGACTGGTCTACAATGTGGACCACATATGATTATACGTTGGCCAGCGCTTCCGCTAGTTCGGTTTTCTTGTTTCTGCTCAATGGAATCTGTCTGCCCCCTACCTCAACATTTTTACTGTTGAATTTTTCAATCTTCTCCAGATTCACGATGTAGGATTTGTGGATCCGTAGAAATTTTTCGGCAGGCAATTGCTTTTCGAAAGATTTCATGGTAGAAAGAATTACAATGTTGGCTTCATCGGTCACCAATTTTATGTAATCTCCCAAAGCTTCGATCCATTTAATATCATTTAGGATAACCTTACGTTTCTTAAGGTTGCTCTTTACAAAGATGTGTTCTTCGTCTTCTTCCACCCGGTTCATCTGCTCGTATTTGGCCACTGCTCTTTTAACGGAGGCCTCAAAACGTGCAAGGGTAATGGGTTTGTGAAGGTAATCGGTTACGTCGTAGTCAAAAGCTTTAAGTGCATAATCAGGTTTTCCCGTGATCAGGATTACCTGTGGTGGGTTCTCTAGGGCCTCTAAAAGGTCAAAACCACTGATGATCGGCATCTCTACATCTAAGAAGATCAGGTCGATTTCATGGTTTTTCAGGCCATTTTTGGCTTCAATGGCGTTACTGTACTCAGCAACCAAAGCAAGATGTGGATGATTGTTGACCAGCTTTGCAACGGCCATCCGCTGCATTGAGGAATCGTCTACAATTATACTTTTTAATTTCATAGAATGGGGTGATTTGTAGGGTTTTAAATCATCGGCAAATTACACAAAAAAGGTGTTTAGGAGCAACAAAAGATGTAAACATGGTCTATTTTGTTGTGTAATTTACTATAAGCGTTATTTAGGTTTAAGGGGTTATTCATTGTTGATAACTCATGTACTTAAACGAAGTTTTTTCACTTTTCTTGCAGGGTGAAAGAAATATTCTTAATTTTGCGCTCCTTTAAAAATATATTATAATGAACCATTACGAAACTGTTTTCATTTTGAATCCCGTTCTGTCTGAAACACAGATAGAGGAAACAGTCAAGAAATTCGAGGATTTCTTGATTAAGAATGGTGCCAAAATGGTCTCCAAAGAAGATTGGGGACTTAAAAAATTGGCCTATCCCATTCAGCACAAGAAAAGTGGATTTTACCACTTGTTTGAATTCCAAGCCCCAGGTGAGGCCATCGGTCCATACGAGTTGGAATTTAGAAGAGATGAGCGCATCATGCGTTTTTTGACCGTTAAATTGGACAAGCACGCAATCGCTTGGGCGGAAAAGAGAAGAAACAAACTAAAAGCAAAGGCATAGGGTATGGCATCTATCGAGCAACAAGCAAAATCGAAGAAAGACGGGGAAATCAGATATTTGACCCCGCTTAACATTGAGACCAGCAAGCAGAAGAAATACTGCAGGTTCAAGAAATCCGGTATTAAGTACATAGACTACAAAGATCCTGATTTTTTGATGAAATTGGTGAACGAACAAGGTAAACTGCTTCCTAGAAGACTTACTGGAACTTCCTTGAAATACCAAAGAAAAGTGGCACAGGCCGTTAAAAGGGCCCGTCACCTAGCGTTAATGCCGTATGTTGGCGATATGTTGAAATAAAAAACACCAGAGAATGGAACTTATTCTAAAAGAAGATGTACAGGATTTGGGATTTAAAGATGATATCGTTACCGTAAAAAACGGTTACGGCAGAAACTTTCTTATCCCACAAGGTTTGGCCGATTTGGCCACTCCTTCTGCCAAAAAAGTTTTGGCGGAAAACCTTAAGCAAAGAGCTCACAAGGAGAAAAAAGTAATCGACGAGGCCAATAAGATTGCCGATGCATTGAAGCAATTGGAAATCAAGATTGCAGCTAAGGCTGGAGCAGGGGACAAATTGTTCGGTTCTGTTACCAATATCGACCTTGCCGCTGCTTTGGACAAAGAAGGACACCAGATTGATAGAAAATTCATCAACATCAAAGGTGGTGCGGTGAAAAGAACTGGACCTTACGAGGCTGTTATCAGATTGCACAGGGAAGTCGTATTGGAATTCCCTTTTGAAGTGGTTGCCGAAGCAAACTAAACTTCATAACATACTATATTAAAAAATCCTGGGCCATTCGCCCGGGATTTTTTTGCATACAAACCGCTTATTTTCGACAAGGAAGTTTAGGGTTTCCAATTCATTCATCAATTCATATCGGGCAACCATTAGTTCAATAGGCCCATCCATCAAACGGGTGAAAAATAGAAGCATGGTAAATAGTATCATTGGGGAATTAACCAACCCAAATTGTACAAGCTTTTATTTCCTTTTTTTATGTGTGGTTTTCTTGGTCTTTCACAAAGTATTGACCTTGACCGATTGGGCAAAGCTAAACTCTTTGATTACAGCGGAAGCTTATCGGCCAACGGTTTTTTTTATGAGGGTACCGCAAACCGTCAAGCATTTACTTATTTTCTGAATGGAAATCTGAACTTCAATATAGCGGAAGTTTATAATGTTCCGCTGTCTTTTGCCTATACCAATCAAAATTTTGATTTTTCGAGTCCTTTCAAGCTTAATAGGTTAAGTATTAGCCCCTCTTATAAGTGGATTACGCTCCACATCGGTGATGCCGCCATGACCTTTTCGCCCTACACGCTCAGTGGGCATCAATTTACGGGAGTGGGGGTGGACCTCGCTCCCACGGGACCATTTAAGGTCAGTGCAATGTACGGTAGATTTTTAAGGGCGTCGGAATATGATGTTGAGGCGCTGCAACAGCAAACAGCTTACTTACGAAGAGGGTTTGGCCTAAAAACCTCCTATGGTCTCGAAAGATTTAACGTTGGATTTATTTTCTTCAAGGCATTGGATAAAGAGGATTCACTGGAGGAACCTTTTCCCTTGGAACTTGGACTATCTCCCAAGGACAATGCGGTGGTTTCGCTCCAAACCGATTTTAGAATACGGGATAATGTAAACGTTCGATTGGAGTATGCCATTTCGGGTATCACCGAAGATATACGGGTAAAAGAGCCGAAAAGTAAAAAAGGGCTCCTATCGGCATTCTTGGATGAAAATATCACCACCAATTATACCAATGCCTTCAATGCCTCCATTGATTATACCGTAGGCAACGGAACTTTGGGCGGGGCTTATGAGCGCATAGACCCCGAATACAGAACTTTTGGCGCTTATTATTTCAACAATGATTTGGAAAACATCACCCTAAATGCCACACAGACCATTTTTGACAACAAACTCAACGTAGGGGTAAATGCAGGGTTGCAACGGGACAATTTGGACGATTCCAAAGCCTCGGCAATGAAAAGATTGGTAAGTGCCATCAACCTGAACTACACCCCAACGGAAAGGCTTGGCATCAACGGTTCCTTTTCCAATTTCCAATCCTATACCAACATCAGGGACCAGTTCGACTACATCAATCAGGTAAGCGAGTTGGATAATCTGGACACCTTGAACTATCGGCAGATTTCCAAAAATGCCAATTTGGGCATCAACTATACAGTAAAACAGACAGAGACACGAAATAATAGGGCAAATATCAATCTGGTGTATCAAGATTCCAACGAAGAGCAGGAAGGGACGGCCATTGCCAACAGTGGTAGTCAGTTTTATAATGGCACAGCATCGTACGCCATGGGATATCCACAGCAATCGCTGACCATCACCTTGGCGGCAAACACCTCGTACACCAAAACAGGGGATACAGATACAGGACTTACCGTGGGTCCAACCTTGGGGGTTGCCAAACAATTCTTTGATAAAAAGTTGCGAGGCAATTTTTCAGCTTCCTACAATACATCCTTTGTGAATGGGGAGCAACAAAACCAGTTTTACAACCTTCGTTTGGGAGGCAATTATGCTTGGAAGGAGGGACACAACTTCACACTGAATTTACTTTCACTTTTCCGAAATACCGTACAGACCAACACCACTGATTTTACGACCACTTTTGGCTACACTTATACCTTTGGACGAGGCAAACGAAAGAATAATGCACCGTCTTCCATGGGACAAAGCCCTCCACAGAACAATTTGTTGACTTTCCGCTATAGGGACGTGGTGTACAGCGGAACCCCTAAAGAGATTGTACAACAATTACGAAATGTGTTGCAGCAATCCCGCTACGAACAATTACCTCAGGAAAAACGAGATGAGCTCGACCAAATGTTGATAGATATGGAGCGCTCTCAAAATACTAATCGATTAAAGGATACGGCGATTGCTTTTTTGGAAGAGCTACATCGTTTTGAGGACTTAAACAAGATGAAAAAATAAGCATAGGCAGTGCCGCCCCAAAGCTGCCGTT
Source organism: Flagellimonas crocea (assembly GCF_033441595.1). NCBI lineage: Bacteria > Pseudomonadati > Bacteroidota > Flavobacteriia > Flavobacteriales > Flavobacteriaceae > Flagellimonas > Flagellimonas crocea. Next base: position 840,767 of record NZ_JAUZVX010000001.1, on the reverse strand, counting down.
TAAAACACCTACTTATGAAAATGACCGCCCACACCACAAAAAGACAATGGTTGCACTGTCTTCCGTTATGTTTCCTGTTGCTCTTTTGCCACGTGACCTTTGCCCAATCCTTTCCCGTGCAAGTGATAGCACAGGCCATACCGCCCGCACCCGCCAATTTCTCCGATTTTGCCAATGCAGGCGCACTGAACGGTCCGCTGCGGGTACAGATTGTGCTCAACGACTTTCAGATTTCCGATAGGCAGGTACGTTTGCAGGTATCCTTCAATGGTAACGGTATCGGGTTTCAGAGCCGTGAAAATGTGATCGGGGCCACGCCGCTCTATTTGGAAGGAGGTATCCCCACCGTGCTGGACCACACGCTGCTCGCCCCGTACTTTGAGTTCGGCAACCTAGCGGGCATTGCCCCCAATGTGTACGGCAGCCCCATCCCCGATGGCGTTTACCAAGTCTGTTTTCAGGTGTTCGATGTGCTCACGGGCAAACGGCTCTCCAATAACGCCTGTACTACCATAAACGTGTTCAAGAACAGTCCGCCCTTTTTGGTGTTGCCCGAAAATGGGAGTGATATCGTGGAGCGTAGCCCCCAGAACATCGTGTTCCAGTGGACGCCACGGCACATCAACGTAAGCCAAGTAGAGTACGAGCTCAGTCTGGTGGAGATTTGGGACAACGCCATGGACCCACAGGCCGCTTTTCTGGGTTCCACGCCCTTGTTTACCACTGTTACCAGTGCCACCACCTATGTGTACGGCCCGGGCGACCCCATGCTGCTGCCCAACAGGACCTACGCTTGGCGTGTACAGGCCAAGGCAAAACAAGGGGCAGAGGACATTGGTATGTTCCAGAACCAAGGGTATAGCCAAATTTTTTCGTTCCAACATATTGAAGGCTGCTACATACCCAATGGCATATATCATGAAGTAAGGGGCGCCAACCAGGCCAATATTTTTTGGGAGGACAACAGCACCAGCGTACCCCAGTTTAAGATAAGGTACCGCGCCAAGGGCAACGATAATGCATGGTTCCATAACCAGACCACCGCCAACTGGACCACCTTGTGGGACCTACGGGCCAGCACCACCTACGAATACCAGGTACAAAAGATCTGTGCCGTGGGCGAGAGCGATTGGAGCCCCCTAAGGCAGTTTACCACCCATTTGGAGACCGAGGAGGAAGACCTGTACCAATGCGGGGTTTCGCCAAGTGTTGATATTACCAACCAAGACCCCTTGCCCCAGTTGGGCGTTGGCGAGAGCTTTACCGCGGGCGACTTCCAGGTGGTGGCCACCGAGGTGCACGGCGGCAACGGCTACTTTACGGGCAGGGGCTTCACCCGCTTGCCCTATTTGGGCAGCATAAAACTGGCGGTGCACTTTACCAATATATTGGTAAACACGGACAGGCAGCTCGCCCAAGGTACCGTGATTACCGAGTTCGACTCCACTCTGGGCAATATTGTGGACACAGGTGATGTGGTGGAGACGGTTGGGGGGCTTGCTTCGTCCATACGAGAGCTGCTCCAAAACTTTACGGGAACGCCAGAACAAATTGAGCAACTCGAAACTGAAAACGAGCAACAGGAAAGTTACGTAGATGAACTGTTGGCCGATGAATCCATTCCCCAAAATGTAAGGGACGAACTGGCAGCCAACCATAATGCCTATAATGCTTCTAGCCAAGACTTGATAGATGAGGCCACTCAGGGAGGGCCGAACCCAGATGGTTATAATACCGCAAACCAACAGCAGGCCTATAATGATCTTGAGAAGAGTATACAAAAGGCGGAGAGTTATAGGGGGGAAGAAATCAGTGACGTGGTTAAAATTGATAAACTGATTTCTTTTATAAAAACCAATTTAATAGCTAGGAAACATCAGGTCGATTACAAAAAGGTAGACTATTACATCCGGAATATTTTGTTGGAAGACCATAAAATGGAATATACCATAAATGGTCAGCAGATAGGCATTTACGTGAGCTTGAAAAAGAGTGGCAAAATCAATCTTTCTATAGATGAAGAAGGCAATTATGATGGTGTTGTATTGCGAATAGACCCAGATGATATGTTCCATACCGGGTTCTATCTGGATTTCCAATATGTGGATTCTACGGACAGTGCCATAAAAATATGGACCAAGAGCTTTTTGGAGTTTGAACTGCTCTTGAAGGAATTTGGTTTTGCTTTTGATTTAGATTACGCAAAGGAAATTTACAACAAGGCCATCACATCTGCAAACGGGGACTGCAACGATTTGGATGTTGTGTACGAAACCATACCGCCCGATGTGGCCAAGGAAATCGGCAATGAACAACTGTATCAGGATTTTATTTCCTTGGTCAACTGTAATATATCGGCACCCTTTACCCTTTACGACAACACCAACGAAAACCTTTCGGTGATCAACATCCTCAATGCTCTTGATAAGGATTATATCTATGGCCAGATCATATCGGAGCCGGAAATGTTTAGGGGACTTTTTAAAAAGATAGATACTGAATATTTGGGGGACTATATAAAATCCCTTACCCAAATAGGGCTTGCCCACTGGACAACCGAGGAAATCGAACAAAGCCCTGCATTTCTTCTGGAGCCCATTGATCTTTACAGCGAGCTGAGCCCCCAACAATTGGAAACACGTATAGTGAGCTATTGCGGTTACCAAGAAGGCAGCAACCAATACGAAGTAGGCTATGTGGTGCACAGGTATGATGTTTACCCTGCCATAGCCCCATCCGAGACTACGGACAAGAGCTACGGGTTTTATGGAGTGTTCGCCCCCGTGCACACCAAATGGCAAGGTGAATCTTTGTTGATGCCCACCATGGCCGCAGGGCATTTCACGGAAGAATTGGTGGCAGCGGACAACAGTACGGTGCTGAACAACATTGCCACTGTGCTGCTACCAGAATTTGCCGGGCTGAGTTTGAAATCGTTAAATTGGCTCAATAAATTACCCACATCTACGACTCGTTTATTTAAAGTGGATGAAGCCTTAAAATCCATTGATGAAATTGAAGGGCTTATAGTAAATGGTAATTACTTAAAAAACCCAACAGCTAAAAATATTTCAGAATTAATTCAAAACCCTTCAGGTGCTATGAAATTGAACCAAAAAGCAGAAAGTATTTTAAATGGTCAGTACATGTTTGTAGTTGACGAAGCTGATAATATAATAATTGGTACAAGAGCAAAGGGCATATCTCCTTTTAATGGAAAAGCCCCACATCCTACATTAATCGGAGGTGTTGACCCAGTGGTTAAAACAGCTGGTATTATTGAATTTAGAGCAGGAAAAATATATAAAGTGGATAATGTTTCAGGTCATTTTAAACCATCCACACAATCATTACAAAATGTCCAACCATTATTCAACAAGAAATTTTCTCACAATAATTTCGCAGATGATTTTCAAGGATTTGTTCCATTTTCAAATTAGCTATTATGAAAGAGTTTTTAAATAAATGGTTATGGCTTGATTTGCTTTTTTATAAAGACGAATTTCAAGAAATCAACAAACTGAATTTAGTTCATCCGTTGGATGTGGATAATTTTAAAAGTAATCCGATCAATATGATTTGCCATTGTGTTGGAAATGAAGATGATTATTTAGTAGTAGAAAATAAAGGCCATAAATATCGTGTAAAAAAAGAAGCGATTAAGCAATTAATGCCCACTCCTAAGTTTAAATGGAATGAGAAAATTTTTCAAATAGGCAAACCAGATGTTGAAGCAATTATTGATGATTTTTTTTGGCACCATAAAGATCAAAAGTACTATTACCATATAACTGTAAATGGGAAAAAAAAATCAAAAAGGTATTCTGAGAACGAATTGATGCCCATCAATACATAAAGAAATTGTCCTTGTGATGGCCGCGGGGCATTTCACGGAAGAATTGATGGCAGCGGACAACAATACCTTGCTGAACAATATAGCTACCGTATTGTTACCTGAGTTTGCCGGGCTGAGTTTGAAATCGTTAAAATAGTTGGATGATATCGGTAAAATCGGGGACGATATTGCCGGGTTGATCGCAAAGTGGGATAACCTCAGTATATCAGAAGTCAAGCAACTTTTTGCCAGGCTTGACGAAACCATTATAAAATCCGCATCCATAAAACAATGGGGCGCCAAAACAGCCAACCAAAATTTTAAACTGGAGTACATTACCGAATACGTGGATTTTGAAAAATATGTGCCCCCTTACAAAGTTGGAACATTTGCCGATGAGATAAACCTTGCCGAAGACGCCCTTTTTGTTAGATTGCACTACGGTAAAAATGAAGTGGGGCGATGGATGATGACCATTGAGGACTACAAGAAATTGATGGGCGATATGGAAAAACTCAAGGATGTGTATGCATTGCCCGCGGTTCCCACAAAAGCCTCCTTGGTAAAGGTGCCCAAGAGCGTGACCATCTGGAAAGGACAGGCCGCTGGGAACAAATGGGGGCAAGGAGGAGGATTACAGATTCAAATTGAAGGTTTTTCAAATTATTCTAAGGAAGCGATATATTGGTTTAAACAAATAATTAATTAAAGTGGATATGGCAAATGTGTATATAGAAGATTATAATATTATGAGAATATCTGGTTATAATATAAAATTTCCAGCAAGGATTAGACAATACATAAATTTTATTGAAAAAGATAAGATAGCCGTGATGATTGGATCAAAAAAAGAAGATTTGGAATATGAACAAAAAAAAATAATCGGAAATGTTTTTATTGCTGATTTTACAGGTATTTTATGGCAGTTTGATAAAAATACAATAGTCAATATTTGGGAAATAGATGAGAACACTTTGGGAATGTATGATGGTCAAGCAGACATTTGGGTGGATGTAAATGAATTGAAGGTAACAAGAACTATTTGGAACCCTTGGGGTCTGGACAATCCTGAAAAGTATTGAGTTTTTCCCCTCGCTGGAGCGAGCCTCTAGGCTTGTGCCGAATATGAGTAAGTGATTGTGTTAATTTTTAGATAAAAGTTCTTTGACATAACATAGAGATTAAAGATACGAGCGGGACGCTCGCACCAGCGGGGGATGAAATTTTTAAAGAGAAGGAAAAATTACTGGATGAACTGGCCGAGGCAGAAACGCTGGAAGAGCAGCAAGAGGTGATTACTAAGATAAATACCTATGAATTCTCGACCATCGCACAAGAGATAGACCAAATTGAAGGCAAGGAAAATCTACCACCTGAGTTGCAAGAGGAGCTGGACGCTCTAAAAATGGAGGGCAGCTTGGTAACCACTCAAATGTTGTCCTCACAAGAAATCGCTGACATCAAGACCGCAGATGCCAAACGTAGGGAACGGATTAGGGAGATAGCGGCAATTGCAAGAGACGGTCTAAGTAATAAGGATTTTAAAATCTATTACTGCGATAGTATCGTAAAGTTTGACAAGCACAACGACATCTTGAAAGAATGTAACAAATTAAAGTTTAGGTACAATAAAGAGGATTCTACAGCTACAAAAACTGTAGAAATGAAATTAAAGATAATCCCGAATGATGAAGGCAAGGATAGGTTTTTTCCAAGCAAGGATGGTTGGCAAAGCGTGAAATACAATGAAGACTGGGAAGTGAACTTTGATTCAATTTCTTCAGGGGAGTATTTGGCAGAACTCAAGATGAATGATACCATTTATAAACATGAGTTTAGAATGCAAAAGGAATGTGCCAGTGGTTATTGCTGTGAAGTTTGTGGTAGGAATTTGACCATTACTGTAAATAAACTAAAAAAGATATTTGAAGGCTCTAAAAGTGAAAAATTAACACCTAATACCGCAGAAATTTTCACAAAGGCGTTAAAAGGTGGTGGGTATAAAACGTGCAAACAACATGCACATTTCTTTTCCCAAATCATATTAGAGTGTAATAATTTCACCGATTTTACAGAAGGGTATTGGTTTACGTTATTAAATATATATCAAACATTTGGAAAACAAACTGAGAATAATACTCAGGAAGTGATATATTCTCAATCCTTTTGGGATGATGAAAAATACATCGATTACATCAGTTCAAATAGATGCCTACATAGGTACATTGAAAAGCCAGAGGATACAATCTCAACAAAGTACAAAGCATCTACCGACAAAATAACTAAATCAAGAGGTTCACGGTCAATTTCATTTCCTAAATCCTTTTCAAAAAGTAAAGATTCAACGGCTATCTATAATTTAAAAAGAATAAATAGTGAAACGAATGGGAAGAATTTATACAATTTGGTTTATAAAAATAAAAATGGCAACAATGAAGATGGTGATGGGTGGAAATATCGAGGACGTGGAATTATTCAACTAACAGGGCGCAAGAATTATAGAGATGCTTCTACTAAGGCAAATGAAACTTATGGAACAGCTTTTGATTGGGAAGCAAATCCAGATGAATTAGAAACGGATACCAAATCTATTATTTATTCTGCAACATCTTGGTTTTTGAACAATTTTAAACCTATTTCAATTCTGGACAATATGACATCATATGAAGTTACCAAAAAAGTAAATACTGCAAGCCACCATAAAAGTGAGAGAAAGCAAAATTATGATAGACTTACTTCAGATATTAAACTTTATAAATGCGATAAAAAATGAAATTTAAATTTATAATAACCGGAGTATTTATAGCCTGTTTTTCTTGCAATGCCCAAGAGAATCAAACTAGTAAACACTGTTATCAAAATGTTTGGGCTAAGTGGATTGAAAACGAATTACCTGAATCAATATGCATTAAAGAAAATGAGATGATTTATAGCCTCTTTAATAAATTTGATTTTAACATTGATGGAATACAAGATTTGGCCATAGAAAAGGGAGGTGACGAATTGGTTAATGGTTTACAAACAGAATTAGTTGTTTATCAAAAAGTCAATGATAGTACGTTCACCAAATTTAGAGAGCTTGATAATGTTTATCCTTTATGGTTTGAGGATTATGACCCAAGCGTAAAAGTTGGTGACCCTAAGATTGATGCTGTCAAAGAATATTATGAAGGAAACCCTTTAAGGCGGATTGAACTAGTTGATAACAGAATAGTATTGAATTTAAACGCAGATGTGGTCACAGAATGCATATTAACATATACCTATTCCAACGAAAAAGAAGATTGGTTTTTAACCGACTATGTTGAATACGATTTATATAACAATGTGAAAAAACCATATCCAACTGATAAGATAGGTACTTCTATCTCAGAGTTTTCTTATGTAGAATTTATGAATGGGGAGTATTAAGTTCTAAAGCTATAACAGGAAAAGTTCTTTGACATATTGAAATCAAAATTATCCACGGGCTTTCAGAGAAAGAAAAGAAGTCCGTGGAAGCAACAGCCATTTTTCGGGATGGGGCTATATCACCCTGCCATTCTTGGAACAGTTCAAGGAAGTCATCGATGCAGCCAACATCGCCACTGGGGGAGAGGTGGCCAAGGAGTTGGGTTCAATATTTCTCAGGACATTTTTCCCGAAACTGACATATTCCGTACTTTTACTGTTAACGGGGAGGCATCTGAGATACCTTTTATTTTTATTATAAAAGGTGTAATTGCTAAAGAAAACGAGCGCATCTTAAAACAGATGACGTTTGCTCTGGATGTGGCCTCCTTGGTCTTTGGTGCAGGGGAACTTAAACTGGCCTTGACCGAAGGAACCAGGTTGGCGAGGGCTTTTAGGATAGCCTTGGCCTCTGCGGATATCACATCGACCGCTGCAAATATTATTTGCCAAGGCTCCGAGCAAGATAGTGCTCTTTGCCAGGATTGGCAAAAGGTAGGTGCTTGGGTGCAGTTGGGTGTAGTTTCGGCCTCTGGTGCGGATTTGCTGTACCAGACGCTAAAAAAATCTTCCAAGCTACAGGACGAGGTGTTGCGGTTGGGATTGACTAATAAGGGGGATGAGTTTTTAGAGGGCTTTGTGGGTGTAGTAAGAAGAGGTAACGCAAATGAAATAGCTGATGCGACAACAAGAATAGCTAATCATAGGATGTCAATAAACAAACCATCTAGTGGAAATTTTGGTTATGTGGAAGGAAATATAAATGGAAACTCTATAGATAATAAACTTTGGAGTAGTGGTACAGCCGACCCGATTACAGAACCACAAATTTTTGATGCTACAGAAGTTGGAGGTTGGATCAGAAATACAGATTCGGAATACAAAATGCTCAATAAATTGGCCGACGACTTAGGAGGGGTTAAAGGCAACACGTATCCTAATATTACTGGAGAAATTAAAGTAATATCTGAACGAACTTATTGTACCTCCTGTCAAGGAGTTCTTCAACAGTTTAGTGAAATGTTTCCAAATTTAAAATTAATTTTAATTGATGGAGTTAGATAGAACCGAAGGTATATTGCATATAGCAACTGGAGATTACCAGTTGATTCTAGATTTAGTACATCTCTTTAATAAAGTTTATAAAGAGAATATAGTTTATAAAGAATCTATCGATATTGATGGTGTGATGTTTAGCTACATAGATGTCTCTACTATTTCCATAGACAAGATATTTTTATTTGGTTCAATGGTCGGCTCAAAAATCAGAGAATTAAGGGATAAAGGAGAAATAGACTGGTAGTTAACAAGTTAGTTGATATTAAATGATTTTTAAGAATGGAGAATTGGAAATATTTTCAACTAATAACAGCGTTTTATAGAGCTTTTTTTAATTCAATTACACAAGGAATTCCAATAGAGAGTGCAATTCATCAAGTATTCGAGGATTTTTGGTTTCTTCCAGAAGAAGAAAATATACTAAACAACTTTATATGTTTAATTCAATACATAGAAGTCAATTTTTCTTTAAATAAGGTAATCAAACCTAATTTGGTTGATTTGTTTTATTTACATATGGAAAAATTAAAACCAGTTAAATTAGATGAGTTTTTAGATGCTGAGGAAATTGAACATCTGAAAGAATCAATAAATGAAATAAAATATAAAATAAAAGCATCTTGACATTGCCCTTTGCAAGAATTGGCAAAAGGTAAGTGTTTGGGTGCAGTTGGGCTTGATCTCTGCCACCGGTGCGGATTTGCTGTACCAAACGTTGAAGAAGTCGCCCAAGCTGCAGGATGAGGTGCTGCGGTTGCTGGACGTTCTTAAGAGATTGGACTTAGATACGGCACAGCTCCAGAAGCTAAGTGATGACTTGGTGGACAAGGAATTTGCCGAGGCGATTGCGGAGAATCCTGAGCTGGTTGGGAGTTGGAAAATACTTTCAAATGGAAGCACTTCTTTAAAAAGTATCGACAATATCAATGCAGTGCATGCTTTTAGGGCAGCCAACCCACAAATTGCTGACGATGCAATACAGGCAGCCTTTGACGGGCTGAAAGCTAGTAGGAAGCAGCCTTTTATTAATGCATTGGGAAGCTGTGCGGACAATAAAAATCTGATAGGTTCGCTGAAAAAGTCGAAACTTGCCTCGGTTGACGAAATAAAAGATGCCCTAAATAAAATTAGGGATTACAGAACTGGAAAAACCGGAGGAGGAAATTATGGCTACTTGGAAGGCACTGTAAAAGGAAATGGGGTTGATAATAAAGTATGGAAGAGTGGTCCTGCTAATACTGATATTGAGCCTCAAATTTTTGATGCTATTCATGTTACGGGAAGTAATGGCACAACATGGCTTAGAAATACTGATTCAGAATATAAAATGCTGAACAAGCTAGCTGATGATTTAGGAGGCGTAAAAGGAAAGACTTATTCAGATGTGACAGGCACTTTAAAAATAGTGTCAGAGAACCCATATTGCGCCTCATGTCAGGGCATTATTCAACAGTTTAGTGAGATGTTCCCAAATATTGAAATAATATTAATCGATGGAATTAGATAAGCCTTTGGAATTTGAAATTATTACAGGAGATGATGTACTTATCAAAAAAAGTATTGAGAACTACAATAAGACATATAAGACAGATTTTGAAATTGTAAAATTTATTTATGATGAAGTTGTATTTGCAAGAATTAAAGTGACAAAATATAAAATGTCAGATATTTTTGCTCTTGGTTATCAATTTGGCTCTACTTCACAACATTTTAGGCAAAAAGGAGAAATCGACTGGTAAAAAGAGGTTTTACAGGTTCGTAAAAATAGTATCAGAGAATCCTTATTGTGCTTCTTGTCAGGGAGTGATACAACAATTCAGCAATATGTTTCCTAATATTGAAATAACATTAATAGATGGCATCAACTAAAAAACTTGATATTAAATTTATGGTTACCTACCCAGTACTTTTGGAAAAGGCAATTCAGAACCATAATAAATTCAAAGGAACAGATTTTGAAATCGTTGAAACAATTTTTGACCAAGTACCATATTGCAGGATGGTGGCCGATAATTATTCAGAGAAAGATTTATTTTCACTCGGTTACAAGTTGGCTATATTCGAGCAAAAATTTAATCAGGATAATAACCGGAAATAAGTTTGATTTTTCTGATTCACAGAAGCTTTTATTAACCCCCCGCTAGCGCGAGCGTCCCGCTCGTGCCGAGTATGAGTAAGAGATTGCCAATTATCATATCTAAAGTTCTTTGAGATACTTTAAAAATAAATAGATACGAGCGGGACACTCAAGCAAGGGGTAGCTCATTCCAAAAACAAAAGTATTTCCTGAAATGCCAAAACTGTTTTTTGGGAATTATTCCTAAAACAGGAGCTCAAAGACAACCCAAAAAGGGTTGTTTTCAATAATCCGTTGCTTCGTTTGGGGCATCCGTCAATTCAAACAGGGCATCCGTAAATCCATCCCCTCTATTTTGTAAAGTATTTCCTTACTTACTCCTCCTAGTCCGCTCGTTTTTAAAATGCTGCGGAAACAAGACTATATGAAAACCAACCTACTTGTTATATCACTGCTATGGTGTGCTACCGCATGGGCAACACCCATACCATTGGATTCGGTGACCAAGGGTAAACAACATACATACCCTTCCCATACATTATCGATAAGTCAACTTGCCTTCCCTGTAACGGATTCGACCGATGTGGCAGCTTTGATGGACCGATGGCAGCAACAGAAATCCAAAAAAGAGGAATCCAAAACCAGATTCAGAAGTTTTCCGGAACTGGAACCGGCCCATATGGACCTTCACTACGGAATGTTCGATAATGTGGCCGAGTTTTCGCCGGAGTACGTGGCCCAGCAGTTCAACGTGGACGGTGAAACACAAAAAATATTGGATGATGCCCAAAAAGTTTTTCAGATCATAGAAAATGAACAGCGTTTTATCCAAATCATAGGAGGACAGCAAGCAGTAGAGCTGCCCGTTGGAATAAAGCAGAACATTGCCCCCGATTCCGAAGATTCTTCCAACAAATCCAATTCCTACATTACCTTGGGCATCTTCCGGATGGAGTACCACCCCACCTATACCGAGGTTGATCTATTTGCAAAAGTAGAGCTTGGCGAACTCAAAACAGAGCTCATGTTCAGTGCCACCAACATACGCATCTCCAAAAACGGGGGCATATATGAGGAAGCTACACTTAATCTATTGACCGATGTTCCCGTGGGAATGGGAGGAGGGCAGTGGCTGCTCACCTTTTTGGGGGGTATTGACCCTAATGGACAGGCCAACGGCCAAACCTACATCACCATCGACTGCGAGGGGAAAGTTAGGGAATTGGGCCTAAGTGCCGATGTTCGTATTGCCAAAACCGTGGCCATTCCACTTACCGAAAATGGAGACATCAAAAATCCGGACAAAACAGCACCTGGTAGTGGGGAACATGTTGTTGGGAACGATAGTTATGTAGGGGCGGGATTCTCCATGCATACCAACAACATAAACGACCTATTGATTCAGCTCGACCTGCCGCCCTTCGAGCTAAGGGCTTTGCCCAATTGGGGCTTTAAAATGCAGAACACCGTGCTGGACTTGAGCGATACCGCCAATGCTGCCAGTATTGATTTTCCGGAACTGTACACAGCACAAAAGCTATTGGTTCCGGGGAACGAAAATTTATGGCGTGGGTTTTACGCTGAAGAAGTAAGAGTTTACCTGCCTCCGGAATTCAATAAAAATAATTCGGAGGAACGCGTCACTGTTGGTGCCCAGCACTTATTGTTGGACAATTTTGGGGTATCCGGCGATTTTTTTGCTACCAACATTATCGGTATCGATGAGGGAAATGCCAATAAATGGCAATACTCTTTGGACTCTTTGACTATTGACCTAAAGGTGAACCGTTTTATGAAAGCCGGTTTTAGCGGAAGAATCGTCTTGCCCATAAGTGATTCGGAAAGTTCTGGTGGACAATTGGGTTACTCTGGAGTCATCTCTTCCAATCAGGATTATTTTGTGAAGGTTAAGGTGGAAGAAGACGTTCCCTTCAATATTTTCAGGTCAAAAGCTAGAATCTTTAAGGAGTCTTACATCAATTTGGAGGTGGAGGACAAGAAGTTTTATCCAGAGGCCAATCTTTCCGGGATAATGGCATTCGACCCAGAACAAAATGCCCAGGTATCAGGTTCAGACGAAGAATTACTGACATTTTCAGGGCTTAAATTCCAAGATCTGCATATTCAGACCAAAGAGCGACCCTATTTGTCCATTGGATATGCCGGCTATTTGGATACCATCGCCTCTCCCACAATTGCCGGGTTTGATTTGGGTGTTTATGATGTTTCCATTGAAACCATCGGTAATGATGAAGCCAGATTGTCATTGAACAGTTACATCAATTTGGATAAATCCGGAATACATGGGGATGTAAGGGTCCATATTTTTGGCAAATTGGAGGATGGCGATTATTTAAAATGGAAATATGACACCACCGAAGTTAGTGAGGTGCAGGTGGATGTGACCCGAAAAGGATTTGAATTCAGTGGTCGATTGGCATTTTTTAGGGAGAGTGCCGTCTATGGAAAAGGTTTTGCCGGAGAGCTGGATTTATATTCCGAAAGTTTGGGAATAGAAATCGGGGCTCGGGGTTTGTTCGGAAACACGGGAGACTACCGCTACTGGTATGTAGATGCCCATGGCAGACCTACAAATTCAAGCAATCAGAATTTTACCATTTACGATATTGGGGGAGGGGTATACCACCATATGCGTAAATCCGGGCTAAACGACAATGCAGGCTCCATGTCCGGCATATATTATGCTCCTGATGATACCATTGAACTTGGATTCAAGGCATTGGCGGCTTTTGAAGTAAAAAAAGGAGTGGCTTTTACCGGATTGGCCGCTATAGAAATGAGTTTTAACTCAGGGGCAAACGGGGGCGGTTTAAGCAGATTGGGATTCTATGGTGCAGCAGCCCTTATCCAAGGGGGAGGACAATCAAGAGATCCTTTTGGCTCTGTGGATGATATGCAACAAAATGTGGCTGATAAGGAACAATCGCTTTCCAATTTCCACGAGCTTTCCATAGACCGTGAAGGCATTCAGTACTTTGCCGATCATGTGTTTCCCGAAGTACTTACCGGTAATGAACTCTTTGCCGCCCAAGTGGCCATCGATTTTGATTTCGAAAATCGCACCTACTGGGGCATGTTCGATGTTTTCTTGAATGCCGGCCCCATCAAGGGAGCAGGGGAGAAGAACAGATTGGGGTATTTGGAATTCTACAACGCTCCCGAAGATTGGTACATTTATGTGGGAACCCCATACAAACGTTTTGGATTACAGGGCATTCCCATTGGACCGCTTACGGCAAAAGTGGACCTGTATTTTATGACAGGTACCGTTCTTCCCGACCCGGCAAGGCCGCCCCAAAATGTCATCGATATTCTGAATCTCAAGGGCGATGAGCTCATATTTGGCCGCAATTTCAATCAAAATTTGGCGGAAGGTGCAGGATATGCGTTCGGCGCATCCTTCTCCGTGGGCAAAGAAATTGATTGGGGAATAGTTTATGCCAGTGTTCGTGCAGGAGTAGGTTTCGATTTGATGATGCGGGATTTTGGTGATGCACATTGTCTTGGAAAAGCAGGGCCGTTGGGCATGGATGGCTGGTATGCCACAGGGCAATTGTACGCTTTTTTGCAAGGAGAAATAGGGGCTCAGATAAAATTGTTCGGAATCCGAAAAAGGGTGTCCATTCTAAAAGCTGGACTCGCGGTTTTGGCCCAGGCCCAATTGCCAAATCCATGGTTCATTAAAGGCTATGCGGGTATCGATGTGAGGGTGTTGGGAGTGGTCAGTATTCGAACACGTCTAAAGGTAATCATTGGTGAAGAATGTGAAATTGTAGGCAAGTCCGGCTTGCAGGACATTGTCATTATTTCGGATGTCATGCCTGGAAACGGCTATACCGATGTTGATGTTTTCGATGCCGTACAAGTAGCTTTTAATGCCCCAATGGAAAGTGAACTCCTGATACAGGGTGACGAGAGCTGGAAAACCTACAGGGTGCATCTAGAGGAATTTGTCATCACAAATCAAGGGAACCCTATTCAGGGAGAATCTGAATTTAATCCAGAACAAGACCTTTTGGTGTTCAAACCTTTTGAAATTCTTCCTCCAGAAGAAGAAATATATGTAAAGGTAAAAGTCGGTTTCCAACAGAAGACGGGAAGTAATTGGATAACGGTCCGGGAAAATGGCGACCCCATCTTTGAGGAGAAGGAAATCACATTTACCACGGGCACCGCTCCAACCTATATTCCCAGAAACAACATTGAGTATATGTATCCCGTGGTGGACCAAACCTACATGCTGCCCAAGGAGAGCAATCAGGGATTTGTTCAGTTGCATTCGGGGCAGGAGTACCTTTTTGGAAACGGATATAGGGATGAACTGTACTTTTTGGACGAATCCGGGAACAAGATCAAGGCGGATTTTCAATACATCGCCTCACAAAAAAGATTGAGTTTCTCCATTCCCGATTTAGATAATGAAACAACCTACACTTATGCGCTCGTTACGTTGAATCCGAGCGATGTGGAAGAAAATTTGGTGATGACCCAAGAAGAGTTCCATCAAATTTCGGATGATTTGGAAATTTCCACCAATACCTTGGTCGGCAGTGCCAAGAGCGGGGCCTTTGTAAGTAGGTTGGATTTCTCATTTACCACAAGTAGGTACGATACATTTACTGAAAAGATGAGGTCACTTAAAATCAATCGATTCACTACCTCTTTGGATAGCTATTCACAAGAAGATCGTGGAATTGCCAATGTTGGAAGAATACATCTTAGGATGGATGACTACGAACCTTTTGGTATTGTTGACTTGATTGGAAATCAATATACGGACGACGAACCATTAATACATCCCGAAGCCCTATCCAATAATAGATACTTTAGAGATGAAATCAATCCTTTATTATATGAGGAATACCCATTGGATGGGACAATTAGGGTAAATAGAAATGAAGCCATTTGGGGAATACCGCCTAAAGGACCAATGATGGTAAGCAACACATATCTAGCTTACACAATGGACAATATGTACCCCGACTACTTAAAAAGTCACTTTCCTTATATATGGACGTTGCCAAAAGCATATTATTCCGACTACTCAAATCTTCGGATACAAATAGCGTATCGATATACAATGCCCCAAATAAGGAATTTGGAAAAATATGAAAAGTATGATTATATCATTTGGGGAAGGTTTCCATTTATAAAACGAGAAAAGTATCAGGTGAGGTTTAGGTACGTGCTTCCAAAAAACACAACAGGGAATTCATTTAAGCTAGATTATGAAAATACCTTCTAGTCAGTACAATACAAATTGCTTGGTCTGTCTTTGCGTTATGGTTTTTGTGTTTTTTCAAGTAACAGGACAAAATCTGCCAACAGATACAATTCATTCAAATATAGTGATGAGGCATAGGATGAATGAAGGCAGGGTACTTATAAGATGGGGTGCTACGGACAAAATATCGTGGCAGTCGGGAATTGATCATGGATACATCTTGGAAAGACACATCATTGAACGAGATGGGAAGCCAGTTTTAGGTGGTGAGGTAGAGATACTTTCGGGAGGGCCTATAAAACCAAAACCTTTATTGGAATGGAGAGAAATGGTTCAAAGTAATGATGTGGCCGCGATAACTGCTCAAGCTATTTATGGGGAAAGTTTTAATACAAACAGCAACGATGACAATTTATTTATGCAAGTAATCAATGAAAGCGAAGAATTAGACCAACGCTTTGCTTTTTCAATGTTTGCAGTTGATCAAGATTTTGAAGTAGCACAATATGCTGGAATGGGCTATGTTGACGCAAGCATTAAAACAAATGAAAAATATCTCTATAACATCAAATTGGCCAATGCGTCAGAAAACTTAAAAGGGGGGTACAATGGGGTACTGGTTGATCCCATTGAGGTGCACAATCTTCCTAAACCATTTGATTTTGCAGGATATTATTATAATAAAGCCTTTGTTTTGATCTGGGAATACGATTCATTACTGGATTATTATACCAGCTATGATTTAGAACGATCCAATGACGGTAAAACATTTAAAAAAATAAATGATGCCCCCATAACCAAATTGGCAGTCACTAAAGTTTCCGGTATTTCATATACGGATAGTATTCAAGAGTATGGCAAAAAGTATTGGTATCGGGTACGGGGAAGAACTTTGTTCGATGAAACCGGCCCACCTTCCGATACAACATCGGTCATTGCCTTTGAAGAACTTTTGGCGATTCCACAATTTACATCAAACAACATTATTTCAGAGAAAGAAGTGGAGTTGCAATGGGATTTTCCAAAAGATGAAGCATGGAAGTTAACCCAATTTGATGTGCTCAGAGCACCCAAGGCCATCGGCCCCTACAAAGCAGTGGCCACAGCGTTGGATAAGCAAGTAAGAAGCTTTAAATATAGTGAACTGGAGACCATCAATTACTTTAAGGTAAGGGCGTATGGAATTGCAGGAGACTACCAAGACTCTTCACCAGCTATGATTCAGCCTGTGGATTCCATTCCTCCTCATAAACCAATAGGACTTCAAGGTACAGTGGATACGCTTGGCGTGGTACAACTGGTTTGGCAACCCAATACGGAGATGGATTTGAAGGGGTACACGGTGTTGCGCGCTGACCGGAAAAACCAAGAATTCACTCGGCTGACCAAAAGAGAAGTACTGGAAACCCATTTTCAGGATACCATCAATACTAAAACCTTTACGAGTAAGGTGTATTATCAAATCGTGGCGTCCGATCTTCGTTACAATGAGTCCGAACCCTCGGACACCTTGGTCTTAGAGCGACCCAGTCGGGTGCCGCCCACTAGCCCTGTTTTTACAGCATATGAACTGTTGGGGGATACGGTTCTTTTAAAGTGGACACCAAGTTCGTCTGACAAGATTGCCAAACAAATCATATACCGGAAGCAGCTAGGGCTCCAAGATGGTCTTTGGCAACCTATTTTGGAAACCGAAGAGACTTCGTTGACAGCGTTTAAGGACCTTGAAATAGAACCCAATACCCGATATGGCTATACCATTACGGCTATAAACACAGTTGGACTGGAAAGCAGACCTTCTCCTTTGGTTGCCATTGCAACGCCGCAAACGTTGCTAAAGCCAAAAATTAAGGGATTCTATGCAGAGGTAGATAGAGAAAACAAGCATATAGCACTGAGTTGGCGCTATAACGAACCCAATGTATTGGAAATACAGATGTACAAAAAGGAAAGTGGAAATGATTACACTTTGTTTCAAACCTTTGAGCCTTCCACAAGCCAATTTATTGACAGGAAACTCATCCCAAATTCCAATTATGGATACAGTATAAAAGCGGTTTTTGTTGATGGAAGTATAAGTGAGTGGAGTGAAATTGAAGTAACCTATTGAAATATGAAAAGAAAAGTCGTGTTC
Organism: Flagellimonas crocea; assembly: GCF_033441595.1. Taxonomy (NCBI): domain Bacteria; kingdom Pseudomonadati; phylum Bacteroidota; class Flavobacteriia; order Flavobacteriales; family Flavobacteriaceae; genus Flagellimonas; species Flagellimonas crocea. Next base: position 822,967 of record NZ_JAUZVX010000001.1, on the reverse strand, counting down.
ATTCTGTTAGGTTTTTTATGTTCGTTGAAAATTTGTAGTCAGGAAAATGCACTGTACACAATTCGATTGAATTATGAATTTAAGGAATGGCATAATGGATGTGAAAATTGTTGGACCCATTATATATCTTATCCCAACTTAGGATTAACCAGTAGCAATGGTGGAATAATAGATGATTTTTATACCACAAACAATGAAAACTTAGAATTATCCTATTTTGAAACCCGATATTATGCCCTGGATTATCAAAACAATGATGGTTTTGCTGAAAGCTATTGTTATTCCAACAATTATCTTACAGATGAATTTACCAATGACTGGCAGACAGATTGGTGCGATGCAAGAAAGAATAGGGATGATAGATTAATTGAATACGGGGAAACAATCGAATACGGTAATGCAAACTCAGAGAGCTTGGACACTTATTCGTGGAGTCAAGCTAAAAGTTATGCCAAAAGCTGGTTATTGGCAAATGAACCGAGTACGGAACCGAATGAATCTATTTCAAAATACTATTCTGAATTATTGTTTGAAAGAGAAGGTGTACAAGTGGAAGATGGACATTGGGAATATTTGGTACAAGGGAATCCTAATTGGCAGCCTATAAACGATCCACAAATCAAAAGTCTGTTTCCCTTGAGCATCACAGCTGAGGAGTTGGATATTCTACTACCTGAAAACTTGAAGAATTTAGGAAACATTCTGTTAAGGTTTAGTATATATGCTGAGGGTTCAGGTCACTATATTAAGTTTTTTAATGCAATTCCAGCGGAAAGTGTACATTCGGAAAAACGGACAATAGGTTTTTATTCATTCGAAATAAGTCCAGAGCCCCCAGATCTTGACCAACAAATCATTCCCAACCCAGTACCCAGCCCAGTCACCTGCCCTGGAGGACTTGATGGCGGTTTTTCTATCACTTTTGACCATGCACTGACCGATGAGGAAAAAATGACAATTCTTGTTTACGAAAAGACTGGTATTGATGAATATGATAATTTTACAACTACTGAAATTATGGGGTTACAAAAGGATGATTTTGAAAATAAAACATATGTTTTTCAGAACAATGAACTACCGGCAAACACCTATGGGGTTAAATGGATTGTTGGACCTATTGATGAGGATGCCTTTCCAACTGTTGAAAGTGATTTTGTAGATATAGTTATCAATGATCCTCCAGATTTCGAGATTGACGCGAATGAAATCATAAACGTTACCTGCGAAGGTGGCAACGACGGCGAAATTGCCATAACACCCTCTGGAGGCTCCCCACCCTATACTTTTACTTGGAAGAGAAACGGGAACGATTTCGTTTTGCCCCAAGGCTCAACCAATACCCATTTGGTCAATCTGCCAGAAGGCACTTATACCTTAACCTTGACCGATAGTCACGATTGTGATTATGAGTCCCAAGAATTTGAAGTTGGTATCGAAAATACAAGCCCTCTGCTGGATGTACATCAAGTATTCCAGCCGGGCACCCCCCCGAATTATCTGCCCACGGGGTTAATAAGCATCGATAATATTATTGGGGGCAGCGGAAATTATATCCTGCATTGGGAAAAAGATGGTGATCTATTTCAGCCGCAGAACCCATACCATTTAGACCAATTGCAACCGGGAAGCTACACGCTGACCATTGAAGATGCAGTAACAGGATGCCTTACCGAGGTGGAGCCGCCAATCGAAGACATTGTGGAATTGGACCCTTTATCCGTTGAAATCACAGAAACCTTGCAAATAACCTGCGAGGGCGATGTAGGGATTCTTGAGGCTAACCCAAGCGGAGGGACCAATGGCGGGTACGAATACCTTTGGTCCACCGGGGAAACCACACAATCCATCAACGTGGGACAGGGCGAATACTCCGTAACCGTTACCGATAATGGCAACAGTGAGGTGCAGGAAGTCTATCTGTTTGATTATGTGAATCCTTTGCTCAGTGTTGAGGTCAATACAACCGATGTAGTTTGTAAGGATGAGGCCACCGGAAGCATAGAACTTGATATTTCAGGAGGTACGGGCGGGCCATATACGGTCAGCTGGTTGGATACGCAGCAAGACGGACCCATTAGAACCGATTTGGAAGCTGGCGAATACATCTATATTGTTTCAGATGGGCAATGCCAAGTAACCAATGAAAACCAACCTATTGTCATCGAAGAGCCCGAAGGTTTCTTTACGGTGGAAATGATTTCCCAAACCAATGTCTCTTTAAACGGGGAGGAGGATGGAAGTTTTGAGATTTCTTTGGACAATGGTTCGCCACCGTACACATTCAATTGGACAAAAGATGGCGAACCTTATGAACCAAAACTTGAATCTACCAATACGAATCTGGTAGGGTTGGAAGCCGGAACCTATCAGGTAGTTGTTATCGATGCGTTGGGGTGTCAAGCTACCTTGGAAACACCAATACAAATAACCGAACCTGACCCTCTTGCCATTGTTGGAACCAATACGGCCCATGTAAACTGCAAGGGAGGCTTTACAGGCTCTATTACTGCAAATGTGACGGGAATACCTCCTTTTACCTACAAATGGAATAAACAAGGCGATATCAGTTTTACCGCTTCTGACCAAAAAACAATTTCCGGTCTTTCCGCCGGCACTTACATACTTTCAGTTACCGATAATTCTGACGTGCCAGCAGTAACCCAGTTGGTTGAAATCACCGAGCCAAATCAAGAATTGACTGCGAGTGGGATACCTAATATAACAGAATGTTTTCTTGGTAACGAAGGAAATATTCAGGTTAGTGCATCAGGGGGAGCACCTCCATACATCTTCTCTATAAACAATGGCGTTGATTTTCAAGAAAATCCGTTTTTTGAAGCGTTGGAATCAGGAACCTATGAGGTAACTGTGAAGGATAGCAACCAATGTGAATACCAAACCTCGGTAATATTGGGCCAGCCAGACCAAACCAATGCAGAATTTGCAATGTCCAGCCAAATAGTGGCGGGCGAAACGGTGTTGGCAGTAGATCTCAGTTATCCAATTCCCGACGAATTGGAATGGGTGGTGCCGGAAGAAGCAATCGTGTTGCGTATGAATTCAGATGAGTTGGAGCTAGTTTTTAACCAACCTGGTGAATATGAAGTGGGAGTACAAGCTTATCGAGGTGATTGCTTATCAACAGAAACAAAGAAAATTTTGGTTTTGGAAGGCGATGGAATATCGGATGATGTTTTGGAAGAGGAAACCAATAAAAAAATAGAGTACTTTGTTATTTACCCCAATCCATCTAACGGTCAGTTCACTGTGGCTGTGGGTTTAGGGATACCTGGTGATATCAGCTTAAAAGTATTTGGATTGGCCAACAATAATTTAATTGGGCAAGAGCAGGCATTTGGTAAAGATGAATACGAAATCCCAATGGACATATCGGGTTTGCCATCGGGTTTGTACATTGTGGTTTTGGAGACACAATTTGGTAGCTCCATTCAAAAAATCATACTTATATAAAATGCCATTTCATAGCAAAAAAAATCCCGGGCCATTCGCTCGGGATTTTTTTATTTATGTACAAGAAAAAGTTGATTATTGCTGTTTTTGCTCAAGCAGTGTTCTCAAACGATTCTGTAGTTCTGTATCCCGTTGCAGTGCCATCGCAATTTTTTGATATCGGTCAAGCGTCATGCCCTCATCACTGATGATTTTTTCGATTTGCTGGGTGAAGCCCACCTGCATTTGCTGAATTTCGTTCATCAGCTTCCCAAATCTTTCTTTTTCTTCATCGCTTACATCCATGGTCTTTTCTGGGGAAGCAGCGGCTTGGTACAGTTCGTTGAACCTATTGGGCTCAAACCCACTCTCCTCAACAGTTTTCATAACTTTTTGTTGTGCCTCCATATTCACCTGTTGAATATCTGGAAAAGCAGTTGCAATTTTATTCAGTTCCGCATCGCTGACCTCCAACTGCTCCTGCGCGTTCACATGTGAGAAAGCACATGCACCTATGGTTGCTATGCAGACCACTAAAGTTTTAAAAGGATTTAAAAATCTCATTCTATTTCTATTTTTAATAAATGTTAATTTCCGAAACTACAATAATAAAAAGGGCCTGCCAAAAATTCCAGGTTAAGGTAAACTTAAAGCAATATGGCGTAAACAAAGGATTTGAGCGTTTTCTTATGTTGAAAAGGATACGGTTTTCCACTACCTTTTATATTTTTGCAGGATGAAATACAAACGTCTGACAAAGGAACAATTGGAGGAACTCCACCCCGAATTCATTAACTTTTTGGCTACCCAATCCATTACAGCGGATGAATGGGACACGCTTAAAAAAGAAAAGCCTGAAGTGGCGGAGGATGAAATCGATGTTTTCAGCGATTTGATATGGGAAGGAGTGTTGAACAAGGTCGAGTATCTTGAAAATGTATCGGAAAAACACATGCATCTTTTCCATCTTACAGAGAAGGAAATGAAGTTGCTCTCTGTCAAGATTTTAAATCCCGAAATCGATTTGAGGACCGAGATAGGTTTTGGCTGGTTTAAACGTAATTACCAATCCGATTTTGTGGAATATCTATCAGCTTCCAAGGCCTACGGTGTGGATAAGAATGTGGATAAGTTTGAGCTGATCAAACAAGGGGCCGTTATTACCAAAGGAGAGTTGTACCAGTGGTTTGAACAGATTATGGAACACTGACCAAAAGCGTATATTTGCACGAGAATTTAAAACCACATGGCACAAAAACCATCCATACCCAAAGGAACCCGTGATTTTTCACCTGCAGAGGTCTCCAAACGGAACCATATCATCCAAACCATAAAAAAATATTTTGAAAGCTATGGCTTTCAACCGATAGAGACCCCGTCTTTTGAAAACTCAGAAACCCTAATGGGAAAATATGGGGATGAAGGCGACCGTTTGATTTTTAAAATCTTGAACTCGGGTGACTTTATTTCCAAAGTGGATGATGTGACCTACAGTTCAAAGAATTCAGCCTCTTTAACGCCGAAAATTTCAGAAAAGGCCCTACGCTACGACCTTACCGTTCCTTTTGCCCGTTATGTGGTGATGCATCAAAATGAGATTGATTTTCCATTTAAGCGATATCAAATCCAACCCGTATGGCGCGCTGACCGTCCGCAAAAGGGGCGTTTTCGTGAGTTTTACCAATGTGATGCCGATGTGGTGGGAGCTGATTCTCTGCTTCAAGAAGTTGAATTTGTGCAGTTGTACGATGCCGTTTTTACTGATTTGGGCCTGAAAGGGACCACCATCAAAATCAACAACAGAAAGATATTATCAGGGATCGCTGAAGTGATAGGAGCCAAGCATTTGTTGGTAGATTTTACTGTCGCTCTGGATAAATTGGACAAGATAGGAGAGGAAAAAGTAAAAGCGGAGATGGTGGAAAAAGGTATCTCCGAACCGGCCATTGCCAAAGCACAACCTCTTTTTGAGATGACTGGAACCGCGTCCGAGCAATTGGAAAAACTGAAATCTATCCTTGCCGATTCCGAAATTGGAATGTTGGGTGTCTCCGAACTGGAAGAGATTATTTCTACCGTTGATATGGTTGAACTTCAATCGGCAACCCTTCAATTGGATGTTACCCTTGCTCGCGGGCTCAATTACTACACTGGCGCCATTTTTGAAGTTGCCGCACCCGAAGGTGTACAAATGGGTTCTATTGGTGGTGGTGGCCGTTACGATGACCTTACAGGTATTTTTGGACTAAAAGATGTGAGCGGCGTAGGCATCAGTTTTGGTTTGGACCGTATTTATTTGGTTTTGGAAGAATTGAACCTGTTCCCTGAAAGTTTGGATTCATCTTTGGATGTGCTTTGCCTCAATTTTGGAAAGAAAGAGGGAAGAGCTGCCTTAAAACTGGTTTCAGGACTACGTAAAGAAGGTCTTAGAGCGGATTTATACCCTACGGACACCAAAGTGCAGAAGCAGTTCAAATATGCCGACAAAAGAGGAGTGCCCTATGTAATTCTTTTGGGAGACCAAGAGTTGACCGACGGTAAATTTGTGGTCAAAAATATGAAGACAGGCGACCAGAAGGATTACAATTTGGATGCTCTGGAAGCATTTGTTGAAAAAGTCAAGTCCGACTTTTAATTTCCTTAATGATTGTTTTGTAATAGGTGGGTCCGTGTGGTACATACTTGCCAACACTGGCCAAGCCCCAGGTTTCCTCAGCGAACTTGAATAACGGTATAAGCGCCAAATCTTCGACCTCACTTTCCTGTTTGATGAGTTGGTTCAAGGGAACGCTGAGCTGGCACAAAAAGATATGGTGCAATTCAGCATCAATAAAGTCCTCGGAAATTTTGTGAATGGCCTTGAAAGTGCCCAAAGGTTCCAAATCTGACTCCGAAATGGTAAGTCCAACTTCTTCCGCCACTTCGCGAATGGCAGCAGAAACAATTTCTTCCCCGGCGGAAACATGCCCGGCCACGGAAACATCCCAAAGTAGGGGGTGGGTAGATTTATCTTTGCCGCGCTGTTGAATCAATACTCGTCCATCGGGTGTGTACAGCCAAATATGTACCGTTGGATGAAGCAGTCCCTTCCGGTGCGCTTCTGATTTTAAACAGGATTTCCCTGTAGGTTTTCCATGTTCGTCCAAAATGTCAACTTGCTCATCCATATCACATAAAGATAAAAAAAAGTCGCCCCGAAGAACTTTCGAGGCGACAAATTTTAATATCGGGATGATGAAAAATAATCAGTTAATCAAAATAACTGAACGTTTCCCCTTCTTTGATGTTCAATAAAGTTTCATAAATCAAACGGATAACGTTCTCCACATCGTCCCTGTGAACCGTTTCCACTGTAGTGTGCATATAGCGCAAGGGCAACGATATTAAAGCGGAAGCAACGCCACCATTGCTATAGGCGAAAGCATCCGTATCAGTTCCGGTGTAGCGTGATGATGCATTGCGCTGGAATGGAATCTTTTTGGATTCCGCAGTTTCCAAAATACGCTCACGTAATTTGTTCTGTACCGCTGGCGCATAAGAAATTACAGGTCCATCACCAATCTTTGTCTCGCCCTCCGTCTTTTTGTTGATCATTGGAGTGGTGGTATCGTGGCAAACATCGGTAACAATAGCAACATTTGGTTTTATGGTCTGTGTGATCATTTCGGCACCACGTAATCCAATTTCTTCTTGGACCGAGTTGGTAATATACAATCCAAAAGGTAGCTCCTTTTTGTTCTCCTTGAGCAGGCGAGCAACCTCGGCGATCATAAAACCGCCCATTCTGTTGTCCAAGGCACGGCAAACAAATTTGTCCTTGTTCAAAATATGGAATTGGTCAGGGTAGGTGATTACGCAACCCACATGGACGCCCATTTTCTCCACTTCTTCCTTATCCTTGGCGCCAATGTCGATAAAAATGTTGTCCAATTTTGGAGACTCTTCTTTTTCCTTGTTCCTGGTATGGATAGCTGGCCATCCAAATACACCTTTCACAATACCGTTTTTGGTATGGATGTCTACCCATTTTGATGGGGCGATTTGATGATCACTACCGCCATTTCTGATTACATAAAGCAATCCTTCGTCGGTAATATAGTTAACGTACCAAGAAATTTCATCGGAATGCCCTTCGATAACCACCCTATATTTTGCATCTGGATTGATGACACCTACGGCCGTGCCATAAGTATCCGTGATAAACTCGTCCACATAAGGTTTTACGTAGTCCATCCAAATTTTTTGACCTTCCCATTCATAACCCGTCGGTGATGGGTTGTTTAGGTATTTTTCTAAAAACTCAAGGGATTTTTCGTTGATGATTTTCTCTTTTGACATGTATCTGATTTAGAACACAAACTTAAGAATATTCACTTTTATTTAATAGCCAAATCACACCTTTATACTTACTTTTGGCAAGACTTTTGACAAAGAAATATGATGCTACGTATCTGTTTTTTAGTTATTTTCTTAACGATTTATGGCTTTGGATGGGCCCAAGAATCGAAAGGGGACTCTATTAAAACACCAATGGATTCGATTGCCAATGATTCCATAGAGGACTACTATATTAGGTTCGAAGGGGATTCCATTTTGATGAGTTCCATTGAGCTGGAAGAGGTCTATATTTTCGGAGAACTGGACTTTGCCAGTCGGGAAGATAAATTGCGTTACTACATTCTTAGAAGAAAAACCCTGAAGGTTTACCCATATGCTAAATTGGCGGCCGAACGATTGGTGGAGCTGAACGACAGCTTAAAGCTCATCAAAAAACCTAGGCATCAGAGAAAATATACCCGTAAGGTCCAAAAATATATCGAGGGCGAGTTTTCCGAAGAGTTAAAGAAACTTACCCGTACCGAAGGACAGATTTTGGTCAAATTGATCCATAGACAAACAGGGGAGACTGCTTTCGACCTGGTAAAAGAACTCCGCAGCGGATGGCGCGCCTTTTGGTACAATACTACAGCGAGTTTGTTCAAGATCAGTTTAAAAGAGGAATTCCGGCCCGAAGAAGTACATGAGGACTATTTGATAGAGGACATTTTGCAACGGGCCTTTGCGGCAAACCGATTGGAAAGGCAAAAGTCGGTATTGGACTATGACTATGCCCAGCTTTCCAATAAATGGAAAAATGGGCCTCCCGGCACAAGGAACTAATCTTTTGACTTTTTCCCAAAAACGGCATCCATTACGATGCCTACCGAACGAAACCCCAGATAGATTGCGGTTCCTGCACACAATATTCCTAAAATGAGAACGGGCCAATAGAAGGGGTGCCCTTCATTTTTAAATGCTTCATAGATTAAAAAAGGTCCCATGAACATGGCCAGTACCGTAAAGCCAAATGATTTTAATCCTTTTACCAGAAGTTCCTTGTTCGTTCTTCTCATGGGACCAAAGTAGGAATATTAGCTTATATTTAAAGGATATTGCACTAAAAATCAACTATGGAATTACTAGTTCTTGGGGTGGTCGTCCTGTTCATTGTCATTGCTACCGTAAAGTTTAAAATGCATCCCATCTTTTCGCTGACCATAGCAGCAATAGCTTCTGGTTTTTTCTTGGGCATGGCGCCAAAAAGCATAATGTCCACCATGGTGGAGGGTTTTGGAAATACGCTTTCTGGAATCGGATTGGTTATCGCGTTTGGAACGGTCATTGGCATTTACCTTGAAAAAACGGGAAGCACACAAGTATTGGCCAATAGCATCTTGGGGATAATCGGCCTAAAGCGTTCGCCTTTGGCAATGAACTTGGCGGGTTTTGTCATTTCCATTCCAGTGTATTGCGATTCGGGGTATATTATACTTTCCTCATTAAATAAAGCCATCAGTAAAAAAACGGGCATTCCCGTGCTTGTTTTTGCCATTGCTTTGGCCACAGGGTTATATTCCGCTCACGTGTTTGTGCCACCGACACCCGGGCCTTTGGCCGCTGCCGCCATTTTGGATGCGGATTTGGGAATGGTGCTGATATTTGGGCTTTTGGTCGCAATACCAGTATCCATTTCAGGCTATTTTTGGGCGAGGTTCATCGGAAAATCATTGCAGGAAGATGGGATTTTGGAAACCACGGAAACTAAAGAGGAACTTCCATCTACGGTAAAACCTTTTCAAGCCTTTTTGCCCTTATTGGTACCGATAATTTTGATAGCATTGAAGTCTGTTGCAGATTACCCGACCCATCCGTTGGGCGATGGTTGGGCCTTCTCTGTTTTAGGTTTTTTGGGCAGTCCGGTAATCGCATTGTTGATCGGGGTTTTCTTTGCTTTTGCGTTGGGTAGAAACGTTCCTTCGGAAGAGAAAAAGGAGTGGGTTCCCGAAGCGTTCAAGCAAGCGGGAGCCATTGTACTGATAACCGGAGCAGGAGGGGCATTTGGTGCTATTCTGAGAACTATGGATATTGCATCCATCGTTAATTTGGAGTCCAGCACAGGAGTCGGTGGGCTTTTGATAGCTTTTGCGATTTCAGCAGTGCTCAAAACGGCTCAGGGATCATCAACCGTTGCTATTATTACCACATCTGCCATCATTGCACCTCTGTTGGAAACCTTTGGTTTGGTTTCCATTACTGATAAGGCCTTGGCTGTTCTGGCCATCGGAGCAGGGGCCATGACGGTGTCACATATCAACGATAGTTATTTTTGGGTAGTTTCACAGTTTTCCAATATGAAGGTTAAAACGGCGCTGCGCGGACATACGTTGGGAACCTTGGTCCAGGGTCTGGTCGGGATTGCAATGGTGATTTTACTATACTTTATCGTTTAAAAGCAAGGGCTTTTTCTATTCGATGGTAATGCTTTGGGAATATTCTTGGACGACTGCAAAAAAGCCCAGGGCAAAATCATTGGGACGCTCCACATTGTCAAAAATATTGATATTGTCCAAACCCGTAATATCGAATACGTTGCCCCGTGCCGTGGCAACAGGTGTTTGGAACACGCCTCCGTTGTTCTCTGTTTGTTCCAGTACCAGATCCATGTAATTATAGAATTCCTGAGTGGCGCCCAAGATACTTACTGTAACATTTTGCCCGGCTTCCAACTCCTTATCGTAGAAATACGAGAATTGGAATTGTTGTCCTTGGAAAAATTCATCTTCTACCGTTTGGAATTCACCGTTCATAAAATCGAACACATAATAATTATCGCTATCCGGGTCGTCCGTAAAAGTGACAATGATTTCGGTTTCCTCCTCATCAAACAGGGTGTCGTCTCCTTGCTCCAGATTGTCCAAGGGCACGGTAGGTGCATATTCGGTCCGTGCGTAATACTTTTTGTCCCGATATGAAATCTGGAGAATAAAAACTGTTCCAGGAACTGCCGCAGAGGTCCTGATGCGCTGATCGGAGGAAAAATTTGGGTCGGGCACATAAACACCCGTTCCAGGCGCTTCCTCCGCCAGACTTGAAAACGCTATGCTCTCAAACAGTCCATTTCCTGTAGGTTTTCCATAGGTTATAATAGCACTTTCTACTTGGGTGGGTACATTTTCATCGTAGAAATTGCTGGCATCCTTCATACGAATTCTTACGTCGATAAATTCCTGGCTTTTGTCTACCCTTAAGAGCCCATCTACCACCAATTTGTTCTCCGTTTCCGGTAGGTCCACATCGACCACGTCTTCACAAGAGGTCATCACAATAAAAGCTGATATGTAAATTACTAGTTTTTTCATACCACTAAAATTTGAAATTATAGGTTACCGATGGAATGATTCCAAAGATAGATGTGCGAACGGCCTCGTTTCGCCCTGTATCATCATTTTCCCTAAAATTGATGGCCGCCGCGTTTTTTCGGCTGTACAGGTTATAAATGCTGAAAACCCATTCTGACTGTACCTTTTTGCGCTTGTTCCTTTTTGGGGTCAAAACGGCAGAAACGTCCAAACGATGATAATTGGGCAGCCTTTCTTTATTTCGGAGTCCATAATAGGGAACGTTGATATCTTCAAACTCAAATTGCCCTATAGGATAATTTGTCGGCTGGCCGGTCTGAAAGATAAAATTGGTGTTGAAACTCCATTTTTCGTTGAGTTCAAAACTTCCGTAGAGGGACAGGTCGTGGGTTTTGTCGTATGGGGTATTATACCAGTCCCCTAAATTGATGCCTGTTTCCAAATTGGAGCGGCCCGTATCAAAATCCAAATCCCTTCCCGGCGTCCGCTGTTCGGATTTGGACAGGGTATAGGCCAACCAACCCGTTAATCGACCATCGTTTTTTCTGATCAATAGTTCAAGACCATAAGCTCTTGCCTCGCCATTTAGGATAACCTGTTCTATAGCGTTGTTGGCGATGAGGTTGGAACCGTCAATGTAATCTATTCTATTCTGTATGGTTTTGTAGAACGCCTCGGTTTCAAAACTGTACGTCCCTCCTTTGATATTCCTAAAATACCCCACGGCATATTGGTCCAGCAATTGCGGTTTGACAAAGGGCCCACTGGGCGTCCAGACATCCAAAGGAGTAGGGGAGCTGGTGTTGGACAATAGATGAAGGTACTGTGAAAGCCTCGTGTAACTTGCCTTTATGGAATTATTTTCCCGAAATGTATAAGACATGGATATTCTTGGCTCCAAATTCAGAAAGGTCTTGAGAGTCTCGCTCCTTGAAGATTGTATGGTGTCAATTGGTTCTGCCTCACGATAGGTAAGGGTAAAGGGGTCAAATGCTACAGGATTGTCATTTTGGTATACATACAATTTATCTTGACCAAATCTATTGAACTGACTTACCCTTAATCCGTATTCCACACTTAAATTGTCGGTGATTTGATGTTCAATATCTGCATAAATAGCATTTTCATTGCCATATTTTTTGGTGAGCTGTTCTTCCACAATACCGGAATCGGGGCTATTGGGTACAATTTTCCCTGGATTGAATACATAGTATATGCTGTTTATCCCATAGTTGAGCTGAAGTTTATCATTCAGGTAGTGTTTTAAATCATACTTGACGTTAAAGTTCTGAATGCCTGAATTCCATTCAAACCCCACAAAATCAAGCTCTAACCCATAATAATAATCTGAATAGATCAACGAAAGATTGGAGAACAGTTTTTCTGAAAATAAATGGTTCCACCTAAAATTGCCAACGGCATTGCCATACACGTTTACAAACCTGTCACTAATGTTGAATAGGTCCCTTCCAAAATAGCCTGAAAGATATACGCTATTATTCGCGTTGATTTTATGATTGATTTTGGTATTCAGGTCATAGAAATAGGCTTTGTTGTCCACATCAAAAAGGGGTAGGAACAAATGGGCGTAGGACGCCCTTCCCCCGATTAAAAATGCGGTTCTATCCTTTAGTATGGGGCCTTCTACCAATAATCGGCCGGCCACGGCACCTATACCTCCGTTTACTTTTAATTCTTTGCTGTTCCCTTCTTTTTGAAAGATTTCCAGAACCGAGGAAACCCTGCCCCCGTATCTCGCCGGGATTCCGCCCTTAAAGAGTTTTACATCCTTTATCGCGTCCGGATTGAATACGGAAAAGAAACCAAACAAGTGGGATGAATTGAATACCGTGGCCTCATCCAGTAGGATAAGGTTTTGGTCCGCTGCGCCCCCGCGCACGTTGAAGCCTGACGAAGCTTCTCCCGCACTGGTCACCCCGGGCAAAAGCAAAAGTGATTTTATAACATCGGATTCGCCAAGCACCACTGGAATTTGTTTGATGGTATTGGAGGCAAGCGAAGTGACGCTCATTTGCGGTTTTCGGATGTCCAGTTTTTCAACATTGTCCGTGACCACGACCTCCTGTAGCTCCTCAGTTTTTTCGGTCAAATTAAAATCTAGCTTAATATTTTGGTTCAGGGTGATGGTCTTTACCACTTCTTGAAATCCAAGATAGCTCACTATGATTTGATATTCTCCCTCTGGAAGCGTTATGGAATAAAAACCGTACTCGTTGGTAGTGGTTCCTGTTTTTAATTCTGATATGGCAACCGTTACCCCAATGAGGGATTCGTTACTTGCGGCCTCGGAAATGGTACCGCTCAGCGTATACTTTTGTTGGGCCTGCAGTACGAAAAAATGCCCAAACAGGGCTAGCAACAATGCAAGATAATGTCTGGGCATTCGATTGATTTTTTTAAAAATACAAATTAATGGATTAGGGAGAAAACAAAATTTGTGTACCTCGTTTATTTTAACATTGTCGTATTGAAAAATAAAAGGCAGCCTAATTTGGGCTGCCTTTACATGTCATTCTATTCTATTTTGATTATCCAATGGAATCCAAAATACCGTTCAAGGTTGAACTGGGTCGCATAGCCTTTGAAGCCATTTCTGGGTCTGGGAGATAGTATCCTCCAATATCCACTGGCGAACCTTGCGCATCTATCAATTCTTGGGTAATTTTCGCTTCGTTAGCGGACATCGCCTCATAAACTTTGCCGAATATGGTTTTTAGTTCTCCATCCTTGTCTTGTTTGGCCAATTGCTCTGCCCAGTACAATGCAAGGTAGAAGTGGCTTCCACGGGTATCTATTTCGTTTACCTTTCTGGATGGTGACCTGTCCTGGTTCAAGAATTCTTCGGTTGCCTTGTCCAAAGCATCGGCAAGCACCTGTGCTTTTTGGTTATTGTTCTTTTCTCCAAAGAATTCCAACGAAACGGCCAATGCCAAGAATTCACCTAACGAATCCCATCTCAAGTGACCTTCTTCCAAAAATTGCTCTACGTGCTTGGGAGCTGAACCACCTGCACCGGTCTCGAACAATCCTCCACCGTTCATCAAAGGAACAATGGACAACATTTTTGCACTGGTTCCAACTTCCAAAATAGGGAAGAGGTCGGTCAAATAATCCCGCAATACGTTACCGGATACGGAGATGGTATCTTTTCCTTCTTTCATGCGCTTCAAGGTGAACTTGGTAGCTTCGATGGGGGAAAGAATCCTAATATCCAATCCAGATGTATCGTGGTCTTTTAGATAAAGATTTACTTTCTTGATCAATTCGGCATCGTGGGCCCTATTTTCATCCAACCAAAAAATGGCAGGGGTACCTGTGGCCCTTGCCCTGGAAACGGCCAATTTTACCCAATCCTGGACTGGGGCGTCCTTAACTTGGCACATTCTCCAAATGTCGCCTTCTTCCACGGCGTGCTCTATCAATGTTTCGCCAGCAGCATTTACCACTTTTACCGTTCCGGCTTTTTCTATTTCGAAGGTTTTATCGTGGGAACCATATTCCTCCGCTTTCTGGGCCATTAAACCAACATTGGGAACTGTTCCCATCGTTGTAGGGTCGAAAGCGCCGTGCTCTTTGCAAAAATCAATGGTGGCCTGGTACACTCCGGAGTAGCTGCTGTCGGGAATAATCGCTTTGGTGTCCTGAAGCTCTCCGTTCTTGTCCCACATTTTACCGGAATTTCTGATCATGGCGGGCATGGATGCATCGATAATCACATCACTTGGTACGTGAAGGTTGGTAATTCCCTTGTCAGAGTTTACCATTGCCAAATCAGGTCCATTTTCAATGCTAGCCTTGATGGCCGCCTCGATTTCTTTGTGTTGATCTTCGGGCAGTTTTCCAATTTTATCGAACAAAGTTTCCAGTCCGTCGTTTGGATTGACTCCCAATTTCTCAAAAGTATCCCCGTAGTTTTTGAACAGTTCAGAGAAATATACTTCCAAAGCATGACCAAAAATGATGGGGTCGGAGACCTTCATCATAGTGGCTTTAAAGTGCAGGGAAAGCAAGATGCCCTTTTCCCTTGCATCGGCGATTTCTTTGGTCAAGAATTCCACCAATGCTTTTTTGCTCATCACCGTGGCATCGATAACCTCACCTTTTAGAAGGGCAAGCTTGTCCTTGAGCACGGTGGTGCTACCGTCCGTCCCTACCAATTCGATACGGACTTCGTCCGCATTGGATAGGGTCAACGATTTTTCGTTGGATTTAAAGTCTCCGTGGGACATGGTGGCCACATGTGTCTTGGAATCGGAGGACCATTCGCCCATGGTATGGGGATGCGCCTTTGCGTAATTTTTTACGGCCTTTGGTGCTCGCCTGTCCGAGTTCCCTTCGCGGAGAACAGGGTTTACAGCACTACCTTTTACTTTATCGTATTTTGCCTTTATGGATTTTTCCTCATCCGTTTTGGGCTCGTCCGGATAATCGGGCAGTTTATAGCCTTTCTTTTGTAATTCTTCAATAGCTTCCTTCAATTGTGGAATAGAAGCACTGATATTCGGAAGTTTGATGATATTGGCCTCCGGGGTTTTGGCAAGTTCGCCCAAAATTGACAGGTCGTCGGGTATTTGCTGTTCCGTGGTCAACAATTCTGGAAACATGGCGGCAATTCTACCGGCCAAAGAAATATCCTTGGTCTCTACGGTAATATTGGCGGTTTCGGTGAAAGATTTTACAATGGGTAGGAAAGATAATGTTGCTAAGGCTGGAGCCTCATCCGTTTTGGTATAATAAAGTTTAGCCATTTATATGTATTTGTTTGAGCGGTTGCAAATATACAATTTATGGACGGTGAAGAACGAATGGATATTGGTAAAAGTGTTGGATTTTGGCAGGAATTTGTTAAAAACAAAAGCCATATCCCTGTTTTTACTAAGGATATGGCTTTCAGATAGGACTAAGATTTGCTAGGTGGTACCTAACTACAGTCTATTTCACTGCATCTTTGCCCCTTCGACGTTTACTTTGCGATGTTCTTAATCTTTCAACTAAACTACATGCTTCAAAGTGTGCTGTGGTGTTCCTAAATTTTATCAAAACGAAAAATTGCTCTTCCGTTCGCACATAAAACTTATTGTTTCTCCTCGGATTTTGCAAAGCATCTTCCAATTTGAAATTCCTTTTAGTGATTAGTAGTGTTACCAACTACAAAAAAGGAAATCCACAGGTTTAAAGAACGTCAACTTTAAATCGATATCGTCGTGATGGTACCACTATTATATCTTTGTCTAAAGTAGTACGGAAAACCAGATTTTGCAAGTTTATAAAGGATTAAAAATCAACACGATATAAACCATGGTTATTAACAATTGTTCATAAAAAAAGCACCCGATTTCGGGTGCTTTTTCAGTTTGTTCAGGATTTGGATTATCCTTTAACTTCTTTAATACGGGCCTTTTTACCGGTAAGACCTCTAAAGTAGAAGATTCTAGATCTACGTACTTTACCTTTTTTGTTTACTTCAACTCTTTGCAAAGCAGGCATGTTGACCGGGAAAATTCTTTCCACGCCCACAGTACCGGACATTTTACGGATGGTAAAAGTTTCGGTGGCTCCACTTCCCCTGCGCTGTATTACTACACCTTTGAAGAACTGGGTACGTGTTTTTTCACCTTCTTTGATTTCGTAATAAACAGTGATGGTGTCACCAGCTGAAAATTTTGGAAATTCTTTTTTTGGAACAAATTCGTCTTCAACAAATTTTATTAACGATTCCATTTGTATCTTTTTTAATGTTTTTACAAGACCAACTTTCACGTATTTCGTCAGAGGTTGATTTTGAGATTGCAAAAGTAATGCAATATTTAGAAATAGCAAGTGGTTTTTTACCTTTTTGGAACGGTTTGCTGCTTATTTTTTCAAAAGGTCGGGTCTTCTTTCCTCTGTTCTTTCCATGGCCTTTTGCTCTCTCCATTTTTCAATTTTGGGAAAGTTACCGCTCAACAATATTTCCGGGACCTTCACGCCTTTGTATTCTGCCGGACGGGTGTACACCGGAGGAGCCAATAAATTATCTTGAAAAGTATCCGTTAGGGCAGAGGTTTCGTCGTTCAATACACCGGGCAACAATCGTATGACGGCATCGCACAATATGGCCGCTGCCAGTTCACCGCCGGACAGCACATAGTCGCCAATGGAAATTTCACGGGTCACGAACATATCCCTTACCCGTTGGTCCACACCTTTATAATGACCACAGAGTACAATAATGTTCTCTTTCATGGAAATCTCATTGGCCATTCCTTGATTTAGGGTATTGCCATCGGGAGTCATGTAAATGATTTCATCATACTCCCTTTCGGATTTCAATTTGGAGATGCATTTATCAATCGGTTCTATCATCATCACCATGCCTGCGCCCCCACCAAACTGGTAATCATCGACCTGCTTGTATTTGTTGGTGGTATAATCCCTTAGATTGTGAAAATGGACTTCTACCAACCCCTTTTCTATGGCACGCTTTAAGATGGATGCATCAAAAGGACTCTTCAAGAGTTCGGGAAGCACTGTGATAATATCAATCCGCATGGGTACTGTTGTTGAATTAACGGCAAAAGTAATGAAACCTAAATCAACTCTCTTGCAAAAATAAAGGCTTCCATTTGGAAGCCTTGGTTCTTATTTTTTCTGCTTGTTCAACTCATCCTGAAGCTGTCGGCTTATTTTTTGCTCGCGCTCCAAGGCTCTTCTTCGGTGGTTCTGGTATTCCTCCTCTAGATCAGCGAGGGCCGATTTGGCCTGCTGGGTCAAGAAATTACTGTTTCTGAACCTGTATATAAAGAACAACAACAATAGTAACAGTCCAAAAATAATGGACCATAGAATAAAATTGTAGGTCCCTTTACTGATCAGGGCACCAAAGAATGAAATACTGTCCTTCTCTTCGGTAACCGTGTTCAATTTATTGGTGGTGTCCTGTAATTTGTTGTTCAGGTCTTCGATTTCGGCGTTGTTGGCAGTAATGGTTGCGGAAAGATCCTTTATGGATTCATACGCCGAATTGATGGTATCAAAAATATTGCTCTTTAAATCGTTGAGCGTGGACAATTTAACGACTTCATAGGGGACGCCATTTCCCGACCTATAGTTGGTGGACTGTCTTTCCATAACCTCAAACTGACCTTTAATGGTCATGTCCTGAGGCTCATCAGAGGTTTCCTCCTGTGCAAAGGAAGAAAAGTAGGGTGCAAGTAGGGCAACTGCAAATAAAATTCGTAAATGCTTCATGTTCAATTGTGTTCTCGTGTTACATTTAGATTAAGGGTGGGACGAAATTACATCAATAAACCAATATTAAAAAAAGAAAATGGCTTCTTTGAACAATTCGCTCTCCATTAATAATAAGTATAACGCCTAACTTTTGCTATATATTTTGCCAATCGGATTACTTGATGCGAATAACCATACTCATTATCGTACCAAATATAGAGCACCACGTTTTTGCCCCCGGGCGAAACAATGGTGGCCTTGCTGTCGTAAATGGATGGGGCAGTGGTCCCTACGATATCCGAAGAAACGAGCTCGTTGCTCAAGGCATATTTTATCTGCTCCACCAAGTCCCCTTCCAGGGCATATTTTTTTATGATGGTATCAATACCTTCTTTTGAGGTTTTGTTCTTTACTTCCAAATTCAGAATGGCCAAAGAGCCATTGGGAACGGGAACCCTTATGGCGTTTGAGGTCAGTTTTCCTTTTAGTGAGGGGAGTGCCTTGGCAACTGCCTCACCGGCTCCAGTTTCGGTAATCACCATGTTCAGGGCGGCTGCACGGCCCCGACGGTACTTTTGGTGCATGTTGTCCACCAAATTTTGGTCGTTGGTATAGGCATGTATGGTTTCCAAGTGCCCTTTTTTGATGCCCAACGAATCTTCGATTACTTTTAAGATAGGGGTTATGGCATTGGTAGTGCAGGAGGCCGCTGAATATATTTTGGTCTTGTCAGGGTCAAAATCTTTATGGTTGACCCCGTGTACGATGTTTGGTACTTCCTTACCGGGTGCGGTCAAAAGCACCTTGCTGGCCCCTTTGGATTTTAAATGTCTGGATAGTTCTTTGTTGTCCCTAAAAGCCCCGGTATTATCAATGACCAGTGCATTGAAAATTCCGAACTTGGTGTAATCGATATCTTCGGGACGGTCGGCACTTATGAATTTTACCGTGGTACCATTGATGATAAGGGCCTCTTTTTTTTCATCTACATCCACGGTTCCTGTAAATGGGCCGTGAACGGAGTCGGTTTTTAGGAGAGCAGCTCTTTTTTCGAGTGTTTCACGGTCCAAGGGCCCGCGTATTACCACCGCACGCAACCTGAGCTGGCTGCCACGTCCGGTCTTTGCCATAAGCTCCCTGGCCACCAAGCGTCCAATTCGTCCAAAACCGTACAACACCACATCCTTGGGCTTTATGGCCTTGGAGGATTGGGCATCCTTTAATTTATCGATTACAAAAGCCTTTACGTTAAGATGCGTGTTTTGGCTGGAATTGTACTCGTAGGTCAATTTTCCAATATCAAGTTTGGCAGGAGGGAGGTTGATGTCGTTGATGGCCCTTAATATTTCAACAGAATCAAAAATGGACATGGGTTTTTGTACAAACTCCCCTGCATATTCGTGCAGGTTGATAATGTCGCTTACATTTTTATCTATGATCTGGTTTTTGAACAATACCACCTCAATGGCCTTGTCGTACCATAGATCGCTAATGATTTTGATGAATTCAGTAGTTGCTTTTCGTCTATCTGCCTGAAAGGCAAGTTCCTTTTCGTATGATGAAATGTCGCTCATGGTTATGGTTGCAGTTGTATAGTTTATTTTGCGGCAAAAATATATATTTCAAACGTTTTCGTAAAGCATATGGACATAAAAAAAGCGCCCCGTTCCAAGGCGCTTTTAAGTGTCTTTTTTGCACTTTATTGAAGGATCATATGTTCTTTTTCACCATTTTCATTGATCATGGTAAAACTGGTTCTTCCGTATCTGGGCAGTTCACTGAAACGTTCCTTGGCATCATCAATATTGTTGATGGGTTCACCGTCCAATTCGATAATGACTTTATTTTTCAGACCATATCTGGAATAAGTTTCGGGAACATCGGTAATTTTGACTCCTTTGGAGATTCCAAAGTTTTTCTGGTCCGCCTTGGACAGATTTTTAACAGTGAATCCTGTACCGGGCAATATAATGCTAAGCTGTTTTTTCAGGGTTACATTTTTAACGATACTTTTACCATCTCTTTTCAAGGTCACCTCTACAATGTCGCCAGGTCTTTTGGAATTTAAATATCCAGAGAGTTCGGAAAATTTACGCACCGTAATGTTGTCCACTTGTTTTATAATGTCGCCTTCGACCAAGCCTGCCTCATCGGCACCGGATTCTTCTTCAACACTTGCAATATAAACACCTTCTAGGTCATCAACGCCCATTTCCATGGCTGCTTCAGGATTTAGGTCTCCACCTTTAATGCCCAACAATCCTTTTTGAACATTTCCAAATTCCATGATATCCTCTACCACCTTTTTGGCAATATTACTGGGAACAGCAAACGCATATCCTACATAGGAGCCTGTTTGCGAAGTAATGGCGGTATTGATTCCGATCAAGTCCCCATTGGTATTTACCAAGGCCCCCCCACTGTTTCCTGGGTTAACGGCTGCATCGGTCTGTATAAAGGATTGTGACCTTCTGGGCGATAAAGATCTTGCCTTGGCGCTCACAATCCCGGCAGTTACCGTAGAGGTAAGGTTAAAAGGATTTCCCACGGCAAGTACCCACTCGCCAATTTTTGCGTTGTCGGAATCTCCGAAGGCCAAATAGGGCAGTGCCTCCTCAGTGTCAATCTTTATAAGTGCAATATCTGTTTCTGCATCCGCTCCAATGACTTCTGCTTCGTAAGATTTATTGTTGTTCAAGGTGACCTCCAATTCGGTCGAATTCGCAATTACGTGGTTGTTCGTTACAATATATCCATCGGGTGAAATGATTACGCCGGACCCTGTCCCCACTTGTGGGGTCTGTTGGCGTTCATAACCATAAAAGAATTCCGCTATACTGGATGGACCTCTACTTGTAAGGGTCATATTTTTTACGTGAACCACAGAGTTGACCGTTTTTTCGGCGGCCAAGGTAAAATCAACTTCGTTGATTCCGGCGCCTTTGGCCGAAGTATCCAAGTTACTGGTCGTCACAAATGGTACTTCTTCTCCTGAGGTGACCCATTTATAGCTTTCCTTCTCAAAAAATAATTTGTAAGCCCCCAGTGTAATTGCCCCTGCAAATACGGATACTAGGAATAAACTCGCTATTTTCTTCATAATTCAATAATTATTTAACATTAAGCTTTTTCAAAATTAAAGGAATTCAATTTCGGGCTTGGTTTGTTTAACGCTGTTTTAACTACAAAAAAAACCTTAAAGAATCCCATATATTTGTTCCTTTGTAGATGATTATGGAACTACAGTTTTTTAAATATCAAGGAACAGGGAACGATTTTGTAATAATCGATAACCGTCAACATGTATTTCCCAAAAACAATACCAAGTTGGTCGCAGAACTTTGTGACCGAAGATTTGGCATAGGAGCAGATGGACTTATCCTTCTTGAAAATGACAATATGTCTGATTTTAAGATGGTTTACTACAATGCAGATGGGGCCGAAAGCAGTATGTGTGGTAATGGAGGCCGCTGTTTGGTCGCATTCGCCAACTACCTTGGAGTAATAGAAAAGGAGACCACTTTTAATGCGGTGGACGGGTTGCACCATGCTACCGTGGAAGGAGACATCGTTAACTTGAAGATGATCGATGTGGACAGGATACACGAGAAGCAAAACCACAGTTTTTTGGATACCGGTTCCCCGCACCATGTACAAATGGTAAAGGAGCTGGAAAAGTTCGATGTACAAAAGGAAGGAAAAAGACTCCGCTACGGAATCTATGGAGAATCCGGTAGCAATATCAATTTTGTGGAACAGACCAAGGACAACTCTTTTGATGTACGGACGTACGAAAGGGGAGTGGAGGGCGAGACTTTTTCCTGCGGCACTGGCGTTACCGCTGTTGCGTTGGCCATGTATGAATCGGGCAAAACCAGTTCGAACGAAGTGCATATCCATACCATTGGAGGTGACCTTACCATTACATTTGAGAAAAAGGATGGCAAATACAGCAATATTTTTTTAAAAGGTCCGGCCGTTCAAGTATTTAAAGGAACCATAGAATGCTCGATCTAAAAGGAAAACACGTATACCTTAGGGCCTTGGAGCCTTCCGACCTCGATTTTCTTTATCAATTGGAAAACGATACATCGGTCTGGGAGGTGAGCGGTACCTTGAAGCCGTATTCAAAAAAAGTACTGCAACTGTATTTGGACAATGCCCACCGGGATATTTACGAGGTAAAGCAGTTGCGATTGTGCATCAGCAATCATCAGGATGACTGTATCGGTTTGATCGATCTGTTCGATTTTGACCCTAAACACCGTAGGGCGGGTATCGGTATTGTGATTGTGGAGCCTAATAACAGAAATAAAGGTGCCGGAGCTGAAGCTCTGTCGCTTTTAAGTGATTATGCGTTTTCCACGTTGGATTTGCATCAACTGTATGCCAATATTTTGGAAGATAACGAAGCCAGTATCCATTTGTTCAAAAAAATGGGGTTTGAAGAAATCGGCATCAAAAAAGAATGGATAAGAACCAGTAAAGGGTTCAAGAACGAAATAATGTATCAAAAGATCAACCCTAATGAATCTTAAAAAAGTACTTTGGGCAACCGCCATCCTTGGTTTATTGATTTGTGGTTTTGTGGCCTACCAAATCTACAGTGCCATTTTTAGTCCCAATACCCAGTTCAATAATGATGAAGCCTATGTCTACATTGCTTCAGATGCCACGTTTTCCGATGTTAAGACCTCTTTGGAACCCTTATTGAAGGATGTATCCACTTTTGAAGCTGTGGCCAAACGTAAAGGGTACATCAATAACATTAAAGCAGGCAAGTATGCGCTGAAAAAGGGGATGAACAACAACGATATCATCAATACGCTTCGAAGTGCCAATCTCCCTGTTCAAGTGTCGTTCAATAATCAAGAATCATTGGCCCTGTTGGCGGGAAGGGTAGCGGAACAGATTGAAGCGGATAGTTTGTCCTTGCTTGAAACATTCAACGACTCCAGTTTTTTAAAGGAATCCAAGTTTGATGACGATACCAAACTGGCCATGTACATTCCCAATACCTACGAATTTTTCTGGAATACCGACGCTAAAAGTTTTAGGGACAGGATGAAAACCGAATATGATCGTTTTTGGAACCAAGAACGCCTGCAAAAGGCAAAAAACTTAGGTTTAACGCCTAATGAAGTCACTGCCCTGGCGGCCATAGTACAGAAAGAAACCGCCAAAGTAGATGAGCGTTCGCGAGTGGCGGGCGTGTACCTGAACCGAATCCGAAAAGGAATGTTGCTCCAGGCCGATCCCACGGTAATCTATGCCATCAAAAAGGAAACGGGCAATTACGACACCATTATTAAAAGAGTCCTTTTTCGTGATCTGGAGATGGACTCACCTTACAATACCTATAAATACACAGGTGTTCCACCAGGTCCGATAACCATGCCGGATATCACGTCAATAGACGCTGTTTTAAATCCAGAAAAGCACGATTATCTCTATTTTGTGGCCGATGTTTCCAACTTCGGATATCACATGTTTGCCAAAACCTTGGCGCAACATAACCGAAATAAAGTACAGTACACCCGATGGTTGAATGAACAAAAAGTCCTTAGATAAGACTCTTTATCGTTGATTTTCATCCATTTAACGGATTTTAAGGCTCATTTAAGAAATCTTTATGAGCTTTAAGGTACCCATTCTACAAACTCCACCTATATTTGCCGGCCAAATTGATTTTTGATACGTATATGTATTGAGATCACAAATATGAACATTATGAAAAGATGGATAGGTTTTATTCTACATCTTGCCATGATCGTAGTTTTGACAAGTTTTGGTTCATATACCATAATGAAAAGAGGGAATGTTGAAATTCCTGAATCATTGAAGGTTACGACCAATTTGGAATTCTTTGCACCATTGGATTCCATTCCACTTCTTGACGAGGACGAGGTAACACCTCCTTTTCTGGGTAAAGCTTTCAATGGCTTTAAAGAAGCGCTTGCTTTTAAAGAATCCCAGGGTAAATATCAAAGAGTAAACACATTGGGCTATTTGGGTAAATACCAGTTTGGTAGCAGTACCCTTAACCTTATCGGTGTTTACGATACGGAAGATTTTTTGGACAATCCAAAACTTCAGGAAAAGGCCTTTGAAGCCAATATTGCCCGTAACAAATGGATTTTACGAAGGGACATCAAGCGTTTTAATGGAAAGACCCTGGGCGGTATCAAGATAACCGAGTCCGGAATTTTGGCAGCCGCGCATTTGGCCGGGGCCGGAAACGTGAAGAAGTATCTACGATCTTATGGACAAATCGATGTAACTGATGCTTACGGAAGTAATATCTCGTACTACATGAAAAAATTTGCGGGCTACGACATTTCCAATATCAAGCAACAGAAAAATGCCAAAGTATAACTACGGCATGATGTAAAACAAGAAAGCTCCGAAATTCGGGGCTTTTTTTATGCTTGGATAATGTATATCGTAGGTCGTTTGTCCAAGTCCAACGTAATCTCGCTCCATTCGTGGACGCTCTTGGTGGAGATGAACTCCGTAGGCAACGTAATATCGCAGGCAATGCACAGTCGGGTTGACTTTTGTAGGGTTTTTATAAGCTCTTTCAGCAATTTATCATTTCGGTATGGCGTCTCCATAAAAATTTGTGACTGTCCTTTTTCACGGGACAATCGTTCCAAACCTTTCACCATTTTTTTTCGTTCTGAGTTGTCAATGGGCAAATAGCCGTTGAACGCAAAGTTCTGGCCGTTCATACCACTGCTCATCATGGCCATTAAAATAGAGGAGGGGCCCACCAGCGGTACCACTTGTATTCTTTTTTGATGCGCCACCCGGACTACATCGGCTCCAGGGTCAGCGATTCCGGGGCATCCTGCTTCGGAAAGCACACCGATGTCGAACCCATGAATGCAAGGGTCCAAAAAAGAAGGTATCTCCTCTGGATTGGTATACTTGTTCAAGGATTGTAAATGCAGATCAGGTTGCGATTTGCTAGGGCTCACCCTTTTTATGAAGCGCCTGGCCGTCTTTTCGTTTTCCACGATATAGTGGTTGATCCTTTCAATGGTGCCCTTTACCGAAATGGGCAGCACCTCCAAGGGAGCGTTGTCTCCCAAAGCTGTGGGAATCAGATAGATTTTGCCCACTACCAAACCAGGTTTTTCCTCTTCCATGGGCTTAATTTAGTTTTTTCGCAATTGCCTCACAAGCGCTATCTATCATTTGGTATACATTTTCGAAACCATCATCCCCGCCATAGTAGGGGTCGGGTACTTCATTAATCCCTAATGAAACCTCGCTCAACAACAATTTTACCTTCTTCGCCTCCTCTTGGTTTTTGGCAAGATTGGCCACATCGGAAAAGTTACTTCGGTCCATAACGTAGATATGGTCAAACTCCAAAAAATCCTGTTTGGAAAATTTTCTACACTTCTGATGGGCAATGTTCAAACCATATTTGCGTGCAACGGCAATAGAGCGTTTATCAGGTGGGTTGCCAACGTGATAACCGGCGGTACCTGCTGAATCCACAAATACTTTATCGGGGTCCACTTTGGATTGCAGAATGCCTTCGGCCAAAGGTGACCTGCATATGTTGCCCAAGCAGACCATCAAAACTTTGGTTTTCATAAATATGTTGTGAAAAATTAGGAGAACTTTTTGCTCAGATCCTCGATGTACTTTCTGAATTGCTTATCGGTCTCCGCAAGGTTATCCACCGTTTTGCATGCATGGAGCACGGTTGCATGATCACGTTTTCCGATTTGGGAACCGATGCTGGCCAAAGATGCCTTGGTGAATTTCTTGGCAAAGAACATGGCCAATTGCCTAGCTTGCACAATATGGCGCTTTCTTGTTTTGGATTGAAGCGTGGCCACATCCATTTCAAAGTAATCCGAGACCACTTTTTGGATATAATCGATGGATACTTCGCGCTTGGTGTTCTTGACGAACTTTTCTACGACCTGCTGGACCAGTTCCAAGGTAACTTCACGTTTGTTGAAAGATGATTGCGCGATCAATGAAATGATGGCACCTTCCAGTTCACGAATGTTGGTCTTGATGTTCTTGGCCACGTGATCGATAATATCTTCCGGCATTTCCACACCGTCGCGGTACAACTTGTTCTTCAAGATGGATACTCGGGTCTCGTAATCGGGACTTTGCAATTCTGCGGACAGACCCCATTTGAAACGGGAGAGCAAACGCTGTTCAATATCCTGCATGTCCACCGGAGCTTTGTCCGAAGTCAAGATTACCTGCTTGCCATTTTGGTGCAAGTGGTTGAAAATATGGAAGAAAACGTCCTGTGTACCAGATTTTCCGGATAGAAATTGTACATCGTCAATGATAAGTACGTCTATCAACTGGTAAAAGTGGATGAAATCGTTTCGGGTATTCTTTTTTACGGACTCTATATATTGTTGGGTGAATTTCTCCGCCGAAATGTAGAGTACCGTCTTTTCTGGGTACTTATCTTTTATTTCAACTCCAATGGCATGGGCCAAGTGAGTCTTTCCCAATCCAACGCCACCAAAAACCAACAAAGGGTTAAAGGATGTTCCTCCGGGTTTGTTGGCCACAGCCATCCCGGCCGATCTTGCCAAACGGTTGGAGTCGCCTTCCAGAAAATTATCAAAATTATAGTTGGGATTTAACTGGGATTCGATTTTGATGTTCCGAATTCCAGGAATAACAAATGGATTCTTTAGTTCGGGACTTTTGGAGGTAATCGGCACATCCAACTCCTGTGGTCCTACAGCAGTACGGTTGGAACTTGGTATCTGTTCCGTAAAAGGTTCCTTGTTGCCGTATTTGTTCTCCATTTTTATCACGTAGATCAGCTTTGCGTTGGTTCCTAACTCACGTGTTAGGGCAACTTTTAAAAGCTTTACATAATGTTCTTCGAGCCATTCGTAGAAAAACTTGCTGGGTACTTGAATGCTGAGTGCCTTATCGGTCAGCTTCATCGGCTTGATAGGCTCAAACCATGTTTTGAATGCCTGCGGTTGGATGTTATCTTGGATAAAAGCCAAACAGTTGTTCCATACGGAATTAGCAGTAGCACTCATAGAAGTTTTTCCTTGTTTTTATGGTTAGCTTTAATACTTAAGAGCAAGCATCTAAAGGATTATAAGATGCTTATTGGATGCGACAAATATGTGAACAAATCTTTTAAAAAAAAAATCAAATTGTCATTGAAAGTTTTGTTTTTTTTTCGCATGTTACCCTCAAAATAAGCAAGCCTCTAAATATATAATTTTTCAGTTAAAAATGGGTCTAAATTCATATTCTTTTCGGGTTCGATATGCAGAAACCGACCAAATGGGGGTTGTTTACCACGGTAATTATGCGCAGTATTTTGAAATGGGTCGAGTAGAGTGGTTAAGGGCCATGGGAATCACCTACAAAAGCATGGAGGATAACGGGGTGATGTTACCCGTAATTTCCTTACATATTGACTACAAAAAGTCTGCGGTTTATGATGATTTGTTGACGGTGCGTACCCAATTGAAATCAAAGCCCATGGTCAAGATTGAGTTCGACTATGACCTTTTGAACGAGGCAGGGGAGTTATTGGCCACCGCGAACACCGTTTTGGCCTTTATGGATAAAAAAACGGGACGCCCCATAAAATGTCCTGATTATATCTTGGAAAAATTGGAAGATTGATTTTTATGAGTCAGGAGTCAGGAGTCAGGAGTCAGGAGTCAGGAGTCAGGAGTCGGAATGTGGAGGTCTTTGTTCTAGTGTCTAGCAGCGCAGCGTTCTTTTATCCAACAGCAAAGCGGTCTTGTTTCAATCAATCTATCATAATCACATCGACACCGTGCATTTCATCGAAAAGTTGAAAGATTTCTTCCGATTCGCTTAATCGAACCGAAATTACCAGTTCACAATCCAACTCCATTTTTTGGGAAACAATTTCCAAATCTTTCTGTTTGATGGTCCGCATCACAATATCCATAACTGGATACTCAAATTGTAAACGCATTTGCGCTTTAATGGTTTTTTGCACGATTTTGGCACTTTCCAACGCCATTTGGGCAGCCATTTTGTAGGCCTGTATCAATCCGCCGACCCCAAGTTTGGTGCCACCGAAGATTCTAGTGACGGTAATCAATACATTGGTCACATCAAAAGATTGTATTTGTCCGTAAATGGGCATCCCAGCGGAATTGTTCGGTTCGCCATCATCGTTGGCCCTGTACGTTGGGTTTTCCGTGCCCAATTGCCAGGCATAGCAAACATGATTTGCCGTATGGTATTTTTTTCGGAGTTCCTCCACAATCGGTTTTACATCATCTTCCGAAGTAATGGGATGGACCTCAGCATAAAATTTACTCTTTCGGTCCTTATATAAAATCTCTGGTGAAGGTTTGGTGACGGTCCTGTAAACATCTTCTTCTTTCTCCATCAGAACAAAGCTACCAATATTATGCTCAAAACGGCCAACAGGACACCGCTCCAATTTTTAAGACTGAGCTTCTCTTTAAACAATAATATTCCGACGAGCGTGGAGACCATTACAATCGCAACGTTGTTTAAGGTAAAGATGGCGGCGCTGCTCAAAATGCCCTCACGCAGGGCACGAAGCAAAAAATAAATGGAAAAATAATTAGGCACGCCAAGCGCAATGCCACCCAAAATATTTTTCAGGTTGACTTTCAATGAAGTTTTTACCGCTTTCGCTCCAATAAATATAAATCCAGTTAAGGCTGCAAAGCCAAAGACCATGGAAGAGAACACGGGAATCTCCTCATCGGTCAAATGGATTTCCTCAAAATACTGAATGCTGGTATCGATTACGCCCGATCCCAAAAACACCAGTAAAGGTAGCATAAGTGCCTTACGGGCAATCTTGATGCTTTTCTCTTTTATGGAGGCCAAATACACGGCAACCAGGGCCAAAACAATCCCAATGACCTGTATAGCACTTAAACGTTCGCCGTACAGCAAAACTCCCATGATCACAGGAATGGCCAACGACATCTTGGTGGCCACCGAGGCTACGGAAACCCCAGAGACTTGTGCCGTACGGGCCATCAGATTAAATATCACAATAAAAAGTACTCCTAATAATATAGGGCCGATCAACCATGGTTTATGGGCGAGATCGCTCACGCCAACGGGGCCATCATATAAAAAGAAGCCAACTGCGCACGCAACCACATAATTGGTAATGATGGCATAAAGTGTCTGGATTTTAAAGACATCGAACAATTTAAAGGCCACAAAAATCAAAGTAGAGCTCAGAACACTAAGAAGCAGGTATACCATTTACAGTCTTGATTTTAGTTGGGTTATATCCTCTTGGCCCACCTGTAGATTCCAAGTGTGTATTCCCAAAAAGGCTGCGGAATCTGTATTTTCCTTAACATCGTCCACAAAAAAGGTCTCTTCGGGCGTTAGCTGGTTCTCTTCCAAAACAAAGTTGAAAATCTCGGCATCTGGTTTGCGCATTCCCATTTCGTAGCTCAGATAAAACACATCAAAAGCATTTTTGAACCTGTTGAACCGTTCCATGCCCATTTGTTCCTTAACACGATCCATGTGCAGTTCGTTGGTGTTGCTCAACAATAGCATCTTATATTGATTTTCCGCTGCAAGCTGTTCAATAAACTCCAATCGGTGCTCGGGAAAATCCAATAGGATGGAATTCCAAGCCTTTAATAAATACTCCCTAGTGGCCTTGGGGAAATGTGCTGACACTTCATCCAAAAAATCCGAAGAAGCCATAAGTCCTTTCTCATAATTCTGAAACAGACTTTCCAAGTTCGAGGTCACTTCGGTAAAGCCGTGCTGTACCATCGCCTTCGCTGTTGCAGGTTTGTCCAGGTTGATGAGTACATCGCCAAAATCGAGGATAATATTTTTAATCATTGACATAAAAAGATAAGGTATCGGTCAGTATTTGGGTTTGATGTTGTAAAGTGCCCTGTAATTTGGGCGCTGGCAATCCATTTTTGAAAGAAATAGCACCCTTAAATATCCGAGCTTCGTCCCACAGGTTTTCATCGATAAAAGTTTGAAGCGTTTTTGCTCCACCTTCAATAATCACGCTGGTAATGTTTTGTTGATGGAGCGCATCACAGATTTGTTGTGCTGTATGCTGAGAAAAATCGATTACAGCATAATCAATACCCCTTATATATTTGGTTGCATCTTCGACCTCCGTCAAAACAATGGTCCGCACGCATTTGTCTAAAACGTGATAGCTCGGATCAATTTTCAAACCCCTGTCCAAAACCACACGGATAGGGTCTTTGCCCACCCAGTTTCGGGTCGTCAACTTGGGATTGTCCTCCAAAACGGTGTTGGTTCCGACCAAAATGGCCTGTTCTTGGCTTCGCCATTGGTGCACCAATTGTTTGGAATGGGCATTGGTGATCCAGAAAGGTTCGGGGCTATCACCTCGTAGGGAGGGGTCAGGTGCCAAAAAACCATCATTCGACTCTGCCCACTTTAAAATAATATAGGGTCGTTTCTTTTCTTGGAATGTCAAAAAACGTTTGTGGTGTTTGCGGCATTCATCCTCCAGAATCCCCACCGTGACTTTACAGCCTGCATCCTCCAATTTTTTGATGCCCTTGCCAGCCACCTTATCGTGCGGATCCTGCAAACCAATAAAAACTTCTTTGAGTTGATGTTTGGCAATCAAATCGGCGCACGGCGGTGTTTTTCCAAAATGGGAACAAGGTTCTAATGTCACATAAAGGGATGCTTCTTTGAGCAAACCCTTATCCTTTACGGAATTAATGGCATTTACCTCGGCATGAGGCCCTCCGTAGGGACTTGTAAAACCTTCACCAATAATTTTATCGTTGTGAACGATCACACATCCCACCATAGGGTTTGGGGCCGTGGTTCCCAGTCCTTTTTTGGCCAGTTCAATGCAGCGAAGGATGTATTTTTGATGTATATTCACCCCGCAAAAATAGAACAATAAAAACACAAAAATGGGAGATACGGTGATTCGTGAAATAACCCCCGAAGACAACGCACAGGTGGCCCAAGTAATACGAAAGGTTTTTGAGGATATGGGTGTTCCCAAGGTGGGCACGGCTTATGCCGACAAAGCGTTGGACGATATGTATTCCAATTACAACGTGCCCAAGGCCGCCTATTTTGTGGTGGAGCACGAAGGCAAGGTAATAGGATGTGCAGGCGTAGCAAAATTGGACAACTACGATGGCAATGTGTGCGAGCTTCAAAAAATGTACTTTTTGGAAGAAGCTAGGGGCAAAGGCCTTGGCGCCAAAATGATCGAGGCCTGTTTGGACAAGGCCAAGGAATTCGGTTTTGAGGCCTGCTATCTGGAAACCATGCCTTATATGGAAGCCGCCCAAAAACTCTATAAAAAGAACGGTTTTGACTATATCGACGCCCCCATGGGAAACACGGGACATTATTCCTGTCCCGTTTGGATGCTTAAAAAACTGTAATGCTCCTCAAAGAAATCAAAGATATTTTCCATAAGGAATTGGGTGCGATCTATCCCAAAGAGGAAATTGATTCTTTTTTCTACTCCTGTATTGAACATTACCTGAATCTGGAACGGTTCATTCTTGCAATTCAGCCTGGATACACGTTGAACAAA
The DNA here is from genome assembly GCF_033441595.1 of Flagellimonas crocea. Lineage (NCBI taxonomy): Bacteria > Pseudomonadati > Bacteroidota > Flavobacteriia > Flavobacteriales > Flavobacteriaceae > Flagellimonas > Flagellimonas crocea. The sequence goes on along the minus strand of NZ_JAUZVX010000001.1, from coordinate 791,026 downwards.
GACGAAGAACAGCCCCTTTTTGAAGCATTGTCTGAACTGAAATTGGAAAAACCCCTTCAGTATATTTTGGGAACGGCCCATTTTATGGATTTGGAGCTTCACGTCGATGAAAACGTGTTGATTCCACGCCCCGAGACGGAAGAGTTGGTGCAATGGGTTTTGGACGATTGTCAGAAGGACGAACCGTTTAATTCGGACGCTAAGCGCCCGCCTGCCGCTCGGGTAGGGAGCCAAATGGTCATTGAGCGGAGTCGAAATGACCATTCTTTACGGATTTTAGACATCGGAACGGGAAGCGGTTGCATTGCCATTGCTTTGGCAAAACACCTGCCCGATGCGAAAATATATGCCTTGGATGTTTCGGAAGGTGCGTTGAACGTTGCCAAGGAAAATGCTGCGTCAAACGGAGTGGATGTCACGTTTCTGCATCAGGATATTCTAAATCCTGAAATTAATCTGGAGTTTGATGTAATCGTGTCCAATCCGCCCTACGTCAGGGAGTTGGAGAAAAATGAAATCCAAAGAAATGTAAAGGATTTTGAACCTGACACCGCCTTGTTTGTATCTGACGAAGACCCGTTGCTGTTTTACAGGGCGATTCTGGGTTTTGCTGAAAATCATCTCTCAGAAAACGGAAAGTTGTATTTTGAAATCAATCAATATTTGGCAGAAGAAACCAAAGCGCTTTTCAATACCCGTAATTTTTCAGAAATTGAACTGCGAAAAGATATGTTTGGCAACTATAGAATGTTAAAGGCGATTATGCAATGAATAGATACATTATTCCATTATTCATTTTAGCAATTACTATTTCATGTAATGAGAAAAGAACTGAGATCAAAATAAATAGTGAGGATATCCATTCAATAAAATTTGATAGTAGGGAGCCATCTTTGATGGTGGAAAAGGATTCTAATTTTATTAAATATGGTTTCGATACGGTTGTTCGTGTGACTAGAAATCGAATAGATACAACTGTAATGTTAAATTTGAAAGACTCAACTATTATTTTAAAGGACTCAGCCCAACAATAACATATGAACATTGAGCAACAAATACAATCGCTAAGGGAAGAGCTAAGAGAACACAACTATAAATACTATGTGCTCGATGAGCCATCCATTTCCGATTACGAGTTTGACACGAAACTCAAGGAGCTTCAGAAACTGGAAGCCGAACATCCCGAATTTAAGGACCCGACGTCGCCAACCTTGCGCGTGGGAGGGATGGTCACCAAAAATTTTGAGACGGTTGTTCACGACCATCGGATGTATTCGTTGGACAATTCGTACTCCAAGGAGGACTTGGAGGATTGGGAGAAGCGGATTCAGCGTATTTTGGGAGATGCCGAAGTGGAGTTTACTTGTGAATTAAAGTATGATGGGGCTTCCATCAGTCTCACCTACGAAAATGGGCTTTTGGTCAAAGCAGTGACCCGTGGCGATGGTTTTCAGGGGGATGATGTGACCAATAACATCAAGACCATAAAATCGGTTCCCTTGCAATTGAAGGGAGACTACCCACCGAAATTTGATATTCGAGGGGAAATCATACTTACCCTCGAGGGCTTTGCCAAAATGAACGCAGAGCGCGTTGAAGCTGGGGAAGATGCTTACATGAATCCGAGGAACACGGCATCAGGCAGTTTAAAACTTCAAGATAGTGCCTTGGTGGCCCAACGCCCCTTGGAGTGTTTGTTGTACAGCATAGCTGGCGACAATTTAGGCGTTTCATCCCAGTTTGAAGTATTGGAAAAAGCGCGCTCTTGGGGATTCAAAGTACCGACGGTCGCCAAATTGTGCAAATCCACCGCAGAGGTTATGCAGTTTGCGGATTATTGGGAAGTACATCGTCACGATTTGCCTTATGAAACCGATGGTGTGGTGGTCAAAGTTAATAGCATCCAACAGCAAGAAGAGCTGGGGTATACCGCAAAATCCCCGCGCTGGGCCATGGCCTATAAATTTAAGGCGGAACAGGCCACTACTATTTTGAACAAGATTACGTATCAGGTCGGGCGTACTGGGGCGATTACCCCTGTGGCCAACTTGGAACCTGTCTTATTGGCGGGAACTACGGTGAAACGAGCTTCGTTGCACAATGCCGACCAAATTGCCAAACTCGATGTGCGCGAAGGTGACACGGTTTTTGTGGAAAAGGGAGGGGAAATCATTCCCAAGATCGTAAAGGTAGATTTCACCAAGCGGTCAGTTGATTCCGAACCTACAAAATACATTGAAAATTGTCCTGAATGTGGCACGGAGCTTATCAGAAAGGAAGGAGAGGCACAACATTTTTGTCCGAATGACATTGGTTGTCCGCCGCAGATTACGGGTCGAATCCAACACTTTATCTCTAGAAAGGCCATGGATATTGAAGGTCTGGGTGGTGAAACCGTAGAATTACTGTTCAAGGAAGGCCTTATTGGCAACTACGCCGATCTGTACACCTTGACCAAGGAACAAATATTGCCTTTGGAGCGGATGGCGGACAAATCTGCCGAAAACTTAGTGAACGGAGTACAGGCATCCAAAGCCATTCCGTTTGAACGGGTGCTTTTTGCCCTGGGGATAAGATATGTTGGGGAGACGGTGGCCAAAAAACTGGCCAAAGCTTTCAAGAATATTGATGCTTTAATGGCAGCTTCGCAAGAGCAATTGGTGGCGGTAGACGAGATAGGGGAACGGATTGCCGAAAGTGTGGTCAGCTTTTTCTCGGAGCCCGCGAATGTGGAAACTATCGACCGATTAAAATCCTACGGACTACAATTCTCGTTGTCCGAAGCGCAGTTGGAAAATCAAACGGAACTTTTGAAAGGAAATACGTTTGTGATTTCGGGTGTGTTCGAGACCATCAGCCGTAACGACCTAAAGAAATTGATTGAAGATAACGGAGGTAAAGTGTCTTCCTCCATTTCATCAAAAACCAGCTTCTTGGTGGCAGGCGACAATATGGGCCCAAGTAAACGTACCAAGGCGGAAGGTTTGGGAGTACCCATCATATCAGAACAGGAATTTTTGGAAAAGTTGGAATCATGATACCAAAAACGTACGAAGAATTTGAAGCTACTTTAGACCAATACGCACCTCCATCCGATTGGTCAGAGCCTTTAAAATCCCTTTGGTTCGATGCAAAGGGCGATTGGGAATCCTCCCATGACATTGCGCAGGAAATAAGCTCTTCAATGGGCAGTTGGATACATGCTTATCTGCACCGCAAAGAAGGGGATAAGTGGAATGCGAAATATTGGTACGGCAGAGCGGGCAAGCCTTTTCCAGAGTATAGCTTGGAAGAGGAACTGAAAGTATTGGTAGGGGCCAACCTTTGATCAATTTACAATTAACCAAAACCAATAATCCAACCATTCTTGTCCCTTTGACTACCTGCCTGCCGCAGGCGGGCGCTCAGGGACCGCTTCAGGGTGAGAACAATCCAACCATTCGTTTCCCATAACCTTTAACCCATAACCTTTCCCCCCAATCCCCCATCAACTCAAACCCATCAACCGTCAATCCAAAGCTCCCATAGGTCAATCAAGCATTAGAAAATCGATGAGTTCTCCCGAAACTTGCTTGTATTTATAAATAAAAACATCTTGATTATGGGAATTAAGAAACTTCTTTTAGGGATAATGGCAGTGGCCCTATTTTGGTCCTGCAGCAGGGACGATGGACCGAGCTCGTTTGGGAACCAACCCCCGGTTATATACGATCAGACCTTTAATTTACAGGAGAAGGTTGTAACGGAAGACCAAGCGGTGGGCATCGTGAAAGCTTATGATTCGAACATTGGGACCAAACTAACATTTAGCATCACCACCAATAGTGATGATATGTTCGAGATTGAGGCCGCGACCGGATTATTGGGAGTCAAAGCAGGTAAAACCCTCGATTTGGCGGACACGCCGTTGCGTAGTATTACCGTAGCGGTTACGGATGGGGAAAGGGCGGATTCTGCCCAGATAACCATTTGCGATTGTACGCCCCACTTTTCCAACGAATATTATGTTTTCGAGGTAAGTGAGGATATTTCCGACGATGAATTGATCCATAACTTTGAGATTGCTGATGTGGACACCGATTTTGAGGACCTTGTATTTACAATCCATACCAATGACTCCGGATTATTTGAAATAAGCAGCAGTGGGGAACTTACCCTGTCAACAGGTAAGAACCTTGATTATGAAACGGCTACTGAGCATAATATTATCGTAAGTGTTACGGACGGGACGGAAACTATAGAGGTGGCAGTAAAAATTTTGGTCTTGAACGTTATAGAGGGCTTGGCCGATGATCCTGCATCTTTTGTAACCAAATGGCAAACACAGAGCGATGGAGAAAAAATAGTGATCGGCGCCAATAGTAATTACGATTACGATTTTACCGTGGATTGGGGAGATGGAACTGTGGAGGATGTTATACAAATGAATCCCGAGACCTTTGAGCATACCTACGAGGTTGCTGGTGAATATACTGTGGCCATAGAAGGAGGTTTTCCGGCCATTCAAATGATCAATAGCTCCACGGCAGACAAATTGATGAGCATTGAACAATGGGGGAATATCAATTGGAAGGACTTTTCTTTTGCATTTGCCGATTGTACAAATATGTTTTACCAAGCTTCTGACTCCCCAAAACTTTCTGAGGTAACGAGCTTGGAGGGAATGTTTATGGATGCGGTCTCTTTTACGGCCGATTTAAATGATTGGGATACATCGAGCGTTACCAATATGTCACATGCATTCAGAAATGCAACTTCATTTAATGGCGATATTGGCGATTGGAACACCTCGAATGTAACGCAAATGCAATATATGTTCGATGGAGCAATTCTATTCAACAAAGATCTTGATGATTGGGTCACCTCAAATGTGGTCAATATGGCAAATATGTTCAGGGGAGCAACCGCTTTTAATGGAAATATTGACAATTGGAACACGGCCAATGTGGACGTTATGACGACGATGTTTGAAAATGCCACCGACTTCAATAGAAATATTGTGGCGTGGGAGACTGGAAATGTAACCTTCATGATCGGAATGTTTCGCGATGCGGAATCTTTTAACGGTAACATTGCTGATTGGGATACAGGTAATGTAGAATCGATGGCCAATATGTTCAATGGGGCCACCTCTTTTAACCGCAACATTGGCAATTGGGATATTTCGAATGTAACGAATATGCAAGGCATGTTGGATAACTCGGGAATGACTCCAACTTCTTATGGCCTTACACTCCAATTCTGGGCTCAGGATGGGAACGTACCATCCAATATAACACTAGGGGCTCTTGGTTTACAGGTGGATTGCGATTTTGCTGCAATGATCACCGCAAGGGACTACTTGATCAACACGGAGTCTTGGATCATAACAGATACGCCTTGCCCATAAAATGATATTGTATCACCGGAGAGGCCAAGTGCTTTTCCGGTTTTTTGTTTTTGGAGGTCAGTAGGCAGTTTACAATGAACAATGGGCAATTAACGGTGGTCAACAATCAGTGGGCAGTATGCAGTTGACAATCAACAATTAACAGTGGCCATCAATCGAACAATCCAATCACCTTTCACCTTTCAACCCTTCACCCGTAATTTTCATCAACCCAAACCCATCACCCATCAATCCAAACAGGGCATTGGTCAATTGGTGGCCAAAAACCTCCCGATAAGTCCTGAATTTGCCGGAATATTTAATCTATAAAAAACATAAATTATGAAAAAGATACTTTTTTCAGTAGTTGTTGTGGCCATGCTCTGGTCCTGCGGAAAGGACGATAGTCCAACCCCCCCAACCCCTTCCGAGGACGAGAACAGTGTGCCCGTAATAACCGCTAAGACCTTTACCGTGGCGGAGACCATTTCCGATACCGAGGTTATCGGCAAGGTAACGGCAACAGATGCCGATGATGACGCACTGACCTTCTCCATTGCAACGAACTCCGATGCCCTGTTCGAGATCACCGCAGCGGGCGACCTGAGCCTGGCAAGCGGCAAAACGCTTGATGCGGCCACCAAGGAGCAGCACGCCATTACCGTTAAGGTGGACGATGGCGAGGACACGGCAAGTGCCACCATCACCATAAAAGTGACTTCCGAAGTGGTGACCCCGACCAACGAAGCCCCCGAAATGGCCGACCAAGAGTTCATGGCAGCCGAGGACATTACCGAGGCCAACGAAATTGGCCAAGTGGTGGCCACCGATGCGGACGGCGATGCTTTGACGTTTACAATGAAAGAGAACGACAACGACCTGTTCGCCGTTTCTGAAAGCGGTGTACTCACCTTGGCAGAGGGCAAAATGTTGGACTACGAGACCGCGACCTCGCATAGCATTACCGTAAGCGTAACCGATGGCGAGGAAACTGTAGACGCCACCATTACCATTACCGTGGAAAACGTTATTGAGAGCATGGCCGAGGACCCAGCCTCCTTTGTGACCACTTGGAAAACTGAAGTTGATGGTGAGTCCATAAAAATAGGAGTGGATTCTAATTTTGATTATGATTTCACCATTGATTGGGGCGACGGTACAGTTGAGGATGTAATTGATTCGGGAGTACATGGATTTGAACATATCTATGAGACAGCAGGTACATATACCGTGGCGATTGAAGGTAGTTTTCCCACAATGACCTTTTTTAACTCCAATCTGTATGGCAAAACACCTAAAAAAATGATGAGTATAGAAAAATGGGGAGCAATAAAATGGCAATCATTTAAACATGCTTTCGCTGGTTGTTCCAATATGGTCTATAATGCGACAGATACTCCTGATTTATCCAATGTTACAGATATGTCATTCATGTTCCGTGGTGCCACTTCCTTTACTGGAGATATAAGCGGTTGGGATACTTCCAATGTAACCGATATGTCGTATATGTTCCGTAGTGCCACTTCCTTTAATGGAGATATAAGCGGTTGGGATACCTCTAGTGTGACCAATATGTCATATATGTTCATGGGTGCAGAATCATTTGATGGGGACATAAGTGATTGGGACACTTCAAATGTTACCGATATGTATAGTATGTTTTATGGTGCCACTTCCTTTAATGGAGATATAAGCGGTTGGGACACCGTCAATGTTACCGATATGTCGTTTATGTTCTTCGATGCAAGCTCTTTTGATGGAAATCTTAGTGGTTGGGATACTTCCAATGTTACGAATATGGAAGCCATGTTCACTAATGCCACTTCATATGACCAAAACTTGGGCGGTTGGGATATTAGTAGTGTGGAAAACATGAATTTTATGCTGGACGATAGCGGAATGTCCGCACAGAACTTTTCCAATACCTTAATCGGATGGGCCGCCCAAGAGGTACAACCCAATGCAGCTTTAGGTGCAGCAGGAGTTAATATTTGTGTAGACGGTCTTCCCGCCTATAATACACTTGTAAACGAACCAAATAATTGGACCATTACATATAGTGCTTCTGTTTTTTGTAATTAAGAATATGTAATAAGTATAAAACAGACCGGGAGGGCCAAGTGCTTTTCCGGTTTTTTTGTTTTTTTAGAAGTCAGGAGTCAGGAGTCAGGAGTCAGGAGTCAGGAGTCAGGAGTCAGGAGTCAGGAGTCAGGAGTCAGGAGTCAGGAGTCAGG
>NZ_JAUZVX010000001.1:373455-783324 GCF_033441595.1 Flagellimonas crocea | reverse complement strand
AGTCAGTGGGCAGTTTACAGTTTACAGTGAACAATGAACAGATGCTATTTGTCAGTTCGAGCGTAGTCGAGAACGCTTTGCCCATTACCTATACACCTATACACCTTAGAATCTGAATCGCCCTTCGACTCCCTGCCTGCCGCAGGAGGGCGCTCAGGGACCGCTTCAGGGTGACAACCATCCAACCCTAAAACTATCGAATCAACACATAGCCAAAAGTTCGGCCAAAAAAAATGCCGGAAAGTCTCCGGCATTTTTTCATTGGAATCAAAAGATTACATTTTATATAGTTTTACTATTTGACTTGAGTTGTCGTCATAGGTCAATTTAAGAAAATAGAGACCGGAATTTCCGTTAACGCCGGATAGGTCCAAGACCGCTTGTTCCTGTCCATTGATCCTGCTTTTGGGCACCTTGTAGGTAAAACCGGAGGTGTCGGTCAATTCGGCCTTCTTAATGGCCCCCGAAGTCAATGAAACATTGATGCTGCTCACAAATGGATTGGGGTACAGACTTATCACATTATCTGCAACCACATCACCGTTGTTTGCGCCATTGCCATTATTGCCGTTCTCTTCCATAACTTCACTGGTTACTTTTCCGTTCCAGCCTAGGTCATCAAAAATAGCGAGCACGAGTGAACCCGGCCCGTCAAATGACACTCCTGTGGACAAAAATGGGACCATTAGCCCATCGGGGCCTCCTGCATATGTAAGGAAATCTAAATGGGAATAGCTGGAGCCCGGCAACCAGATGTCCGTTAGCCCTGGGATATCACCAAAGACATTGGAGTCCAAAACGGTGAAAACCTGGGCGCCCTTTCCTTGCGTTGCTCCTTTTATATTAGGTCCCTTGGCGGTCAACGGTCCGGATAAAAGCAGATCACCAAGGTCTGTTGTGTAATTTCCATATTTGTTCTCCTTTAGAATGGATTTTCCGTCTGGGGAATTTGCCAATCTATCATAAATGGACGGATAAAAATCGGGCGTGGCAATTCCAAAGCCGTAATCGGCAATCCCAGTATTGTTGTCAACAAAAAGAGAACCAAAAAAGCCCAGTCCGTGCCCGAGCTCGTGCAGCACCACGGATTTAAAATCGTACATTCCACCGGGCGTGTTTCCATCCGTACCATAGTACCAATTTGGGAAAACAGTGCTAAAACGTGCAACGATGTCATACTCTCCAGGGGTAAGGTCTTCGCCGCTCAATTTGTCGGCCAGGGCATTCCCATACCAAGTATCGCGCTCCAAGCCAGGGTTGTTCGCATAAATATAAGTGGTGCCTGCAGATCCCAAAACACCGGAACCTAAAGGTTGGAAGGCCGCCGCCACATATATGGGGACATCCGAGGACAAAGAACTGGCCCAAGCGTCCACTGCGGCCTGAAAGGCTGTTGCCGCCTCCACGAAATCCTCAAAAGGAAAATTGGGATCAAAATTATAATAGTCCACAAAAATTTGCGCGCCCGTTGGGGACTTCTTTGATTTCAACGAGGTTTTTTGAACCCCATTGGACGTAAGCCCGGCCTTTGAGGTCCCGAGCGTGTAGTGTTCCATGGTGGCCGCGTCCTGGGCATGGATTTCACAGGCTATTTTCCCGTTACTGTCCAAGGTCAACTGACTAATGGGGCCGGGAACCTTTGCACTGGTCTGGGCACTGCCCAGGGCCGAGCAAAACATAAAACAAAAGATCAAGAAAAAAGGTAGGGTTTTGGGGTGTAGGGTAAAAGTCTTTTCTTTCATATGTTGAGGTTTGTGTTACTCTATAAAGATGTTAAAACTTTAACAAATAAAAAAGAAATTTGATGCGTTTTTTTACTGAATGGCAAGGATTTATGGGCATATGATTTCTTTTTGCCTTTATTTTTCAAAATTTATGGTTGGAGGTATTTTTCGTGATGCTGCCTATCCTCATTTGGAGCTTCGTCAAATGATAGCCCCCATTCATCAATTCAAAAATGGTATTGGTGAAACAGGTGCCATAGAATGTTTTTAAACGTTGGAAATTGCATCAAATACTAAAGCATGAAATCAACGCTGAGCATTCTATTGGGGGTACTCGTTGCTATCGCCCTATATTTTTTCTATGGCAGAAGTGAAACACCTGCGGTCCCGGAAAAAAGGGTCCAACAGGTTCGGAATTACACGTTCGTTGCCCCGGAAAATATTGCTGATGATGCCATAATTGGCAGTATTGGGCCTCTTGCCACCGAAGGCAATCAATTTACCTACAGTATCAAGCAGGACGATAGCGGTCTTTTTGAGGTGGATGCAAAGGGTGGATTATCCTTGATCAATGGAAAAAAGTTGGATTATGAAACCCAAAAGGAGCATCGGCTTATTATTTCCGTGGATGATGGGGTTTTGGTCGATGAAGGGCATGTGTTGATAAAAGTGGTCGATGTGGCGGAAAGCATGGCAGAAGATAGCGGTTCCTTTGTGCTGACTTGGCGGACGGAATCTGAAATGGAAAACATAATCATAGGTTTGTACAATAGTGATTATTCCTATGATTTTAGGATAGATTGGGGAGATGGCAGCATGGAAAGCATACTCCCCAAAGAGGATTTTATAGAACATACTTACGAAGTTCCCGGCACGTACAAGGTGGCGGTACAAGGCGAGTTTCCTGCGTTTTACTTTGGAAACACCGACCGCTTGATGAGTTTGGACCAATGGGGACGGATAAAATGGCAAAATCTGTCCGAAGCATTTTTGGAATGCTACAACATGGAATACAGGGCTGTGGATGTTCCCGACCTTACCCAAGTGACCGATTTGTCCAGCATGTTCGAAGGTGCCAGTGCTTTTGATGCCAATATCGGCAACTGGGACATTTCCAACATTTCCAACATGGAAAATATGTTGAGCAACAGCGGTATGCAGCCATCTACCTATGGAGGGACCTTGCAGCTTTGGGCAAAACAGGATAAAATTCCTACCGATCTAATTTTAGGGGCGGATGCCTTGCAGATAGATTGTGCAAATCCAGAATCGGTCACTGCGCGCGATTATTTAATAAACACCAAAAAATGGACGATATCCGATACACCATGTCCATAAAGAATTTTTTCATTGCAATTTGAGTTGTTTTTAGAAGAACCGGGAGGGCCAAGTGCTTTTCCGGTTTTTTGTTTTTTAGGAGTTAGGAGTCAGTAAGTAGTTAATAAAGTTGAAGTTCAAGACCAGAGATTCTTCACTCCGTTCAGAATGACAAATCCAATTATCTGGCAATCCAATAATCCAACCAATTTTTTCCATAACCTTTAACCCATAACCTTTTCCCCTTTCCCCAATCCCTCCATCAACCCAAACCCATCATCCATCAATCCAAATAGAGCATAGGTCAATTAGTTCCCAAAACCCATAACAAAACCCCCGAAATTGTCGCGATTAACATAAAAATTATATTGCGATGAAATTAAAACACGCACTTTTATTCTTTTTTACGATTGCACTGATTTGGTCCTGCGGTAAGGACGATGGTCCGACCCCTTCGGTGGACGAAAACAGCGTTCCGGTAATAGCCGCAAAGACCTTTACCGTGGCGGAGACCATTACCGATACTGAGGTGATCGGTACAGTAACCGCTACCGACGCAGATGAAGACGATACCCTTACTTTTTCCATTGCCACGAACTCCGATGCCCTGTTCGAAATCACCGCAACGGGCGACCTGAGCTTGGCAAGCGGTAAAACATTGGATGCAGCCACCAAGGAACAGCACGCCATTACGGTGAAGGTGGACGATGGCGAGGACACGGCAAGCGCTACCATTACCATAAAAGTAACTTCCGAAGAGGTGACCCCGACCAACGAGGCCCCCGAAATGGCAGACCAAGAGTTTACGCCGAAGGAGGACATCGCCGATACTGATGAAATTGGACAAGTAATGGCCACCGATGCGGACGATGATACCCTTACCTTTGAACTAAAAGAGAACGACAACGACCTGTTTATGCTCTCTGAAATCGGTATTTTGACTCTTGCCGAAGGCAAATCCCTGGATTACGAAACCGCGACCTCGCACAGCATTACCGTAAGCGTAACCGATGGAGAGGAAACGGTAGAAGCTACCATTACCATAACCGTGGAAAACGTAGTTGAGAGCATGGCCGAAGACCCAGCTTCCTTTGTGACCACATGGAAAACCGAAGCTAATGGGGAAGAGATTACAATTGGTGTAGACGTATTCTATAATATGAATTACACTATAGATTGGGGAGATGGCACGTTGGAAGAACTTACGGAAGCTGATGGAAATCCTACACATGTATACAGCATGCCAGGAGTTTATACTGTCGCCATTCAGGGAGATTTTCCATCAATACAAATGTTTAACTCTAGCGACGGGGATAAACTAATGAGTTTGGAACAATGGGGGAACATTCAATGGAAGACTTTTTATAACGCTTTTTATCAATGTGAGGAGATGCAATATAACGCTACAGATGTGCCTGACCTAACAAATCTATCAAACATGGGATATATGTTTTATGGGGCCACTTCTTTTAATGGAAATATTAGTAGCTGGGATGTCTCGAATGTTGCCACTATGAGAAGTATGTTTGAGGGTGCCACATCCTTTAATGGAGACATTAGTGGGTGGAACACGTCTGGTGTTACGAGTATGAAAGATATGTTTTCAGACGCTACTTCTTTTAATGGGAATATCAGTGAATGGAACACCTCAAATGTAATGAGTATGAGCGGTATGTTTTTTAGTGCAAGCTCTTTTGATCAAGACTTGGGCGGTTGGAATATTGGTAATGTTGAGGACATGTCCTTTATGTTTGATGACAGTGGCATGTCCAAAGAAAACCTAAATGCTACTTTGATTGGTTGGAGCAACTACGTGGATGCAAATAATGGTCCGGACAATATAACACTTGGGCTCGATAATCTATTAATATGTGGTCCGGATGTTTTTGCCGCTGTTACGGTATTGAATCAGAATGGTTGGGGTTTTTTCGGTGATGTTAACTATGCCAACGAATGCCCTTGATGATAGCATAGGAAAAACCAATATTTCATAATACATAAACAAACAGACCGGGAGGGCCAAGTGCTTTTCCGGTTTTTTGTTTTTTAGGAGTCGGGAGTCGGGAGTCGGGAGTCGGGAGTCGGGAGTCAGTAAGCAGTGGGCAGTCAACAATAAACAATTACCAATTGTCAGGTCGAGAACGTTTTATCTTTTAACCATTAACCAATAACCAATAACCAATAACCAATAACCAATAACCAATAACCAAATAATCACTAAATCAACTAAACCGTAATGCTCACACCGTTAGCCGATGCCTTTTTATCGGTATCAAAATAGAAGTCTATTCTACCTAGATTGATCCCGTAGCACCCCACTTGATTTACTAAAACAGAGTTGCCATTTTGGTTGGTACGAACATCGGGCTTATCCAAAAAAGTATGCGTGTGCCCACCAATGATCAAATCGGTATGGAACGTTTGTTGCGCCAATCGGGTGTCGCAAGGTCTGTCGGGATTATTGTAATCGTAGCCCAAGTGAGATAGGCAAACGATCAGATTACATTGTTCGTCCTCCTTGAGTTTTCTTTCCATGTCCAGTGCAATCTCATAGGGGTTCAGGTATCGCGTTTCCTTGTACAGTTTTTTGGTCACAAGTCCGTCCAGTTCAATGCCCAGTCCATAGACTCCGATTTTCACCCCGTCAACATTGTAGATTTTATAAGGCTTTACGTAACCGTTCATCACGGTATTGGTAAAATCGTAGTTGGCGCTGATCATTTCAAAAGTGGCATGTGGCATTTGGGCCAATAGACCATCGATACCGTTGTCAAAATCGTGATTTCCGATGGTGGAGGCATCATAGTTGAGCTTGCTCATCAGTTTAAACTCCAGTTCACCGCCATAAAAGTTGAAATAAGGGGTACCCTGAAAAATATCGCCGGCGTCAAAAAGCAAAGTGTTCGGGTTTTCGTTCCTGATCTGCTCCACCAAGGTGGCCCGCCTGGCAATACCTCCCAGGTTCGGGTATTTGGAGTGCGATGTGGGAAAGGTATCAATATGGCTGTGCACATCGTTGGTGTGCAAAATCGTAATCTGCTTTTTGCCCAAATTGGAGCATGAGGCCATACTGAGTCCCCCAAGTCCGATAAGGGTGGAGGCTGCACTGGTGTTGATAATAAAATCTCTTCTCTTCATCTAATCCAATTGTATAAAACGATCATCCACGGTGGCCTTTAAGGTATCCACTTTCTTAAAATGATCTATGATGGCATTTCGTAACAGGTAATCGGTATCGGTGGTCGATATGATCTCATCAAAAAAGCCTACGCTTGGGCCTCCGTTTACCAAATAATCGGATGTGGCCACAAAATAATTTCTAGTTTCATCAAAAGGCTCCCCCTGTATGTTCACGGATTCCAGGGAACCATTTCTGTCCGTTACTATCTGAATGCCCGCTACAGGATGGGAACGGCTGGCCTTGGCCAAAAAATCCAATAATTTTCGGGTCGCGGAACCGCTGAGCTCCACCACTTCGATATAATTTTCAAAAGGCATAACCTCGTAAGCATTGCGTGCACTTACCTTTCCTTGCGAGATTACGGAACGGACCCCGCCATAATTGAGCACCACAAAATCCAGCTCGTTTCCGGTCCTTGATTTAAATATCGGGGCAGTTTCATCTAAAACAATATCCGCCATAAGGTTGCCCATAGAGGTGTTTCGGTCGCCATCGTCCAGTAAAAGGGGTTTTGGCGCGTAGGTGAGGGTGCTGTCCAATACCTCGTTGATTCTCATTTTATAAGGGGCCACAAAACTGGCAATGGAATCGTTGGGTGACACGGTGGAATCGATCGGGATTTGTTTGCCTTGGATTTCGGTGAGTTTTCCAGTATCGGTCTTGCAAGAAATCAAAAAACAAAAAGTTGTAAATACAACAAATTGTTTGAAATTTAAATTATTCACAGGCGTATCTTTGTTAAGTCGTCTTGGTAGAATATTTACCTTTGTAAAAATCAACAAAAATATGTTTTTGAAAGGATTCCAAGACAAATTTAAGGTTAAATCCGGGCTTAGATATTTAAAGGAGGAAATGGAAAAGCCTTCCCATGCGGTGGCAAGGGAAAAAGGGGTTACCAGCGTTGGCTGCATAGTGGATGTGGACAACTTTCCGAAAGCGGATGCCTTTTATGAATTGATCGAGGAATTTTCCTTGCGGCCGAACGCCATCAAGATCATCGGGTACAAACGGGAATATGACAAAAATTCGCCGTATGCCATCCAGATGTTCTCGGACAAAGATCTTGGTTGGAAAGGACATATTGAAAATGGCTACGTGCTGGAATTTTTGGGAAGGGAGTACGATATGTTGATCAGCTACTACGAGGAGGACAATTTATTAATGAAGCTATTGTCCGTTAAAACCCAGGCACGACTAAAGGTAGGTTTGGCTCCGCAGGACGAAAAGGTGAATGATTTGATCTTGAACACACCCTTAAAGGATTTTAAACTCTTTAAGAGTGAACTGAAAAAATATTTGAAGGTCTTGAACGAAATTTAAACAAAAATGGAACAGTTGATGGGAACGGGAGTGGCCTTGGTGACTCCTTTCAGAAAAGATTTATCGGTAGATGTGGATGCGTTGGAACAGATCGTCGAATTCAATATCCAAGGTGGGGTGGATTATTTGGTGGCGCTGGGAACCACTGCAGAAACCGCCACACTTTCCAAAACCGAAAAGCAGCTGGTCGTGGATGTCGTGGTACGTACCAATGCAGGGAGACTCCCGTTGGTACTGGGTGTTGGTGGCAACAACACCATGGAGTTGGTGGAAGAGCTAAGATCACTGGACCTGTCCGATTTTGATGCCATACTTTCCGTGTCGCCGTATTACAGTAAACCCACTCAAGAGGGAATATACCAGCATTTTAAGGCCCTAGCCGAAGCTTCACCCGTACCTATAGTACTGTACAATGTACCGTCCCGTACCGGAAGCAACATGTTGCCCGAAACCACCTTGCGGTTGGCCTACGATTTTCCAAAAATTATAGCCATCAAAGAAGCTTGCGGGGATTTGGTTCAGATTGAAAAGATCATAAAGAACAAACCCAAGGATTTTTTGGTGATTTCCGGGGACGATGCCACCGCACTGCCAACAGTTTTGGCCGGTGGGGCAGGTGTAATCTCGGTACTTGGACAAGGAGTTCCCGCACTTTTTTCCAAAATGATAAAAATGGGATTGGAAAGCAATGCAAAGGAAGCATACGAGATACATCACAAACTGTCCTCTCTAATGTCGCTCATTTTTGAGGAAGGGAATCCCGCGGGCATCAAAAGTGTTTTCGAAGAAAAAGGCCTCTGCCGTGCAGTGGTAAGGCTTCCATTGGTACAGGCCACTGCATCACTCAAGGATAAAATCAGTATTTCCTTGAAATCCTTGGATAGGGCACATGTTTAAAATTCGTTAAATGTTGGCCAAATAGTTGGGGATTCTGCAAAGTACCCGTTAATTTGGGCGGTAAAATTCTTTTTTTAAATCCGTTCAATATCACTAATTTTGCAAAATGTTTTTGAGAATGAGGTCAATACTCTTTTTTTGTTGTGCAGCAGTTTTTCTCGTATCCTGTAGCGAGTACCAAAAAGTACTCAAGGAAACCGATGTAAAGGCCAAATATGAAATGGCCGAAAAACTGTACAACGAAGGGAACTACAAAAAGGCGGTTCGGTTATACGAACAGATTGCGCCCCAATACGTGGGAAAACCCCAAGGAGAAAGGGTAATGTTCTTTTTTGCGGACAGCTATTTCAAAAATGAGGACTATTATTTGGCAGGATACCAGTTTGAACGATTTGTAAAGTCGTATCCCCGAAGTGATAAAATCCAAGAAGCCACTTTTTTGGGAGCAAAAAGTTATTATATGCTCTCTCCAAGGTACTCTTTGGACCAGACCGAAACGGACAAGGCGTTGGCAAAGCTCCAAACCTTTATCAATAACTACCCCGAATCGGAATTTTTTGAAGAGGCCAATGCCATGGCCAGGGAGCTGACCACCAAAAAAGAGAAAAAAGAAATAGAGATAGCCAAGCAGTTCAATAAATTGGGCAAGTTCAATTTGCCAGTATTGATTTCGGCCATAGCCGCGTTCGACAACTTTATTACGGACAATCCAGGATCGGTGTTCCGCGAGGAAGCACTTTATTACCGCATAGAGGCCGCTACCGAATTGGCAATCAATAGTACAGAGAACAAAAAGAAGGAGCGACTGCAAGAAGCTCTTGATGCATACAATACGTTAATGCGTTATTATCCCGAAACCCAGTTCAAAAAGGAAGCCGATAAGCTTTCGGAGAGGATCAAGGATGAACTTAGCGCATATACCGATACGACCCTATCTAAATAGAAACAAGTTTTTAAGCCACTGCACATGCAAGATTTGAAAAACACAAAGGCCCCGGTTTCCACAAAAACTCTTAACAGAAACGAGTTTGACCAAAGTACCGGAAACATTTATGAAGCTATCTCCATAGCTTCAAAAAGAGCTATCCAGATCAATTCTGAAATCAAAAAGGAATTGTTGGAAAAGCTTGAAGAATTTGCAACTTATAGCGATAGCTTGGAAGAAGTGTTCGAGAACAAAGAGCAGATCGAGGTTTCCAAATTCTACGAAAAGTTGCCAAAACCACACGCATTGGCCGTACAAGAGTGGTTGGAAGATAAAATCTACTACAGGAATACAGAGAAAGACGCTTAAGAAATGCTTGGCGGTAAAAATATCCTTTTGGGAGTTTCCGGGGGAATTGCCGCGTACAAGACCACATTTCTTGTTCGTTTACTGATTAAAGCTGGCGCCCAGGTCAAAGTTGTTATGACCCAGAGCGCCGGCTCTTTTGTTTCTCCACTTACACTTTCCACCCTTTCTAAAAATCCAGTTTTGATGGATTTCGTCAATGAAGAGGATGGAAGTCTTTCATGGAACAATCACGTGGAACTCGGACTTTGGGCCGACCTTATGCTGATTGCTCCGGCAACGGCCAACACCTTGTCCAAAATGGCCAATGGTACTTGCGATAATTTACTTTTGGCCACCTACCTGTCCGCTAAATGCCCTGTTTATTTTGCACCGGCCATGGATTTGGATATGTACAAACATCCCTCCACAAAAAATTCGTTGGACCAACTCCAGTCCTTTGGTAACACCATGATTCCAGCGGAGTCAGGAGAGCTGGCAAGTGGATTGCAAGGAGAGGGACGCATGGCGGAACCCGAGAACATTTTGGCATTTATCCAAGAAGATTTAAAAAAAGGACTTACGCTTTCCGGAAAAAAAGTGCTCATTACCGCTGGCCCCACCCAAGAGGCCATTGACCCGGTCCGCTTTTTGGGAAACCGTTCTACCGGCACCATGGGGTTTGAACTGGCCAAAAAAGCAGCTGACCTAGGAGCAAATGTGGTATTGGTTTCAGGACCTTCACACCTAAACATTGAACACAGTTCCATCCAACTGGTTCGGGTTACCTCCGCGCAGGAAATGTACGATGCTTGCCATAAGCATTTTCAGAACATGGACATTGCGATTTGCGCCGCCGCGGTGGCAGATTATCGACCTAAAACCATTGCTGCGGAAAAAGTCAAGAAAAAGGACGGTGAATTGTCCATTGAATTGGAACGAACCCCTGATATTTTAATGTCTTTAGGGGAAATAAAGAAAGGCCAGTTTTTGGTCGGTTTCGCCTTGGAGACCCAAAATGAACTGGAGAATGCCAAGGGCAAGCTCAAAAGAAAGAACTTGGACGGTATTGTCCTCAATTCATTAAAGGATGATGGCGCCGGTTTTGGTCAAGGCACCAATAAAATCACTTTCATAGATAAGAATTCGCAGATTAAAACGTTTGAGTTGAAGACGAAGCCGGAAGTGGCTTCGGATATTTGGGAAGAAATCATCTCCAGGATTCATGCGTAACATACTTTTTGCTATTATTCTTTTGTTCACTGTTCTCACTGTTCCGGCACAGGAACTCAACTGTGTGGTCACGGTAAACTCCGACCAGGTAGGGCAGACGAACCAGCAAATTTTCAAGACCTTAGAGCGTTCTTTGAACGATTTTGTCAATAAAAATAAATGGACGAACCGGGTGTATCGGGAAAATGAACGGGTGAACGCCCGTATGTTCATTACGGTTACCCAATATGAATCCGACCGATTTGAGGCCAATATCCAGATTCAGTCTACACGTCCCGTTTATAATACCTCTTACGAAAGCCCAGTGTTCAATTATAAGGACAACTCCTTCAATTTTCAGTACCAAGAATTTCAGCCCTTGGTCTACAATCCCAATAATTTTGATTCCAATTTGGTCGGGGTCATTTCCTACTACGCCTACATTATTTTAGGTCTGGATGCCGATACTTTTTCTTTGGAGGGAGGTAACGATTTTTATCGAAGGGCACAGAATATCGTCACTCAGGCACAAAGTTCCAGTTATGGTGGCTGGAGTCAGGAAACCGGAGACCGAAGCCGTTTTGAATTGGTGGACAACCTATTGAGCAATTCTTTTAGGGAGTATCGCATAGCCATGTACAATTACCATAGAAAAGGTCTCGATATACTGGCGGACAATAACAGTACAGGTAAACAAATAATAGCGGGAAGCCTTCGTTTGTTCGAGACGCTCATTAGCCGTAGGCCCAATGCTTTCTTGATCCAGACCTTTTTTGATGCCAAATCGGAAGAGATCCAGAATATTTTCTCGGACGGCCCCAAGGTGGACATTGTCAAACTCAAAGAAACCTTGAACAAAGTGGCCCCGTTTTATTCCAGCACCTGGAATGAAATAAATTACTAGTGCAGTTCTCCAAAGAGGTTTATCTTTACGGGTAAAATCTTCAGTATTGCTAGTAAATCTATCCATTCAAAATTATGCACTGATCGATGACGTGAGCGTGTCTTTTTCTGACGGGTTCACCACCATCACAGGAGAAACCGGCGCTGGAAAGTCGATACTTTTGGGAGGTCTTTCCATGGTATTGGGAAAACGTGCCGACCTATCATCTTTGAAGAACACGGAACAAAAATGTGTGATAGAGGCAGAGTTTGATGTGTCCAAATACCAGCTCCAGACATTTTTTGAAGAAAACGATTTGGATTACGAACAGACCACCATACTACGTCGAGAAATACTGCCAGGTGGCAAATCAAGGGCTTTCGTAAACGATTCCCCCGTTACTTTGGATGTGATGCGGGCATTGGGCGACCAACTGGTGGATGTGCACTCCCAGCACCAGACCATGCAACTTACGGACAATGATTTTCAGATGAAAGTACTGGATGCCTTGGCCGATAATTCCAAAAACCTTTTAGGCTATACAGAGGAGCTTGAAAAGCTGAGGACGGCCTCCAAAGAGCTTCAAAAGTTGGAAGATTTTCAGGCCGATGCCGATAAGGAACACGACTACAACAGTTTTTTGCTAAAGGAGCTGGAAGATGCAAAGCTCAAGCAAGGCGTGCAGGAGGAACTGGAGGAGGAGTACGAACAGCTGAGCAATGTAGAGCAGATTATAGAACAGCTGTCCGCAGGGCACCAGTTGTTGAACGATGAACAATTGGGCATAGTTGGCAGGCTCACGGATTTAAAAAGGGCGTTCCACGGCTTGACTGATTTTGGTGCTGATTATAAGTCGTTGAGCGATAGAATTCAATCCGTTCTTATTGAAACTGATGATATAGCCTCGGAACTTGAGCAGTTAAAGGATACTGTTGAAGCGAACCCAGAGCGTTTGGAAGTAGTGAACGGCCGATTGCAGCAACTGTACGATCTTCAGAAAAAACACCATACCGATTCTGTTGAAGATTTGATCGCCATCCGTGAGGAATTGAATGAAAAAGTGGATGCCGTGGCCAATATTGAATCCAAGATCAAGGAGAAAAGGGGAGAAGTGGAATCCATTACCAAACAGGTGGATATTTGGGCCAAAAAAATCAGTGATGGAAGAAAGGCCGTCATCCCAAAATTGAGCGAAAGGCTTCAGTCCAGCCTATCATCTTTGGGGATGCCTTCGGCTACTTTTAAAATAGAGGTAAATCCATCCAAAGCATTCAAAACCAATGGAAAAGATGACTTGGCCTTCTTGTTTTCGGCAAACAAGGGGTCAAACTATGGCGAGCTTAAAAAAGTGGCATCGGGCGGGGAACTTTCCCGAATTATGCTCACCATAAAATCCATTTTGGCGGAATACGAAAACCTTCCTACCATGATGTTCGACGAAATTGACACAGGGGTATCGGGAGAAATCTCCAATAAAATGGGTGAAATAATGCAGCAAATGAGCGGAAACATGCAAGTGTTCAGCATCACCCATTTACCGCAGGTTGCCTCCAAGGGACGGTATCAATTCAAGGTGTATAAGGAAGAAGGTGCGGAAGGTACCAGTACCCACATCAAACAATTGAACACGGACGAACGTATTCGGGAGCTGGCCGAAATGTTGGGCGGCAAGTCTTTGTCGGAGTCTGCTTTGGCGCACGCCAAGGAGCTGTTGCAATAAAACCAAGAAGCGGCTTCCCAAACTTCAATTAGTTTAAATATCTTTGTCACACAATCAACAATTGCAATAAATTATGGCATACAATCTTTTAAAAGGTAAAAAAGGAATCATTTTTGGTGCTTTGGATGCGAATTCCATCGCTTGGAAAACTGCAGAACGTGTTCATGAAGAGGGTGGAGAGTTTGTGCTCACCAATGCGCCCATTGCCATGCGCATGGGCCAGATAAAGGAACTGGCAGAGAAAACCAATTCGGAAATTATTCCAGCAGATGCCACTAACGAGGAGGACCTGAAAAACTTGGTGGAAAAGTCCATGGAGATTTTGGGTGGAAAACTGGACTTTGTCCTGCACTCTATCGGAATGTCCGTAAACGTTAGAAAAGGAAGACTGTACACGGATGAAAACTATGATTTTACCGCTAAGGGATGGGATGTTTCCGCACTTTCCTTTCACAAAGTGATGCAATCGCTATATAAGGCGGAGGCCATGAACGAGTGGGGGAGCATTGTTGCACTGACCTATATGGCAGCCCAAAGAACCTTTCCCGATTATAACGATATGGCCGACAACAAGGCTTATTTGGAGTCCGTTGCCCGAAGTTTTGGCTATTTCTTTGGAAAAGAACACAAAGTAAGGGTGAATACCATATCCCAGTCACCGACACCAACAACTGCGGGGCAAGGAGTAAAAGGATTTGACGGATTTATCAATTATGCGGAAAAAATGTCCCCTTTGGGCAATGCTACTGCAGATGACTGTGCCAACTATACCGTATCGCTTTTCTCCGATTTAACGAAAAAAGTAACGATGCAAAACCTTTTCCATGATGGAGGATTCTCCAACACGGGCGTTAGCCAAGAAGTAATCGATGAATTTTCCGAGTAAAACCAAATAAATATAGGGGAGGCCACTCTTTTTAGGGGTGGCTTTTCTATTTGTGATGCATACTTTTTTCTCCATAGTGGTTCCGGTATATAATAGGCCGGAAGAAGTGAGGGAGCTGCTGGAAAGTCTACAAAGACAGGATTTTCAGCAAAACTTTGAGGTCGTCCTTGTGGAAGATGGTTCTTCTGAAAGCTCCGAGGAGGTTGTAAAAAAGTTTCGGGAAAACCTCAAGATTTCTTATTTCTATAAAGAAAATTCAGGCCCTGGCGACTCCAGGAACTACGGGATGCAAAAGGCCAAAGGCAATTATTTTATCATTTTGGACTCCGACTGTATACTTCCCCCACAATATCTCTCCGAAGTGGACAAGGAGCTACAAAAGGAGTTTGTACATTGCTTTGGAGGCCCGGATGCTGCGGACACTTCCTTTACCACGGTTCAAAAGGCCATCAATTATGTGATGACCTCGTTTTTGACCACTGGTGGCATTCGTGGAGGAGAAAAGGCGGTCGGCAAGTTTCAGCCCCGAAGTTTTAATATGGGTATTTCCAGAGAGGCATTCGAGAGAGCTGGCGGGTTTGGAAGAATCCACCCCGGAGAGGACCCGGACCTTACCTTTAGAATCTGGAAGGCCGGATTCGATACCAGATTGTTTCCAAAGGCTTTTGTTTACCATAAAAGAAGGATAGATTGGCAAAAGTTCTACATACAGGTGAATAAATTTGGCATGGTACGCCCAATTTTGAACAAATGGCATCCTGGAACGGCAAAACCTACCTATTGGTTCCCAACGTTGTTCATGTTGGGACTTTGTGCAGCGCTTGTTCTGGCCGTGGTGGGGCTTTGGCTCCCGTTGATGCTCTATGTGTTTTACTTTTCCATTCTGTTTTTGGATGCATTGATCAAGAATAAAAACCTCAAGGTCGCTATTTTATCGATCTATGCCGCTTTGACACAGTTTACGGGATATGGAATTGGTTTTTTCAAGTCCACAATGTTGCTTAACTTTAGTAAGGAAGAACCAGAGAAACTTTTTCCAAAATTATTTTTCAAGAAAAAATAGCGCGTGTTCAAAAAGATATTGATAGGGCTCAACAAGAAGAAAGTAAAAATATTTTTACTCTTTTTGCTATGCTCTTTTCTGGCATGGTTCATCAGTAATCTTTCCGAAACCTACGAGTCCAGGGCATATTTCACCCTTAATTATCGTAACCTGCCGGATTCGTTATTGTTGGGAAAAAATTCGGATGAGCTTATCGAGGTCAAATTAAGGACCAGTGGCTTTCAGTTTTTATATTATAAAATCTTTAAGCATCGCGTCGATATTGATGTTTCCCAGGCGGAATATCGTAATGGCGGATATGTGATGAGCGATGACGTGCTAAAAAGACAGATGGACCAGCAACTATCCCAGAATATTTCACTTTTGGATTTGGACAGACCTTTGTTGAAGGTAGACCTGTATCAAGTCGACTCAAAAAAAATACCCGTCCGTCCCAATTTGGACCTAAAACTTGAGCAAAATTATATTTTGGACGGAAAAGTCCAGGTCTCGCCTGATTCCATTCAGGTTAAAGGCCCCAAGGCAGAAATTGATACCATAACGGTAATAAAAACTTCTCGGATACAGTTGTCGAACATCAACAGTGATTTTTCCAATGAGGTCTCTTTGGTTTTTCCAAAAGGATTGGACAATACCATTTTTTCAGTGGGAAAGGCCACCGTTTTTGGTAAAGTTTCCAAATTTTCCGAAAAGGTATTCGAGGTGCCGATACAAGTGCTCAATGTGCCCGAAGGTTACCAGATTAGAACCTTTCCCAATTCAGTGACCATATTTTGCAAGGCCACGATAGAACGTTTGAAGGAAATATCCGTTTCCGATTTTGAGGTAGTTGCGGATTATGGTCAATTGGATGGCTCGGAAAGCAGCTCTTTGTTTTTGGAGGTCAGGGAGAGACCGCAAAAGGTATATGATGTAAAACTGGAGGAGAATACGGTTAATTTTGTTTTGGAACAGCAATGATGATAGTAGGTCTTACAGGGGGTATTGGCAGTGGAAAAAGCACGGTGGCCTCCATGTTTTCAGAGCTTGGTGTTCCAGTGTACAATTCCGATTTCGAAGCAAAAAAACTGATGTCATCCTCCAAAGAGGTAAAATCGGCCATAATCGAATTGCTTGGGACGGAGGCCTATACCAAAGATGTTTTGAACAGGTCCTATATTGCAGAAAAGGTTTTCAATAACCCACCTTTACTTGAAAAACTCAATGCCATAGTGCATCCAGCGGTCCGGGAACACTTCTTGGATTGGGCGGCGCATCAGGATTCGCCTTATGTAATCCAAGAAACGGCATTGATTTTTGAAAACAATGCCCAGAATACATATGATTGTACTATTTTAGTAACAGCACCCACCAAAACACGCATACAAAGGGTCATGGACAGGGATGGCGTTGAAAGGCACGCCGTTGTCGACCGCATGAAAAACCAACTGGAGGATGGAGAAAAGTTGGATTTAGCAGATTATTCCATCAAAAACCTAGATTTGGACAAAACCAAAAAAAAGGTTAAAGAACTACACCTCAAACTATTAGCGATGTCATCTAAATTTTAACATTTATGTTAAGTTTTGGTTAAACGCTCAAATTACTAAATGTTAAATTTTTAATTTTACACCAATGAACAAGAAGCTATTCGTTCTTCTGGTTGTTCTTATGAGCTTATCCCTTTTAGGGATAATTTTTGTGCAGGTTTATTGGATTAGAACGTCCATAAACGATAAGGAAGAACAATTCTCGAGGACAGTCACGGACATATTGGACAAAGTGGCGAACAGGGTGGAGAAGCGTGAGATGAAGGAATATTCCGATCGTTTGGCTTCTCTGGCGGATAGTATAGGCGAACCTAAAAGCACCCAATACAAGAATTTTTTGTTCGTGGACCGTGATTTGAATTCTGATGAGATTCTTTTTTATTCCCATGGAATTCTGGAAGAAGATTATAATATAACCTCGGCGTTCTTTGATATCAATACTGGTGGTGAGGATACTACCACTATTAAAAATTTTACAAGTAAGCGCACCAAAGCCGTTTTCAAGGAAGAGTATGGTCTGGATGGAAAGAGCTACAGTCTTACGCCCATACAAAGAGCTGAAAAAATTGGTGGGTTGAGCAGTATTGACAAAGCTGCTTGGGAGGACGTTTTTATGGAAGCTGCCAAAACAAGGCCCATTCATAAAAGGGTGACCAAGCAAGAGTTGGAACTGCTCCTAAGCCAAGAGCTCAATAATCGGAACATAGATATTGAATACGAGTACGGGGTGTACAGTCAAGGATATCCTACCAAGGTAAGATCTAGAAAATTTAAGTTTTCTGGCTCCAAAATCTATAAGGCACCCATATTCAAGGACAGTGAAGGTTCATCCAACTTTTCATTGTTGCTTACATTCCCCAGCATGAAACGGTACATTTTCAGCTCTGTGATGGGAATGGCATTGCTTTCGTTGGTATTTACTTTGGTCATCATGCTGACATATTCCAGCGCCATTTATCAGTTGATCAAACAAAAACGTATTTCTGAGATCAAATCGGATTTCATCAACAATATGACGCACGAGTTCAAAACACCGATTGCGACCATTAACTTGGCGGTAGAGGCCATTCGAAATCCAAAATCGTTTGACGATAAAGAAAAGGTGCTGCGCTATTTGGGCATGATTCGTGATGAAAATAAACGTATGCACGCCCAAGTGGAAAACGTTTTGAGGATATCCAAGCTAGAGAAGAATCAATTGGATATCAGTAAGGACAGGGTAAATATGCATGACCTTATCATAGATGCGATCACTCATATAGAACTGATCGTACAAGATAGGGGAGGCTATGTAAATGCCCATTTGGATGCTGAACGGTCAGAGGTGTTGGCCAACGAGATGCACATGACCAATGTTGTGGTCAACATTTTGGACAACGCCGTGAAATATTCCCCGGAGACCCCTAAAATTGATGTTTTCACCGAAGTGGCGAAAAACAGCATCATAATAAAAATACAGGACCAAGGTGCAGGCATGAGCAAAGCCGTCCTGAAAAAAGTATTCGAAAAATTTTACCGGGAACATACCGGCGACATACATAACGTTAAGGGTCATGGTTTAGGTTTGGCCTACGTAAAACGCATTATTGATGATCATCAAGGCGAAGTATATGCAGAAAGTGAAAAAGGAAAAGGAAGTACTTTCTTCATAAAACTACCTTTAATTTAAAGCAAACTATGGAAACAGAGAAAAAGAAGATACTATTGGTGGAGGACGACCCAAATTTTGGTATAGTCCTGAAAGATTATCTGACCATGAACGATTTTGATGTGGTTCTGGCCAAAAATGGAATGGAAGGTTTCGAGAAGTTCAAAAAGGACAATTATGATGTCTGTATTTTGGATGTTATGATGCCTTACAAGGATGGGTTTACCTTGGCAAAGGAAATCCGTGAAAAGAATGAGAACGTTCCTATCATCTTTCTGACCGCCAAAACAATGAAAGAAGATGTGCTCAAAGGATATAAGGCCGGTGCAGATGATTATTTGAACAAACCTTTTGATTCCGAAGTGCTTTTGATGAAACTAAAAGCAATCCTTCAAAGAAAAGCATCAGGCTCATTGGCGGACAGCAAACAATTTGAATTTGAAATAGGAAACTTCCATTTAAATTCAAAACTACGTTTCTTGAAATACAAAGAAGAAGAGCCCATTAAACTATCCCCCAAAGAGAATGAGTTGCTTAGATTGTTGGCCTTGCACGAGAACGATTTGATGCCAAGGGAACTAGCATTGACCAAAATCTGGAGGGACGATAACTATTTTACTTCCCGAAGTATGGACGTGTACATTGCCAAATTGAGAAAATATCTTAAAAAAGACGATTTGGTCGAAATCCTTAACATCCACGGAGAAGGATTCCGATTGGTAGTGAAGGCAGAGAATGAGCAATAATAATTTTGTTATAAAAAGAAAAGCCACCTTTTTGGTGGCTTTTTTTATATCATATTTTGCCCGCCCTCTATAGTTGCTTAATAATCTCTTGAACAATGTTATTGGGAGTTTCTTCAATTGAAACTATGATTGCCTTGGAGGGAGGCTCCAAGGTATCGAACTGCGATTTTAAAAGATGTACGGGCATAAAATGCTCCTTTCTCTTATCAAGCCTCGATTGTATCAATTCGAAAGAACCTTTTAAATAAACAAAGCCCATGCAGCTGCCCATTCCGGCACGCAGTAGGCTCCTGTAATTTTTTTTTAGGGCAGAACACGCGATTATGGCTCCATTCTCCCGATGTTCAATGGCCAGTTTGTTTAGGGTGATGAGCCACTCCTTACGATCTTGATCGTTCAAAGGCTGGCCCGAACTCATTTTTTTTACATTGGCTTCAGGATGAAAATCATCACCATCAAAAAAGGGTCTGGATAGTTTTTCCGATAGTAGCTTTCCGATTCTTGATTTACCGGAACCACTGACTCCCATGACCACGAGAACAGTCTTACCGTTAGGCATAAAGGTTGGTTTTAAGTTGGTTTGTTACCATTTGCAGCATCTCTTTTGGTTCAGCATTGTACGGCACCCACAAAATGGCATCATTTTTTCGCAGCCAAGTCAGTTGCCGTTTTGCAAATCGTCTTGTGTTCTTTTTGATTTCCGAAATGGCAAATTCCAAAGTGCAATTCCCCTCAATATATTCAAAAAGTTCTTTGTAACCAACTGTTTGGAGCGCATTGAGGTCTCGGTGGCCATAAAGTTTTTGTGCCTCTTCCAGAAGGCCAGCTTCCATCATGAGGTCAACACGTGTGTTAATTCGCTCGTAAATGACCTTTCTAGGCGCATCCAGTCCAATATAAAATGATTTGAAAGGTCTTTCTGCTTTTGGCCGGTTCAAGAACGATGAGTAGGGTTTGCCCGATGCATGGCATACCTCCAACGCCCTTATGAGCCTGTGTGGGTTTTCTAAATCCACGCTTTTGTAATATTCTGGGTCTTTTTGTTTTAATTCTTTTTGAAGACTTTGTAAGCCTTCATCTTCCAATCGTCGGTTTAATTTGGAGCGTATCTCGGAATCAACCTCTGGGAATTCATCAAGGCCAGATATGACAGCGTCTACATAAAGTCCGCTACCGCCGACCATAACCACCACATCTTTTTTTTGGAACAAATCCTCGAGCAGGGAAATTGCTTCCTTCTCAAAGTCACCCACAGAATAAGGTTCAAAAATACTTT
Organism: Flagellimonas crocea; assembly: GCF_033441595.1. Taxonomy (NCBI): domain Bacteria; kingdom Pseudomonadati; phylum Bacteroidota; class Flavobacteriia; order Flavobacteriales; family Flavobacteriaceae; genus Flagellimonas; species Flagellimonas crocea. The sequence continues at coordinate 762,652 of NZ_JAUZVX010000001.1, read as the reverse complement.
TGTGTTGAATAAAATGATGGGGTGCTTGTTCCAGCTCCTCTTTTGATGGAACAGCGGTCCCAATTTCCATTTCCTTGAAAAACTGTCTGGAATCTGCGGAAACAATCTCTGTGTTGAAGTGTTTCGCCAGTTGGATTCCCAAAGCGGTCTTTCCAATGCCCGTGGGGCCAACCACTGCAAGTAATACTTTTTCGCTCATAATGGATGTCCACAATTATAACAATGGGTGGCGTCATCCCTATGTCCTTCAACCGAGCAGCTGGGACAGGCTTGCGTATTTACATGAACCAGAAAGCCATCATCATCACTTGTATTGTCTTTCGTGTTTTTGGTGAATTCTGCTGTAACAATGCCTGTGGGCACTGCAATTATTCCATAACCCAAAACCATGATCACCGTTGCCAAAAATTGTCCTAAATTGGTCTGGGGAGCAATGTCTCCATAGCCGACTGTGGTGAGTGTAACAATGGTCCAATAGATACTTTTGGGAATACTTGTAAACCCAGAATCATCTCCTTCCACGATGTACATTAATGTGCCCATGATAACGGATAGAATCAAAACCACATAAATGAACACTGCAATTTTGGCACGACTTGCCCTTAACGCCGATTGAAGCTGCGAAGCTTCGCCCATGAACTTGACGAGCTTTAATATTCTGAAAATCCGTAGCAACCGAAAGGCCCTTACGGCCAACAAAACTTGGGAGCCTGCCAGAATATAGGAAAGGTAAAGAGGTATTGTGGACAGGAAGTCGATGATGCCATAGAAGCTAAAAACGTATTTCAATGGTTTTTTAATGCTGATTAGGCGTGCAATGTACTCTAACGTGAAAAAGATGGTGACCACCCATTCGAGGGTCAATAGTTCACTATGATAACGCGCATCAAACTCATCAATGCTCTCCAACATCACCAAAATAACACTGATGATAATCAATATGAACAGAAGAATATCAAAAGACTTGCCTGCTGGTGTATCGGCCTCATAAATGACTTCATGAAGCTTGCTTTTCCATTTGGCTTGTGGTTTGAATTCTTTCAATGATCAAGAAGTTAGTGGTATGGTTTTGAGTCGGTTGTTTTTTCTTAAAAAAGTTTCTATGATGAAGGTCGTATTTTCATCGCTCCGCATCGGGGTCATTATGGATTCTAAGATATGAATATTATTGATTTGATGGTTGAGTTCCACAAATCCAAACCCTTGGAGTCTACCATTTTTTATTAAAATAAAACTTCGCTCCCCAACATGTCTGCCCTGATCGGTCAGGGCCACGTTTTTATCCTGGATGCTGTACTTTTCAAACGCGGACAGTACTTTTTCGTTACATTCCAAAGCACCTGGAGCATTAATTGCCTTCTGGCATTTATTGTCCGTTTCCAATGAGGCCGGGCAGAAATCAAACTCTTCGGAAACCTTTTTTACAAAGCTTCGCGCCGATTCGATTCCATTAAAGGCCAACTTTTTATGTTCGAGCGACCGGTTCTTTTCCGGCGCCAACATGATATGCTCGGTTGCGTTTTGACTAAAATCTATGGTGTGCGTAAAGAGTTTTCCTTTGGAAACGTGATTGTATCTGGGTCTGTTCTTTTTCTGTTCCAAATACGCCTTTAAAATGGCAATGAGTTCGCTTCCTGTTTTTTCGTAGGTAACTTTCTTGGTTTCCTTTTGAAGTTTGCGCGCGACCTTCCCCACATTGGTAAAATGTTGGTTCACCCGCTTTTTAATGTCCTTGGTCTTCCCTATAAAGATGATCTGTCCATCTTTGTCGTGCATGTAGTAGACCCCAGTTTCCGATGGCAGGTCAAAGACCATATCCAACTGGGTGGGGGAAAGTTCCCCGTGGGTCTCTTCGCGGATGACCTCGGTAATGATTTTCTTGTCCGAATCCTTGTCCAATAATAATTTGAAAAGCTTCAAGGTGGCAAGTGCATCACCATTGGCACGGTGCCTATCGCTCATCGGTATGCCGAGCGAACGGGCCAATTTTCCCAAGCTGTGCGACTCCGCGTCAGGGATAAGCTGCTTGGAAAGGTCTACCGTACAAAGTGTCTTGCGCTGAAAATCGTACCCCAAACGCCGAAACTCGGTTCTCAGGATTCTATAATCAAACTGGGCATTGTGCGCCACTAAAACGGCATCTTCGGTAATTTCTACAATTCGTTTGGCCACTTCGTGAAACTTGGGTGCCGAACGTAACATTTTATTGTTGATGCCCGTGAGTTTGGCCACAAAAGGCTGTATTTCCCGTTCGGGATTGACTAAACAAATGAATTTGTCGACCACCTGGTGCCCATCAAACCTGTGGATGGCAATTTCGGTGATGCCTTCCTCATTGTATTTTCCTCCCGTGCTTTCAATGTCAAGTATCGCGTACATGGAAAATTACTGGTTATGAATAGTTTCTAGCTCCAAATATACTGCTTCCAATTCGTACCATGTTGCTGCCTTCCTCAATGGCAATCTGGTAATCTCCGCTCATTCCCATGGAAAGTATGGTGATATCGTCCAATTTTGTTTTAAGGTTCTCGAACATGGATTTGAGCTGGGCGAACTCTTTTCGTACCTGGTTTTCGTCATCCGTAAAAGTGGCCATGCCCATCAAACCGACAATTTTTATGTTTTCCATCGCCTTAAATGCATCAGACTCGATAAGTTTCTCCAATTCTGCTTTATCCAGACCAAATTTGGTGTCCTCCTCGGCAATATGGATTTGTAGCAAACATGGGATCACACGATTGTACTTTTTTGCCTGCTTGTTGATTTCTTTTAATAATCGAGGGCTGTCGACCCCATGAATCAAAGAAACAAATTCGGCCATGTATTTGACCTTGTTCCGTTGTACGTGGCCGATCATATGCCAATCGATGTCCTTGGGCAAATCTTCCCATTTCTGGACCATCTCCTGAACTTTGTTCTCTCCAAATACGCGTTGCCCCGCTTCGTAGGCCTCTAAAATATCCTCGTTGGGTTTGGTTTTGGAAACGGCGACCAGAGTAACTCTCTCGGGGAGCTCTGATTTTATTTGATTGAGATTATCTTTTATGGACATAGTTTTCTATAATTCATAAATAGCCAGCCCGCTACGGAGCTTAGGCTCAATATACGTGCTTTTTGGGGGCATTACCAAACCTGCGTCGGCAATTGCCTTGATTTCTTCAACTGTTGTAGGAACCAAACTGAAACCTACCGCATAACTTCCCGAATCTACTAAATCCTTCATTTTGATCAGGTTGTTTTTGCCATAACCGTAGCAAATCCGCTTATCGTTCCTGAGGTCTGTGATGCCCAAAATAGGCTCTAAAATGGTTTTGTACAGGATTTGTGTGTCCAATTTGCTCAACGCATCGGTAAACTCATGATTGGTTTTCCTAAAATGCAGCGTATAGAATTCTCCTTCCAAATACATACTGAATTCATGCTTTTTGGATGGTTTGCACAGTCCGTCCTCCCTTTTTTCTATTCTGAAATGCTCGTCCAGTTGGATCAGAAACTCCTTTTTTGAGTAGCCGTTCAAATCTTTGACCATTCGATTGAACTCAGAAATCCGCATTTGCGATTCAGGAATCAGGTAGGCCATAAAATAGTTATAGGCCTCTTCACCTGTGTGATTCTCATTTTCGGACTTCTTTACATCGGCCAACAAACTGGAGGATGCACTACGGTGGTGTCCATCCGCGATATAAAGCGCGTTGAGTTCGCCAAACGCCTTTTCCAGTTTCTCAATCCCTTCGGGATACGAGATTTTCCAAAGTTTGTGGTTCACTCTGTCCGTAGTGGTAAAATCGTATTCGGGTGTCCGTTCGATTTTACGCTGAAAGATTTCATCCACCGTTTTATTATCCTCATAGGTCATTAAAACGGGCTCCGCATTAAAGCCAACGGTGTGCAGGTAGTCGGCAAAAAGCTCTTCGCGATCTTGAATGGTGTCCTCGTGTTTTTTGATGAAATTCCTCCTGTAATCATCCACACTGCAGGCGCAAAAGAATCCCAGGCTCTTAAAATCATCTTTTTCAATTTGATATAAATAAAAGCTGGGCTCCTCATCTTTCTGAAAAATGTTCTCCTCCAAAAATTCCAAATATCGATTGTGAACCAAACCAAACCGTTCTTTACCTTTGATAGTCTTTTCAAACTTGAAACCTGGGTTGATGATGTGCAAAAACGAGAACGGGTTATATTGCAATATCGCTTTCAGCTCCTCTTTGGAATATTCTTCGTAGGAGCGCGATGCTACAAAAAAAGCTTTGTCCTTTGTGGGGCGAATGGCCTTAAAAGGTTTTACAATGGCCATGAAATTCGTTATCTGGTTAGAAGGGATGGTTGCCCTTATGATTAATTATTGCTACTTAAATTTAGAACACTTAGTGTCTTTTGTCATTTCGAACATAGTGAGAAATCTCATTATAGATTTAAAGTTAAAAGATTCCTCGTCGCATGCTTTGTCGGAATGACGACCACGTCCTTTGAATCCTATTTGAATTGTGCGGAAACGTTTTCCGCTTTTCTGGATTCGGAATAATCGTAAAAACCTTCGCCCGATTTCACGCCCAATTTACCTGCCATAACCATATTGACGAGTAGGGGGCACGGAGCGTATTTAGGGTTTTTGAATCCATCGTACATCACATTTAAAATGGAAAGGCATACATCCAACCCAATAAAATCGGCCAATTGGAGCGGACCCATGGGGTGTGCCATGCCCAATTTCATTACGGTATCGATTTCTTCAACGCCAGCAACGCCATTGTACAAGGTTTCTATGGATTCGTTGATCATCGGCATCAAAATACGATTGGCCACAAATCCTGGGTAATCGTTTACCTCGGTCGGGGTTTTCCCCAATTTTTTGGAAAGCCCCATGATGGTTTCCGTGACCTCGTCCGATGTGCTGTACCCACGAATGATCTCCACCAACTTCATGATGGGTACGGGGTTCATAAAGTGCATTCCAATCACTTTTTCGGGACGATTGGTGGCGGCTCCAATCTGCGTGATAGAAATAGAGGAGGTATTGGTGGCCAAAATGGCTTCTGCTTTGCAGACTTCGTCCAAGTCCTTGAAAATCTTCAGTTTGATGTCCAAGTTCTCTGTTGCGGCTTCAACCACTAAATCTGAATCAGAAACACCTTCTTCAAGGTTGGTATAGGTGGTAATATTGGACAACGTAGCTTCCTTTTTGGCCCCATCAATGACTTCTTTGGAAATCATTCGGTCTAAATTCTTGGTAATGGTCGCCATTCCTTTGTCCAAAGAGGCCTGAGAAATATCCACTAGATTTACTTTATATCCGTTTTGGGCAAAAACATGGGCAATTCCGTTACCCATGGTTCCAGCACCGATTACTGCTATTTGTTCCATAGTATAGTATTTAAAACTGTTGTCAGTTCGAAAAAATTAGAGAAGGACAACGATTATTGATCAAAAGATTCTATTATCTGAAGGGCCACGCGTAGGGCGTTGGTGCCTTGTTCCAAACTTACGATTGGGGTAGTATCGTTGTTGATGGCATCTGCAAAGGTTTCCAACTCGTCCAAAATGGCGTTGTTGACGTCTATTTCAGGGTTTTCAAAATAGATCTGCTTTTTCTCGCCTTCCGCATTTTGAAGGATCATATCAAAATCCCCAGGCTTTTCTGGAGCGTCCTTCATCTTTACCACTTCCACTTTTTTCTCCAAGAAATCCACCGAGATATAGGCATCACGCTGAAAGAAGCGGGACTTTCGCATATTTTTCAAAGAGATTCTGCTGGCGGTAAGGTTGGCCACGCAACCATTTTTGAACTGTATGCGCGCGTTGGCGATATCTGGAGACTGACTTATCACGGAGACCCCGCTCGCATTGATTTTATCCACTTCCGAAGGAACAACGCTCAATATGGCATCGATGTCGTGTATCATCAAATCCAAGACCACGGGTACATCGGTTCCGCGGGGATTAAATTCCGCCAGACGATGCGTTTCGATGAACATGGGGTTCTCAATTTTGTTCTTTACCGCCAAAAATGCAGGGTTAAAGCGCTCCACATGTCCAACTTGGCCTTTTACACCATGTTTTTTGGACAATTCCAATAATTGCTCCGCTTCTTCCAGCGTATTGGTAATGGGTTTTTCTATGAAGATGTGTTTGCCTTTTTCGATGGCCTTTTTGGCACAATCAAAATGGGACAAGGTGGGTGTTACAATGTCGACAACGTCCACGGCATCCATCAAATTGTTGATGTTATCGTAGTGGGTGTATCCAAATTCTGCCGCTACTTTTTTTGCATTGATCTCATCAGGATCGTAGAATCCAACGAGTTCGTATTTATCCGATTGGTTTAAGAGCCTTAGGTGTATTTTTCCTAAATGTCCTGCTCCCAGGACACCAACTTTTAGCATAATACCTGTTTTCGTCAAAAATACGGATATGAGGGCAGTTTCCATAAAAAATTGTAGTATACTGCGGTGATATTTTTGGGAACTTTTTAAATTCGTGCACCAGACCAGAGACCATGAAGGATACGCTAAAACATAGGGGAATGCGCAACAACTTGGCAGAAATAGTCGCTGCCAAGGGTGTTACGGACAAAAAGGTGCTCGAAGCCATTAAAACCATACCAAGACATTTGTTTCTGGATAGTGGTTTTGAAGACCATGCCTATCAGGATAAGGCGTTCCCAATAGGTGCCGACCAGACCATTTCGCAGCCCTATACCGTGGCTTTTCAAACAGAATTGTTGGAGGTGAAGCCCAATGCCAAAATTTTGGAGATTGGGACGGGCAGTGGCTATCAAACAGCAGTTTTATTGCATTTACGGGCCAAGGTGTACACCATTGAACGGCAATTGGAACTGTTCAAAACAACCCGATTGTTCTTCAATAAAATGCATTATCGCCCAAAAAAAATGATTTTTGGTGACGGTTACAAAGGATTGCCCGAAGAGGCTCCATTTGATGGTATTATCGTGACGGCTGGCGCACCCGAAGTACCCAGAGCGCTAATGTCCCAATTAAAAGTAGGGGGAAAGTTGGTAATTCCCGTAGGGGTGGATGAACAAATCATGACGTTGTTCGTACGAAAGTCCGAAAAGGAATTTGAAAAGAAGGAATTCGGTTCGTTCCGTTTTGTTCCCTTGTTGGAAGACAAGAACTAGTTGTTGAAACTTTTTTTGATTCGGTCCAAGTTCCGTTTGCTATCACGGCTTTTAATGGTTTCCCGTTTGTCGTACAACTTTTTACCCTTGGCCAGGCCAATGTTCATTTTGGCGATACCTCTATCATTTATAAAAACCTTCAGGGGGACAATGGTGAGCCCTGTGGTGGCCACTTCTTTATGGAGCTTTTTTAGTTCCCGCTTGTTCAGTAACAATTTACGTACTGCCTTTGGAGCATGATTGAAGTGACTTGCGTGGCTGTATTCATCAATCTGCATGTTGACGACGAACAGTTCCCCTTTGTCATTAAACTCACAAAAACTTTGGGAAATGGAAGCCTTGCCCTCTCGGAGTGATTTTATTTCGGTACCACCTAAAACAATACCTGCCATATAGGTGTCCAAAATTTCGTAATCGAATCGGGCCCTTCTATTTTTTATGTTGATATTTTTCTGCATCGTGGACAAAAATATAAACTCTTTGCCAAGAATATTGTAATGTTACACTAGATTTTACGAATAACTACTAAAACCAACTCATGAAAAGAATTTTAATCCCCCTGATGCTTGTCTTTGTCATCTCATGCAAGCAAGAACCCAAAAAAGAATTGACAGTGCAGCAAATCGTGGATAATTCCATTACCGATAGCGGAGGAAAACGTTTTGACGATCATAAAGTGACTTTTGATTTTAGGGACAAAGGATATGTTTCTGAAAATATGGATGGGCAACGTGTGTATAAACGAATCTCAGATTTGGACTCCACTACCATTATTGATGTGAAACGAGGAGACGATTTTGAACGTTATATGAACGATTCCTTGGTGATGGTCCACGATACCATGGCGGTGAAATACGCCAACTCCATCAATTCGGTGCATTATTTTGTGCGGTTGCCCTATGGATTGAACGATGCAGCCGTCAACAAAGAACTTTTGGGCAAGGAGACTATCAAAAACAAAGAATATTACAAAGTAAAGGTAACGTTTGACCAACAGGGCGGTGGTGACGATTTTGAGGACACTTATTTGTATTGGTTTGATATAGAATCATTTAAACCTGATTATTTAGCGTATGACTTTCATGTGAACGGAGGTGGGCAACGTTTCAGAAAAGCGTATAACGAACGCTACGTAAATGGTATCCGATTTGTGGATTATGAAAACTATAAGCCCAAAAAAGATGGCACTGACATCTTAGAGATTGGTCAATTGTATGACAAAGGAGAATTGGAGCTCTTGAGCAAAATTGAGCTCAAAAATATTGTAGTGGAATAATTTAGTCCATTTTTAAGCGGATATCCGTGGGGACTCCATCAATGATCCTGACAATAAAAAGACTGCTGTTGTCCGTATCGTCCATTGGACTGTACTTTTCCATGTCGATCATTTTGTTCACCAACATGGGCGTGGTATTGCTGTGTCCAACGACCAACACATTTTTGCCTTCATTGGTTGCCTTAAACTCTTCAATGTCGAGAGAATTTGGGTCGTAGTAAACAATGTCGATATCTTTTTTTATGGATGTTGGTGCAGCGGTCATTGAAGTGCGCTCGTAATTGGTAGAGTATACCATATCCAAAGGAATCGGGTCAAAAACCTCTGCCCAGCGTATAGCTCTGTCCAGTCCATTTTGGTTGAGTTCCGGATCTGGATTTTCGGGGTCCGTCCTGTCCTTTTCGGCATGTCGGATAAAATAGAAGGTGGAAACAATGGGATATTCCCCAATTTTCGTATCTTTTTTGCAGCCGATACTTCCAAGGAGTAAAACTGCAAGGGCAATTAAAGGTTTGATGGTTCGCATAGTTCTATTCAAAGTTCCCGTGTATTTTTGTTAATCAGTTTAAAAGTAACGTTTAATTTTCATTTTCTCGTATGCCAAAGTTTTTGGTTTTTTTCTGTGGATTAGCAATTTGCACATGGGGCATGGCCCAAGAATCCGTATTGCCGTCCGATTTCAGGCAGCATTCGTTGACACAATATAATGCAAGTTTGTTCAATCCCACATACGCTTTGGATTGGAACAATCCGAACTCCCTATCGGTATGGACACGTTGGCAATGGCAAACTATTGATGGGGACCCGACGACCATTTTTGCCAATTATACGCATCAATTCAATACTTCATCGGGGGCATCAATCGGATTTTTACAGCACAATACGGGCATATTTTTGTTTACAGGGGGCAATTTGAATTTTTCCCAAAGCTTTGAACTTGATGAGGGAATCAAGTTGATGGCGGGCTTGAATACATTCGTCTATCAACAAACAGTGGCGGATGAGCAATATGTTCCAGATGATCAGCTGGACCCCATTGCATTGGAGGATTTGGAGGGGCTTAAGGTTCAATTTTCCCCCGGGCTGCGGTTGTTGATAGATAGATTCAGTGCTGGGATAGCTTTTGAAAATGCCATCGGATTCAATATTTCAGGAAACGATAGCGGCAGTGTGGGCAACTTTCAGAGCATTACGGGTACATTGAGCAATGATTTTCCGGTTGAACTTTCCCCAGGTCTTGGCGCGAGCTATATTCGCCCGTTACTCTATGTCAAAACGGTGCCCAATGCCGATACCCAATTTGGACTAAACGGATTGTTCTCCACTTCAAAGTTCTGGGTGCAGGGCGGTTATAATAGTTTTTATGGCCCGTCAGGGGGTTTAGGTGTTACCATTGCGAATTCTTTTTCTATTGGAGGGCTGATGGAATTTGGAACCGATAGTTCCTTGAGCGAGGAAGAACCCTCCATAGAAATATTGGCCTCCTATCATTTTGGAAAAACAAAACCGAAGAAAAAGAAGATTGAAGAATCGAATACGCTTGAAGAAGAGGTCGAGAGACAAAGATTGGAGCAGGAACAAAGGGAGCTTGAAGCCAGAAAACGGATAGAACGAGAGAAGGATTCCTTGGCAGAGGTACAACGCCTCAAAGAGCAAATGGAACTACAAAGAAAGAAGGATAGTATTGAGCGCCTACAAAATCAGACAGTAGAGGTGAAGCCCAATGAAAGATATGAGGAAGTTGAAAATGAGGACGGTCTGGAACCTGGCTTTTATCTGATTGCCAATGTGTACGGTACCAAAAAGTACTTCGACAATTTCATGAGGACACTTCGTGAAAAAGGTATGGAACCGAAATCTTTTTATAGGAGCTTGAACAAGTATAATTATGTGTATCTGGAAAGATACGATACCATGGATGAGGCCAGAAAAGCCCGAGACAGTAAGTTTTTTGGCAAGTATGCGGATACAACGTGGATATTTAGGGTGAAGGGCAATTGATTCTTAGGGTATAATGTCATTTCTAATCTGGTGAGAAATCTCTTCTCAAATTCAATGATGGGAGACTCCTCGTCGCTTCACTCTGTCGGAATGACAAACGGTTTAAATTTTAAAAGCTGGATAGGGTGCTTTACTTTTTCAGCTCCTGCTTTACCAAAAACTCCAGATACGTAATGGTGTTGACCAAATACTTTCGGTCTTGGGTCATGGTGCTCATGGCCACCGCACCCTGAACCATGGTAAACAGTTGCTTTGCAAATTGTAGCGGGGGGACGGGAAGTTTAATTTCGTTCTGTTTGGCGCCGTTTTCCAAGATAAGGGCAATTTTTCCTTCAATATCCTTAATGGTTTCTTTTACGGCCGCGGCCAAAAGCTTGTTGTTGCCCTGGGCATCCACTCCCACGTTCAACAGTGGGCATCCACCCATGGGAAGGGTAAAAACGTCGTACTGCTTGTAAAAATTCAATAGGGAATACAACCTGGCCAACGCTTCGGTTCCAGTGCTAAGTTTATCATCAACTGCTTGCAACAACATGTTCCGATTGTGTTCAAAAGCCGATAGCGCCAGTGCCTCTTTATTTTCAAAATTGCCATATATGGCCCCTTTGGTAAGCCCTGTGGCCTCGGTAAGGTCGCTCATGCTTGTACCTATATAGCCGTGCTTATTGAATATGGGCGCTACGGTTTCAATAATATAAGCGGTGGTTCGTTCTGCTTTCTTGGACATGGGATAGGTTGCTGTTGGTCGAAACTAAGATATAAAAAATCAAATACTGTTTGGTATTTAAGCCGCCGAAAGCCTATATTTTAACATGTTTCTGGCTTTTTTGTGGTTAGCTTATTGTCTAAGACCAAACTTTTTTAAGAAAGTTGATGAAATTCTGGTTCATAATTTTTTCAATATCCAAGCTTGTGTAACCTCTCTTCGTCAATAGATCTGGAATTTTTTGAAGGTCGGCAATCGTGTCCAGGTCATATGGGCTCTGTTCTTTCCCGAAGGCACCGTCCAGGTCGGTTCCAATACCAACATGGTCGGTATTCCCTGCCAACTGGCATATGTGATCTATATTATCCACCGCGATTTCTAAGGTTACGTTCATTTCTTTTGGAGTGGACTTACCACGTACCCAATTCGGAACCATCATCCAGGCATCCAATGCAACGCCGATTACAGCGTCCCTGCTAATAAGCTCTTTGATCTGTTCATCGGAAAACTGGCGATTATGGTCCACCAATTCTCTGCAATTATTGTGGCTGGCCCAAACAGGTCCATTGTAGACATCCATGGTTTCCCAAAAGCTTTTATCGCAAAGGTGGGTGGCATCCAAGATAATATTGAGTTCCTCCACTTTTTTGAGCAAATCTTTTCCTTTTTGACCTATTCCTCCCACCGAATCGGTGCCATGAGCGTAAATCCCAGGACCGTAATGAGCTGGACCGATAGCTCTGAGGCCTGATTCGTAGGATTTTTCCAAATAGCTCAAATCTACGATGGAGTCCGCCCCTTCCAAACTTAAAATATATCCGATAGGTTTTTTCGGTGCATCGCTCTTCCAGAGTTTGAGGTGGGATTCCAAGCCTTCAATGTCCCTGATTTGAACCATTTCACCTGCCGCTTCCATGGTTTTGTACCATGCCAGTTGCCCTTGCGTCTGAGCCCAAGCTTGATGCTGTGAATGCCAACCAGGTAAGGAACTACCTTTTTTTACAAAACGTGCAATTTGGGTGGCCATGCAGAGGCCAATGTTGCCTTTTCGCATAGCGGGCAAGGAAACGGTATTCTTGCCACGGTCTGGTTTGTCCGTCATTCCCTGTTCACGTTCACGTATTTCGGCAACTGGAAGGGTAAGGTCCCTGTTCCATTCCATTGCGTTCATGGAAAGGTCGAGATGGGCATCAAATATAAACATGAGGGGTATTATTGGTGAAGTTCAAAAATAGCTTCAATTTCTACGGCAATATTTCCTGGAAGCATCATACCGACCGCACTTCGCGCTCCGATTCCGTTCTCTTCTCCAAAAATATCGGCCATCAATTCACTAAAACCATTGATCACGTAGGGTTGTTTGCCAAAGTCGGGGGTGCAATTCACCATGCCCAATACTTTTACCATTCTTTTGATTTTGTCCAAGCTTCCAAAGTGTGTCGTAATCGTGGATAGCATGGTCAATCCCACCTGACGAGCCGCCAGTTTGGCCTGATCTTCATCAAGGTCGTCCCCAGCACGCCCAGTTATTAGGGAGCCATCCAAATTAACGGGCCCTTGACCCGATACGTACAGAAAATTACCGACCACTAAAACAGGTCGATACACGCCCGCAGGTGGCGGGGCAGGAGGTAATTGGAGGTTCAATGCCTCCATTCTTTTTGATGGTGATTCCATGAGTTTTATTGTTAGATTATACTATTGATGGCCAAAACGCCCAAGAGTCCCATAATGCCCACCAAGGTTTCCATAACGGTCCAAGTGGAAAGGGTTTCTTTCACTGATAGGTTAAAATATTCCTTGAACATCCAGAAGCCTGTATCGTTGACGTGGGAAAGCATTAAACTTCCTGAGCCGATGGCCAAAACCATTAACTCTGGACTTGTTCCCGTGCCCGAAGCCAGCGGAAGTACAATGCCTGCGGCAGTAAGTCCTGCAACGGTGGCCGACCCTACACTAACGCGTATGGCGGTGGCAATGAGCCAGGCCAGTACCAAAGGTGAAATACTGGAACCTTTTAAGCTATCGGCAATATATTCGCTTACTTGACTGTCTATCAAAACTTCCTTTAATGCCCCAGCTCCAGCAATGATCAAAAGAATCATGGTGATACTGGAAACGGAAGTGGACAGGGAATCCATAATGGTGCTCATTTCCTTGCCCTTGGCCAGCCCAAGTGAGTAGATGGCAATAAGTACCGAAATCAGCAAAGCTATCACGGGATTACCTATAAAGGTGAGTATATTTCTGATTACGCCTTCTTCCAAAAATTGCTCGGCAGCAATACCGACGCCGATAAAGATGATTGGGGACAGGGCGGTTAAAATACTTGTTGCGGTCGATGGCAACTGTTCCTGGGGTATGGGCTCGGCATTGTAAAACTCTTTTAATGGTTTTGCCTCAATTTTTTTTATGGTACGGGCAAACAAGGGTCCCGCTACTATTATTGCTGGTACGGCAACGATAAGGCCGTACATCAATGTTTTGCCAATATCCGCATTGAACATGGCGGCAATGGCCGTTGGAGCGGGGTGGGGAGGAAGGTAGCCATGCGTTACAGATAAAGAGGTAAGCATGGGCAATCCCACATAAAGCAAGGGCAATCCCGTTGAAAAAGCTACGGTAAAGACCAGAGGTATCAAAATAACGAAGCCTACCGAATAGAACATCGGGATACCTACAATAAAACCAGTGACCACCATGGCCCATTGCACGTGTTTCACGCCAAATTTGTTGACCAATTGCGTGGTAATCTGTTGAGCGGCGCCGCTATCAGCCACCAATTTTCCCAACATGGCCCCGAGCCCTAGAATAAGTACCAGAAAGCCCAATGTGTTTCCTATTCCCCGTTGAATGGATTGCACCAAATTTGCCAGTTCCATCCCTTGGAAAATACCAACGAACAGGCAAACGATGATAAAGGACAGAAATGCATTGAGTTTAAATTTTGCGATAAGCAAGAAGAGCAGTAAAATACCTAGGACGGCAATGATCAGTGGCATATTTAGGATATGGTTTTGAGCTAAAATAAGGATTTAAATGTAATGGCATTCAAAAGTTGTAGATTTCTAAAATTTTGACAATAAAATATGATATAAATAAAAATCCCCTCCCGAGAAGTTAGGGGAGGGGATTTCATGACTGAAATTTATTTGGAGAATTATTCTACCAATTCATCTTGATTTCTGAACACCAATTGATCGTCAAAGGAATCCAAGAGCACTATGCTATCGGAGGTTATTTTTCCTGACAACAACTCTTTGGAAAGGTTGTTCAAGACCTCTTTCTGAATCAATCGTTTAACAGGTCGAGCACCATATTGAGGGTCGAAACCTTTTGCGGCCAAGTAGGCAATGGCTTCTTCGGTCGCATCGAGGGTAATGTTTTGCTTGCCCAACATTTTCTTCAAGTTTTCCAATTGCAATCCCACAATATCCTTGATGTCCGATTTGCTCAATGGTGCAAACATGATGATGTCATCAATACGGTTGAGGAACTCGGGCCTGATGGTTTTGCGAAGCAATCCCAGCACTTCTACCCTTGCTGCCTCGGAAGCACTTTCCACATCTACGGCATCTTCAAACTTCTCCTGAATGATGTGGCTTCCCATATTACTCGTCATAATAATGATGGAATTCTTGAAATCCGCTACGCGACCTTTGTTATCGGTCAACCTACCTTCGTCCAACACCTGTAACAGTATGTTGAAGGTATCAGGATGTGCTTTTTCAATCTCATCCAACAAGATGACGGAATAGGGTTTCCTTCTCACGGCTTCGGTCAACTGACCTCCCTCATCATAACCCACATATCCTGGAGGCGCACCTACCAATCGGCTTACGGAGTGGCGCTCTTGGTATTCGCTCATATCTATCCGTGTGATGGCATTTTCATCATCGAACAGATAGGCGGCCAAGGTTTTGGCCAGCTCGGTCTTACCTACACCAGTTGTACCCAAGAATAGGAACGAACCGATGGGCTTTTTGGCGTCCTGCAATCCCGCCCTGCTTCTTCGGATGGCATCGGATACCGCGATAATCGCCTCATCTTGACCTACTACGCGTTTGTGCAGTACATCTTCCAGTTTCAGGAGTTTTTCCCGTTCGCTCTGCATCATCTTGTTCACGGGAATGCCTGTCCACTTGGCAACCACTTCGGCAATGTCCTCATAAGTGACTTCCTCTTTGATCAAAGTGCCCGCAGTTTGCTGCTCTGCCAACTCATCTTGAAGTTTTTCCAATCGTTCTTGGGCCTCTTTTATTTTGCCGTAGCGCAATTCGGCCACTTTTCCGTAATCGCCGTTTCGCTCGGCACGTTCTGCTTCAAGCTTATAGTTTTCAATGTCCTCTTTTGTTTTTTGGATGTTGTCCACCACGGTTTTTTCACTTTCCCATTTGGCAAATATCTCGTTACGTTCTTCTTTAAGATTGGCGAGATCCAAATTCAACGTTTTCAATTTGGAAGTGTCGTTTTCCCTTTTGATGGCCTCCAACTCAATCTCCAACTGCATTATCCTACGGTCGAGCACATCCAATTCCTCGGGTTTGGAGTTGATTTCCATGCGAAGTTTGGAAGCGGCCTCATCCATAAGGTCAATGGCCTTGTCTGGCAAGAATCTATTGGTAATATAGCGTTGTGATAACTCCACGGCACCAATTACAGCTTCGTCCTTGATGCGGACCTTATGGTGTGCCTCATATTTTTCCTTGATTCCCCTAAGGATGGAAATGGCACTCTCGGTATCGGGCTCGTCCACCATCACTTTTTGGAATCGACGCTCCAAGGCTTTATCCTTTTCAAAATATTTTTGGTACTCGTCCAATGTAGTGGCACCAATGGCCCTCAATTCGCCACGGGCCAAAGCAGGCTTCAGGATGTTTGCGGCATCCATCGCCCCTTGTCCGCCACCTGCACCCACCAAGGTGTGGATCTCATCAATAAAGAGCACAATGTTTCCATCCGATGAGGTTACCTCTTTGATTACGGCTTTCAAGCGTTCCTCGAACTCACCTTTGTATTTTGCCCCTGCGATAAGCGCACCCATATCCAAAGAATAAATGACTTTATCCTTCAGGTTTTCGGGTACATCCCCTTGAATGATTCGATGTGCCAAGCCTTCGGCAATAGCGGTTTTACCCACACCAGGTTCACCCACCAACATGGGGTTGTTCTTGGTGCGTCTGGACAAAATCTGCAAAACCCTACGGATTTCCTCGTCCCGACCGATTACGGGGTCCAATTTGCCACTATCGGCCATTTGGTTGAGGTTATTCGCATATTTATCCAAGGAGTTATAGGTTTCCTCTGCGCTTTGTGAAGTCACCTTACCGCCTTTGCGTAGTTCTTCAATGGCTGCTTTCAAATCTTTTTCGGTCACTCCCTGATCCTTTAGGATTTGGGCGATTTTACTTTTGGATTTGAAAATGGCCAATAATAGGTGTTCAACGGAAACGTATTCATCGCCCATGTTTTTGGCCACGATGCTCGCTTCGTTGACGGTTTTTCCAGCTTCTCTGGAAAGCATGATTTCCCCTCCCGATACTTTTGAAAAGCTCTGCAGTTCCTTGTCCAATATTTGGTTGATGAGATTGGTATTGACGTTCAATTTTTTCAAAATGAAAGGCAGCACGTTTTCATCGACCTCGGCGATGGCCTTGAACAAGTGTTCGTTTTCTATTTGTTGATGCCCAAATTCTTGGGCCAATTGCTGGGCCCTTTGAATGGCTTCCTGTGATTTTATGGTAAAATTATTAAAGTTCATTGCTGTTGTTTTTCTAAAGGAATGTCAACAATCCTACCAATACAGGTTTACGGTCAAAATGTCTTGAAAAACCAACAATAGCAAGACATTTCGTCAGTTGTAAGCTTTTTGGTCGCTCCCGACTTATCCTGTAAATTTGTATTATGGGAATATTTGACAGCGTCTTCGGAAAGAAAGAGAAAAAGGAAAAGAAAGCATTGCCTTGGATTACATTGGAATCCGTTGCCCAATTGGAGGAAATCGTGAAAAAATCAAAAAACAAATCCCAAGTCATCTACAAGCATTCCAGTACTTGTGGAATCAGTAGGATGGTTTTGGGTATGTTCACCGATTCTTTTGATATGGAAACGGATGTTGACCTATATTTTTTAACGATACAGAACCACAGGGATGTGTCCAACACCATAGCGGATAAATTTGAGGTTAGGCACGAGTCACCCCAATTATTGGTAATCAAAAACGGGGAGGTGGTTTTTCACACTTCGCACGGGGCCATTTCGGAAATGGACTTTACAAAGTATTTATAAAAAAAAGAAGTTCATGTCAGTTCGAGCGCAGTCGAGATGTTTTAAGTTCTCGACTAAGCTCGATGTGACACAATCTTTTAGTTAAATTGATATTTTGAGACGATGCTCTTCAGCCGAAGTTTAAGGTCCTCACCTGCATCGTAGACCATTTGTTCGTTGGAAGGGAAAGGTACTTCCCTTGCGTTCAGGTACAACATTAAATCGTCTTCCAAAGCTCTTTTATCACCTTGGTAATTGGCGAAAATATGTTCGAACAAGAACTCACTGGATAAAGGGTAGGAGTTGATTACCTGCCCGTTCCGTAAATCCGTGAAACTAACCTTAGCGCCGATTTGTGCGGTTTTGGTCTGTGTAAACTGAAACAATTTACAGGTTACCGTGCGCATTTTGTCAATTTTTATCTTATTGCCTAAACTGTCCTTTACCACATTGCCTTCTTGGTCCAAAAGATATTCCCAGCCATCTTTGATCTGTCTTTCCTTGATCACTTGTGTTTCGTTGATCCTTTCCGGCGACACGTTGATTTCCATAAAATCAAGGTTCATCGCGTAATCATATTTTACATTGGCCAATGGACTGGTATGGTATTGCAGCCAAAAATTATCGATGCCAAAGGCATTAAAATCCAAAAGTTCGGATTCCAAACGCTCTGGAATGATCTGCTGTGTTTGGTTGGAGATATCCACCCTTACGAATTCCAGTCCTTTATTATAGGCTTCATCCATTTTGGATACTGTTTCCCTATACCCCGGATTTATTTCCTGTAAATATTTCAGATCATCATAGGCAGCTCTGTAATCCGCTTTGTATTTGGCCGATGCCAACAGATTGGAAGCGTTTTGGTACAGATGTTCGGAAAGATCATCCTTAGTGTTCAAAATGCTGTTGTCGTAGTCCACAAAATTGAACTCGGCGTTTCTTCGTTCATCGTTAATGTACAATGGCAGCAATGGCCTGATCCGTTGTTGGATTTGTTTTAGCTGCAGGTATTTGTTGTAGATGGTCTCCAAGTTGGCCGGGTTCCCATCATTTTGAAGAAAAGCAATTTCCTGCTGTTCCCTAGCGGTATTTTTGGCAAATGCTTCTTCCAAAAGGATAATGTATTCCTGATGCCCTTTCTTGGTCTTGTTTTCTGCCAGGTTTTTTATGGCCTTGTTCATTGCGGCCGAATAATTTCCTGTGTTAATGGCTTCCTGCGTCTTTTTGACACCGCCACATGCGGCAAAGACTAAAATCGCGGTTAAGAGTAAAAGTTTTTTCATACTGGTCAACTTTATTGGTTGTATTTGGGAATTCAATAGCTGTGCCAAAAATCCACAATCTATAAACGAAAAAGAAAGTCTGCTAGTATATTTCTTCGTAAAGCCTAGATATATATTGGTCTTCCAAAGGTTTTGTTTTTCACATAATTGTTAATTTCTGTTTGATAAAATTCAAGGGTACTTCCTTTTTTTTACGGATAAATCCATGTTCAATTTGTAATTTTACACCCTTAAATCAAACAAAGGGCAAATGCAACGAGACCATAAAGTTTTTGAACTGATAGCGCAAGAAAAGGAAAGACAGACTCACGGGATAGAATTGATAGCTTCCGAGAATTTTGTAAGTCCACAAGTAATGGAAGCCGCCGGCTCTGTTCTTACCAATAAATACGCTGAGGGATACCCAGGGAAGCGCTATTATGGAGGTTGCGAAGTGGTGGACCAAGTGGAACAATTGGCGATAGACCGTGCCAAGGAACTTTTTGGGGCAGTTTATGCCAACGTTCAGCCACATTCGGGTTCTCAGGCCAATGCTTCCGTTTATCATGCCTGTCTTAACGCGGGAGATAAAATTTTAGGTTTCGATTTATCGCATGGGGGACACTTGACGCACGGTTCGCCCGTGAATTTCTCCGGAAAATTGTACAATCCCGTTTTTTATGGAGTGGATGAGGAAACAGGTTTGTTGAACTATGATAAAATCCAAGAGATTGCGGACAAGGAAAAACCCAAATTGATCATTGCGGGTGCTTCTGCATATTCCAGGGATATGGATTTTAAACGTTTTCGCGAGATTGCCGATAGTGTCGGAGCGATTTTGTTGGCGGATATTTCGCATCCATCTGGGTTGATTGCCAAAGGAATTTTGAGCGATCCCATACCACATTGCCATATTGTTACCACTACTACCCACAAGACGCTACGTGGCCCACGCGGTGGATTGATTTTGATGGGAGAGGATTTTGATAACCCGTTCGGTATCAAACTGAAGAACGGAAACTTGCGGAAAATGTCCGCCCTTTTGGATTTGGCTGTATTCCCAGGAAACCAAGGAGGTCCATTGGAGCATATTATTGCGGCCAAGGCGGTTGCTTTTGGCGAGGCGCTTTCCGATGATTTTCTTCATTATATGGTTCAGGTGAAAAAGAACGCCGAAGCTATGGCCAAGGCTTTTATGGATAGGGATTACAAAGTAATTTCCGGTGGAACGGACAACCACATGATGTTGATCGATCTGCGGAACAAGGACATTACCGGTAAAGATGCCGAAAAGGTGTTGGAGCAAGCGGATATCACGGCCAATAAAAACATGGTCCCTTTTGATGACAAATCGCCTTTCATCACTTCCGGGATACGTTTTGGGACCTCTGCGATAACTACACGGGGTCTAAAAGAGAGCGACATGGAGACGATTGTTGGTTTTATCGATGAGATCATCACCGATCCCGAGAACCAGGACAAAGTGGCCCAAATAAAACAAAAGGTCAACGATTTGATGAAATCGCGACCTCTGTTCAGTGCTTAGTAATTGCTAGGGGGTAAGTTATTCCAAGAGAAAAATATTCTCTTCGTATAATTTCTTCTTTTCAAGTGAATAGATCAATGCTTCGTGCTCTGGGCCTTTGTCAAAATAAAGTCCCCAATAATTAAAGTAACTATAGTTTGTATTGATTTTGACGGAGCTTATTTCCAAGGATATGTCCTCAAAAACGGGCACAAATATCTCATAGGGCATTTCGGTCAATCCTTTGGTGAAATAAATGAAGTGTCGGCTTAGCGTCGTTAATATATTGCCGATGTGCTCCGAAATACTTTTGTGGTACAGTCTGGAAATTATGATCGATGTATCCGTAAAATGCATCGATATTTCCATAATATCGGCGGGGTAGGTACTTTTTTCGTTCAAGCTGTCCAAAGCGTTGGTCACGGACAGTGAAATGTCTTCTCCGCTTTCTTGGGTAAAACCATCACTGCTCCAATCTCCATTGTTAAAATGTCTGAGACAATCGGCTATTCCAAAATTGAAATCAAGCTCTACGATCAAATTTAGCCTATTTTCTATGATATCTTGTTTGCAACGCAGCTTGGCGGTGGCAAAAAAATATCTTTCCAAAGCTTTAAGGAAATCGTCCAAACCCTCTGTGGCCTCAAAAACTTTTGGGCCTCGAGGGTTTCGTTTACTATTGTATTCATCCGAGAACGCCATGTTTATTGAATTCTAATTTTCTTTCAACATAAAGTTAGGACGAATCTTTTGGACAGCATTGTAGTTTACCCTTAAAAATTCTGGGGTTTTTCCCTTGTTTGTAGGATTTGTAGGATTCAATTGGTTTAAAAAGCCTACAAAAGGAATGTTGAAGTATTTCCCAAAGTGTTTCGCCTAAATAAAGCCCCTATTCTTTGCGGCCAATATCAAGGCAAGATCGTTCTCGTTTTCTGTTCCGAACAAGGTTTTCAAATGTCGTTTTCTGTTCTCGATGGAGGAGGGGGAAAGCCTTATGAATTTCTCTAGGTCCTTGTTTTTGGTTCCCTTGGAAAGATGATAGAGTATTTGTTTGTCCTTTTCGTCAATCTCAATATCGTTGGCCATCTTTTTTCTGATGGCCCCAAGTGCCTTGGAGGAATAATAGGGCGGGTCGGTCATTATGGTCTTCACCGCATCTTCCAAGGTTTTGGGGTCAATGTCCGTTTTTACCAAATACCCATCGGGATCCACTGATTTTAAAATACTGTTGATCCTAAAATTATCACTAAAAGAGGACATGAAAACTATTTTGCTTTCCGGTACAATTTTTCTGGCGAGCAATCCTAGGTCCTCCCCGGTATACGGTTGATCCTCGTTCGGTGCAAACAATTGCACGTCCAAGAACAAAATATCGTAGGCAAAGGTGTTGACGGAATCCTCTATAAGTTTTTTTCCGGCCTCATACGAGGTGGCTGTGTCCACAATTATATTGTGGTCATCGAACTTCATGCCCTCGAGTATGAACTTGTACCCGAGCATGGTCATCTCATGATCATCAATTGCGAGTATTCTCAGTGTTTTCATTGTAGGTTCTATTAGTATGTTTGGGGGATTAAGCATTTAAAACATTTGTTTCTTCGGGAATTTTGGCTTCCACGTACTTGGCGGGAATGGTCACGTTTATAGCGGTCCCTTTTCCTAGCTGGCTCGTTATATCCAAAGCGCCCTTTATTTTTTTGACCCTGGATATAATATTTTTAAGGCCGATACCTTTCTTTTTTCTAGAGGTGTCAAATCCTACACCATCGTCTTGAATAATAAGTTTCAATTTGTCATCCATGGTTTGGAACGAAATGGATACATTTTTGCTCTTTGCGTGTTTCACACAGTTTTTAAGTGCTTCTTGAATGATACGGTAGGCATTGATCTTTATATCGCCCAACAGGTTGTCCCAAGGCACCTTGCTGTCGTAGGTAAAGGTGCAGGAAATACCTGAGGATTTTTGGATGCCGTCGATCATATTTTCCAGCGATACGATAAAATTATGAAATTTTTCATAGGACGAATGGTTCAGTTCATGGGAAATGGTGCGTATTTCCTCTTCAACATCCCTGAGTTTTTCAATGAGGGTCGCCCGTTGTTCCACGGAGGCTTGGTCTTCACGTTCGTTGAGCCCTCCCAATATCAAACGGATGCCCAGCATCTCGCCCAGGATACCATCATGAAGTTCCTCCGAGATACGCTTTTGCTCCAATTGCTTGCCTTCTTCAAACTTACCTTGCTGGGAGAGCATGAGGTTGTAAATTTCTTGATTGCTCTCCTGCTGCTTTTGTTTGAATTTTAAACGGTTGTTGCTCACATATAGGGAAATGATGACCATGGCCGTGATACTAAACAGGATGATGAGCAAAAAGGCACCCGCCCACAATTCCTTTTCCTTCATTAAGATCTGGTTTTCCTCGATAATATCGTCCGTTTCCATTCGGATTCGAGCAAATTTGTCCCTTTTGGTGCGTTCTTCTTCTTTGATGGCCTCATTGAGCTGGTAGTATTCGCTAAAATAGTTGTTCGAATTTTTGGGGTCCAATGTGTTCAGCAAACGTAGCGCATCCAGAGAGCGGTCGTTGTTATAGGTTTCCGTAGCAATGGCGTAAGACTCTTTCGCCTGTGCAATGGCCTTAGTGGTATCGCCTTTGGCGGCCAAAATTTCAGAATAGAAATAATTGAGCCGGGCCCTATCCTGTAAATCTCCTGATTCGGAATTGACCTCAAAAGCTTCATCGATAAGCTCTTCGGCCTTTTCAATGTTACCATCAGCTTTTAAAAAAGAATAAGCCAGACTTCCAAGTGCTTTTTCATAGATGCCTGGTGATTTTTCTTCCAAGTCTTTGTCAGTGAGTAAGACCGAATAGGCTTCTTTTGCCTTTTCAAAATCTTCACTGTTCAAATATATACTTGCAATATTGTTTTGGTTCAACCAACCCAGTTGTGTTTTATTGGAAACATTGGATTTGTTTAGGTATTCTCTGGCTTTCTCGTAGGATTCCCTAGCTTTTTTTGGGTCTCCCATACCGCTGGCCAAAACACCCAACACATTGTAACAATTATAGAGCCTGTAATCGTCGCCCAGATCATCAAAGATTTCTATGGCGGTGGTAGTGCTGATTTCACCTCCCAAATAATCCTTATAAGAATCCTGTATTCTGGACATATTATATAACATTCTTGCTTTTAAGGATTTAGAAGTGGAATCTACAGGTAATTGCTCAAAGTTATCCAAAGCCTTATTGTAATAGTAGAATGCACTGTCCAAAACACCATTGGATTGCAGAAAAGCAGCTAAATCCCAATTGGAGTATCCCAATGTTTGGTTCAGCTTTTTTTCCTTCGAGTTATCACGCAATACCGCATTGGATTTTCGAAACCCTATGGAATCCCCGATTCTTTTATAGGCCAAGGATATTTTGGACAATTCATCTAATTGAATGGAATCATTTTCAATACCATTCAATTGGGTTTCGGCAATTTTTAAGTAGGTAATTTGGTCCTCAATAGACAATTCCTTTGCTGTTTTCACCAAATTGACCAATTGCTGAATCGAATCTATTTGGGGATTGGAAATGGATTCATTGTGCTTGTTCTGCTTTGTACATCCCCATAGAAGCATAAGAATAAATATGTAGGCTCTGTTCTTCAAAATAATAATGGTTAATGTATAACCAAGTTAACAAAAAAGCCCCAAATTCGTTGAAATTTGAGGCTCTGTTATATGGAGTTTCTACAGAACACGCTGGTCATTAAAGCTGTCGTCCAACCTATTCAATATTTTGTTGTCAATTCCTAACCGTATTCTTTGTTCAAAATCAGGTTTTTTTGATGATGAGAAGCCATTTGATTTCTTATAATTTTCAGATTCTTTAGGTATCCTTATTTCATCTCCATGGCCTAAGAATAAACAAAAAAATAGAAGAACATATAAGGTGCTATTCTGTAAAATTTCTTTCATTAAAGACTTATTTGTATAACCTGTTAATCGTCTCCACGGTCATCAGGATTGATGATTTCACCATCAGTTGCGCTCTCGTCCAATTGCAGTTGTTGGAACATGGCCTCTGTGTCTTGTACATCGGTCTCGGTTTCACAGGAGTAGAATCCAGTGGTCAATAATGCTAAAGCGAAAATGCTAAGTACTTTTTTCATAATAGGGGGTGTTAAGTATAAATATTAGGTTTATACTGCTAAAGTATCAGGCATTTCGGATGTTGGGCGTTTTTTTGGAGAGGGGTTAGTGTACGTACCCTATCTGCAAGAATTTTACGGAAATCTGCAAGAATTTTGCTAATTAAGTGCCTTTGTGGCCGTTTTGGAGAGCTTTTCTTTCAGCTGGTCGATCTTGTCCTTATAGGTTTTGGAAAAGGGCAGTTCCTCTTCCTCTCCACAGTTGAGGCTACAAATGGACTTGCCATAATTGATACGGGAAACATACCTGCTGTTGAGAATGTAGCTCTGGTGCACGCGGATAAAATCCTTGGGCAATTTTCCCTCGAATGACTTTAATGTCTTGAATGCACTGATCACACTACCATCTTTCATAAAAAAATCGGTGGTGTTGTTGTCGGATTTCAGGTAAAGAATGTTCTTGGTGTCCAAATAGCGATAATCCTTGTAGGATTTAAGGCAAATGGTGGACGGGGAATCCTGTTTGGGGTGCAGTTTTCTTAACCGCAGTATGGTTTTTCTGATATCAAATTCATTGTGCGGCAAGATCCAATAATCAAAAAAGCCGCTCTTAATGGCATTGTAGGCATACTTTTTTGATTTGGCATAACCTATTATTAGGGGAAGGCTCTGCATGTATTGGTTGAGTTCCATCACCATTTGGAAGTAGTCCATGCCATTTTCCCCAAGGTTGATCAGCACCAGGTCCGGATTGTATTTTAATATGGAATTTAGTCCCGCCGTAGCGTTGACATCCACCCCTGCACATACCAAATCTTCATACTCCTCCAAATAAAGCTGTAACTGAAGCTTTGAGGACGCATTCGAGTCGATAATGTTGTACGTGTATTCCATGTGCAATTTGCTGAATGCAAGTTACTAACGCACAAAAAAATCTCATTGCAGTTTTCCCTTAAAAAAACTAGGGGTTTCTTCCTAAAACGGGTTATTTTCTTACAATTTTCCATAAAAAATCGTTAAAACGAAATTTCTACCCACCCTTTCAAAGATTTTCAAGGCGGTCAATTACAGAACATAACCCGCAAAAAAGCCAAAGCTTTTGAACTGCGGAATTAAGAAAAACATTGTGTGTCAGGAATGGTAAGTTTGTGTTTGGTTGGTTAAAATTTGGTTTGGTCTACCACTATAATACGACATGTGTGGAATGCATCAAAATTTTGCTCTCCGCTTTTTGGATTTTTGGCTCAATATTCGACGAACTGCACGGGAAGTGGCCAACAAAGAAGAAAAAAACAGGTTTTAAGGCGCTGTGGACCGCTTTGGAACTACATAAAAATAGCCTCAACCTCTTTGGGAACTCTTTTGGGACGAAGGGATTTTGCATCCAAAAGGCACCATTCGGTGATGGCCTTTACCAGGATTTCGTCCGTAGCGTTGTCCCGTATTTCCACCACACGTATGGAAATGGGCCCTTGATTGCTCTGGATATAGGTGTGCAATTTTATGGTATCGCCCAATAGTGCTGACTTGTGATAGGTAATATTATGGTTCCGGACCACCCAGATGAGCGATTTCCTGATTTCGTCGGTAGTGGCCTTCGTCCAGTGTTTTTTGGAAATATCCTGGATCCATTCCACATATCTAATGTTGTTGACATGGTTCAGTTCGTCCAGATCCTCGGGTACAACATCAAAAACTTCGGTATAGTCCTTCATCAGTCCTTTTTAAGGATTTTCACCTCGAAAACCTTGTCCCAGTTTTTACCTGTCACAAAGAATGTTTCCCGTTCAGGATGATAGGCCACTCCGTTCAGTACCGAATTTCCCTCGTCCCATTCAGGACCCTTGTTCACTTTGCTCTTTAGTCCTCCAAAGTTGATGACCCCTTCAATGGCACCGGATGAAGCATCAATGATCATCATGCTCTCTTTCTGGTATACATTGGCATATATTTTACCGTTCACATATTCCAGTTCGTTGGCACGGTTGAATATGGATTTGTTGGTGGCCGTTTCTATATATCCTTGTTCTTCCAAGGTTTCTGGATCCAAAAACCAAATTTTTTCGGTGCCGTCGCTCTTAAAGATCTTTTTGCCATCATTACAGAGCCCCCATCCTTCGCGGCTTTTACCATAGGTAAAGTTCTTTATTTTTTCCAGATTGGAAATATTGTACACATAGCCCATACCGCTCTGCCACGTAAGTTGGTACAATTTATCGTCCATTATAGTGATGCCTTCCCCAAATACGGAAGCATCCATATCTATTCGCTGAAGCACTTCGCCGGTTTCAAAATTTACTCTTCGAACCGTTGAGGCACCCTTTTTACCTGTACTCTCATACAAGGTGCCGTTGTGAAACTCCAAACCTTGGGTGTAGGCACCGGTATCGTGGGGATAGCTGTTTATAATTTCATACGTATAAACTTCTGGGGCGGCATCCGCCAGCAACCTAAAATCTTTTTCCACCTCCACGACATGTTCCTCGATATTGAATTTGGCGACCAAGGTCTTGTTGCCCAATGTGGGCAGGTCCATGGTCAATTTGCCATTTTCAACGGGCATTTCCTTTCCGTCGATATAATACTGCAGGTCCGAGATCTCGATATCCTTTTTATTGTTCAGTGCGACACCCACTTGTTGGTTTTGCTGTATGGATTTGTTTTCCAGTTGAATGGAAAAATGTTTGGCGGGGTCTGCACTTCCGCCACAGGCCAAAAAGAAGAGCAGTGCGCCGGTTATGGAAAAAAGTTTGCCCATTGTTCGTAATGCTTGTATCATAAATCGTTGATCGTAAAACTCCGAAATTAAGAATGAATTGGGATTGTCACAAATTTAAAAGGTCGTATATTTGCAACCGGCAAGTCCTACACGACCAGCTCCTGCAGAATCCCCCAGGGCGGGAACGCAGCAAGGGTATGTGGTCGTAGCGGTGCGATGTAGGTAGCTTGCCTTTTTTTGTACCCAAAAATCAGATGATCATGGATAAAAAAATTGTACTGATCACCGGCGGTTCTTCAGGTATTGGTAAATCCATCGGAAACTATTTGACCCAAAAGGGATTTACCGTTTATGGTACAACCCGCAATCCAAAAAACTATCCAAACTTTAAGGATTTTGAGCTTATCCAATTGGATGTGAAGCATGTAGAGAGCATTCAAAAAGCGGTTTCCCATGTTATTTCCAAAGAAGGCAGATTGGATGTATTGATCAACAATGCGGGCGTGGGCATCACAGGGCCCATTGAAGAAACCCCTCACGAAGAGATTCTCCATGTTTTTGATACCAATTTTCATGGTCCCGTACATGTAATTAAGGCCGTTTTACCTCAAATGCGCAAGCAGGGAAGTGGAGCCATCATCAACATTACCTCTATTGCAGGCTATATGGGATTGCCCTTTCGCGGTTTCTACTCAGCCACCAAAGGTGCTTTGGGACTTATTACCGAAGCCCTGCGGATGGAAACCAAGGATTTTGGGATTACCATAACCAATGTGGCCCCCGGTGATTTTGCCACAAATATAGCTTCGGGCAGGTACCATTCGCCCGTGATCAAGGGTTCTGCCTACGAAGAAAAGTATGGTCAAACCCTAAAAGGAATAGATGAGGATGTAGATAGTGGGGGAGACCCGATCCAAGTGGCCGAGGCCGTTTACAGGATCATCAATCAGAGAAAACCTAGGGTGCATAATCCGGTCGGGGCATTTTTACAAAAGTTTTCCCTTAGGTTAAAGAAGATTTTACCGGACAAAGTCTACGAAAAATTGCTCCTCAACCATTATAAGTTGTAATTTTACACTTATTAGCAAACCATTATAAATACTTAGAAATGAAGTTTTTTATTGATACTGCCAACCTTGACCAAATTAAGGAAGCCCAAGAACTGGGCGTGTTGGATGGCGTGACCACCAACCCTTCCCTAATGGCGAAAGAAGGTATTACAGGAAAGGATAATATTTTAAAACACTATGTGGATATCTGCAATATTGTGGATGGCGATGTTTCTGCCGAAGTAGTGGCCACCGATTTTGATGGAATGGTCAAAGAAGGAGAGGAACTGGCCGAACTGCACGAGCAAATTGTGGTGAAGGTCCCTATGATCAAGGATGGTGTAAAAGCATTGAAATATTTTTCGGATAAGGGCATTCGTACCAACTGTACTTTGGTATTCTCACCAGGTCAGGCGTTATTGGCCGCCAAAGCGGGAGCCTCCTACGTATCTCCTTTCTTGGGGAGATTGGACGATATTTCCACCGACGGTCTCAACTTGATCGCCGAGATCCGTTTGATCTACGATAACTACGGGTTCGAAACTGAAATATTGGCCGCATCCATCCGTCACACCATGCACGTGATCGATTGTGCCAAACTTGGGGCAGATGTTATGACAGGACCATTGTCATCCATTGATGGATTGTTGAAGCACCCATTGACCGATATTGGATTGGCGAAGTTTTTGGAAGATTACAAAAAAGGAAATTCCTAAACTCGGTACCGAATTGAAATACAAAGGCCCTGAATGAAAATTCGGGGCTTTTTTTATAAAGAAGTGTAAAGGTTGGCGAAGCCATCGACCACAACAGTGTCCTTCGCAATAACGCATTTGTTGAGTCCGTCAATAATCATGGCCATCTGAAGCTGTTTAAAATCCTCTCCGTAGAAATGTTTGCTCTTGTCAAGTTTATACTCTTCCATGAGCTGTTTCCACTGAGCGTGGCTGGTCCTAAGGTTGATGCCTACAAAATTGTGATTGGGGTGTTTCTTTTCCAGTAGGGCAATATGCTTGCTTACGTTGATAAAGTGTTTTTTCTGGGCAGCGGTCCAAAAATAGAATACGGTATTTTCCTTATCGTTCGCCAAATCTCTCAAAGAAATATAATTGTCCCCAAAATCCTTCACGTTGATATCAGGAACGGCGGTATTGGGCTGTAAATTTTTGATGCCATTGTACAGCAGGTCAATTTCCTCCTTGTGTTCTGGATTGGTGGATAGCGTTTTGAACTTATCGATGAACGCAATGGATTCCTCATCGGGATGATGTTCCCAGATTAAATAGTCCACGGCCACGTTCCTGAATAGATTGTTCCTGAGCTCTTCCTCTACGATTATGCTATCTACCAGGGCCAGCTTATGGTTGTTGAAATGCAGGCGATCGTTTACCGGTTTTTTATTGTCGGAGCAGTTTTCCAGGCAGGTCATGTAGGATAGGTTGCCGACATGCCATTTCATAAAATCAAAATATGGCTTCAAATAGGTGAGTTCCTTATTATCTACATCTATGTTTTTCCAAAAACTATAGAAGGAATCCGGAAGCTTATGAAGAGTTTCCTCTCCGGTTTCCTTTTTGTGGTAGAAGGGATATTTTTCTTTATTGATATAGGTGTTGTAATCCACGGAGGCCTTTGCCATGGCGAGCGAGCTCGGAGAAAGTTCTCCATCCACATTCAACTCGTTCAGCATTTTTACCTTGAGTGAATGTAAGGAATCAATTTTTTTACTGAAAATCTCAGGGGCGAGGCCGTAATAGCTCTTTACCAAAGGTTTTTCCCTTTCATATTCCAAGAAAACCTCCATTAAAAAGTTGTTTATCTCGCTTCCCTTTCCTGAGTATACAAGGGATTCATCAAACTCAACGGTGTTCAATCTTGCCAAAAGACTGTCGCCTTTGCTTAAATATACATATTGAAGTTCCGGGGTATGGTCAAAATGATAAAGCCCATCATCAATGTTTTCCAAAGTAAAGGCGAACCTATTTTTGTCATCGAGCTTTACGGAGTCCACATAAGTATCATTGTGATAAAGCACCACATAATCGCTGGTCGGATTTACAATTTCGCCACCGAAAAATACAGAGGAACCGTTTTCTGGAGAATCAGAGCACGATACAATAAAAGATGTTAAGGTGAGGCCGAGTAAAAATCTTACCATATACAGGGAACGATTCATTTGACTACCAAAAATAAGCAACCCTGTAAGCTAAACTTGTTAAGGGCTAGTTAAATGTTGTTAAACGGTGATTTTCCATCGTTTAAATATGCGCGCTTAAATTAGAATTACGAATCGTATTTAGCTATTTTTGCCAAAAATTAAAGATAGTTGCATGTTATCAGTATCGAATTTATCCGTACAGTTTGGCAAAAGAGTTTTGTTCGATGAGGTTAACGTAACCTTTGCCTATGGCAATTGTTATGGAATTATTGGCGCCAACGGAGCCGGAAAATCCACATTTTTAAAAATATTGTCCGGTCAGATGGACCCAACTTCGGGCCATGTACATTTGGAGCCTGGAAAAAGGATGTCCATTTTGGAGCAGAACCACAATGCCTATGATGAGTATCCGGTCTTGGAAACCGTGGTGATGGGAAACCAACCGCTTTTTAAGATCAAGAAAGAAATCGATGCACTTTATGCAGATTATACGGACGAGAATGCCGAAAAAATAGGGGAGCTTCAGGTACAGTTCGAAGAAATGAACGGATGGAACGCCGATAGTGATGCAGCAGCCATGCTTTCCAACCTTGGTATTACAGAGGATCTGCACTATACCAATATGGGCGATATGGATTCCAAATTGAAGGTTCGGGTTCTTTTGGCACAGGCACTGTTCGGAAATCCGGATGTGCTGATCATGGATGAGCCTACCAACGACCTGGATTATGAGACCATCAACTGGTTGGAGAATTTCTTGGCGAACTACGACAATACCGTAATCGTAGTTTCCCACGATAGGCACTTTTTGGATGCCGTATGTACTACTATTGCCGATATCGATTTTGGAAAAATAAACTTGTTCTCCGGGAACTATACCTTTTGGTACGAGAGCAGCCAATTAGCGGCGCGACAAAGAGCCCAACAGAACAAAAAGGCCGAGGAAAAGGCCAAGGAACTTCAAGAGTTTATTCTAAGGTTCAGTGCCAACGTTGCAAAAAGCAAGCAGGCCACCTCACGTAAAAAAATGCTGGACAAGCTTAAAGTGGAAGATATCAAACCATCAAGTAGGAGGTACCCTGCCATTATATTTGACCGTGAGCGTGAAGCCGGGGACCAAATCTTGAACGTAGAAAAACTTACGGCCACCTCGGAAGATGGCGAGCTGTTGTTCAAAGATGTGAACATCAATTTGGCCAAAGGCGATAAAGTGGCCATCCTGTCCAAGGATTCACGTGCCACTACGGCCTTCTACGATATCATTGCCGATAAAATAAAGCCGGACAGCGGTAAGTTCCAATGGGGAGTGACCACCACGCAATCGTATTTGCCGGCGGATAACTCATCATTTTTCCAAGATAACGTAAACCTTGTGGACTGGTTGCGCCAATGGGCAAAGACCGAAGAAGAAAGAGAGGAAGTTTACATTCGTGGATTTTTGGGGAAAATGCTGTTCAGTGGAGAAGAGGCCCTTAAAAAATGTACCGTACTTTCCGGAGGGGAAAAAGTCCGTTGTATGCTTAGCCGAATGATGATGCTCCGCGCCAACGTTCTTATGTTGGACGAACCCACCAACCATTTGGATTTGGAAAGTATTACCGCGTTCAACAACTCGTTGAAGAATTTTAAGGGAACCATTTTGCTTACCACGCACGACCACGAGTTTGTGAACACCGTGGCCAACAGAATCATAGAGCTGACCCCAAGTGGCGCCATTGATCGCTATTTGAGCTTTGACGACTACATGTCCGATAAGTCCATCAAGGAACAACGTGATAAAATGTACGCCGTTACCGCCTAGGCATTAAAATATTTGCTTTTCCAAATAACGGGGTTAAAGTTTTTACCGAGTGCAAATCCGTAGAAAATTACAATGGAGGCGATACTCTTGAACATAAAAAAGTAAATGATCCAAAATTCTGCGGTGGAGCTCTTTTTGGAGAACAAACCTTCGGGTACCATAAGCGTGACCAAATAGCTTGCCAAAAGTACCACAAGGGCTAAATTGGCCACATTTTTAAAGGGCCATGCAAACAATCTGCGCATGGGGTGCAGGTCATTGCCCCACTTGTGTATCAAGTAGAAATAATCGTTTCCGATGGGAGCAAAGAGCAAAGGATCGTCCTTATCTTCCAATTTGAACAATTTGGACGGGGCCATGATCTTGAACCCATTGATTGTGATGTCATGTGCGGCCTCCAAATGTTTGATTTTTGAAATGGCCGACTGTGGAATCTTGCCCTTAAAATAGGAACTGTCCAAAAAGCGAAGTCTATAATCGATACAAATTTCTTTGATTTGATCAATGTGATAGATTTTATCACTTTCCAAGAGTTCAAATTGAAAATCGTTGGAGAGGGCCCCATTTTTTCTAGCGAGTTCATGGGAGATTGCCTTTTCTTTGCGGGAATCCTCCTTCAATATGCGCTCGACTTCAGCTAAAATTTCATCACCGTTCCCTCTCTTTTTCTTGATGGTTCGTAGCTTTTGCTCAATGTTGGTTCCTTTCAAAATCATGCTTTTTTTTAGTAATCTACTCAAATTTAAGGATTTGAATTTTCGATACTGACATTTGTCATAAAAACACAATGTTAAGTTTTTGTTAAATGAAATTTTGGAAGCGGAAATAAGCACAGATGTCATCAAAAAAGATGTATCTTATCGAAGTTTTTGGTAGTTAATCGTATAATCATACTAAAGCTCAAGCCCTAAATTTGATCAACCACATGAACACCCCCGTAACCAAAATCTTGTTAGGTCTTTTCTTTGCATTTTCCATATGCGCCAAATCCCAAAACACTTCCAATGCCCTTACCTACACAGGCCAGTTGGACAATCATAAAATCTTGTTGAGTGCAGTAAACGCCACAGAGTTGGGCATATTGCTACAAAAATCCGGACCTTTTACCATTTTTGCGCCTTCGGATGCGGCTTTTGAAAAATTTTCGAATAATAAAATTGCAGAGCTTATACAGGCGGAGGACAAAAGTGCCCTAAAATCTTTATTGTCCTACCACATTGTGGCGGGCCAATTGACAGCATCACGTATGTTGCGCGCGATTGGAAGGGGCAATGGCAAAGCCAGCTTCACGACCGTACAGGGCAAAAAGTTGACGGCACACTTGGATGGTTATGACATTGTGCTCACCGACCCTGTTGGTAATACGGCAAGAATCACCGCAGCCGATCTTAACCTGGAAAATGAGGGCGTTGTGCACGAAATTGACAGTGTTATCCTGCCCACGCAAATGTAATTAGCGAAGTTCCGCTCCCAATTCACTTTGATACTGGGCCAATAGTTTGCCCATGATCTTATCGATTTGTTTGTCCGTCAAGGTTTTCTTTTCATCCATCAAGGTAAAACTGACCGCATAGGATTTTTTGCCCTCAGGAAGATTTTTACCGGTATACACATCGAATAAATTTACTTTCTTGAGCAACTTTTTCTCTGTGTTCCAGGCAATATCGTACACTTTTTGGAAAGACACGGAGTCATCCAGTAACAAAGCAAAATCCCTGGTCACTTCCGGGAACTTGGGTATTTCCTTGAAAGATACATTTGTGGTGCTGATGAGTTCTAGAATTCCGTCCCAGTCCAAATCGGCATAAAAGACCTCTTGTTTAATGTCAAATCTTTTTAGAGCGTTCTTGCTTACCAGACCTAATGACGCCAAAACGGTATCATCTTTCACGTAGGACATTCCTTCCGCAAAATCAGCATCGGATAAAGGTTTGGTGTCCATATCACGAAGTCCCAAACGCTCAAAAACATTCTCCACGATACCTTTTAGATAGAAGAACTCAGATTTTCTAGAAGCAATGGCCCAACTGCTTTGGTTGCGGTCTCCGGATATAAAAATGGACAAATGTCTTTTTTCACTGTACTGGCCATCCAATTTGTGATAGGTTTTACCGAATTCAAACAGTTTCAGGTCTATTTTCTGCCTATTGTGGTTATAGCTGACGGTTTGAAGCCCGGAGTGCAACATGGATGTTCTCAGCACCGAAAGGTCGGAACTCAATGGATTTAGCATTTGAACCGCACTGGAATCACTAGAGGTAATATCCGCGGAAACAAGACTATTGGTCATTATTTCAAAGAAACCTTTGGCCGCCAAGGTATTACCGATAACATCTTGGATCCTGTGATTTTCAAATCTGGACGACTTGGCAATAGACGCGTTTAGTTTTTCCTTGAAATCGATGTTGTTATATCCGTAAACTCGTAGAATCTCTTCGATGACATCGACTTCTCGGGTAACATCCACCCGATACGTTGGAATGGTAAGGCCCAAACCTGATTCGGTCACGTTGTTGATGCGTATTTCCAACGAAGACAAGATCGATTTTATCGTATCTCTTGGGATTTCCTGCCCGATCAATGAGTTGATTTTGTTGAACGTCAAGAAAACCTGTCTTTCTTGCGGCTTTTTAGGGAACAGGTCAACGATTTCAGAACTGATATAGCCTCCCGCAATTTCCCGTATCAAAAGCGCGGCCCTTTTAAGGGCATATTTGGTCATATTGATATCGATGCCTCTTTCAAAACGGAAGGATGCATCGGTATTGAGTCCGTGTCTTTTTGCGGTTTTTCTTATGGAAACCGAGTCAAAATAGGCGCTTTCCAAGAATATGGAGGTCGTATGCTCTGTAACTCCGGAATGGAGGCCTCCAAAAACTCCCGCGATACACATGGGGCTGTCGGCATCACAGATCATAAGGTCATCTTCGTGCAATTCCCTTTCTACTCCATCCAATGTGGTGAATTTGGTTCCTGTCGGCAAGGTTTTGACCTCTACCTTACTGCCTTTGACCTTTGCGGCATCAAACGCGTGCAACGGCTGTCCCAATTCGTGGAGTACGTAGTTGGTAACATCGACCACATTGTTAATGGGTGCCAAACCAATGGACTTTAAACGATTTTTTAGCCAATCCGGCGATTCCTGAACAATCAGGTTGCTGATGGTAACCCCGCAATATCTTGGTGCCAAATCGTTCTCCATCACTTCCACATCAATCTTTAAGGATCTGTTGTCTATGGAAAAGTTACTGGTCGATGGGGTCACCAATTCCTTTTGGATCTCTTTTTGTTCCAAACCGGCCTTTAGGTCGCGTGCCACACCAAAATGGCTCATGGCATCTGCGCGGTTAGGGGTAAGGCCTATTTCGAAAACCTCATCATTCTCAATTTCAAAAACCTTGGAACATGGTGTCCCGGGCTCCAGTTCCGCGTTCAGGACCATAATCCCATCGTGGCTATCACCAAGGCCTATTTCATCTTCGGCACAGATCATTCCCTGACTTACTTCGCCGCGGATCTTTCCTTTTTTGATCATCCAAGCCTCGCCTTCTTTGGTGTAAAGTGTGGTACCTACCGTTGCCACGGGAACTTTTTGTCCAGCTGCTACGTTGGGCGCACCACAAACAATCTGTAAAGGCTCCTCCTGTCCAATATCGACCGTGGTAAGCTTTAGCCTGTCCGCATTTGGGTGACTTTCGCAAGTCAGCACATGTCCGACTACAATACCTTTCAATCCACCCTTAACTGATTCAAATTGTGATATTCCCTCAACTTCAAGGCCCAAATCTGTTAAAAGTTCACCTGTTTTTTGAGAATCCCAATCAATTTGCAAAAATTGCTTCAACCAGTTATAAGAAATCTTCATACCCCAATTTTAGAGGGCACAAATATATAACAATAGGGGAACAGATTCAACGATTATAACGACGTTAAAAAGGAGGGATTGGTTTGTTTTGGATTCTATTTCCTACATTTAAGTAAAATCTTCACTTTATGAACAGAATAGGTATCGCAGCGATAGGGTTATTTTTCATGGTTGTTTCTTGCAAAAACATGGGGAGGGAACAGTTGTCCACCGGGGATTGGTTGGCGAAAATGGAAGTTTCCGAATCCCAACAGCTGCCTTTTCAATTTACACTTTCCCAAAATGCCGATGGAAGTTATGTGATGAAGGCCTACAACGGGGAGGAAGAGGTCACGATTGATGAGTTTACCTTCAAAGGGGATTCCATAGATATACGGATGCCGATTTTTGAAGGCCATATTGCCGGTACTTACACCGAAAATGAGATTATAGGAGAATTTATTGAGGAAAGTAAGGAGCGATCAGTTCCTTTTAGGGCCACCCACGGTAAACAGGACCGTTTTGATGTAAGTAAGGACGCCGATGTAAACATTTCCGGTATTTGGGAAACCTATTTTAATGTGAATACCAATGGAGAATATCCTGCCAAGGGAATTTTTATGCAGAGCGGCAACAACGTGAAAGGTACTTTTAGGACCAAAACGGGAGATTACCGCTATTTGGATGGGGTGGTCACTGGTGACAGCTTAAAGCTTTCTGCGTTTGATGGGTCGCATGTTTTCTTGTTTTTGGCCCAGGTAACGGATAGCACGTTGGATGGTAAGTTTTATTCGGGCAGGCACGCGGTACAAGAATTTATGGGGGCGAGGAACGAAGCATTTGAGCTGCCGGATTCCGATCAACTAACTTTTTTAAGGGAAGGGTATGACAAGTTCGACTTTTCTTTTCCCAATGCAAATGGTGAAATGGTAAGTTTACAGGACCCAATGTTCAAGGATAAGGTGGTTCTTGTCCAGATTATGGGAACCTGGTGCACCAATTGTTTGGACGAAACACGATTTTATGTTGACTTTTTAAAGAACAACCCGGATTTGGATATAGCTTTTGTGGGGCTGGCATTTGAATATGCCAAAACCGAGGAGAAGGCTTTTGAGGGAATACAAAGACTAAAAGAACGGGAAAATGTTCCTTATCCTATTCTCTTGGCCCAGTATGGTACATCGAATAAACAAAAGGCCAATGAAAAACTGCCGATGCTCAATCATATTTTATCATATCCCACTACCATTTATATTGATAAGAGCGGTGAGGTACGTAAAATCCACACGGGATTCAACGGGCCTGCAACTGGTGACAAGTTTATAGAGTTCAAGAAAAAATTCAATAAAACCATCGAGGAATTGACCTCAGAGGAAACCGGAACTGCGGATAATGCTAAATAATGGTCGATTTGCCCAAATCGATGTTTTCATCGTTCATTAGGAAATCATCTTCAATATCCACGATATTATTGGCAATAAAATCTCCGACCTGATTGGTACCGTATTGACTATTTTCCCTTAGGTCTGGGGTAACAACACCTTTTTTCAATGATTTGTCCACCGCCTTTTTTATGGCCATGGCCTCTTCGTTCATACCAAAATGTTCCAAGAGCATGGCAGCTGATAGAATAGAGGCAATGGGGTTGGCTATGTCCTTGCCCTTGGCTTGTGGGTACGACCCGTGTATGGGCTCGAACAGGGCATTTTCATCACCTATGGATGCCGAAGCCAAAAGGCCGATGGAACCACCGATAACACTGCCTTCGTCCGAAATGATATCACCGAACATATTCTCCGTCAAAATAACATCGAACTGTTTTGGATTAAGGATGATCTGCATTGCAGCGTTGTCCACGAACAAAAAGTCCAGGGCAACCTCCGGATAACTTTCACCTATTTTGGAGACCACTTTGCGCCAAAGCCGCGAGGACTCCAGTACATTGGCCTTATCCACAAGGGTAAGTTTCTTTTTCCTGTTTTTGGCAGCCTTAAAAGCCAAATGGGCTATCCTGCTTATTTCGTATTCCGAATATTCACATAGATCGGAAGCCACTGTGCCTTCTTCGTTCAATTTCTTTTCGCCAAAATATATACCTCCCGTAAGTTCCCGGTAAATTACAAAATCGGTGCCGGAGATTACTTTTTTCTTCAACGGTGATTTGTCCAGCAGCGACGGATGGGAAAGTACAGGCCGTATGTTTGCAAACAATCCAAGTTCCCTTCTCAATTGCAGAAGACCTTGTTCGGGCCTTACCTTGGCCTCTGGATCATTGTCGTATTTTGGATCTCCGATGGCACCGAACAGTACGGCATCGGATTCCTTACATAATTTTAAAGTGGAGTCGGGCAGGGGCACACCTTTTTTGTCAATGGCAATGGCACCCACATGGGCCTCTTTATAAATAAAGTGTTGATTGCAGGTTTCTTCGACCGCTTCCAAACATTTCACTGCCTGGGCCAACACTTCAGGTCCAACGCCATCTCCAGGAAGCAAAGCAATTTTTAAAGTCATAAAGTAATCGTAGTCTACGCCAAGTTTTTCATACCAATATTACTGGTTTCCACGATTTCGTGGATATCTTCATCCAAAATTTCCTTTTTCACATCCGCGTATTTCAAGAAGTTTTCATACACCGTGTCCAATTGCAGTTTTGTGAGTTCGTAACCTACTTTTTTAGCTCTGTAGGCCAAGGCAGCACGTCCACTTCTGGCTGTCAAAACAATAGAGGATTCACTAACGCCAACATCTTTAGGGTCGATGATTTCGTAGGTTTCCCGTTGTTTGATTACCCCATCTTGGTGAATACCCGAACTATGGGCAAATGCGTTGGACCCCACAATAGCTTTATTGGGCTGGACCGGCATTCCCATTTTTTGGGAAACCATGGTGCTGGTGTCCCAAAGTAATTTACTGTTAATGTTGGTGTCCAAGTTCAAGTGTGGGTGTTGTCTCATGATCATTACCACCTCTTCCAAGGAAGTGTTCCCAGCTCGTTCACCGATACCGTTTATGGTACATTCAATTTGTCTGGCACCGTTTACCACACCAGCAATGGAGTTTGCTGTGGCCAGCCCCAAATCGTTGTGGCAATGACAGGAAAGAATCGCTCTATCGATCCCTTTTACATTTTCCTTCAAATATTTCATTTTGGCACCGTACTCTTCGGGGAGACAGTAACCGGTGGTATCTGGAATGTTGAGCACGGTTGCGCCAGCTTTCACCACCGCCTCACAGATTCGTGCTAAAAATTCGTTGTCTGTACGTCCGGCGTCTTCGGCATAAAACTCAACATCTTCCACAAATGTTTTGGCATATGCAACGGCTTCAACGGCACGTTCTATTATTTTGTCCTGGGTAGAATTGAACTTGTATTTGATGTGTGATTCGGAAGTTCCAATTCCAGTATGTATTCTTGGTCTTCTGGCGTTTTTTATAGCTTCAGCAGCTACTTCGATGTCCTTTTTAACTGCTCGGGTCAAACCACATACTGTTGCATTTTTGACCAATTTTGCGATTTCGTTCACCGATTTGAAATCACCTGGACTTGATATGGGGAACCCTGCCTCGATCACATCAACTCCAAGTTCGTCCAGTCGTTCGGCAATGATCAATTTTTGTTCGGTATCCAGTTTACAGCCCGGTACCTGTTCTCCATCTCTAAGTGTTGTGTCAAAAATTTCTACCTTATCTTTACCCATTACTTCAACCTGTTTTTTTCTGTGACTCACGAAAATAGGGAAGGAAGGCTGAAGATGAAAGGTGGGTTGAAACCTGTTACAACGTTTAACCGCTTTTTCAATCATATAAATAATTGAAATACAATGTTTTAAATAATATTTTTTACGATGACAAATGCCCATAATGATGCTTTGTTTGTTTTGGTGAAATCGCTTTCCAAATCGGAAAAGCGCCAATTTAAATTGTATGTAGGCCGCTTGGGGGTGAATACAGATGCAAAATTTTTGGCTCTTTTTAACCTGTTGGATAAGATGCGGAAGTACGATGAAAAGCAAATTTTGGATAGCGGCATCGTAAAAAAATCCCAGCTTTCCAACCTCAAGGCACACCTGTACAAACAAATTTTGGTAAGCTTACGATTGAACCCCGTAAACCAGAACGTGCGCATTCAGATCAGGGAGCAACTGGACTTTGCCACCATTCTGTATCAAAAGGGATTGTACAAACAGAGTTTGAAGATTTTGGAAAAGGCCAAGAGCTTTGCCATTGAAAACGAGGAGAAGAACGTTGCCTATGAAATCGTTGAGCTGGAAAAAGTCATCGAAACACAATATATCACCCGAAGTATACCCGATAGGGCGGACGAGCTGGCCGTGGAGGCCAAGGAGCTCTCCGCACAGAATGTAATGACGAGCAAACTTTCCAATCTTTCCCTTCAATTGTATGGGATGATGCTGAAAGTGGGTTATGTACGTAGTGATGAGGATTTGCAAAAGGTCAAAAGCTATTTTGAGGAACATTTACCCAAATATGATATTGAGACCTTAGGCTTTAGGGAAAAATTATGGTTGTACAAGGCCCATTTGTGGTACAGCCTTTTGATTCAGGACTTTTTGTCAGCCTACAAATATGCCAGCAAGTGGGTGGACCTTTTCTATGAGAACGAACATATGATTCCGTTAAATCCGGTGTTCTTTTTAAAAGGCAACCATTATTTGTTGGAATCCCTCTTCTTTGTTAAATATTCCTCTCAGTTCAGGGAAACCTTGGAACGTTTGGAAGCACAGGTACAGGACGAAAAGTTTCCCAAAAATGACAACATCAGCTCCCTGGCTTTTTTGTACATCAACACCAACAAATTGAACCTTCACTTTTTGGAAGGTACGTTTGATAAGGGCATCTACTTGGTTAATATCATCGAATATGGCATCAAAAAGCACAAACAGCAGATTGATGAGCATCATGTAATGTTACTCTACTATAAAATTGCATGTCTGTATTTTGGTAACGGGGACAATAAAAACTGTATCGCTTACCTCAAAAAGATCATCTCCAACAAAAAGTTGAAGATGCGCGAAGATCTCATGTGTTTTGCCAGGGTATTGAGCCTTGTAGCGCATTACGAAGCTGGAATGGATTACCATTTGGAAGTCCAGCTTAAAAGCACGTATAAGTTCTTGTTGAAAATGAACGACTTGCACGAGGTGCAAAAGGAGATGATCAAGTTCCTCAGGAATCTTGGCGACATTTATCCGACAGACCTAAAAGGAGAATTCCAGAAGTTGTACAACGAGTTGAAAAAATACGAGAACCATCCCTACGAAAAACGGGCGTTCTTATATTTGGACATCCTTTCCTGGTTGGAAAGTCATCTACAGAACAAACCTGTTTCCGAAATAATCAGGGAAAAGGCATTGGCACTTACTCGCTAAGACAAACATTCCAAACGGGGTCCTTGGGTGGTGGCGCCAAAAACGACATGGGTTCTTTTTGAACAGGATGCATTATTTCCAAGCTTCGGGCATGTAGGTGGATGCCGCCATCCTTATTGCTGCGGTCGGCACCATATTTTAAATCTCCTTTTATGGTACAGCCTATAGCTGCCAGCTGCGCCCTGATTTGATGGTGCCTGCCCGTTTTCAAATCAATTTCCAGCAAAAAATAATTGTCAAGCTTTTTTATGATTTTATAGTCCAAAACCGCTTTTTTGCTATCGGGAACCTCCTTTTCGTGGGCATACGATTTATTCTGTTTCGGGTTGCGTACCAGCCAATGGGTCAAAGTCCCGCTTTCTTGCGGGGGTGCATTTTTTACAACTGCCCAATATAATTTTTTGGTATCCCCTTGGGCAAACATTTTATTGAGACGGGGCAGCGCTTTGGATGTCTTGGAAAATAGCACAATCCCCGAAGTAGGGCGGTCCAATCGGTGCACTACGCCCAAGTACACATTGCCTGGCTTGTTGTGTTTTTCTTTCAGATACTGCTTTACCACTTCGCTTAGGGGATCATCACCTGTTTTATCACCTTGTACAATATCACCTACGCGCTTATTGACTACAATTAGGTGGTTGTCTTCAAACAGAACCTGAAGATTGGAGGGGGTAGAGTGTTGATTATTGTTGATTGGCAATTGCTGATTGGGATTTAATAAGATTCCTCATCATTTGGAAAATCCTGGCTTTTTACATCATTTACATATTGTGAAACGGCATTGCTCATCTCATCATATAAGTTGAGATACCTTCTCAAGAATCTGGGATGGAACTCGTGGGTCATGCCCAACATATCGTGCACAACCAATACCTGTCCGTCCACATGATTACCCGCACCGATTCCAATAATGGGAATAGAGACGCTTTCGGCGACTTCTTTGGCCAATTTTGCAGGGATTTTCTCCAAAACAATGGCAAAACAGCCCAGTTCCTCCAATAATTTGGCATCTGACTTCAATTTTTCGGCTTCCTCTTCTTCTTTGGCACGAACTGTATAGGTTCCAAATTTGTAGATAGATTGTGGGGTAAGGCCCAGGTGACCCATTACGGGAATTCCTGCTTCCAAAATTCGACTAATGGATATTTTGATTTCTTCTCCGCCCTCAACTTTTACGGCATGAGCACCACTTTCTTTCATGATTCGTATAGCGGAGCGTAAAGCTTCCTTGGAGTCGCCCTGATAACTTCCAAACGGAATATCCACCACTACCAAGGCCCTTTTGGCCGCCCTGACCACAGAGGTGGCATGATAGATCATTTGATCCAAGGTAATGGGCAATGTGGTCTCATGTCCTGCCATGACGTTACTGGCGGAATCACCGACCAAAATGGCGTCCACATTGGCGCCATCCACAATTTTGGCCATGGAATAATCGTAGGAAGTAAGCATGCTGATTTTTTCACCACGCTTTTTCATGTCCACCAACGATTTTAC
The DNA here is from genome assembly GCF_033441595.1 of Flagellimonas crocea. Classification (NCBI taxonomy): domain Bacteria; kingdom Pseudomonadati; phylum Bacteroidota; class Flavobacteriia; order Flavobacteriales; family Flavobacteriaceae; genus Flagellimonas; species Flagellimonas crocea. Next base: position 719,879 of record NZ_JAUZVX010000001.1, on the reverse strand, counting down.
GGTCACCCTTTTATATTCTTTTTTAGCTGTTGACATCGAAATTGTATTTGATGCTAAAAGTAAGCAGATTTGTTTAATTTAGGCTTTGATCAAAAAACTAATCAAATGAGAAAACTGTTCTGTTGCGTAGTGTTGTCCACTTTGGGTATGTTTGGATACGCCCAAGGTCCAAATGCTTCAAACGAAGAAGCCAAAAATGAGGTCAAACAAGTTATCGAAACTTTTTTTGATGGATTTCACAAACAAGACTCCACCATCATCAAAAATACGGTTGCAGATGAAATTGTACTACAGACCACGGGAAGAAACCCAGAAGGCAAGACACTTTTCAAAACCGAAGAATTCTCGAAATTTTTAAAATCCATTGTGGGCATACCCGAATCGGTGGAGTTCGAGGAAAAACTCACCTCATTCTCCATTCAGGTCGATAGGACCATGGCCAATGCTTGGGTGGGATATGAGTTTTGGTTGAACGGTGAGTTCAGTCATTGCGGCATCAACTCTTTTCAGCTCATCAATTTTGATGGCGAATGGAAAATCATCTACTTGATTGATACCAGGGGCAAGGAAGGTTGTATGGATTAGCAATCACTCAAAAATACGCCCACAGCAAGACCTCCTTCGGAGGTTTCCTTGTACTTGGAGCTCATGTCTTTTGCCGTTTCCCACATAGTATTCACCACTTTGTCCAAAGGCACCTTAGCTTCTTTTGGGTCGGTGTCCAACGCCAGTTCAGCCGCATTAATGGCCTTTATGGCTCCCATGGCGTTACGTTCAATACAGGGAACTTGTACCAAACCGCCAATAGGGTCGCAGGTAAGACCTAAATGATGTTCCATCGCGATTTCAGCGGCAATCAATACCTGTGCAGGGGAACCGCCCATCAGTTCCGTTAGCCCTGCTGCGGCCATGGCGGATGATACACCGATTTCGGCTTGGCAGCCACCCATGGCTGCGGAAATGGTAGCTCCTTTTTTAAAGATGCTTCCCACTTCACTGGCCACCAAAAGGAATTGTTTTACATCATCAAAATTGGCATCATGGTTTTCGATGACCATGTAGTACATCAAAACAGCGGGGATTACGCCCGCACTTCCGTTGGTTGGAGCAGTAACAACTCGTCCCAAGGAAGCATTCACTTCGTTGACACTGATCGCAAAACAGCTTACCCATTTAATGATTTGTCGGAATTTCACCTCTGTATCGCGAATACTTTCCAGCCATTCCTGCGGATTGGAGTAGGGAACATCTCCTTTCAATTTTTGGTGCATCTCAAAAGCACGTCGCTTTACGTTCAGTCCGCCAGGGAGCTTTCCTTCGGTATGGCAGCCATCGTACATGGATTCCAACATGGTGTTCCAGATGCGAGCAATGCCTTCGTCTATTTCCGATGCCGTTCGCAACGATAGTTCGTTTTCCATCACAATGGTAGAGATGGTTTTGTTTTGTGCATTGCAATGTTCCAGTAGTTCGTTTCCAGTGGTTACAGGATGGGGAAAGGTTTTAAACGTTTCTTTGTTCTCTTTGGCATGAATACGTTCTTCCTTTACTACAAATCCGCCACCAATGGAATAATAGGTTTCGGATATTTTTTCACCGTTGGACAGTTCAGCTTCAAACTGAATACCATTGGCATGGATGGGAAGAAATTCTTTTTTGAAGAGGATATCGTTCTGAAAACTGAAGGGAATCACTCGTTTTCCGCCAAAATTGAGTTTGTTTTCTTCTTTTATCCTGTCAATTCTTCCTGAAATGCTGTCAATCTCCACAGTCTCTGGATCGGTACCCAACAAACCCATGACCACGGCAATATCGGTGGCATGCCCTTTACCCGTTAGGCATAGGGAGCCGTACAAATATATTTTGATGGTTTCTACGTCATCAAAAACACGCTGCTCTTCAAGTTCGGAAATCCAGCGTTCGGCCGCACGCCAAGGGCCAAGGGTGTGCGAGCTGGAAGGCCCTACACCGATTTTTAGCATATCAAACACACTAATGCACTCCATAAACTCAATTTACAGTTTCAAATATAGGAAGCTAAACGGGATAAAATTGCCAATATCCGCATATACATACCGCTTTTTCAAAATTCATTTTGGCATCTTCAATAGAGCTGGCGTATTCCAGTGCTTCGGCAATAATCTGACACCTTGTCATATTCTTGGCCGTGGCATAATCATTGACATTTTAAGAGCGAGACAAAAAAGAATTTTAAACAGATATAACTTTAGATACGATGAGCAAGATTATAGGTATAGACTTAGGTACGACCAACTCCTGCGTCTCTGTAATGGAAGGTAACGAACCCGTGGTAATTCCAAACGCCGAGGGAAAACGTACCACTCCATCGATGATCGCATTTGTTGACGGTGGGGAGATCAAGGTCGGAGACCCTGCAAAAAGACAAGCGGTGACCAACCCTCACAAAACGATTTATTCCATTAAGCGATTTATGGGTAACAAATACTCAGAATCCAGTAAAGAGGCCACAAGGGTTCCTTACAAAGTGGTGAAGGGGGACAACGATACACCAAGAGTGGATGTTGACGGACGTATGTACACTCCACAGGAATTGTCCGCTATGATTCTTCAAAAAATGAAGAAGACCGCGGAGGATTACTTGGGACAAGATGTAACCAGAGCGGTAATTACCGTTCCAGCATATTTTAACGATTCACAAAGACAGGCCACCAAAGAAGCTGGTGAAATTGCAGGTCTTACCGTGGAACGAATCATCAACGAGCCAACCGCCGCTTCTTTGGCATACGGACTCGATAAAAAGGACACCGAGCAAAAAATAGTGGTATTCGACTTTGGTGGAGGTACGCACGACGTTTCCATTCTTGAATTGGGTGACGGAGTGTTCGAAGTATTGGCCACGGATGGTGATACCCACTTAGGTGGTGACGATGTTGACCAGAAAATTATTGATTGGTTGGCCGAAGAGTTCAAGAAAGATGAGGATATGGACCTTCGTGAAGACCCCATGGCATTGCAACGTTTGAGGGAAGCTGCCGAAAAGGCCAAAATTGAGTTGTCCTCTTCTGCACAGACAGAAATCAACTTGCCTTACGTTACAGCTACGTCTTCAGGACCAAAGCACTTGGTAAGAACATTGTCCCGTTCCAAATTTGAGCAATTGATTGCCGATTTGGTAAAAAGGACCATCGAGCCCTGTGAGAAAGCGTTGAAATCTGCAGGACTTTCCAAAAGCGATATTGACGAGATTATCTTGGTAGGTGGTTCTACCCGTATACCAGCGGTACAGGAAGCCGTTGAGAAATTCTTCGGTAAAAAGCCATCAAAAGGAGTAAACCCAGATGAGGTTGTGGCCATTGGTGCCGCTATCCAAGGTGGTGTATTGACAGGAGATGTAAAAGACGTACTCTTGTTGGATGTTACCCCACTTTCTTTGGGTATCGAAACTATGGGAAGCGTGTTTACCAAATTGATTGAGGCGAACACTACCATACCGACCAAGAAATCACAGGTATTCTCTACCGCAGCGGACAATCAGCCTTCGGTTGAAATCCATGTACTGCAAGGAGAAAGACCTATGGCAGCGGACAACAAGACCATTGGTAGATTCCACTTGGACGGTATTCCACCAGCACCAAGAGGTACGCCTCAAATTGAAGTGACCTTCGATATTGATGCGAACGGTATCATCAAGGTTTCTGCTACTGACAAAGCTACTGGTAAGTCACAGGACATCCGAATCGAGGCTTCTTCTGGGTTGACCGAGGAAGAAATCAAGAAGATGAAAGCAGAAGCAGAGGCAAATGCCGAGGCGGATAAGAAAGCCAAGGAAACTGCCGATAAATTGAACGAGGCGGATGCCATGATCTTCCAAACCGAAAAGCAATTGAGCGAGTTTGGTGATAAATTGTCTGATGACAAGAAAAAGCCGATCGAAGAAGCTTTGGAAGAATTGAAGAAAGCTTACGAAGGCAAAGACCTAGCGGTGATTACGCCAGCTTTGGAGAAAATCAACGAAGCATGGAAAGTTGCTTCCGAGGAAATGTACAAAGCACAAGCAGAAGCGCAGGGCGGCGCTGCAGGAGCAGGAGCTACTGGAGGAGACGCAACAGGTGGTGATGCCGCTGGAAACGGAGCCTCTGAAGGAGACAATGTAGAAGACGTAGACTTCGAAGAAGTGAAGTAAGCTTAATTAGTTATATAAATAGAAAAACCCTGACGATTTCGTCAGGGTTTTTTGTTTATAGGAATTTTCAATTTACGCAGCGTTCAATTGCTGTATTTCCATCTCTTTGAGCTTCCGCAAAGCTTCCGATTTGGAGTTCACGTTCAGTTTTACATAAATATTCTGAATGTGGAAATTCACGGCACTGGGCGTTACACATAGTCTATCGGCGATCATTTTGTAGGTGAATCCCTGGGTGAGCAGCTCTATGATCTGATTTTCCTTTTTAGAGAAGACATCGAAGGATTTTGTTTGGAACGAGTTGATGATCTTTTTGGCCACATCCAGTTCCAGTGCAATTCCGTGCAAGCTTAGTGTATCGAGCGCATTAAAAAGACGTTCCTTGGTCACTGGCTTAATAAGATAGCCACTGGCTCCTTTCTTGAAAGCTTCTTTAATGAGCTTGAAATCATTTTTTTTGCTCATCATCAGGACTTTAAGGTCCTTGTTCTTTCGGTAAAAGTAATCAAGGCCATCAATGCCCGAAATTCCGTTCAGCATGGCCTCGCAGATTATAATGTCCGGATGGGAACGGCCAAAATTTGAAAGTAGTCCTTGAACGGAGCTGTAAACGCCGAGAAGTTCAAACTCCTCGTTTTCTTGAAAATACTGTTTGTAACTGCCGCCAAGCGTATCATCATTGTCGATGATGGCAATTTTTAAGGTATTTGTTTTCATGATAAGAAAGATTTTGGGGGATAATAATGTTACATAAGATACTCGTAGGTTAAGTTTTGGACATAGTTGTCCTTCATCTCGATTTTGAAGATGGTCCAAACCAATGCAGCACATCGATTGAATTTAACAAACGGCCAATACAATATCCATTGTTTGGTAGCCTGAATTTCTTCAAAACAGGTGTAATCCCTAAGGGATCAAGTACTAAAATCTGTGTTTAGTCGAGGTGATGTTTCCTCAAAAAAGTAAATTGAAAAGAGGTTTTGGGACGCCTTTTTTCCGAGAGTTGTAGTTTCTGTTCATGACTTAATAGATTTGGGATTGTATTATTTCACAAGTCAATTTAGAATTTTTAAACTAATCAGGGAATTTTTTGTAGTGATTTTCGTTCAAATGCACTTTCGGTAAAAGCCATTTATCTGGAATAGAGGAGGGGAACGCGGTGCGGGTGGAGTGTAAATAATTGTAATTCAATTTATTGCATAAAAAAAATAGGATGCCGTCCCATCAGCATCCTATTCTTGGTAAAATCGGTCAGATTGAAATAATACAACCCGCTTTCTATGATAGTCTGTCAGTTTCCCCCTGTCTTTCTTATCATGGTCATGAGTGTTTCTAATCTCGGCTATGAAACAACATCAATGGACACTTCAGGTTTGTTGACCGATTCGAATTCAATCTTAATATCTTATTGTTCATCTTGGAACGAAGTATCTACCACTTCGTAGGCTTGATCATTCATTACGGTTTGGAGTCCTGCATCCCTTTCCGCAACATCGTTGTATCTATCCTGTTTGTTTGAACGTCCGTAGGCCACAGTATATTGTGATACGGTGTTGTTGAATCCTCGGTTGGACACCACTAGGCCCAATTTCTCTTCTGGGCTCAATTGGATGGCGTATTCATCGCTATCGCTGTTGATATGACTGCCCAAGTTCACCGATGTGGTAAGCGTGTTCTTTACTACTTGTGAAGCATAAAGGTCCAATCCTCCGTACCCATCTCTTCCTTCGGAAGCGAAAAACAATAGGGTTTCGTTATAGATGCTAGGGTACAGCTCGTCTTCTTTAGTGTTTACTTTTGGGCCAAGATTTTTGGATACCCCAGGAGTTCCGTCCGCGGCGATGTCCGCAACATAAATGTCATATTTTCCGTAGCTTCCTCTCATGTTCGAGGCAAAGAACAATCGGGTTCCATCACCGGAAATGGTGGGGTGTTTTGCTGAATAGTGCTCGGGACATACATCCAATTTTGTAATATTGGTCCATTCTCCGTTCACATTTTCGGCACGGTATACCTCATATACCAATTCTTTTTTAGAGAAAACTCCGTAAAGGGGCTTCTTGTAGGTGCCTTTGCTAAAATAGGCTGTTTTTCCATCTTTGGTGATCGACATGGATGGAACATATCCATCAACTGTTGAAACGTTACCTTGCATGGCACCGTCGATCATGCTTTTGTTTGTCTGTGCAATAATGTTCTGACTGACTAGTATCACTCCTGTGATAAGTAGGCTGTAAAAAGTTTTTCGTGTCATGATGTATAGATTTGGGGGTTAATACATAGCAAAGATCAAAAACTATTGACGCGAATACTTATCAATTTTTCATAGGTTTTTGATTTTAACGATTAAAAAGTGCATTTTATCGAATATTTTTTCGGTGTTTAACACTCCTTGGGTCGATAAAATACGTTTAAACGTTCTTTTTGGGTAGTTTAACTGCTTTTTGAGAACCCCTTACTCTAGGACCGCAAAAAAGTCTTTTAGCCCGCTTAAAATACTTTGAACGGCATAAGAAGCAAGAATCAACCCCATTACCTTACTGATAACGGTGATTCCATATTCGCCAATTCTTTTCTGTACCATGTTTGCGCCTAAAAGTATGACCATTGTGATTATAACCACTACAAGCACCAACGAAGTGGTGAGAGCCTGCTGCTGGATAGTGTATAGATGATTGTCCGTTAAAAGCACCACTGCCATAATGGCTCCCGGGGAGGCTATGGATGGAATGGCGACGGGGAAAATGGTGACGTGTTTGTAATCCTTGATAAGGTGTTTTTCGGATTCTGGTTTTCCTTCTCCAAAAATCATGGTGAGCGCAAAAAGGAAAAGAATCACGCCCCCGGAAATCTGAAACGCATCCAGGGTCACATTCATACCTTCCAAAATAATTTGCCCTACCACGATAAAAAACAAAAGAATGGCAAATGCTACGATGGAAGCTCTTATCGCCACTTTTTTCTTATGCCTTTCATCTAGCTGTTTTGTGGCTTCCAGATAAACAGGGACAGAACCAAGCGGGTCTATAACGGCTATCAAAAACAATATTGTCGTAAATATTTCCTTAATCATGGCAATGCCGACTATTTTGACAAAGATACGGTGCCGACGGGATTAACCATACATTGGTTTTCCACTTGTGGGATAAAAATTTTGATGATTGACGAAGTGGAATCAAAACAGTACATATATAAGGTTTACCATAAGGGGAACATTTTATATTTTGGAATTGCTTTTCTTGTTCCAATAAGGTATTTGGTCTTTGTGTTTCCACAATAAAATAGCACAAAAAACAAAGGTAATCATGGCCAATAGGAACAAAACGCCACCATCATTCTGTACCACAAGGCCCAATTGGGTGAGATGTGAAAAGATGGCTCCTCCCATGATTCCCAAACCTAAAAGAGCACCTGCCCATGTGGTTTTGGGTACCAGAATAAGTATTGCAACTACTAGTTCGAGAATGCCCAGACCGATTCTTCCCCAAGGTTCCAGTCCCAAGGTTTTAAAAATGTAAACGGATTCAGGCGCTGCGGAAAACTTAAAAAATAAAGTTTGCAATAGAATTACGGCGGGTACGATCCTAAGAATGGCATTGAGAATTTTGTTTGTTTTCATAATGTTATTGATTATGTTGATTGCTGTCTTCGTCGTAACGTTCTGTTATACATAACCATAAAAGGCCCAAATTGGCCTAAAAAAGATTTTGGGACGTAATCGGGAGAAAGTTTCATGGAACGACATAAGGGAATGAGTTAATTTTACAATCATGAGATACTTGTTCAAAATAGTGTTACTGTCGCTACTACTTTTTCAATCGTGTGCCGAGGAGGCGTGGTTGACCGGAACCTTGGATTTGTCCAGGGGAGGGGAATGGAAAAAAATGGTCTATCTGATACAACCGGAAAGATTCGACGAAGTGGCGCAAAGTTTTGTAGGGAAGGTACTGGATTCGGCCTCCGTGGGACCAAACGGTCATTTTGAGTTTTCGGTACGGCCAGATGTCGGTGGATCGATAGTATTGGAAATTGCAGTTCAAAAAATAGGGGAGAAGTTTCCCAGTAAATTGATCAATGAGGATCCTACAACGGATAACTATATGCCATTGGTCTATCAACCAGAAACCAAGATGATGGTATATGCGGATGTGGATAGGTTCCAGCCCACCTTTGGCATGGAACAACCATCACAGGTCAACGAAGCCATACTCAAATTGAGAGATCTGCGCTTGAGCGCATTTACAAAGTACCTGGAGAATCAGAAGGAAGAAACTTCGACGGAAGAGGATTTGTTGGGCCGCGAAAAAAATCTTTTCAACTATCAGAAAGCATTGTTGGACTTTTCGGAATCTACTCCGGAACTGTTTGCAGGGTTGATCGCGCTCCGGTGGACCAGCCCGCAGGGAAACTATGAGCGTATCCCGGAGCTTGTTTACGAACAGTCCCAAAAGTGGCGCAAATTACATCCTGACGAACCCTGGGTAAAGGAATTGGCCAAGATTGCCGATAAGAAAAACTTTCCCGTTTTGATAGGTGATATCGTGCCTCAATTGCAATTGCCGATGAGGGAAAACGGTCTTCTTCCTTTACATGATATCCTAAAAGGCCAGAAATTGGTTTTATTGGATGTTTGGGCCTCATGGTGCGCGCCATGCCGCACGGAGAACAGGAATGTTTTGGTGCCTCTATGGGAAACATACAAGAACAAGGATTTCAAAATAATTGCCTACGCCTTGGAAAGCAACAAAGCTGCTTGGGAGAATGCCATCAATAAGGATGGGGCCTACCGGTGGATGCATGCTTCGCATTTGAAGGGGGATCAAAATCCTTTTATGGATTCGTTGCGTTTGAACACAATACCTGCGAATTTCCTGTTGAACAATCAGGGTAGGGTATTGGCAAAAAACCTTCATGGTCAAGCGTTGACCGATTTCGTGGCGGATTATTTGGAAAGGAATTGATTCTTATTTCTCCCCCATGTTTTTAGGAAATAAAAAAGCCGGGAAAATTCCCCCGGCCTTTTCTTTTGAATTAAAACTTAAAATTAATTTCCGTCTCCGGTAGTTTCTTCTTCTGTTGCGGCATCTGGGTCTACATCAAGCGTAAAATCTTGAGTTGTAATGTTCGCGGCGTTAATTTCCACATCCAAGGTATCGCTTGCAAGATAGCCATCCAATTCCGCTACAACCTCATAAAATCCTGCATCAAGACCTAAAATGGCATAGTTGCCATCTACATCTGTAAAGGATGTTGTGTTCAAAGTATCTGCAGCAAAAACGGATATTTGCACACCTTCCAAGGCTATGGCCATTTCTTCTTCAACCGTACTTACGTTACCCGCAAGTGTTCCAGCTGTTGATAGATTGCTAGCTTTGATAACGGGCTTAAAGTTAAATCCATTGATTCCCGCAGGGGTTTCAATATTACCTTTGGCAACAAAGGAACGGCTTACATCAAAATCCAAAAGTAAATCGGAAGATAGGCCGCCGACCACTGTAATAGCTGGGTCAACAAACACTTTAATTCCAGAAGAGTCTCCACTGGGGACTTGCAGATCATAAACGGTTCCATCGGTCAAAACCACGTTGACTCCTTTTACATAAACGCGAACAAGGTCGTAAGAACCTGCGGGCACCTCAATTTCCGCCAACTGTTGGGTAATACCGTTTGTCAACTCCAAAAGGTTGACATCAATCTCTTCTTCCATAAGTGGAACATATGGACTTATGGTAAGCGCTTCTTCATCAGAATCATCGTCATCCTGAACTTTTCTGGCTTCGATTCTATAAATTGTAACATTCGCTTCGGCAATCAAATCATAAGGGAATGGCGCATCGGTCAATTGTATGGATAATGTTCCCGTTCCGTCGGAGCCACGAGTTCCGTTATCTTCGGAGCAGCTCGTAAACGTTATACCAAAGGCCATTAAAAGTGCATAAAAAATCTTTGTTCTCATAGTATGGGGTTTTTAATTTTTGGGCATAGTTATCCCTGTTCTCTGTTGTACTAAAAGAACAATCGAAAGTCAAAAACTCCTGACTCAAATAAGAAAAATGTTGATTTTATCGATGAAATGCACTTTTGATATTAAAATTGAAATAATTTTCTTACAAAATCAATTTTTATAGATAAAGTTCGGGGCCTGTTGAAACTTAAAAGCATCATCGGTCAGAATTTGCATCTCTTTCGTTTCCCAATTCATTAAACCAATATGAAACTGGGATTGTTCGTCGTCAAAAAGTTCAATGGCCAGCCATTTGCCATCGGGACTCCAATCGTGCCATCCTTCGTTTTGCTCATTTTCCGTAAGTTTCCATGTTTTGCTTCCATCCAAGCTAACGGCATATAAGCTGTATTTTCCATTTTGCTTGCTTTGGTAAGAAACAAAGTTTTCCGTTGGATGGAGTTTTGGGGCACCCGCCCTGTATTCATATTTACCTGCTGTTGTATCTTTTTCGGGATATTGGGTAAGTTGCTTTCGGTTTTTTCCATCCGCATCAATAATGTAAAGCTCTTCTTCGAAGCCGTTGATTTCTTTACGGACCGTTTTTCCTCCCCTAAAAACGACCTGCTTGCCATCATTTACAAACAAGGGATCCGCTGCAAAAGGAAGTTTTGTGTCCAGTCGATCTATGATTTCACCTTTTTGGTTTAGAACATAAAAAGTTGATTCCGTAATCAGCTTGGGCTTTACAATAAGCTCGGTGCCGTCCTTTCTGCTGCTCATCCAACTATCGGCCAGCTCCAGATTGGTGACTTTTTGAACATTTTCCCCATTAAAATTGGTCCTGTACAAAAAATAGCAGCGCTTGCAAGCGCCCCTATCCGAAATAAAATACAAGGTATCCATATACGAGTAGTAGGTCCAATCCACTGGGTATAGGTCTGTAATGTTCTTTTTGTCTGACCCATCGAGGTTCATTGAAAAAATCTCATAATTCTCAATGTCAAAATCCCTTAAAACATTGTAAACCAAGCCAAGTTCACGTTGGGCATCGTCCTTTTTTGAATTGCAGGACAGTAGTAATGCCAATAATCCAAGAAAAGCTATTCTTCTAATCATAATGAGTTTAGTTTGTTTGAAATTTTTTATGCAGTCGAATTTACTAAACTCCATGAATTTTTAAAATGGTGATTTAACCTTGAAGTTCTACTTTTTTAGGATTGAAATATTTTTTTCTAAGCCAAAATGAAACTTTGACCAATAAAATTAACGCTGGCACTTCAACCAAAGGACCGATAACGCCTGCAAAAGCTTGGCCTGAGTTCAATCCGAAGACGGCAATGGCAACCGCAATGGCGAGTTCAAAGTTGTTTCCTGCTGCGGTGAAGGCCACCGAAGCGGTTTTATCGTATTCGGCACCCATCGCTTTTGTGGTGAAAAAGCCGATAATGAACATCAAGGCAAAATAAATCAATAAGGGAACTGCAATAATCAAGACATCCATGGGTATTTGCACAATCAATTCACCTTTCAATGAAAACATGATCACGATGGTAAACAAAAGGGCAATCAAGGTCATGGGCGAAATAGCGGGAATAAACTTTTTAGTGTACCAAACTTCGCCCTTAGATTTCACCAAGATTTGACGACTCAAAATTCCCATCAAAAAAGGGATACCAAGATAAATGGCCACGCTCTCGGCGATCGTCCCGATGGAAATGTCCACAATGGCTCCTTCAAACCCAAAATAGGGAGGCAATAGCGTGATGAACAACCACGCATAAAAACTATAGGCAAAAACTTGGAAAATACTGTTCAAGGCCACTAAACCAGCGCCATATTCGCTGCTGCCTTCGGCCAAATCGTTCCAAACAAGCACCATGGCAATACAGCGGGCCAAACCAATCAAAATAAGTCCTACCATGTATTCAGGGTAGTCCCTTAGAAAGATGAAGGCAAGGACAAACATTAAAATTGGGCCCACAAACCAATTCAAGACAAGGGAAATGGACAGAATCTTTATGTTTTTGAACACTTTTGGAAGCAAGGAATACTTGACCTTTGCCAAGGGAGGATACATCATCAAAATCAACCCGATGGCAATAGGGATGTTGGTGGTCCCGCTACTGAACGAATTGACGAAATCGGGAAAACTTGGAAAAAAGTAACCAATTCCGACCCCTACGGCCATGGCCACAAAAATCCAAAGAGTAAGATTTCTATCTAAAAAACTGAGTCTCTTGTTTGCCATTACTTCTGAATTTGGGAAAACACATAGAACATTTCGGTGGCAATCTGTTTGCTTCGCTCGCTGTATTTTTCAGCTTGTTGAGGCGTGTTGTCAAACGCTTTTGGGTCTTCGTACGTAATCGGAATGCGTTTCTCGGCACCAGGCACAAAGGGGCAACCTTCATCAGCCTGTGAACAGGTCATGATGGCTGCAAAATCCGATTTTGGATTAAAATCATCATCCATTCGTTTGGAAAAACAGATAACAGGATGTTCATTTTCCGAAAACTTGATGCCGTACACAGGGTTTTTTCCTTCGGAAAGCATTCGCACTTCAAAACCAGTGTTCGCCAAAGTTGAAGCTACCATGGGAAATAGGGCGGTGGCCTCCGTTCCTCCAGAATAGCAGCTCACATTTGGAACCCCAAAATGATGCGCCATGGTTTGTGCCCAAATCTGGGATAAATGGCTACGTCTAGAGTTGTGTGTACAGATAAAGTTGAGACGAATTGGCTCTTTTTTAGCCCTCTTTTCCTGAATATACTCCACAAGAGGGGACAAAGTTTGCTTTCTCTCCGTTGTGATGGATTGTGCATCCAGATTTGAAATAAAACCGTTCAACACCGAATAATGAGACATAAGAACTTGATTTGGGTTAACAACAGCCGCTACCAGGCGTGCAAGATGCTGAGCTTTGCAGTTCGGACAATTTTACTTTTGGTTTTTCCGCAGGGACCCCACATTTATCTTTGGCCAAACAATCCGTTTGCTTGGTGGTGAGCAAAAAGTTGGTGCCATCAAAATCGAGGGCAAATTTTTCAATGGTCTGTCCCTGATACTCCACTTCAACCTCCAAATTACCGATATCCAATGTTTTTTGGGACAGTTCAATAATGTGCACCAATTTTTCGGGATGAAGTCTGTGGTCGTAATCATTGGCGTTCCAAAGCTGAAAGTTGACCACTTCCTCATGGCGAACGGTACCGCCACAATCAATAAAGTGCTTGGTGATTTTACCCACTTCGGTCACATGAAAATGATTGGGGACCAACTCCCCGTTGGGCAATTGAAACGCAATGGTGTCCAATTGGGCCAATGCTGATTTAACTTCGTCTAACTTCATAACTATTCCTATTTATTGCAATATTGCGATTAATGTGTTCAAATTTTTTTAGCAGCAATCTTTTTGATTGAGGTCTTGGTCCAAAAACTCGGACATAACGGTCTTCATTTTCTTCCAGTTGTCAGCATCAATACAATAGCAAACACTGGTACCTTCAACATTTCCCTTAATCAGACCCAAATGTTTTAATTCCTTTAAGTGCTGGGAAATGGTGGGTTGAGCCAAACCGATTTCATCCACCAAATCACCACAAACACAGGCATTCAATTTGTACAAATACTGTAAAATGGCAACGCGTGCAGGGTGGCCCAGAACCTTCGCATACTTTGCAATCTGGTTTTGCTTATCGGTAAATATTTCTGTTTTGGTAAGACCCATCAGTTTAATTTATTCATTGCAATATTACGATTAATAGTGTAGCCATCAAAAATTTTATTCGATTTTATTTCTTAAATGGTTTGAAAAACATAGTTGAATACTGATTCATTCTTATTAAATTGCGTTATGCACACGCAAACATAACGATTCCATTTTGTCGCCAACTAGAAAAATATACTTGGATTATAATGCAGCCACACCTGTGGACCCAAGGGTGGTGGAGGCGATGCTGCCATATTTCACCGAAAATTTTGGCAATGCCAGCAGTGATCATTCTTTTGGGTGGTATGCCGAGGACGCTGTGGAAACGGCGCGAGAACAGGTGGCAAAGCTTGTGAGTTGTAGATCAACGGAACTCACTTTCACTTCGGGTGCTACGGAAGCCGCTAATTTGGCGTTGTTTGGATTTTGCAAAAAGAACAGGGGCAGGGGAAACCATATCATTTCTTGCAAAACGGAGCACAAAGCGGTTCTCGATACATTGGAAGCGTTGGAGTCAGATGGTTTTGAAGTCACCTATTTGGATGTGGATGTGCAAGGAAACATTGATTTGAATGCATTGGAAGCAGCCATAAATCCGTCCACGATTTTGGTCTGCTTGATGCTGGCCAACAACGAGACAGGTCTTATTCATCCGATAAAAAGCATAACGGAAACAGCGCATGCCAAAAATGTTCCCGTGATGTCGGACATTACACAGGCAGCGGGGAAAATTCCAATGGATTTACAGGATTTGGGAATCGAAATAGCGATTTTCTCCTCACACAAACTATATGGACCCAAAGGTGTTGGTGCACTTTACTTAAATAAAAGCAATAATATTTCCATCGATAAACATCTTTTCGGTGGCAGCCACGAAAAAGGAGTTCGACCAGGTACTTTGAATGTTCCTGGTATTGTAGGTTTTGGCAAAGCTTGTGAAATAGCAAAGCAAAGCTTGAAAGAGAATTACCAAAGATTTAAAAATCTTCAAAGCCAATTGGAGGAGGAGTTGTTGACCATAGACGGAGCAACCATAAATTGCCAAGATGAAGAGCGGTTGCCCAATACCACAAATGTATCTTTCAATGGGGTGGATGGCACCAAGCTGCTTCGTCGTTTGAACACCTTGGCCGTTTCTCGAGGTTCTGCCTGTACCGCCAATCAAGTGAATCCGTCCCACGTGTTAAAAGCGATGGGAGTTGAGGATGATGTTGCCTTGGCAAGTCTTCGGATTAGTACAGGGCGAGACACGTCTACGGAAGACATTGAAAAAGCCGTTTCTGAGATAAAAAAAGCCATCAACCAACTAAAAACCACTGTGGTATGAGGGAGTTGGATGTCATTATAAAAAAATATCAGGAACTAAAGTCACAGAATGTACGCTGTATTTTGGCCACTGTGGTTCATGTTGAAGGATCATCTTACCGCAGAGCGGGCGCACGAATGTTGGTTGATGAGTATGGCAATATCACGGGAGCCATAAGCGGAGGTTGCTTGGAGGGCGATGCCCTTAAAAAGGCACTTTTTGCGTTGGATAGACAAGAAAATAAACTGGTCACTTACGATACGAGTGATGAGGAAGATGCGGTAATCGGAGCGCAGTTGGGTTGCAACGGAATCATTCAGGTGTTGTTTGAGCCCATAAATTATACCGAAGGGAACAACCCCTGTGAACTTTTAAAAACCATAACCGAACAAGAAGTTCCAATGGCCATTTCCGTTGTTTTTGATTTGGATAAAGCTCAGCATCAACAAGGAACTGTTTTGGTTACGGATGAAAACGAATCGGTTTTAGGGCAGCAGATTTCGAAAGATTTGCAACAAGCCTTGCTTTTTAAAAGCAAAGAGGTCATTAACGAAAATGCTTCCTATTTTGCAGAGGTCACAACGGAAGAGAAAACACATTTTGCATTCATCCAAATACATCAACCCCCAGTAAAATTGGTTTTGGTAGGGGCAGGGAACGATGCCCAGATTTTGGCACAACAAGCCGATTTACTGGGTTGGAAAGTAACGGTCACTGACGGACGTCCCACGCACGCCAACAAAGAACGTTTTGTGGGGGTATGCCAAGTAGTTGTGACCAAACCAGAAGAAACGCTAAAAAACATCAACATAGACAATCGAACTTGTTTCGTGTTGATGAGCCACAATTATAATTACGACTTATCGGTGCTCAAATTGTTGCTAGGAAATCCAGAGACACCTTACATAGGCATCTTGGGACCATTGAAAAAATATGAGCGTATGCTCAACGAGTTGGCGGATGAAAGCCTTGAAGTCTCCAAAGAGGATTTGGCAAAGATTCATGCACCTGTAGGATTGGAAATAGGCGCGGAGACCCCCGCTGAAATCGGATTGTCCATTTTGGCGGAAATCCAAAGTGTGCTCACCAACAAAGGAGCACGACCTTTAAAGCAGAAAACCGAGCCGATTCACGATACAAAACAGAATCAATTTCAAAAAATAACCCTTTGAGTGCAGAAGAAAACATAGCGGTGGTTGTATTGGCAGCAGGTGGTTCCACTCGTTTGGGGCGACCAAAGCAGTTGGTGGAATTCAAAGGGAAAACCCTTTTGGACCATGCATTGGAGAAAGTGGATTTGCTAGGTTTCCAGACCAAAATTTTGGTATTGGGCGCAAAGCGGGAAGAAATTATGGATAAAATTGATGCCAATAGTTTTAAAGTGGCCATTAACACCCAATGGGAGCAAGGAATGGCATCCAGCATCAAGGTTGGACTGGAAGCTGCAATGGCAGAGGAAGAAGGATTGGACCATGTATTGTTTCTGGTATCCGACCAACCCTTTTTGGAACGAGCCAACTTGATAAAACTAGTGCATACGCAACTGACGCAACATCCCAATGCGACCTATTCCCAATATGGGGAAAACGTTGGAGTGCCAGCGATTTTTGGTAAGGAAGCATTTCCTTTGTTGTTGCAATTGGAAGCTGACGAAGGGGCCAAGAAATTAACTCGCTTGGAAGATTTTAAGTATTGTACGGAAACCTTTAAAAAAGGAGGTTTTGATGTGGATACCGAAGAAGACGTACGGCAACTAAAGCAAATGGAAAAATGAAATGCCCATTAATCAAAGCCGATGTGCCAAACGATATGTTTAGGGGCATTCCATCTGACCGCTCAAAAGCAAATAAAAAAAGAACAGATGAAAGTGACCATTAAATATTTTGGTTTGGTAGCAGAAGCTGCCGATAAGTACGAAGAGGTTTTGGAGTTGAATGGAGCGCTTATCGCTTCGGAACTAAAAGCGCAATGCTTGAACGGTTTGTCCATTGCGGACAAAGATTCCGTGCAGATAGCTGTAAACCAAAATCTGGATGATACAACAACCATAAAAGATGGGGATGAAGTGGCCTTGTTGCCACCGTTCGCAGGAGGATGAGCAGATACGACAGACAAATAAAACTCACGGAAGTTGGCCTAGAAGGTCAGGAGAAGCTACACAATGCCAAAGTGTTGATTGTTGGTGTTGGTGGATTGGGCTGTCCTGCCGCGATGTATTTGGCGGGTGCTGGAGTTGGCAAGATGGGGTTGATGGACCACGATAAAGTTGATATGTCAAACCTGCATAGACAAGTCCTGTTTCAAGAATCGGATGTAGGAAAGTCAAAAGCTGTTGTCGCAAAGGAACGTTTGGAAAAACAGAACAGTGAGGTCCAGTTTGAAGTGTACGAAGAGCCGTTGACCGTTGAAAATGCTAAAAGCATCATCCAACAATACGATGTGGTCTTGGATGGTACCGATAATTTTGAAACGAAGTATCTCATCAACGATGCTTGCCTATTGGCTGATAAGCCTTGGGTTTTTGCCTCCATTTACAAAAATGAAGGACAATTGTCGGTCTTCAATTACAAGAATGGGCCTACGTATCGCTGTGTATTTCCAAAAAGTACGCGACAGAACATCAGTTGTGAGGCCACAGGGGTATTGGGCGTGTTGCCTGGTATTTTGGGAACGCTTCAGGCAGCCGAGGTTCTTAAAATCATCCTTGGGGTGGGCGCGGTGCTATCAGGCAAGTTAAAGTTGATCAACATGATGCAGGCCAGCGAGCAGACCATCAACATAAACAAGCGTCCCGAAGAAGTGGAAAAAATTCGCAAGAGCGGGATAGCGCCCGTTTATATTGATTGCGATTTGAAAAATAAGGAACAATGGTATCTCGATGTACGCGAAGTGTTCGAACAGCCGAAACCAAAAGGCAAAAAAGTACTGAGCATTCCTTTGGACGATTTGACATCACGCTACCAAGAGATACCGAACAATCAGGAGGTCTTTGTATTCTGCCAGTCTGGAAAACGAAGCAAGAACGCCATAGAAATCCTTAAAAATGAATTTGGCTTTCACAATTTGAAAAACGTGGAAGGCGGTATAGAAACAATTATTGATGGATAAGAAGAAACCAAAAAAAGTATTTGTACAAGGAGCGATTCCCCCCGAAAAAATAGCCAGCTCGGTGGCCAACCACCAAAGCAAGACGAATATTGGCGCACATAGTATTTTTTTGGGACAGATCAGGGCCGACGAAGTGGAAGGCAAAACCGTGACCGCTATCGATTACACAGCTTATGAAGAAATGGCCGAGAAAGTGTTCCACGAAATTCGCGAAGCCGCTTTTGCCAAGTTCGATATTACCTGTGCCCATATTTATCACAGTTTAGGCAAAGTGAAGGTAGGAGAGCTGTGCCTGTTCGTGTTCACATCATCAGCACACCGAAAAATTGCGATTGAGGCGACCAACTTTTTTGTAGAGGAAATCAAGGCGAAAGTGCCAGTATTTGGCAAAGAGATTTTTGAGGACGAAACCCATCAATGGAAAGTAAACAAGTAAACAAGTAAACAAGTAAATGGTAGACATTACACATAAAGTAACCACCTTGCGGGAAGCCACCGCGGAAGCTATCGTAAAAACGAGCAGTCAGGCTACGATTGATGCCATTCAAAACAACGAAGTTCCCAAAGGGAATGTGTTTGAAATGGCCAAGGCGGCTGGTTTGTTGGGCGTCAAAAAAACGCCAGACCTGTTGCCTGATTGTCATCCGCTACCCATTGAGTATACGGGTATCGATTATGAAATTGATGGTTTGGACATTACCATCTCAATGACGGTAAAGACCATTTACAAAACAGGGGTAGAGGTTGAGGCGATGCACGGAGCCAGCGTTGTAGCCCTCACGATGTACGATATGCTGAAACCGATTGACAAAAACGTGGAAATCGGCACCATTCGCCTTAAATCGAAAAAGGGAGGAAAATCCTCTTTCAAAATAAATTCAGAAGGGCTGACTGCGGATGTTGTTGTTTGTTCCGATACCATTTCCAAAGGAAAAGGAGAGGATAGGGCAGGAGAGGCTATCATTGAGAAATTGAAGGCTTTGGGCGTGACATCCCAAAAAAGCATTATTCCCGATGAAGCAGGGGAAATCATCAAAAAAGTGGAGAACACTTCCGCAGACTTGCTGATTTTTACGGGAGGTACGGGCGTGGGGCCACGAGATGTCACCCCACAGACTTTGGAACCCCTGCTGGACATCAAACTAAAAGGAGTAGAAGAACAAATGCGAAGCTACGGGCAAAATCGAATGCCGTTGGCGATGTTCTCGCGTTCCATCGCGGGAATCAAGGAAGGTAAACTGATATTGGCGCTACCAGGCTCCACCAAAGGAGCGGCGGAATCCATGGACGCGATTTTCCCGCACGTGCTGCACGCATTTAAAGTGATAGAAGGAAAAAGACATGATTGAAAAAAAACCACAAATACTGGACAATTTCGGTAGGCCACATACCTATCTTCGAATTTCTTTAACGGACCGATGCAACCTTCGGTGCTTTTACTGTATGCCCGAAGAAGGCATTGAGTTGATGGAAAAGCCCAGCATCATGACCTTGGAGGAAATCATTGAAATGACAAGAACATTTCGTGATTTGGGTGTAAATACGGTACGGTTGACGGGCGGCGAACCTTTGGTTCGAAAAAACTTTGGCTTTTTGGTCGAAGAGCTCGCCAAACTGGATGTTACCCTAAAATTGACCACCAACGGAATCATATTGGACAAATATTTGGACCTGTTCGATAAAATCGGTCTGCGCAAAATCAATTTTAGTCTGGATACCTTGGACAAGGCCAAATCCATTTTCATCACCAAGCGTGATTATTACGAGCGCATTATGCGCAACTTGAATATGGCCTTGGATATGGATATGGACATCAAGCTCAATATTGTGCTGATCAAGGGTGTGAACGACAAGGAAATCAACGATTTTATCGCATTGACCAAGGATAAAAAAATAACACCCAAGTTCATAGAATTTATGCCATTCAAGGGCAATAAATGGGACTGGAGCAAAGGGGTGTCCAAAGAAGAAATCTTAAAGACCGTAGGCGACAAGTTCGGTGATATCGAGACCCTTGACAATCCAAAGCACAGTACCTCCACCAATTTTAGGGTGAAGGGACACAAAGGCAGTTTTGGCATTGTGAGCACCATTACCAATCCGTTTTGCGATGAATGCAACCGTATTCGTTTAACGGCTGATGGCAAAATGAAAAATTGTCTGTTCGCGAATTCAGAAACGGATTTGTTGACGCCATTTCGCAATGGGGAAAAGATTGAAAACACCATTTTGGAGGCCATTAAATCCAAAAAATATTCTCGTGACGGGATGGACGTGAAAATGGACGCCGAACATTACGAGCAAAACCGTTCAATGATTTCAATAGGAGGCTGATGGTTACGATTGAAGAAGCGCTTCGCATTATTGAAGACCAAACAATTAGATTAAAAATGGAATTGAAGCCTCTTGAAGATGCGCTTGGTTATGCACTTTCAAAAAATACGACAGCTCCTTTTGATGTGCCCGAGTTCGATAATTCCGCAATGGATGGTTATGCACTTTGCGGACTGTATCAGGAATACCGATTGGTAGGGGAGGTGGCTGCGGGCGATTCCAAAGATATTTCGTTGCAAGATGGCGAAGCGGTTCGGATTTTTACGGGTGCCAAGGTGCCCCAAAACTCTACTGCTGTGATGATGCAGGAGAAAACCTCCGTAAAAGACAGCACGCTGTTCCTTGATGAGATGCCCAAGCCTGGACAGAACATCCGAAAAAAGGGAGGACAGTTGACCGAAGGGCAAGCCGTATTTGAAAAAGGACACGTTTTGAACCCACCATCACTGGCTTTGATGGGCAGTTTGGGATTATCGCAATTGGAAGTCTTTTCCAAGCCACAAGTCAATATCATCACCACGGGAAATGAACTCGTAAAACCGGGAGAACCCAAAACCGAAGGACAGATATACGAGTCCAACAGCTACGCGATTTCTGGGGCACTTCAGCAATTTGGATTTCAGCATCATCAAAAAGCGCAGATAAAAGATGATTTTGAGGCCACGAAAGCAGGCATTAAATCTGCATTGGAGTCTTGCGATGTGTTGATTTTATCTGGAGGAATATCGGTCGGCGATTACGATTTTGTAAAACAATCCCTCGAAGAAAACGGGGTTAATGAATTGTTTTACAAGGTGTTTCAAAAACCAGGAAAACCGCTTTATTTTGGAAGAAAGCAAAATCAGTTTGTGTTTGCACTACCTGGGAACCCTGCATCTTCATTGACCTGTTTTTATGTCTATGTGCTACCGTTATTGCAGAAATTATCGGGACATGGACAATTTGGTTTGCCTACCTATCAATTTCCTATAAAGCATTCGTATGAAAACCGTTTTGGACGTCCCTCTTTTTTGAAAGCAGCTGTTGTTGATGGAAAAGTGGATGTTTTGGATGGGCAAGGTTCTTCCATGATCCAATCCATGGCAAAGGGTAATGCCCTGGCTTTTGTGGGGGAAGGGGAAACATTGAACAAAGGCGATTTGATCAAGTGTAAACTAATTTCATAGTTGATGACGGTTGAATACTTGCCCATTGTCTTTTTTCTGATTGCGCTGTTTTATAGCTCGGTCGGATTTGGGGGCGGGTCGAGTTATTTGGCCATTTTAAGCCTTTTCCTGACCGATTTTTATGAAATCCGTTCCACAGCGCTTATCTTGAATATTTGCGTGGTTACCATCGGAACCATTGTTTTTATCCGTAACCGCGTGTTCGATATCAAGTTGTCTTGGCCGTTTTTGGTGATGAGCATTCCGTTTGCGTATCTCGGTGCTCAAATACGCTTGTCCCAAACCGTGTTCTTCTTAGTTTTGGGAGGTGCCTTGATAATGGCGGGAGTTTTTATGCTGCTTCGCTTTGCCAGGAAAAAACTGGACTCGAGAAAATTTTCCAATCCAAAAAAATCATTGCTTGGTGGTGGTATTGGTTTGCTTTCGGGAATTTCGGGAATTGGCGGGGGTATCTTTCTGTCTCCCGTTTTGAATCTTTTAAAGTGGGAAAACCCAAGGGTAGTGGCCTCCTTGGCTTCAGTTTTTATCTTGGTCAACTCCATTTCTGGTTTAATTGGCCTTAATGTTGCAGGCACCTTCAAACTAAACAATGAATTGATGCTTCAACTTATTGTTGCCGTAGTAATAGGAGGGAGTATCGGTTCTTATCTATCCAACAAAAAGTTCAACCTTAAGTTTTTGGGTGTGCTCACCAGTATTTTGGTCCTTTACGTGGGATTCCGACTGATTTTGTTGCACGGTTTTGGGATAAAGATTTAGATCAACCCCAACATTTCATTCGTATGTTGCTCAACGGTTTCATTGATTTTATCGGTCATTTTCTGGAAGGCTGAAAGCACCTTCTTTCCTGTCTCCGTTAATTCGGCACCGCCACCTTTGGTGCCTCCTTTATGCAGTTCCACATAAGGTCGATTTCCTCTTTGGTTCATATCTTCCACCATGGACCAGGCTTTGCGGTAGGACATGCCCATTTCTTTAGCGGCTTTGGAAAGGGAACCATTTTTATCGATCATCATCAACAGTTCGGCACGCCCGGGACCAAAGAATTTTCTCCCATCAATATCTATCCAGCAACGAATGCGCAGTTCTTTTCCGTTCTCCATAAAAATTAATAATGTAGGGTTTTCAAAGGAATGATGATTTTTGTTTAGCTATTCATTTTTGAGTCCACTCAAATATTCGATAAGATCACGCAGCTCCCTTTTGCTTATCATTTTGCCCATGGCAGGCATTCCCGAAGGTAAATTGCGCCTGGACTGGATACGTGAGTGTGCTACTTCGAGCGGTTCGGCGTCCGAAGTACGTAGGATGAGACCTTCTTCATTTTCTTCTTCCAAAAGTCCTGTGACTTCCTGTCCATTGGTCAGGGTCAAAACCACGCTTCCGTATCCGGGAGCTATCCGTTTGGATGGCTCGATCAAAGCTTCCAAGATCTGCTCACGGGTCAATTTGTTGCCGATATTGTCCATGGGAGGCCCTACTTGACCACCAGAGCCTTTAATGGAATGGCAACGCACGCATTGGGCGGTAGGGTTGTTCGTGAAAACACTTTGTCCGGCCCACCAGCTGCCACCATACAAGGTTTCTGTGTACGCATTGGTACCGTAACCCTGGTTGCTCAAAGCAGCTAGTTGATCTTTTACCATTTCTGAATTATTGTTGGACGCTGCTTCCATCAAATCCAGCATTACAGCTTCATAGATTTTTCCTCGTGAAGCTTTTTGGAGCAAATCGGAAAGCACGACCTCACTTTTTTCAATGGGCATTTCTGCCAGTACTTCCAAAAGAGCCTGTTGTTCACCAACTCCGCCTTTACTGAATATGGGATTTACCACGGAGGGCAGTTCTTCTTTTGTTAATGAAAGTTCGCCAATCAAACCTACTGCGGTTCGTCTTACCTGATCGTTTTCATCCCCCATACCTGTGCGCATTGCCTGTGCCAACCGTTCGTAACCAGTATTGCCCAACGCATTTAAAGCTTCTGCGCGTGCATCGGGTGATGGATGGGTACGTAAAAGTTGCACCAATCGGTCTTCATGACCTTTTAATTGTAGGGCGGACAATAGTTTTAAAGCTCCGACCAAGACTTCTGGATTATCGTCCTGTAAGAATTCGGAGATATTTCCTCCTACTTTATCTTTGATGGGTTCCTGAGGTCTTTCTTTCGCTCCCAAATGATATCCGTCCACACGGTCCATTACTGAGGGCGATGTCCAAGTACTCAATGCTGCCAAAGCCTCTCCCCGTAATTCGGAAGGAGCATTTGCATTTTTGGCGTATGCGATCAAATTATCGAGTTGCTTTTCTCCGCCTACACGAAGAGATGCATTGATGACGCGTCGCATCAATGGTTCGGAAGTAAATTTTGGGTTTTCCAACAGTGCCGCCAAATCGCCAAGGGCTTCTTGGATTCCCTTATCATCGTTGATGGCCCTGGCAGCTTCGGTAACAATGTATTCATCTTTATCGTTCAAGAAGACAGCTACTTCTGGGCGTTTCATGCGCCGTAATGATAAGACTGCAGCAATTTTCAGGGAGCGATTGTCACTTTTGGCCAACGCAGCCAAAGGTTGGTGTTTTTCGATTCTGGATAGGGCCAAAACAGCTGAATGACGCAGATAGACGTCTTCATCTGCATTTTTTGCCAACATATCCAATAGCGGTTTCACGGCATTTTCCGCTTTGATTCTTCCCAATGCTTGTGCAGCATAAAACTGTACCCTTGCGTGTTCGGAACCGAGCAGGGCCACCATTTTGTCAATTCCTTGGGGATGACGTACATCACCCAATACTTTTAAACTTTGTGCGATAATTTCTGGATCTTCATCATTTAAAAGCTCTACCAAAATATCCGCTTTATCCATATCGTTGGCCGCTTGTTGACCAATGCCCCAAATAGCGTGGATTCGGGCCAACCTACGTTCATCTTCTTGAGCGACCTTTTTTAATCTGCGATGCCCCCAGAAAGTGCTTTTGGCCAATTGAAATTGTGCCTTTTGACGAATGCGCATATCGGGATAGCCCAATAACTCCACAAGCTCGTCATTGTCCAATTCCGAAAAATCGGCAGTCATCCATTTTTGGGTCTCTTTACGTTGTTGGGCCAAATCATTTTCCGAGTCGGTAACATCCAACTTCCAAACCCGGCCCGAGTTCTTGGTTCCCCATCCATTGATCCAATCTGCCACATAAAGGGCGCCATCGGGGCCAAATTTAATGGCCGTTGGCAAAATGCCGCTCAACATGTCCACTTCGGATTTAAGTTCGAAAGATGCCCCTTTCGGCTCTAGGTCGAACGACCAAATGTGGGAAAGGGAAGGATCTCCGACGAATTCGACCAAAAAGAATTTGTCGGCCCAATCGGAACCTAGGGCCGTTCCGGGATTGAATTGCATCCCCGTAGGACCATTGTGATAATTCATTATTGGAGGAATGATGTGGGCTGCTTGCCCTTCCCAACGGGGCAGATATAGTTTTTCATCCATCCAGACCTTGTACCCGTTATTTTTTGGGTCGGTGTATTTTCCGTATTGCCAGTTGGAGCGCCATCCGGCATCCGAACCTTCTACAATGTGGACCAAGCGCTCACTTTCGCCGCGATGGTCGCCATCATTATCAGAGGAAATGATATTCCCATATTTATCAAATACAAACTCATGGGTATTTCTAAGTCCATGGGCAAAAACTTCAAAATCGGAACCGTCAGGATTACTGCGCACGATTACCCCTTGGTTGGGGTAAGGGTATTGATTCCCCTGATTGTCGGTAATATTGGCTCCAATGTCCCCGATTCCCCAATAAAGTTTGCCATCGGGGCCCATTATGGCACCGGACATACCGTGACCGCCAAAACCAATATGGACGCCAAAACCTTTGGCCAAAGCTGTTTTGGTATCGAATACTTCGTCGCCGTTTGTATCTTCCATACGCCACATGTTTGGGGCAACTCCGACAAAAAGATGTTCTCCGTCCACTGCAAGCGCATTGGCCACATCGGTTTCTTCGGAATGAAAGTCATGGACCACCCGGATGGCTTTTTCTGCCATGCCATCTCCGTTGACATCTTCCAATCGCCAAACTTCTTCTTCTTCGACCGCCAAATCTCTCCAATCATGACTTCCATCATCGTTCAGGTCGGGCAGCCATAGGTTTTCCTCACTTTTTTCAGGGGCGAACGTTTCATGTAAAAATGCTTTTCTTTCCGCAACGGATTCAAAACTATTGGAGGCGGTCATCCAATGGCGATAACCTCGAATATCGAATTCCGAATTTTTTTGACGGTTGGTCCGGGTAAAATAGATGCGGCCCTTTTCATCGATATCCATAGCGATAGGGTCTGGCGCCAGCGTATCCGGCGCCCAGAGACTGAGTTGCAGGCCTTCTGCCAAGTGAACCGCCGCCATATTGCTGGATTCTTTTCTTTTTTGATCGTTATAGATGGAATCCACCAGTATGGTTAGTGGAACTTCGGTGGGTTTTGGGGATTTTTTTTGACAGGATATCGATACAAGTAGTCCGAGAATACCAATGACACCTAGCGGTTTTATGCGCATCACTTTAAAGTTTGATTTAGTTAAGACAGAAAAGGTATAAAATTAAGGGTAATCCTTCGGTATGGATTTGATTGAATTTGTAAAAGTGATTTATGTGAAGAGATATTGACATCAAAAGCAAATGCCAACTAGGTTGTTTTAATGGTATCGGTGAAATGCCAAAGTCATAAAAACAAAAAACCGCGAGAGTAAACTCTGCGGTTTTTTTATTTCAAGCGTTGAGCTTGGTTGCGGAGGAAGAGGGTCTTCTTCAAATAAAAAAACCTAGTGTTTTCAGGGGTTCTGAAAGGTTAAAATTTACAGTGACACCGAAAGGGGCACCTTTTTAACAATACTTTAACTGTTATATGCTTTTAGAATACCAGATGGTTACAATAGGATTTAAAATGAATTAAAGAGCTTCAAAAGGACAAAATTTCAAATTGAGTAATGCCAGGTAACGCAATCAAAATTTTAAATAGACCATCTATTTAACTACGAAATTATAATCCTTCAATAGTATGTCCAGAACCCAAAAATAGGCTAAATCCTGATTTTTAATTTTGCTGCAACTAATTTTCGATTGTTAATAACTCGAATCCTCACAATATTCCATAAAATCCATTAGCCTCAAATGGAGCCATTTGAAAACATATAAAATTTAGTCAAATTTAATTTGATAGTATTTGGATAAAATTAGTCAACTATCTGTTTGTCAAATTTTTGTGAATAACTATTTATAGTATTGGTTAACATTTGTTCCCTTTTGTCTCTACTTTTATTCCAAGAATTCTGCAATAGAAAACAAAAGCGCTTTTGTTCATTTTTTAATCTTAAAAAGAAGCAAATGAACAATTTATTGATACTTGAACGACTGGATCGTTTGGAACGGCTAATGATAGCCAACAAAGAGGTGCTCACCTTTGAGGAGACCTGTGACTATACCGGAATTTCTAGGAGCTATCTGTACAAGCTGACCGCTGCGGGAAATATCCCGCATTCCAAGCCCAATGGAAAAATGATATTCTTTGAAAGGAAGAAGCTCAACGATTGGCTTCTTCAAAATAGTCGGGTGTCCCAAGATGAAATCAATGAGAAGCATAACGGCCCTCATTCTAAAATCGAAGGTAATGGTTTCGGCTAAGGATGATAATACCCTGTACTTTGTCAAGGATTCAAAGAAGAAAACGGTGTATGACTACACCATGGAATATTTAGGGACCAAGTATGATATCATGTACAATGAAATTTCCCACGATTTCCAGATAGCCCTTAAAGGTTCCAGGGATTGGCATTACCTGAACCTGAACTCCCTTATTATAGAGCTCGCTAAAGCGGGGGTGGATATCCCGACCGGAAAACTGGAGATACTCATCCGTTCGGAGTGGATACCGAAATGTAATCCCATTAAGGAATATTTCACCAACCTTCCCAGGTGGGACGGTAAGGACTATATCCTGGATTTGGCCTCCTATGTGCCGACCTATGAGAAAGAAGCCTTCCACTACCATTTCAAGAAATGGTTGGTACGTGCTGTCAAATGTGCCCTGGAACCGAACTACTTCAACAAGCAGGCCTTTGTGCTTTCCCATCCGGGACAGAACTCTGGGAAGTCCACATGGTGTCGTTTTCTATGTCCACCCGAATTGGCAGAATACATGGCCGAGGACATCAGTAACGACAAGGATGCACGGATACAGCTGTGTCGGAATTTTTTATATAATCTGGACGAGCTGGCCGTGCTGTCCAAAAAGGATGTGAATGCCCTAAAGTCATTTTTTTCCAAGACCTTTATAAATGAACGCCTGCCATATGATAGAAAGAATACAACCTTATCGAGAATATGTTCGTTCGTAGGGTCCACCAATATGTCATCCTTTTTAAATGATGAGACCGGATCGGTCCGTTGGCTCTGCTTTGAGCTCAAGGGAAAAATCGATTTTTCGTATTCCAAAGAAATCGATATCAACAAGGTATGGTCTCAGGCCTACCATTTGGGCTACTTGGACCCAAACTTCGATTCCGAACTCTCCATTGGGGATATCCAAGAGAACGAAGAAAGAAATAAGAAGTACACCAAATTAACCTCCGAGCAGGAAGTGGTTGCTAAGTATTACGAAAAATCCACTGAAATGGATGACTTCAGGACAGCATCGGATGTGATGGTTGAAACCGGTTGTCTAAATCTTAGATTGAACCATATCAATATCGGACGGGCATTGGCGGGTTTCGGTTTTCAAAAAGTGAAACACTCCAAACGCCAGGTATACGGCTACTTGGCCCGACCACTCTTTGGGGAGAGCCCATGGGAAATGGAATTTGCAAAGAAAGAAGAATAATACCTACCTAGTTACCTAGAGCAGGATGAAGCCAATGGTCGTAGTGCTAAATCTTAGGTAGGATATAAACTCCCCATCTAACCAAGGGTTACCTTACCTACCTTTTGGGGTAAGGCAGATAAGGTGAAAAAACATCTGACCTAGCTTGAAAACCCTAGTCATCATTGGGTTAGGTAAGAAGGTAGGAGAAATAACAAAACTTGAGACAATGAAAGAAAAAAGAATGGACTGCGAAAAAGCCCGCAACATTGACATCGTTTCCACGCTGGCCAAGTTGGGGCACTTTCCAGTCCGGAAAACGGAAAAAGAAGCTTGGTTCCTCAGCCCGTTCCGGAGCGAGACCCAAGCCTCTTTCAAGGTATCATTAAAGAAAAACTATTGGATAGACTTCGGGACCTTCGAAGGGGGCAGTACCATAGACCTGATCATGAAAATGGAGAACTTTTCCGTAAAGGAGGCGTTGGAACGACTGTCTGGGAACATGGACCATTTTTCTTTTCACCGGCAACCCATTCCCAATGAAAAGGAAGAAGGTGAAAGCCAAATTGAAATCATCGAGGTAAAGGAAATTGAACACCGGGCCCTGCAAACCTATCTAAGCTCTAGAAAGATATTGACCAAGACCGCAAGAAAACTTTGCAAGGAAATCCATTATCTAATAGGGGAGCGGACATACTTTGGCATAGGACTCCAAAACAGGTCGGGAGGCTGGGAACTGCGGAACAGATATTGGAAAGGCTCCACCTCACCAAAGGATGTTTCGATGATGGGGAACAGATCAAAGAAATTGGCCATTACCGAAGGCATGTTCGATATGCTCACCCTAATGGAACTGATGCCGGATATCGACAACAGCCACGACCTTTTGGTATTGAACTCCACGGCCTTTGTAAAAAGGATGATCACAGAAATAGGGGAGTATGAAAATGTGGAGCTGTTTCTTGACAGGGACAAAGCGGGAATGGGGATGACGGAACTTTTATTGGAAAAGTGCCCGAACAGTAGGGATATGTCCTCTCTCTATGGGAGTTTCAAGGATATCAACGAATGGAAGGTAAAAAGCGCGAAGGATGAAGTTCGGCAACGAATTCAAGATGTGTCATTGTCATGACAAATCTTGCTTTTGCTCCCGAAGGTCGCAAAAGATGATGTGAAAATGAAGAAAGAGTTCGTCCAGTTCCGCTGCTCGGTCTACGAGAAGAAACTGCTGAAGGTCAAGGCCCGGAAGAGCGGTCTTTCCCTCAGTGAATACTGCCGCCGTGCCGCCTTCGATGACCGTATCGTGGAGCGGATGACGGAGGAACAGATAGAGGCCTATAAGCTTTTGGTGAAATATCAACGGAACTTCAAACTGATCACCAATATGTTCCGCAAGCGGAACCCCAGATTGGCCGAGGAAACGGCCCAGCTGGCCAATGAGATACGACAACACCTTTTAAACTTCAAGAAATGATAGGAATGGGAAAATCCATATCGCACACATCGGCCTCCATGAGCTACGGGATGAACCAAGAAAAAGGTTCCGAAATCATTCACAGCCAATATCTTGCCGGGGAGACCCCAAGGGAGATCACCGAGGAGTTCAAGGTCATCCAAGAACAGAACGAACTGTGCCGGAAGAACACGCTCAGCTTTGTACTGAGCCCCACCATCGAGGACGGCAGAAAATTGGAAAGGGAACAGCTCAAGGAAATGACCGAAAGGTTCCTTAAGGAAATGAACCTCAAGCAGCACCAGGCCGTTGCCTTCGTCCATAGGGACAAAGAACATGTGCACGTCCATCTGTATGCCAACCGGATAAACTTTCAGGGCAAGGCCTATAACGACAGCTTTATCGGAAAGCGGAGCCAGCAAGTGGCGGAGCGGGTGGCCAAAGAAATGGACATGACCACGGTAAAGGAAGTGCAGCAGGAAAAGCTGTACCAGATGCAACATGTCCGATCTGAAATACAGAAGATCCATGAAAAGGTCATGGCCAGGGACCGGCCAAGGGACTTTGACCAGTACATCAAGTCGATGGAGCGGAACAATGTAAAGGTCATCCCGAGCATCAATAGGCAGAACAAGCTACAGGGTTTCCGTTTTGAGCATAAGGGAACCAACATAAAGGGAAGCGAAGTGCACCGGTCCATGTCCATGGGCAGAATCGCCCGTCAAATGAATTTTGAAAGGAACATGGCACAACGAATGGCCAAGGACAAGAGCATGCAACTTTTGGGCAAGACCGTGAATGTCCCAACGAGTTTGACCCAGACCATCATAAAGAAAACCATCAAAATGGCCATAAAAGTGGTCAGGGACACAGGAATAGGAATATAAACAAAACATCATGGCAAAACTGGATGAAATAGCGGAACTGTTGACCGAGGAGATCAACGGCTTTGAGAAGAGTATAGACCGTTTGGAAAAGGTGCATGAGAATTTGCAAAACCTTCCATTAAAGGCAGATACCAGCGAATTAAATGCTCTTCTAAAAGAGTATGGCAACAACCAAAAAAACAACATTGAGGAACAACAAAGACTGATGGAAAGGGTTCTTCATAAAGTAGAGCGGTCCGTTCTCTTGCCCAGTTGGGCCATAAAACTTACTTGGGGGTTGTTGATCACGGTCCTGTTGGTCCTTGGATTTTCAATCTATCAGGTGTCAAGGATGTCCAAGAAAGAAGAGGCTGCATATATAAAAGGTCAGGATGATGCCATTGAACACTACAGGACATTCTTTGCGGATAGCCCAGGGGCAAAGGAACTCTACCAAGAATGGCTGGAGGTAGAAGGCAAAAAGTAGGACAGCGCCCTATCCTATTTTTGTTATACGCTTTTCTTTCCGAACTGCTACAAAAATAGGATAGGATCCGAGCGCTGAAGTTGGGGTAAGGGATTTGGGGACAAGTGGTCTCCCCATAAACCTTAGCCCCCCTTAATAACTACTTTAATCAGACTTAGAATTGAAATCCAATTTTGTGAATACCTCAGGGGGATGTCTGTTGTTTGGTAATAAATAATCCTCGGAGCAAGCCCACGAGGTATTCAACGGAACAATATGTTATCATTTTTTAAAAAACCATCCGTTTTTCAAACATTTCCTTTACTACACCCGAGGCAGAGCCTTGGGGAATTCTATTGATTAAAACATATACCCTAGTAGGTGTATATAAAAGATTATTTTTACATCAAATCACTGATAATGTCTGAAACAAACAGAATAGAATACAAAGAAAAATTAACCAGAGACCTGGATTTGGAAAAGGAAGTGATTGCTTTCCTCAATTATTTGGAAGGCGGGTTAATTTACTTAGGCATTGATAAGCAAGGGAAAGTACTTGGTGTAGATGATATTGACAGTGATATGCTTAAAATCAAAGACCGTATCAAAAACAATATTGCTCCTTCGGCCATGGGTTTATTTGATGTAGTGGCTGAAGAACGTGACGGTAAAGACATTATCAAGATTATTGTTGCCGGTGGAAGTGAAAAGCCCTATTTCAAAAAGAAATACGGCATGACCGAAAAAGGCTGTTTTATTCGTGTAGGCACAGCGGCCGAACCCATGCCGCAAGCTATGATTGATAAACTTTTCGCCAGCCGTACCCGTAATTCAATAGGAAAAATAAAATCGCATCGTCAGGATTTAAGTTTTGAGCAGCTACATATCTATTATCAGGAGAATGGTAAACCTCTTAACAAACAGTTTAAAAAGAATCTAGAACTACTTACCGAAGACGGTTTCCTTAACTATGCAGCCTACCTTTTAGCAGATGTGAACAATGTATCTATTAAAGTTGCTAAATATAAAGGCCTAGATCGGGTAGACCTTCTTGAAAATAATGAATATGGATATTGCTCGCTCATTAAGGCCACAAAAAGTGTACTGGATAAAATTGCAGTAGAAAATACAACTTTTGCGACCATTACATCAAAAGAACGTATTGAGCGAAAGTTATGGAATCCTGTAGCCTTGCGTGAAGCTATATATAATGCCATAGTACATAACGACTACACCCGAGAAGTACCACCTAAGTTTGAAATATTTGACGACAGGATTGAAATAACATCTGCCGGTTCCTTACCGGACGGACTTAGCAAAGAAGATTTTTTTGAAGGCGTTTCTATGCCGAGGAATAAGGAGCTAATGCGTATATACAGGGATTTGGATTTGGTAGAGCAACTGGGCTCTGGCGTTCCACGGATTTTAAAGAGTTACGGAAAGGAATGTTTCCGGTTTATGGATAACTTTACCAGAATGACTTTTCCTTCTTCTGAAAAAATCACCGAACAAGTTACCGAACAAGTTACCGAACAAGTTACCGAACAAGTTTCAAAATTACTTTCTGTAATGGGTAGGGATGAAACTACAACGGCAGAATTAATGACAAAGTTAGACATGAGGCATCGTCCAACATTTTTATATAATTATTTACAGCCGGCACTTGATGCAAAATTGATTGAAATGACAATCCCGGATAAACCGAAAAGCAGTAAGCAACGATATAGGTTAACGGAAAAGGGAAAACAGATTAAGTGACTTTAATGGTGATTTTATTAATTTCTATTTGAATATGACCTATCAGTCAAAAAATGAACAAGATATTACCGGCTTAAAAAACCGCACTAATTTTTTGTTTCCCATTTGTACTTCATACCTTGTTAACCCCTGTGAAATAAGGAAATTTACATAATGCATCAGGGGTTTTTCCGGAAACCCCTTTGTTAAGCCCAGATTTTAGGATTTTCCAATCTTTTCCGGCTTCTGGATCAGCTATGTGGTCGGCCAAACGCTGATCGGGCAATTTTCGGTGCTCTAACGAAATTTCTGGATTCTCTTCTTCCTGATATGTTTCTACAAGGGCCAATATCAAGGGGCAAAAGGTTTATGCGTTTTTTGACTTGATCTTTTCTTGAAAGCTCAATTTCTTTTTTAACAATTGCATATCTTCACTGACCTTTCGGTTCAATATTTTTGCATAATGTTGCGTGGTTCGGAGTGATTTGTGCCCCAGCATCTTGCTTACAGACTCAATGGAGACGCCATTGGAAAGTGTCACGGTGGTCGCAAAAGTATGTCTGGCCAAATGAGTGGTCAGGTGTTTATTGATTCCGCTTAGATCCGCTATTTCCTTTAAATAAGCATTCATTTTTTGATTGGTCAATACAGGTAGCACCTTTTTATCTACAAGTAAGGGGCTATGCTCGTATTTTTCAAGAATCAACAAGGCAGTGGGTAGGACAGGAATATTGCTTTTTGTCTTTGTCTTGGTCCGTTTTGTATTGATCCATAAATCTCCGTCAATCCCTATCACAAAATCGTCATGTGTCAATTTTTTCACATCCGCATAGGCCAATCCGGTAAAGCAACAGAAAACAAAACAATCCCTTACATGCTCTAACCGTTCATTTGTAAGAGGATGATCCATTAGTCGTTGAAGCTCTTCATCAGTCAGGAATTCTCGTTCTACAGTTTTTAATCGGGCTTTCCAATTGGCAAAGGGGTCTGTTTTGATCCAGCCATTTGCATAAGCGATTCTTATGATTTTTTTAAAGTTCACCACATATTTGATTGCCGTGTTATGGCTGCACTTTCTTTTTGTCTTTAGATAATATTCAAAACCTGAAATAAATGAATGATCTACATCTACGACAGGAATATCTTTCTTTCGAAGTTCGATCTGTAAATATTCGGCCAGATGACTTTTTGCTGTTCTGTATCGTTCTGCTGTACCGGGGGCGAAATCTTTTCCTACCAGTTCATTAACTCTGTCATTGTGTTCTTGAAATATCTCCAAAAGCATTTTACTGGGCTTGTCCAATCCCAAATAAGACTCCTTAAGTGACACCGCGGTAATGGTTTGATCTCGATCTCTAACTATCTGCGCATGTCGGTAAAGGTCGGTGCGTATTTTGCTTAAATACGAATTCAATAGCCTTATTTCCTGCGAAAAACCTACTGCTTTGCCATACGCCGCGTCCCATATACTGGGGTGTATCTTGCGTCCAGTACTGAATTCCGAACGCTTGCCATCAATTGTAATTCTGACATAAATAGTTGACCGGCCAACACGATCTTTTTTATATTTCCTGAGATAGAATAGAAGAGAAACCATAAGTGGCACCTAATTTAACATTAAACACCTTGAAATTATGAAAAAAAATTTAAAAGGAGTTTATTGTAAATACTTGATAAACAGAATAATATAAGCGATTAGGTGCCCCTTTTTGAAGTTGCTATAGGGGGCACCGAAAGGGGCACTATTAAGTATGGTTTCAAATGATATTATTTGATATCATAAAAAATAAAAAACCCTGTAAATTATTGATTTACAGGGTTTAATGTGTTGAGATGTTATTTCTCAGCGGAGGAAGAGGGATTCGAACCCCCGGAGGTGTGACCCTCAACAGTTTTCAAGACTGCCGCATTCGACCACTCTGCCATTCCTCCAATACAATTAGGAGTATTGGTTTTAAAAATCGCCGCTCCCGATAGCTATCGGGACGAACACTTTACCATTCCTCCTAAGCGGGTGCAAATATATAAAGCTTTTTCTTATCCCAAAAGACCTTTTTATATTATTGTTGAATTCATTGGCCCAAATCATTTTCACTCAACCAACAAAAGTTTGTAAAATTCAGTATGTCCGTTCAAAACAATGGTCATACCTTTGTTTTTATGCTTGAATGGTACCATTATTTGCTGCTGATCGCCGTAGGTTTTGCGGTAGGATTTATCAACACTGTGGCGGGAGGTGGTTCCCTCTTGTCGCTGCCAACGCTTATCTTTTTGGGATTGCCGCCAGCAGTGGCCAATGGCACCAACCGGGTAGCCATTGTTATACAAACTGCCATGGGAACAGCGGGATTTCGTAGCAAGGGGGTTTCTACCTATCCCTTTAATGTGTATTTGGGGGTTTCCGCTTTTTTAGGTTCCATAATCGGGGCCTACATTGCCGTAGATATTGATGGTGAGACTTTTAACCGGATTTTGGCCATAGTGATGATAGCCGTGGTACTCATTATCATCTTCAAACCAAAAATGCGGATAGAGGAGATGCAGGAACGGCTCACGGGCAAATACCTTTGGGTGGCCATGGTCGTCTTCTTCTTTTTTGGTATTTATGGTGGATTTATCAATGCCGGTCTCGGTTTTTTAATGATGCTGTTTTTGCATTATTTTAATCAAATGAACCTGGTAAGATCCAATGCCACTAAAGTGGCCGTGGTCTTTATTTATATGTTGGCCGCTTTGGCCGTGTTTGCATTCAACGATAAAGTCGATTGGAAACTGGGTTTTGTGCTTGCTATTGGAAATGGTTCCGGTGCTTGGTTCGCCAGTAGGTTCTCTGTGAAAAAGGGGGATGGGTTCATAAAAACATTTTTGGTCATCGCCGTTATTTTGATGGCCATCAAACTATGGTTCTTTTAAACAAAATATATTATGCCTGGATTTGAACTTTTTGGGGACAAGGAAAGAAAAGAAGTACAAGATGTAATGGACTCTGGAGTGCTCATGCGCTATGGGTTCGATGGTATGCGAAACGGACATTGGAAAACCAAGGAACTTGAAGCAGGGCTGTCCAAGCGGATGCAGTCCAAACATGCCCATGCCGTGAGTAGCGGTACTGCGGCCTTGACGGTGGCTTTGGCCAGTGCTGGCATTGGAGCAGGGGATGAAGTGATCATGCCCACCTTTACCTTTGTGGCCAGTTTTGAATCCATCTTGGCACTGGGTGCCGTACCCATTTTGGTGGATATTGATGATACGCTCACTTTAAAACCCGAAGCGGTGGAAAAGGCCATCACCCCGAGAACCAAAGTGGTGATGCCCGTGCACATGTGCGGTTCCATGGCCGATTTGGGCGCCTTGAAGGCAATTTGTAAAAAACATGGACTATTGTTGTTGGAAGATGCCTGCCAAGCCATAGGCGGAACCTATAAAGGCAAACCTTTGGGTAGCATTGGTGATTTGGGTTGCTTTTCCTTTGATTATGTAAAAACCATTACCTGCGGAGAAGGGGGGGCGATAATTACCGACAATGAGGAGTATTACGAAAACGCCCATAAGTATTCCGATCATGGTCACGATCATATCGGGAATAACAGAGGGGCGGAAGAACACCCATTTTTAGGATATAATTTTAGAATCTCTGAAATGAATGCGGCAGTAGGTGTTGCCCAATTGGCCCGTTTGGATGAATTTTTAGCGATTCAAAAACGAAATTATGGCATTTTAAGGGAAGCATTGTCAGGTATTCCCGAAGTGATTTTTAGAACCGTTCCGGATGGGGGAGAGGAGAACTATTCTTTTCTCAATTTTTTCATGCCAACCGAAGAATTGGCACAAATTACCCATCAAGAATTGATCGAGGCTGGTGTGGATGGTTCTTTTTATTGGTACGACAATAACTGGCACTATTACAGAAAATGGGAGCATCTAACAGACAAGAAATCATTGGGAAAGCTACCTAAAGATGTGCAAGAGTCTTTGCCTGATTACAGTAAAGCAGATTTTTCTGAATCCGATAAATGGATGTCCAGAAACATCTCTTGCTTGATCAAGTTGGGATGGTCCGAAGAGGAAGTAGTACAACGTGCCGAAAAAATGGTCGAGGCGATTAAAGCTGCATTATAATCATTCTTCTGAAATGTTGATTTTCAATCGGTAAAATTGAATTCTACGAATGGTCTCGAATACTTTTGCACTTGAACTTGCATATGAAAAGGAGATTCGTCAGTCGCTTCGATCTTTCAGAATGACAGCAGGAAACTTATACTTGCCTCTTGAATCCAAGGTGTCACCTAATAATTAACGTACTCCACAATCTCAAGACCGTAGCCTACCATGCCCACACGTCGGGTTTGGCCAGAATTGGTCAATAAGCGGATTTTGGAAATATTGATGTCGTGCAAGATCTGCGCGCCGATGCCGAAATCCTTGTTGTCCATTTCCACTTTTGGAGCTTTGGTCACTCCATTTCCCTGAATTTTTTTGAACTCGGATAATCTGCTCAACAGGTTCATCGACTGGTTGCCTTGGTTAATGAAGATTATGGCGCTTTTTTCCTCCTTGTTCAATGCATCGAACATGCGTTGTAGGCCTTCATCTGGATTATTGGTGAGCGTACCCAGGATATCGTTGTTTACCAAAGTCGAATTGATACGGGTAAGCA
Source organism: Flagellimonas crocea (assembly GCF_033441595.1). Classification (NCBI taxonomy): domain Bacteria; kingdom Pseudomonadati; phylum Bacteroidota; class Flavobacteriia; order Flavobacteriales; family Flavobacteriaceae; genus Flagellimonas; species Flagellimonas crocea. The sequence continues at coordinate 682,115 of NZ_JAUZVX010000001.1, read as the reverse complement.
CGGGCTCCCCAATTTTCCAATTTCCCTTCAGCAAAGCGATATGTACCTGCTCGTTGGTGGTCTGTTGATATGCTCGCAATCTAAATTGGCCAAATCTGGTATTGATGGTAAATGCTTCCTTAAGGTCTATCAAGCTATCATGTTCCATGCGGTAGGCAATCAGGTCCTCAATGGAAACGATTTTAATATCGAACTTTTTGGCCACTTCCATCAATTGGGGCAGGCGCGCCATGGAACCGTCCTCGTTCATGATTTCCACGATTACGCCCGCTGGTTCCAAACCGGCCAATCGGGCAAAATCAATTGCGGCCTCCGTATGTCCGGTTCGTCGCAATACGCCTCCTTCTTTGGCAATCAATGGAAAAATATGTCCAGGTCTCGCCAACTCATGGGGTTTGGTTTCCTTATCGGTGAGGGCGAGTACCGTTTTGGCCCTGTCCGCGGCAGATATGCCCGTAGTGACCCCTTTGCCTCTCAAATCCACAGAAACGGTAAAAGCGGTTTCCAATGGGTCCGTATTGTGCGTTACCATTTTATGGAGACCCAGTTCCTTGCAGCGTCCCTCCGTGAGGGGAGCGCAGATAAGACCGCGGCCGTGTTTGGCCATAAAATTGATGGTTTCAGGAGTAATCAATTCTGCTGCGGCCAAAAAATCGCCTTCGTTTTCCCTGTTCTCATCATCCACTACAATAATGACCTTACCTTCCCTAATATCGGCAATGGCTTCTTCAATGGCGTTCAGTTTTATATTACTTGAATCTAAAGACATTTTATCGGATTAGTTTCATATCTTCTCTCAACGATTTTTTTACGTAAAAGTAGAAGACAAAATAAATCAATGTGCCAAGGATAAATGCTATCATAGGATTAAATTGCCCATCCTTTTTGATTATTTTGTAGATGTTTAAATACTTAATTCCAGATTTAATAATATAAATTAGATAGCCTAGAATAAATAAGTTAGAAAGGATGATATATAATATATCCCCAAGTTTTGAATCTGGCAATATTAAAAAAGAAAGCGGCACGAAAACTATAGCTGAAAAGTATAAGATAAACGCAATTTTAGAATCCGATTTAAAACCTTTATACATTGCTTCGGCCCTTTCGTAGGCCTGATTCTTTAGAACTCCTTTTAATCTCAACTCTTCAATACTAATTCCCCTTTTTTCCAAAACAGAAATAGCTGTGTTTCTATAAGATGAATCAAAATCATATTGTTTAAAATTTTTAATGATATCCATCAACTTTTCATCCTCGTAGGCCCCGAGGTTTTTAATGGTATTTTGATCACCAATTTCATCAAATCCTGATTCATTTATTTCCTTAGAATCATCAGATTTCTTTTTAAACAATGATTTGATACGGTCTATAAAGTGTCCAAATCCAATCAATCCCTTATCCGCAGTTGCCCTTCGGGTAAGCGACACACCCAGTGGTAACATGATCAGTGTAGGGAGCCAAGCTCCGATTGCGGGGTGGATGTTGCCCTCTTTGGCATAGTTCCCAGCAAATACACCAATAAAATAATAGGTCAAAAATAAAATAATGGCGACTACCATGGGCAACCCAAGACCTCCTTTACGGATAATCGCTCCCAGAGGCGCACCCACAAAAAACAAAATAATACAGGAAAGTGCAAGTGCGTATTTTTGGTGTAGGGACAAAATGTGACTATTGTAAAACTTATATCTACTCTGTAGCTCTTCTTTTTTGGAGACTACCGTGCTCAAGATACTTGAAACCTCGTTCTGGGCTTTCTTTACCAATTGTGTTTGTTCCCAGTGGTCCAGACTTGCCATAAATTGCTCCAAGGTTTTTACGGAATCCTGCTCGGTTTGTTCGGGTTTTTGTTTTTCAGGTCTACTTAGCTCTAGATTCTGTTTTAAAGTGTCTTTGGGTGATTTAAACGGGAAGGCTCCCATACGATTGACCACGTTTTTGGAGAATGCCTCTACTTTTTCAAGGTTGTTTTCACGTAATGAATCAATATCCTTGATCAGCCTACCTACATTCTTCATTTTGTTGGTGGTGATGTTTTGGTCCTCTTCCAAATCCTGGTCGTTGAGTTCCGAAATATCGATATTAATGGTGTAGGTCTCAAAATTGGATTTGGCAAAAGGCTGTTTGCGTTTTTCCTTTGGATCTTTGGAAATAAGTTCCTGATAATAATTGCCATCCTTCAAGACCAATTGGATGATATCGGATTCCTCACTACTTATCAATTCCCCAGATTTGGCCTTGATCACGGTATTATTGATGTTCTGTTCCGTTTTTTTATGGATGATGACGTTGTCCAAGAAACGGTCCTGTTCGCCATATTTTTTATCCACCTTAATGTTCATGCCCTGACCTGTTCCTTCAAAATCGCTGAAGACTCCCTCGGTAATGGCCGCAGCGGGTTTTACCTTGGCAATGTTCCGCCTTAGGTTGAACATTTTTTGTTCGGATTTTGGAATCACGTCATTGGCAAAAAAGAAAGTGACGAAGCCCAAGAACAACACAAACACAATAAGGCTTCGCATCCCTCGCTGCAAGGATATGCCAGAGGCTTTCATAGCAGCGAACTCATAGTTTTCCGCAAAAGTACCAAAGGTAAGGATGGAGGAGAGAAGGACCGTAAGCGGTAACACCTTATCTACCAAGGTAGGAATGAAGTAAAAAATAAACTTTCCAATAATGACCATGCCCAATCCCTTTCCTGCCAAATCATCTATGAAAAGCCATATTCCCTGAAAAATGAATATGACGATCAAAATGAAAAAGGAACTGAAGAAGTTGTAAAGAAATCTTCTTAGTATATACTGGTCAAGTATTTTCAATGCCTAGTTTCTTATGATATAATACCCCTTGTCCTCGTATTTTTTCTCATCAAAGTTAAACAGAGTACTTGAGATGGGCTGATTGGTTTTGAAAGAATTAACGGTAATCGTGGTTTTGGTACCATTGTTTCCTGTTTGAATCAGCTTGTAGATGTGCTTGGTCTGGGTATCGATGCCCAATAGCACTGATTTGATCTCGGTGTCGGAATCGATGGGAATCAATTTTACGTATTGAATTTTTCTACCTCCCACATTTTGCAGGATGTCCCACTGGTAGTTGTGCCCCGTTTTGTAAAATGTCAACATTTTTGAGGGACTCACGTTGTCATTGTCCTCATTCACGTCCTCAATGGTGACCTCCTCGTTTTCGGGAACAACGGTGTACACCTTTTTACCATCGTACAATTGTCTGGCACCAAAATAGTTCAGCACGTATTTTTCACCGTCCAAGGTCACGTTTCCGTTGGTTTCCTGCTTCAGATTGGCTTCAGTGTTTTCAATAGTGGATTGAAAATCGATAAAAATATTATCGTAGCTCTGCACTTTGTTGTAGACCTCGTCCAAAAGACCCTTTGCCTTGTCGGAATTTTGTCCGTAGGAAAAAATTGAGACGGTCAACAATGCTATAAAAAGAATATTTTTCTTGATCATGGTGTTATTTTGCTTCATTTTCTAATAATTGTTCCAAAGAGTACATGTCCGGCACCAAAACCTGTCGGGCCTTGCTTCCTTCAAATGGACCTACTATTCCAGCAGCTTCCAATTGATCTATAATTCTACCGGCCCTATTGTACCCCAATTTTAATTTTCGTTGGATCAAGGATGCTGAACCTTGCTGGGCTATTACAATGACTTCTGCCGCTTCGCGGAACATGGCATCTCTTTCCGAGATATCATTATCAAGACTTGTGCCAGATTCTTCGCCTACATACTCGGGCAATAAGTGTGCTTCTGGGTAGGCGCGCTGCGAACCTATGTAATCCGTTATTTTGGCAACTTCGGGAGTGTCCACAAAGGCGCACTGCAACCTGGTGACATCGTTCCCTTGGGTAAACAACATATCTCCCCGTCCGATAAGCTGGTCGGCGCCCTGTGTGTCCAAAATGGTCCTGGAATCGATTTTGGAGGTTACCCTAAAAGCGATCCTCGCGGGGAAGTTGGCCTTTATGATTCCCGTGATTACGTTTACGGACGGTCTTTGGGTGGCAATGATCAAATGTATACCGATTGCCCGGGCCAATTGTGCCAATCTGGCAATAGGGGTTTCTACCTCTTTGCCGGCTGTCATGATAAGGTCGGCAAATTCATCTATCACCAAAACGATATAGGGTAGAAACTTATGTCCATCGTTCGGGTTCAATTTTCTTGCTTTGAATTTGACGTTGTATTCTTTAATGTTTCGGACCATGGCAGCCTTGAGCAACTCGTAGCGGTTGTCCATTTCTATACAAAGCGAATTCAAAGTGTTGATTACTTTCGCGTTGTCCGTGATTATGGCTTCTTCGGAATCGGGAAGTTTTGCCAAAAAGTGACGTTCAATTTTATTGTAGAGCGTAAGTTCCACTTTTTTGGGGTCCACGAATATAAATTTGACCTCGGCGGGATGCTTTTTGTACAACAGGGATGTGATCACTGCGTTCAGACCTACGGATTTACCCTGGCCAGTGGCACCTGCCATGAGCATGTGCGGCATTTTGGCCAGATCGACAACAAAGGTCTCGTTGCTGATGGTTTTTCCGAAGGCAATGGGCAGTTCCATCTCTGCTTTTTGGAACTTATTGGAAGCAATCACGGAACGCATGGAAACAACTGTCGCGTTTTTATTGGGCACCTCGATACCTACCGTACCCTTGCCCGGAATGGGAGCGATGATACGTATTCCCAATGCAGCCAAGGACAGCGCGATATCATCCTCCAGGTTTTTGATCTTTGAAATTCGGATACCCGCTTCGGGTACGATTTCGTAAAGGGTCACCGTTGGACCGATGGTCGCCTTGATTTGGGCGATTCCGATCTTATAGTTTTTAAGGGTGCTTACGATTCGATTTTTGTTTTCCTCGAGCTCCTCTTGGTTGATGGTGATACCACCAGAAGCACCGTGCGCTTCCAAAAGGTCAAGGGTCGGGAACTTATAATTTCCCAGTTCTAGTTTAGGGTCGAACTCACCAAAATCCTTTACAAGTTTGGCGGCCTTTACATCAGTTTCTTCTTCCTCAATCGGGGTTTCTTCGACTTTTAGGGCAATATCGGATTCCTCTTCCTCTGGAATGTTCACGTCCAAACCGGCTTCGTCCAATGGCGGGATGTCCTTTTTATGGGTATAGGTGTCTATTTTTTCGGGAACGGTATCCTCGGTTGTCAGAACAATGCCATCTTCCCCTTCATCCTCTACAGGAGTTTCTTTGGTTTGGTTTGATTGTTCTTCAGTAAAGTCCGACTTAATTTTTTGCTTTTGTCTTTTGAAGAAATTAGCGAATCCTTCTGGTGTAAAATTGAAAAGTTGCACCAAAATCACCATCAAAACAAAAATCAGGATCAAGAACACGCCTATTTTGCCTGTGTAATCCTGAAGGAAATCGTTCATCTCATAACCAATCAACCCGCCCAAAAGAGGATAATCGGCCGCAAAAAAGCCCAAGGCAATAGATCCCCAGATAACGCCGACCAAGCCCCAAATCCATTTGGAAACAAGGCCCTTACTGTCCAGGCCCAGAAAAAGATACAGTCCGGTTATCGCCAATAAAAAAGGAAATGCAAAGGATGCCAGTCCGAAGCCCTTGTACATGAAAAAATGGCTCACGTTGGCCCCGAACTTGTTGAGCAAGTTGCTGGCTTGGGCATTTCGGTCCGCAAATTGCGAAAGCATGCTCTGATCTTCTTGCCATGTAAAATAGAATGACATGAAAGAGAAGAATAGCGCAATGCTGAGAACGATCAAAAGGCTACCAAATATGATTTTGTTCTGCTTGGAAGGCTTAAAAGACACCTTTTTTTTGGCAGTGGCGGTAGTTTTGCTTGATTTTGATTTTGTTCTTTTTTTGGCCATCAATTGTTTTTAAGCGGGGCTAAGTTACAAATTTACGTTGCTACTGTTGGACTTGGATTTGGCTAAAAAATCTTGGGTATATAGATTATCAAGCCAATAATACTTGCAATAATGGATACTATCATAACGGCGCCTGCAGAAATATCTTTTATGAAACCAATTTTTGGGTCCAATTGGGGATGGATATAATCACAGATTTTCTCAATGGCGGTATTTATTCCTTCCACTCCCATAACCAGACCTATGGCCAAAAGCTGTAGAATCCATTCGGTACTGGAAATTTGAAAGTAAAAGCCAAAGGCGACTACGATCAATGTGATGAAGAACTGGATCTTGATGCTGGGTTCCGTGCGCAACAAGAGCAGCATACCTCTAAGGGCATACCCAACACTTTTGATCCTGTTCTTGAAAAAAGATTCCCTAGGCATCCATCAATGCTTCAAGGGCAGCTTTGTAATTGGGCTCATCCACGGTTTCCGCTACTTGTTCGGAATAGACTACTTCGCCATTTTCGTCCACTACGACCACGGATCGTGATAGCAGGCCTTGCAAAGGACCGTCAGTAAATTCCACCTTGTAGGATTTTCCAAAATTGCCGTCCCTGAAATCGGATAGGGTCTCTACCTTGTCGATTCCCTCCGCGCCACAAAAGCGGGCCTGTGCAAAAGGCAAATCCTTGGAGATGCACAAGATTTTGGTGTTGTCCAACTCGGCGGCTTCTTGGTTGAACTGGCGCACGGATTGTGCGCAAGTTCCCGTATCGATGCTTGGAAAAATATTAAGGACGACCTTTTGACCCCTGTAGTCGGAAAGACTGGCGGTGGACAGGTCGGTTTTTACCAAAGTAAAGTCTGGCGCTTGGGAACCATTTTCAGGGAGGTTGCCAAGGGTATTGATTTCATTTCCTTTTAATGTAACAGTTGACATAATCGTGATTTTGATTCGGAGCCAAAAATACTAAAAAAACTATCCAGTAATAGACTTCTGGACGGTTCTTATTTTAGCTTTTCAAATCATTTTCACGTCCAATCACCCAACGGGTGCCTTTGCCCATAACGGCAAAATTCAAGTTTTGCATCAGGGTTTTTCCAAATTGATTATGGTTTCAAAAAAAATTATTCAGCTGTTGTTGTGGTAAGTTGCTTGATCTTGATTCTGAAAGCGGCAAAAAGCAAGGTCATTATAGGGCTCAACCAGTTAAAAATGGCATATAGGAAGTATTCCCCAACGCCCACGCCCAAAACACCGCTATGGTATGCCCCACAAGTATTCCACGGAACCAAAACAGAGGTTACAGTACCTGAATCCTCTAAGGTCCTGCTCAAATTTTCTGGAGCAAGGCCACGTTCCCTGTAAGCTTTTGAAAACATTTTGCCTGGTACCACAATGGCCAGATACTGATCAGATGCGGTCACGTTCAAGGCCAAACAGCTTCCTACGGTGCTTGCAAAGAGCCCAAAGGTGGTCTTGGCCAGTTTTAAAAGTGACTCGGTAATACGCTCCAAAGCACCTATACCGTCCATAATACCCCCGAAGACCATGGCACAAACAATCAGCCAAATGGTGCCCAGCATACCGGACATTCCGCCGGAAGAAAACAAATCGCTCAAGGCGGGGTCGTTGGTGGCAATTTGAGTGTCCACGGTAATGGCATTTAAAATTCCTTTGTAGCCAGATTCAAAGTTCAGAACGGTCCCGCCACCAATATTGGCCACGATATCCGGCTGGAAAATCAGTGCGGCCACTCCGCCCAGCAACGTTCCTACAAGCAGAGCCATTAAAGGCGGTGCTTTTTTTACGATCAACCCAATGACCACTAAAGGAACGATAAAAAGCCAACCGTTGATGTTAAAAGTAGCTTTGATATTCGTCAACAAAGTACTTGTGTCCGCTTCCCCTGAAGTATCAATGGTAAACCCTAAAATAATAAAAACGATAAGGGTTATTACTATGGTGGGAACGGTCGTGTAGACCATGTAACGGATATGCGAAAACAAATCGCCGCCAGCCATGGCAGGCGCCAAATTGGTAGTATCGCTCAAAGGTGACATTTTATCACCAAAATATGCTCCGGAAAGCACCGCTCCGGCCGTCATCCCCAACGAGATCCCCAATGCATCGCCAATACCGATCAAAGCGATACCAACGGTCGCCGCTGTGGTCCAGCTACTGCCTGTTGCAATGGAGATAATGGCACAAATGACCACACAGGCGGCCAAAAATATGGTAGGGTTCAAAATTTGAAGGCCATAATAGATCATGGCGGGTATAATGCCGCTGACCAACCAAGTGCCTGACAGTGCCCCGACCATTAAAAGTATAAGCAGGGCGCCTGTTGTGGAGCGCACATTTTCTGCCACTTCATCAATCATCTGGTCGTAGGAGACTTTATTGAAAAAACCAACAATGGCGGCTACGGCACCGCCCATCAATAAAATAAATTGATTGGAACCGCTTAGGGCATCGTCACCAAAAACAAAAACGTTGTAGGCCAACATGGCAACCAATGCCACTACGGGAATAAGTGCTTCCCCGATGCTCAGATTTTTATTGTCAACAATGTGTTCGTCTTCCCTAAACTTTTGATTTTCCTCTTTGTTCGGCATTTGGTCTGAGTTTGTTAAGAGGTAATATTACGATTTTGCACCATGTTGTGCAAACCCAATAAGTCCTCTTGTTTAGGCCAAACTTGCATCCGTGGACAAAATATCCAACTTTTCCATGCAACTGCGCATCGTAGTGTAGGTTTTGTGGATGTCGTTGTCCAGACCAATGGAAAAACGGATAAGTCCTTGGGAGAGGCCGAGTTCCTTTTGTTCTTCTTCAGGTATTTCGGAAGATGTGGAGGTTCCCGATGCACTGAACAGGGTTTTATAGAATCCAAGGCTTACGGCCAAATAGCCCAATTTTTCTTTTTGCATCAGTTCCATCAAGGCATTTGCCCGTTCCACCGAACCTACATCAAGGGTAAGCATACCGCCAAAACCATATTCGTGGTTCATTTGGGATTTCATCAAATTATGTCCAGAATGACTTTCCAATCCGGGGTAAACCACTTTCAGACCGTCTTTTTCAAATTGTTTGGCCAAATAATGTGCATTTTCACTGTGTTTTTTGATACGAATATGCAGGGTGCGCATATTCTTCAAAATGGAAGCGGCACGAAGACTGTCCAACGTACTCCCCAAGAGCATGCCGGCTCCGTTGTTCACATCTTTCAGGCTTAAACAGAAATCCGTTGTTCCACAAACGGCTCCGGCAACGCAATCACTGCTACCGTTGATGAATTTTGTTAAACTGTGCACTACAATATCGGCGCCCAGTTTTGCTGCATTTATGGTCAATGGGGAGAAGGTGTTGTCCACCACCAAGGGCATATCACTGTTTTTGGCGATTTTGGACAAGGATGGAATATCGGCAATTTCCAACAACGGATTGCTAACTGCCTCGCAATAGATCATCTTGGTCTTTGGCGTGATGGATTTTTCAACGGTTTCTAAATCGGTAATGTCCACAAAGGAGACATCAATGTGGAACTTCTTTACGAAATTCTTCAAGAAGGCATAGGTTCCACCGTAAATTGTCCGGCTACAAACAATGTGGTCCCCAGAATCACACAGTTGAAGAATTACCGCAGTAATGGCGCCCATGCCGCTGGCATACACATTGGCGGATTCCGTTCCTTCCAATTGCGCCATGGCCTCGCCCAAATACAGGTTGGAAGGGGAGGAGTGGCGGCTGTAGAGATAACAACCTTCGGTGTTGCCTTCAAAGGTATCGAACATGGTTTTTGCCGATAGAAATGTGTACGTAGAAGAATCTGATATAGAGGGATTTACACCTCCGAATTCACCAAAATATTGAAGATCTTGAATGTGTTCCGATGCTTTGTAGTCCATAATGTATCATTTTTGTTAAAACTAGGAATATGTAGATATAAAATCAATAGTAATAGTAAAATGAAGACCATTTAACCTTTAAAACGAATAAATTAGGAAAATAATCTATAAAATATGATTTTAGCCATATTGACTAGAAAAATCGTCGGTATGAAACTGGATAAAGTGGACATTGAGTTGATCAGGTTGCTCCAAGCGGACAGCAAAAAAACGACCAAACAATATGCGGATGCTTTGCATTTGTCCAAAACGGCGGTCTACGAGCGTATTCGCCGTTTGGAACGCAATGGCGTAATCACACAATACACGGCCTTGGTGGACAAGGTGAAAGTGGGCCGAGATTTTATGGTGCTCTGTCAGATTCGATTGGTGCAGCATACCAAGGAAAATGTTTTGAAGTTCGAGAAGGAAGTGCTCCAGTTGCAAGAAGTATCCGAATGCTTTCACGTGGGCGGTGATTATGACTACATTTTAAAGATTTACGTGAAGGATATGAAGAGTTATCGCGAGTTTATGGTGACCAAACTTACAGCGATTGCCAATATTGGGAACACCCAAAGTTCTTTTGTAATCAATGAGGTGAAGAACAGCCCTTCGGTGCATGTTTAGTTTTTGGGAATAAGTATCAGTTTACAAACAACAATTGTCGGTTACCAGCAATTTGGAAATCCAATAATCCAACCATTCTTTCCCTTCGGTAATATGGTCTTAGTCTGTCATTCTGAGGGAGGGAAGTGAACGAAGAATCTCCCGAGCTCCAAGCTCAATCTCAATTGGCGAAAATTTGCAGAATTCCTACCTGCCGCAGGCAGACGTTTCATTTTCAATCAACCATCAATTAATAACAAAAAACAATCACCGAACATTCCCCCATCAACCCAATCCTGTCATCCGTCAACTCAGAAACTGCATATATCAATTAGGGCACAAGACATGTTCAAAAACTTCCGAATTTGCCAAGAATATTAATAAAAAAGAAAGTTATGAACTTCAAAAAAATAGTTTTAGCATTCATGGTAATAGGGATTCTTTGGTCCTGCGGAAAGGACGAGGGCCCTGATTTTCCACCATCTATATCACCCAAAATAACTGGTTTCTCTCCCACGGAAGGACCAGTGGGTACGGAAGTAATCATTAACGGGTCCAATTTTTCCAATATTGCAGCAAATAATATAGTAAAATTTGGTTCTGTAGATGCAATTGTGAGCATTGCCAGCACAACCCAGTTGACAGTAAATGTTCCCGAAGGCGCTATGACAGGAAAAATATCGGTGACCGTTGATGGGGATATCGCCACCAGTGCCGACAACTTCACCGTAACTGCCGTAGAACCTCAGAATCAAGCTCCTGAAATACTTGATCAAGAGTTTTCGCCATTGGAGAATATTACCGATACCGATGAGATTGGCCAAGTAACGGCCACCGATGCAGATGGGGATGACCTGACGTTTAGTATTGTTGACAGCGAACTGTTCACCATCTCGGATACGGGAGTGCTCACCCTTGCCGAAGGTAAAACCTTGGATTACGAAACAGAGACTTCGCACAGCTTTACGGTTACCGTTACTGACGGCGAGGATACCGCTGAGGCCAAGATCGCGATTTTGGTGCAAGATGTAGCGGAGGCCGACCCCAAGGACAAAGCAGCGTTTGTGATCACTTGGAAAACTGAGACCGACCAAGAGGATATAAGTTTCTACATTGGTGATAATTATGCCTATAATTTTCAAGTAAACTGGGGCGATGGTACCGTTGATACCATTGACACCACAGATAACTATCCGGTAGATGGGGAAGTAAAGCATACCTATGACACCGCAGGCGGTCATACCGTTGCGATATATGGGGAGCTACCTTGGTTTGTGGTCGGCCCGGAAAATCCGAACGCTGTGAAGCTGACCAGCGTTGAACAATGGGGGGATATCGCATGGCAAGATTTATCTTATGCCTTTGCCTCTTGTTCCAATATGGCTTACAATGCCACCGATTTGCCAGACCTTACCAGTGTGACCAATTTATCCTATATGTTTGCACAGGCCAGCTTGTTCAATGGAGGCATTAGTGGGTGGGTTACTACCAGCGTTACGAATATGTCATATATGTTTGCACAGGCCAAGTCGTTCAATGGCGACCTTAGTGAATGGGATACTTCAAATGTAACGAGTATGTTAGCAATGTTTTATCAAGCAGAATTGTTCAATAGTGACATTAGTGGTTGGGATACAAGTAACGTAACCACTATGGAAGGTTTGTTTGGAGGTGCCTTATCTTTTGACCAAGACCTTGGAAGCTGGGATATAAGTAAGGTAGAACAGATGGGATTGATGTTGAGCAATAGCGGAATGAGTATTGCAAACTACGAAAATACGTTGCTGGGATGGAGCGTATTGGATGAAGCTGAAACACAGATTCCGTTAAACATCACCTTAGGAGCAACAGGTTTGACCTATTGTACTTCCGCAGGTAAAAGTACATTGATCAACGATTTTTCATGGACCATCAACGATGATGGTTTTGACCCAAATTGCTTTTAATTTATCAATTATTTTTTCTAAAAGCACCGGGAGCCGATTGGTTTCCGGTGTTTTTTGTTTTTAGGAGTGATAGGTCGGTCTACAATGAACAATTGTCAATAAACAGTTAACAATGAGCAATTAAAGTAGGTCAATTCCGATTTGTCCCTTCGGCTCCCTGCCTGCCTCAGGCGGGCACTCAGGGTCCTGTTCAGGATGACAACAATCCAACCATTATTTTCGTAACCTTTAATCCATAGCATTTTCCCCTTTCTCCCAATTCCCCATCAACCCAACCCTATCATCCGTCAATCCAAAAAGGGCATTGGTCAATTGGTGGCCAAAAACCTTGCAGAAACTCCCGAATTTGCCAAGAATATATAATCCAAAAACAAAAAAATATGAAAAAGATACTTTTTTCGGTAGTTGTTGTGGCCATGCTCTGGTCCTGCGGAAAGGACGATGGTCCGAGTACCCCACCGGTATCGGCGAAGCCGACGATAACGGACTTCAATCCCAAAACCGGCCCCGTGGGCACCGAGGTGACCATTACCGGGACGAATTTCTCCACCACCAAGGCCGACAATTTGGTCAAGGTGAGGAACACGGTGGCCACGGTGTCCAGTGCCAGTGCCACCCAGTTGAAGGTGACCGTTCCGGCCGGTGCCCAAACGGGCAAGATAACGGTGGCGGTGGACGGCGAGACCGCTACAAGTACGGCGGACTTTGTTGTGACGGCCCTGGTGCCGGAAAATTCGGCCCCCGAAATGGCCGATCAGGAATTTAAACCATTGGAGAGTATTACCGATGCCGATGAGATAGGCCAGGTAACGGCCACCGACCCCGATGGCGATACTTTGACCTTCAGCATTACCGACAGCGAGCTTTTTGTTATCTCGGATGCGGGCATGTTGACACTGGCCGAAGGCAAAACATTGGACTTTGAAACAGAAACCACGCACAATATTACCGTAAGCGTTACCGATGGAGAGAAAAGCATAGGGGCCACGATTACCGTGTCCGTGCAGGATGTGGCCGAGGCCGACCCCAACGATAAAGCAGCCTTTGTGACCACTTGGGAGACCACTGCCCCGGAAGAGACTATTTATATTGGTGCCAATGTTGCCTATGAATATGATTTCACCATTAATTGGGGTGATGGAACAGTAGAGAATATCAATACGGTTCCTGAGAGCAATGTTTTTGAGCATACCTATACAGATGCAGGCACCTATACAGTTTCCATAATCGGGGAGTTTCCAGCGATAAATGGCGGTTCTGTTTTTGAATTATTTCTTGCAAATTCCGAATTGTTAAAATTGGTGGGTCTTGAGCAATGGGGCGCTATCGAGTGGAAATCATTAAATAATGCTTTCCACTGGTGTGCCAATATGGTCTACCATGCCACCGATGTGCCCGATCTTTCCAAGGTGACGGGTATTAAATCTATGTTCCATGGTGCCACTTCTTTTGATGGGGATATCAGTGGTTGGAACACCTCCAATGTCACTGATATGCGCTATGTGTTCAGACAAGCTATTGCCTTTAAAGGGGATATCAGTAATTGGAACACCTCCAAAGTTATTTATATGAACGACATGTTCCGTAATGCCACCTCCTTTAACGGGGATATCAGTGGTTGGAACACTGCCAGTGTGATTAGTATGGGCGGTATGTTCCGTGATGCCGATTCCTTTAACCAAGATTTAGGTAGCTGGGACATTGGTAATGTACAAAATATGTCTACTATGTTCGATGGCAGCGGGATGTCCAAGGAGAATTTTAATGCAACAATAATAGGTTGGCATGCTTTTGTCGACGCTAATAATGGACCGTTGGGAGTAACATTGGGGACAGAGGGATTAACCCTTTGCGGTTTGACCGCCTTTGAGGCAGCTACTGATTTGGGAGCGAGCTACCAATGGACTCTTGAAGGAGCAATAAATGTTGAGGAACAATGTAATTAACCGATAGAACAATAATTTTCATTGCAATTTTGTTTTTAAAGTTACCGGGAAGGCCAAGTGCTTTTCCGGTTTTTTTGTTTTTGGAGGTCAGTACGCAGTTTACAGTGAACAATTGACAATTAACAGTTAACAATGAGCAATATGTAATTGACAGTGGCTGTCAATCAGTAGGCAGTGGGCAGTGTGCAGTTAGCAATCAACAATTAATAGTGGCCATATCGAACAATCAAATAGTCCCTTTCACCCTTCACCATTTAACCGTTAACCTCAACCCCTCTATCAATCCAAACCCATCACCTGTCAATCCAAACAGGGCATTGGTCAATTGGTGGCCAAAAACTTTGCAGAAACTCCCGAATTTGCCGGAATATTTAATTTAAAAAACATAAATTATGAAAAAGATACTTTTTTCGGTAGTTGTTATGGCCATGCTCTGGTCCTGCGGAAAGGACGATAGTCCAACCCCATCGGTGGACGAGAACAGTGTACCCGTAATAACCGCAAAGACCTTTACCGTGGCGGAGACCATTTCCGATACCGAGGTTATCGGTAAGGTAACGGCAACAGATGCCGATGATGACGCACTGACGTTCTCCATTGCAACGAACTCCGATGCCCTATTCGAGATCACCGCAGCGGGCGACCTGAGCCTGGCAAGCGGCAAAACACTGGATGCGGCCACCAAGGAGCAGCACGCCATTACCGTTAAGGTGGACGATGGCGAGGACACGGCAAGTGCCACCATTACCATAAAAGTAACTTCTGAAGAGGTGACCCCGACCAACGAGGCCCCCGAAATGGCCGACCAAGAGTTCATGGCAGCCGAGGACATTACCGAGGCCAACGAAATTGGCCAAGTGGTGGCCACCGATGCGGACGGCGATGCTTTGACGTTTACAATGAAAGAGAACGACAACGACCTGTTCGCCGTTTCTGAAAGCGGTGTACTCACCTTGGCAGAGGGCAAAATGTTGGACTACGAGACCGCGACCTCGCATAGCATTACCGTAAGCGTAACCGATGGCGAGGAAACTGTAGACGCCACCATTACCATTACCGTGGAAAACGTTATTGAGAGCATGGCCGAGGACCCAGCCTCTTTTGTGACCACTTGGAAAACGGAAGTTGATGGTGAGGAAATACAAATAGGAGTACATTTTGATTATGATTATGATTTCACCATTGACTGGGGCGACGGTACAGTTGAGGATGTGATTGATTCGGGAGTAACTGTATTTGAGCATATCTATGAAACAGCAGGTACATATACCGTGGCCATTGAAGGCAAATTCCCTAGAGTTTCTATGCAATATGGGGGGACTCCTAGTAGTCTTATGAGTATCGAGCAATGGGGTTCCATAAAGTGGGAAAATTTCGGCAATGCATTTGAATATTGTGATAACATGGTCTATAATGCTACCGATGTGCCAGATCTTTCTAATGTTACCAATATGGGCTCTATGTTCGAGGGAGCTACTTCCTTTAATGGAGATATAAGCGGTTGGGACACTTCCAATGTAGTATATATGGACTCTATGTTCCGTGATGCCACTTCCTTTAATGGAGATATCAGTGGTTGGGACACTTCCAATGTAGTATATATGGACTCTATGTTCCGTGATGCCATATCTTTTAATGGAGATATCAGTGGTTGGGATACATCCAATGTTACTGATATGTCAGAGATGTTCCGTGGTGCCACTTCCTTTAATAGGGATATCAGTGGTTGGGACACTTCCAATGTTACCGATATGTCGCATATGATCCGTGATGCCACATCTTTCGACCAAAGTTTGGGCGGTTGGGATATTGGTAGTGTAACAACTATGTGGAGCATGCTAAACAATAGTGGTATGTCCAAGGAAAATGTAAATGCCACTATAATTGGGTGGTACAACTTTGTAGGTGATAATAGTGGTCCCTATGGTTTAAGTATAGGTGTCGATAATCTACCTGCATGTGGTCCAGAGGTTTGGAATACTATACTGGCCTTCACCAATGATTACGGATGGACCTTTACTGGCACACTTGATTATGCAGCTCAGTGTAATTGATTTTAGTGAAGAACTTAATATTTCAAATTAAATAGACAAAAGACCGGGAGGGCCAAGTGCTTTTCCGGTTTTTGTTTTTTTAGGAGTCGGGAGTCAGTAGGCAGAAGTTATGAGTTGGGAGTCAGTGGGCAGTAGGCAGTGCTGGAAGGGCAAAGTGTAAAATTATAAGTTTCTAGAGTCGGGAGTCGGTATGCAGTAAGCAGTTAACACTAAACAATTTACAATAATCGAACCATCCAATCATCCAAATAACCAAATAACCGAGCAACCCCAAACAATCCCGCAGAATAGATTGGTACTGTCCCGAAAAACATTCGTATTTTTACACTTGTTTTTACAGAAACACAGTTTTTTAGCAATTATCCTTACAATTATTACAATATGAATCAATATGATGTAGCCATTATCGGCTCTGGACCAGGAGGCTATGTGGCGGCAATACGATGTGCACAATTGGGAATGAAAACGGCGATTATAGAAAAATATGCTACCCTTGGCGGAACTTGCCTTAATGTTGGCTGTATCCCATCCAAGGCACTTTTGGACTCATCGCACCACTACGAGGATGCCGTTAAGCATTTTGAGGAGCACGGTATCGATATTCCGGGCGAGATCAAAGTGAACCTGAAACAAATGATCGACCGCAAACAAGGTGTTGTGGACCAGACCACCAAGGGCATCGAGTTTTTGATGGACAAGAACAAAATCGATGTCTATCACGGAGTGGGAAGTTTTAAAGATGCGACACACGTCCAAATTAAAAAAGAGGACGGAGAGGAGACCATAGAGGCCAAAAACATCATTATTGCCACGGGATCAAAACCATCGTCCCTGCCATTTATCGAGATTGATAAGGAGCGTGTAATCACGTCCACGGAGGCATTGAAATTGAAGGAAATACCAAAACACCTGATCGTTATCGGAGGTGGTGTCATCGGGTTGGAACTCGGCCAAGTGTACAAACGCTTGGGTGCCGATGTTACCGTAGTGGAGTACATGGACCGCATTATCCCGGGAATGGACGGAGCATTGTCCAAAGAACTTGCCAAAGTGATGAAAAAACAAAAGGTCAAGTTCAACCTGTCCCACAAGGTAAAATCAGTGGAACGCAAAGGCGATGAGGTCATTGTAAAGGCCGACGACAAAAAAGGCGAGGAAGTTACCATTAAAGGGGACTACTGCTTGGTAAGCGTAGGCCGTAAACCCTATACCGATGGATTGAACGCCGAGGCAGCAGGAGTAAAATTGGACGATAGGGGTAGAGTAGAAGTGAATGAGCATTTACAGACCAATGTGTCCAATATTTATGCTATCGGCGATGTGGTAAAAGGAGCTATGTTGGCCCATAAAGCCGAGGAAGAAGGAACGATGGTAGCTGAAATATTGGCGGGACAAAAACCACACATCGATTATAATTTGATTCCCGGGGTGGTCTACACTTGGCCAGAAGTTGCTGCTGTGGGCAAAACAGAGGAGCAATTGAAGGAAGAAGGTGTGGAGTATAAAGTCGGTCAATTCCCGATGAGAGCTCTGGGCAGGGCCCGTGCCAGTATGGATATTGATGGTTTTGTGAAAATCTTGGCCGATAAAAAGACCGATGAGGTATTGGGCGTTCACATGATAGGAGCGCGCTGTGCGGATTTGATCACGGAGGGAGTTACGGCCATGGAATTTAGGGCCTCCGCCGAGGATATGGCCCGAATGAGCCATGCGCACCCAACCTATGCAGAAGCTGTAAAAGAAGCTGCCTTGGCCGCTACCGACGATAGGGCATTACACGTTTAGGTAGCATACAATTTACCATGTAATTTTCGTCAACCTGAACTTGTTTCAGGTTCTCAGAATAATATGCTTATAGACTTGACAGGATTCTGAAATAACCTAGATGGTTATCCGTAAAGAATGACGGATTTAAATAATTACAAAGCATTCAGTCTTAGGATTGGATGCTTTTTTAGCTACGTACCGTACGGAACACCCTTCTAAGAAATTCCCTTGTCCTAAAATAAACTTCTCTAAATAAAGGGATAGATGCCTCTTTCAATTCAACAAACTGGGTCTTGGAGAAAGAAATGCCCCAGGCAATCTGTGATTTGATACCAGCTTCGTGCTTGTTGTATTGCAGGGCCAACCAAGTGCAGCAAACCATAAAGGCCAGTGCCCCGGGAACTATGATTTCGGGAGTTAGCGAATGGTTGAAGAACCGATATAGGCCCAACCCGGTAAAACTACCGTAAAGTATCACAAAGTGGATTACGTAGATGGAGAGCGTGCTTGCCCCGATTTTAAAGACCGTTTTGTTGGTCATCAATTGTCTCAGCAGCATAAATACGGCAAAAACCACAAAAACATTGCCCAATCGGATGAAGAGGTAGTTATTGGTCAAAATCAATCCAAGAAATTCAAGACCTGTCCATTCATATAGAGCCTCAAAAGCGTTGGTAGATTGATAAACCAATAAGTATCCGGCTACAAGCGCTATAGAAATGGCGGCAGGATACAAATACCTGTAATTTTTGAATCTAGTGAAAAGCACAGAGATAAAAGCTCCCATGGTAGCATATCCAAACCAAGGGATGATGGTGAATACGGAACCGTTGGCCTTGGTAAAGTAATTCGCCAAAAAGTCTGGCAAAAATCCAAAGGACCAATCTTTATATGTTCTTTCGAACAAGAAAAGCATCAATGTGATCATCACCAAAACCAAAGGGAATACATATTTTTTCTTTTTGGCCGTGAGTACGTACACACTGATAAGTCCCAAAATAGAAAGCCCGATACAGTGCAGCACATCCACCAAGTAAAAAGAACTATACACCTCACCTTTAAAGAGACCTCCCAAGTTGAGACGAAGTAGATACCCGATCACCAAGAGTTGAAGACCGCGACGTATTCCTTTTCCAATTCTTGGGTTTTCCGTGCCATTTTCCGGAACCCGAATCAATAAATAGGTGAAAATAAATCCGGAAACCGTGAAGAAAACGGGAGCCGTGATTCCTCTAAAATAAAGCCAAATGTTGTATACGCTATTGCCCGTATCCCTGAAGGCGGGGTCCAACAGACCATCGATAAAATGCCCTTGCAGCATCATCAAAATGGCCCATGCCCTCATGGCATCGATAAAAAATAACCTGTTGTTTTTGGCTGTCATTTGGTCAACATTCACTCTATATACTTGTTTAGCAGGTAGTTTGGATGTTTGCGGTGTCAAAAATATGCAAAATTCGCTCATCTATCCGTCAATTGGGGTATTTTAGCGAAACAATCAATCATTTTGGTATATGGCTGCAATTTTGGCATTTGCAGGAAGCAATTCTTCCACTTCTATCAATTTCAAACTTGTAAAATACACTGCTTCTTTAGTGCAAGAACATGATATTCAGCTACTCAACATGGCAGAACACCCTTTTCCCATGTTCAGTGAAGATGATGAAAAGCGAAGCGGGTACTCCGATGCCTTGATGGAACTGAAAGAAACCATCCAGAGTACTGACGGCCTTATCCTCTCCGTAAACGAGCATAATGGAAATCCTTCGGCCTATTTTAAAAATGTTCTGGATTGGCTCTCCCGAACAGACCGAAGCTTTATGGCAGGGACCAAAGTATTTTTAATGTCGACTTCTGGCGGAAAAAGGGGAGGCAAAGGTGCCTTGGCCGTTATCGAAAGTATGCTTCCAAGGTTTGGAGCTGAAATTGTTTCCGTTTTTTCACTTCCAACCTATTATGATAATTTTAGTGAGACGGGCATTTTGGACGAAGCCTTAAAAAGCGAACACCAACAAGCTCTGAACACTTTTTTGGACGCTTTAAAATAAAGATATTGCGAACAAACCGTTCCTTTAAAACCAATTCATTTTCAGAAACTAAGGAAGCCTTGCTCCAATGGTCCCGGTCATACTCAAGAGTGGTTTGGTTGGACAGTAATTCGCACCAGGATCAATATTCCAGTTTTCGGGCATGCTTGGCAGTTGGTGAGTCCTTTGTTTATACGGATTTAGGTGAAATCAAAACCTTTCTAAATGAGAAAAAGGATTGGCTTTTTGGCTATTTTTCCTATGATTTGAAAAATCAACTAGAGGATTTAACTTCAAGCAACCCGGATTTTCTCGGTTTTCCATTAGTGCAGTTCTTTAGGCCAACCAAAATTATTGTATTGGATGATGACCAGCTCCATTTCAAGTATTTGGATGATTTTGCCCATCAGATTGATAACGATCATGCGGCAATAAGCAAATACTCTCGACTCGAAGTACCCAATGAACGCTCTCCTGTTGAAATCAGGATGCGGATTCACAAAGAATCCTATTTTGAAAAAGTAGGCCGTTTTTTGGAACACATCCATCGGGGAGACATTTATGAAGCGAACTTTTGTCAAGAATTTTATGCGGAAGATGTCCGAATAGATCCTTGGTACATCCATCAAAAACTGAATGGTATTTCTGAACCACCATTTGCAACATTTCTTAGGATGGAAGACAAGTACCTGATGTGTGCTTCTCCCGAACGCTACCTGAAAAAAATAGGCCAAAAGGTCATTTCACAACCCATAAAAGGCACTGCAAGACGTGGTATGGACGAGTGGGAAGATGAAAAAATAAAAACGGACCTGGCCCAAGATGAAAAAGAGCGCTCGGAAAATATCATGATTACGGACTTGGTTCGCAATGATCTGTCCAAGAGTGCTATAAAAGGTTCGGTAAGGGTGGAGGAACTTTGTAAACCACACACCTTTAAGCAAGTACATCAACTTATTTCGACCATTGTTTCCAATGTTCCAGAAAATAAAAATCCTCTGGAACTGATAGAGGAGACTTTTCCGATGGGCAGCATGACCGGAGCACCAAAAATTTCGGCGATGAAGATCATTGAAACATGGGAAGAGACCAAACGTGGCCTGTATAGTGGCGCCGTTGGTTATTTCGATCCAGATGGAAATTTTGATTTTAATGTCGTAATACGCAGTATTTTGTACAATGCTACAAATAAATATGTCTCTTTCTCGGTGGGAAGTGCCATTACGTCAAAATCCGACCCGGAAAGGGAGTATCAGGAATGTTTGCTGAAAGCTAAAGCAATGCGCCAAGTTTTGGAGGAAAGAGAAACATAGGAAGGAAACAAGACCGCTGCGCTGTTGAACATAAGGACGGACTTAAGGATGCTATCAAGTATCAATTCAATCTCATACACCAATAGAACAACAAAACAACTAAGAAACATACTAACAATACAACACAGCTGCAAGGCTTAGGGTTTATTCGTAAATTCGCAAAATGTTCCCAATATACAAAGATCACATAGCCAACCGAATGCCTTTCCTAAAGGAAAAAAAACTCCTTGTGGCCTGCAGTGGGGGTGTGGACAGTGTGGTTTTGGCGCATTTGTGTGTGGCAATGGAAATGGATTTTGCCCTGGTACATTGCAATTTTGGCCTACGTGGCGCAGAAAGTGATGGTGATGAGGAATTTGTTCGCCAATTGGCCTCTAAATGGAGGGTTGCCGTTTTCGTAAAAAACTTCGATACGCAACAATATGCGAAAACTAATGGAGGTTCTGTGCAAATGGCCGCTCGTGAACTGCGTTACCAATGGTTTTCAGACGTAATGCGGACCGAAGGTTTTGATTATCTGCTAACTGCCCATCACGCGGATGATAATTTGGAAACTTTTCTGATCAATTTATCCCGCGGGACAGGTATCGATGGTCTTTTGGGCATACCCGAAGTGAACGATAACATAGTCCGGCCCATGTTGCCCTTTTCCCAAAACGAGATTTTGGAGTATGCCAAAAATGAAAATATCGAATGGCGGGAGGACAGTAGCAATGCCGAAACCAAATATGTAAGGAACAAGATTCGTCACGATATTGTCCCTGAACTAAAGAAATTGCATCCGGCCTTTCTTCAGAACTTTATCAAAACACAGGATTATTTGCAACAAACTTCGAATTTGGTGGATAACCATATACTCGCAGTAAAGTCCGAACTGTTTGAAGAACATGGAGATGACATCAAAATACAGATAGCACGATTGGAAAGATTACAACCTTTGGATGCCAATTTGTTTGGTCTGTTCAAGGATTACGGGTTTTCCGAGTGGAACGATATTAAAAATTTATTGACGGCAATGAGCGGAAAACAAGTGTTTTCCAAAACCCATCGATTGCTCAAAGATCGCAATAAACTGATACTTTCCAGGATAAAGGAAGAAGAGGAGCAAACCTATAACGTCCACATTGAGGATGCAATGAACCAATTACCCATAAAACTAACGTTGGAACCTGCGGAAAGACTTGAAAAAACAGGTCAAAATGTTGTGTTCTTGGATAAGGAAAAGTTAAACTTTCCGTTAGTGTTAAGGAATTGGGAAAAAGGCGACTATTTTTATCCATTGGGGATGCAAGGCAGGAAAAAATTGTCCAAATTCTTCAAAGACGAGAAGATGGACCTGATTGCCAAAGAAAAACAATGGATCCTCTGTTCAAACGATCAAATTGTTTGGGTAGTGGGCAAAAGAGCTGATGAACGATTCAAGGTTGAGGATTCAACCCAACACATATTAAAAATTACACAGGTTACATGAGAACATTGTTACTTTTTCTAGGATTATTTTTCATCAATCTGACCACAACATTCGCCCAAACCGATGATAATCCCGCAGTTTGGAGCCACGAAGTACACAAATTGTCCGACACGGAATACGAATTGGTGTTCAAAGGGAAAATCATGGAAGGGTGGCACGTATATTCCCAACATACCCCGGAGGGCGGTGCAATGCCCAGTGAATTTACCTTTATGAAGTCCGGTACGGACTACCAAGTTGTGGGGCCGACTGAAGAAAGCGAAACCATTACCGAATACAGTGACATTTTTGAAGTGGACGAAACCTTTTTTAAGGATGAGGCCATTTTTAAGCAGAAAATAAAACTGCTCGACCCCGATGTCAACCAAATTTCGGTAAACCTATTTTATCAGATTTGTAAAGAAGTTTGTATACCCGCAGACCATCTTTTCGAGATTTCTTTGGATGGTAGCGATTTTATTGGGGAAGAAACTACTTTGGACGAAAGAAGCGCAGCTTTGGGAGCGTCCCTCAAAATTGATTTAAAGAACAAAAATTTATTGAGCCAGGGTGGGGTCACCGATTCCGAAGGAAAATCGAATCTTTGGATGATTTTTGGGCTCGGGTTTATCGGGGGGCTCATTGCCCTGTTAACGCCCTGTGTGTTTCCAATGATTCCGTTGACGGTTTCCTTTTTCACCAAACAAACCCAACATAAATCCAAAGGAATTGCCAACGCGCTGTTGTACGGATTCTTTATCGTACTCATTTATTTTTTATTGAGTTTGCCCTTTCACTTGTTCAATTCGGTGGACTCACAAATTTTGAATACCATCGCAACGAATATTTGGCTGAACGTATTTTTCTTTGTCATATTCGTGTTTTTCGCATTTTCGTTTTTTGGCTATTATGAGCTCACGTTGCCCAGTTCTTGGGCCAATAAAATGGATTCCGCCTCGTCCAAGGTTGGGGGAGGGCTCGGCATATTTTTTATGGCGCTTACCTTGGCCATTGTGTCGTTCTCTTGCACAGGACCCATTTTGGGCGGACTCTTGGGAAGCACAACCTTGGCAGAGGGGAATGTGGCCACGAACCTAACTTCTGGAATGGTCGGATTTGGTTTGGCCTTGGCCTTGCCATTTGCTTTGTTCGCCATGTTTCCGGCCTGGTTGAACTCCTTGCCAAGATCTGGAGGTTGGATGACCACCGTTAAAGTCGTACTTGGCTTCTTGGAGCTTGCATTGGCCTTTAAATTCTTATCAAACGCGGATCTAGTAGGCAACTGGGGTATTTTTAAAAGAGAGATATTCGTGGGAATCTGGGTGATGCTCTTTATTTTGATGACACTCTATCTTTTTGGAATTTTGAGGTTTCCGCACGATGGTCCAAAGAAAAACCTGTCGCCTGCAAGAAAAATAACAGGGCTGCTGAGTTTCGCCTTCTCGGTGTATTTGATAACCGGACTTTTCAATATTACGCCATTGAAACTATTGAGCGGTTTTCCGCCGCCGAGTTTTTACAGTGTTATGGAAACAGAAAGCGATTGTCCGTTGGGGTTGGATTGCTTTAAGGATTTTGAGCAGGGAGTTGCCCATGCCAAAGAGGTGAACAAGCCAATTTTATTGGATTTCACAGGGTGGGCCTGCGTAAACTGCAGAAAAATGGAAGAGAATGTATGGAGCGACCCGGACGTTTACCCAATCCTTAAGGACGATTATGTTTTGATATCACTTTATGTGGACGATAGAAAGGAACTCCCCGAAGCGGAACGGTTCGATTTTAAATATGATTCCGGTAGAATCAAATCCATCGAGACCGTCGGTCAAAAATGGGGCACCTTTCAGACCATCAATTTCAATGCTGCGTCCCAGCCATATTATGTGTTGCTTTCCCCAAATCTTGAGATTTTAAACGAAGCTGTGCAATATGTTGATGTTGAAACATATGAGAAATGGTTGAAATCAGGATTGGAAAAACATCATCTTTCCATGAACCGATAATTGATATTTATCAATAATTTTTTTCGACCATCTAGGAAATTAGTCATACATTAGAAGAAGAAACTGACTTAACCCATCTTTGTGAAAAAGTACAAAAAGATTCTTCTTGTTATAGCAGGATTTCTTCTACTTGTAATAATTGGCATTGCCATATTCATTAATAGCCTTAAACCAGATTACGGAGGAGAGAAGTCCTTGACAGGCCTTTCCAACGAAGTAACTACCTATTTCGACCCCTACGGTATCCCACATATTTATGCAAGCAACGAAACCGACGCCATGAAGGCATTGGGCTATGTGCATGCGCAGGATAGATTGTGGCAAATGGAATTGTTACGACGCGTTGCCAAAGGCAGGTTGTCCGAAGTGTTCGGAGAGGATATGATCAATACCGATAAGTTTATTCTTTCCTTGGGCATAGCGGACCATACCAAGCAAACCGTTTCAAGTTTGGATAGGGAGAGTAAGGCAATTGTACTTTCCCAAGCCTATTTGGACGGGATCAACGAGTTTGTGAAAAATGGACCCACCCCTATCGAATTTTATCTAACGGGAATCGATAAGGAGCCATTTACTCTTGAGGATGTATACAATGCAGTAGGATATATGGCATTTAGCTTTGCCATGGCCCATAAAACGGATCCATTATTGACCAGCATACGGGATAAGATGGGCCAAGAGTATATTGATGATTTGGCCATCAACTCCGATACTTCTACCGTGTGGATCAAAAATTACAAAGGGATCAAGACGGATACCTTGGGCGCCAATATTACCGCAAGCGTAACCGCAGCCTTGGAAAAACTGCCCATACCACAGTTCGAGGGAAGCAATAGTTGGGTAGTGGCACCAGAAAAGACCAAGAACGGAAAGGTGATATTGGCAAACGACCCGCATATTGGTTTTGCACAGCCATCCGTGTGGTACGAGGCGCACATAAGTACCCCGACCTATGAAAAGTATGGGTACCATCTGGCAGGCGTGCCATTTCCATTATTGGGACACGATAGGAAAATAGCCTATGGTCTCACCATGTTCGAGAATGATGACATCGATTTTTATTACGAGGAGACCAACCCGTCCGATAGCACCCAGTACAAAACTGCAGAAGGCTGGAAGACCTATGAGGTTGTAAAAAAGACCATTAAGGTAAAAGATGGTAAGGATGTAACCTTTACCTACAAAAAAACACAACACGGGCCTGTATTGAACGGTATTGCGGACCAACTTACTGAAGAACGCCCCGTGGCCATGTCCTGGATGTATACCAAGCCCCAAAATAGGGTCATGCATGCATTGTACGGGCTGAGCCATGCAAGTAATATGGAGGAGTTCAAAGGTGCATTGCCCAATATTCATGCGCCGGGACTTAACGTAATGTATGGCGATGCCGAAGGCAATGTGGCGTGGTGGGCAACCGCAAAACTCTACCAAATGCCCGATAGTGTATCCACCAAGTTTATTTTGGACGGAACCACGGGAAAGGAAGAACCTCTGCGTTATCTGGACTTTTCCGAAAACCCAATGGCGGAAAATCCGCCGTGGAACTATGTGTATTCCGCTAACAATCAGCCGGATTCCATAGCCGGGATGCTCTATCCCGGATACTATTTGCCGGAAAACCGGGCCAAAAGAATTGTACAGTTACTGGATGCCAAAGATGACTGGGACAAGGAATCCATATCCGAAATGATTCTGGACGTAACTTCTCCTGTAAATACCGAGGTGGTAGACGAGTTGATCAAACTTTTTGATGTTTCCCATTTGACAAGGGAA
The DNA here is from genome assembly GCF_033441595.1 of Flagellimonas crocea. Lineage (NCBI taxonomy): Bacteria > Pseudomonadati > Bacteroidota > Flavobacteriia > Flavobacteriales > Flavobacteriaceae > Flagellimonas > Flagellimonas crocea. The sequence goes on along the minus strand of NZ_JAUZVX010000001.1, from coordinate 655,481 downwards.
CAATTGGTGTTGCTGGACTCCCTGAAGAACTGGAATGGTAAATATTCATTGAACAGTACCCTGCCCGTTCTTTACCACAGAACACTTTATAATATGGCCAAGAACACCATGGAAGATGAATTGGGGCCGGAAATGTTCAAACAATTTGTAGCTACACATCTGTTTAAGCGGCAGGTTGCTTGGGGCTCCAGCATGAAAAGGGGCAAATGGTGGGACAATGTAAATACGCCGGATGTGGTTGAAACAAGACAAGACTTGGTGATGATGTCTTTTGCAGAAACATGGGAATCCTTGATAAAGGATTTTGGGGAGGACCCGAGTCAGTGGACTTGGGACAGGGTACATACGTTGGAACATCAACACCCATTTGGACAGGTGGCCGCATTGCGAGGGTATTTTAATGTGGGCCCGTTCCCGGTCGAAGGAACCCGCGAAGTCATCAATAATCTTTCTTTTCCTTATGACGGCACTGGTTTTTACAAGGTCAGTTCGGGCCCTTCCACAAGACGGATCATAGATTTTTCGAATGTGGAAAACAGTATTAGCATCTTGCCCACCGGACAATCTGGAAATCCGTTCAGTAAACATTATGATGATCAGGCCCAGATGTATGTCAACGGAGAGTTCCGTAAAATGATGATGAACAAGAAGGAAATCGAAGAAACTGCAGAATCCATTTTGATCTTTCGTTAATCCAAAAGCAGCATTCGTCAACCCAAACTAGGGCATCCGTCAAAACAGAAGATTTCTATACTCCAGAATGGCTATTTTTTGCTCGTAATTAACGAGAAACAGCTTTATGCTCATAAAAGTTTATGGAAGTGCCGTTTTTGGAATCGAAGCAACCACAATTGTTGTAGAGGTAAATATAGATAAAGGTATTGGTTATCATTTGGTTGGATTGCCCGATAATGCGATTAAAGAGAGCAATTTTAGGATTGCCGCGGCGCTCCAAAATAACGGGTATCGAATTCCCGGAAAAAAAATCACCATCAATATGGCGCCTGCCGACCTACGAAAGGAAGGCTCTGCCTATGACCTTACACTGGCCATTGGCATCTTGGCAGCATCGGACCAAATCCGCTCCGAAAGCATCCATAAATATTTGATTATGGGAGAACTCTCGTTGGACGGGAGCTTACAGCCAATAAAAGGCGCCCTGCCCATTGCTATCAAAGCAAAAGAGGAAGGTTTCGAGGGGTTTATCCTTCCCAAAGAAAATGCCAATGAAGCAGCTATCGTGGACGGGCTAAAAGTTTACGGTGTGAACAACATCAAGGAAGTAATCGACTTTTTTGATACGGATGCACCTTTGGAACAAACGGTGGTGGATACCCGACAGGAATTTTATGAACACCTGAGCTTTCCCGAGTTTGATTTTTCAGATGTAAAAGGACAGGAGAGTATAAAACGCTGTATGGAAATTGCGGCGGCGGGCGGCCACAACATAATTCTAATTGGTCCGCCGGGTGCAGGAAAGACCATGTTGGCCAAGCGCTTGCCCTCGATTTTACCGCCGATGACACTTCACGAAGCACTGGAAACTACCAAAATCCACAGTGTTGTCGGAAAAGTCAAGAATAAGGGGTTGATGAGCCAAAGGCCATTTAGAAGCCCTCACCATACCATTAGCAGCGCCGCCTTGGTAGGAGGAGGAAGTTATCCACAGCCAGGCGAGATTTCGTTGGCACATAACGGTGTCCTGTTCTTGGACGAACTGCCCGAGTTTGAACGCCGTGTGCTCGAGGTAATGCGACAACCAATCGAGGATAGGGAGGTTACCATAGCTAGGGCCCAGTTTACGGTAACTTATCCCAGCAGTTTTATGCTGGTGGCCAGTATGAACCCAAGTCCTGGCGGCTATTTTAACGACCCCGATGCCCCTGTCACTTCGTCACCAGCTGAAATGCAACGGTATTTGGGAAAAATATCAGGACCATTGTTGGACAGGATCGATATCCACATTGAAGTGACCCCGGTCCCTTTTGATAAATTGTCGGAGGAACGAAAAGGGGAAAGCAGTGTAGCAATCAGGAAAAGAGTTGAGGCGGCACGTGACCTACAGACCAAAAGATTCGAAAGTGTGGAAGGTATCCATTACAATGCCCAAATGGGAACAAAGCATATCAGGGAGTTCTGTAAACTAAACGAATCCTCTAAAAATCTCTTGAAAGAAGCGATGCAACGACTGAATTTGTCGGCCAGGGCTTACGACAGAATCTTGAAGGTGGCTCGTACCATTGCAGATTTAGAGGGTGTTGAAGGGGTAGTGGAAAACCATATATCGGAAGCCATTCAGTACCGGAGTCTGGACAGAGAAGGCTGGTTGGGGTGATAAAAGGTACTTTACCTTATTAACCATTTCGAATAGTTTATTTGCCTCACAAACTTACATGTGCCATGGTTTGGTATTCAGAAGTTTGTTGTACAATCATATATCTTATAATGTATGTTGTCCTTTTGGTAAGCATTGCAAGATTATTTCAATAAGTTCCACTCTTCTTCAGTTGCTTTGGATTTTTGATATTCCATTACCAACAACCAAGCTTTATCACGTTTTACGAGCAAGGCATCAAAATGTACGAATTGTTTTTGATTGGCGTTACCAGTCCCATTGTCGGATTGGTAAGCAAAAATCCCTGTTTCATGTGCGGTAGTTTCGTCACCTATTCGCTGTGAAAAACGGAATTCCACACTATTCTGTGTTTTTCCTGTCTGGGTGTCTATGAAGCCTTGCTTCCAATTTAGTAGTGCCTTTGCAATAGGTACAGATGCTTTGTTTTCACCAGTTGTAAAAACAACAACCGCATCTTCATGGTAGGTAGCTTTATAGCCTTCAAAGTCCCCCTCATTTACAGTTCTCGAAACCTCGGCCCAAAAATTATTTAGTTCCGCTAGTCTTAACGAATCATTTGGAGTTTCAATGTTACCGTTTGTATCGTTTTTAGGGTTACCCGCATTAGCAATTGCAACGCTTAGTGCAAGCATCAAAGTAATAACGATTCCAATGTTTTTCATATGTAAATTTGGTTTTAATCGAACCTTTTGATCAAGTTGTAGGTAAAAACAATCATTTCCTTATAATTGTCTTTCGCGATTTTTTCATCGATTCCATGGAATCTTGTCATACTGTCCGGACCTATTCGAATAGGGTAGAACCTGTACACATCATCCGATACATCATAAAAATATCTGGCATCCGTACCGCCACCTATCAAGCCCGGCACCACAACGGCTTCGGGAAACACGGAGCGTATGGTTTTTTCAAGGTTTTTGAAGGCATCGGAATCTATTCCAGAAACAGGGGAAGGGTTTGTGGCAAAGCCGTTCAGTTCAACCTCGATTCCATCCCCAACAGTTTTTTTGATATGTTCCCTAACAGATTCGATGGTCTCACCGGGCAATATCCTAAAATTAATAGTGGCTTTTCCAACCGTGGGAATCACATTGTCCTTGACCCCGCCTTCGATTATGGTGGGTGCCGTAGTTGTATGTGCGTTCAAAGCCTTTAGGACAGGGCCTTTGAAAAGCCATGGATTGGCAAATGCCATTTTTTTGAAAAAGGGCATTTCGGCGCCCATATATTCGAATTGATAATCGATGGGCTTTACCAGTTTATAGGGACGCTGATTGTTCTCTAGGTCAACAATGGCCTGGGCCAACATGCCAAGGGTGTTGTTTTCCGGCGGTGCCGAACTATGGCCTCCGCTGGTTTTTACAATAAGTTGAAATGAAGCATAGCCTTTTTCCGCCAAATTGACCATAGCGACGGTCTTGTCAAAATCGGGAACCATATTCTCTGCTAAAAACCCACCTTCGTCCAAGGTCATGGCCGCATGTACCCCTTTATTTTTCAGGTATGCTGCGATGGCCTTTGCGCCGTTTCCACCTCCAAGTTCCTCATCATGTCCAAAAGCCAGATAAATGGTTTGCTTTGGCACAAAGGATTCTTTCAGCAACATTTCTACGGATTCCATAAGGGCCATCAAGGAGCTTTTGTCATCCAGAGTACCCCTACCGATAATGTGCGTGTCCGTGATAGCCCCTTCGAACGGTCCCGCCTCCCATTCGGACAGGGTCGGCTGGTCCACGGGAACCACATCTTGATGTGAAAGCAAAACAATTGGTTTTTGTGACGGGTCGGAACCTTCCCATTTATAGAGCAGGCTATAATCGTTTATTTTCTCCAAAACAAGGTTCTGGTGCAGGAGTGGATAGGTTTCTTTTAAGAACTGATGAAAGCCGTTGAACGCTGTGGAATCGGGAATGGCATCCTCACTAAAGGAGATGGTTCTGAACTGGATGGCTTTTGATAGATTTTGAAATGCACCCTCGGGGAAATCCATTGCTTCCAAAGGTTCCGAAGCAACTTGTTTTGATGTAAGGGAAAAGGTGTTGATCGTCAGTACGGCGATAAGAATCACAATAATGGCCAGAATGGCAAGGAGAATTTTTTTCATGGTCGGTTATGGTTGATGCCTCCAAATTAGATAAAAATCGCCAAGCAATCGATAAGAAAAAAATAATTTAATATGCTGTTATTGACCAAATTGTCAATTAAATCGATTTAATTGAACGAATGTTCACGGATTACGTTAAACATTACTTAATCTACTGTTTTTAAGTATTTTAAAATCTATATTTGCGCCGTTTTTAAAAGAAAGTACAGGAATGCAATGTGTGGAGTTGAACCCAGCGGGCAATTTTGACCCATGGGAGCAGGAGAAGATTGATGAGTTGCTACATCAAAAAATCAAAGAGTCCTTAACGGACAAATTGGTATTCGAGAACGAGAGCGTTAAACTTTGGGACCTCAGACTTTTACCCGGCGAAAGGCTTGATTTTAGAAGGCACAATACCAATTATGGATGGGTGTGCACCACCGGAGGCCTTGTGATCACGCGTTATGGAAATGGTAAAATCGACATGATCAAACTGAATCAGGGAGATGCCGATTACTTCGAAAATAGAGGAAAAAATTACATCAATGATCTAGAGAACATCGGCGAATACGCCATTGTCATCAATATCCTTGAATACAAGACTGTGGAAAAAAAGAGCAACATGCACTTTTCAAATTAAATCGCCTTGATATTTGCCTTAAGTCCGGATATGATACCTAAAATATTTTCTACGGTCTCGTCCAAATAATATTTAACCGCAAGATGAGGAATCCTAACGGTGGTAAAACCGTTTTTAAAGGAATGCATTGCATCTTCTAGGTCGTTTATGGCCTGCTCATGCGTGATCATGTTGTAATTCCTGTCGATTTCAATATTTAATTTGACCCTGGAAATGGCAATATCCACGGATTTTTTACCATCCCACCATTCCAACATGGGGTGAACACCGGCATCTTTTAGGGCGTAAAATAAATGGACCGCATCAATTGGGGTATCATTGTCTAGAATTACCTTTTTGATAAGTCGTGTATGTCGTTCGCAAAGCGCTACACCTAAAGCTTCTTTTGAGGCCTTAAACTGTTGGGGGCTAATGTCTTTGCCGCAATCCTTACATCTCATTAGTTTTAGTCAAGTTTATGTCAAAGTATGATTTGGGATTATTATAACTTTGAGATTTTTGAAATAGTATAAAAATTCGACGTACGGCACCCCACTTTTAGACGAATTGCATTTTTTTGGATGAAATGCATTTTTTGTTAAGATATCTTTTAAATTCATCGTTTTAAATATAGTGCTCATGTTCAATAAAATAGGTCCGGGAGTGTTGGTAGCTGCAGCATTCGTGGGCCCTGGAACCATTACGATGTGTACCTTGGCGGGAACAAACTTTGGATACGCCCTGCTGTGGGCCTTGCTCGTATCCGTATTGGCTACTATCATATTACAGGGCATGGCAGGCCGAATCGGCCTGGTGACCCAAAGCGGTCTTGTGGATGTCGTTAGGACGGAACTTAAGACCCGGTGGTTCAAAAATTTTGTGATTGCCATTGTTTTGGGCGCTATTTTAGTGGGTAACGCAGCCTACGAAGCCGGTAATATTGGAGGTGCAACTTTGGGGCTTGAACAATTGTTGCCCCAACCGCAGTTAAGATCCTTTTTGCCGACCATTATCGGAAGCATCATATTTCTTTTGCTATGGTTCAGTAGCTACAAGATTTTGGAAAAGATATTCGTTGGACTTGTTGGTGTTATGGGGGCCAGTTTTGTGATTTGTGCCGTTTTGGTTCAACCATCGATTTCTGAAATATTCAAAGGAATGTTCATTCCAAGGTTACCGGAAAACGGATTGCTTACGGTCGTTGCGCTGGTGGGAACTACGGTGGTGCCCTATAACCTTTTCTTGCATGCTTCATTGGTCAAAGAAAAATGGAATTCCAAAACCGATTTAAAAGCAGTGAACTGGGACACCATTGTTTCGATTGGATTGGGGGGGGTGGTATCCATGGCCATACTGATCACAGCTTCGGCAGCACCGATATCAGAAATTAACAATGCATTGGACATGGCCAAGGCCTTGGAGCCCCTTTTTGGAAAAATGGCGTTCTTGTTCATGGCCATCGGACTTTTGGCAGCAGGCATCACATCGGCCATTACGGCTCCTTTGGCCGCAGCCTATGTGGCCAGTAGTTGTTTTGGATGGGAAGGGGGCATGCAGAACAAAAAGTTTAAAATGGTATGGACCATTGTGCTTTTGTGCGGCGTCCTATTTCTTTCCTTTGATATTAAACCCATCGAGGTAATCCAGTTTGCCCAAGTCGCCAATGGCATTTTGCTCCCGGTAATGGCCTTGTTGCTTTTATGGGTGGTAAACAAGAAATCCGTAATGGGCGAAAACAAAAATTCACTGGTCCAGAATGCATTTGGTGTGGCCATTGTGCTGTTCACGATATTTTTGGGCGCAAAAAGTATTTTTAAAGTAATCGGACTGTTTTAGATGCATAAATTCACTATTGATATTAATTGTGATGTAGGTGAGGGTGTGGGCAATGAGGCTGATATTTTCCCTTTTATAAGTTCTTGCAATATAGCTTGCGGAGGACATGCGGGAGATAGGGAAACCATGTTGAAGGTGACCAAACTCGCCAAGCGAAACAATATCAAGGTAGGTTCGCACCCATCTTACCCGGATAAAGCCAATTTTGGTAGGGAAGTGATGGATATTTCCAGCCAAGATCTAATACAAAGCATTAGGCAGCAATTGTCGATTTTTGATGAAGTATTGAAAGAGACGAAAGTCAGTCTGCATCACATCAAAGCGCACGGTGCGCTATACAATCAAACTGCGAAAGATGGAGATTTGGCAAAGGTATATTTGGACGCTGTTGAAAAGTATAAGAATCAAGCAGTGCTCTATGTTCCGTTCAAGTCGGTAATTGCAGAAATGGCAGAAGAGCGTGGATTTAAAATCTGGTTTGAAGCCTTTGCGGACCGAAATTACAATTCCGACCTATCCCTCGTTTCCAGAAAAGAAGAGAATGCTTTGATTGAAGAACCTGCAACCGTTTTAGAACACATATTGCCCATCATCAAAAAGGGAGAAGTGGTTTCGGTGCAAGGCCAATCCTTGAATATTCAGGCGGACACCCTTTGCATACATGGCGATACGGTTTCTGCATTAAAAATATTAATGTATCTTTCAAAAGCATTACCCCAAAACCAAGTGCAGATACAAAAGTGAAAAGTTACCCCATCAGCATTAAGCCTTTCGGAGAACGAGCTGTTTTAGTAGAATGGCCCGAAAAGGTGAGTGAATCCATTTTAGCGGACATCCTCGATTTTATGGACGCTTTCAAAGAATTGGAAATCCCAGGTTGGGAAATGTCCGTGGCCTATAATTCCTTGACCATGGTCTATAACCAAGACCATATCGACTTTGAGGAGACTAAAAACATGATTCTGGAGTGCCACGAAAAGCAGGCCAAATCCAAAACAGAGCGCATACAACATTTATGGACATTACCCGTGTGCTATGACCTCGAATTCGGAATGGACATTGAAGAGGCCTCCAAAACATTAGGTTTGTCGGTCAAAGAACTTATTGAGCAGCACACATCGCACCAATATGTGGTGTATGGCATCGGATTTTTGCCCGGCTTTATGTATTTGGGCGGACTCCCAACATCCTTGGAGATTCCCCGAAGGGCCGAACCTAGGTTAAAGGTGCAGAAAGGTTCGGTAGGATTGGCCAGTAAACAAACGGGCATTTATCCGCAGGATTCCCCGGGCGGATGGAATATTATTGGCAATTGCCCGATCAATTTGTTCGATCCCACCAAAAAAGACCCTTGTTTTGTTAAGGTGGGGGACAAGATACAGTTTGAAAGCATATCGAAAGCAGAATACAAACTGCATAAAATTGAGGGCGAAGTAGGTATTTACGAACCGGAAAAAGTTGTGCTGAATGCTTAAAGTTTTAAAACCGGGCCTTTATTCAACGATTCAGGACCTTGGCAGGTTCGGACATCGCGATATCGGAGTTCCGATATCAGGGGCCATGGATGTGGAATCCGTGAAAAAGGCAAATATGCTTTTGGAGAATGATGAAAATGCCGCTGTCATCGAAATTACCATGACCGGTCCCACGCTGTTGTTCGATACCACTTCGTACATCTGTTTGTCAGGGGCACATATCGTTGCTACCTTGAACAATCAACCCATTGATAACTACACGGTGCTAAAAGTGGAAAAGGGCGATATTCTATCCTACGGTCGCTTGGAAACGGGATTCCGTGGGTATTTGGCCATAAAAGGCGGTTTTCAGTCCAAAAAAGTGCTCGATAGCCATTCACTTTTTTTCCCGGTCACCAAGTCCGCCCGACTCAAGGATGGTGATGAAATACCGTATAAGGAAACCTTGTCCTACGAGCCAAAAATATCCGAAATCAAAATAGAAGAGCATTTTGAGAAAAACACATTGAAAGTGTACAAGGGCCCAGAATTTTCGTTGCTATCCGATGGTCAGCTCATGGAGATTTTCGCAAAACCTTACACAGTTTCCAAGGAAAACAACCGAATGGCCTACCAGCTCTCCGAGCTGATTACCGGACATTCCCATTCCATGCTGACCTCGGGAACCTTGCCCGGCACTGTACAGCTGACACCGGCAGGCCGCATGATCATTTTAATGAAAGATGGCCAGACCACAGGAGGGTATCCCCGTATACTTCAATTGAGCGAGGAATCCATATCGGTGCTTGCACAGAAAAAGTATGGGGATGAGTTGAAGTTTAAGCTGGTTTGAGAAACATATTCTAATTCTTGATTCTAAATTCAAAATATTTTTTCGTACCATTGACCTATGAAAAGAAATAAACAAGTCATTGTCGAGGTTGTGATTGTTCCAGAAATGGAGTGATACAGACTTGCTATTGACTTAAAAAGGCCTGTATCCCACACGATACAGGCCTTTTTTATTACAATAAAATTAATTGAATATTGGAATTTTAATCAATCTAAAAAACTGAAATACAGTAAATTATGTTTATTATGTTTCCAGTGGATTTAAACAGCGAACAACTGTTAAAAATCTAGGGCTTTTTAAACATATATCTTTGAATTACGGTATAAATTCAGAATAATACTGTATTTGAATGAAATTTGATAATGGAATTGAACAAGTTTAGCAAAAAAGTAACACAAGACCCAACCTTGCCTGCCGCCCAGGCCATGTTGCATGCGATTGGACTAACGGATGAAGATTTACAAAAACCCCTAATCGGAATAGCGAGCACAGGATACGAGGGAAACCCTTGCAACATGCACCTCAATGATTTGGCCCTCGAAGTAAAAAAAGGAGTGGAGTCTTCCAATTTGGTCGGTCTTATCTTCAATACCATCGGGGTTAGTGATGGAATTTCCAACGGTACCCCAGGTATGCGCTATTCGTTGCCTTCGCGTGACATTATTGCAGATTCCATTGAAACTGTTATCCATGCCATGAGCTATGACGGATTAGTAACCGTGGTAGGGTGTGACAAAAACATGCCAGGCGCCCTTATGGCCCAATTACGATTGAACCGCCCATCTATTTTGGTTTACGGCGGGACCATTGCGCCAGGCTGTCATAACAATAAAAAATTGGATATCATCTCAGCTTTTGAAGCTTACGGACAAAAAGTGGCTGGGGCCATAGACGAGAAAGAATATAAGGAAGTAATCCATAAAGCATGTCCAGGAGCTGGAGCCTGTGGAGGGATGTACACCGCCAATACCATGGCATCTGCCATTGAAGCGATGGGAATGTCCATGCCGTTCAATTCATCAATTCCCGCAGTAAACGATAAAAAACAAGCAGATTGCGAAGCATCGGGTGCAGCATTGTACCATTTGCTGAAAGAAGACATCAAACCAAGGGATATCGTTACCAAAAAAGCATTGGAAAATGCCTTCAGATTGGTCACCGTGCTCGGAGGATCTACGAATGCGGTGCTTCACTTTATGGCCATCGCGCACGCTGCTGAGGTAGATTTTACCTTGGAAGACATTACAAGAATAAGTGAATCCACGCCTTTGTTGGCCGATTTAAAACCTAGCGGAAAATATTTGATGGAAGACCTGCATAACGTTGGCGGAGTTCCTGCGGTATTGAAATATATGTTGAAGGAAGGTATGCTTCACGGAGATTGTATGACCGTTACAGGAAAAACTCTGGCCGAAAACTTATTGGACGCCCCAGATTTGCAAGAAGGTCAAGATATCATCAGAAAAAAGGAGCAACCCATTAAGGAAACGGGACATATTCGTATATTATATGGAAACCTTGCTTCCGAAGGTGCTGTGGCAAAAATCACAGGAAAAGAAGGACTTGAATTTACGGGAACCGCCCGTGTTTTTGATAGCGAATTTGCTGTTAATGAGGGCATTCATACAGGAAAAGTCCAAAAGGGCGATGTGGTGGTCATCCGATACGAAGGACCAAAAGGAGCGCCTGGAATGCCCGAAATGTTGAAGCCAACTTCCGCCATTATGGGCGCAGGTCTCGGAAAAGATGTAGCCTTGATTACCGATGGAAGGTTCTCTGGTGGTTCCCACGGATTTGTAGTGGGCCACGTTTCCCCCGAAGCACAAGTTGGCGGCGGAATCGCCTTGGTGAAAGACGGCGATGAAATCACGATAGATGCCGTGAACAACACCATCAACATTAATATTTCGGACGAAGAGTTCGAACAACGAAGAAAAGAATGGAAGCAACCTGAATTGAAAATAAAATCAGGGAGCTTGTACAAATACGCCAAAACGGTATCATCGGCAGCAAAAGGCTGTGTTACCGATTTGTTTTAACAATCATGATAGGGGTATCTCCCTAAATACAGGCTTATGGAGACATTGAAAGCACAAAAAAAAGATAGTAAAAGTCAAAAGGCCATCAGGATTACTGGTGCAGAGGCAATAATCCATTGTTTGCTCGCAGAAGGAGTGGATTTGATCTATGGCTACCCAGGCGGTGCCATTATGCCCGTGTATGACGAATTATATAAGTTTCAGGATAAACTTACCCATATTTTAACGCGTCACGAGCAAGGTGCTACGCATGCTGCCCAAGGCTACGCCAGGGTTACGGGCAGAGTAGGGGTTGCCATGGCAACTTCTGGACCTGGAGCTACCAATTTAGTGACTGGGATTGCCGATGCGCAGATAGATTCCACCCCTATGGTTTGTATCACGGGTCAGGTAACGAGAAGTCTTTTGGGTTCCGATGCGTTCCAAGAAACAGATATCGTAGGTATTTCTACGCCCGTGACCAAATGGAACTATCAAATCACCAAGGTGGAGGAGATTCCAGAAATCATGGCGAAAGCATTTTATATTGCCCGTTCGGGAAGACCAGGTCCCGTTTTGGTGGATATAACCAAGAATGCCCAGTTTGATGAGCTTGACTTTGTATATGAAAAGTGCACGGCCGTACGAAGCTACAAGCCCGTACCTAAACCAAATCCAAGCAGTATCGAAAAGGCAGCAGAGCTCATCAATAGTGCTAAAAAACCTTTTATCGTATTTGGTCAAGGTGTGATTTTGGGAGAGGCAGAGGCCGAACTTAAAGCTTTGGTGGAAAAAGCGGGAATTCCAGCAGCATGGACCATTCTCGGTCTTTCCGCCATGGATACCGACCACCCGTTGAATGTGGGCATGGTAGGCATGCATGGGAACTACGGACCCAATATGTTGACAAACGAATGCGATGTGCTTATAGCAATTGGAATGCGCTTTGATGACCGTGTAACAGGAAACTTGGAGACCTACGCCAAGCAGGCGAAAATCGTTCATTTTGAAATTGACCAGGCTGAAGTCAACAAAAACGTAAAAGTGGACGTAGCCGTTTTGGGCAATGCCAAGGAAACTTTAGCGCAGATACTCCCATTGCTGGATAAGAAAGAGCACAAGGAATGGAGGGCCGAGTTTGATAAAATGTATCAAATTGAATACGATACCCTGATTCATAACGATATTCACCCGACCAAAGAAGGACTGACCATGGGAGAAGTGATCGAACAAATCAACGTGGCTTCGGGTCATAAAGCTGTAATGGTTTCCGATGTGGGACAACATCAGATGATTGCATGTCGCTATGCAAAGTTCAAACAATCCAAGAGCAATATTACTTCAGGAGGTCTGGGAACCATGGGATTTGGTCTTCCTGCGGCCATTGGCGCCAAAATGGGGGCCATGGATCGCGAAGTGGTCGCCATTATCGGTGATGGTGGTTATCAGATGACCATTCAGGAGTTGGGTGTTATTTTCCAACACAATGTGCCCGTGAAAATTGTGGTATTGAACAACGATCACTTAGGGATGGTGCGTCAATGGCAAGAACTTTTCTTTGACAGGAGATATGCATCAACCGTAATGACAAATCCTGATTTTGTAAAGATTGCCGAAGGATACCATATCAAATCAAGAAGGGTGACCGAAAGAGCCGACCTTCAAGAGGCCGTTCAAGAAATGATATCGTCCAAAGACCCATACTTTTTGGAAGTGAAAGTGGAGAAAGAGGATAACGTATTCCCTATGATTCCATCAGGAGCCTCTGTTTCCGATATCAGATTGAAATAATGGACCAATCCTTTATCATAGAACAGCCCAAGCAATATCAAAATTTGCTTGAAAAGAGCAAAGAAATGGGGTTTACCATGCCCTCCGATATTTACATCGGTACTTTGTTGAAAACACTGGCAGCATCAAAGCCTTCAGGAAACTTTTTGGAATTGGGCACAGGAATCGGTTTATCCTTGGCGTGGATGGTTCAAGGAATGGACGAAGATTCAAGCATAACAAGTGTTGACAATGATTCCGAGCTTATTGAAGTGGCCCAGCTGTTTTTTGAGGACGAAGATAGATTGGAGCTGGTTTGCGCCGATGGCGGTAAATGGCTGGAAGAATATAAAGGCGCCCCCTTCGATTTGATTTTTGCGGATGCGTGGCCAGGAAAATACAGTCATTTGGATACGGCCTTGGCATTGTTGAAAAAAGGCGGTTACTATGTAATCGACGACATGAAGAAGCAGCCCAATTGGCCTGAGGGACATGAAGAAAAGGCAAACGAATTGGTCAAAACGATCGAGAAAAGAAAAGATATTACAATAACAAAGATGGACTGGTCCACAGGACTTATAGTTGCAGTAAAAAAATAAAAAACAACATGGGAAAACAATGGTATACCATCTCGGTGTATTCCGAAAATCATGTAGGACTGCTCAATAGAATATCCGGAATATTCCTAAAGCGACACATCAACATTGAAAGCTTAAATGTTTCAAAATCAGAGATTGAAGGTGTTTCCAAATTTACGATTGTGGTCTTTACCACCGAGGATTGGACACGCAAGATAGTAGGTCAAATTGAAAAACAAATAGAGGTTATCAAGGCATACTATCACACCGATGATGAAACCATTTATCAAGAATCTGCATTGTTCAAAATTGCTTCGCACTTGTTGTTCGATGAGCGTCAGATTCAGAATATCATCAAAGAAAGCAATGCACAGATCGTAACCGTGAACCGTGAATTTTTTGCTTTGGCCAAAACAGGCCGCAGGCACGAAATTGACGAGATGCACGACGCCCTTTTGCCGTATGGCATTATGCAGTTTGTGCGTTCGGGCCGTATTGCGGTGACGAAGGCGGCAATGCCGATCAGCGAAATATTACAGGAATTTCAAGAAAACTAAATAGCGTAAAATCAAATACTAAAAATGGCAAATTACTTTAACACACTATCACTTCGCGAACAACTGACACAGTTGGGAAAATGTAGATTTATGGATTCCAGCGAATTTGCTGATGGTGTTACCGCATTAAAAGGAAAGAAAATTGTAATTGTTGGGTGTGGTGCCCAGGGGTTGAACCAAGGGCTGAACATGCGTGACTCGGGATTGGACATTTCGTACGCGCTTCGCCCAGCAGCTATCAAAGAGGAAAGACAATCCTTTAAAAACGCAAAAGAGAACAACTTTGTGGTGGGGTCCTATGAGGATTTGATCCCAACTGCAGATTTGGTCATCAACCTTACTCCCGACAAGCAGCACACCAATGTGGTAGGCACAGTAATGCCTTTGATGAAAAAAGGAGCTACGTTGTCCTACTCGCACGGTTTCAATATTGTGGAAGAAGGAATGCAGGTACGTGAGGACCTTACCGTGATCATGGTGGCCCCAAAAAGTCCTGGTTCCGAGGTACGTGAAGAGTACAAAAGAGGTTTTGGCGTACCAACTCTGATTGCCGTACACCCAGAAAACGACCCAGAAGGAAAAGGATTGGAGCAAGCTAAGGCTTATGCTGCAGCAACTGGAGGGGATAAAGCAGGGGTTCTTGAATCATCATTCGTGGCAGAAGTAAAGTCAGATTTGATGGGCGAGCAGACCATTCTTTGTGGTTTGTTGCAAACAGGATCCATCTTATCCTTCAACAAAATGGTTGAAAAAGGGGTTGATAAAGCCTATGCTTCCAAATTGATTCAATACGGATGGGAAACCATCACCGAAGGTTTGAAGCAAGGAGGCATCACCAATATGATGGACCGTTTGTCCAATCCTGCCAAGATCAAAGCATTTGATTTGGCCGAAGAATTGAAAGTGATCATGCGTCCGTTGTTCCAAAAACATATGGATGACATTATGAGCGGACATTTCTCCAAAACCATGATGGAAGACTGGGACAATGGCGATAAAAACCTATTGGACTGGAGAGCTGCCACTGGAGAAACTGCATTTGAAAAAACACCAGCGGGAGATATGGAAATCTCTGAGCAGGAATACTACGACAATGGCGTTTTGATGGTCGCTTTCGTGAAATCAGGAGTGGAATTGGCCTATGAGACCATGACCGAGTCTGGAATCATCGGTGAGTCAGCTTACTACGAATCATTGCACGAGACACCGTTGATTGCAAACACTATTGCTAGAAAGAAATTGTTCGAAATGAACCGTGTAATCTCCGATACTGCAGAGTATGGTTGTTACCTGTTCGACCATGCATGTAAACCGCTTTTGACCGATTTTATGAAAAAAGTGGACACGGATATCATTGGTAAGCACTTTGGTGAAGGCAAGGACACTGGCGTGGACAACGTACGATTGATTGCGGTGAACAAAGCCATCCGCGAGCACAATGTAGAGGTGGTGGGTGCCAGGTTGCGCGCATCCATGACAGCCATGAAGCCAATCGGATAACACAAAACCATTGGCCCTATGAGTGAAACTGTGGAAATCTATTTTCCGCAAATAGCGGATATTTATCAAGCAGCGAAGACCATTGCCCAAGTGGCGGAGGTTACACCTATGCAGCAAAGTATCCGCTATTCCAAAACCCATGGGGCCAACATTCTTCTTAAACGGGAAGACCTCCACAGGGTACGTAGCTACAAAATCCGTGGAGCGTACAACAAGATAAGTTCATTAAGCCAAAACCAACTGGACAACGGTGTGGTTTGTGCCAGTGCAGGGAATCATGCGCAGGGCGTCGCCTTTGCATGTAGTCATTTACAGGTAAAAGGAACCATTTATATGCCCGTGGTCACGCCAAAACAGAAGATTGACCAGACCACGATGTTCGGTGGGGAATGGGTGGATGTGGTTCTTGAAGGAGACACCTTTGACGATTCCAAAAAAGCAGCCGAATTGTTCTGCGAGCAGGAAGGCAAAACTTTTGTCCATCCGTTTGATGATGAAAAAACCATCGAGGGCCAAGCTACCGTTGGTTTGGAAATCCTGCAACAAACCAGCGAGCCCATTGATTATGTTTTTGTCGCCGTTGGCGGTGGTGGATTGGCATCGGGTCTTTGTGGCACCTTCCAGGCTTTGTCTCCCAACACCAGAATAATAGGGGTTGAGCCCGAAGGAGCACCTTCCATGTTGAAATCCATTGAAGAGGGATCGTTGGTGGAGCTTGAAAACATTGATAAGTTTATCGATGGTGCAGCGGTTCAGAAAGTCGGGTCGTTGACCTATCCTATTTGCAAGGAATATCTTCATAAAATGATAACCGTTCCCGAAGGGAAAGTGTGTCAGACCATCTTGGACCTTTACAATAGGGATGCCATTGTGGTGGAGCCCGCAGGTGCTTTGACGATTGCAGCCTTGGATTATTTCAAGGAAGAAATCAAGGGCAAGAATGTGGTCTGTGTGGTGAGTGGAAGCAACAACGACATTACCCGTACGGCCGAAATCAAGGAAAGAGCCTTGCTATATGCTCAATTGAAGCACTATTTTATTGTGAGATTTCCACAGCGCCCAGGTGCGTTAAAGGAATTTGTGGTGGATATTTTGGGGCCCAATGACGACATTACACATTTTGAATATTCAAAAAAGTCGAGCAGGGAAAATGCACCTGCTATAGTTGGGGTGGAGCTAAAATCTCCCGATGACTTGGCTCCTTTGATCCAACGGATGAAGGACAATAATTTCTTTGGGGATTATCTCAACAATAAACCTGATCTGTTCCAGTATTTGGTGTGATGCCCTTAACATTTACGATCCATGTTTTTACAAACCTGGTTTTCTGCCAGTTTCTATAGCAATGGAATGAAATCCTCCGGGCTTAAAAAGGTTTTTATGTTAGCTTTGTATAGGAAGGTCGACCCATTTATAATCAACAAGAATCAATAATAACAACTAATGGCAACAACAAAGAACAAAATTCCGGAAGCTTTTCAAATTACCGAAGAGCTTCATCAAAAAACATATTTGGTCAATGGAGAATTACGTAAATGGGACGGTGATACCAGTCCTGTAATCTCTACCATATCATCCACGGAGGAATATGCCCCAACAACTTTGGGAAGTGTACCCGACATGGGAGAAGCCGAAGCCTTGGATGCTTTGGAGGCCGCTTTGGCAGCCTACGACAAAGGGCAGGGGCTATGGCCAACCATGAAAGTGAAGGACCGTATTGAGTGCATGGAAGCCTTCGTGAAGAAAATGGAGCAAAAGCGTGAACAAGTGGTTAAGCTTTTGATGTGGGAGATAGGAAAATCCAAGCCAGATTCTTACAAAGAGTTTGATCGTACCGTTGAGTATATTTACGACACCATTGAGGAATATAAGCAATTGGACCGCAATAACGCCAAATTTGAAAAGCATGATGGCGTTTATGCCCACATCCGTAGAGGCCCTCTTGGAGTGGTGTTGTGCCTTGGGCCGTATAACTATCCGTTGAATGAGACTTTTGCTTTGTTGATTCCCGCTATCATCATGGGGAACACGACCATTTTTAAGCCGGCAAAACATGGAGTTTTGTTGATTACGCCACTTCTGGAAGCTTTTCAGAGTTGTTTTCCAAAAGGAGTGGTGAATATACTTTTCGGCCGAGGAAGGACCGTAGCGGCTCCCATAATGCAAACAGGAAAGGTGGACGTGCTGGCCTTGATAGGAAACAGTAAATCAGCGAATGCATTACAAGAGCAACACCCCAAGAGCAACAGATTGCGTTTGGTTTTGGGCTTGGAAGCCAAAAACCCCGCCATTGTACTTCCCGATGCTGAATTGGATTTGACCATCAACGAGTGTATTTCGGGTACCTTGTCCTTTAATGGGCAGCGGTGTACCGCGTTAAAAGTGGTCTACGTTCACGATGAAATCAAGGATAAATTCCTAAAGAATTTCGCGGAGAAGGTCGATGGATTAAAATTCGGTAATCCATGGGACGACGGCGTTAGCTTGACACCACTTCCTGAACCCGATAAGCCTGCTTACATTCAGGAGTTGTTGGATGATGCTTTGGCGAAAGGTGCCAAAATCATCAACAAAAAAGGAGGGAAGCATTTTGACAATTACATATGGCCAGCAGTGCTTTATCCTGTAACCAAGGATATGCGGGTGTATCAAGAAGAGCAATTTGGGCCAATAATTCCTGTACTTTCCTTTCAGGATATTGAAGAGCCCTTGGATGATATGGCCGAATCAAACTACGGACAGCAGGTCAGCTTGTTCGGTAAGGATGTGTATACCTTGTCCCCGCTGATCGATACTTTAGCGAACTTGGTGTGCCGCGTAAACCTGAACAGTTCCTGCCAGCGTGGCCCGGATGTGTATCCGTTTACGGGAAGAAAGGATTCCGCCCAGTCCACATTGAGCGTACACGATGCCCTGCGTTCATTCTCTATCCGAACATTTGTAGCATTCAAGGACAACAACCTGAACGTACAGACGGTAGAGCAATTGATGGAGGCTAAAGTGAGTAACTTTTTGAGTACTGACTATATTTTGTAAAATGCAAGATTGTCAGTTCGAGTTTTTTCCAAAGGAAAAGGTTTATGAAAAATTAAAGCTCTCGTCAACCTGAACTTGTTTCAGGTTCTCATTAAGATTGAAATACTAAAATGATGAGATTCTGAAATAAATTCAGAATGACGCCTCGATATTTTAGTATGGTGAAGAAATAGTTAGAGATTTATTTTTATAATGAATTAAAAAAGCCCCGAATTTCGGGGCTTTCTTTTTGGTTTTCATGTAGGGTTGATTAAATATTCTTGGCCAACCAATCACCAACTTCGCTGGTCTTGTATGCTTTTCCGCCATCGGCAAGATCTTCGGTAACCACACCTTCAGCCAATGATTTGTTCACGACCTCACGGATGGCTTCGGCTTCGTCCTTAAGTCCAAATGCCGTTTCGAACATCATTGCTGCGGATAAAACGGTGGCCAATGGGTTGGCAATATCCTTTCCGGCAGCTTGTGGGTAAGAACCATGAATGGGTTCAAACAAGGAAGTCTTTTCCCCCAAAGAGGCTGATGGCATCAATCCCATAGATCCTGAAATCACGGAAGCTTCATCCGTTAAAATATCACCGAACAAGTTTTCTGTGATCAAAACGTCGTAAGCACTTGGCCATTGTACCAAACGCATGGCTACAGCATCCACAAATTCATAGGATACTTCCACTTCTGGATAGTCTTTTTCCAATTTCTGAACGGTTTCCCTCCATAAACGCGAGGTTTCCAGAACGTTGGCCTTGTCCACACAACAAAGCTTTTTGGACCGCTGCATGGCCATTTCAAAACCTTTTCTGGCCAAACGTTCTACTTCTGCACGTGTATAGGTGCACGTATCGTAAGCAGTATTGTCGTTGTCCTCACGGCCTCTTTTGCCAAAGTAGATACCTCCTGTAAGTTCACGTAGGAATACCAAATCCGTTCCTTCGATACGCTCTCTTTTCAATGGCGATTTATCTATCAAAGATGGAAAAGTAAAGGTCGGACGTACATTGGCGAACAACCCCAGTTTTTGGCGCATTTTCAACAAACCTTGCTCGGGACGTACCTTGGCAGAAGGGTCATTGTCAAATCTCGGGTGGCCAATGGCTCCAAAAAGGACGGCATCGGCAGCAACACAGGCTTCGTGGGTTTCGTCCGGGTAAGGTTCGCCAACCGCATCAATGGCTGCAGCACCGGTTAGGGCTGGGGTCCAGCTAATTTCGTGACCGAACTTTGCAGCTACGGCGTCGGATACTTTTACGGCTTGATCAATTACTTCGGGGCCAATTCCATCTCCGGCCAAGAGTGCTATGTTTAGTTTCATTATATCAATTATCAGTTATCAATAAACAATTATCAAAGTCTGTTATACCAAATTCAACATTTTTTCCGTGGCTTTTATCGCAGATACCGTTTGGTCCGAATCGAGTCCGCGGGTGGTAAAATCTTTTTCCTTGGTCTGCCAAGTGATTACGGTCTCGCAAAGGGCGTCGGAATTACTGCCTGGGGGAATACGCACCGCATAGTCCACCAGTTTGGGCAATTCTCGACCTTCTTTTTTGTATACTTTTTTCAAGGCGTTGATAAATGCATCAAATTGACCATCCCCCTGAGCATTTTCCTCATAGATTTTACCTTCAATTTCTATGGAAAGGGTAGTGGAGGGTTTCAGTCCTTTGGAATGCGTTAAAACGTATGATTTCACAAAAACTTTTTGCTGATGCAGATTGCTGTCCAGTACATCGGAAATGATATAGGGCAGGTCGTCTTTTGTGACTCGTTCTTTCTTGTCCCCAAGCTCAATGATGCGTTCCGTGACTTTTTTCAGTTCGTCATCGTTCAGGGTCAACCCAAGTTCTTGAAGATTCTTTTGAATATTGGCTTTTCCTGATGTTTTGCCCAGCGCATATTTGCGTTTCCTGCCAAAACGTTCAGGTAACAAATCATTAAAGTAAAGATTCTTTTTACTGTCCCCATCTGCATGTATTCCAGCGGTTTGAGTAAATACATTATCACCAACAATAGGTTTGTTGTCAGGTATGCTGACACCGGTAAAGGCGGACACCAATTTACTTACTTTGTAAAGCGATGTTTCTTTTACTCCAATCTTAATTTCGGGTAAGAAGTCGTTGATAACGGCCACGGCGCTTGCCAAAGGTGCGTTGCCCGCGCGTTCGCCCATACCATTTACTGTGAGGTGCAATCCGTGGGCGCCAGCTCTTAGAGCTTCCATCACATTGGCTACGCTAAGATCGTAATCATTGTGACCGTGAAAATCAAAATGAGTATTTGGGTATCTTTCAATGATTTCCCTGAAAAACGCTCCAGTTTCGGTATGGGTCAATACGCCCAAAGTGTCTGGAAGCAAAATTCGTTTTATGGGTTGTTGGGTCAAAAAATTCAAAAACTGAAAAACGTAGTCCTTGGAATTGCGCATCCCGTTGCTCCAATCCTCTAAATATACATTGGTGTCTATACCTAATTTGTTCCCTTCGGAAACTACCTTTTCAATTTCTGTAAAATGCTGTTCTGGAGTCTTTTTAAGTTGATGGGTTAAATGGTTCAATGAACCCTTGGTGAGTAGGTTCTGAACCTTTGCACCAGCCTCTTGCATCCATTTCAGCGATACGCCGTTGTCCACAAAAGTCAGCACTTCCACTTTGGAAATATAGCCTTCCTTAGCCGCCCAATCTGTTATCTTTCTCACAGCTTCCAATTCTCCTTCGGAAACGCGGGCAGAGGCAACTTCGATACGGTCTACTTTGAGCTCTTCCAATAAAAGCTTTGCCAAGGTGAGCTTTTCCGAAGCCGAAAAGGAAACCCCAGAGGTTTGTTCACCATCCCGCAGGGTGGTGTCCATGATTTCTATGGTGCGTGTTTTCATTTTGTGTGCCGTAGTGTTCCGAGCAATGAATTATAAAGGAGTGCTTTCGGCGTATTTCTCAATGTCTTTCTGAATATTCAGCAAGTAGTCGATATCATCAAAACCATTGAGCATATTCTGTTTTTTGTAATTGTTGATGTCAAAGCTTTCACTCTCACCTGTTGCCAAAATGGTAATCTTTTGTTCCGGCAGATTAACTTCCAACTCCGTTTTTGGGTCAGCTTCAATGGCTTTAAAGATTTTGTCCAAAAACTCTGGGCTTACCTGAACAGGAAGTACGCCGATGTTCAGACAGTTACCTCTAAAAATATCAGCGAAAAAACTGGATACCACACAGCGAAAACCGTAATCGTATACCGCCCAGGCTGCGTGCTCTCTTGAAGAACCTGAACCGAAGTTTTTGCCACCTACCAAGATTTTTCCTGAGTAGATAGGATTGTTCAGTACGAATTGCTCTTTTGGCGTGCCATCGGAATTATATCTCCAGTCACGGAACAAATTGTCCCCAAACCCTTTACGCTCGGTAGCTTTTAGGAATCGTGCGGGAATGATTTGATCGGTATCCACATTCTCTATGGGCAATGGTACCGCTGAACTTGTTAGTATGTTGAATTTATCGTAAGCCATTTTTATTTCAATTTTCAGTTGTCAATTATCAATTACCAATGGATTTGTTCATTGCTAATTGTGCAGTGTTTATTGTTACGCCAATATTTCTTCGTGCATCAATTCTCTTGGGTCGGTCACTTTTCCAGTAACGGCTGCAGCAGCTGCCACCAATGGACTTGCCAATAAGGTACGGGCTCCTGGTCCTTGTCTTCCCTCAAAATTCCTGTTGGAGGTACTTACCGCATATTTCCCAGCGGGAATCTTATCGTCGTTCATGGCCAAACAGGCGGAACAGCCAGGCTCTCTCAATTCAAAACCAGCTTCGGTCAAAATATCCAAGATGCCTTCCTCCTTGATAGCCTCTTCCACTTTGTGGGAACCGGGAACTAACCAAGCGGTCACATTGTCGGCCTTTTTTCTTCCTTTTATGATAGAGGCAAAAGCTCTAAAATCTTCAATTCTACCATTGGTACAGCTTCCGAGGAACACAAAATCGATAGGTTTGCCCACCATGGCCTCACCTTCGTTGTAATCCATGTATTCCAAGGATTTTTTGTACGTAGCTGGAGAACCGTCGATGCTTTCTGCTAAAGGAATGTCCTTGCTGATACCGATGCCCATTCCAGGGTTGGTACCGAAAGTGATCATAGGTTCAATTTCGCTGGCATCAAAAGTCACCTCTTTGTCAAACTCGGCATCATCATCAGAATAGAGTGTGCTCCAGTATTCCATGGCAGCGTCCCAATCTTTGCCTTTTGGGGTATATTCCCTTCCTTTAATGTATTCAAACGTGGTTTCGTCTGGAGCGATCATACCGCCACGGGCACCCATTTCAATACTGAGGTTGCAAACGGTCATACGGCCTTCCATCGACATATTTTTAAAGACATCGCCTGCATATTCGGCAAAGTACCCAGTTGCACCAGAGGTGGACAATTTGGAAATAATGAAGAGCGCTACATCTTTCGGGGTAACTGCTTCGCTCAATTCCCCATTTACATTGATCCGCATACTCTTTGGTTTGGGCTGCATAATGCATTGGGTGGAGAGTACCATTTCCACTTCACTGGTACCGATACCAAAAGCGATGGCACCAAAGGCACCGTGCGTGGAGGTGTGGGAATCGCCACAAACAATGGTGGCCCCAGGTACGGTAATTCCGTTTTCTGGACCAATTACGTGCACAATGCCGTTTTTCCTATGTCCAAGTCCCCAATAGGGTATGTTGTGGGCGTTGGCGTTTTCTTCCAGAGCCTTTAACTGATTGGCGGACAAGGGGTCCTTAACGGGCAAGTGCTGGTTGCGGGTAGGAGTATTGTGGTCTGCGGTCGCAAAGGTGCGCTCTGGATACAATACTTTTATTCCTCTGTTCTTTAATCCTAAAAAAGCTACGGGACTCGTTACTTCGTGGACCAAATGCCTGTCAATAAAGAGTACATCTGGACCATTTTCAATATGCTTCACCACGTGGGAATCCCAAACTTTATCAAAAAGTGTCTTGCTCATTGTGTCTTCAATAATTTGTAAGCCTACAAAGTTAAAATTTGTGTGTAAACCGATTTTCGGTTAGTTGTAAAATTACGATGTTCAACCGCAATTTCAATGGGTTATTTTTAAAGTTAACAAATGGTAAGTGTTGATTTTCAATTTATAACAAAGAAGCTTGGAGAATCGTATCATCTTGCAATTACAAACCTAAATCGCTGCTAACTAATATAATTCCAAATGGTTTTGTTGGCCATCATTTTGGAATAGGCATTTAAAATAGGCGCATTTTCTGCTTTTTCCAGTCTTGGATCGTCTTTCAGCAATTGGATGGCATAGTAACGGGCCGTCTTCAGGATTTGATTATCCTTTACAATATCGGCAATCTTAAGGTTCAACATGCCGCTCTGTTGTGTGCCCATTAAATCGCCTGGCCCTCTCAGTTTAAGATCCACCTCCGCAATCTCAAAACCGTCGTTGGTATGCACCATGGTCTGTAAACGGGTCTTGGCATCTTCTGATAATTTATGGCCAGTCATCAAAATGCAAAAACTTTGTTCCGCACCTCGCCCCACACGCCCACGAAGCTGGTGCAACTGGGATAGGCCAAACCGCTCGGCACTCTCAATGATCATTACGGAGGCGTTCGGTACGTTGACACCAACCTCGATTACCGTAGTGGCAATCATAATCTGTGTTTCTCCTTTAACGAAGCGTTCCATTTCATAATCTTTGTCGCCAGGCTTCATTTGTCCGTGAACTATTGAAATCTGGAACTCTGGCTGTGGAAAATCACGGGCAATACTTTCATACCCATCCATTAAGTCCTTGTAATCCAAAGCTTCAGATTCTTGAATCAGTGGATAAACAATATAGATCTGTCTTCCTTTTTTAATCTCATCTTTGATAAACCGAAATACTTTCAAACGGTTACTGTCGAACCTGTGGACTGTTTTGATGGGTTTACGGCCAGGCGGTAGTTCATCTATGACCGAAATATCCAAATCACCGTAAAGACTCATGGCTAACGTTCTGGGGATAGGCGTAGCCGTCATTACCAAAATGTGAGGAGGCGTCTGATTTTTATGCCACAACTTTGACCGTTGCGCTACACCAAAACGGTGCTGCTCGTCCACAATGGCCAAACCTAGGTTTTTGAACTGGACTTTGTCCTCCAAAACAGCATGGGTGCCCACCAAAATATTCAGGTTTCCATTTTCCAGTTGATTGTGAATCAAAGTCCGTTCAGATTTTTTTGTGGAACCTGTCAAGAGCGCAATTTTAACGTCCATGTTTTCCAAGAGTTCCTTGAGCCCGTTGTAGTGCTGCGTTGCCAAGATCTCGGTAGGAGCCATCAAACAGGTTTGGAAACCATTGTCGATGGCCAAAAGCATGCACATCAATGCCACAATGGTTTTTCCTGAACCTACATCTCCCTGTAAAAGTCGGTTCATCTGGGCATTGCTGCCCAAATCGTTGCGGATTTCCTTTATTACCCGTTTTTGGGCGTTGGTCAGTTCAAAAGGCAGGTGGTTTTCAAAGAATTCGGTAAACTTTTCGCCCACGGCTTCAAAAGGCATCCCTTTTATTTTTTGCTTGCGCTGTAAATTTTGGGAGATCAATCGCAATTGCACAAAAAATAGTTCCTCAAACTTTAAACGAAACTGTGCCTTGGCCAATAATTCTTGATTCTTCGGAAAGTGAATGTTGAAAAGAGCGGAACTCTTCGAAATCAATTTTAATTCTTCCAAAATGGTGGGGGATAACGATTCTTGGAACTTGCCCTTGCATTCCAAGAACAATTGTTGGATCATTTTACCCAAAACTCTGTTGGTGATGCCAAAATTTCCCAATTTTTCTGTTGAGGGGTAGATGGGCTGCATCACCATTTTTAATCCCTGTTGATGCTTTTGCAAAGTCTCCATTTCGGGATGAGGCATCGAGTAGGTGCTTCCATATTTGTTGACCCGTCCAAAGACCACGTAGGGTTCGTTCAACTTAAGATTTTCCTTGATCCATTTGTGACCTCGGAACCAGACAAGCTCCATCTGCCCTGTTTCATCCATAAAAGTGGCCACCAAACGCTTGCCACGCTTTTGTTCTACCATTTTTATATGAACAATTTTGCCCACTACCTGTACATCGGCGCCACTGGGCTGTAGTTGACTGATCTTATAGTAACTCGTCCTGTCCAAATATCGGTTGGGGAACAGGTGTAGCAGGTCCCTAAAGGTCTCAATGCCCAATTCGGCCTTTAAAATATCGGCTCGGTTAGGGCCAACACCCTTTAAATATGCTATGGGAGTTTGCAGAAAATTGGGATTCATCGAACTAAAATATGTAATTTGGAAGGACTTTTGATAAGATGATGGTATGAAGCTGAGCCCCATAGTTATTTTTTTCTTGTTCGCACAGTTCTTGTCCGCCCAAATTCAGGATAAAGTGGACTTTGTCCGTGCCGATGTACTCATTGAACCTACACCTTCCGAAAACCGCATCAGTGGTAAGGTTGCCTATCAATTCAAAGTGATAGAGGACGTAGATTCCATTTTTTTGGATGCCGTAAATATTGACTTTTCAATGGTCTCTCTTGATGGAATCAAAACTGATTACGATTACAACGGAAAGAAAATCACCATCAAAAAGGAGATGAAAATGGGGGAGAATCACATTGTCTCCATAGATTATGTGGCCAAACCAAAACAAACGGTATATTTTTTAGGATGGGATGATGGGGTCAGGAACAACGAGCAGGTTTGGACCCAAGGTCAGGGAAAATATACCAGTCATTGGCTGCCCAGTTTTGATGACATGACCGAAAAGGTGGAGTTTGACCTTGATATTCTTTTGAAGGAGGATTATACGGTAATCGCCAATGGAAATCTTGTAAAAAAAGAAGCCCTGCCCGATTCCGATGGATATTTATGGCAGTTTGATATGGAAGAGCCCATGAGCAGCTATCTGGTCGGTTTTGCCATTGGCGACTACAACAAAAAAACGATTGAATCCTCTTCGGGAGTTCCCATTGAGCTGTACTACGAACCTACGGATTTTGCAAAAGTGGAGCCCACTTACCGATATACAAAGCATATTTTTGACTTTTTGGAAACTGAAATCGGCATTCCGTATCCGTGGCAGAACTACAAGCAGGTGCCCGTTCAGGATTTTCTCTACGCAGGGATGGAAAACACTACCTGCACCATATTTTCCAATCAATATGTAATAGATTCCACGGCTTTTGTGGACAAGAATTACGTAAACATCAATGCGCATGAATTGGCCCACCAGTGGTTCGGCGATCTGGTCACCGAAACCAGTAGCGAGCACCATTGGTTGCACGAAGGCTTTGCCACGTATTATGCCTACTTGGCAGAAAAGGATATTTTTGGAGACGACTATTTTTATTGGCATTTGTTGAAGACCGCACAAGCGCTGCGGAACTTTTCCGAGGATGATCAGGGTGAAGCTTTGCGTAATTCTGGAGCAGGTAGCTTAACTTTCTACGAAAAAGGCGCATGGGCCTTGGTGATGCTTCAAGACAGGTTAGGAGAGACGGCCTTTAAAAAAGGGGTTCAAAACTACCTAGACAAATACGCATTTAAGAACGTGACCATTCCCAATTTTATAGCGGAAATTGAAAAAACAGCGAACGATAATCTTGGGGATTTTGAAAAGCTGTGGTTACAGAACCCAGATTTCCCCTATAATCAGGTAGTTTCATTTTTGCAGGAAAAGAATGCATCCATTAAAATGTATTTTGAGCTTAAAAAACAGATATCCGAGCAACCCGACAAGGCCGAAGCACTATTAAAGCGTAATTGGAGAAAATTAAAATCTCGTCAATTAAAGGAAAACCTTGTTTTGGATTATGGGGACAAGTTGTCGGCCGATTTTTTGGGCACTATCCTTCAGTCTGGAGATCTAAAGACCAGGCAGGCCACAATCCTTTCCCAAGACAAAATTCCCACAGAGCTACAAATGCAGATGGAAAGCCTTTTAATGGATAAAAGCTATACCACCAAAGAGGCTGCTTTGTATCGATTATGGACGGATTTTCCACAAAACAGGAGCAAATACCTAAATGAAACCGATGGTATCACAGGTTTTCCAAATAAGAATATTCGATTGCTTTGGTTGACCCTGGCTTTGGTCACTCCTGAATATAATCCCGATTCAAAGGCGCTGTATTTTGACGAATTGAGCGGTTACACAGGTGCGGAACATCATTTTGAGACCCGTTTGATAGCTTTTGAGTACCTTAAAAATATTGGTGGCTTTACCGATATCGTGCTCAAAAACCTTGTGGATGCGTGCAATCATCACGTGTGGCACTTTAAAAAATCGGCCCGTACCATTTTGGGCGACTTTCTACAGTCCGAAGGGAATACTGCCCGCATTAAGGGACTTTACCCTTTGTTAAGTCAGGAAGAAAAGCAATATTTGGAGAAAACTTTAGGTGAATGAGGGCATTGGTCATTTCGGGAGGAGGTAGCAAAGGTGCCTTTGCGGGCGGTGTTGCCCAATTTTTGATTCAAGAGGCCAAACATGATTACGATCTGTTCGTTGGAACATCCACAGGAAGCCTTTTGATATCCCATTTGGCGCTGAACAAATTGGATAAGATCAAACATATCTATTCAAATGTCAATCAGGACAGTATCTTCAATAATTGTCCATTTATCATCAAGAAAAAACACGGGGTAGAGACCATTGCCATCAACCATTGGAACGTGATCAAAAATTTTATCAAGGGTAAAAAAACTTTTGGTGAAAGCGAGAACCTCAGAAAATTGATTCGTAGCTCCATTACCGTCCAAGAATTCAATAAGCTTAAAAAGAGCAAGGTGGATGTTGTGGTGACGGTATCAAATTTATCGCTGAATCAGGTGGAGTACAAATCCATTAATGATTGTACCTACGATGAGTTCTGTGATTGGATTTGGATTTCATCCAATTACACGCCTTTTATGAGTTTAGTCAAAAAGGATGGGTGTGAATATGCAGATGGCGGACTTGGCACTTTAGTTCCGATTGAGGAGGCTTTGTTGCGTGGCGCTACGGAAGTGGATGTAATTGTACTTCATACCGAGGTTAACCACTTGAACCGTATGTCCTCTAAAAACCCGTTTGATTTGATCACTACCATTTTTGGGTTTATGTTGGACCGTATCGAGAACCAAAATATCCGAATCGGGAAGTTGGTGGCAAACCAGAAGAATGCCATCATCAATTTTTACTATACGCCAACGGTTCTCACCACAAACTCATTGATATTCAACAAAGAACGGATGACCTTGTGGTGGAAGCGCGGTTATCTGTATGCCAAGAACAAGAACGACGAAACAAGCCCTATCGAACCTGAAAAACAGGAATAATTTATTTCCAAAGGTCGCTCACCTCTTTTTTAACATAGGCCAAGGCAGCATTGGACGGTGATTCCTTTTCCATGGTCTGGTTAAGGATATCTTCTCGAAGTTTATCGGGAGAATCGGTTTCGCTCATTCCCGCGGAACGGATTATCTGAATCGTGGTGTTCTTCGCCGTTTTGATAATATTCCAACAAGCATCCGACATGTAAATTTGTTGGGATAAGTTATGCTCGAACTCGGTTTCAATCTGTTTTATAAGCAAGTTTTCGTAATCACCCTTATTTTTACTGGTCGGCGCTACACGTACCACTAGGCTGTTCAATGCAATGCGTTCCAAAAATAGGGCCATGCGCTCATACGCTTGCAAACGTATGGGCAAAGTTTCCTTTTGGGAATCCTTGTGCAATAAATATCGTCTGCGCCCATCTTCATTCCGGGTATGCAATCTGAAAAAATAGAAGGCGACCGCACCGGTCACAACGGCTGGCAGCAAAAAAGCAAATAACTGAAGGATTTGATCTCCACTCATAAGGTAGTCTGGTTTTTTATTGATTTTACACTACCAAGAACGCATCAAAATTGCAAAAAGTATTTTTCGGTAAAGGTTATTGGGTTGCTTTGGCACTTTCCTTGGCCTTGGCATAAAAACCTTTATAATCCGGCTGCAATTTGACATTGATGCCTTCCTTGAAGTTGCCATCCTTTGCCGAAATACCGATTTTTTCCGCTGGAACTTCCAGCGCGGTGACCAATTCTGAAGCTATCGATGCCACTTGATCGTAGGTAGGTCCAAATTCACCGGTTATGTTCAAGCCTTCGACTTCTGTCTTAAAATTGGGATTGGATTTAATGATGTCCGCCACACCGGCCAACCATGTTTTGCCTTCTTCGGTCAACTCTTTAGAAGTGTCAGAGCCAAAAAGTGTGCTCAAACTATTGCTGATTAAGATAACGCCCCCTTCCACGCTTACCTTGGCGTTTTCGCCCAAAGTCTGCTTTATCCGAGTGAGTGAAACTATAGCGGTAGAGTCGTTTGCAGAGATCATATCATTGATTCCGCTCAATTGTCTTTCCTTTCTAGCCAAAGCTTCCATGGCACGGTCCACGTTGTCCGAGTTTTGTTTGGACAGCTGGGAAAAATTGCTCATGTTGCCCAAAAGCGTTGCATTTGCATCACGTAACGTTGCGTTTTCAGATCTCAAGGCTTCAGCTTCAGCATTACTGGAGGATATCTCTCGTTTTGCTATGGCCAATTCCTGCTCCACTTTGGAAATTTTTGTTTTTAGGGTATCAATTTCAGCAAAGAGCTCGCTTTTTCTTTGGGAAAAAGCACTTGTGGCTATCGCTAAAAGTAGTACCAAGGGTAAGTTTCTTTTCATAAGTAGTACAATTATTTGGGGCTAAGTTAAAATGTTTTTAATTAAGTTGTTTTTTTCCTCCCAGGTATTCACACCCATAAAGCTCTTTCATCGAATTGAAAGGGACTTTCTCTTTTTGATATTTGTACACCCTTCGGATATCGCTGCTAAGATAATCATCATCCACGTTCACTTGTATATCTTCCATATTAAATTGACAGGGATGTTCGTAACCCGCGGCATGGGTGATTTCCAAAAATTCTTTTCTGAATGTTTTAAAGTATTGTGCCAATCTATCCGATTTTAAGGGAACATCGATCCCTTTTTGCAACCACTTGTTCTGGGTGGCCACTCCTGATGGACAGCGGTTGGTATGGCAGACCTGGGCTTGAATACACCCTATGCTCATCATGGCTTCACGGGCCACATTAATGCAGTCCGCTCCCATGGCAAATGCCATGGCCGCCTTTCCGGGAAAACCTAACTTTCCACTTCCAATAAAAACAATTCTCTCTGTAAGTTCACGCTCCAGAAACAGCTTGTAAACCGATGCAAACCCATAGCTCCATGGTAAGGAAACATGGTCGGCAAAACTAGGCGGCGCCGCACCTGTGCCACCTTCACCACCATCAATGGTTAT
Organism: Flagellimonas crocea; assembly: GCF_033441595.1. NCBI lineage: Bacteria > Pseudomonadati > Bacteroidota > Flavobacteriia > Flavobacteriales > Flavobacteriaceae > Flagellimonas > Flagellimonas crocea. Next base: position 624,488 of record NZ_JAUZVX010000001.1, on the reverse strand, counting down.
GAAATCTGGGCCCTTGCCCGTTTTCTTCATTAAATCGGCAAGTTCTTGCCATTGGTCAATTTTACCTATGGCACCCTTAATTCCTACGGGAAGTCCGGTCTCATCTGCAATGGCCTCAATAAATTCCAAAAGCTCCGGGATGTTGGTGAATGCTTTGTGGGTAGGAGGGGAAACTACATCTTTTCCAACTTCGACACCACGAATCTCCGCTAGCTCGGGCGTGATTTTTGAACCTGGCAATACACCTCCCTTACCGGGTTTTGCCCCTTGTGATAATTTGATTTCAATGGCCTTGATACATGGGTTTTCATCCACTAGTACTTTTAATTTGTCCATTGAAAATCCTCCATCGCGCGACCTTACCCCAAAATATCCGGTCCCAAAATGAAAAATAACGTCCCCACCTTGTCCGTGGTAGGGAGAAAGACCGCCTTCACCCGTGTTATGGTATGCGCCGCATTTCTCGACACCTTTGTTCAATGATTCGATGGCGGCTGCGGAAAGCGAACCAAAACTCATGGCGGATACATTGATGATGGAGGCCGGTCGATAGGGCTTTTTACGCTTGTTGTGGGCGCCCATCACCTTGGCGCATGGTAAAAAGTATGGATGTTCTTTATTTGGATGGTCTTCGGGCATTTGAAACCCTATCATGGCATTTTTAATGAAAATATGTTGGTGCTTGTAGATGTCCCTGTCGGTACCAAACCCTTCATAATTGTTTTCTTTTTTGGCAGACGCATAGATCCAGCTACGTTCTATACGGTTAAATGGAAGTTCTTCCCGGTTATTTGCCACAAAATATTGACGCATCTCCGGCCCTATACTTTCCAACCAATAGCGTAAATGTCCAACAATGGGATAGTTGTGGCTAATGGTATGTGCTCTTTGGATAAAGATGTCCCGTATGGCAACCAACAAAAGGAAAATCAACAACCATCCCCACCATGGGATATCGGCTAAAAAATCAAGGAATGATTCCATATTTTAAATTGAAGTGTACTGCACAAATATCAAGCCCCAATATCCAAATTCCAAATGAAGGAGGATATTGGGGCTTAAAGTTTTTTGTTTTTAACGCTTTCTATTTAGTTCTGTCCAAGTAATCCAAAGCAATTTCTGTCATAGCTTTTACGCCCAATTGCAGTCCACTGTCATCAATTTTAAAGTCGGGCGTATGATGCGGAAAATGTTCGTCCGGAGCGGCATTGGGATCCTTGCCTCCCAAAACAAAAAAGAATCCGGGTACATTTTCCTGATAAAAGGAAAAGTCTTCGGCCCCTGTGATGGCCTTGATCAAATGTACATTTTCCGCTCCTGCCACTTCTTGAAGACTGGGCAACGATGTAGCTGTCAGATCAGGGTCGTTGTAGGTGATCGGCACACCTTTGGCGATATCCACTGTAGCTTCGGCACGGTATGCCTTGGCAATGGTTTCAGCCATTTCTATCATCCTATCATTAACTTGTTTTTGCATGTCATAATCCAACGTACGGATAGTTCCGATAAGTTCGGCACTTTCCGGAATGATATTGTTACGTACTCCGCCACTGATTTTTCCGACTGTGATAACGGCTGCTTCCTTGGTCAATTCCAATTCCCGGCTGATGATGGATTGAAAGCCATCCACAATTTTAGATGCCACAAAAATTGGGTCGATACCGCTCCATGGTTGTGATCCATGGGACTGCTTTCCTTTAATGTTTACCACAAAACGTTGCGCGGCCGCCATGGCACCGCCCGGTTTGTAGGCAATATGCCCTACGGGTAGGTAAGAACCGATATGTAGGCCGTAAATGGCATCCACTTTGGGGTTATCAAGCACACCTTCCTTCACCATAAGTTCTGCGCCACCTTCTTCTCCAGGAGGTGCTCCTTCTTCAGCAGGTTGAAATATAAATTTAACCGTGCCGTGGATTTTATCTTTGTTTTTGGCCAAAACCTCTGCGGTTCCCATCAAAATGGCAATATGGGTATCGTGTCCGCAGGCGTGCATCACACCAACTTCCTGCCCCAAATATTCGGAGGTAACTTCAGATTTAAATGGTAGATCATTTCGTTCTGTAACAGGAAGTGCATCAATATCTGCCCTTAGGGCTACCACTTTCCCTAGGTGGTCGCCTTTTAAAAGTCCCACAACTCCTGTGTGGGCCACTCCTGTTTGCACCTCGATACCCAAGGATTTTAAATGCTTGGCTATTTTTTCCGCTGTTTTGAACTCCCTGTTGCTTAGTTCGGGATGCTCATGGATATCACGGCGCCATTCGATCACTTTGGATTCCACTGCGGCAATATCCTTTTCGAGCCCATGGTCTTGTGCATACGCGCACAAACTTGCGACACTAAAGGCAAGTGCTAAAATTTTCTTCATAATAATATTTGTTGGTTTATAATATAATTGGACGGTAGCCTTGATTTTGCAATTGAATATTGGCTGTCATTGCGGAAAGGGCAATCTTCACCCTAGGAATCAGGTCTTCTTTAGGAAGCCCCCTTGTTTTGGAAGATTGTCCGCACATGATCACTTCTACACCGGCATCCAGCAATAGCTCCACGAGTTCCCGGTTTGGGTTGCCCACTTTGTATCTATCCTTATGGGCCTTGTCCGACAATAGGTTTCTGGCAGCAGTACCGTGAACTATAAGCGCAACTTTAAGCTGCGACGCGGGTATGCCGTTTTGTGCATGCATATTAAGAAACCGGGCCACTGTATTCAGGTTCCTATTGATCTCGGTATCCGATTCAGGGCCCTCTTTTACATCAAAAACCACTTTGAACTCTTGCGAGGTATCTGTTTTAAAATCCGGATTTTCTATTTCCCATACCGCTCCATAACCTTGTATGATTGGACCGCTTTTTGTTTCTTGGGAAATTCCGGAGAATGCAATAAAAAGTAAAAGGAATAGGGGAAAATGTTGAAAATTCATCAGCTTTTTTGGTTGAGGGGTTAAATATATTTAAAAATCAATCCAAATCCGAATACAGTGTTTATAAAAATTGAAAGCTTGATTTTAGCAAGAGATCAATAATGGCTAATTTCACGCCTACTTAAAAAAGCTTCTGACCCTTGAGTAATTTTATTGATGAATTGAACGATGCGCAGCGCGCTCCGGTGCTGCACAAAGATGGACCTTTAATGGTGATTGCCGGTGCTGGCTCTGGAAAGACGCGTGTGCTTACGTACCGGATTGCCCATTTGATGGAGCAGGGGGTGGATTCCTTTAATATTTTGGCCCTCACCTTTACCAACAAGGCTGCACGTGAGATGAAGAAGCGTATTGCTGCCATTGTAGGTAATTCCGAAGCGAAAAACCTTTGGATGGGAACCTTCCACTCCGTTTTTGCCAAATTGCTCCGGTTTGATGGGGACAAATTGGGCTATCCCAGTAACTTCACCATTTACGACACACAGGATTCCCAACGTTTGATTGCTTCCATTATCAAAGAAATGGGGCTGGACAAGGATATTTACAAGTACAAACAGGTCCAGAACCGTATATCTTCATATAAAAACAGCTTGATCACGGTGAAGGCCTATTTTCAGAATCCTGAGCTCATGGAGGCGGATGCCATGGCCAAACGCCCCAGATTGGGAGAGATCTATCAGAATTATGTGGACCGATGTTTTAAGGCCGGAGCCATGGATTTTGATGACCTATTGTTGCGAACCAACGAACTTTTGACCCGTTTCCCCGAGGTATTGATGAAGTATCAGGACCGTTTCCGATACATTTTGGTGGATGAGTACCAAGATACCAACCATTCTCAATACCTCATTGTAAAGGCGTTATCGGACCGTTACCAAAACATTTGTGTGGTAGGGGACGATGCACAGAGTATTTATTCCTTCCGTGGGGCCAACATCAGTAATATTCTGAACTTTCAACGGGATTATGATGATGTTGCCGTGTATCGTCTGGAACAGAATTACCGTTCCACCAAGAATATCGTAAATGCGGCCAATTCCATTATTGCCAACAATAAGAACCAATTGGAGAAGAATGTTTGGACCTCCAATGATGATGGTGGGCTCATAAAAATACACCGAAGTGTTACCGATGCTGAGGAAGGTCGCTATGTGGCCGGGTCCATTTTTGAGAACAAGATGCAGAACCAGATGCAAAATGGCGATTTTGCCGTGCTGTATCGTACCAATTCACAATCCCGTGCCATTGAGGACGCACTTCGCAAGCGGGACATCCCATATCGTATTTATGGTGGATTATCCTTCTACCAGCGCAAGGAAATCAAGGACGTACTTGCCTATTTGCGATTGGTCATCAACCCCAAAGATGAGGAAGCGCTAAAACGGGTCATAAACTTTCCTACGCGTGGGATAGGGCAGACTACTATTGACAAGCTTGTAGTTGCTGCCAATCATTATGGACGTTCCATTTACGAGGTCATGGAACATCTGGATAAGCTCAACATGAACATCAACGCGGGCACTAAAAGGAAATTGGCGGACTTTGTCACTATGATAAAGAGCTTCCAGATCATGAATGAAGGTTCGGATGCTTTTACCTTGGCGGAGTATGTAGCCAAAAAAACGGGACTATTGCTGGAGTTCAAAAAAGATGGTACCCCCGAAGGGATTGCCAAAATGGAGAACATTGAGGAGCTTTTGAACGGTATCAAGGATTTTGTGGAGGGGCAAAAAGAGATTGCGGATGCCACGGGCAGCCTTACCGAGTTTTTGGAAGATGTAGCGTTGGCAACGGACATGGACAAGGATATCGGGGACGATGACCGGGTTGCGCTAATGACCATTCACTTGGCCAAAGGACTTGAATTTCCGTACGTTTACATCGTTGGTATGGAAGAGGACTTGTTTCCTTCTGCCATGAGCATGAATACCCGAAGTGAGCTGGAAGAGGAGCGAAGATTGTTCTATGTTGCGCTCACACGTGCCGAAAAACAGGCATTTCTTACCTATACCCAAAACCGATACCGATGGGGAAAACTGATAGATGCCGAGCCAAGTCGTTTTTTGGAAGAAATTGAGGAAAGGTACGTGGAGAATCTAACTCCCGTCAATGATGGATACCGCTACAAGTCCATGATCGATAAGAATATTTTTGGAGAAGTGGATAAAAGCAGGCTCAGACAGGAAAAGCCAAGGAACGGAACACCGCCAAGCGTTCAAAAGCCGAACGAAAACCAGTTACGGAAATTGCGGAAACTGAAACCTGAAATCGCTTCACCGGGCAAATCCATGGATTTGGACCCCGGCCTTGTCATTGGCGCCAGAGTAAACCACACACGATTTGGAAGGGGGAAAATACTCAACATTGATGGAGTTGGGAGCGATAAAAAGGCGGAAATACACTTTGACCAAGGAGGCATCAAAAAATTGTTGCTCCGTTTTGCCAAGCTTGAGGTTTTGGACGATGCATAGTCCAATTTTTCTTTTTCTGATAAATAAACCAATATCGGTTTAAGGATTTTCAAAATTATTTTTGGGAGTCGGTCCGTGCGGACAAAAATGCGTAAATTCAGAGCTATTATTTTGAATTTTCAGACCAAACCAACCGACCTCCCCCTATGAAAAACCTCTTTCTTAAGCCCGTATTTATTGCCGTAGCTATTCTTACAATCATACTTTTTGGTGTGGCGGGCTATCATTACGAATTGGGATATCCCGCATGGTCCACCATGATTGTTGGAATGCTGATCGGTATTGCACTGCTCATACTTTTAAAAGTGCTTCTTTTTTGGCTGATGCCTTTGGTCAAAAAAATCCCCATACCCTTTGTGACGACGATACTGGGCGGATTTTTGGCCGTGTATCTTTTACGGATGTATGCCTTCAGGTGGCCGCCCATATTATTTTACGGACTCGTATTGTTCGGTTTCGCCTGTTTGGTTTTGTTTGTAGCAGGTCTGTGGCAAGTCATCAAGATAAAGAAGATAAAAACGGGAGCCATCCTTGTTTTTTTTGGAATTGTTTTGGCTTTTTTGGGTTTTTACAGTTTCAACTCTTTGGAAGGAGACCCATATCAAGATACATCGTCGGCGGAAGATTCTCTGGATGTAAAAACATTGGAGGAGCGGGGCATTGAAAATCCGTCCACAAAAGGCAATTTCGAGGTAGATGTCTTTACATACGGGAGTGGGACCGACCAAAAGCGACCGGAATATGCCGAAGGGGTTAAAATCAAATCCCCTACGGTCGATGCTTCCTTGTTACTTCCCGAATGGAAAGGCAAAAAGAAAAAATGGCGCGAAAAATTCTGGGGATTTGGAGTAGATAGCTTCCCCTTGAACGCGCGAGTTTACATGCCCAAAGGCGAAGGCCCGTTCCCTATGGTGATGATGGTGCACGGGAACCATAGCATGATCGATTATTCGGATGCTGGATATGCCTATTTGGGAGAATTGCTTGCCAGTAGGGGCATTATTGGTGTCTCGGTGGATGAGAACTTTATCAATGCCCATTGGTCGGGCGATTTTAGGGGCAAAGAAATGCCCGCACGAGGCTGGTTGTTGCTCAAACATTTAGAGCAATGGAGAAAATGGAACCAAGACGACAATTCCGGATTGGCGAACAAGGTGGACATGGACAACATTGTTTTGGTGGGCCACTCCAGAGGGGGTGAGGCCGTATCCATTGCTGCTGCTTTCAACAAGTTGGAGCGATTTCCGGATAATGGGAACCAAACCTTCGATTTTGGTTTCGGGATCAAGGGAATCGTTACCATAGCCCCTACGGATTACAGGTATAATCGAGAAATTGACCTCAAGGATATCAATTATTTGTCCATTCAAGGCGCCTATGATTCGGACGAAACCAGTTTTTGGGGCATGCGTCCATTTCACCGTCTAAAGTTTTCGGAAGATTTTGATGGATTCAAGGCCGGTCTGTACATGAACCATGCAAATCATGGACAATTTAACTCCACTTGGGGTCGGTCGGATTTTGGAGCTCCGATGAAATGGCTTCTCAATTTGAAACCTTTGGTTTCAGGGGAGGAACAGCACGAAGCGGCCAAGGTTTATGTGAGCGCTTTCGCCGAGGCCGTTCTCAAAGGAAGCAAGGATTACAGGCCCATGTTCAAGAATGTGGATTTGGCAATGGATTGGTTGCCCAAGGAAACATACTTGAGCCAATATAGCGATACGGACAAAATGGTGCTGGTCGATTTTGAAAATGAAATGGATGTAACAGTTGCGGGCGATGGTATTAACTTAAAGGGTGATAATTTTAAGGTATGGCGCGAAACTGAACTGGAAGCAAGGGATGGCGGAAGCCAGCAAAATAATGCGCTCGTTCTGGGCTGGAAGCATGGCAAGGATGTTGATATTGATTCAGTACCTGTCTATACCATCACTTTACCGGATACTTTGGGAAATTTTGGGATGGCGGACACCTTGACACTTTCCATGGCCATGGGTGATATCTCTGAATTATCCCTTAAGGACGGAGAGAAGAAAGTGGAGCCGCCCAAACGGGGATTCAATTTTAGCATTCAACTTAAAGATAGTCTTGGGAATGCCGCTTCTGTGGCTATTGCGGACGAAAACAGACTTCCCGGCCGGATAAGAAGCAAGTTCACCAAATTTGAATTTTTGGACAAGGAAATGATAGGCAAGGATACAGAGGTGCAATTAAAAAGCTGTTACGTTCCAATCTCATCATTTTTGAAAAATAATGACAGTTTAAAGTTGGACAAACTAAAAAGCATCCAATTTATTTTTAACAAGGATACCTTGGGTATTGTTGTCCTGGACGATATTGGCTTTTATCAATAGGCCAAATATTGAAACCTAGGACTTTCTTGCCGATGCGGCGTACTGCATTTGCATCAAATCCTTTTCTGGCAATGAAATATTTGACTCCGTTAAATCACCATCGATAATGGTGTATGCCTTGGTTATAAAAAGTTCCGATTGTTCCGCTTTTGATGGCGTCCCGTAAAGAAAGTAGACTTTTTTCTTGTTCTGGGGTTCCTTGGTGGATATTTGGTCATAGATCAAGGGCATGCCATAAAGCGAAGAGGCCATGATTTTTTCGTTCCATTTGTAGAGTGCAACATTCTTAATGCCGTTGCCCAAACAATCCATTTTCGTTTCCCAAGAGAAAACACCAAATCGTTTATCCTTTGAAACCACAAATGCAATTTGCTGTCTATTTTGATCAAAGGCATTTACCACTTTATCAAATTGATGTACCGAACGGATGCTCTCGATCACTCCTCTCATTTTTTCGTTGATCGTTACTATCTCATCCAGGTTTTGACAATTTGTGGCATCCAGATCATCCAACTGATTCAATAAAAAATCCAATTCGGCTATAATTTCCTTGGCATCGAAATTTCCATCTTTTGATGCCTTTGAAGTTTTATTCTGACAACTTGTAAAGTTTATTAAAAGACATAGTCCTATAAAGGCCCAAAATATTTTTTTTGTGTTCATCGTAAACCAATTTTTGGTCAAAGTTGTGTCATTTATTCCAATCAGAAGGGTCCAAATCAACCAATACCCCATATGAATTGACGAATGCCCCTTTTCCGTTTATATATAGATTCAGAGAACAATATTGGTTGTGTACATTGGCAAATGTTTAACAGGTCCTTAGGTCGCTTCATACAATTGGTTTTAATAAGTATTATCTTTATGGTTTATCCCAAAAACCAATGGCCGAGCTTATTAAACTTTACGAAGAGAACCCTAATCCCAAACAGGTTGAAAAAGTAGTCGAGGTATTACGAAGAGGTGGCCTCGTCATTTATCCTACGGATACCGTATATGGGCTTGGTTGCGATATTACCAATTCCAAGGCCCTGCAAAGAATAGCAAGGATAAAGGGGGTTAAACTGGAAAAAGCGAATTGGTCCTTTATATGTGCCGATTTGAGCAACCTGTCCGATTATGTAAGGCAAATCGATAGCCCAACGTTCAAAATATTGAAAAGAACCCTACCCGGTCCCTATACCTTCATTCTTCCGGGAAACAATAATTTACCAAAGGATTTCAAAAAAAAGAAGACTGTGGGAATCAGGGTTCCGGACAACAATATAGCCCGAGCCTTGGTTTCTGGGTTGGGACATCCCATCGTTTCTACCTCAATCCGTGATGACGATGATATTTTGGAATATACCACGGACCCTGAGCTCATTTTTGAGAAGTGGCAAAACCTAGTGGATCTGGTGATTGATGGTGGTTATGGCGATAATGTGGCCTCCACGGTCATAGATCTTTCGGGTGATCAGCCAGAGGTTATCCGGGAGGGGAAAGGAAGTCTTGAAATTTACTAGTTATCCAAAAAGGCAAGGACTGTCTAGAGACCTACTAAATAAAAAAAGCGGCCATTTGGCCGCTTTTCTTTTATCTATAAGATGATTATTTCTTATTTGCCTGTACCACCGATGGCAGGATCTTTCATTCCTTCTTCAATCATGTTATAGAACTGATCGATTTTTGGAAGTACAACAATTCTTGTTCTCCTGTTTTTAGCTCTGTTTGCAGAAGTGTCGTTTCCAACAAGAGGCACGTAGTAGCTACGTCCGGCTGCTGTCATACGGGCAGGATCTACACCAAAGTCATTTTGAAGGATTCTAACAACGGATGTTGCTCTTTTGGCACTCAAATCCCAGTTGTCAAGAAGTACACCGCTTCTGTAAGGTACGTTGTCGGTGTGACCTTCTACCATAAATTCAAAATCAGGCTTATTGTTGACTACTTTGGCTACTTTACCAAGTACTTCTTTAGCTTCGTTAGTTACATTGTAACTTCCGCTTCTAAACAATAATTTATCAGAGATGGATACGAATACAACGCCTTTTTCAACACTGATTTCGATATCCTCATCGTCCAAGTTGCCCAAAACGCCTTTCAAGCTCTGAACCAATGAAAGGTTCACAGAATCTCTTCTGGTAACGGCATCTTGCAGCTTTCTGATTGTAAGATCTTTTTCTTTAAGACTCTCCAAAGATTTTTCAAGGTTTTCCGCACCTTTTGTAGTAAGCGTTGTCAAGTTGCCCATATTGTTGATGAGTTCTTGGTTGTTCGCTTTAAGGAATGCATTTTGATCTTCGAGGGTTTTCAACCTTGAGTCTGCGGTTGCTTTTTCTTCTAAGCAATCGTTCAACTTAACGGTCGCAGAGTTCAATAGGTCTTGGGTTTCTTTTTGTTTGGCTTCCAATTCAGCATATTTCTTCTGCGATACGCAAGAAGATAAAAGTACTGTCATCGCCAATGTTCCTAGAAAAACTTTTTTCATAGTTCAGAATATAATTTAAGGATTGTTAGATTTATCAAATGTTAAAAAACTACACCAAAATTAGATAAAAACCAAGGTGTCTATATTTCGGCATCGTTAATCTTTTACTAAAATGTTAAAATTCTCTATTTGATTTACGAAGTAAGACCATACTATGGATGTCGTAACATGGTACTTTAATAAAAAATTAGCTTTTTCCCGTTTTCTGTACATTTTTATAAAGTTAGCATAAAAACTGAGATGTGCCCTCAATACGGCAAAGCAGTGGTCGAACTTTAATTGGAAGACAAAGCGAATTGCCGCAATGGCATCAAGCACTAACCTGGCAAAAACCAACGGCATTGCTTTTTTTCTGGGAAGGTTTTTTGTGATGGAGTAGAGGGAGTTTCTAAAATTCAAGAATGTTTTCTTGGGATTCATATTGGACAAGGTGCTTCCGCCCAAGTGATAAACGTGGCTATGCCCCACGTAGTAAACCTTATGCCCCGCATTTTTGGCCCGCCAGCACAGGTCCACTTCTTCTTGATGCGCAAAATAGTCTTCATCAAAACCGCCAAGTTTTTTGAAAACATCACTTTTTATGAACATGCAAGCCCCTGTGGCCCAAAATACCTCTTTGACATCATCATACTGTCCCTCGTCTTTTTCTATGGTCTGAAAAATACGTCCACGGCAAAACGGATACCCGAACATGTCGATGAATCCTCCGGCAGCACCGGCATATTCAAAATAGTCTTTTTTTGTAAGATCTAATATTTTAGGTTGGATGATGGAAGCATCCGACAGGGTATCAAAGGCATTTTTTATGGGTTCCAACCAATTTTCTGTGACTTCCACATCGGAGTTGAGCAGGCAAAAGACATCTGCTTCTATATGCTCGAGACCATCGTTGTACCCTTTTGCAAAACCCCCGTTAACGCTGTTCTGAACAATGCCCACGGCAGGATATTGTTGTTTCAAAAAGTCCACGGAGCCGTCTGTACTTGCATTGTCCACCACATAAATATCGGCGCCCTTGGAATATTCCATTACCGAGGGCAAGAACCTTTCGAGCAAGGCTTCCCCGTTCCAATTCAGTATGACTATGGCGATTTTCAAAACGGAGGCAAATTAACGGCTAAAATCAGGAATATCCTCTAAAAACCTGTACTTTTCATTTTCGTGGTCCATTTCGCAATAATAATGTTCCAGACCATTGGTAACCATTAAATGTTGCGCCTTTAGCTGGTAATCGTACCTTGCAATCTGATCAAAAGTGGATTGAGTGATTTTAATTTCAGGCGCTTTGCATTCCACAAGAAGAAATATGGAACCATCGGGGCTAAAAACGACCACGTCGTAGCGTTTCTTCAAAGAATTCACCGTCAACTGCTTTTCCACGTTGATAAGGCTTTTCGGGTAATTTTTTGTGAACACCAAATAGCGAAGTACATGTTGGCGGACCCATTCTTCCGGTTGAAGCACCACGAACTTTTTACGTATCCCGTCAAAAATATACTGTCTATTTTGGCTATTTTTGATTCGAAACGAATATGGCGGAAAGTTCAAATCTTGCATTTGACAAAACTGGTGAAATATTTTGAATGGACAAAGTAAAACAGATTGTATCGGAAATAAAGGAAGGAAATCCCAAACCTATTTATTTTTTGATGGGGGAGGAACCCTACTATATTGATCGTATTTCCGAGTACATAGCCGAAAACGTGCTGACGGAGGACGAAAAAGGTTTCAATCAGATGGTACTTTATGGAAAAGATACTTCTGTCGACGATATCGTGGCCAACGCCAAGCGCTTTCCCATGATGGCCCAGTACCAAGTGGTTATCGTAAAGGAGGCCCAACATCTTTCCAGGACCATAGACAATTTGGTTTCTTATGCCGAAAATCCTCAGCCCACAACAATCTTGGTGCTCTGCTACAAATATAAAAAGCTGGATAAACGCAAAAAGCTGTACAAGACCATCCAGAAAAACGGAGAGCTTTTCGAAAGTAAAAAGTTGTACGAAAATCAGGTGGCGGACTGGATAAGAAGGACCCTTGCCAGTAAAAAGTATAAGATATCGCCAAAATCCTGTGTGATGCTGGTCGAGTTCTTGGGTACCGATTTGAGCAAAATCAGTAACGAACTTGATAAATTGACCTTGGTAATACCCAGGGAAACTGAAATTACGCCCGACCTTATCGAGGAACATATTGGAATCAGCAAGGATTACAACAATTTTGAGCTGAAAAAGGCAATAGGGGAGCGCAACGTAAAAAAAGCATCGCAAATAGTGGATTATTTTGCACAGAATCCGAAGGACAACCCCTTTGTGGTAACCATAACCTTGTTGAATACCTTTTTCACCCAATTATTACAATATCATGGCCTTAAAGACCATTCTCCAGGCAATGTTGCAAAAGTATTGGGTGTGAGCCCGTATTTTGTCAACGAGTATGTGGTGGCCGCAAAAAACTACCCAATGAAGCGGGTGAGCGGAGTAATTTCCAGCTTACGGACCTTAGATCTTAAAAGCAAAGGGGTGGGCGCCAACAATATGGACCAAAGCGACTTGCTCAAAGAACTGCTCTCGGAAATAATTTAGTTTATTTTTTATCTACACTATACTTACCGGGGCCCAGTAGCATGATGACCACGAAAACGGTAAGGTATAACAATGCCAATTCTTTTCTTCCGAACGGATCAGCACCGTGGATCATAAATGCGGCTACGAACATAGTAATGGCTGTAGGTATGGCCGCCCATCGCGTTTTAAAACCAATGATGATTAGGAGCGGGCAAATGAACTCCCCGATTACGGCCAAAAATAATGTCGGAGCCTGTCCAATACCAAACGGGTTGGCGAATTCCGTATTTCCGTTGATCAGGTTCATAAGTTTTGGGTAACCATGGGTAAGCATAAATGCCGAGGGTACAACCCTTAATAATGCAAGTCCTAAATGTATCAATGTATTGTTTTTCATCTACGGGGAATTTTAATCCAAGTGAAAGTATAAATTAAGTTTTTAAAAATACAATAATAATCAACGAAAAGCATTTTTTGAATCTACCAACCGTAAAATATTATCTTAAAGAGGGATAGGATTTTGGGTCGGATTCGTGCATGATCTGATAAATTTTTTCAAAAATATCTTCTGCATTGGGTTTGGAGAAATAATCGCCATCCGAAGCATAGGCCGGACGATGCGCTTTTGCCGACAAGGTTTGCGGAGCACTGTCCAAATATTTGTAGCCACCTTGTTTTTCAACCACTTCTTGCAATAAATAGGCAGAGCATCCACCGGGTACATCTTCATCAATCACCAAGAATCGGTTGGTCTTTTGCAGACTTTTCACCACATCATGGTCCAAATCGAAAGGTAGTAGGGTCTGTGCATCTATCACCTCCGCATCTATACCCACTTCCAATAGATCTTGTGCCACTTTTTCCACGATTCTAAGGGTAGACCCATAAGAAAGTAGTGTTATATCGGTTCCTTCCTTTATGGTCTCTACCTTACCAATGGGTGTGCAGAACTCACCCAAATTGGAAGGTTTCTTTTCTTTTAGACGATAGCCGTTTAGGCTTTCAATGATAAGTGCGGGTTCATCACTTTTCATGAGGGTGTTGTAGAACCCTGCGGCCTGTGTCATGTTCCTAGGTGCAAGTATGTACATTCCCCTTAATAAATGGATCAATCCGCCCATGGGCGAACCTGAGTGCCAGATACCTTCCAAGCGGTGTCCTCTGGTACGGACAATAAGCGGGGCCTTTTGTTTTCCCACTGTCCTGTACATTAGGGTCGCCAAATCATCGCTCAACGTTTGGATTGCGTATAGGATGTAATCCAAATATTGTATTTCCGCAATGGGGCGCAATCCTCGCAATGCCATTCCAATTCCTTGGCCAATGATAGAGGTTTCGCGTATTCCTGTATCTGCAATCCGTAAATCCCCATATTTTTTTTGAAGTCCCTCCAGCCCTTGGTTGACATCACCAATATTCCCGGTGTCCTCACCAAAAATCAAGGCTTCAGGGTATTTGTTGAACAAGGTGTCAAAATTGTCCCTTAGAATGATTCTACCATCCACTTCTTCTGGATTGTTGGGATAAGAGGGCAGTACTTGTTTTACTTTGGTGGCCTTGTTGCCAAGTTCGTTGTAAAGATGCGAGCTGTACTGCGGCTCATTGCTGGCCAAAAAATTATCGATCCATTGTTGCAGTCGCTGTTTCTCCGGAGTAGATTCCCCAAGGAGATAGCGCAATGCATTCCTGGATTTGGATGCCAAATCTTTTTTTAAAGGCTCCTCAATGGCAATCAGGTCGTTTTTTAGTTTGTTGATGAAAACCCGGTTCGGACTTTTATCGGCAGCATTTTCAAGTAATTGGACCAATTCTTTTTTCGCTGCCAATTGAGGCTTTAAAAACTCTGACCATGCCTCTTTTTTGGCGGAACGGACCTTGTGTTTTATTTCTCGCTCCACTTTTTTGAGCTCCTCCTCCGTGCTTATTCCATTTTCGAGTATCCATTCTCTGAACCGTTTGTTACAATCGTTATCCTTTTCCCATTGCAAACGTTCGGGTGACTTGTACCTTTCATGCGACCCAGAGGTGGAATGCCCCTGGGGCTGCGTAAGCTCGGTAACATGTATAATTACGGGTACGTGACCTTCACGGGCAATGTCCGATGCATTTTCAAAGGCATGAATCAAGGCGGTATAGTCCCATCCTTGGACTTTCAAAATCTCAAAACCATCATGATCATCGTTGCGTTGCAGACCGCTCAATGCTTCGGAGATATCACCTTTGGTGGTGTGGTATTCGGAAGGAACCGAAATTCCGTATTCATCATCCCAAATACATATCACCATGGGCACTTGCATTACCCCAGCGGCGTTCAATGTCTCAAAAAAATGTCCCTCGCTTGTACTTGCATTTCCAATGGTGCCCCAAGCAACTTCGTTCCCGTTTTTGGAGAAGTTGGTCTGGTCGATGCCCTCTACATGTCGGTATATTTTGGATGCCTGCGCCAAACCGAGCAAACGCGGCATTTGGCCCGCCGTACATGAAATATCGGCACTACTGTTCTTCTGTTCGGTAAGGTTTTTCCATGTACCATCTTCGTTAAGACTATGGGTTACAAAATGTCCCCCCATTTGTCGTCCAGCGCTCATGGGTTCCTTTTCCAAATCTGTAGTGGCATAAAGTCCGTGGAAAAATGCTTTTGGGCTTAGATAACCCAAGGCCATCATAAAAGTTTGGTCGCGGTAGTAACCACTTCGAAAATCACCATCTTGAAAGGCTCTGGCCATGGCCAATTGTGGAAGCTCCTTTCCATCACCAAAAATTCCAAATTTGGCCTTTCCGGAGAGCACCTCCCGTCGTCCCATTACACTACATTCCCTACTGGTAACGGCAGTTTCATAATCTTGAAGAATCTGTGATCTAAAATCATCAAAAGAAATATCGTTACTTGTACTAGGATCAGGTTTCATGGATTATCATAGATTTCTGCGAAATTACTAAAAATCGTTCAAAAATGCAATGTCAAATCACGTTAATAAACTGTCAATAATTCAATAAAATAAGATTATAAGTGAATTAAATTGAAATTAAACTGTTTTTAAACCTATTAAATTATCAATTATATAATCAAAACCATTTTCGAGTGAACAAACCAACCAAGGTTCTAGGGCTAATGGTAACAATGAATCTGATGCGCTGACCGTAATCATCTTGCCCAATTTCCCACCCCCTGTTGGAATATACGGGAAAGTAAAGCTCAAAATAATCGGTCACTAAATTTAAACGGATGCCTGAATCATAAACAAAACGAGCATCGTCCCCTTTACTTCTCAAAAACCCTAGATCACCATAGGCCTCTATCCATCTCCAGATGTTGGTACTGGCATTGGTGGTGGCAATCCAGTCGTTGGCAAATGGGTTTTCGAGTTTTGACTTGAATCCGCCCTCGGCTATGATCACCTGCTGGCTATAAAGCCCGGAGCTTTCCGATCTTCCCAAATAGGCAAGGTCGAACATATAATCCGTGGGTCTATCCAACGCAAAGCTGAAAAAATCCGATTGGGTATCGTTTCTTAAAAACTTGCCGGCATAGAAACGGAGGTTCAATTGACGGTTGCTCTGGAACAGTTTTCGATACTCCAGTTCAAAGGCAAGTTTGGTGAATTCACTGGAATGTTGTGCATCCACGGACCAAGAGGAATAGTTCAATATATTGTTGTCCACATCTGTAAACCTTACGTTCATAACACCATAATCGGGATCGGTGTCCAATTGTCCCTCCAAACCATCATCGATGTTCCGGAAAACGCTTCGATAGCGCAAAAGCAGGGATTGCCTTCTGTTGGAAAGCAGGTCATTGGGGCGCCATCCAAAGCTTACCGCAGGGGTCAATGTGGAAAACCTTGAGTTTTTCTGAAAATGGGAAGAGGATGCGGAAAACGAATAATTGGTCACGTACAATCCCGTTTTTTGATGGTATTTGCGATACCTGAAACCCACTTTTCCCACGAGTGTTTTTTCCAAAAAGGAATAGGTCGGCGATATATCGTACTGAAACTGTCTTTCCAAAAAGGTTTTGTTGTACAGTCTCAATCCCGGGGTTATACCATCATACAGGTTAAAATTGGCGATGGGAACGTAAAATACTTGGTTATAATAAGGGTCTTCGGTGTCCTTGAAGAACTGGAACTTTAATTTTTTGTTGCTAGACAACCAACCATTCAATGTTTTCCAGTTATCCCGTTGGTTGAATTCCGGAATTTTTTGGTCGTAATTGAGCACCAGACGATCTTCACTTTTACGGGGAATGGTAATTTTCTTGGTCGTGTCTATATCAGAAAACCAATAATGGGATACAACGGAATCATTTGCAAGCCCAAAAACCGAAATGGGTACGTTGGTGCCCCTTTTATTTTTTAGGACGAAAGTGATGGAGTCATCCGTTTTTTCGATTCTCTTGATCTTGAAATCTATTTTCTTGTCCGTGGCCACATACTCCTCAAAAAACCAATCTACATCCTTGTCAGCATATTTTTCTATCGTTTTTCTGAAGTCGGAAGCGGAAACGTCCTGTTTCTGCCTATAATTTTTATAAAAATCCAGAACGGTACTGTCAATTTTCTTTTCTCCCAAATAAGCTGATAGGTACGACATGCCGAGTCCGGCTTTGTAGCCGTTGGCAATCTTTTCGTTGAACTTGATCAGGGAATCGTTGGAGGTGGTGAGCGCTTGATCGATATTTTTACGGGCGGACAACATACTGAACAGGGTATACTGCTCATTAAAATGCATCTGCGCAAGGTGAAAGTTCTTGATTCCCCAGATTTTTGAAAGTTTTCCGGCCAGTTTTTGATCGGGATAATGGTCTTCCACATATTTTATCATCAAGTAGTACCCGATGGCATCGTTCACCCAGCGTTCTTTTCTTGGATCCAGATATAGAGATTCCCTTAGGTAATTTCTGATGGCCGTTTTCAAAAACTTCATCTCAAACTGAAACTGCTCTTCATAAGGCCGGATAAAGGATGGAAGCTGACTTAACCCATAAAGCGGGGAGCGGTTGTAATCAAATTCACTGACCAAGAGGTTTCCGTGGGGGTATTCCCCTAAATTTTCATTAAGGAACTGGGCTATTTTGTTGATGGAGATGCCCTGGGCTATTTCCTCATATTTATTTGATTCGATATCGGTGGTGATGGTCAGGTAGCTGGTGACATGCTTCGTGAACTTTTCATCAATAGAAAGAATGATCTCGCAATTTTTTCTTTTTTGACCAATGAGCTGGACATGTTGTCCGCCCGGAAAGTTCGATACGCTGGATGCCCGATAGTTTGATGCCAAAAACAGTCCGTCAGGGTACGTAAAATTGATTCTTGTGTCCGCGACATCGGTGTACATGTCATCAAGGTTCTTGTTGTTGTACAACTTCCATTCCCCATCGTACACTGCAGGAGTCAAATACCAATCTTTCAGGTTGTACCCGTTGCTGTCCGTGTGTCCATAACCGGTAAACTTAGCGTCCGGGAGTTTTATGGTGTAAGTGAAAAACAATTGAATGGATGCACCGGGCTTAAGAACTTCGTTCAGGTTTACCTCAATAAAGTCACTATTGTCCTTTCGTTTCCAATCCAGTCCGGTGTAGTTGTTGTCCACAATGGTTTTTATGGTGGTTTTACCCCTTTCCCGGTCCTTCGCCAAATGCAGGCTTCGATTGAATTCTTCTGCAAACCTTTTGGCCAGTGCAGTGTTCTTGTTGGAGTAGGCGTGGTTCCAATCGTTAAAGTACAAAGTGGAAAGCCCTTTATTGGATTGGTTCACATAGGTAAAATGTTGACGTATGCGGATTTGATTGGTGGGCCCGTCCAAAGTGGCCACAATATCATTTTGGTGCTGGCCCCAAAGTTTGGGACAGGCCACTATGATAAGCATCAAGATTTTGAATAAAAACCTATGGTTACGCAATGCAGACAGATTAAAAGTTTGGACTAAGGGTGCGGCCCTTATAGAATGCATCTATAATTTCGACCACTTCATCCTCGGTGTCCACTAGTTTGATAAGGTCCATGTCTTTTGGGCCTATATTTCCCTCATTTACCAATGTGTTCTTGATCCAATCAATCAAGCCTTTCCAGAATTCAGTTCCCACCAATATAATAGGGAAGGTGTGGATTTTATGTGTTTGGATCAGGGTGAGGGCCTCGAAGAACTCGTCCAAAGTGCCAAAACCTCCCGGCATCACCACAAACCCCTGTGAATACTTTACGAACATTACCTTCCGAACAAAAAAGTAGTCAAAATCAAGGCTTTTGTCATCATCGATATACGGATTATCATGTTGCTCAAAGGGAAGGTCTATATTGAGCCCTACGGAAGTACCACCGGCAAGGTTCGCACCTTTGTTCCCTGCTTCCATGATACCAGGTCCACCTCCCGTGATAACTCCGTAACCTGCCTCGGCTATCTTTTTTGATATTTTCACGGCCAAATCGTAGTAGGGATGGCCCTCGCGCACCCTGGCCGATCCAAAAATGGAGACACAGGGTCCTATAACGCTCATTTTTTCAAACCCATTGACAAACTCGCCCATTATTTTAAAAATGGCCCATGAATCGTTTGTCTTGATCTCATTCCAGCCTTTGGAATGTTGTTCTTTACGCATTTGCATACTTTTTCAATGTTTTAAACTGCCCTTGCAATTTTTGTTTTGTGTTGTCCAGTTCTTTTTTCAAGAACTTCGCGGTATAACTTTTTTTATCTTTTGCCACTTC
Source organism: Flagellimonas crocea (assembly GCF_033441595.1). Taxonomy (NCBI): domain Bacteria; kingdom Pseudomonadati; phylum Bacteroidota; class Flavobacteriia; order Flavobacteriales; family Flavobacteriaceae; genus Flagellimonas; species Flagellimonas crocea. The sequence goes on along the minus strand of NZ_JAUZVX010000001.1, from coordinate 604,992 downwards.
TTCCGGGGTACCCGTTGCAACAACCATTCCACCGCCCCTGCCACCTTCATAACCAATGTCTATGATATGGTCCATCATTTTGATCACGTCCATGTTGTGCTCTATCACCAAAATGGTGTTGCCCTTGTCCACCAAGCGGTCCAGTACTTCCATAAGTACTCGGATATCTTCAAAATGTAGGCCTGTGGTCGGTTCGTCGAGGATGTAAAACGTGTTTCCGGTATCTCTTTTGGAGAGTTCCGTTGCCAGTTTTACTCTTTGGGCCTCTCCACCAGAGAGGGTGGTGGATTGCTGCCCTAATGATATATAACCTAATCCTACGTCTTTTATTGTCTTTAGCTTACGATGGATCTTTGGAATGTTCTCAAAGAAATCCACAGCTTCATTGATGGTCATTTCCAGCACATCGGCAATGGATTTCCCTTTGTACCTTATTTCCAATGTTTCCCTATTGAACCTTTTTCCATTGCAGGTCTCACATTCCACATAAACATCAGGCAAAAAGTTCATTTCTATAACCTTGAGTCCTCCACCTTGGCAAGTTTCACATCGTCCACCGGCTACGTTAAAACTGAACCTTCCCGGCTTGTAGCCGCGAATGGTGGCTTCGGTAGTTTTGGAGAACAACGAACGTATTTCACCAAAAACCCCTGTGTACGTTGCCGGATTCGACCTTGGAGTACGTCCTATCGGGGATTGGTTAATGTCAATGACCTTGTCGATATGTTCCAATCCGGCCACTTTTTTATAGGGCATTGGTTTTTTGACCCCATTAAAGTAATGTGCGTTCATAATAGGGTAGAGGGTCTCGTTCACCAACGTGGACTTACCACTGCCAGAAACTCCGGTGACCCCAATCAGTTTTCCCAAAGGGAACTCTACGCTCACATTTTTCAGGTTATTACCGGTGCATCCGGAAAGGGTGATTTTTTTACCCGTTCCCTTGCGTCGTTTTTCTGGAATCGGGATTTCAAGCTCTCCGGTGATGTATTGAGCGGTCAGGGTATGCTGGCCGATCAGTTCTTTTGGACTTCCTTCGGAAATGATTTCACCTCCGTGCTTTCCAGCTTTGGGACCAATATCGATAACGTGGTCCGCACATTCGATCATATCACGATCGTGTTCCACTACGATCACTGAATTCCCAATATCCCTCAGCGCTTCCAGGGAGTGAATCAAACGCTCATTGTCCCTTTGGTGCAATCCGATACTGGGTTCGTCCAAAATATAGAGCACCCCTACCAATTGGGAACCGATCTGTGTGGCCAATCGTATACGTTGTGCCTCTCCACCGGACAGCGATTTGGAACTCCGGTTCAAGGAGAGGTAATCGAGCCCTACATCCAATAAAAATCCAACACGGGCTTTGATTTCCTTAATGATCTCTTCTGCAATTTTTTTCTGGTTCCCCTCCAGATTGTCTTCCAAATGCTGAAAAAATGTAGCCAGCTCGGCGATATCCATCTGGGCCAATTCGGCTATGTTTTTGCCATCGACTTTAAAGTACAGTGATTCTTTCCGTAATCGAGATCCTTCGCAACTGGGACATTTTATTTTGTCCATATAATCCTTGGCCCATCGTTTTATGGAAGTGGAATTAGCTTCTTCATACTGCGTTTTGATAAAGTTGGAAATTCCCTCATAATCAATTTTATATTGCCTTTTGACGCCCAAACTTTTGGAGTCCACCTCAAAACTTTCTTTGCCCCCGTTCAAAATAACGTTCATGGCCTCTTCAGGGATCTTTTCAATGGCGTCCGTAAGGTCAAAATTGTAGCGCTGGGCGATGGTTTCCAGCTGTTTGAAGGCCCACGATTTTTTGTATTCGCCCAGTGGGGCCAACCCCCCGGATTTTATGGATATCTTTTTATTTGGGATGATTTTATCCTTGTTCACCTCAAAAACATGGCCCAGTCCGCTGCATTCTGGGCACATTCCTTTTGGGGAATTAAAGGAAAATGTGTTGGGTTCAGGACTGGGGTAAGAGATTCCGGTGGAAGGACACATAAGGTCCCTACTGAAATAACGGGGCTCCTTTTCGCCCTCTTCCAGCACCATGAGCACATTGTCTCCGCTGTACATGGCCGTATTGATGGTTTCAGCCAGCCGTTTATGGAAGTCTTCACTATCGCCCACCTTCAAGCGATCAATCACAATTTCAATATCGTGTGTTTTATAGCGGTCCACTTTCATCCCCTTGGTAATGTCCGTAATCTCACCATCCACTCGAACCTTTACAAAACCTTGCTTTGCAATATGCTCAAAAAGTTCACGATAATGTCCTTTTCTGGATTTGATCACGGGGGCCAGTACGTTTATCTTTTTGTCCTTGTAAGACTCAATGATGAGATTCTTGATCTGGTCATCACCATAACTCACCATTTTTTCGCCCGTATTGTAACTGTAGGCATCTCCCGCGCGGGCAAATAAAAGCCGTAAAAAGTCGTACACCTCGGTAATGGTGCCAACTGTTGATCTTGGAGACTTCGAAGTTGTTTTTTGTTCAATGGCGATGACAGGGGAGAGGCCATCTATTTTATCTACATCGGGACGTTCCAGTCCGCCCAAGAATTGTCGGGCGTAGGCCGAGAACGTTTCTATGTACCGCCGTTGTCCTTCGGCATAAATGGTGTCGAATGCCAAGGAAGACTTACCACTGCCGGAAAGACCTGTGATTACAACAAGTTTTTCGCGGGGAATGGTAACATCGATATTTTTCAGGTTATGGACCCTGGCGCCCCTTACCTCAATATTTTCTTCGTAATTGATCATAAATCATAGCAAACCTCAAATGTAGCGATTTGAACCGTAAAAACGAAGTGGCCCAAAGTCACTCTTTTTAGTGAAAGGTACGACAACAATCAGGATTTAAATCAAATAATCAGCCTAACCCCCCCGAGCTCCTGCAAGGGGTATGGAAATTTCTCACTGGGACTTCCAATGAACATAAAATTGATGGGGATTTTCCATCTTTCCGAGAGTTCCCTGATCAATTCCGGTGTAAACTCACCTTTCAATTGAATGTACTCAATCTTTATCTCGGGGTATTCTCGATCCAATACATCCAAATCGGACACAAAACTATCCGTAGCTTTTTCTCCCTCTGGAAATACGGACACAATTTTCAGTTTTCGGGTATGCTCATTGTTCCGGATGTAGAGCAACACCTTATTAAGTGCCGCAACGTCATCTTTTTTGGTGAAATACACAAATTCCTGATCGTTGATCTTGTCGATTACCCGGTTGATTCCTTTGTAAGATCTGATAAGAAAACGATTGATGGGGTCTAAGAAATACCGAATCAATTTCAACAACAGTTTGAGCAAAGCGGTCCTATTGAGCATGACCAGAACCAAGGCTATTGTAGGAATAAAATACTCCATGAAAACCGCAAGATAATCCGGGTTTAGGATGATGTTACCTACCAAAGCTATGATTACCGCCAAAATGGCAATCATCAAGGACAACCACCCCGAACGTTCTGGACGCGGGAGATTTTTTCGTCGGACCTTCAACAGAATATTGCCTATGCCAAAAAGTGCCATCACGGACAAAAAAGCAATGGTGTAGACTCCGGCCAAGGCTTCCAGATTACCTTCAGTAATCAATAGTATGGAGACGCATAGAATAAAAAATACAATGGCTATGCGATACGTACTGCCATTTTTATTTCTCTTTAAAAGAAAAGGAGGTAAGATCCTATCCAGGGTGATGCGTTCCACAAGACCGGAAACCCCAACAAAGGAGGTGAGCACAGCACCGCTTAAAACCAATACGGCATCCAAGGAAACCAAGAAAGATAGCCAAGAACCACTTACTTGGTTGCCCATAATGGAGAGCAACGCCTCACTATTTAACTCTATTTCTGAAATGGGCAAAACGGCCAATGCCAAAAATGCAATCAACGGGTTGAAAATAGTGACCACCACCCACATATTGCGCAATGTTTTTGGAAACACACCCTTTTCCTGCTCCTCAACAAAGTTGGCCGAACTTTCAAATCCGCTGATGCCCAACATTGCGGCAGAAAAACCAAAGAATAAGGCCATGGGCAGTGCACCGTGCTTTACGGGCAAAGCGTTGTTGCTCGCAAAAACATCCCATCCGTGTTCAAACAGATAGAAACCCGCAAAAGAGGACAGCAATATCAATGATGATAGATGGAAGATGAAAATGGCGATTGCCACTTTGGACGATTCCCCGATTCCAATGATGACCAACCCCATAAATATGGCCAATAGACCTATTGTGGCCAAAATAACGGGCAGTTGGGGCACAATATTTTTTAAATAGGCCATTGCTTCATTGGCAGAAATAACCGCGGTTGCCATATAGGAGAGCAAGGTAAGGGATGCTGCCAAGGAGGCCATGCCCTTATTGGTGGTATTGAGCAAGGCGTTGTAGGCCCCACCGTTCATAGGAAGGGCGCCGACCACTTCGCCATAAATTTTCCGAAACAAAAAGAGGACCGCACCAACGATCAATAAAGAAATCCAAGCATATTGGCCTGCGTGCAACACCGCCAATGCAGATACGTAAAGACAAGAAGAACTGATGTCGTTGCCACTGATTGATGTAGAGGCCAACTCTCCGAGTTTTGCTCTAATTTTTTGTGGTTCCATGTATTTTGGTTTATAAAACCAAGCACGAAGTTAGGGGAAATGACCAAAAATTCTAAATTTGGAAATAGAAAAAGTCATAAACATGAAAGTATTGGGTATTGGCTCAAGAATTGACCACCCGGAGTATGGTAAAGGGGTGGTAACCAACGTATCCTCCAAACACTATTGGGTGACCTTTTTGGAAAATGGACTGGAAACCATTGATTTGGACGCTGACTTTGAAGTGATCGAATGTGTGGAGGACGAAGTGGACAGTGTCAGTTTTTTTGATGTGGAACGTTCTCTGGTCAAAATACTGGAAAAATGGAGCGATACCCACGAAAAAGTGGCCATGGCCGATAAATGGAAAGGCGGCAAATTGATCTTGGAACCTGATGATGGCACAGCCAACAAGGAAATGCCCATTGAAACCTTTTTCCATAAAATTGTGATGGTGCGCGACCGTATCCGTGTAATGGAGCAAAAGATAAACAGCAGTAAAAACTTGGACGACCAAGAAAAAGTGGACCTACAACAATACATTACCCGCATTTATGGCAGTTTGACCAGTTTTAATGTGCTGTTCAAGACCAAAAGTGACCATTTTGTTGGGGAGAAGAGTAAATGAATTTTATCATCGAAATAATTTTACAAGGTCTTATCATTGATTTTTTGGGTAAGCGAACAAGATTTTATTTTTTTAAAATTTTAGGCAAAGAAAAATCCTTGAAATACTTATCAGGTTCGAAGAAAAAACAGGGAAACTATAGTATGTTCGAACAACATATCATGAATGTTATTGTTGGTATTGCTTCTTTCTGTATAATTTCTTTTGGACTAGTTTATTTATTATATCGACTTAATTTGCTTTAGTTTTGAATTGTTTAAACCGCCTCTTTCTTCTCGCTCAAATACTTCCAATAGCGTTTGGGTACGTGTTGCGTATGTAATTTGGGGTTGATGCGCGAGGCAATATTGGTGCTTTTAAAATAATCGTTCCAAAGGGTCTGGTATTCGTATTCTTCGGTGGCAAAGGCATCACTTTTCACAGTTTTGTTGTGATGGATGTCCTTTAAGTTCAAGGATACCATCTCAACATGGTCCAGGTCATAATAGATGCCATATTTTCGTTTAACTTCATAGATCAACCATTTTTGGTCGGCGTAGCGGTCACGAAAATGCTTCGAGATAAGCGGTAACACATCAAAATCGGGTTCAATGTTGGCAAAGTAAATATTGTCCTTCGTCAACTGGAACCGAACAAAAGCCTCCATGCGATGCTTTTCGCGGCCTACTTTTCTTGCCAGTTGCGCAATAAAGAGCACCGTGCTGTCCGAATAATCCAAATACTTACCGCTTTTGGCACCCATCAATTTTTGAATGTAGTTGTAGAGCATCATTTCAACCCCTTCGGTTTCGCTCAAAAAAGCAAAATACACATTGGAAATAGCGTTGTGACTCTTGTTGCGGATACCGTTCCATACCCGTTTGGCTTTGTCCACATGGGTAAAAACGGTTTCGGTTTCGGAAAACAATCCGTTTTGCGATTGATTGTTCTTTTGAATGTCGGCCACATTGATCTTTTCATCAAAAGCGACGAAGACGGCGGTCAAGAACCCATTAAAACTGCCGTCGTAGACTAAGGTTGTTGAAGCATTCATAGTGTTTGCTTTTTAGTTTCTTTAATGTCATTTCGAAGAAGTTTACGACTGAGAAATCTAAATTTCTCCCCCCTTCGGTCGAAATGACTTACTTGTCAATTGCCTATTCCTAATTGAACAATGACAATTGTGTACTGTACTGATCTCGAAACTTTCCGTAGGAATTCTGCAAGATCATGCCTTTAATTCTCTCCGCGTCCAAATCGCGACGCTCCCATTGGTTGGAATCGCAAACCACAAAATATTGGGCACGGTTGAGGGCTACCCCGATTTTCTTGAGGTGGTCCCAGTTCAATTTTCTAAATTTTCTGGCCTTCATTATTTTATCCACGGATTGCATTCCTATGCCGGGTATTCTGGCCAATAGCCGCTTATCGGCTTTGTTTATGTCCACAGGAAAATGATGTAGGTTGCGCAAGGCCCACGAAAGTTTTGGATCTACATCCATATCCAAATTGGGATGTTGCTTGTTCAATAGTTCCCCAATGGAAAAACCATAAAAACGCAATAGCCAATCCGTCTGATACAAACGGTTTTCCCGTAGCATGGGCACTTGGGAGCCAATGGCGGGCAAACGCGAATCGTGGGTAACGGGCACATATCCGGAATAATACACACGTTTCATGTTGTACGTTTTATAATAATAGGTGGCGGAATACATAATATCCTTATCCGATTCGCCTGAAGCGCCCACGATCATTTGTGTACTTTGGCCCGAGGGAGCGTATTTGGGCGTGTTCTTTATGATTTTCCGTTCGGATTGATAGCGTACAATTTCATTTTTCACTTTTTCCATGGGTTTGGTAAAGTCTTCATGCTTTTTATCCGGGGCCAATAATTTAAGTCCGGAGATAGTGGGGACCTCGATATTAACTGAAAGTCGGTCTGCGTAAAGACCTGCTTCGTACATCAATTCATCGCTTGCACCAGGAATCGACTTTAAATGGATGTAACCGTTGAAATTTTCCTCTTCCCGCAACTTTTTGGCCACGGCCACCAAACGCTCCATGGTGTGGTCGGGACTCTTGAATATTCCTGAGCTCAAAAAGAGCCCTTCGATATAGTTTCTACGGTAAAAATTGATGGTAAGGTCAACCACCTCTTGGACCTTGAAGGCTGCTCTGGGCACGTCGTTGCTTTTTCGGGTAACGCAGTAGGCGCAATCAAAAATGCAATGGTTGGTCAACAAAATTTTCAATAGGGATACACATCGTCCATCCGGGGTATAACTATGGCAAATACCCATTTTGGAGGCATTTCCAAGACCTTTGTTTTTATTGGTCCGGTCACTGCCGCTGCTGGCACATGAGACATCATACTTGGCGGCATCGGCCAATATGTTCAGTTTTTCGCGTATCCTATCAAAATTCATAACTTGGAAATATTCCAATCAAATATATGGAAATAATCCAAACAATGGAAATAATCCATAAAAGTTTTTGGAAATATTCCAAAATACTTATATTTGAGAAAGTATAGTCAATACGAGCTTACTCGTCCTGACTTTATCAACATGAAGATGGAAAATGAAATAACCCTTAAAAGATTTACCGATATCCGTAGGGAACTGGGATATACACAAACCGATTTTGCCAAATTATTGGGTGTGAAGAACACTACGGCCGATATAGAGCGGGGGAGGACCAAACTTTCTGGAAAAGTGGTGGCGGAACTTTTGAAACGATTCAAAATAAATCCGTTATGGTTGTTCGGGGAAAGCGACCAAAAACATTTGGACACCTCCAAAACCAGTGTCATCCCTAAGGTGGTGACCGTGGACAATTCCGATAACGACAACATGGTGATGGTGAATGCCAAGGCGGCCGCTGGTTACCCACAGAATATTTCGGATACGAGTTGGTACAGCCAATTACCTGCTTTTGACATGCCCATTCCGGAATTTAGAAATGCGACCTATCGAGGATTTCAGGTGGAAGGTGACAGTATGTTGCCCAATTTAAGACCAAACGATTGGGTGTTGGCACGAGCCATTGAGCATATAGATCATGTCAGCCCGAATAAAATGTATGTTGTGGTGCTTCAGGATTCGGTAATGGTGAAGAAAATAGAACGAAAGCCGAATTCCAATAACATTACTTTGGTCTCTTTGAACGAAACCTATCCACCCTACGAAATCAAACCGTTTCAAATTCAGGAAATTTGGGAGGTGAGCAGTAAACTCACCTTTAATGTGGATGCCACTACCGAAACAGGTTTGCTCAGACAGCTTCAGGAATCGATGGAGGAGCTGAAAAAGCAGATTGCCAAATAACCCGACCTTAGAAACCTGTCCCCTTGGTTTTGGTCTGAATTTTCATCAGATAATTGTTCGCGGTCATATACAGAACCGACCCATCTTCTCCCCAAGCGCAGTTGGCCGTAGGTTGTCCGGTTGCTATGCGGCCCAAAAGTTTTCCTTTAGGGGTTATGACCAACACTCCTCCTGGCCCTGTTGAGAAAAGGGTGCCATCCTGTGCCACTTTAAGGCCGTCCAAAGAACCTTTTAAGCCAGATTCTTGTAACGAAGAGGCATCAAAGAATATCCGGCCTTCGTCCAAAGACCCATCCTGTTGGATTTTGTATGCCATAATGTAGGGAGCTTTGGAATCCGATTGGTTTACGTACAGTATTTTTTCATCTGGGGACAGAGCTACCCCATTGGGTCTTTTAAGATTGCTGACGACCATATCTACCTTTCCGTTTGAATCGATTTTATAAACCCCGAAAGCTTCAATTTCCCGCGAAGCTGAATTTTCTTGTTCAGGTAGGCCATAGGGCGGGTCGGTAAAATAATAGGTGCCATTTGATGCTTGCACAATATCATTGGGACTATTGAATCGTTTGCCCTGCCACGTATCCGCTACGGTCACTTTTCCTCCTTGGGACAAAGGCATCCGGGATATTCTACGGTCTCCATGTTCGCAAGCTACCAATTCACCATCCTTATTTATTATTAACCCGTTACTGCCAGGTTCACGGCTATACGGTAAAATACCGGTATACCCCGATGGCTCTAAAAAAACAGAGATACCTTCGCCGTCCTTCCATTTAAAAATGGTGTTCTGTGGAGCATCGGAAAACAGGAGGAAACCACCCTCCCTTACCCAAACAGGACCCTCCGACCATTTAAATCCTTCAGCAAGTACCTCTATCTCTGTACTTTTATCCACATAGTCAAAAAAGGCATCTTCGTTGGCCACCAAGTCTTCCGTCGTGTTTTGTTGGGCAGAACAACCAAGGGATATGCTCAATAGAATAACGGCTAGGTTTTTCATTTCTAAAAGTTTATTTAAAGATAAAAATATATATCAATCCCATTTGGTTTCAATCGAAGGCGAGGGTTTCCTTGATTTCTTTTGCCAGAACATTTGCTGCTACGGGGTTGAGGCGAAACCATAGTTCCGGTTCAAAAATTTCTAGTTCGGCCAGGGCCCAGCTACCATTATTGTCCCTAAAAATATCTACTCTGGCATACAGTGGCAGCTCCGGTGCAGCCTCGACCACACATTTGGCGAATGCAATCTGTTCGGCATTTGGATTGTACTTGTGAACACTTCCCCCAAAATCATCCTGTACCCTAAAATCACCGGGTTTGGCAATTTTCAAAACGGCATGGGTAAACTCTCCATTGAAAACCATCATGGAGATTTCCCCTTCAGAAACAATATTGTACTGAAATTCTTGGAGCATCATGGCCTCATTTTTCACCAATTCTTGAAAGATGGACTCGTAATCAGTGACCCCATCCTCTGCTATTTTGTAGGTATGACGGGCAGCTCCAGATACACATGGTTTTAAAATGTAAGTGTCGGCAATAAAACCATGTTCCGATTTTGCTTTTATGATGGACTCCAACAATGTTGTGGTGGAACCTTTCTCTACAAAAACTGTTTTTGGAATAGTTACCCCAGCTTTTGATAAATCTTGCAAATAGTGTTTGTCAATATTCCAATAAATGAGTTCCTTGGAATTGATGAACCTTGTCCGCTTTGAAGTTTTTTCCAGCCATTCGGAAAACTCGGGGTATCGATCAAAGTAATCCCATGTGGTTCTGAAGAGAGCATATTGGGTAGTAGACCAATCAAAATCGGGGTCGTCCCAAGCTTTGCGCACTACTTTAAGGCCTTGCTTCTCCATAGCTTCCAAAACCAAATGGTCCTCTTGCAGTACATTTTCAATATAAGGTGTCCTTGTTTTGGGTGCCACATAGCGGTGGTCCGTCAAAACTACAATATCAAATTTCATCCAAAGTGAATAGTATTAATATCCAACAGCGGCATCGTCACCGCGCTTATCGGCTCCGCCTTCCAGTTTTCCATCGGGCAGCACACGAATGGCATCCACTTTTCCGATAATGGGCGTGCGCTCCTCATTGATGATATACCCTTTTGATTTTAATTCTTCTATCAACTCTTCCGAGAACCCTTCCGGCTCAAAAATCACCATATCGGGCAACCATTGGTGATGGAATCTTGGTGCGTTCACAGCTTCTTGCATGCTCAAGTTGAATTCATAAACATTCAAAATGGTCTGTGCCACCGCGGTTATGATAGTGGAACCCCCAGGAGTCCCAACAACCATATACAGTTTGCCATCTTTTTCCACGATTGTTGGTGTCATGCTGCTCAACATTCGTTTTTCGGGCGCAATACTGTTGGCTTCTGCACCTATTAGTCCAAACATGTTGGGTACACCGGGTTTGGCACTGAAATCGTCCATTTCATTGTTCAGAAAGATGCCCAATTCTTCACAGAACAGTTTGGACCCGTACCCTCCATTTAAGGTTGATGTGACCGAAACGGCATTACCTTCGCTATCTACGATAGAGAAATGGGTGGTTTGGTCACTTTCGATAATTTCTACCTCGCCATGGCTCACTTCAGAAGAAAGGGTTGCCTTATCAAACGAAAAATTGCTCATTCTATCTTGAATGTAATCATCACTCAAAAGGACATCGTATGGTATGTCCACAAAGTCCGGGTCTCCTAAAAAGAAGTTTCTATCGGCATAGGCTCTTCGGGATGCTTCAGTGAACAGTTGTATGGTTTTTGCCGAATTATGCTCAAACTTGGAAACGTTATAGGGTTCTATCATCTTGAATATTTGATTGATAGTAACACCACCGCTACTTGGAGGGCTCATGGAAATCACTTTGATATCCTTATAATTGAATACTATGGGGTCTCTCCAAACGGCTTCGTACTTTTCCAAATCTTCTTCGGTGATAAGACCACCTTTTTCCTGCACAAAGGCAGCCAATTTTTGGGCCACTTCGCCTTTGTAGAAGCCATCACGACCTTCGTCCATTATTTTCTGGAGCGTTTTGGCATAAGCAGGATATTTAATGGTGTCCCCTGCCGCAAAAGGTTGGGCAAATTTGGTACTATCACCGTTGGCCTCGATAAAACGTTCACGGGTACTTTCCAGTCTGGCCGCCTGTTTTTCGGTTACCACCACGCCTTTTTTGGCCAGTTCAATGATGGGCGCTATGATTTCTTTTAAGGGAAGCTTTCCGAATTTTTTATGGACCTCAATCACTCCCGCCACCGTTCCAGGCACTCCAACGGCAGTACCTCCAGAGGTGCTCAATCCAGGGATTACATTCCCCAAGGAATCCAAATACATGTTTTTATGCGCGGCTAACGGAGCTTTTTCGCGATAATCGATTCCCCCGACCTCACCATTGTTCTTGCGGTAGACCATGAATCCGCCTCCACCCACGCTTCCCGCAAAAGGATAGGCGACTACAAGGGAGAGTTCCGTTGCTACCATGGCATCAAAGGCATTTCCGCCTTTTTTCATGATGTCAACCGCCAGTTGGGACGCTTCTTCCCGTGCTGAGACTACCATGGCTTTTTCGGCTACCAACCCAGTAGGTTCAGCTGGTTTCTGCGTACAATTGATAAAAAAGATTAGGGGAAGGAGAAGTATTAGTCTTCGCATAGAGAAATAAATTTTTGGTTGGAAAAGGTAATCAATTCTTCAAAAAACGAGGTGAACTCATTTTCAAATTCTGTATAGTGTTCTTCAAGATCCAAAATGGCAAAATTCATTCGGGACTTGTTTTTTGTTCTTCGGTTCATTCCATTGAGTACACTGTCAATTCCTGCTAAGTTGGCGTAATTGAGCAGCCAATTGTCCGCAATCATATAGGGCATCATCCGTTTGGTGGGCATGGGAAGTATATCATAGTTGTCCTCCAATAAATCATAGAAGTTTTCAACGTATTCATCTAAAGGCACATCAGAATAATCACTCCAATTCTTGGCCAAAAAATGGTCATAATAGATATCTACAATTACCCTACTGTAATGACTGTAGTTTTTGTGCAGACGCTTGCTGCTTTGTCTTGCCGTGGGGTGTGCATCGGTAAATGTGTCGATTTCTCTGTGGAGAAGAATGCCTTTCTGGATTTTGTCGGGAAAGTGCTTGAACTTATTTCCACGAATATGATCGGCAAAGAAATTCCCTAAAGTGATTTCCTTATCATCAAAAGATAGGTAGATGTGCGCTAAGAAGTTCATCGGGGCAAATTTCTTTTCTGTCGAAATTTACAAATTCAAAACATGGAATCGGATATGCCCCATTATATTTGCAAAAACTTTTTAACAATTATGACACTGATCAAATCAATTTCTGGAATACGAGGCACTATTGGAGGCCAAACTAATGACAACTTAACACCTGTTGATGCCGTTAAATTTGCAGCGGCTTATGGCACATGGTTAAAATCGTATTCCGGTACGGATGATTTGAAAGTCGTAATTGGACGTGACGCTAGATTATCTGGAGAGATGATCCAAAATTTAGTGGTCTCTACCTTGGTTGGTCTTGGAATCGATGTGATTGATTTGGGACTTTCTACCACACCGACCGTAGAAATAGCGGTTCCTTTGGAAAAAGCAGATGGTGGTATCATTCTAACGGCCAGTCATAATCCCAAACAATGGAATGCATTAAAACTGCTGAATGAAAAAGGTGAGTTTTTGGATGCCGAACAAGGAGCGAAAATACTGACCTTGGCCGAAGAGGAAGGTTTTGAGTTTGCCGAGGTGGATGATTTGGGGGAGATCATTAAAAATGATTCCTATATCGACATCCATATTGACGAAGTGTTGGAATTGTCCTTGGTAGATGCCGATACCATTAAAAAAGCAGGTTTTAAAGTTGTTGTTGATGGTGTTAATTCCACAGGGGGCATTGCCATTCCCAAGCTGCTTGAAGAATTGGGGGTGGAAGTGGTAAAGCTCTATTGCGACCCAACGGGACATTTTCCTCACAATCCAGAGCCCTTAAAGGAACATTTGGGCGACATCTGTAAAAAAGTAGTTGAAGAGAAGGCTGATTTTGGCATTGTGGTGGACCCGGATGTGGACCGTTTGGCATTTATCAGCAACGATGGGCAAATGTTCGGAGAGGAATACACTTTGGTGGCCTGCGCTGATTATGTGTTGTCAAAAACCAAAGGAAATACGGTCTCCAATCTATCATCTTCCAGAGCTTTGCGGGATGTTACTGAAAAGCATGGCGGAACTTATGAAGCTGCAGCGGTTGGAGAGGTGAACGTGGTGACCAAAATGAAGGAAAACAATGCCATCATAGGCGGTGAGGGTAATGGTGGAATCATTTACCCAGAGAGCCATTATGGTCGAGATGCATTGGTGGGAACTGCCTTATTCTTGATGCTTATGGCGGAAAGAGGTGGGACGGTTGCCGAGCTACGTGCCAGCTACCCAAGCTACTTTATGAGCAAAAAGAAAATCGAGCTCACCCCTGATTTGGATGTGGATGCCCTTTTGGAAGCCATGCATCACAAATACAAAGATGAGGAGGTGTCGACCATTGATGGAGTAAAGATTGACTTCCCAGAAAATTGGGTGCACCTGAGAAAATCAAATACGGAGCCCATTATCCGAATTTACACCGAGGCTAAATCTCAGAAGGAAGCCGATGGTTTGGCGGATAGAATCATAAGTGAAATCAAAGAAGTAGCGGGACTTTAAGCGTTATTTGCTTCTGCTGGTTCTTGTTGAAACTCTTTTGGAGCTTTGCCCATATGCTTCCAGCGTTTGTGCGTCCAGAAATAATATTCTGGAGCCTCTCGGATGGCTTTTTCCGTTTCGTGCATAAACGCTTCAGAAATATTGTAGTTTTCTACCTCATTGGGATTTTCGGCCAATATTTTAAAAGAGGCCTCGTAAAATCCACGTCCTACTTTATTGACTTTCAAATAAACAGGAATCATATCGTGGCTTTTGCAAAGTTCTTCTGCACCAACGTGTATTGGCACCAGAACATCCATAAATTTGGCCCAATGGCGTGCTCTTTGCAACATGGGGGATTGGTCGCTAATGATTCCCACAGTAATTAATTCGTTCCTTTCTTTGGCATCCGCGATAATTTTTCTGCTTTGAAAGGTTTTAATGAGCGTGGTGCCATATTTGCTGCGTATATCACGAACTAATTTATCAAAGTATTTGTTCTCAATGGGTTGATATATGGCATATGCTTTTGATCTTACCATGGAGTTTAATGAAAAAACCCACTCCCAACTAGCATAATGGGGCATCATTATCATGATATTTTTACCTTCATTTTCCAATTTTTGAAAAACTTCAACATTCGTGAAAACGTATCTTTTTTTCATTTGTTTATTGGTGATTCCCAATGTTTTTGCCATTTCCAAAAACATATCGCATAAATGGCCATAAAACTTTTTCTCAATCAATAAACGTTCTTCTTCGGACTTTTCAGGAAAGGCAAGTGCCAAGTTATTGCGTACTACTTTTTTACGGTAGCCGATGATATGGTACAAAAGCACAAAAAGACCATCCGAAATAAAATAAATGATTTTAAAGGGGAGTCTGGACATCAACCAGAGCACAGGATAAACAAGGATATAAACTACCAGCTGCATAGACTATTCTTGTCTGCAAATATAGCTATATTTGAACCCAAACCTATAGTTACATGCTCAATTTACACATCGCTACCATTGCCATTATGGCCGCCAATGTATTGGTTTCACTACGTGGATTCAACAACAACGCATTCTTTGATAGATACAAGTTCAGTATCAATGCCATACAAGCGGGACAGCGTGAGCGAATGGTGACTTCGGGCTTTTTGCACGTGGATATTTCCCATTTGTTCCTGAACATGTTTACCCTTTACTTTTTTGCGCCTGTGGTGATCGGTTGGTTTGGTTCCATCAAATTTTTGATCATTTATTTGGTCAGTTTGCTTGCAGGTAGCCTGTTGGCACTAATTTTTCATAAGGATGAGCCTTTTTATAGTGCGGTCGGTGCCAGTGGTGCAGTGATGGGAGTACTTTATGCGGCCATATTATTGAATCCTGATATGCAATTGGGCATTATGTTCATCCCGATTCCATTACCAGCGTATGTGTTGGGTATTGCCTATTTGCTGTATTCCATTTGGGGTATGAAGAGCCGCATGGGAAACATTGGACATACCGCTCACTTTGGCGGTGCCATTGGCGGGTACGCAACAACGTTGCTCTTTAGGCCAGAACTTTTTGTTACGGACACTTTAATTGTGATATTGCTTGCCGTTCCGATTATCATACTTTTTGTATTGGACAAAATGGGGAAGATTTAGGACCATAAAAAAGGCCTTGAGTTATCAAGACCTTCATTCATCAAAATATATTCTTTTTTTAGCTCTTCTCTAGGATTTCAGCTACTTTTTCTTCCAAAGCAGGACCTCTTAGGTCCCTTGCCACAATAACACCATTTTCATCCAACAAAAAAGCGGCCGGAATGGCGTTGATGTTGTACAAACGGGCAATTGGGTCTTGGAAACGCTGTAGGTTGGAAATGTGGTTCCAGGCCAATCCATCAGCTTCAATGGCGTTCGTCCATTGCTCTACCTTATTGTCCAAAGAAACACCGATAACATCAAAACCTTTTTCGTGGTATTTGTTGTACACGGATACAATGTTCGGGTTTTCTTCACGGCATGGTCTGCACCAGCCGGCCCAAAAATCCACCAAAGTAAGCTTGGCATTGCTGGTGACATCGCTAAGTGCCAATACATCACCAGATGGAGTAGGTGCCGAAAAATCTGGGGCAACTGCTCCAATTTCGGTTGATTTTAAGTTTTCAAGCTGTTCTGCAATCTTTTTACCGGGCTCGGTGGCCTTCATTTCTGGAGATAGTCCTTCGAACATGGATTTGATTTCATCGGCAGGAGCTGCTTTTGTGGCCAATAAATTCCCTATGATCAACACGGAAACATATGCATTGGGGTGCTCTTTGGCATAGTTCATATTAAAGTCCTTCGCATCTTCTTGAAATTCGATGAACTCTTCGCGCAACGCCGCAACGGTGGCTGTATCCCTTTGCTGTGCGGCCACTCGCATATCTTCTTGCATGGACCTTGCACGATTGGATAGTTTTCGGGACTCTTTTAAAAAGTCCATGAACAATTCATTTTGTTCTGTTCCTTTGATGGTAGCTTGGCCAATACTGTCTTTTTGAAATTCGACCTCGATGCTCCCATTTTCAATGATTACGGGAACATTTCCACGAACTTTGTCCACAAACAGGTAGTGCATCTTGGGTTCTACTTGGTTTCCGCTAAAACTGAACAGCCCATTTTCAATGGTCGTTGTATCTATGTCAACCAGCTGGTTTATGGAATCCGTGGTTTTTAAAAATATCTGGGTACCGTTCTCGGGTTCGCCGGAAATGGTTCCGCTCAAGGTAAATCCTTTAGGGTCGGAATTACATGCAGTTAAAAAAAGGACCCCTAAGGAAATTGCTAATAGTTTTTTCATTTTAAAAATGTTTAAGGCGCTAAGGTATTCAATACTTATGGCATAAAAAAAACCTCGGCCGTAATGGGGCCAAGGGTTTTCATAAAATATGGTGTACAATTAAAATTGATATCTAATTCCTAATGCGATATCAAAATCAAAATCGTTGTCAAAACCATCGTATCCGACTAGACCGATTTCAGGTCTAAAGTCCAATGAGAGCAATAACGGAATATTGAAATTGTATTCAATACCAATATCACCGGCTCCAAAAATGAACAGTCCTTCGTCGTCATCAAAAATCGGGTCTTCAAAATCAACGCTACCCAATCCACCACCGGCACCTACGTACCAGTTAAAATTGCCATCTAAAGGAAATACCCATTGGTAAAGTCCAGTAAGTTTAAAGGCGTCAAAGTTTCTATTGTCTCTCCAGCCCAGGTCAACTTCCAACCTGTTGTTGTCACCTAGAGCATTTTGATACGAAATTTCGGCACCAAAGCCGTCGCTGTCGCCCAATCTTAATCCCAAAGCATGTTCGGAAATACTTTGAGCGCTTAAACTAGCTGTTGCAAATAACATGACAGCGGCAAATAATGTGGTAATCTTCATGAGTTTCTCTTTTAAGTTAAAAATTAGAGATAGTTTTGTTTTAGATTTACGTTTCAAAAACCGTTTTGGTTGCCAAAAGTATTCCAATTTGGATAAAAATTTGTTAAAAGACCTTTCTAAAAAGTTGAAAGGCGAGTTTTTTTTCGATGGTTTGAGCAAGGCAATTTATGCCACTGATGCTTCCGTTTACCGCATGTTACCGATTGGTGTGGCCTATCCGGCAAACACCGCTGATCTAAAAATTTTGATTGACTTTGCCAGCAAAAACAAGGTGGGGCTTATTCCACGGACTGCAGGTACATCTCTGGCAGGTCAATGTGTGGGAGATGGCATTGTGGTCGACGTGAGCCGACATTTCACCAAAATAATCCGTCTTGACGAGGATAAAAAGCAGGTAACGGTCCAGCCTGGTGTGGTACGCGATGAGCTCAACCAATATCTGAAACCTTTTGGCCTATTCTTTGGCCCGAACACTTCCACTTCCAATCGGTGTATGATCGGGGGAATGGTGGGGAACAATTCATCCGGAACCACATCCATTCAATATGGTGTTACACGTGATAAGGTCATTGCTATGCAATGCATTTTGTCCGACGGGAGCGATGCTTTCTTCACAAGTTTGTCCAATAAGGAGTTTGAAAGAAAGCAAGAAGGGAATTCTTTGGAGGCAAAAATTTATCGCAGCCTTTTTGAAGAGCTTTCCAATCCGCATACCCAGGACCAAATTAGGACAGAGTTTCCAAAGCCTAGCATACACCGGAGAAACACAGGGTATGCTGTGGATGAACTGCTCAAAAACAATATTTTCGAGGACAGCGATTCTCAGTTCAACCTATGTAAGTTGCTTTCAGGGAGTGAAGGAACATTGGCCTTTACCACCGAGGTAACGTTGCAGCTGGATAATCTGCCACCGTCTTTCTCGGCCATGGTGGCGACCCACTATAAAACACTGGAAGATTGCCTGAGTGATGTGGCCCCTGTAATGCAGCACAACCTTCATCTGTGTGAAATGATGGACAAGGTAATCCTTGACTGCACCAAAAATAACAGGGCCCAATTGGCCAATCGCTTTTTTGTAGAGGGAGATCCTGCGGGAATCTTGATGTTGGAGGTTAAGGCAAATTCCGAAGAAGAACTGAAACAGCAACTGGAATCGCTCTTAAAAACAATAGCAAAATCCGGTTTGAGCTATGCGAGCCCCATCCTGTACGGGGATGATATCAACAAAGCCATTGAGCTACGAAAAGCCGGCCTTGGGCTTTTGGGCAACATGGTGGGGGATAAAAAGGCCGTTGCCTGTATTGAAGATACCGCCGTGGCGTTGGAAGACCTCAAGGATTTTATCGGGGAGTTTACTCAGATAATGAAAGGTTACGGGCAAGATGCCGTGTACTATGCCCATGCCGGTGCGGGTGAATTGCATTTGCGCCCTATCCTTAATTTAAAAAAGTCCGAAGATGTGGTTTTGTTCCGAAGTATTACCACCGATGTGGCAAAACTCACCAAAAAATATCAAGGAAGTTTTAGTGGGGAGCATGGTGACGGTATTGTCCGTGCGGAGTTTATCCCGTTGATGATAGGAAAAGCCAATTATGAATTATTGCAACGGGTAAAGCAACTTTTTGACCCAAATGGCATATTGAACCCGGGCAAAATTGTGGACGCCTATCCCATGGACGAATCGTTGCGCTATGAGGTTGACCGAGAGGAGCCCCAGGTAGAGACCGTATTGGATTTTTCTGATAGTGAGGGAATTTTAAAAGCGGCGGAAAAATGCAACGGTAGCGGTGATTGCAGAAAGAGCCATCACATGAACGGGGCCATGTGCCCAAGTTATCAAGCTACCAAAAATGAAAAGGACACTACCAGGGCCAGGGCGAACGCGCTTCGGGAGTTTTTAACGAATTCGGAAAAGACCAATCGGTTCGACCACGAAGAGCTCAAAACGGCCTTTGACCTGTGCCTGAGTTGTAAAGCCTGTGCAAGTGAATGTCCCAGTAATGTGGATGTGGCCGCACTAAAAGCGGAGTTTCTCTATCATTACCAAGAGGCAAACGGATATTCCCTGCGAAGTAAACTTTTCGCCTACAACACGCAATTTAACGCATTGGGAAGCCTCGTCCCCGGTATCACCAATTGGGTCTACAGGTCCAAATCGATTGGCGGAATGCTCAAGAAAGCCATCGGAGTGGCCCCGGAACGCAATCTGCCCAATGTGGGCAGGTTCAACTTTGACGACCATCTTAAAAAGCAAAGGGCAGAACATACCGGTACATCCCAAAAAAAGGTGGTGCTTTATGTGGACGAGTTCGTAAAGTATCTGGATATTGAAGTAGGCAAAGATGCGATTGAGCTTCTCTGTAAGCTGGGTTATGACGTTACACTTTTTTATGGTGAAAGCGGAAGGACCTATTTGTCCAAAGGTTTTTTGAAGCAGGCCAAGAAATTGGTCGCCAAAAATATGGAGAAGTTAAAGGATATTTTGGACGAAGGACTACCCATTGTAGGTTTGGAGCCTTCGGCAATCTTATCTTTTAGGGATGAATATCAGAAATTATACCATGACAAGGATCAACTTTTCAAGTTGGCTTCCCATTCCTTCTTGATCGAAGAGTTTTTGGCCACCGAAATCGCTGCAGGTCATATTTCCTCAGATAGTTTTACCGACGAAGAGAAAACGATCAAAATCCATGGGCACTGTCATCAAAAAGCATTGAGCAACCAAAAGGTAACCTTTGATATACTCAATCTGCCGAAAAACTATAAGGTTACGATAATACCTTCCGGTTGTTGTGGTATGGCAGGTTCTTTTGGTTATGAAAAAGAACATTACGAGGTGAGCATGCAAGTGGGAAGCCTTAAATTGTTTCCTTCAATCAATAAAAGTGCGGAGGATACTTTGATTGCGGCCAATGGGACTAGTTGTAGGCATCAAATAAAAGATGGGACGAAAAGGGAGGCGCAACACCCCGTTTCAATCTTGAGACAGGCCCTTATCGTTTAGGAAATCCTGATCCACATTTTCTTCTTCACTTTCCCTGAAATGCTCTTCGGTCACGTCCTCTATCTTGACTTCTTTGTCCGTAATGGAGGCAATTAGGTCGTTGATGTCCATTTCCTTCAAATCCTCGTCCATAAAGAAAGGGGATAGGCGGTCATGGTTGTAGTGATAGATTTTCCATCGTTTGAAAGAATACTCCAAGGCCGTGAGGTTCTCCACCCAGTCCCCAGAGTTTAAATAGGTGCAGCTACCATGTTTGTTCTCGTAAATTTCTTTTTTGGGCTGATGGATGTGTCCGCAGACCACATAATCATATCCATTTTCTATGGCCAGTTCCGCGGCGGTCTTCTCAAAATTGTTGATATACTTTATGGCACCCTTTACACTATTTTTTATGCGTTTTGATAAGGAGTATTTTTCCCGGCCCATTTTCGCCAAGCACCAATTCAGAAAACTGTTGATCAAAATAAGAAGGTCGTAGCCATACCCACCGAGCTTCGCCAACCATTTGGCATTTTGTATGGAAACATCGAACACGTCCCCGTGAAAAATCCATGCTTTTTTCCCGTCAAGTTCCAATACCAGCTTATTCATAATTTTGAAATTGCCCATTGAAGTATCGCTGAACTTACGGAGCATTTCATCATGATTTCCAGTGATGTAGTAAACTTCCGTACCTCGGGAAGCCATACCGATGATTTTTCTAAGTACCTTGAGATGGGAGGGAGGAAAATAACGCTTGCTGAATTGCCAGATATCGATGATATCGCCGTTCAATATCAGTTTTTTGGGCTGGATGCTATTCAGATAAGTGATCAGTTCATCTGCGTGGCACCCGTATGTTCCCAAGTGTACATCTGAAACGACTGCTAGTTCTATCTTCCTTCTTTTCAATGGTATAGGGTTTATTGCAAAATAAAACGGTAGGAATAAATTAGAAATCAAATTGAGGTCATTAATTCATGAGGATATTGTTAAAAAAATATCATGTAGGTGCGAATTATGTTACAATAACATTAAGCCAAAACCCTGTTTTTGAATTAGATTTGAATCGTCTACCTTTGGGGACATCATAATTTTTATACCGAATGGCAGGAAATTCTTTTGGACAACTTTTTAGGCTCACCACCTTTGGTGAATCTCACGGAAAAGCATTGGGAGGTATTATTGATGGTTGTCCTGCAGGGATAACATTGGATGTGGATAAGATCCAAGAGGAGCTGAACAGGAGAAAACCTGGACAATCTGCCATTGTAACCCAGCGGAAGGAACCTGATACGGTCGAAATTTACTCCGGAGTGTTCGAAGGAAAGACCACAGGTACACCGATTGGTTTTGCCATTCACAACACCAACCAAAAATCCAAGGACTATTCCCATATCCAAGATTCCTATAGACCGTCACATGCGGACTACGTATATGATAAAAAATATGGTTTTCGTGATTATCGAGGTGGCGGAAGAAGCTCGGCTCGTGAAACGGCCAGTAGGGTAGTGGCAGGAGCCATAGCCAAACAATTTTTAAGCGATATCCAGATAAACGCCTTTGTTTCCCAAGTTGGAGAAATGAAATTGGACAAGCCCTACCAAGAATTGGACTTTTCCAAAATTGAATCCAATGCCGTTCGTTGTCCCGATACCGAAATGGCCCAGAAAATGGAGGATTATATCAAGTCCATCAAAAAAGAAGGGGATACCATTGGGGGCGTAATTACCTGTGTCATCCAAAATGTACCAATTGGTCTTGGTGAGCCTGTTTTTGACAAGTTGCATGCTCGATTGGGTGAAGCCATGTTATCCATAAACGCTGTAAAAGGTTTTGAATACGGAAGCGGCTTTGCCGGAGTGGCCATGAAGGGCAGTGAACACAACGACGCATTCAATACCGATGGCACTACAAAAACCAATCGTAGCGGCGGGGTACAAGGAGGTATCAGCAACGGAATGGATATTTACTTCAGTGTAGCTTTTAAACCCGTGGCCACCGTGCTACAATCTTACGAAACCATCAACAAGGATGGTGAAAAGGTGACCACCCAAGGTAAGGGGCGTCACGATCCCTGTGTGGTGCCAAGGGCCGTGCCCATAGTGGAGGCCATGGCGGCGTTGGTGCTGGCAGACTACTCACTTTTGGCCCGTACCAACAAAATCTAGCTTCAGGTTAGGACGTTTCCAATCAAAAAAGTATCTTTCCGTCCATAATCTTACTTTATGAAGAAATTGGAATTGCACTGGCAAATACTCATAGGCATGGCCGTGGGTGTTTTGTTCGCGTTGATCATGGTTCAATTTGAATGGGGCCCAAAGATTGTATCAGATTGGGTAAAGCCGTTCGGAAATATTTTCATCAACTCCCTTAAATTAATTGCGGTTCCGTTGATTTTGGCCTCCTTGATCAAAGGTGTGTCCGACTTAAAGGATATCTCCAAACTCTCCAAAATGGGAGGTCGTACCATAGGTATTTATATCATAACGACCATTATCGCCGTAACCATCGGATTGTTGGTGGTAAATACGGTGAAGCCCGGAAGTTCCATTTCCGAGGATACCAGAAATGAATTGGTCGAAAACTACAAGGGCGATGCTGATAACATAAAGACAGAGGCGGACAAGCAGAAAGAAGCAGGTCCCCTGCAAGCACTCGAAGATTTGGTGCCCAGTAATATATTTAAGGCAGCTAGTGACAATGGAAACATGTTGCAGGTTATTTTCTTTGCCATCTTTTTTGGAATTGGCCTTATTTTGATTCCCGAAAAAACAGCGGAACCAGTTAAAAAATTCTTTGATGGTTTCAATGAGGTCATTCTCAAATTAATCGACATTATAATGTTGGCGGCGCCCTACGGTGTGTTCGCCCTATTGGCCGCATTGGTAGTGGAGTCGCCGAGTTTGGATTTGTTCAAGGCTTTGGCCTGGTATGCCTTTTGCGTAGTCCTTGGCCTGGCGCTCATGCTTTGTGTATATCTCTTGATCGTATGGATCTTCACCAAGACCACTCCTGCATTTTTTATGAAAGGAATGTCGCCGGCACAGCTTTTGGCCTTTTCCACAAGTTCTAGCGCCGCTACTTTGCCCGTGACCATGGAAAGGGTCGAGGAACATTTAGGGGTGGAAGAGGAGGTGACCAGTTTTGTTTTGCCCATTGGTGCAACCATAAATATGGATGGAACCAGTCTCTATCAAGCGGTCGCGGCCGTTTTTATCGCGCAGGCCTTCGGGATGGACCTCAGCCTTTCCGCGCAACTGGGAATCATTGTTACGGCTACCTTGGCCTCCATTGGTAGTGCTGCGGTTCCAGGTGCCGGAATGGTAATGTTGGTTATTGTACTGGCCCAGGCAGGAATTCCAGAAGCTGGCCTTGCTTTGATTTTTGCAGTGGACCGTCCATTGGATATGTGCCGAACCGTGGTCAACGTTTCTGGCGATGCGACAGTATCAATGGTCGTTGCTAAATCCGTGGGCAAGCTCGGGGAGCCAAAAATCAAAAATTGGGACGATAACTTGCCCAAAAAAGAGAAAGGTTAATCCAAAAATTTAGCTTTTAGTTCTGGCGTAGGAATCATGCAAGACTCTTGTTTTCCAAACCATTTGTAGCGGTTTTTGGCCACAAAATCATAGATGCTGTTTCTTATTGATGTGGGAATCCAAGTGAAAACTGCTGTCAATTTCCATAATCCGCCCAATTCTTGGGCAATTTCCAAGGCGGCATCCGATTTGGTATAATAGGCTATTCCGGGTTCTATCAAGATGATGGAATCCACCTTGCTGGTGTCTATTTGACGTTGCTCCACCAATTGTTGACCAATTTCGCTTTGCAGCGCAGCGTATCGAAATATGTCCTTTTTGTCCCGCTTGATCACAAACTGAACGGAGTTGTTGCACAGATTGCAAACACCATCGAACAAAATTATTTTTTTTTGATCATTCATACTGCCACATCAACATTTAAATCGAAAAATTGACTTTTTTAAAGTCCATATTTCCCAGTTGTCCTTCATAACTAAAGAACTTTGGCAAAGATACGATGCTTTTAGGTGATGTGGCAGAAGTTAAATGGTGTCCAAAGACTATTTCCTCAATACTTTGTTTCGTTGACCAGAAATTGGTTGACATCCAACCAATGGATAAAGGCATCGAACCATTTGTTGCTCGTACGGTTTGGGTTGCCAAGTCCGAAACCGTGACCTCCATTTTGGTACAAATGAAATTCAACGGGAATACCTGCTTCGAACCACGATTTAATGACCCCAAACTGACCCCTGAAAAGAAAGTCGTCCGTTGCAATTGCATTGAACATTGGCGGTGCGTTCTCCGGCACCTCAACCTCTCCCATTCCGCCATAAATGGGGCCTATAAAAGCCAATTTCATGGTTTTGGAGTTGAGGGTGGAATGCATGGTAAGGCCAGCGCCTGCGGAAAAACCGATCATACCGATACGATCGGTGTCCACTCCCCATTCATCGGCACGGTCCACGATCATGGCGTAAGCTGCTTCGGCATCCTCCAACTGGTCGGATAGGTCGCGCTGCATAGGCGATGGTGGCGCATCTTCCCCCTCTTTTGAATCTTCAGAAGGTTTTGGTGGTGCCGAACGCGGACGGTTCATCCACGCTGTGAAATCTTCCAATGATTCTGGAGTAGGATGCAGCCTATATTTTAGCACAAAAGCCGCTATTCCTTGCTCGGCCAATGCTTCGGCAACTTCCCACCCTTCGTTGCCCAAGGACAACCATCGAAACCCACCTCCCGGGGCCACGATTACGGCAGCACCGTTTGCTTTTCCGGGCTCGGGCAAGAAAGGGGTCAGTGTGGCCGTGGTAATATTACGTGCCATGGGATCGCCCCATTGGCGGAACCAGGACTCCGAAGCTGGCTGATCTTCCACACCACCGGTGTTGAGCAAAATTGCATTGGGTTCATCGGGGGCATCCAAGGGATAAATGGTTCCGTCTTGTGCCATGAGCGGTGCGGAGCACATTAAAAGAATGGCTCCAAAGAACATTTTTACTGATTTTGTTTGTTTTTTGTGCATGATTAAAGGTTGATATGTGAAGTATTAAAGATAAGCGTTGTAGGCTTTTTTTGGTATAAAATTTATAATTTATTGAAAGTTAATATCTTAATTGGCCTTTTTGTAAGGGAATCAAAGTCAGTATGGTTCTCAATACCATCTTTTATTAAAATGGGTGAGAATGGTCTTGCCTAGGGGAGCTTTTCTTAAAAGTAAGGAATTTGGTTCAGGGGAGGAGTGAGCAATGAATTATATAAGAGATTTAGGGATAATGCGTTACTTTTCACCCAGTGTTACAAAAAGTTGTGATTTAATTTTCCATTCACCGGACGCTTTCGTCCACATTGCCGAATAATTCCCATTGACTATAGACCCTGTACTTTTTTCTGGGTCATATCCATTCCAAACCCCGGTTTCCCAAGCCAAACCTCTTTTTGCATTAATTACAATGTCTTTTGTATCACGTATCCAATACATTTTACTTTTTCCACCCTCTAAAATATAGTGTTTCAATTCCTCTTTTCCACATAGCAGCGTTCCGTTTCCAGTAGTAGTCAATACATCATCTGTTAAATAAGAAAGCACCTCTTCATTAGCATAAGACTTCAGTGCTGAATTGGAAGCCATTCTTATGGATACAATTTGCTCTTTATCGGTTTGGGAAAATAGTTCCGATGTGAAAAGCAGCAAACATAGCACTGCAAAAAGGATCGGTTCGGTTTTTCTCATTGGTTATCCGTGTGGGTTATGGCTACAGAATGTCGTTTGTAGGTATTATGTGCAACTGTCTCCGCTATATGTGTTTGTTTTCTTAAAAGTAAGGAATTTAGCTGTGGGTGTAGGTGGAGGAACAGATTATGGTCTAATTTCTCACAATGAATCATTTTCTATAGAACATTCCAATATCAAGGACTCGTCAAAGCCAACAGTGGTTTGTTCAAATTCCTTTTTATAAGCTTCGCCTTTTTCTTCAAATGCAGCATTTAAAAATTCCAAGTACACATCCGGAATCACGTTTTTATATGGATTATTGCTAACGGGAGTACTGGTATAGTTTGGCAGGGCCTTGTAGGCATATACCTTTCCTTGGGTTACTTCAAATTCTCTAATTGATCGGGTTACCTCAATACGCTCATAGCCTTTTTCCGTTCGGTCTATTATGGATAGGTCCTTTTCGTCAATTATAAAAAAACAAGCGTTCATAAAAGCGCCTTCTTTTGCTTCCAAATTAGGATTTACAATGGACTGGGGTATTAGGGTGTCCTGGTCTTGAATACACATTATGATATGATCTACGGGTGGATGGGGTATGTTGTTGGGAAATACCATATTCCAGTTTCTTTGATATCCGGTCAAATGGACAATTTGTACTGGACCGTCATATTTTTTACCAAGCTGTTGTTCCATTTGTTTTGAGGATGTGAGCGACCCATAACCAATCAGTCCTACTTTTCCCTCGGGAATAGTAATTATCTCCTTTTCTGGCTGACAACCCACAAATAATGTTATCAAGATAATTATAGCATATGTATTCTTTAACATGATGTGATAACTGTATCCGCTATTAATGTTTGTTTTCTTAAAAATAGGGAATTTTAGGATAGAGCGGAAGTTGGGGCCATGTGGCCAGTGTGGTGGGCCGCTTTATTCCGTTATTTCAATCCAATTTCCTTCGGGGTCGGCAATAACACTTTCATAATATCCATCTCCGGTGGTTCTAGGTTCTCCAATTACTTTAAATCCATTTTTGCGGATGGTTTCGGTAAGGGCATCCACTTTTTCTTTTGAACCCACGGATATGGCAAAATGGGTGAGGCCAAGTTGGGCATCCCTATTAGCAACGAATTCTGAAATATCGGGCCTGTGCATTAATTCGATGCGTGCCCCTTTTTTAAAGGAGAGGAAATAGGAACTGAACTTTTTCTTTGGATTGTAATATTTTTCATTGGATTCCAACTCGAAAAAGCGCAGATAAAAGTCTTTCATTTTTTCTAGATCCGAAGTCCAAATGGCGATATGCTCAATTTTCATTACACGTCTTTTCTTAAAAGTAGGGAATTTGGTTTAGGGGAGGAGGGAACAATGAATTATAGCCAGTGTTAGCCACAGGTATTTATTCCCAGTATTCAATTTCTCTGGTTTCGACATATGCTGGAGTAAATATTTTCGAGTCTGCAAAATGTTCTTTCAAGGCCACCATTTTCTTTACCCAATTCCCTTTTTTGTCCATTTCATAACTGTTTTTCAATTCCCTATTTAGTTCCGATTTTTCGTAAATTTTGACGTTTATAGGATTTGTGAAATTATCATATTCTGTTATTTGCGAAAGATGCTCCTTTTCGTCAGCACCAATGTTAAAAGTGCTATCCAGTACTAAATGGTGGCCTTCATACTTGGAAATGGTTTTGAATTTCATCCATTTGTTTCCATTTATACTTTCAATAACGTTACCCAAGCTGTCATATTTATATTTAAAGATTTGAGGCTCATCGTCATTAGAAGGGGATACCTTTTCTAAAATAATTTTATTGTCCTTGTTGTATTCTTGTTTGGAAGTCCATACAATGGTATCTCCATTTTCTATTGATGTATTTTTCATCAATTTTCCTTTTTCATTATACTCTTCTATGTACTTAAAGTTCAGACTATCGTTTAAAATGGAATTTCGAATAATTAAGTTTTTTATAGTGTCGTGTTCGATTGTTGTACTTGATTTGAAAGGTCTATATCCATTTTCATTTATCGTTGTAGATTTCACTAGAAACTCGTTCTCATCAAATTCGTTAACTGTGGATTGTGATAAATCTCCAAAATCATCAAAATATTCCATCTTTTTTGATGAGCCAAATTCTGTGAATTCCTCATTGTAGTTTTTAATTGGTTCTCGAGTTTTTTGTCCTTTACTATCCAAATAGGTTGCTTTGTACAGGGCTATGGATTTAACTTTTCCATAAAGGTTTTTCGATTCCCAGTCCGTTCCTTTTTCAATAATCGGGGAAGTTTGTTCTCTTGATGTCTCATTTTGGCAGCTTAAAAAAAGTAAGAGAAACGGCAAGTAAAACTTATTTAAAAGACATTTATTCATACTTGTGGCTAACGGTCTTGTATAACCGTCAGTTACGGTGTTAATATGCGTTAATTTTCGGTTTGGCATAGACTTTAGCAATTCCGAGTGGATTCAGCCCGTCCTGAGCTTGTCGAAGGATAGTCGAATCCGTCGTAATTGCGGTTATATATGGTTAGCGGCTTTTGTTATTTATTGTGTTCATTTTTAGAGCAAGTAAAATATGCTGTAAATCATTCCTAAGTTAAAACCTGCGTGGCAACATATCGCTCCCAACAATGAACTGGTTAGTTTTTTCATTCTGAAGAATAGAACGCTTACCAAAAACATACCTATTACCCAAATTATTGTCGGAATAGGATAAAAGCTCCAAATACCATTAGCAAACACTAATCCGAAATGCGCAATATGTGTTGTGGCAAAAGCCAAACTGTCCACAACAGAAGCTTTTTTATCTCCAATTGATTTTGCAAAACTGCCGTGCACTATTCCTCTAAAGAATAATTCTTCTCCCACAGGACTAAAAATCATACCCGTGGATGCCATTATAGCGAAAATTATAAGTTTGTTGTTCCCCGATATTCCTTTTGGAATGTTGTAGGATTTCGCTATGTACTCATACCAATTTTGAAAAGAATTCCCATACAATTCAATTCCGATAATGTAGAGTAAAAGGCTAAAAGCAATTCCAATGATTAATGATAGTATTAATCCTCCAATTTTTCCAGTTCCTTTAATTCCGATTTTTTTCCGTCCGTATTTGTTCAGAAAGATGAACGGAACTACTGCGGAAACAAACATTATTGCACCTATAGGTCCATAATTTCCACTTTGATTTGCTAGTAAGACCAAAATAAATCTTGGAATACAGACCAATGCAATTAAAAAAAGACCAAATTTCCAGTTGAATTTGAATAGCCTTCCCCAAAATGGTCTTAGTTCTGTTTCAGTCATTTTTTTTCAAAATGTGTCTTTCAATTGGAGGTAACGGTCTTGCATATAATTAGTTGCGTGGCTTGCCACTTAACCTGCCTGGCTGTCCTAAGCTTATCGAAAGGTAGGCGAAAACTAAGCAATTACTTATGGCTATTGTTGACTGTTCGTTTTTTCTATACAGTCGGTACAAGTTCTACTAAAATTTCATTTCCAGATTTATCATAGTAAGTGCATGTCATTTTCTCAAGATCCACATTCCATTTTTCGATTCCTGTTTCTGCACAATGATTGCAAAATGTTAAATAATCGGTTTCTCCTTTTTGGTGAATTTTCAAATATTTTCTGAACGTATCTTTATCAGAAATGTCTGCAATTTTTAAATTATTGTATTTGGGTTTAGATTTAGTTTCAAATCCATTCTTTCCTAAATATTTGGTATGACTGTCGAAAACCCAAGTTTCAAAGGCCAAGACTCCTATTTCCTTGATTTCTTGAATATAGTTAGGAAAATCAGCTCCTGATTTAACTTTTCCGTGTGCAGATTCAATCTGTTCTACTGTAAACATTGTTTATAATTTTTATTTAGGTGCCTATCTGCCATTTTTTCTAATTACACACAACGTCTCGGCTATGAACAGTTGCGCGGGTTAGTACTTAACCTGCCTGCCTGTCCTGAGCTTGTCGAAGGGTAGGCGAGAACCCGTCTGCCGACAGGCAGGCAAGCAATTACTTATAGTCATTGTTGTAACCAGTTTTTTTATAATGGTTGATACCAAATTGAATTATATTTATAGATTTTTTTACCTCCAAAATCAATTGTCGTATAAGTCCATTTATTTTTCTTTGTTCCGTGTTCGTCAGTATGAAATTTGTTTTTATCAAGAAGCTTGCTGTATGATGTAGAACAAATGCCGATTTTGCCACAAAATAAGGTTTTATCACTTAATTTTGCTCCAAGATTTGGTGGGTCGCCAATCCAAACGAGGTCTCTATTATTTTTGTCATATCCTACTCCAGCTTTTATTACAACCGTTTTCCCTGTGGCAATTCCAATTCCTAAATCAAAACTGGTGTTGTTGTAATACGATTTTATTTTTGGTTGAAGTACATCATAGAGGCAACCAACCATATATTTCGCACATTCTACTGCGTCATTAACCTTTCGGTTTCCTCCAAAAACAGCCATAACTCTATCTCCATCAAAACTTCTGATTTGTCCACCTTTATGTTTTATACATTCGACCATACAATAATGAAAAGCTTTATAAATCTTTGCAATTGTATATAATCTATGAGAACCTGTGAATGATGAAGAACCCCTTAAATCTACGTATAAAAAGGTGAAATCTCCCTCTAGTCCGGTCGCTCCATGTGTGAGTCTGCTATCACTGATATCAGGAACATCTGTGACTTCTTTAGAGGTAAAGGATTCATCAAATAGTGCTTTTACTTTGCTGTTCAAGTCTTTTTTATCCATTCGCAAAATTCATTATTACAAGTACTATAGTAAAAACAACAAATTGCAGAATAAGGAATATCCATGCTTTAAAATAATTGGCGCTTTTTAGTTTGACAATAGTAGCTAATTCGTAAATCTGGTAATAGAGGTCATTCTGTAATTCTTTGTCAGAGGTTTTTTCAAAATCGTCAACATAATCCTTTGCCTCGACACGAGATGCTATATCTTTAAAATATATCAGTTTGGGAATTGATTTTCCAGATTTGGTTGGTTTCCTTGGGAATATTGTAAGCAGAGCAAAGACAACAAAACAAGCAAAAAACAAAATAAATAACCCAAACATTATTTTACCTGTCATTCCTAAACCCAAAATCTCTTTTAAATTTACCAAAAGGAATGATGTTGTAATTCCACTAATTACAAGTAAAACATTGACTTTCGTGTCAAAAAGACGAATTAAGTTCTGTTGATTGTTAAAAATTTTCCAAGTATTTTCTGTTCTATTTTCCATTTTGTTCAAATTGCCTACAACGGTCTCGTGTATGAGTAGTAGCAGATTTCTGTTCACAAACCTTTCGGTTTTACACTGACTTTTGTTTTATGTTTTGTTTTTAACTTTATCACTTAAACCACTATTACTTATACACATTGTTAGCCACTGGCTTTATTTCCAATTTTATCTATTATTTCTTGAATTCGGTCAGGATATTTCCCTTCAAAATATTCAAATACTAATGGATTGCCTGTGCAAAAGTGGCTTGTAAATGTAATCCACGTATCCACACTTACATTTTCGTTCATCTTAAACAGCTTGAATGTTTTAGCTTTTAGATGAGTCTCGATTTTTTCGTTAAAATTCAGGTCGGAATCTCTTCTTTGGTAATATTCATCCTTGTCGTAAAAATGAACTGCCCCATCAAAATGTCTGAAATTTTTCTTTTTTATATCGAATTCAGCGTGAATGTATCTTACTGGATGGTATTCAACTCCGTTAACATTGATAATGATGTTATCTGTTTTAAATTCCTCGGCTTGAAAAGTTTTTATTCCATTGCTTTCAGTCCATTTAACATCTAATGAATATGCTTCATTGAAAAAGAAAGAAATATAAGTGTCGTCTAATTGAGCTGGTGGGCGCATTTTTACAACACCATTCGGGATTTCCTCTATTCGTTCTTTAAAAGAGGCTCCATACCAAGTATCAAGTTCCATATATGCTGAATCATCAACATTAACTCTTACTCGATTTGCATCTAAAGCGATATATGTTTTCACTTTATCATCTTTAAATTGCCAAAAGAGGTCAATAAATCGAGGTGCGAAATTTGCAAATTCACTCATTCCTCTTCTAAAGTAAGAATGAGCCATCGCAATAAACTTATCTGAATACAGCATTCCACTATTAAAAACTTTTTTCTCAAAGTATTTTTCCAATGATTTGCACTCGATTAAATCTTCATCCACTTTCTCCAATTCAGGTTTCAGATGAAAGAGTAAATCGGGATAGTTTGCAACGATTCCGATGGTTTGTATGTAACTGAAATTGTCGTGAGTCAACTTCACTCCAATTTTTGAACATAGTTTAATGAAATCTTCGATAGTTTCTGAATGGTCTTTAAGTTGCTTTTTTTGCTCTTCCATTTGGGCTTTTAAATACCTTTCTTTTACTTCTGACATTGATTCCATTCGGCTAAGTGTTTTTTCAGCTTGTGGCTAACTCGTTTATATAAGCATAAAATACATCCATATACACCCAATAGGAGATATAACCGATGTATTGGATCATCCATTATTTTGAATTGAGTTATTCAATTCCAATCATCCAAAAGCTAATTTCACCGAAATTTCCCTCAAAATCAATAAGTTAATTTAGCTAGTTGTAAAAAAGTTATCAACCAATCCTATTTACCGTTTCGGGATAAAATGTATATTTGGAGTGCTACACTTATCGAAATTAAGGTGCCTATCCAACCTCATTTGAACATTTAAAGGACAGGCAAAAGGGTGAAAGTCCCCAGACCTTCAAGGCACCGCTTTGATGAGTGTAGCAGTGACCTGTCCTCAATTCAACTTAAATACTTTTGTTATGCTACACTCAAAAGGTCAAGAAAAAAGTTGCCCTAATTGCGGCAACGCGAATGCGCAAAGCGTCCCCAAAATTCCCCAAATGCTCAGCCCGGCACAAATCCAATTGCTGGACTACGCCGATGCCTTGGATGGCCCCGATTTGGTACAATCCCTAAAACTGCTGCACAATATTACGGTGTACCATTCCTCCGAACCTTTGGATGAGGCAGAAAAAGATGCACTCTACAGTATAAAAGTCCTATGGGAGTGTATTGAGCGGATTATTGGTGATGGGGGTGAAGGGTAAAGGGTTGAAAGGTGAACGGTTAAGGGGGAGGAGGGCCTTTTACGGCCCTCTTTCCTTTTGTTTTATGCTGCGTTTACTCTGTAATTATCTTTAAATGCTCCTTGGAGCCCGTCATTTGCCAATGTCCCAACGAAATAGGGATGTTGCCAATGCTGTTCAGCGTATCAAAAAAGTCCTTTGGGGCAAAGGGTTCGCCCTCCAGTTCTTGCAGTCGGGCATAATCGGCCAAGGCGGCTTCCAACAAATATTTACCGGTAATATAGCTAGATCCATACCCCGGTTGGCGCAAATAGAGGTGTTGCTCAAAAATGAGCAGTTCCTTTTCGGTCTTCATCCAACCACGCGGGGTGTATTCGCTGTGGATGCCTCCGGCCTCTTCCATGGTCATTTCATTGGCGTGGGCGTACAATGAGCCCAAACCTCTGGCCGCACGCTGCGCGATCATTATGTATACGATCTCCTTGGTCCGTGGGCTATCGTTGTACAGACCGGCCTGCATAAACATTTCTTCCACGGCCGTGGCGGTCCCTTCGTTCCGGGAATCCCAAATGTTGTACAACAATGGGCCTTTCCGTATTTCACTTTGGTGGGGTTCCTGATCCATACGAGCCAGTTCAAACCAATGGTAAAAATGGGAGTAGAGGGGTCTGGCATCGTAATGCTCCCCGATGGCGAAGAAATTACGTTTTTCCTTGGGGATAAATTCCCCTAAATGCTCCCGTAGGGCAGGGTCAAAATACGGTTTTACGGTAACAATGTCCTGTTGCTCCAAAAAGTTTATCAGGCTTTTAGCGGATGCATCGGCCATTTTATCATAGGCTTCCGGGGAGTCGGCATCCACCAGTTCCGGCAGGTTCCTGTTATTGTGCTCCACCAATTTTAAGGAGGTCCATGCACGGGCAAGTTCCCGTTTTAGGATCATCACTTCGTCTTCCCAAGTCAACGGCACCAAGTGTACGTTTTGCATATACCAAGTGTAATTGTCCTTGCCGATGCCCGACGGGCCGGTTTTTGACACAGATTCGGTCTCCAACCAACTAACAAGGTCGTCGGTGGAGGCAATGGCCTCGTCGATAACGGCAACCAATTCGGCATCGTTGGCAACGGTATCGTTTTCTTTTAACTCGGTAAGCACTTCGCTCTGGTTTTTGATGTCACGGATTCCTGTGACCCATAACTCACGAGCGTTCCCTGTCAAGTTTTGCTTGGCTTGGGTATAGAACGGGGCAATCACTTTTAAGTCGGACAGAAGCTTGGTACGTTCCTCTGTGGATAAAGGAAAATTATAGGTCCAGAGTTCCGTAGTCCCATGGTTGGTAGGTCCCTCGTGGGCGGGCACATCGCTTTTAGCGGTCCAAACCACTTTGTAGAATGCAGGATCACGGACCCAAGGCTGTAAAACGCGCTGGTTGAAGTCGTAGCCGTTCATTTCGGCCCACACGATTATCCAATCCACTTGGTTTTCCACGGACCAATTGGTGGTGTCGATAGCCTGTAGTTTTGATTGCAGTTCCTTGAATCTTGGCCAGCGTTCTTCAAAAGTTGCTGCCCTGTAATCGGGAGCTCCATTTAAAAGTGGAGGCTTTTCGAACGTTCGCCATTCTTTGAACAAGGCCACTAGGTCTTGATAATCGTTGGAGGTGAAATTTTGAGTTGTGGTCGAGGATTCTGTGGTGTTCTCTTTCCTTTCGGTCTGACAGCCCATCAAACATATGAAGAGAAAGGGCAGGATAAAGTTGGTTGTTTTCAAGTGGTCGATTTTATAAGCTTCCAATTTCGTTGAAATATCTTTGAAAAACAAAAGTTCAGTGCAATGGTTTGCGGGTACTTTTAGATAGCAACAACCAGCATAAACCAATGACATTATAACGTATTTAGGAAAGTGGCCAAATCGGTATCCTTTTCCAATCCCAACTTCTTTTTTAATCTATATTTGGATTTTAAAATGCTATCGGGCAACACATTGAGGGTGGCGGCGATTTCCTTTGTGGTAAGGTTCATACGTAAGAACGCGGCCAGGCGAATTTCCTTTTCTGTGATATCCGGGTAAAATGTCTTGAGTTTTTGGTCAAAGTCGTTATGTACTTCGGCAAAGTAGGTTTTAAACACTTCCCAATCCTTATCGGAGGCATTTTCCTTTTTTAGGAGCATTACGATGCGCCTAAACTCCATTTTAAATTTTTCCGGGGAGTTTTTAATGTTCTCCAAGTTCTCCATCAATTCTTGGATAAAAGTGTTTTTTTGAACCAAGTGTAAGGTTTGGCTGGCGAGTTCCTTCTTTTTATGGGCTATTTCCTGTTTGTATATTTCCTCTTGCTTTTCGCGCTCCGCTTTGTTTTTCTTCATTTTTTGGCGGTAACCAAACACCAACAACCCAGAAAGGGCCAGGGCAGAGGCCATGCCCCCAGCGTAAAGGCCTTTGGTAAGCTTGTCAACTTTAGCTTTGGCGTTTAAGGTGTTGATTTCCTCTTCTTGCAGGGCAATTTCAGCTTCTTTTTTCTCTGTTTCGTAGATGGTTTTCAATTCTTCGATTTGTTGGGACTTTTTACTGTTGAAAATACTATCGTTGATAATTTGGTACGTTTTTAGGTCCGCCATGGCATTGGTGTATTTACCCAAGCTTTCATAAATCTCGCTACGTTCCTTGTAAGATTCCCCTAGGATGGATGTAGCGCCAATGCTTTCGGTCATATCAATTACGCGGTCCATTTTTTTTAGGGCTTCGCCCAATTTATTGGATTTATGATCAACTTGTGCAAGCTCTTTGAGTGCGGAGGCCATATCCAATTTTATTCCTGTGCTCTCAGCCTCCTGATACGACTCTTGCAGCAATGCCCTGGCATCATTTAACAGCCCTTTTTTTGCATAGATCCTTCCCAAATCCCGCAAAGCGGTGGACAGGGCCGATTTTACCCCCATTTCTCTCGCCAATGCTATGGAAGCTCTTTGATATTCCTCCGCTTTTTGCATATTTCCGAGCGCTTCGGCGGCTAACCCGGAATAGTTCGCCGCATAGGATTGATAAACCTTATCGCCTTCATCCCGATAAATGGCAAAGGCTTCCTCTTCGTAGGTAAGGGATGAGTCAAAATTTCCAAGTTTGTATTCGATTTGTCCTAATTGAAGCAGGGCATCACCCTTTCGTACCCTGTCATCAACCTCTTCAAAAAAACGTAGCGCATTTAAGGTTTCATTTAGTGCCAGGGTATAATTGCCCTTGTCCATGTAAACGCTTCCCAATACCTCGTACTCTGCACCAATTAGGTTGAATTCCTTTAAATCCGTAGTATCCCGGTTCTTATCATTATATAGGCCAATGCTTCTTTGGGTAATTTCAATGGCCTTATCGTAATTTCCTTTTTCACGTTCAATTCCGGCCAGGGAATGATTGGCGAAAATTTGTCCTCTGATGGACTTTATTTCCTTGAATTTCTCCAAGGATAGATTGTAGTAATAGGTAGCCGAGTCGTTCTCGGTTCGGTTGGAAAAATAATTCCCAAATTGAAGATATCCATTGGCAATTCCCTTTTTGTAGTCCAGTTTTTCTGAAAGGTCAAATGCTTGTTGGGCATAGTTCCGGGCCATATCGGGGTCCGAGAACATCATCCTTTCATGTATTCGGGAAAGCACTTGGGCTTTTTCAATGGTTGCCGGAAGTTGTTCGGCACGCGCAATCAAACTGTCCAATTCTTTTTCTCGGCCTTGGGCGTTGATGGTTTGCCAAAAACAGCCAAGTAAGCTTAAAATAATGATGAAGTGTTTCACGAGGTTATGCTTTTATACTTTCTAAAGTAGTAAATAATCCAGAGCGCCGTAACCATCCAATATCTGGCCGTAACCTCTCTTGTCCATTCATTGTCCATGGTTTAAGATGGGTTTTATATTATTACTAAAAATATAAAATATTGATTATCAGCTATATAAATTCATTTTGAACATCTCCTGTACTATCACCGTCCATGCTCTTCAACTCACTTTGTGTCTTTGCGTGTCCATACTTTGTCCATGTCCATAAATAGGTTGGTGGGGGTTTGAGGTCTAATTTCGACAGCGTTGAACCCATAAAACCAAATAGTTATGAAATCAATTCTTAAAAAAATCAACTTATGGACCCTGTTGATATGGTCCATGACATTGTGCCTCGCTGTTTCGTGCAGCAAGGATGAAGGAACGGACCCTCCTATTGACCATGGGGGCGAAAACGGCGGTGAAAACGGCGGTGAAAACGGTGGCGAGAATGGAGGAGGGGAAGATGATGACCTTGAGGCCATCAACGCATACGTAGAAAATTTGTCTTACAATCCTGATGAACTATTAAATGTACAGGATACCGGAGGAGGCGCCACGGAGCGCACCGTAACCAATGATAATACAACCAATACCGGTCCCATATTGGGAGAGAGTTTTGAATGTAGGACACAGGATTACAGTTTAGAGTCCAATTTTGATGACGTGGCCATATTGCGTCCGACCAATGGCATCGTGTTTCCTGGAGCTTTGGTCGTTGGAAACCAAGGAATGTTGGATGGCGCTCCAGACCCTTTGACATTAGGTCGTGCACCGGTAACTCTACGGCTGGATCTACCGGGGATTGGATCGCAAGGGAATATTGTAGTGGATAATCCCACAAACTCTTCGGTACAGTCCAGTATTGATGATGCCTTGGAGTGGTGGAACGCCAATGCCTACCAAGAGGGTTATGTGAACGCTTCCAATTCTTCTTATCAAGCTTCTACTTCATACTCTTCCAAACAATTTAGTTTGGATGTTGGCCTGAATGTGGAATGGGCCACGGGATCATTGGCCTCCCAATTTGATTATGAAAGCTCTACGGAGAAGCGATACGCCGGGGTAGTGTTTAAACAAGTTTTCTATACCGTAACTATGGACACCCCAAGCTCTCCTGGCAGTGTTTTTGATACCTCGGTTACCCAAGCCGATGTTGCGTCTACCATGGATTCCGATACGCCGCCAGCCTATGTAAGTTCCGTTTCGTACGGGCGTATAATTATGGTGCGTATGGAAACTACCAATACCAATACGTCCATTGAGTTGGATGCAGTATTGGAATATGCCGGTGGAGTGAGCGGTGTAGGAACGGTAAATTCTGACTACGATGAAATCTTGAAAACGTCCAACATAACGGTTGTTACCATTGGCGGAAATGCGGAAGCAGCCTCCGAAGCCATCAATTTAGCGGATATTGAATCGGGCTATGGTTCCTTGAACAGTGTAATTACAGGAGAGAATGCAGTGTACAGCAGAGAAAATCCAGGAGTGCCCATTGCCTATACTATCCGATACTTAAAAGACAATACGCTGGCCAAAATGGGATACACCACGGATTATCGGGTGGAAAGTTGCCAAACATTTAGGTATGACCACGCCAGCGTTGATGTAGACAATAATTCAATTTTTGATGTTCGTTACAGGTTCGTTTATAAAACCGCTGGTACAAACAATACGGTTATTGGCGGCTACCATACGGTAAACAATGGACAACGTTCCGTAAAAAGCCCACCTGACGGAGCGCACGATGTGGAAGTGGAATTCCAGTTTCAGGATGCTTTTGTTTGGAGAGCATTGGGCAGTCCAAGGTCTTACGGATATCTGAGCAGTCAAAAATGTTTTGAAGTGACGAACAATTTTATTCTTCAGATTACACTTTCACCAATTAGCTGTAATTAAATAGTGCTGACAGTCGGCCGCTCAAGTGGGGTTCAACCATTTGATGCCGGCTGTTATTTTATTCCCGCGAATGTGGGAATCCATGAGGCAGGTCCTTTTTTGTTATTTCGAACCGACAGGAAGGAGTGTGAGAAATCTAGATTTCTCAATTGTCGCTTTGCTCCTCATGTCGAAATGACCCTGATGCGGTTTTTGTCATTCCACTCGGATACTGAGCGTAGTGGAAGTAAGTTGCGGAATCCATTTTTGTTTTGGATTCCTGCTTTCACAGGAATGACAATAATATGGTTGATTGCACGGAATGATACGGTGTCATGTCGAGCGCAGTCGAGACATCTGATTTATTTGCCTTCTTAATCGTAATGAGGACAATTCATTACCCCATAAATTTTAATACAATCCCAATGGCCAACCATATATAACACACAAAGGAAATCCATTTTAGTGTTCTTTCCATCAACGGACTTTTTGGTGCCATTTCCTTATGATGTTTTACACTTTTCCATTTAAAGAAGCCAAAGTAGACCATCAATCCCGACAGCGCCACAAAGGCCAGATTCAAGAAAAAGGTATAATCAATGGAGAAATGCTCTTCTTCCGTGATGCCCTTATCCGTTCCCTGTGGAATCAAACTGAATAAATCAAATCCATAATGGAGCAACAGCGATGTGGCAATCAAAG
The DNA here is from genome assembly GCF_033441595.1 of Flagellimonas crocea. Classification (NCBI taxonomy): domain Bacteria; kingdom Pseudomonadati; phylum Bacteroidota; class Flavobacteriia; order Flavobacteriales; family Flavobacteriaceae; genus Flagellimonas; species Flagellimonas crocea. Next base: position 565,125 of record NZ_JAUZVX010000001.1, on the reverse strand, counting down.
AGGTAAACAAGAGAAACAAGATAAAGAGCGACATTTTCCATCCGTAATATTTCGCGTTGATGCGCAACACAGGAAAAACCACCAAATCACTAAAAATAAAGGCCATGACACCTGCAAAGCTCACGCCTTTGCCATACAATAGCGCAGCTAGGGGGATGTTGCCCATGGACCCGATAAACGTTAAAAATGCAGCAACGGGACCAACGATTACATGTTCCAATAGTGTAAAAAAACCAAAGGATTGTTGACCCTCGCCTGTATTGATAAAAAGTGTCTGAAAAAAGGAATCGGGAACAAAAGCGGCAACAATTCCTGCAATGGTGAATCCAACGGTGACATCTTTCCAGACCATTTTCCATTCCATGCCATATTGTTTGCCCACTTTGGCCCAATTTTCATGTGATTTGATTTTTTCAGACAAGGATTTTTTATCCGCATGGTCTTCACTGGATTCATCGAGTCGTTTCCGCGCGTTCTCGATCATTTTTTTTGGATTGATGATGCGTATCAGGAGCCAACTGCACAAAATCAATAATATCCCGCCGACATATTCACCGACAACGAACTGCCACCCCAAAAAGATGGATATGATAATTCCCAGTTCGATGACCAAATTGGTGGATGCCAGTAAAAACGCAATGGAAGAAACAAAGCTTGCCCCTTTTTTAAACAATGATTTGGAGGTGGCGAGCGCAGAAAAACTACAGGAACTGCTGATAAATCCAAAAAAGGTTCCCAGCAGTACGCTTTTCTTTCCTTTGTCGCCCATCATGTTCTGCATTCTTTTTTCAGTGACAAAAACCTGGATCATGGAGCTTATCAGATAACCCAATGCAAAGGCCCATAATGCCATCCAAAAAAAGCCAAGACTTGTATAGGCGGCTTCGCCCCATGCTTTTAAAAACTGATTCATGTAATAGGTTTAAAATAATGTTTTATCAAAAAAATAGTGGGTTGCTATAAGTTCAGGGATTTTTTTCCCATTTCAAAGAAATCCATCCATAAATACCGTGAGGGAGGATTGGGCGCAAAATAAAAAGGCCGCAAAGAGAGCGGCCCTGTTTATAAAAAAATCGTTCAGTTTATACATCCTGCATTTCCCAACCTTCGCGGTAGGTGCGGGTAACGAACTGGTTGGCGTCTTCAAAATTGGTGACTTCCATATTGTCGCCATCCCATAGGAGTTTTTTACGGCCGTAAAATTCCATATTGCCTTCCTCGTTTTGTCTGCGCAACATATAGCTGCGAATGGCAAGGTTCCCCATAAGTACGGTTTCTGTCATAGGTCCTGCATAGTCAAAAGAAGAGGTCAAGCCTTGGTGTTCTTCACTGCCAAAACCAGCTTTGCAGGCGTCCACCCATTTGCGTTGATGTCCATATTCTGGTTCTTCCATTTCTTCTACCTCTGGTCCAAATTCGGTAGTGCCATCGTTTAAATACAATTTTGGGGTCAGTGGTGAACTATCGTTGATGTTAGTGGAAATAACTCCGTTTTCACCATGAATCAACACGCCGTTGTAGCTACCAGGACCTCCAATATCACTATCCGCGGGAATAATCTCTGGGTGTGAAGGCCGTATGCCGCCGTCACTCCAGGTCATGGTCAAGGGTGTGCCTGTCTTATCCGTGGCTTCGTAATTCAAAGTTATGAAAGAGGAGGGAGGACAACCTTCAGGATGGTAGTCAGGATTCCACATTTGGGAGAACACGGTTCCTACACTACATTCTGCCGCAGTCGGATATTTGAGCTTCAAAGTTCGGTAGGGAATATCGATCAAGTGACAACCCACATCTCCAAGGGCACCTGTGCCGTAATCCCACCAGCCTCTCCAATTAAAGGGGTGCAGGTTGGGCGTGTACGGGCGCATCGGCGCAGGGCCTAACCAAAGGTCCCAATACAGGTCTTCTGGTTTTTGACCAGGTTGTGGACTGGGCATGGCATATCCCTGTGGCCACACAGGTCGGTTGGTCCATATTTCCACTTTACCGATGTTGCCCAGCTTGCCCGAATCCACCCATTTTTGGACCATGCCCAATAGGGGATTGGACCCTCCTTGGTTTCCCATTTGGGTCACTACTTTTTTATCGCGCGCCATTTGGGTGAGCATCCGTGCTTCGCTAATGTTGTGGGTCATGGGTTTTTGTACATATACGTGCTTGCCACGCTGCATAGCGTAGGCCGCAGCAGGTCCGTGTACGTGGTCGGGGGTACTTATGGTCACGGCATCGATATCCTTGATGGTATCGAGCATTTCGCGGTAATCGTTAAAGAGCTTTGCTTTGGGAAAGCGTTCCACGGAGCTTTTTGCGGAGCCCGAAAAGTCCACGTCACAAAGTGCGACGACATTTTCACGGCCGTTTACGGAGGCATTGGCAATATCACTTGCCCCTTTACCACCGGCACCAATGGCCGCGATATTTAATCGGTCGCTGGGGGCCAAAAAGCCTGGTCCGCCCAGGACATGGCGAGGAACAATAAAAATACTGGATGCCAACGCAGTGTTTTTAACAAAGTTTCTTCTACTTTGGGAATTGGTTGTTTTTTTCATTTTTTGTTTACGATGTTTAATTTCTAATTGCTAAACAAGATATGAAAAATGAGCCGAGGCTTTATGGGGATTTTGTGATGTTTATAAATTAGTTGGATAGGAGTAAGCACTTGTTGACCCCAAGTCTTATTCTTTCAACTGCTCCAATCGCTCGATGGCATTTTGGTTTTGGGGGTATAGCTCCAATGATCTTTCAAAACTTTCGATAGCTTTTTCTTTGTCGCCAACGTACAAATACGCCTCTCCCAAACTGTCGTAAAGATTTGCTGAATTTGGATAAAGTTTTAATGCCAGCAAAAACACATTGATTCCTTGTGATGATTTATCGGGATTAAAAACCAATTGTAGCCCAAGAATGTTCAAATTACCTTCAGGTGCTTCAAACGAGGGATGCACTTTTGCTATTGAATCATGAAGAGAAACTAAGCTTTCATAGTTTCGGTTTGATGCCAGATGGTTAAAATCTTGGAAGGTAAATCCATCCTTTTCGGATAGTTTGGATTTTATCGTAATCAAGTCCATGGTAATTCCATTGTCAGATGGGTCGTTGTCCATAAACTTCAATGCTAGATCATCTTGTTTTAGGGTTGCATTTAAAAAGTTGAGGGTGTACAGCACCATCCATTTATACGATTTCATAATCTTGGAATCGCTCTTGTCCTGTCGTTTATCTCTATTGGCAAAAAGAACCCCCAAAGTACTGAAATGGCTATGCGTCAAATCGTTAAACCTTAATTGATAAGCATTGGTCTTTGTAATGCTGTCATACAATTGAAATTTTGTATTAAGTTCAGGATTGATTTTATCTTCTTTCAAGACCATTTCGGGAATTTCCTTCTGTGCCATATGAAGGTAGGGGGCATCAATACTTTTGGGGTCAAAAAAAGGTGATTTGTCCATTAGGCTATATTGATATCTTTCCGTGCCGTCAAGGCTGACAATTGCATTGACATAATCATTTCGATTTTGCACGATGATATTTGACAGGCCGCCAAAACTAAAGCCCATAATTGCCATGGTATCATAATCCGAGACGGCAAATTTTCCAGCTTCTTTCATCAAAAACTCCACATCCCTTGCTTGGGTTTCCATTTCCTTCACATTGTTATTGCTGAAAAAACGATTTTCGGTCCCTCGACTTGGGCTCGATAGGACCACATAACCATGACTTGCCAAATATTCACATAGGGCAAAATTCTCGATTGATGATGCTTGGTAACTTGGTGCATAGATAATCACGGGAAATTCCCCTTTTGCAAATTTTGCCCCTGAGTGCGCCGTAGTTTCTTCTTTCAGGTGCTTTTGGTTTTCAGGGGTGTTGGAATAATAAAACCATTTCAATATTTGATCATTGGGCAAATGTTCCCATTCCTCTTCTTCTTTTAAGATTTCGAGATATTCCACGACCTCTAATGGTTTGGAATTGCTCAGATTTTGTTCGGAAGGATACCAGATACTTACGGAAATTGGCCTTGCTATCTTCTCATTGGAATAATCAAAAACCCTACTGTAGGTTCTTGTACTGTCATGGACAATATAGTTCTGAAAACCTACTTTGTATTTACCGTTTTCAAGATTGATTTTTTCCAGTGAAGTTTGTGCTCTCGTAAGATTTGATAAGCACAGTGATAAAACCAGTAAAATATTCAGTCGCATGATACATTGGTTAGTGTTGATTATAAAGATGCCATAGTTCAGCGATTGTTACATACGCCAAATCAGTTTTTGGATCAATCCATTAAGTTCGATAAAATTCATGAAAAACAACAGGCTAATCCATTGACTTATGAGGAGTTGTTAACATTAAAATGATGGTAGCGTGTCATTTCGAACGAATGTGAGAAATCTGAATAGCAAAGAGATTTCTCAATCGTCGGTGCCCTCCTCATTTCGAAATGACAACGGGATTACTTTTTTGCTTCCACCAAATCCAATTGGTCCACGCTCACGTTGGTGGTAAACATTCCATAGTTGACCACGGCTTTGCCCTTTTCCAAAACGTCGATGGTGCCCACAGCTTTGCCGTCCATTAAGCGAACACGGTCCCCAATTTTAAACACAGGGCGCGGTTTGTTCTTTTCAGCCTGGATTTCTTTCTTCTTTTGTACCTTTTTCTCCGTTCGGACTTTCTTGATTTTTTGTTCCAGCTCTTGGGCCACCTGTTTTTTCTCCTGCTGTTCGGCCTTCGCCTTTTTGGCGGTGGTTTTTTTGCGTTTGCTGTTCTCCGTTTCCACAATACGGAGCATTTCCGAGATCAACGGGCGTTTCTTTTTATCAATAAAGTACTTTTCGGCAGCGGTGTTCAATTTATTCCCCAACTGGATCATGCGCTGGTTGTGGTCGTACATCTCCTGGTAACTCTCCAACTTGGCTTTGATTTTGGAATTGAGCTGTTCCAGACGTTCATTCTCTTCGCGTGCCTTGGTTTCTTCTTCTTTGAGTTTGGATCCTGTCTCCACCATTTTGCTACGCTCTTTTTGCAGCTTGGCAATTGTGGCATCAAAACGGACCTTGCCGCGTTCTATCTTTTTCTTGGCCTTGTTGACCAAAGAGTAGGGGATGCCGTTCTTTTGGGCCACCTCAAACGTAAAGGAACTTCCCGCTTCGCCCAGGACCAATTGAAAGGTGGGCTCCAGTGTTTTCGAATTGAACAGCATGTTCGCGTTGGTGGCGTGCGGCAATTCATTGGCCAGAGCCTTTAAATTGGCATAGTGCGTAGTAATTACGCCATAAGCCTCGCGGTCGTAGAATACTTCCAAGAAGGCTTCGGCCAAGGCACCGCCCAATTCAGGGTCGCTCCCTGTTCCAAATTCATCGATCAAGAACAAAGTTCTGTCATTGCACTTTCTTAAGAACTGGTTCATGTTCTTGAGTCGATAACTGTACGTACTCAAATGATTTTCAATGGATTGATTATCTCCAATATCCGTTAAAATCTTATCAAAAAAGCAAACGGAACTACGTTCGTGCACAGGAATCAGCATGCCGCTTTGAAGCATCACTTGAAGCAATCCGATGGTCTTCAATGTGATACTTTTTCCTCCTGCGTTAGGGCCTGAAATCACGATAATTCGGTTCTCAGGATGCAATTTTATGGTCTGGGGCCAAGTTTTTTCATTCTTCCGCTTATTGGAAAGATAGAGCAGGGGATGGTAGGCATCGCGGAGGAACAGTTCGCGGTCCTCGCTGATTTCTGGCAAGAGCCCGTTCATTTCGTTGGCATATTTGGCCTTGGCCGCGGTAATATCAATATGCGAAAGATAGTTTTGATATTCCTTGAGCGGTTCTAGAAAAGGTCGAATCTCATCCGTAAGCTTGTTCAGGATACGTTGTACTTCCTCTTTTTCCTCAAATTCGAGATTGTTGAGTTCTCGGGTGTAGGACAGCGTGGCCTCTGGCACAATGTACACGATGCTTCCCGTTTTGGAAGTGCCCATGACCGTGCCTTTCACTTTTTTGCGATGCATGGCCTTGACCGCCAAAACCCTGCGGTTTTCCACTACGGACTCGCGGATTTCATCTAAAAAGTCGGAAGATTGGTATCGACCAAGGGCAGCACTAAAACTTTGATTGATCTTGCTCCGTACTTCGTTGATTTGCCTGCGGATATACAGGAGTTCATCCGAAGCGGAATCTTTGATTTCCCCAAATTTATCAATAACGTAATCTATGGCATCAGGAATTTCGGGATGCAGTTCCAGGGCATTCACTTTTTCAAAAAGTAACGGATAGTATTCCTTGAACTTCTTGAAGAATTTCTGGTGGATGGCCACAGTTTTGCAGATGCCACCAATTTTTCTGAAACCAGAGATTTCCAAGGTGCTGTTTTCGATTTTCAACAGCCCCAGTTCGCTGTTGATATGGTCAAATCCATGATTGGGAATACGGTTATCGTTGGAAAAAGAGGCCAAATACTCCGAAGTCTGTCCCAGAACGTCCAGCAGCTCTTCTTTTTGCTGGTATGGTTCTATGGCCAGAGCATTTTCCTTGCCCAGTTCCGTATTGCATCGCGCGGCGATTTGTGTCAATACCGTGGGGAATTCTAAATCTTGGAGGGTTTTGGGGTGAATGTTTCGCATCTTTTTCTACTAGCAGCGCAAAGATAGGGTTTTGATGGGTTTTTGAAGCTTTCGGATTTAGCAAAAACAATTCGCTTTATGTACTTTTGATTCATCCTTAAAACAATCACTCAAGCGCAATTAAAATGAGGAGCGACAATACCGTAGTCTATATTATTGCGGGCATTATATTGCTGCATTTTGTTGTTGGTATTGGGTATTTGATCTATAAACTGACCAAAAAGAAGTAAGTCATCACATGGACGTAAACATTGAACCAAGTTGGAAGTCAAAGTTGCAGAATGAGTTCGATAAACCCTATTTTCAGCAGTTGGCTGCTTTTGTGAAGCAGGAATATCAACAGAACACCTGTTACCCGAAGGGAGCGGATATATTTTCTGCTTTTGACCATTGTCCGTTCCAAGAAACCAAAGTGGTGATTATTGGCCAAGATCCGTATCATGGGCCCAATCAGGCCAATGGTCTTTGTTTTTCCGTGAAAGATGGTATCCCGCATCCGCCATCCTTGGTCAATATTTTCAAGGAAATCAAAACTGACGTGGAAAAGCCATATCCCAAGAGTGGTAACCTGGAGCGTTGGGCGGATCAAGGAGTCTTGTTGTTGAACGCTACGTTAACGGTAAGGGCGCATCAGGCGGGCAGCCATCAGAACAAAGGTTGGGAGCAGTTTACCGATGCCGTGATCAAAACGGTCTCCAATGAACTGGAAGGGGTTGTTTTTCTGCTTTGGGGCGGATTTGCCAAGAAAAAATCATCTTTGATCAATAAAACCAAGCACCATATTTTAACCTCGGGGCATCCTTCGCCCTTGAGTGCCAACCGCGGATTATGGTTTGGCAACCAGCATTTTAGTAAAACCAACGCTTTGCTTGCCCAAATGGGCAAAGAACCGATTGATTGGTAAAACGTGTCACCTCGAGTGCAGACGAGAGGTGTATTGGTGGAATAATAGCGGAGTTGATCGGTCTCGACTGCGCTCGACCTGACATCTTCCGTTTTGAAAAGCTATTTCCAAAGAAAGGTTTCAATAGGCTTGACTTCATCCACTAAATTAAGGTCGTGCAACCTTGATTGTACTTCGTTTACGGTTTTCTCTGAAAGTTGCTCTTGTCCCCAGGTGGTTTTGGACATCCATTCCTGAATGTCCTCCAATTTTTGCTCGTATCTATTGGCCAAGGTTCGATCTATACTTGGAATTTGCTTGAATTCCGAGGTATAAGTGTTGATGACCTCCAAAATGTGTTTAAGTAATCCTCCGCTATTTTTCAAAAATGTATCCGAAGCAGCGATTACAAAACAGGGCCAGGGGGTAGGGCAGTCGCCCACACGCTTAAACGTACCATTGTCCACCAAAGGTTTGGTGGTAAAATGTTCCCACATAAAATAGGCATTGGAACCGCTGGTTAAATTTTCAACGGCACCATCCAGATTATTGATGATCTCAAATTGGAGCTTTTCTGTGTCCCATCCGTGGTTTTGGGCATTGATGTAGGCCATAAGATGACTGCCACTGCCCATTCGGCTAATGGCTACTTTATCATTTTTTAGTTCGGCTATCGAGTTCCGTTCGCTGTCGGCGGCTACGTGGATGCCCCAAAGCAAGGGAGAGGAAACATATTCCTGAACAATTTTGCTTGGATTTCGCTGTGATATGCTTTTGATGATGCCCTCGGTCAAGATAATTCCTAAATCAGCCTCGCCATCCTGAAGCATTTGTGTCATTTTTCCAGTGCCTTCGGGAACATCGGTCCAATCCAGTTGAATGCCTCGGTCTTCGAACGTATTGTCCTCCATGGCCAAATGCCAGGGAAGGTTAAAATGTTCAGGGACACCGATTATCTTTACCTTTTTCATACGTTTCAGTTCTTTGTGATGTTAAAATTAGGATTCCACTCGGTATCTTTCCAAAAAATTACCCTGTAAAATTATACCAGTTGACTTTGGGCAATCCGTTTTAATGTGTATTGAATCAATTCATCAATGGTTTTGGCCCCCTGTTGGGAGAACTCACCCGTTGCCCTGTTGGCCAATATGGCGTTGAGGGAAACCGCTCGATGTCCTTGCAGTTTAGCGATGCCATATATGGCCGAGGTTTCCATTTCCATATTGGTTATTCGAGTATTTCCAAAGGAAAAAGCTGCTAGCTTATCATTAAAGTCCTTGATGGCCGGAGGTAAGCGAAGCGTTCTTCCTTGTGGACCATAAAAACCTGAATTTGTTACTGTTGCACCTAATCGTATACGATTTGAAGCGAAAACGTCTGCAAGCTCTTTATCAAAATCAACCGCGTAGGGGTGAATGTTGTGGGTTTCCCAACCCAAGTATTCGGTCAGGGCCAGTTCCAGCTCTTTGTTCCTGATGTGTGCGGAATCATAGAAATGCAGCAGGTTGTCAAAACCAATGCCAACGGTGCACATTAAGAAGGAATCAACTGGGATGTCCGGTTGTAGGGAACCAGATGTACCGACCCGTATAAAATTAAGCGCTGTCTTTCGAGGTTTTATTTCACGGGAATCAAAATCGATGTTCACTAGGGCATCCAATTCATTAAAAACAATGTCAATATTGTCGGTTCCGATGCCCGTAGAGATAACGGTCAGTCTTTTGCCCGAATAAGTGCCGGTGTGCGTGAAAAACTCCCGTTTACTTTTCTTGATATCGATGGAATCGAAGTACTTGGAAACCTCATGAACACGGTTTTGGTCGCCAACAGTAATAATGGTGCTGGCGATATCTTCCGGAAAAAGATTGAGGTGATAAACGCTGCCATCAGGATTCAGAATAAGCTCTGAACTGCCCAAAGACGAGTTCATTTATTACAATTTAAGGATTCGGTCCGTATCAGTATTATATAAGAAGTTATACTTTAAGGAGCCACCTAAATACATTTGATTATCACGAAGTTCTGAATAATAATTGGATTCTTGCTTCAATACATCCAACCCCTTTTTGGTCAATTTGACCGGGTCGAACGAACTGAAGAGCGGTTTTAGGGAGGAAATCATACGCTCGTACTGAGTGTCCCCAAATCCATAAAAACCCTGATCTGTCAATAAATCGGCCATTAATTCCTTTTTGGACTTTGGCTTGTGTTTCTTGGCCACTTCCAAAATATGGTTTTCAAGATCGTTCAGACCATTTTTAATGGTAGGGAACCTCTTCAAATGGGTTTTGAGGGCCTCGGAGAGGTATTCAAATTGAAAATCGTTGTTTGCGATTTGATTTTCCAAGCGGATAGGATTGTCGCTGCAATACAATTGCCATACGTAATCCGCATATTCAATATCGTCTTGGGACAACACTTTTTTATTTTCGTAAAGCTCCAATAGTTTTTCATTGCTCAGTTCGTTGAGCGTGTAGAGCTTATCGGTAGCGTCCTCTTTGCCACTGCATACCAAAGAAATTTCCGCATGCCTTCTATGCGTTTTGAGCCAACTGAGGACCGCTAACATATTGATTTGGCAAAAAAGATCGTATTCAAACCACAAAACGATTTGGTCCTGTTGTTTGTGATTGCAGAGCGATCGATACTCTTTTAGAGTTTTTTCAATGAACCAGGATTTGGATACCTTGTAGTTTTTGTTCAGGAATTCAAACCTAGTCTTCCAGAAGGATTCACTTCCTACAGAGGAAAGGGTCTTTCCCTCGCAAAGCATTTCCCTCCAAGTGATTACATCGCCTTCTAACTGTAAAGACTGCAGTTTGGATGTGAAACTGTCCCCGTTGGTAATATGCAACAGTGATTTCATTTTCAGCTGAGTTTTCGTTGGTTAGGAAGAATAAAAGTAATGTTTAAAGCAAGAACACAAAAATTTTTTCACAAAACATTGGGCCAAAACCCTCGTTTTTAACATGTCCAAAAAACTAAATTGTTTTTTTGCCGAATTGTCAGCTAACCACCTACGCGCTTCACGGAAAAACCGTTTTCTTCCAAAAAATCCATGATCTTATCCCGGTAGTCGCCTTGGATTATGATGGATTCCTTCTTAAAGCTTCCGCCCACTCCGAGCAGTGTTTTAAGGTCTTTGGACAGTTTTTTGAAGTCGGAATCTGCTCCGTTGTACCCCTCAAGAATGGTTACAGGCTTCCCCTTGCGCTTTTCGTACTTACAAATGATGGGGTCGTCCTGCAGCCAGTATTTGGGCTTTTCCTTTTCATTTTCCGGTTCCTCTTCCGATTCATGGTCCGGAAACAGGTTCTTTAACTGATCGTTTAAATCCATGTGCTATTTTTTAATCAATCCCAACTCGATTAGGCGCTCATGTAGAAATTCTCCTGCCGTAATATCTTCGAATGCCTTGGGATGTTCATCGTCAATGCAGTTTTCCAAACAATCCAAAGGCATATCGCTCACTGGATGCATAAAAAATGGAATGGAGTATCGGGATGTGCCCCATAATTCCTTCGGAGGGTTCACGACTTGGTGTATGGTAGACTTCAGTTTATTGTTGGAGAGCCGTGATAGCATGTCCCCAACATTGATCATCAACTGATCTGGTTTTGCGATTGCATCCACCCAATTGCCTTGATGGTCTTTGACCTGAAGCCCTTTTCCATGTGCTCCCATGAGCAAGGTGATAAGGTTGATGTCGCCATGCGCCGCTGCCCTCACAGCATTTTTGGGCTCCTCGGTTATGGGCGGATAATGGATGGGCCTAAGTATGGAATTGCCATTTTTAATATAATCGTCAAAATATGTTTCCTCCAATCCAAGGTGCAATGCCAGTGCCCTGAGCACGTACTTTGCCGTTTTCTCCAGCATTTTATAGGTTTCCTTGCCCACACTGTTAAAGTTGGGAAGTTCTTCTACCGTTACATTATCGGGGTATTCGGCTTCAAGCTCGGGATTGTCTTCCACGTATTGGCCAAAATGCCAAAACTCTTTCAGGTCTCCTTCCTTTTTGCCTTTGGCATGCTCTTTTCCAAAGGAAGTGTAGCCTCGCTGACCTCCGATGCCTTCAATTTCATATTTGTCCTTGACCTCTTGCGGCAGGTTGAAGAACTTTTTTATTTCGGAATACAGGTTTTCCACCAACTCATCCGATAAAAAATGTCCGCTCAAGGCCACAAAGCCGATTTCTTCAAAAGCGGCACCGATTTCTTTGACAAATTTTTCCTTTCTATTGGGGTCCCCGGAAACAAAATCCTTCAGGTCCACACTTGGTATCATGCTCATATAATCTTCTTTGCTATAAGGTCAAAAATAAGGAATATTGATCAAGCTTTTGGAATTTTAAATTGTTTTGAAGGGCTTTTTACTACTTTTAACCGATAGAATTTTATTGTATGAGGTATCATGTTGGCGACTTGGAACATCAAAAGTTGTTGGATTTGTACACAGGAATGCTCAAGCCTCGAATGATCGAGGAAAAAATGCTGATTCTTCTTAGGCAGGGCAAAATTTCCAAATGGTTTAGCGGTATTGGGCAGGAAGCTATCTCGGTAGGCGTTACGCAGGCATTGAAGGAAACCGAGTATATTTTGCCCATGCACCGAAATTTGGGCGTGTTCACATCCAGGAACATTCCATTGAACCGGCTTTTTGCGCAATGGCAGGGCAAGCAGGGCGGTTTTACGCAGGGGAGGGACCGTAGTTTTCATTTTGGCACACAAGAATATAGGATTGTGGGAATGATCTCCCATTTGGGCCCCCAATTGGGGGTTGCCGATGGTATTGCCCTTGCGGATATGCTCCGCAGAAAAAAGAGGGTAACGGCCGTATTTACTGGCGAGGGCGCCACAAGCGAAGGGGATTTTCACGAAGCCCTGAACATAGCGTCAGTCTGGAACCTTCCTGTTTTGTTTTGTATTGAAAACAATGGGTACGGACTTTCCACTCCCACGAACGAACAGTATAATTGCGAGCACTTGGCCGATAGGGCCAAAGGTTACGGTATGGAATCCAGAATTATTGACGGAAACAACATCCTTGAGGTCTTTACCAAGGTAGATGAACTTTGTAAGGCCATTCGGCGTAGGCCAAGACCAGTACTCTTGGAGTTCAAAACCTTTCGCATGCGCGGGCACGAGGAAGCCAGTGGCACCAAGTATGTCCCTGATAAGTTGATGAAGGAATGGGAAAAGAAAGACCCAATCTCCAATTATGAAGAATTCCTGTTGCAGAATGAGGTGCTTTCCCAAAATAAAATTGATGAGATTAAGGAGGAAATCACCGAAGAAATCAATACCAATCTGCAGTTGGCCTTTGATGAGCCCGAAGTTGAATGTAATGAAACCAAAGAATTAAAAGAAGTTTATCAAGATTTTGAATATCAACATATTGAATATAAATCAAGCACATCGGAGAATATTCGGTTTGTAGATGCCATCTCACAAGGATTGGAGCAATCCATGTATCGCCATAACGAACTCATTATTATGGGACAGGACGTGGCCGATTATGGTGGGGTTTTCAAAATCACCGAAGGTTTTGTTCCCAAATTCGGAAAGAGTAGGGTGCGGAACACCCCGATTTGTGAATCCGCCATTGTTTCCACCGCCATGGGTCTGTCCATAAATGGAATGAAATCCGTTGTGGAAATGCAGTTTGCCGATTTTGTAAGTTCTGGGTTCAACCCGATTGTCAATTATTTGGCCAAAGTACATTATCGCTGGAACGAAAATGCCGATGTGGTCATAAGGATGCCCTGTGGCGGTGGAGTGGGCGCGGGCCCGTTCCATTCCCAGACCAATGAAGCCTGGTTCACCAAAACTCCCGGGCTCAAAGTAGTGTACCCTGCGTTTCCTTATGATGCCAAAGGATTGTTGAACACAGCTATAAATGACCCGAACCCCGTCCTTTTTTTCGAACACAAAGGATTGTACCGAAGCATTAAGGGGGATGTTCCGACGGACTATTACACCTTGCCCTTTGGAAAGGCCGCAAAAGTGAAGGAAGGGAATGCCATAACGGTGGTCACCTATGGTGCCGGGGTCCATTGGGCTTTGGAAACCTTGGAGAACCACCCGGAAATCGACGCTGACCTGTTGGATTTAAGAACCCTTCAGCCGTTGGATACGGAGGCGATATTCGATTCGGTGAAGAAAACGGGGAAACTTATCGTGCTTCAAGAGGATACCTTGTTCGGGGGCATTGCAAGTGATATCTCGGCCATGGTCATGGAAAACTGCTTCGAATATTTGGACGCTCCGGTCAAACGGGTGGGCAGTTTGGAAACCCCTGTCCCGTTTGCAAAATCGCTTGAAGCAAATTATTTACCAAAAAATCGGTTTGAATCAGCGCTAATTGAACTGTATCACTATTAATTTGTGCTTTATCCACCTAAAAGTAAGATGGTTATCCGATTTTTTAATAATTTAACAACTATTATAACCTCCCCAATCGTATATTTTTTGAACATTAACTTTAATACTTATGATTAAACGATCACTATTATTGATTACCGTGGTGGGACTTTTGCTCTCATCATGTTCCGTTTCCAAGAGCGCAAGAACGCAAAGAGATCTCTTTAGCGGCACTTGGAATTTGGACAATGTTTACTACGAAAATGCCACTGGAAATTTTAAATCCACCATCTTTAATGATGCCGAAGATATTTGCTTCGAGGACAGCGAGTGGTTTTTTCGAGACAATAACAGTACCGGCCGCTACACGATAGCACAGAGTTCGCTTTGTCAAGGTGGGGACCGATTCTTTAGATGGTCCGTCATCGAACCGGAATCCAACTATCAAAGTCAGCTTCAGTTCAAGTTTATCGACGAGAACAGAAAGGATATTTCCGGTGGCTATGGATACCGTTTGAACATTGTCAATCTATCCGAACAATCCATGACGCTCAAATCGAACGTCTCAGCGAACGGACAGCCCGTTACTGTTGTTTATCAATTCTCTAAAAAATAATTACATGAAGAATATAGCTTTAAAAGGGGCAACGGCTTTTTTGGCGTTGACCATGATCATTAGTTGTGATGCCGTTAAAAATGCCAACAACACCCAAAAAGGAGCCGCAATAGGCGCTGGTAGTGGTGCTGTGATCGGCGGGGTTATCGGTAACAACGTAGGAAAAGGAAATACGGCCCTTGGTGCCATTATCGGTGCCGTTGTAGGCGGTGCCGCAGGAGGTTACATTGGTAATCGCATGGACCGACAGGCCGAAAAAATAGAACAGGAAATCCCCGGTGCCGAAGTACAAAGGGTAGGCGAGGGTATCAATGTAACCTTTAGCGGTGAGAACGGTGTTTATTTTGATACCAACAAAGCCGAGATCAAAGGTGCATCCGCTAATACTTTGGACAAATTGGCCGGTATTTTTAAAGAATACCCAAAGACCAATATTCTGGTGGAAGGACATACCGATAGCGACGGTGCTGCCGAATACAATATGGGCCTATCCCAGAGAAGGGCTCAGGCGGTTACCAACTATTTAGTGGCCAAAGGAATTTCAAGCGGACGTTTTACCACAAAATGGTACGGTGAGGAACAGCCCATTGAGAGCAATGAAACGGCTGCCGGAAAAGCCGCAAACCGACGCGTGGAACTTGCCATTATTGCTAGTGAAGAGCTAAAGCAAGAAGCATACGAGAAGACCGAAAACTAGAGGTCATCTCCATTATAGCTTGAAGGCCCGGTCAACGACCGGGCTTTTTTTGTTTATAGATGTTAAATAAAGTATTAAATATCCGTTAACTCGTAAAAGGTTCGTAAGAAATTGCCTAACTTAAATGGAGTCAATTGTTTAACGCCAACATCTACATCATTACAGCTATGGAAAACATCACCCAACACAGTGTTGAATATCAGCAGGAACTACTGGTACGTATGGAAAGGAACCACAGAATGGTGCAACGACTTTCACAAAAACTGAACTCCTATACCTGTGAGCCCAAATGTCCCAAGCGCTTCGAAAAATTTTACGAGCTCAACCGCAGTGTTGAAGACTTTTCCAAGCACCATAAAAACATTATGGCGAAGATTAGGCGGCTGAGCTTTGAAATTGATGATCAGGATACCCTCGAAATAGAGCGACATCTAAAACGCTTTAAAAAACTGGAAAGTGAATATGCCTCCTACATCCTTGATTTAAAAACCCCTCTCTAAAATATAGTGCCCTTCCGCTTAAAATTTTCAGGCAGTGCCCATTTGTAAACCAAACGGCGTAATATTGCAGGACAATCGATGTTGGCATGGCAAAATCCTCAAATTCTGCTCTGGTGATCATGGCGTTCTTTGCCATCTACGTTATCTGGGGCTCCACGTATTTAATGAACAAGATTGCGGTGATGCAGCTGGACCCCTTCATGCTGGCGAGCTGTAGGTTTACCCTTGCCGGAATCTTTATCTTTCTGTTGGCCAAAATCATGGGGATTTCGCTTCGCATCACCCAAAAACAGCTCAAGAACACCATCATTGCCGGAATTCTTTTTCTGAGCGTGGGGAACGGTTTTGTAGTATGGGCCCTCCGATATGTGGATAGTGGTTTTGCTGCGTTGGAAATATCTTCGCAGCCACTGATCATCCTGTTGATGATGCGCGCGCTCCAAGGAAAAAAAATACAGCCCATGTCCGTGGTAGGGGTTGTTCTGGGCATCGTCGGCATTTATTTATTGGTCAGCCAAAAACAGATAATCGCGCAGGAAGAATCCATTGTGGGCATGGTCATGATTTTCTTTTGTATGCTCTGTTGGGCGTATGGCAGTCTTTTCGTGGCCAAGGCCGACCTACCCACAAATTA
This sequence comes from Flagellimonas crocea, assembly GCF_033441595.1. Lineage (NCBI taxonomy): Bacteria > Pseudomonadati > Bacteroidota > Flavobacteriia > Flavobacteriales > Flavobacteriaceae > Flagellimonas > Flagellimonas crocea. The sequence continues at coordinate 548,805 of NZ_JAUZVX010000001.1, read as the reverse complement.
TTTTGTGAACACCGGGTATCAGATGTTTTTTGCAGGCTTGATCTTGGCGCTGATGAGCCTTGGTTTTGGAGAAACATGGAGTTCCCCGCTTTCTTGGGACCCTGAAGTTCAAATCTCCATGTTGCTGCTCATATTCTTTGGCAGTATCGTAGCGTTCACATCGTTCAACTATCTATTGAAGGCCGTTTCCCCGGAAAAGGTGGCGACCTCCACCTATGTAAATCCCATTGTGGCATTGTTACTGGGCTGGTATTTCTTGGATGAGCAGATAACCCTTCAGTCCATCGTGGCTGCCGCTATTTTGTTGACGGGCGTCTATTTTATCAATACCAAGAAGACGTTGGCCATTTTTGAAAGGTTCAAACGTTAAGACACCGTTATTTCTCTCGGAATTGGTCCTTATTTTTCGTAGCTTAAAGAACAAATTCAAATACTGATGAAGACTATATTAAAAATGGGGGGATATTTGATGTTGGTGATCACACTGGCCTGTTCATCCAGCAAGAATACGGCCACGCCCGAAGAAGTGGCGGCATTGGACCAGATGATATCCGACCAAAAATTTGAAATAAAGGCGAACTGGGCCCAGCCCATGGCCACACAAAGCCTGAACAGCATCGCCAATGCGGGATTATTGCCCCCGGGCAGCACCGTTAGCCGTATCGATGTATCCAGCAGCCGTGGATTTTTACGGATGAAGGGAGATAGCATCATGGCGGACCTTCCTTTTTTTGGGGAACGGCGTATGGGTGGATATTACAATCAAAACAATACGGGCATCAAGTTCGAGGGGGTTCCCGAAGACCTATCCTTTACCCCGATCAAGAAGGGACAAGGGCAGACCATGCGTTTCAATATCAATCAAGATACAGAGGGATATCAGGTAATCGCCCAGTTATATCCCAACGGCACTGCCCGACTTATGGTGGCCAGTAACTACAGGACCAATATTTGGTACCAGGGCAATCTTTCCAAGTTTAAAGAAGAAGAGTAGAGTTGCAAAAGATTGGCCGGGGCACTGTGACCCTTCCACGATTTTATTATAGCTTTATTGATTCAGAAACTAAAACAACTAAAAAAACAGATGAAAATGTATTCTTTGACACTTAGGTCAATAACAGTACTATTGCTTTCCATCACATTGATGGCCTGCAACGGAAAAAAAGAGAACAAAGATGAGGAAACCACCGAAGAAACTGTGGACAATGGAGGGGAAAACCCTGGCTCGACCAGTGATTTGCCATTGGACCGTCTCAATCTTCCAGAAGGGTTCAGTATAGAACTTTACGCACAGAACCTGGAAGGGGCCCGTTCCATGGCCATGGGAGCAGATGGAACCCTTTTCGTTGGTACTCGGAACGAGGGCAAGGTGTATGCCGTAAAAGATACCGATGGGGACTATAAGGTGGACGAAACCTATGTGATCGCTTCCGATATGGAGCAGCCCAACGGTGTTGCCTTTAAAGATGGGGACCTTTACGTTGCGGCGGTGAGCCGACTGTATAAATTTTCCGATATCGAATCGAAAGTACAGAACCCCGGTGAACCGGAGCTGATCTATGACGACTATCCTACCGAGTTTCACCACGGTTGGAAATACATAGCCTTTGGCCCCGACGATAAATTATATGTTCCCGTGGGAGCTCCTTGCAATATTTGCGATAGTGCTACGGTGGACAAACGCTATGCGTCCATCACAAGGATGGACCCTGATGGCAGCAATCGGGAGATTGTGGCCCACGGAGTAAGGAACACCGTTGGTTTTACATGGCATCCGGAGACCAAGAATCTTTGGTTTACCGATAATGGAAGGGATATGATGGGAGATGATGTTCCTCCATGCGAATTGAACAAATTGACCGAGGTAGGACAGCACTTTGGCTATCCTTTCTGCCACGGCGGCACCATACCGGACCCAGAATATGGCGATCAGCGCCCCTGTTCCGACTTTGTGCCTCCAGTCCAGCAGCTAGGAGCGCACGTAGCACCTCTTGGCGTCAAATTTGGAAAAGGCCCCATGTTCCCGGAAGCATATCGCGGACATGCCTTTTTGGCGGAACACGGTTCATGGAACCGCTCTTCCAAAGTTGGGTATAGGATTACCTTGGTAAAACTGGAAAACGGGGAGGCCGTAAGCTACGAACCATTTATAGATGGTTGGTTGGACCAAGAATCACAGGAAGCCTTTGGTAGGCCCGTGGACCTGCTTTTCTTGGAAGATGGCTCTTTGCTCATCTCGGATGATGAAGGAAACGCTATCTATAGGGTGACCTACAAGGCATAACAGCACAAAAATTTTACAGTATAAAGTACTTGGGAATGTCCTTTGGGTCCATTTTCCAAGTACTTTTTTTTTGTTCCTGGTCACATACCTCCAAAAAGAAATACTCCATGCCGCCCTTTTGTATCGCCGATATGTGTTCCACGGTAAAGGTGCTGTTTTCGTGCGAAAAAACATACTCCACTGCATCCTTTTCCGGTGACTGTCTCACTTTTCCGTTCACAAGCACCAGATTCGGCCGTCCTAAAAGACTGCTGTTGTTGTTCCAGCAGAGATACCGTATTTCACCGGTACGCAGTTTATCGATTTTTACGGTATACTCCCGGTCCCCAAAAAAGGCCAAAACACGTTCAATATTGGAATCTCGCCAAAAAATAGCTCCGTAGGTTTAATAAGGTTTGGAGTATTTTGAAACGTTGATACATGGCGTGTATTGTTTAAACCTTATTTCTTTTCCCCCAATGGGCCCCGTGCATCCAGCCGGCCAGGTAAACAATGAATGCCAATCCGATCAAACAGAGTATCTGTAAGGTGTTTATTGTTTCTAGTGTAGTCATTATCTTATTTTTTGTGCAAACTAAGGGATACGCAATTATTTTACACACCCAATTGACGGATGCCTGTTTTGAATTGAGGGATGCCCTGTTTGAATGGACCAAATTCTTCACACCTTCCTTTTAGGAGGTCATCGCAATCGGAAAATTGTCCATTCAGTGGCGAACTTCATCCATTTTTCACCCAGGCCATTGCCGCAACTTTGTTCCATCAAAATTTAAGTTTAATCAGTTAAAAAGAATACCATGAAAAATTTGATGCGAACAGTATCCCTGTTCTTGATTACCGTTACGGGCGTATATGCCCAATTGCCAGAGCCTGGTTTTATCATTGATGGAACCACCGCCATTGTGATCACCGATCCACAAAACGATTTCCTTAGCCCTGATGGCGTGGCTTGGGCTGCCGTGGGACAAAGTGTCCAAGAGAACAACACCATTGAAAATTTGGAGACCATTTTTAAGTTGGGCGAACAGTACAACATTCCCGTGTTTGTTTCCCCACACTACTACTACGAGCACGATCACGTGTGGAAATTTGAGGGAACCCTTGAAAAGTTGATGCACAACATCAACATGTTCGACCGTGGGGACCAATTGAATGTAAAAGGTTTTGAAGGTTCGGGAGCCGATTGGTTGCCCCGCTACAAAAAATACATCAATAAAGATAGAGTAGTGGTGACCAGCCCGCACAAAGTATTTGGCTCCGAATCCAATGATTTGGCCTTGCAATTAAGAAAACAAGGGGTGGACAAAGTGATTTTGGCAGGTATGTCTGGGAACCTGTGTGCCGAATCGCACATGAGGGAATTGGTGGAGAACGGTTTTGAAGTGGCCGTTGTGGGTGACGCTACCGCCTCGGCCATTTTACCTGGATTGGATGGCAACCAAGCTGCCCAGACCAACTACAAAATGATTTCCAGCCGTGTATTCACCACCGATGAATTGGTAAAAGAATTGAAAATACACCCAATCAAATAAACGGTAGTGAGGTGTGATGTTGTAGTGGAGTGATGAGGGGTCGAACCATAGGTTCGGCCCTTCATTTTTGTTTTAATGCGTCATTCTGAACTTGTTTCAGAATCTCATCCTGTTGATTACACAATGATGATGAGAACCTGAAACGAGTTCAGGTTGACGAACGCTTCTTTATTATGGTCTTTAATATATGTACAATCAGTTAAGTATTCGACGAGCGGGAAAATTGTTCTGGAGATAAGCAGATACGTCATTCTGAATCTGCCTGTCGGCAGACAGGTTTATTTCAGAATCTCACCCTGTTGATTACACAATGATGATGAGAACCTGAAACGAGTTCAGGTTGACGAACGATTCCTTAAAAAATATCCTCTCATTTATTGATAATCAGTCAAGTAATTCGAATTAGGGAAAATTGTCCAAGGAGTTGCGGCATCTGTCCATTTTATCCGAACACCCATCATCGCACCTTTGTGATGTCAATAGTGACAAACCATTTATTCATTAAAAAAATAGAAAGTTATGACACGTTTACAAGCATTAGATCCAAAAGTAGCCACTGGAAGATCAAAAGAATTATTTGACGGCATCCAAGCCAAATTGGGAATGGTTCCCAATATGATGAAGACCATGGGAAACTCCTCAGCCGTTTTGGAAGGGTACCTCAACTTGAGCGATGCTCTGGGCAAAGGATCCTTGGGCGGAAAATTGGGCGAATTGTTGGCCTTGTCCGTTGCAGAGTCCAACGCCTGTAATTATTGCCTTTCCGCGCACTCCTTTATCGGTGAAAAATTGGTGGGCATCGATACCGACACGCTTCAATCCGCAAGAGAAGGTATCAACTCGGATCCAAAAGTGGCCGCAGCGCTTCAGTTTGCGAAAACCTTGATCAACAAAAACGGTCGTGTTTCCTCCGAAGATGTGGAAGCCGTAAAAGCAGCTGGCTATACCGATGGAGCCGTGGGCGAGATCGTGGCACACGTAGCCTTGAACATCTTGACCAATTATTTCAATAATACGGCCAACACCGATATCGACTTCCCAGTAGTGGAAGTGGCTACGGTTTAATCCATCAGTAATCTTAAAATCAAAACAAATGAAAACGTTCAGAAATTTATTTCTTTTTGGAATTGCGTTGTTTGCCGCCATAAGTGCGCAGGCTCAAACTCCACCTGTAGACGATAATGGTCTTGCCATTGGTGGGTACGATGTGGTTTCCTATTTTTCGGGAAAAGCAACACACGGAAGCAAAAGTTATGCGGTAAAGCACAACGGAGCTACCTATTACTTTGCCAATAAGGCGAACCAAAGTGCCTTTAAAAAATCGCCCAACAGTTATTTGCCTCAGTTTGATGGCTACTGTGCTTGGGGCGTAGGGGCCAAGGAAGCCAAATTTCCTATCAACCCAGAAACTTACACCGTGATCGATGGTAAACTGTACCTGTTCTTTAACGGACCGTTCAACGGGGAGCTTTTCAATACCTACGAAGATTGGGGGCAACGCACCACGGAGCTCAAAACGGCAGCACATGCCAATTGGCCCACGGTCAAAAACAGCAAGTAGTTTTAATTAGCTGATAGGGTAGGGCCCGCCATAGGTTCCTGCCCTTTTTCATCCAAAAAACATGATCATGGAAACAGAAAAAAAATATCCATTGCCCCCTTTTACTGAAGAAACTGCCCGCGACAAGGTACAATTGGCCGAAGATGCTTGGAACAGCCAAGACCCTGAAAAGGTAAGCAAAGCATATACCATTGACACCGAATGGCGCAACCGTTCCCAGTTTATCAACGGACGCGAGGAGGTGGTTGCCTTTTTGACGGAGAAGTGGCAAAAAGAAAAAAATTACAAATTGAGAAAGGAACTATGGGCCTTTACCGACAATAAGATTGCAGTTCGGTTTGAATACGAATACCAGAATGCCGAAGGAGCGTGGATTCGCGCATATGGAAACGAGAATTGGGAGTTCAACGCGCATGGGCTTATGCAAAAGCGTTATGCCAGCATCAACGACCTGCCGATAGACGAATCGGAGAGAAGACTTTGATACGTTTCAAGACATTGTCACTTCGAGCGCAGTCGAGAAGTCTTGCTCGTAAATGGCTAAATAAGCGGTCTCGACTGCGCTCGACCTGACAACATCGAGGTGACAGACATCGGATTTCAGACTTCTGATAACTGCCAACTGAAAACTGATAACTGCCAACTGATAACTAAAGACATATGGACATCTACAACACCAACACGCTCATCGACGAACAAACGGGAAACCTGGCCTTTAAACTCTCCGAATTTGAGAGCAGCTGCCAGTTTTGCGAGACGCACCGTTTAAATTACTATTCCTTGATCTGGATAAAAAAGGGGAGGGGCACCGCCCAAGTGGACTTTTCGGAGTACACGTTTACGCCAAACACCCTAATTGCCGTAACGCCCTATCAACCCTTTGCGTTCACCGAGGAAGAACCGTTGGAGGGCGTGGTGTTGAATTTCCACCCCGATTTTTTCTGCATCCACAAGCACCACGAACAGGTGGCCTGCAATGGGGTGCTGTTCAATAATATTTACAGTCCGCCCATGCTCTGTGTTACCGACGATATGTGCCAAAGTTTTGAACTGGTACTGGAGCAGATGTATGCCGAAGTGCAAAAATCGGAACTGGCGCAGTACGAGCTGTTGGTCTCTTACCTTAAAATATTCTTGATCACGGCCTCCCGTGCCAAGGCCAAGCAACAGCCCGAAGCCTTGGAGGGCACTCCCGAAGAAAAGGAGCCCTTTATCCTGCAAAAGCTCAAAAACCTGATCGAGACACATTACAAGACCATGCACTCTGCTGGGGAGTATGCCGATCTGTTGAACATTAGCCCCAAGGCACTTGCCAAAATGACCAAGAACCATTTTAACAAGACCATGACCAACCTGATCAGCGAACGGATCATTATAGAGGCCAAACGAGAGCTGTACCTTACCAACAAAACGGTAAAGGAGATTGCCTACGACCTTGGGTATGACGATGAGCACTACTTTAGCCGATTTTTTAAGAACAATGCGGACATTTCGCCCAAAACCTATCGCGAAACGGTGGGCTTTGCCCGTGCCGCCATGGCCTAACCCCAACCTATGAAAGCACATGTAATACGCCAAACCCTGCCCGTGCCCTTTGGGCAGTTGTACGGCGCTTTAAAGAAACGGATCGTGGACCACGACTTTTTGCTCCTGCACGAAATAGACACCCAGGCCATTGTGGCCAAACATGGGGTGCACATAGCGCCGTTGCGGCAATTGCTCTTTTTTCACCCGAAATATATTGCAGAGATCATGGCGAACGATCCTTTGGCCATAAACGATATTCCCCTAAAACTGGTACTGCACCAACTGGATGATACCACCACCCAACTGAGTTTTAAAAACCCTGTGCACAGCTTACAGGATTATGGGTTGAAGCCCGAAATGGCAGCCGAGTTGTTAAAGAGGGTGCAGGGAATACTTTCTTTTTAAGGAGGGTTGGATTGTTGGATTTTTTGGAATGTTGATGAAAGCCCTTTAGGGCTTTTTTTATTAGTGAATGTTTGGTGTAATGGATTACTTGTTAAAATTATATATATTTATCCTCAACCCCATTTTTATACTACTAAAAACTGAATTCTAATTCCTGTGAAGCAATAATGGGATTAAAAGAAAAATATAAAAGGTGCTTAGATAAATTGAACAGAAAAAAGAATTCAAAAATAGAATTTCAGTTTATTTCTGAGAACCCAATTTCTGGAGGAAAGGAAAATCCGCTTTCATTTGGTCATGAAAGAATAGTTGATACATTAAAAACTATTATATCCAATAGCCCTGAGTCCTTTACAATTGGACTGTATGGAGATTGGGGGTCTGGTAAAAGTACTATCATATCATCTTTGCAAAATGAATTGAAGCAGAATCAAATTCCATTGGTTTTATTTGATGTATGGAAACATGAGGGAGATGCTTTACGAAGAACTTTCTTGAACACTGTTGTAGGAGACATGAAGTCAAATTATGATAAAAGTTACTTCAATGAAGAATTTAAACTTGATAATAGAAATTTTAATTCTACATCAATAACTGAAGAGTTTCAAACTATTTTAAAAGAGAGGTTGGGATTACATCTGTTGATTGTACTACTTTTTTCTTGTTTTATTTTATTACCATTTTTCATTTTTTGGGTTGTATTGAAATATATTTTTGGTTGGGACTTTTTAGATTCTCCTTTAGGTCAAAGTATAGGTGGTATTTTTTCATTGTCACTATTACCTTTTTTTTATAAGTATATTGACCAATTTATTAAAACCAAAAAAGAGACTAAAACACAGGATAGATTTAAAGACCCTCATGAATTTGAATCTGAGTTTAAAAGAATCTTAAAGAATGGAATTCTCAAGAAAAAACTAGTAATCGCTTTTGATAACTTAGATAGGGTGGGAGGAGAAAAAGCGATAGAAATCATGTCTACAATTAAAACATTTTTAGACCCAGTTGACGAAGAGGTGGAAAATGTCGATGTTGTTTTCATAATCCCTTGTGATGAATCCGCAATTAAAAGACATCTTAGAAATACACTTAGTTACTCAAAAGATTTTAGAGGTGATGATTATCATAATTATGCAGGAGAATACTTAAGGAAATTTTTTAACACAATAATTTGGATTCCTGAGTTTTATATTAATGAACTGGAGGATTTAGCTTCTGAAAAATTAAGAGAAACTAAGATTAAAGATTTTGAAAATGAGGAATTAGCAGCTCTTATAGTTCAAGCTTTTGATAAAAATCCAAGACAGATCATTCAATTCATTAACATTCTTATTTCAAATTATTTACTTGTATCTCAAAGATTAATTGAAGGGTTTTCATTGAGCAAGGATATCGCCAAATTAGCTAAATACTTGTTGTTGATACAAAGGTTTCCAGATATTATGGAAACATATAGAAGAAGTATGATTTATCAACTAGAAGAAACGCCAATTGAACTCGATAAAACAAATGTGGATGGAACTAGGAACTTTTCAGAAAAAAGAGTTGCCGATTTTCATGATTTTTTGAAATTGACTGAACATGTTAAAATAGAGTCTCTAGATCAGTTTTTTAAACTTCGAACCAATAAGTTTGAAAGAAAGCTTGAAAATAGTTCAAGAGTAATAAAAATTATTGAAGCAAATAAAATCAGTGAACTGATACAATATAAAGAACTAGCCTCAGAAGAACAAAATAATAAATCATTTACAGAGGACTTGAATTTCCTTCAAAACGTTGATATTCAAAATAAGCAACATGAGTTTAGCCAGGTTGTAAATGAAAAACTTCACAGGATAAACAATCCAGTACTACTTGCAAATTTTGTTGATGGTCTTTTGCATTTTAATAAATTTAAAGAATTGACCTTAAATGATACAACGTATCGAATGATTTACAATAAATTAAATCTGCATAGTTCCTATCTAAGTACAATTGACCCAAGTAATTTGATTTCTGAATTTTACGACAAGATGGTTTCCGATTCAGATAAGGCAAGGTTAAAACAGTTGATAAATAAACAACAGACTCAAGATTTCGTTTATTCATTTTTAGATTAATTTATAGGTTATGTCAATTAAATTAGACGAGAAACAGAAAAGAATGATGTTGGAAACTTTTTTGAGTAATCCTACTTTCTACAAAGTTGGTGAGTTCAAGGAAGTGCGAAAAGTCATCCTTGAAAATTATAGTGATGATTTTGAAATTCTCGAAAAAATAAGTAGAACTAAGACAACACGTGAATTGCTTGCATCACCAGCTTGGCTTAAGCAGGTTATTTCAACTATAACTCAAGAAAAATTTCAGTTTGGAGATAAAACCCTTGAGGAGGGATTGCAATGCTTTTATAAGGAATTAGTAAAATACGAGGAAAAATTTTTTAACAACTCAATTTATTTAGAGTCTATTGACTTGCTTAATCGTTCAATACACGTTTTAAATGAAAAAATAAACAGCAGTAAAAAGAGTGGAGAGAAAGACCTTGGAATAGATTCGCTTTATACTTATTTCAAGAAAGTTGTAATTAAAGTTAGAATTGACCAAAATCACCAAAATAAGTATCAACAGTTATTTGTTCAAGTTAAAAAGGTTTTTGGCTATGGGGGATATATAAATAGTGAATTATGGTTTAAATTTTTCTTTTTATTTAAGGATAAAGGAAAATTTCAAAATAATATAGAGCAAGAGGTATTAAATGGGACTATCAATTATATTAGAAATTTTTCTAATGCTAGAATTATTTTGGCAAGCATTGAGGGAGTTATGCCAGTAACTGAATTCTTTTCACAAGAAACAAAATATTCAAATCAGATTTATACAAAGGCGTCTGCCGATTTTCATTTTGCAGAAAATTTCTATCCTTATTTTAGTGTAGAAAGGAAAAAAAGTCTTTTAGAAATTTGGCTGAAAAAATCCTTGGTTAATTTTAATACCTTAATTAAAAAGTTTGAAGATGATGTTCCCGATAGGTTAGATCTTGCAAAATCAATTGTTTCCCAGTTAAGAGTACAAAATACTGCCAAAGCTAAAAGGGAATTTTTTGATTCACTATTTAATATTGGTCTTTCAGAAAAAGAGATAAATAGCACAACATATTCTGATCAAGTCATTAGTCTAATTTGTCATTCCAATGTTGACTATCACAATTTGGGATATCAACAATATTCAGAAAGAAAAAAATATATTGATTTGGAAAAGTTGAAAGAAAAGGCTTTTAAATTTCTAATTTCTACAATCCCTAATTTGAATAGTCACCATATAATTTTCAAAAACTTATTAGAACTTAAAATAGGGATTGATAAACGAAATTTTGATAAAAGAATAAGTGAAACACCTAACTCTATTACTCAAATTGAGAATTACTTGGTAAATTCAGGTAATGCTGAATTTTATAAAGTTTTAACATCAAAACTTTTAGATAAAACAATTGGCATTATTGGAGATAAAGTTTTGAGTAGAGTCAATGAGAAAAATAAATATGAGAGTTTATTAAAAGCTATTAAAACAAACAGAAAGTTTTTAAAAGAGGAGAGTAAAGATAAATTGGATTTATTAATGGGTTAATTTGACGATTTCTTTTAAGGACAAACCCGTATGCTTTTTAATGTCTTCATCGGACATTCCACTTTCTTTTAAAGATTTGGCAACCTTTAAACGTTCCTCTCTTATGGCCCGTTTTTTCTCGGTCTCAATCTTAAATTGTTCCAGTTCTTGCTTTTCGGGACCCATGATCTCAAAAAGGCCACTTTTCTTCAATTCGTCCATTACGCCTTGGTCGGCAAAACTGGTGTAGTTGGTTTCGGTGATCACCAAATGGTCGAGTACTTCCACTTTTATGAGTTTTCCCACTTTTAGCATGTGGTCGGTAAAGGTAATATCGGCATCGGTAACTTCGTGCGAGCCACTGGGGTGGTTGTGCACCAAGATCAGTTTACTGGCCAGTTTGTAGATCGCCATCCGAAACACATCGGGCGGGTCGGCATTTACGCGGTTGCTGGCACCCAGACCAATAAGCTCCACAAACAGTATTTTGTTGTTGTGGTTGAGCCCCACCACCCAAAAATGCTCTTGGTTGCGGCGTATCTTGTTTTCGCGCAGCAATACCTGTTGCATAATCGCATATATGTCCGCAGAGTTGAGCACTTTTATTTTTTGTTCTTTGGTAAGCCGTACGTTCATGGTAGGTGTTTGTAAGTTTTGGGTTGGGGAAAGGTAGTCCATGCCCGTGAAAAAAGCAAAAATGCGATTTGGGCATAAAAAAACCGCCCCAAACGATGTCTGTAGGGGCGGTCTTGGCTTTTCAGGAGAAATCTATCTATTGCACAATGCTATTCAGTTTTTGTACCTGCGCATCAAAAGCTTTTAGGGTGGTGGCCAATACCCCAATTTGTTCCTGTGCTTCTTTCCATTCCTTCTGTTCAATGGCCTCGCGCACGCCTGGAAGTGTTTTTACCCCATACCCTGTGTAAAATCCAGGGGCATAGATCTGGTGCTTGAACCAGTCCCTACGGGGCAGACCCTTATCCTGCAGCAATACTTGCTCCAAGCCCATCAACTTTTCGTTCAGTTGTGCCTTTTTGGCGCTGGACAAAGCAAGTACATCGGCCTTGGAAAAGGTCTCGATACTTTTTTCTAGTTCGGCAACCACATTTTGGATGGGCGAGAAGTCCAAATAGGGCACTTCTTCCTTCATTTTTGCGGGTGCTACGGGTTTTTTGGGGTCCATGGTCAGTTGGTAGGCATCTGATGCGACCAGTTTATTGTGTTTTTCAACTTCGGCACGCATGTCCTCCAAGGTTTTCATCACTTCGCCCAAATAGCCTTCAATGGTATTGTGCCATTGGGTGAGTTCAAACGGCAACACCTCGGCGTTCGCCAAACGCAACGAAATGCGTCCTGCTGTGTTGGCCAAGGCCACGCCGTAGTCAAACCCAGGATCTTTAAAACGGGTGTAGTGGGTATAGGTATCGTAAATGGTATGGTATTCCCCACCAGAACCTTCACCGCCGAAGCCGAGGTTCAACGAGGGGATGCCCGTATGCTGGATGAACGGGGTGTAATCGGACCCAGAGCCCAATGCGGAAAGTGTAAAGGAGTTGTCGCCACCGCGCATTACATTGGCAGCCTTGCGACGCTCCGCTACGGACACGCCTTTTTGTGGGTCGGTCACCGCATGGGCCACTTGGCTTACCATGGCCTGAAGGGAATGTGATCCCCCAGCGCCCAAATATCCGCGGCTATTGCCATCGGTATTGATGTAGGCCACGGCCTTTTCTTTCAATTCAGGAATATGGTCCTCCACCCATTCGGTGGACCCGATCAGTCCAGGTTCTTCGGCGTCCCAGGCACAGTAGACCAGTGTACGTTTCGGTTTATTGCCTGCCTTGGCCAATTGGGCCACTACGCGGGCCTCTTCCATTAAAGCGACCATACCGCTGATGGGGTCACTGGCACCATGTACCCATGCATCGTGGTGGTTGCCACGGATCACCCACTCGTCTGGGAACTCGTCACCTTCCAAAGTAGCGATCAGGTTATGGGCTGGCTTCAATTGCCAATCGAACTCCAGTTTTAAGTGCACCTTGGCAGGACCAGGCCCAATATGATAGGTTATGGGCAAAGCACCTCTCCAAGAAGCGGGGGCCACAGGGCCTTCCAATGCTTCCAAAAGCGGTTGTGCATCCTCGTAGGAAATGGGCAATACGGGAATCTTGGTAATGGTGGGCGCCTCTTCGCGGTCCAAACGCTTGGCATCCTTGGTGGCGGCATAACCAGGGGTCAACACATCACCAGGGTACAAGGGCATATCCATTACGGAACCTCGCTGTACGCCTGTTTTGTTCTTAAATGCGCCTTTCGGATAAACATCGCCCTGGGCGTAGCCATCATCCTCGGGATCGGAATAGATGATACAGCCAATGGCACCTTTTTCGGCGGCAAGTTTAGGCTTGATTCCTCGCCAAGAACCGTAGTATTTCGCGATCACGATCTTGCCTTTTACGTCGATGCCCAGTTTTTCGAGCTCTTCGTAGTCACTGGGAATTCCGTAGTTCACAAAGACCAGTTCGGCCTCTACGTCACCATCGGTAGAGAAGGCATTGTAGCTGGGCAGTAATTTGTCGCCCTGCGCGGTGTACGGGTCGCCCTCCACGGGAATGGCTTCCAGGGAGGCGGTGTAGGTGGTGGGAGCCGTTAATTCCAGCAAACGGACCTTGGGATAGGGAAACAGTACGTGGTAGGTATCTATCTTGGTTTTATAGCCCCACGATTTAAACTGTTTTTCCATCCATTTTACGTTCTCTTCGCCATATTCGGTACCTACCCAGTGGGGTTCGGCGGCCAAGCGCTTCATCCATTGGTCGAGGTTGTTGGCGGAAAGTTGTTCTTCGTAGTTGGCTTCGAGCTCTTTTTGTGCTTCCGAAGCTGATTCACTGAACCCAATGATTTTGTCCTGGGCCGAGACGCTGATTACCCCAAAAAGAAGGAGTAGGGAAAGTAATTTATTTTTCATTGTTTTGAATTAGCACTTAAATTTAAGGGATTGTTTAAAGGTAATGAAGCAAAAAGGGGAGAAGTGATGCTAAATTTTCAAAGAATTTGCATTTTCTTTGAAAAGCCCCTCTCAAATTGATAAACATAAAATGAATCCTGAAATAGACCATTATTTATTGGAAGGCTGTGGACGATGTTCGTTATACAGCACCCCTCAATGCAAGGTACATAACTGGCAAGAGGAACTCAGATACCTAAGGCAACTCGTTTTGAGTTGTGGATTAACGGAGGAATTGAAATGGAAAGTGCCGTGCTATACCCATAACGGCCATACCATAGTTATGGTCGTGGCCTTTAAAGAAAGTGCGACGCTGAGTTTTTTTAAGGGAGCACTTTTAAAAGATGAACATGGGATTTTGGAAAAGCCTGGAAAGAATTCCCAAGCAGGGCGAGTGGTGCGGTTCACTCAAGTGGAAGAAATCGCGGCACTTGAAGATGTGTTGAAGGCCTATATTTTTGAGGCCATTGAAGCCGATGAAAAGGGTTTGAAGGTGAACTTTAAAAATATTTCGGAATATGAAATTCCCGAAGAGTTTCAAGAACGTTTGGATACCGATGCCGATTTGAAAGAAGCGTTCGAAGCATTGACTCCAGGCAGACAAAAAGGCTATTTGCTCTATTTTGCAGGGGCGAAACAGTCAAAGACCCGTGCATCGCGTGTGGAGAAGTATATTCCCAAGATATTGAAAGGACTCGGTTTTCATGACTGACAAACAATGTCAATGTTCAATCAACAATCAACCAATAACCAAAAACCAACCCATATGTCACAACGTAGAAAATTTCTGAAGCAGGGAGCAGCGGCCATGATGTCGCTACCGTTTATTTCTTTTGACCCCCAAAAAGATTGGTCCATCTCATCTCTAAAAACCAATGCTCCCAAAGATGAGGCGTATTGGAAAATGGTCCGCAAACAGTTTCCCTTAAAAGAAGGCCAGACCTACTTTAACAACGGCACCATGGGACCGACCCCAGGCTATGTGCTCGACAAAATGTTCGACCACATGATGCACTGGAACGTAGAGGCGGCTACGGTGGACTATAAAAATGGTTCGGGACCCGAATTGTTGACGGGCTACTTTCCCTACGAAGATCTGCGTACCAAGCTGGGCAAGATCATCAACTGTGATTTCAAGGAAATCTCCCTGACCCAAAACGCTACGTTCGGCATGAACTACGTGGGGATGGGCCTCAATTTACAGGAAGGCGACGAACTGCTCAATACCAATCAGGAACACGGGGGCGGATTCGGTGCGTGGCAATTGTTGGCCAAACGCAAAGGCTGTGTATACAAACAGACCACCATGCCCGAACCTGCGAACGACTCCCAAGAAATCGTAGATGCCATTTTTAAGGAAGTCACACCCAAGACCAAGGTAATCGCAGTACCCCATATAATTTCTGGCTTTGGAACCGTAATGCCTGTGAAGGAAATTTGTGCGGAAGCGAAAAAACGTGGTATTTTCACCGTTTTGGATGGTGCTCAATGCGTAGGGCAGATACCCGTGGATGTAAAGGACATTGGCTGCGATGCCTATTATTCCAGTTTGCACAAATGGTTGTTGGCCCCATCGGGCAGTGGATTGCTCTATATCAACAAAGATGTGGTGGGCGATATTTGGACCACCATTGCCAGCTATAATTGGGACAATCAAGAGGATCATGGTTTCCGTTTGATGCAAAACGGAACAGGCAACGCAGGACTGATGGCAGGCTACGATGCCGCGGTGGATTTCTTCAATACCATTGGTCATGATGTATGGTTGGCCCGTGTAAAGGAACTGGGCAAATATCTCAGGGATGGACTTAAGGAAATGAAACACGTCACGTTTTATTCATCCACCAACGAGGATATGGCAGCGGGAATCACCACCTACGGCGTTGCAGGCATGAGCGGCCCAGATCTGCAAAAATATATGTGGGACAAGGAACGTTTACAGCCCCGTTCCGTGGGCAGCGAAATGTTGCGGCATTCCGTTCATATTTATAACTCCAAGGAAGAAATCGATAAGGCTTTGCAGTTGGTTGCGGGGTTGGTGTGATTTAATCTGAAATTCATGCTTTTTAAAGAGAAGAGTGTAGGTTTTTTCTTCAAAATCTATACTTTTATGAAGCACATTAAATTATGAATCAACCTTATTCTTCTAGACACCGTATTCTTTGCGCCTGTTTCGACTAAACATTCCAATTTTCATGAAAAAGTTTTTGTACTTACTAACGTTGTTCACTTTTGTTGTTTCATGTTCAGAAAGTGAAGAACCATTGCCCCCTAACAAACCAGAAACACCCGATGCGGTTGAACAAGGCGCACAATCCTTTACCATTAGCAAAAAGGAAATTACCGCTAAAAATTCTTCAAACTATACCGCTAAGGAGTTTATACCAGCCTATGTTTTTGTGAGTGTTGAAACTAATGATGGCGGCAACATATTGGATAGACAGAAACTTGATGTTATTGACCAAGGAGATGATTATGTGACAGAAGAAATAAAACTGGACCCAGGAACATACAAATTGACTGAATTTATCGTGGTCGATTCTGGTGATTTGGTCATTTCCTTGGTGCCAAAGGCCACTTCGGCTTTATCACAGTTTACAGGAACTTCACTTCCTTTTGATTTCACGGTTCAAGAAGCAGATTCAAAGAACACATCCGTTGAAAATATTGAAGCTGCAGGTTACGCTTGGGTGGATTTTGGATACGAGGAAGATGACCTTGTTTTATCGGAATCTGAAGATTTCTTTACGTTAACGGTTGATGATTCAGAAAGTCTTACGACCAAAACATTTTCTTTGATTTCCTTAACGGGCTCAACCTATAAGATTGATTGGGGAGACGGTACGGTGGATGAATACGTCTCTATCCTGAGCGGTCTTAATTTAACCAATGAGTTGACCCATAAATACGAAGAGAATGGTATATATGAAATAAAAATCATTGGAGCCATTAAGGTTATTGAAAAAGTGGAGTTTCGAAGTTGGTTGGATGAAGATGGGTATCAAAGTAATCTTGTAGCTGTGGATATTGGCGGTTTACCTTTATTAAAAGAAATTGTTTTTCATGCAGGCAAGCTTACGAACCTCGACACTTCCCAAAATCTTTCATTGGAGTACTTGGGGGTTAGCCGTAATCAACTAACTAGTTTGGATTTGTCTACTAATGAAAAGCTGAAAATGCTATATGCAGATTATAATCAGCTGACAGAAATAAACTTTTCCCAAAACTCTGAGTTGGATTTTATGTCGGTAACGGGAAATCAATTTTCCAGTTTAGATATTTCCAACAATTCAGTGCTAAAAGTATTGATTGCGAGAGAAAATTTTTTAACCGAAGTAGATTTTACAAATAATTTGATTTTGGAACGATTTGATTTGAGTGACAATTTGTTATCGGAAATAGATGTATCCCAAAACTTGAATTTGACAGAAATAAATGTTGGAAGAAATAATTTGACGCAAATAGATCTTTCTAAAAACACTGAATTGGAACGACTAGATTTATACTTCAATCAGATAGGTTCTATAGACCTTTCTTCAAACCTAAATTTAAATATGTTATACATCATGGGTAATATGTTATCTGACATAGACTTGAGTCTTCAAGATAGTTTGGAAACATTAGCCATTGAAAGCAATAATTTGAACAATTTGGATTTATCCAATAATCCTCTAGTTAGGCATCTTTCCATTGGAGACAATGAATTTAATGAAACCCAACTGGACTTGATAATCTCAGGCGTTTACGATAATGCGGTTTTAAATGCTATTAATGGTGGTTATATAGATTTCCAACTAAATCCAGGTACAGATTTGATTGATCAATCCACCATTGCAAAAATCAACGAGCTAGGGTTGGATTATGATTGGACCTTTAATAACAATCAATTTTAATAGTTAGGGATTTGATTGGACTATAGAGTCATGATTATTAATGCCGTAAAAAAAGGCGCACCCAACGGTGCGCCTTTCATTTTTAAATTCAGGGAATTTTATTTTTTCATTCCTGGAACTCCTTCTGGTTTTTTGGTTTGCCAATGGAATGTCTCTGCCTCTTTTTTAACAGGGGCCACTTCATCCAAGGTGTCGGCATCATATACCTTTCCGTTTTTGATGACGTGCGTCAGGGTATTGGTATTTCGAATATCTTCCAACGGATTTTTGTCCATGATCAGAATATCGGCCAATTTGCCTTCCTCAATACTTCCAAGGTCGCCATCCAATCCAAGGGATTCTGCGCCCAATATGGTAGCAACTTTCAGTGCGTCCATGTTTTTCATGCCGCCACTGGCCACGGACCAAAGTTCCCAATGGTACCCCAATCCCTGTAACTGACCATGACTTCCAACCCCGCCAAGACCGTCATCTTCCACTAAATCCTTCATGAATTCGGCATGTTTCGGAAAAATATGCTCCTCTGGCATAAACCAAGCACCCCTTCTTCGCGACTTCTCTGCCAACTCTTCGTAAGGTGTAAAGTATTGCAATTTTTTGTCGTGATAAGGCTCTTCTGTAGCGTAGTAATAGTTCTCTGCCCATGGTCCTCCATAAGACACCAAAAGGGTAGGGGTTACGGCCATTTTGGATTCGGCAACGGAATGTACTACATCCTTATATATGGGGTAGATGGGGAACGAATGCTCATGTCCGGGATAGCCGTCCAACAATTGCGTCATGTTCAGTTTAAAATCCAATCCTCCTTCGGTGGTGGGCATCAGTTCCAGTTCCTTGGCCGCCATTATGATCCATTGGCGCATCTGTCGGTTCCCCACCAAATACATTTTGATACTTTTGGTATCGTAATATTCGCTGTATTGCTTCAAAACTTCCTTGGCATGTTCCAACGATTTGATTTTGTAAGACCAATAGCCAACACCTGGCCCGGTACTGTATACACGGGGTCCATGCATCATCCCGGCATCCACCATATCGGAATAGGTCAACACATCGGTAGTGGCCGTTTGTGGATCGCGGGTAGTGGTAACGCCATAGGCCAAGTTGGCGGAATAGATCCAAATTTGATTTTTATGTATGCCCCAATTCGGCCACATATGGGCATGGGTGTCCACAAAACCGGGCGTAATGGTCTTGCCCGATGCATCAATTTCTACCGTACCTCTCGGAACTGATAAGGAACCCGAAGGCCCTACTGCTTTGATTCGATTGTTTTCAATGAGGACATCACCGTTTTCAATGATTTCGTTGTTCTTCATGGTGATGATTCTTGCTCCCTTTAGCAGAATGCTGCCTTCCGGAATATCCTTGGTATAGATGACTTTTACCTTTAATTCCTTGGCAGTATAGCCTTTGTCCTCTTCCTTTTCCTTGTCCTTTTCATCTTCATCCTTGTCCTCCTCGTCCTCTTCGTCTTTCTTTTTTTCCTTGAGCTTTTCAGCTTCTTTTTTGGCAACGGCAACGCTATCGGCATATGCTTCTGCTTCAGGAATGTTGTAGATAAAATGACTCGCGCCCAAGGACCAGTGCACATCTTTGCTATTGTCCGACCAAGCAGGGAACTCCCCTCCCATAACGGTCAGTTTCATGGCCGGGAACGCCGCTTTTTCGGCATCGGCTACGGAAACCTTTGGTGTTTTTCCAAATTTTGGAATGGTCACCGTGTAAATATCATTGTTTATCTTGGCCAAGGCCGTGGTGCCATCGGGAGAAATCTTAATTTCCGAAGGGGCTGAAGACTTATCTTCGGGGGCTTGATATTGCTCAGAACCTGGCAGAATGTTGTGCCCGCCATTTTCATCATGAAATCCAAATGAAGAGGAACCGAAAGTAGTGATACCGCTCAATGTTAGGAGCTCTTTTTGGTCCGTGCCATCCCAACGAATGGAAATTAAATCCTTTCCATTGCTCAAGTAAATACGGTCGTCCACCTTGGTGAAATGAGGGTTGGAACGACCTTCGGCCTTGTCGATTATGGTTATTTTTCCACCATCCGAAGGAATCCATGCCAAATCTTCTTGCGAACCACTGGCCCTGGGCCCTATGGCATCCCGGTACACTTGGGCCGAACCTTTGGTAAAGGCAATCCTGTTGCTTTTGTAGGACCAAGCAGGATTACTGTAAATGGCCGCTTCTTCTGTCAATTTTTTGATACCCCCGCGTCCGTTTGCATTGATTTTGTACAGATGGCCACCATCGGTTTCCCAAGAGGTAAAAACAATAGTTTCGCCATCGGGAGACCATGCGGGCTGTGCTTCCGTGAAGTCGTTTTTGGTCAAACGCTTTGGTTCGCCATTCGGCAAATCCATTACATATAGTCTGTTCAAAGCCGTAAAGGCAAGCTGACTGCCATCAGGTGAAGGTACCGCATCACGAATTTGCGTTACAAAAGCTTCTTTGGTATCCTCAATTGGATATTTGAAAGAGAGTTGCGGTCCCAGTTCAAGGTTCACATCCACCTCAAAAGGAATTTCCTTGGCCGTATTGGATGCAATATTGATGCTATAAATCTTTCCTCCGTAACTGGCTACCAGATTTTTACTGTCGGGAGTAAATGCCATGGCGGGCAAAACACCCAATGGAGCTATGGACTCCTGTTCATCGCGCTGCACTGGGTAAGCCAACCAGCTTTCGTCGCCATTTTCCAGATTGCGGAGTACCAACCCAGTCTCCGTTTCAAAACGACTGCCATATACCAACCATTTGCCATCGGGCGAAAGGGTAGGGGTAAATGCAGAACCGTATCGGGAGGTAATCGTGGAAACCCCTCCATCGTCCGTGCTATAGGTTCCCAATTGATACTGTGGGAGTTGTGCATTATAGTTCCAAGCCCTCATCCGTCTAGAGAAATAAATAAGCTTGCCGTCGGGTGAAAATTCAGGGTCAATGGTTTTTAGATCGTCGGGTTCATTAATAAGCTGGGCGCCACTACCACCATCCTTGTGGTACATGTGCAGTTTGATATTTCTGCGGCCACGCGCACCAACAATATATTCCCCATCGGGACTCCAGTCCGCCGAAAAGAAATTCTGGTTGTTGTCCTCGGTGATCTGTTTGGTTTCTTCGGACTCCAAATCCATGGTCCAAATATTGTCGGAACCGCTTTTGTCGGAAATAAAAACAATGGATTTACCATCTGGGCTGTACCTTGGGTGCACATCGTAGGCCATTCCTTCGGTTATTTTGGTGGCTTTGCCTCCTTGTATGGGAATGGTGTACAGATCGCCCATCAAATCAAAAATAATGGTATTCCCATCTGGGCTTACATCCAAGGACATCCAAGTGCCCTCTTTGGTGGTGAATGAAATGGTTCTTTCAGGTTCCAATGGGAGTTCCTTGGTAGCTTTTTCCGTGCTGTCCTTTTCCTCCTCTTTGTCCTGAGCGGATAGCGTGGAAAAACCGATAAACATGGCCAAGGCCAATAGGTAGTAGTTTCTTTTCATTGAGTTATTTTAATGATGACTTAGGTAAACAAGGTATAAAAAAATGGAATAGCCCTCTTACTTTTTTATCTGATGAATCCTGTCATTTTTGACCTGTTTCATTGTATTTTATCAATTACACTTCGTCACAATTCGCAATCCTTGAATTTATTGAGAGAAAAGTGAGAAAATAGTCAAAACGCAAGGTCAAATAGTCCATCTGGCGTTGTCCTACGTAAATAAAATAGACCATTCAGCTAAATAACAACTCTACATGATACAGCCCTCTAAAAAATGGCTTTTCCCTGCATTTCTTTTTTTGGCGTTTTCGCTTCAGACCTTTGGCCAAGATTTGAAAACTTATGAAGGACCGCTTCAAGTGGGACCCTATCAAGGAAAAGCAATCTATCAATACAGCATAGTGGACTTGGATACGGTTTTTAACGGTGATTTTCAATTGCAAAAATCCAATCTCGAAACCTTGATGGAAAACGAGGATTCTTCTTTTCGTTTCACTGGTTATTTTGATCAAGGCACAGCCAATGGACCTTGGGAGTTTCAGTTTGGGGAGTTCCAGACCAATAGTCAGAGTCAGGTAGTGGACAATGAGTATCGGGTCTTGGTGAGCGGTGTTCAGGAAACGGGAGAAGGAAATCTTACCAAAGGTAAACCTGATGGAGCCTGGACCTATACTATCAACCAAATCAAAGATTCCAAGATAGAAAAGACCTTGTTCAAGAGCAGTTTTTCCTTTGATGATGGTGTTCCACAGCAAAACTTTCAAATAGAAAACGATACCAGCGTCTTGGTCGGGCGGTTCCTGCGCGACGGATTGGCTCATGATGAGTGGTCTTTTTACGGCACGGAATCGGTGGAAGATATTGAAGATTGGTTTTTTGATGATGGCCTTCTTCGAACCATTATGATAAAAACCGAAAGGGTGTCTAAGGAAGTCTCCATATTCAGCGCCAACGAGCTAAACTATGAGACGATTACTTTAAATGAACAATATATTGCCCTGTTGAACGCTGTTTTGGAAGATGAGGTGACGACCAGCCATATATCGCGATTGTTGGGGCAGCATCTTGGATATTATCAAAAAATCAATGAGGTACTTCAGTATTTAGGTTCATATGGATTTTCCATGGACGCCAAAGTAAGGGTGCCGTACCATCCCTTGGATTCCCTTCAAAATAAAACCTTAGATCAGATTGTGAAAGATTATGAGGTTGCTGCGGATTTGAGCAAGGATATTTTGGAGAACAGCCACCTTAATATTGTAAAACGAACCGACCCAGAAGCCTTTTTCTACTACAATGTGGCCCAAAAAATCAGCGATGACTTTTTAAAACCCCTGGGAACCCTTGTGGGGTATAAGGAAAACGATATTGTCCAGTACCAAAAGGTTCCTGTAATAATGCAACGCCTTTGGCCTGCGGGAAAACCAGAAAAGAATATTGTGGTTCCCGCCAACGAGGCTGGTGATTCAAGAACATTTAATTTGCCCAGTTCGGAGGAGTTCGGATACGAGGGCAATGATCTATTGTCCGTAGCTGCAATGGCCACCTATGCCAAAATGAGCTTGGAGTACATTAAGGGATCTCTTTCTTCCAGATTGACCAATGAGGAGCAATTACAGATTTTGAACGGATTGGAAGAAGAACTTATTGAGCTCAATAATGGTCTTGAGCAAGAGATTGATTCCGTTTCGGAACTTCCCCAAGAGTACACTGCCGCGTTGAACCAATTACAACATTTGGCCGATAGTGCTTTGGCGAGCTATGCGGATATTAAGAATCCCAATGAAAAACTGGAATATGGAAAAGGGGTAAAAACATGTCTTTCCGAATTGACAGGTTTGGCGAAAACCCTTAAAAGTATTCCTGAACGCCAAGAAGAAATCAAAAAAGAATATACCGATGCCGTGTGGAACCCCTTTATGGCCAATGTGATGGCGGAAGAGGTGAAAAAACGCATAACAGGAGCTTATGAAAATATATTGATTCCATACTTTTTGCAGGTGGCTCGTGAAGAATTGACCTGTGACAATGCGGGCAAGTTGAACGATCAAATAGCGGAAACGCATCAAACTATACTGAATCTGAGAAATAAGGACACGCGAAAACTGGAACGTCAGCTGCGGCGAGAGGATCGACCTATCGAAGTTTTACAATTGTTGAATCAGCAATTCACATCAAAAAATCAATAGGCATGAGGAATAGTAGCAGTAGCTTTTTGGTGGTTGTTGGTTTGTTATTGATGTATTGTGGAACGGTCGTGGCCCAAGAATCGGAACCTGTGGTATTGCCTGAAACCTCGCAATACAAAGACCCAAAAACAAAAGTTTGGGTCAATACCTACGGAAATATCAGGATCGGAAAGCGGTTCTTTTGGGATGCCCAGACCCACTTCAGGTTCGAAGAGACAGAAAGCACTCCTTTTTTGGGACAAATAGCTCAAATTTACAACCGACACGCCATTGGATATATTTTTGATAAAAAGACCAACTTTAGATTGGGAGGTGTGGTACGGATTAATTTTAACACCGATGAAGAATCGGAGGATCGAAATGTGGTCCCCGAGTGGCGTATTTGGCACCAATATCAATTTGCCATGCCCTTTTATTCGGCCATGTTGTACCACAGGATTAGAATTGAACATCGTTGGACCCAAGGTTTTGCAGAGGACAGTGATTATATTTTCAGGAACCGCTGGCGATATATGTTCCGCGCCAAAATACCTTTGAACGATACGAAGTTAAAACCCAAAACGATTTATGTGTCGCCCGAGGCGGAACTGATCATGCAAAGCGGAAAGGAAGTGATAGGGAGTCCAATGGAAGATCTTCGATTGACTACCACCTTGGGATACATTGTGACCCCACGGTTGACCTTTGCAGCAGGGGTAATGTACTCGCAGGGACAGGAACGTTCCAACCCAGGATATTTTCAGCAAGGGTGGACCCTACGTTTTCACATGTACTATTCACCGGACTTCAGAAGGGTCAAAAATAAGTTGCCCGACGTCCATTTAACCGATTAGACCGTATCTAATAGTGAACCAAGCAATTAACGCATGCAGATAAAAAAATACGCTCCTTTTGTTCTTTTGGCCATTCTGGCCGTTGCCATCATCTTCTTTGTTTCCAAATCAGTTCAGTTGCAAAATGAACTCGCCACAATTCAGGAAGAAAACAAGGCCATATCCGAAAAAATACACACCTACGAAGAATTGACCAGAATCGATTCCCTGTTACTTCAAGGGGATTATGAGGCTGCCATTAATTCGTACAATGCATCCATGAATTCCAAAGAGGAAAATAACATGCTCATTCCACTTCGAATTGCCTTGGCGGAAAAGTTGAGACAGAACAATACAAGCGTCAATCCTGCCCCTGATAGCTTAAAAGCCGAGCAAGATACCTTGCCAAATTCCGAGTGGTCGGAAGAAGTGGCTGTTAGAAAATACGATTCCATCAATTTTTCTTTGGAGAAAGCCAGAGTGCAACTGGCCCGTTTAAAAAAACAATTACAACAAAAATCCTTTGGCGAATATCTCACCTTTAAAAGTAAAAAGGGGAATCAAATGCACTACATAGGCCAAGTGAAAGATGGTAAGGCACATGGTTTTGGAGTTGCGCTGTTGGATACGGGAAGCCGATACGAAGGCGAGTGGGCCAACAATGAACGTCATGGTGAAGGCACCTTTTATTGGCCCGATGGCGAATATTATGTTGGCAGCTATAAAAATGACAAACGAAACGGTTTTGGCACCTACTATTGGCCCAATGGTGAAAAGTACACGGGTGACTGGAAAAACGACAAGCGCAGTGGTACAGGTAAATTTTATGATGCTGACGGTGATGTGGTCGCTGGCGGTGAGTGGAACGATGATAAATTGGTAGAGGTCAATAAGAAGTAAAACCAAAATTCTTACATATCCATTCCTACATAAATTTTATCCATTTATACATATTACTTGTGAATTTATAATTAATTCATCATCCTAAGGTCGATTATTATGTAACCTTAAATTGAAACACGATTATGAAAAACCTCACGAGAACATGATTCTTTTCTTTATTGTTGGCAGCCACTTTAGGTATGTCTGTATTTAATTCCTGCTCGCTAGATGTGGCCATGGAGGAAGATACCAATGCGATAATGGAGTCGGAACCAAAAGTGGTGGAACTTGCCTTGCGTACAGGTGAACCTATTATTATCGACGATTTGATAGAAACCGATATTTCTACGGCAAGAGCAAGTGATGCCGCAGGCGAGGACAGAGGACGTTTTAATATCAGCCTAAAATTTTTGCTCCCACCTACGGAGAGACCACAAGAGGTGTTTGATTTGGCCGATGCACGTTGGGAGCGTATAATTATAAGGGACGTCCCTTCCATTACGGGAACCATACCTTCTGCATTCAACAATTTTCCACCTGCAGTTGATGGCACATTGGACGACATTGTGATAGAGGTCGCATTGGCACCCATTGACGGACCTGGTGGGATTTTGGGACAAGCAGGCCCCAATTTTGTTCGTACCAGTGATTTCTTACCTATTTCAGATGTTATGTTTTTTGATGTTGACGATTTGGAATTTCTAGAGTCTTTGGATTTGTTTGAAGATGTTATCGTACACGAAATGGGGCATGTTTTGCCCCATTTATGAAAAATATACGGGTGGGTGGAACAATAATAATTTGGTTGAAGTAAATCAAAAGTAGTGCAACTTTGATTAAATTTTAGACATTAATTCAGAACTCGAACAATCAATAATTAAATCCATTTTGCTAAATGAATCCTACGTTAAGAGCAATGGTTTTGTATTAGGTTTTTATTTCAACGTACGTAGTAGAGAGGGAAAAGTTACCGGTATCATCAATACTTTTAACACTTATGGAATAAGTTTCGCCAAGAACAACAGAAAAGGGTTCCAAAGTTGTTTCGATTAGTCCTGTTTGTTCGATTACATTGGCACCTTCACTCGTATTTACGGTAATATCATAGACTAGGGGGTCATTATCCTTATCGCTTCCCACCCAAGATATTTCAAGTTCTGAGGTTTCAATATTAAAAGTAGTGCTGATTTCAGCGGCATAGGGTGCATAATTTGCGATAGCTTCACCCGGTGTTGTAAACGACATGGTATCGCTCGTTGTTTGGCCCGCTGTGTTTTCGGCCGTTATGGTCCATGTATAGGATTTGCCCTTGTCAAGAGTAGCTTCTGTATCCGTTCGAGAGGCACGTATGCTGTTTACCACAACATCCCCATCGAATACTTCTAAAAGATAGCTCGTTGCATTCGCAGTACTTTCCCATGTAAAGAGAACAATGGCTTTGCTTTCGTCTTGAGGGACCTCGATATAATCAGAACAAGTTTCACCGTTTACCGGAAGTATTGCGTTTGGTTTACTTGGCGCTATAACTTCCACCTCTTCAGGTGAGGAAGAAGACGAGCACGCGCCTAATAGCATCGATAGCATAGTTATTGTAAAGACTTTACTTTTCAAATGCTTTTTCATTGTTTGATGATTTTGAATCTTTTGATATTATTTTGGCCGACCACGTGTACGATGTATAGTCCAGCCGATTGGCCCTCCAAATGAATGGTCCTGTAGTTTTCCAGTGAATTTATTTTTTTGCGGAGAACAAGTTGACCAATTGCATTGTAGACGTTGATATGTGTTATTTTGGATTCTCCTGCTATGGAGAGCATGCCTGAAGTAATTGTTGGAAATACCTGTATTTCAGTTTCCAAAATCAATTTGTCTTCAATGATTCCTTGACATTCCCTTTTGCTCAAAATTTGAACGGTGTTGAAGCTTTCTAAATTTTGAATCAAAATCTCGTTTTCACCTTCGCTTTCGAAATAATAGTTTCTCTGCAATCCATTAACATTGACCAAATATTCCTTGCTTCCTGAAACCACGTATTTTGCCGTTTTACTGTTTTTATCGACACTGTTTCTTTTTCCCGATATGTTGTCGATTTCATTAATGTTCAAACCGAACAATTGCTCATAACGTATTTCAGGTATTGAAATAACTACCTCATAGGTGCCCGGAGCAAGACCATCTAACGTAAAATCTACGTCAAGACTCACGCTTTGGAAACTTTGGCTAACTCCTTCTCCTTCCAGACTTATATCAAAAACATATCCGGATAGCGTTGTGCCTACCTCTATTTTGGCATTGTCAACATTTGGGCAAGATGGTGATTTCCCAACTACGCTAATTGCGTCCGCAGCTATTAGATCGCAGCCATCTTCATTCACAACATTACCTGGATAAGTGTTTGGGCAAAAATCATCCGCATTGGCAACGCCGTCATTGTCATCATCAGGAAAAGGAACCACTACTTCGGATACAGGTCTAGACCATACACTAAATCTATAAGTGCCAGCGAACAATTGTCCCTTATTGAGGAAAATACTGGTGGTGCCAATGTTTCCCATACCGTCTGCAAACGAATACCAAACATCTTGATCTATGGTTGTTGCCTTAAAACCTTTTCGTGTTGCTAAATACAGTATATCGCCCTCAACAGTAATATTCTCTACGATGCTAAAGTCAGTATTTTGGTAGGTGGTCCAAGTTTGCCCCATATCGGGGGATTTATGAAGCCCATAACTGTCCGAAACAAAAAGTTTACCATTGATAATATCAATATCTTCAATAAAAATAGAATTATTCTCCAAAGTGGTGATGAGATTCCAACTTTGTCCCATATCCGTAGATAGGTAAACATCGCCGTTTCCCGAATCGAGAAGCATTGTAGATTCTTCCATTGCTAGTTTTACATAAGACTCCCCTGAATCCAAACCTTCGGGAACAAAAACCTCCCATGTTTCCCCTAAATCGTAGGATAAATAGATACCATCTCCCCGCACGCCCGATACCAATATGCCATTAGAATAATCCAAAGCAGAGGTTGCAATGTTGATTCCTGAATCAATCTTTTTTTCCCAAGTATCACCATTGTCATTGGATAAGAACACCCCTCCACCGGTGGCAATAATTAGTTTATTGTCCACTTCTATCATTTCATGGATAGTGAAAGCGTTTGGTCTATCGATTCCTGAATTAATAGCAGTCCAGGAGACACCATTGTTAGCAGAACGGAACAGCCCATTACCTCCAGTACCTGCAAAAAGGTAGTAATCATTTGAAGCAAAAGTTGTAATGTTTTGTGTTCTAGTACCTGTATTGTTCCATGTCCAAGAGATACCATTATCCAACGATTCATAGTTACCAGAAGTAGAGCTGACTATTATTTTCCCATTTGATATTAGTAAAGACTTTAAAATGCTATAATTGTCAGGGGACAAAACCGAGACCTCACTCCAAGTGGCTCCATTATCGTTTGAATAAAAATATGAACGTGACCCACCAACAGCATATACAGTATTTTGTATGGAAATTAGGTCTGAAATACTTGCGTTCCCAGTGTTCATTGCTAACCACGTACTCAAATTATCATTAGAAACATATACTTCACCAATACCTCCAACATACAATATTCCGTTTTGAGTTGTTAAAGACCATGCGCCATGGGTAAGTCCAGGTATGTCTACTTGTGTCCAGATAGCGCTATTACCATCATTTTCGAAAACCCCGTCAAGTGTACCTACATATACTTTGGAATTAAAAACTACAAAATCGCTGACTTGATAACCTGTAACTCCAGTGCTCCAAACTGTCCAATTTTCTCCTGAATCAAGAGATCGATATATTACACCTGTATCCGTACCACCATAAATTGTAGCACCATTGGCAAAAACCTTGTAAAATGTAAGGTCCTCAATATATTTATTTGCGGGAACCCAAGAATTTCCTTCATCTGTTGATTTATAAATACCGTTTCCGACCAAAGCAACGTAAATAGTATTGCCATCAGTAGTCAAACTAGTTGCCCCGCCATCTTCCGGTAGCCCAGAAATACTTTTGGTCCATGATTCACCATTATTTGTAGAAGAATGAATTGTATACGAAGAAATCACCAGTAACGTATTGTTCACTTTGATAACATCACTAGTAGCCCCACCCTCTGGCCCAGATGTAGGAGTCCATTGAGAATAGGAAAACGTTGTAAAAACAGGAAACAGGCAGAAAAACAGCCACGCTTTGAGGTTGGTCATTTATGTAAGATATTACTTCAAAAAATGTGAAAATAAAGAAAATTATCCGATAGTCTTATTGAAAAGGGATAAAGAGATGGTAAAACCCGTTAACTTGATGATCTTCCAAACTGCTGGGTGAGAAAGTCGAAAAAAGAAAAAGTTCCAGCAAAAAACCAGGTAAGACACCTCGTTAATTTTATATTTAACCCAAACCCTTAAAAACCCCTCATAAAACCCACGGAATTCTTAAGGTTTTACACCAATGGAATCAACCATAAAATTCATATATTGAAATGTTTTTTCTTTCTAAGATTGAATATCAGAAAGAATACTCCCCGTTTCCCTCGATAGAGAAATCCGAAAAGGTTCCCCACATACAATAGAATCCTAAAAACTGAAATTATGTGGTACACCGATCTTAGACCGGATGCGGAACTAAATACCAATCGCTACTTTTTGGTTATGCTCGATAAAAACAACAATTATGCAAGGTTGTTGGACAATGAGGGCAAAGAAAGAACCATTAAAGGGCTACTGCAACTTAAAGAGGGCCTCTTGAACAATATTCCACCAAAGGGCGTGGACAAAAACCTATTGTTGGCCTCTTGGAACATCAAAAATTTTGGAAGGTTAAGGGATAGAACGGCCGAATCCCTGTTTTACATTGCAGAGATCATTAATGCATTCGACATTGTTGCGCTGCAAGAAATCAATGGGGACTTGGACCATTTTGACAAGATCATGAGCCTTTTGGGCAGTGACTGGAAATACACCATTAGCGATGTGACCGAAGGTAGGGCGGGCAACGAGGAACGGTTTGGTTTTATTTACGATTCTAGGCGAGTGACCCACTCCGGACTCTCGGGTGAACTGGTGATTCCCGATGAGTTCATCTCTGAAAATCCCATTATAAAACAACTGAAGCGAACCCCAACGTTCACTGGTTTCGAAAGTGGTTGGAAAAAATTCTCCATTGTGAGTTTGCACCTTCACCCCGGAGAAGGCGCCAATGGCGCTGGGAATCCGACCGACAAGGAAATCCGAAGTGAAGAAGTACGCCTGCTCATGCAGCTCTTGGAGCTCAAACTGAACCGCTCGTCCTTCGAGGACCGCAACCTTATTGTTTTGGGTGATACCAATTTGTATAAAGAAGATGAGGATATTGTACGATTGATAAACGATAAAGGGTTTATAGAAAGTGATGGTCTCAAGGGAAAATATACCAATACCAGCCTTAACCAAATCTATGATCGCATTTTTCTGCATGTGGATCAATATTTTAAAATAGGAAAAGACGAAAACGGACAGGAGCGGGGAGGGGTCTTTAAATTGTTTGATTATGTGTATCAAAATACACCTGAAGACATCTCAAAATACCACGAGTTGATGCGTGCACATAAGGACGATCCGTCCAACCTGACTTCTGATGAAGCATTTCAATCCTATTACAACAGATTCTGGAAACGTAACCAGATTAGCGACCACCTTCCCGTATGGCTGGAAATTGAAACGGACAGCACAAAAAGCTTTTTGAAAAATAAATTGGAGCTCTTGGAGTAAAATAGGTGCAAAATCCCCCTTTTTTCGAAAACCAATGCACCTCTCATTCGTTGAACCGTTTTATACCTATTATATTTGCAACGTTTTGATTTTAAAACTATAAACAAAAATTATGAGTACAGTAAAAGAGAATGACACTGTAAAGGTGCACTACACAGGTAAATTGACCAATGGACAGGTTTTTGACAGTTCGTTGGAGCGCGAACCTATGGAAGTAGCCTTGGGACAGGGTCAACTTATACCAGGTTTTGAAAAAGGATTGATCGATATGGCCGTTAATGAAAAGAAAACCATTACCATCGATAAAAAGGATGCTTATGGAGAGGTCAATGAATCCCTTTTTCAAAAAGTCTCGAAATCTCAATTGCCAGAAGACCTGGAGCCTCAAGTTGGCATGGGTCTAGTAGGCTCCAATGCTGCCGGACAGGAACAACAATTCCGTGTGGCCAAGGTGGAAGAAGAAGATATTATCATCGATGCCAACCACCCGTTGGCTGGCCAAGATTTGGTTTTTGACCTTGAAGTTGTGGAAATACTATAAGTACTCCATTTTTACAATATCTCTTTCAAATGAGAGCGGAAAAGCCACCCTTTGGGTGGTTTTTTAGTTTGAATTATTGAATAAATGGAAATAATGGTACCAAACCACCCATGAATATTCGAAAACCTTATTCCTTGTGTTGGATATCAACTTTTTTTCGAATGGCTAGGTAGGTTGATTCTACTATCGTTATATTTAAAGGAACAAACCAACTCTGTAACTAACCCCATCATTTGAATCCAATCGACTCAAATGATGACTACTTTCTAAAAAATTGAAAATGAAAATTTTATCAACCTTTATTGCCCTGTTCACCTTTGGGACCATGATGCATGCCCAAGATCGATTGACAGGTGAACCCTTTACTACACGTTCCGAAATTTTGGCACAGAACGGTATGGCGGCAACAAGCCAACCGTTGGCCACCCAAGCTGCTTTGGATATCTTAAAAAAAGGAGGTAGCGCAATGGATGCCGCCATAGCGGCCAATGCCGTGCTAGGACTTGTGGAACCCGCAAGTTGTGGAATTGGTGGTGATATCTTCGCCATAGTGTGGTCCGCCGAAGAACAGAAATTATATGGGTTAAACGGCAGCGGCAGGGCGCCCAAGTCCTTGACCATCGATTATTTTATGGAAAAAGGATTAAAATATGTTCCCCTGTATGGCCCATTGCCCGTATCAGTACCAGGTTGTGTGGACGGTTGGTTCAAATTGCATGAGAAATTTGGAAAGTTGCCCATGGAAGATATTTTGCAGCCCGCTATAGATTATGGGAACAATGGATTTCCAGTATCTGAGGTCATTGCGTTTGAAATGGCTTCGAGTTATGATGGGCATAAAGACCAACCTGGTTTTGCCGAAACCTACATGCCATCTGGAAGACCACCGATAAAGGGAGAGGTTTTTGTAAATCAGGATTTGGCCAACACCTACGCACTGATTGCCAAAGGTGGCCGAGATGCCTTTTACAAAGGTTCCATTGCAAAGACCATCGATAGCTACATGAAAAAACACAATGGGTTTTTAAGATATGAAGACTTGGCCAATCACACCTCAAATTGGGTAACGCCTGTTTCGGTGAACTATCGCGGATACGATGTTTGGGAACTTCCTCCCAACGGACAGGGCACCGCTGCGTTGCAGATGCTGAACATTCTTGAAGGGTTTGATATTGGAAGAATGGGTTTTGGCAGTGCCGAATATTTGCACGTGCTTACAGAAGCAAAAAAGTTGGCTTATGAGGACAGGGCCAAATTCTATGCCGACCCAGATTTCGTCAATATTCCTTTGGAAACGCTGTTGTCAGATGAATATGCGTCCCAACGAAGAAACCTAATCGATCTCGATAAAGCTGCCGATAGCTATCCCGCAGGTGACATGGAAATAGAAACAGGAAACACAACCTATTTGACCGTTGCCGACAAGGATGGCAACATGGTATCTTTGATACAGAGTATTTATTCCGAGTTTGCATCGGGCATGGTGCCCGATGGATTGGGCTTTGTGCTTCAAAATCGCGGTCAAATGTTCAATGTGCAAGATAGGAGCCATGCGAATGCGTTGGAACCAGGGAAACGCCCATTTCACACCATTATTCCAGCATTTATAACCAAAGATGGTCAACCTTGGGTGAGTTTTGGCCTCATGGGCGGCGCAGTTCAGCCCCAGGGACATGCACAGATCGTGGTGAACATCGTTGACTTTGGAATGAATTTACAGGAAGCTGGCGACGCACCAAGGATGCGCCATCGGGGCAGCTCGCAGCCCACAGGGTCTACCATGACGAATGGGGGCACGCTGTATCTCGAAAGCGGTTTTGCACCCGAAACCCTAAGGGAATTGAGTAAAAAAGGCCATCGTTTGGGCTTTGGCGTAGGGATGTTCGGAGGCTATCAAGCCATTGGAGTTGATGTTGAAAACAAGGTGTATACAGGGGCATCGGAATCCAGAAAGGATGGTCAAGCTGCTGGATACTAAATTCTAACTATGTCACTAAGATTTATAATAAAAAGAATCCCAGTTTTATTCGGCCTGTTTTTTATTTGCGGTTGTAATGGCCAAACCAAGGACAACACCGACTATGTGTATAAAAAAGGTGACCCCAACGGTATTGGAAAATGGTATATGGGTCGAGAAATAGCCTATGTAATGGGGTTTCAGGGAATCAATTGGTTGGAACGGCCCGAACGTGAGGAAGAGGAAAATACCTCTATCCTTTTAAAAAACATGAACATAAAACCAACCGATGTCATTGCCGATATTGGTGCTGGTTCTGGCTACCATGTCTTTAAAATGGCGCCGATGGCCGACGAGGGAACCATTTATGCGGGTGATATCCAAGATGAAATGCTCCAAGCGCTACAGGCAAAAAAAGAAGCGGAGCAGATTCAAAATATCACAATAATAAAGGGTAGCGAAAAAAGTGTAAACCTTCCAGCAAATAGTGTGGACAAAGTGCTGATGGTTGACGTATACCATGAATTCAATTATCCGAAGGAAATGATTGCCTCCATAAAAAAGGCATTAAAACCCGATGGCAAATTATTTTTGATAGAATACCGTGGCGAAGACCCGACAGTGCCCATAAAGGAATTACATAAAATGACCGAAGCACAGGCTGTTAAAGAAATGAATGCCGCTGGCCTGGTCTTGGAACGAAATGATGACAACCTCCCTTGGCAGCATTGTATGGTATTTAGCAAGAAGTAATGCAACTGAACATTTGGTCTTTTCACTCAATCTCAACCAAAAATTTAAACCGCGAAATCATTCTTTTTAAGCACTTATGACCCATGAGCCTTTAATTGAACATGTCAAGAGCCAAGTGAGCACAAGACCAGAGGATATCTATTTGCTCTCTTCAAAACTTCGGGAAGTGGCGGTGGCCAAAGGCAAACTTTTATTGCAACCTGATACCCATGTGAGACATGAGTATTTTGTGGTAAAGGGATGCTTAAGCGCTTATTATTTGGACAAGAAAGGAAACAAGAACATCGTTCAGTTTGCCATAGAGAATTGGTGGCTGGGTGATTTTGATGCGTTTTACAATCAGGTGCCCTCCAAATTATATATTGAAGCCCTGGAAGATTCCACTCTATTGGCCATCAATTATGATGATTTGCAAACCTTGTTTCAGCAAGCTCCCATATTCGAACGTTATTTTAGGAAATTGGTCACCAGTGCGTTCATTGCGCTTCGCAAACGTATCCTATCATCTTTGGGAAAAACCGTTAAGGAAAGGTATCTGGAATTCTGCGAAAGCTATCCGAATATCGAGGACCGTGTACCCAATTATCAAATAGCCAATTATTTGGGAGCTTCCCCAGAAAGCCTCAGCCGTGCCCGCAGAAAAATGGGCGCGTTAAAAAAAACCTAATTGACATAGGTCAATCATTTTAGACTTTCCGCATTGTATATTACTGATAAACAAGATCGGATATATGCAAAACTTACTCACACCATACAACAAGAACATTACATTGAGAAATCGTGTCGTAATGGCACCCATGACCCGTAGTAGGGCCGACAATGACCAAAAAAAACCGACTGACGAACTCCAAGGACTCTATTATGAGCAACGTGCTTCGGCAGGTTTGATCATTACCGAAGGCTCCCAAGTATCGGAACGGGCGGTAGGCTATATAAATACGCCAGGAATACATACCCAAGCTCAAGTAGAGGGCTGGAAAAAGGTGACCAAGCGCGTCCATGACAAAGGAGGGAAAATCTTTATACAGTTGTGGCACGTGGGTAGAATGTCCCACCCGATTTTTCATGATGGGGAATTGCCTCTGGCACCATCGGCGATAAATCCCAACGAGCAATCCTACACGCCAGATGGCTTTAAAGATACCGTGACTCCGAAGGAAATGACCAAGGAGGATATTAAAACTACGGTGGAAGATTTCAAAAATGCCGCCAAAAATGCAGTGGAAGCCGGGTTTGATGGGGTGGAAATACATTCCTCAAACGGATATCTCTTCCATCAATTTTTTAATGGCACCTCCAATAAAAGGACCGATGAATATGGTGGCAGCCATGAAAACAAAGCCCGCTTCTTTTTTGAAGTATTGGATGCCGTGAAAGAGGTAATTCCAGAGGAAAAAATCGGAGCCCGCTTCAATCCTTCGTTAAATGGGGTTTTTGGAATGACGATGGACGAAGACACCATTCCCACCTTTGAATACATCATCAAAAAATTGAACGATTACAATTTGGCCTACATCCATTTATCGGAACCCTTTACGGACGTTTCCGATATACCCTACGCGGTAACGGAAATTGCCAAACATTTTAGACCGTTGTACAATGGTACGCTAATGATCAATGGCGGATTTGACCAAGAATCGGGCAATGCCGTCATAGCTTCGGGAAATGCAGATTTGGTGGCCTTCGGGAAACCATATGTCTCCAATCCAGATTTGGTGGAGCGCTTTGAGAACGATGTAGAGCTGGCCGAGTGGGACAAGGATACCTTTTATACCCCAGGCAAGGAAGGCTATACCGATTACCCCAAGGCAAGCGTCAAACAGGAAGCATAAAAAATTGAATACAAATCTGTTGTCATTTTGATTGAAGTTTGTCAGTTCGAGTGGTTTTTCGAAAGAAAAATTGTAGCGAGAACCAGAATTTCAAGCCCAAAATCGATTCTCGATAAAAAATTCCTTTGGAATTTCACTCGAATTGACGGTTTTGGAAAATGAATCTGTCAAAATGCACAACGAATAAATAATTTTAAAAACATAACACATGAAATTTACAAGAAAAGCACAGGCCCAGTGGAAAGGATCGGGCAAAGAAGGAAAAGGAACATTGAGCACGGCTAGTGGCGTATTGGACAAAACGTCCTATTCGTTCCACACACGCTTCGAAGATGGAGAAAAAGGCACCAACCCTGAAGAATTGGTAGGAGCGGCACACGCGGGCTGTTTTGCCATGCAGTTAAGTGTTTTGTTGGGAGAGGACGGATTTACTCCCGATAGTTTGGATGTTGCCGCCAAGGTAACGTTTGAAGACGGCGAGGTCACCACGGTCAACTTGGATCTAGAGGGCGACATTCCAGAGATAGATGCCGAGCAATTTCAGCAAATTGCACATAAGGCCAAGGAGGTATGTCCCATTTCAAAATTGCTAAAAGCCGATGTTCAACTCAAGGTGACGCTAAAAAAATAGCCTGAAGTATTGATGGAACAGAACGGGTGCTGGCTTTTAGGAGTTGGCACCTCTTTTTGGGCAGCGGCCCATAAAAGACACAATGCAATTGTAACAACTAAAAACAAAACATGCCACATAAAGTAAAAATTCAAGAAATAAGGTTTATTACCCATAACGTACTGAGAATTCAGACGCAACGACCTGCTGATTATAATTTTGAGCCAGGTCAGGCCACCGAAGTTGCCCTGGACAAGGAAGGTTGGCGCGAAGAAAAGCGACCGTTCACCTTTACAGGACTCCCCGATGATGGCTTTTTACAGTTTACCATAAAGGTCTATCCCGATCATAACGGCGTAACCGATATGTTGCAAACACTGGAACAAGGCGACCATTTATTGTTGGACGATGCTTGGGGCGCCATCTCCTACCAAGGCCCAGGTGTATTTCTGGCTGGTGGGGCAGGGGTAACCCCTTTTATTGCCATCTTTAGGTATTTGGCCCAAAAGAACCAATTGGACGGAAACCGTTTGTTGTTCGCCAATAAGCGCGAGCGCGATATTATTATGCAAGCGGAATTTGAAAAATGGTTGGGCAAGGATTTTATCAACATTCTTTCCGATGAGCAGAGCAGCAAGTTCCCGCATGGCCATATAGACACCGACTTTTTAAAAGAGCACATCACAGACAAGGACGCCAAGTTCTACCTCTGTGGACCGCCACCGATGATGAAGTCCGTACAAAAGGATTTGGAAAACCTAGGTATCTCCAAAGACCAAATGGTGGCCGAGGAATTGTCGTGAACGGAATCCTCTTTTCCTTTTTATGAATAACTAAAAGAGGGTATCTAAAAAGTAAGACAATGTCATATTGAGCTTGTCGAAA
Source organism: Flagellimonas crocea (assembly GCF_033441595.1). Lineage (NCBI taxonomy): Bacteria > Pseudomonadati > Bacteroidota > Flavobacteriia > Flavobacteriales > Flavobacteriaceae > Flagellimonas > Flagellimonas crocea. The sequence continues at coordinate 511,271 of NZ_JAUZVX010000001.1, read as the reverse complement.
TATTTTCAACTTACCGATAATCAATATCGGTTTCGACAGGCTCAACCTGACAAATCAAGTTATAAATACTTTTTAGATACCCTCTTTTTTGTACTTGGAGCTTCTTCTTACAAATAAGCTTGTAAAACTTGGTTGTGCGAACGTTTTCTCAGCATTCGGATGGCTTTTTCCCTGATCTGCCTTACGCGTTCCCTGGTAATGTCAAATAGTTCACCTATTTCGCCCAGACTTTTTGGGGTCCGTTCTCCAAGACCGTAGTAGAGACGTATAATTTCGCTCTCACGATCGGGAAGGGTTTTTAACGCTTGATTGATATCGGAACTTAGGGAATCCTTGATCATTTTATCATCGGGACTCGAGGAGTCTTTTGATGCTACGACATTATATAGGTTGGAGGATTCACCTTCTTGAAATGGCGCATCCATGGACAAGTGTTTTCCTGAATTTTTCATGGCCAATTTTACCTTTGCGGAACTCATATCAAGTTCGTTGGCTATTTCGGCCGCGCTCGGAGGTCTTTGGTGTGTTTGTTCCAATGCGGAATAGACTTTCTTTATTTTACTGATTTCCCCAATTTTATTAAGGGGCAACCGCACCATACGGGAGTTTTGTGAAATGGCCTGTAGTATGGACTGTCTAATCCACCAAACCGCATAGGATATAAACTTAAATCCTCTGGTTTCGTCAAAACGTTTGGCAGCTTTCACCAAGCCTATGTTCCCTTCATTGATAAGGTCGGAAAGGCGTAGGCCACTACCTTGGTATTGTTTTGCGGTGGACACCACAAAACGAAGGTTGGCATTTACTAATTTGTTGAGAGCAACTTGATCACCTTCTCGAATTCTTCTGGCCAGTTCTACTTCTTCTTCTGCTGTTATCAAATCAATTTTGGAAATTTCCTGAAAATACTTTTCCAATGACTTGGTATCCCTGTTGGTAATCTGTTTCGTAATCTTTAGTTGCCTCATATATATTTTTTAGTATAACAATTTCTAACTTATAAGATAACCGTTTTTTGCAGAAATCCTAGTAAAAATGAGATTTCTTTGAAAAAAGAATAGCAAACAGTACGTATTCACCCTGTTTTTTGTTAAAAATTTTGTGATTTGGCCCTAATATGTAGAAAGCTCATACAGTGGAACATGATTAAGGTTGTTCTGTAATGCTCTCGTAAAATGGGAAATAAGCTTTGACAGTTTGCAATAGGAAACTCGAGGTAGGAGGGGAGTGATAAAAATGCGTAGCGTTCACGAACACCCGTAAAATAATTAATGTGTGAGTAAATGAAAAGATGTAGCGTAGCCAACCGCTAGTGAATGTTTCATGACCCTGTTCATAATTCCCTTAAAGGCCTTATTCCAAAAATGGCACAAAATTTTCGGGTTTTAAGATTCCTATGGAGCATTTGACCCAAATAGACCATGAAGGACGAAATGAAGATTATTTAATGATTTCTATATTTTAAAACGAACCAAGCTTTTTCTTGGGCTTTGCGCATCCACATAAATCCATATCAACTCCCTTTTTTGTGAAGGAAGTCCAAAATCCGTGTATTTTGAACATAATAAAACCAAAGGTTCCACTGTATTGCCATTCATATTTCCCAAATAATTGACATTGACCTGCCATTCTCCCTTTAAATCGTCATATACCTCGAACTCCTCCATGGCGTATCCTAGGCTCACCTCTCGCTGTAGCCTTTTGGCATCGGATTCACTTGTGTGCTCCCAATCGAAGTATCTATTCTGAGGATTGACGAACTGCACATGAAACTCGGCTTTCGGGTCGCTCCATTCCAGCTTTAAACGAACATTCATTTGTTCATTTTTAAAATATCTTTCTTCAATTTCCGAAGTACGTAAGTCAGCCCTATTGTGCAAAATCAGATTCTTGATTTCCCTATCGACGGACTTCTGTATATCGGAAACTTCCAATGAACCATAATTACCGCCTTTTGACAAGACCGACCATGAGTCCAACGCTTTTTGCCAATCACCTTGTTCCAGAGCCAACTGCGCTTCGGTAAAAAAAGGCTGTATTGCCAAAGGTTTTAGTTGATTTAACCTGCGATTGGCCATTTCCGAAACTTTCAAATTTCCAACAGCCCTTGCCGAAAGTTCCATGATCTTGATTACATTCTCATCATCCGGATGTGTCTCCCACATGTTCGATAGTATTCTTAAGGCCAACTTATGATCCTTGTCCCTAAAATATTGGAAACAATCCATAAGAAATGATGAATCGCCCATGTTAAAACTTCGCAATTCCAAATATTTACCATACGCTTGTTGGACATCGGGCGTAGCCTTTAGAGCCTTAAAAACAGCAGATTGATTTGGTGCAATTTCCGAAGTGGGATCATAGACGTTGTTTTGGACCAAAGCCGAATTTGCAGGTTTTCTCTTGCCTTTGGCATATTGGCCGTTTTTCGTGGTAATCAGCAAAACCCCTCCATTCCCCAAGGCCCCATATCTATTTGTAGCCGCAAACCCCTTTAAGACCGTAATATCCGCTATATTGTCCGGATTTAAAAAAGATAGATCGGCTTTTGACCTTTGTAATTCGATAAGAGGCGGGGCAGCGAAACCGGTAAGGCCACCGGCACTTGCCGATGTTTGCATGGGTATACCATCCAAGACCACAAGACCGTAGTTGTTTCCCAAAAGCGTATTATTATCCCGGCCTTTAAATTGTGATAAATCCTGATCGCTTTTTAAGGAAACACCTGAAAATTTACCTTGAATCACGGATGACACTTCGGTATGGGCGGGAATAATGTCATTATCATCTATGGACTGTACGGCATAACCGACACCTTCCTTGTTTTGTAACCCTATACTGGTATTGACCATTTCGATGTTTTGGGCTTCAATTCTCTTTTCAGAAACTATGACTTCTTCCAATTGCATGACATTGGACTCTAAAAATACATCCACATCTTTATCAAAATAACCTATTGGCAAGAGTTTTAAGGTTCGGTCTTCCTTGCTAGAAACCAAAATAGAGTCTCCGGGTACAGCTGAAATGGCAAACTTTCCTGCATCATCGGTACTTACGGGATTATGGCTTCCCTTTATTCGGACCTCTATGCCGCGGGCAGGTTCATTGTCCAAATAAACCGTTCCCGTAATTGTGCGCCCCTTTTTTAAGGTCGCACTATCGGTGACGATGTTATCCGGAAAAATAGCAGCCAAATCCATAAGTCTGCCTTTTCCCAATAGGGCCATTCTTTTTAAATATGCTTCGTCCCTATTGGCCACGCTATTGATAATAATATTTCCTTTTTTAATGGGCAAGAGTTCGTTTGTACCTAGGTGTTTTCCATCCGTAAAGTAATAGACCGTTTCATGCTTAATTTTCCCTTCCAGATTTCCGTAATAGGTCGCTCCATCCGCTTTCGTATTGACTAAAACTTCCCTAAGGGCATTCCAATCCCCATTTTCTATGGTAAACTCATGCTCTTCCACCGTTATGTCAAACAATAGCAATTGAACTTTTTGATCGGGCGACCTTTCGAATATTTTATCCAGCAGATCCAACTCTTGTTCCAGATCACGTTCAAACATAGAATAGGACGTATCCCAACAAATAGTAGAGGAAGTCCACGCATTGCCCTCTTGGGCATAGGCCATGGAGCACAAAACCAAATAGCAAACAACAATTCTTATAATACGAAACATATCTATCATTAAAAAAGTAAATCAAAGGTCGAGTAATACAATAAAATAGTACAATATTGTTATTTATTAAAACAAATTTCTCCAATAGTGAACAACCATATTACAAATGGATGGCCCTTACTTGGAACATGATACAAAAATTATCCAGGTTGGAATGAGCCATGAATTTTACAAATCTATAGAATAGTATGAGGTTAGCAAGTGCTTAGAAATTTATGCTCCGCTAAATTTTAAGCTTTTGCGACAAGCTGACGAAATTTTCCTGAAATTTTTCTTCTCCAAATTCGCAATTAAACCTAAGGTTTCAATACATACGAAAAACTGAGCTTTTAATGGCGCTGGCCAAGTGGCTGAGAATTGCGTATAAAAATAAATGCTAGGGCATTTACTTTTTATGAAAGCAATGTGCTGTTGGCCGAGCGGCCATTTTACATAGCGACAAATTATAGCTATCTAATGGCGAAACCCTTAAAATACAACATGACGACATTTGTACCATAATGTTCTCGCGTTATGTAACTTGAGCTTTGTTAAAAGTGAAAGTTTGGAGTGCGCTTTCTGAAAAATTTCTTCTAAAAATATTCTTCAAAAAAGATAATGGAAAACTTTTTATGCGACCCGTCGTAGGAGGGGAGCGTAATGTGTGTGGAATGACAAAAAGCTCTGAACTACTATACCAACTTAAATTGGCAGCGTCAATATTTGCAAATTAAAACCAAGGCATTTGAACTAGAAATTTCGATAAACACCGATTATTAAAATTTTATTTAAGAAAAATAGTGTTAATTTAAGGCGAGAATTAACCAAACAAACTATCCAAAACTATCTCTTAATGAGAATTAGAATATTTTTCCTTTTGGCTTCAGTATTTTTACTGATTTCTTGTTCATCCGAATCTACATCCGAAGATTTAATACCCTCAGAAATTGATGGTTTCCATACATTTCAAATTGATTTTACCGAACTAAAGGTACAGAGTACATCACAAAAAGGTACGGAAAACCTTGAACCTATTTTTGCCTTGATTAGCATAAAAAGTAGTAATGGGAGCTCAATTCTTAAGAGGGAAAGGGTTAATTTGATCCATGTGAACGGAAGTTATAGTACTTCTGAAATAACTTTGAAAGTAGGTAATTATAGGTTAACAGAGTTTATTGTGGTCGATGAGAATGATGTGGTTCTTTCAATGGTGCCATATGAAAGTTCGGCAATGTCACAGTTCGTTGCCAATACTTTGCCCATAGCATTTGATGTTTCAGAAAATGAAGTAAATAATACACTTACAGAAAACCTATTTACCGCAGGTTTTACATCCACTGATTTTGGGTATACTGGCTTAAGCTTGGAGTTTCCTGAGATTTCTGATTTTTTTGAATTACATATAGATGAATCCGAACTACAAACAACCAAGACATTGACTATTAAGTCGCTTACGGGTTCGAATTTTTTGGTGGATTGGGGAGATGGGGTTGTTGATGATTATACTACCTCCACAACCGATACAGAAGAACCGATCGAGCTTGTTCATATTTATGAGACCGCTGGAAATTATACTATAACTATTAATGGCCCCATTGAGGTTATAGAATACTTTACATTTATTGGAGGTGAAATTCCAAATGAGATATATCAATATCAAAATAATTTGGTTTCGGTTGACTTAACTAAATTAAAATTGCTAAAGTATGTGGGGATTAATGAAGGAAGATTATCCACCATCGATATTTCTGGTAACCCAGTGTTGGAAAATTTAATAGTGTATCGAAATAACCTGACCAGTATTGATTTATCAGGCAACCCGAATTTAAAGGAGATATATATAATTGAAAATTCCTTGACAAGTTTGGATATCACCCAAAATCCAAATTTAGAACAGATCTACGTGTCAGAAAATCAGTTGACAACATTGGATTTGGCTAGCAATAAAGATTTGGTGCTAATATCTGCCAATAAAAATCAATTAAGTAGTGTTGATATATCTAATAATACTAAACTAACCCATGTATATTTAGGCAGTAACTTACTGACAAATTTAGATACATCGAATAATGCTGAATTGATTTCCTTGTCTGTTGGATTTAATCAGGTAACTTCTATTGATGTTTCGAACAATCCATTGCTAAAATTCTTGCAAATTAATGAGAACCAAATAAGCAGCTTGGATATTTCGAACAATCTAAATCTTGAAAGGTTGGATGCAAATGACAATTTGTTCACCGAGTTAAATATTTCAAGTAATGAGGCCTTAAAATCTTTAGTGATTGGCAATAACAACTTTCAAACCATTGATATATCCAACAATCCCTTTTTGACTTCATTGCAGCTCGCAAACAATCAATTCGATAATGAAATTCTAGATGAAATTATTTCCATCTTGTATGATAACGTTGTGTTATATTCACTAACAGATGGTACAATGTATTATTCGGATAACCCAGGAACAGAAAGTATTGATAGTGGTAGCATTACAAAATTGGGTGAAATGGTTGATACCTACCAATGGAAAATTTACGGGAATTAAATTGTACCATAATGTTCTCGCGTTATGTTTCTTTGCTTAGGTATAAGCAAAGCTTACCTCCACCGCACCAACTCGCCTAAATTTTTAAAGAATCTCATTCTTTAAAAATTGTAGCGTCTGAAAAGTTGAGCTAAAAACTTCCTTTTAAAAAATGTAATGAATACTATTTTGCCGTACCCGCACTTGTCTTGAGCGGAGTCCAAGGGGAGTTGGGGGGGTAAAAGTGTATGGAATGGATTTTAGGCACAATTATTTTGTTCAACATGAATTTTTAGGATAGCTTCTTTTAGTTCCATAAGCACATGACAAACATTTTGGCGCTCCGTTTCTGAAAAAGTATCTGTAGGAAGGTAATGGAACATATAAATGGCCTTATCCAACCATTGGGTAAAGGAAAGTAAATCTCCTTCGTGACAATCTTCAAAGTAGGAGAGGAGGGGGAGTAGGTTAAAATTTGACATGTATTATAAGATTATAAGAATAAAGTTTCCGATTATCGGAATAAATATACTTAAAAACGGATAGAATTCATCAATTTGGTTCTGATTTTAAGATAAAGCGTTCATAAAATCTAACTTTATTGAACGAAAATCAGATAAAAATGACTGAGTTAGGATTGTTTCTCGCAAAGAAATCTGTAAACCGTTCAGACGTGGCTAGAAAAACTGGTATCAGCAAAACTCGTTTAAGCGAACTTTCAAATAATAAAAAAACAAAGCTTCGCGCTGATGAGTTGTATTTGATAGCATTAGCAATTGATGTTAATCCATGTGAAGTTTTAAATGAAGTATGTAAAGGGTTAAAAGTTAAATGAATTCATTTATGAGATACGACATTGTAAGTATTATCATTGCAGCAGTGATTGCAATCTTATTATTGGTTTTTAATGCCAGTTTAAGTAAAGACGACAAATACTTTATGTCAGCCATAATTGTTATTTTGATTCTTACAGGATTATATTTTTCAATTAAGGACACAAACATAAAAAACAAGGATTCAGAAACACAGAGTGTAAAACTAGATACCACAATTACGAACACCAGAATATTAAAAGAGAAATCAGATTCTATAATTACCGAATTAAATCAGAATCTTGACAGAGTGGTAAAAATAAATGATGACTTGAAGGGTTTTAATGGTCAACTTCAATCAATTGAAAAAGAAGTTGAAGAACAAATAGGAATGTTACGAAGTACATTGAATCAGACTAAAATTTTTGAAGAAAAAGTATCAGAGCAATTAGCACTAGAGAAAAAAAGGTTTGAACTTGAAAGACCTGAAGTAGAAGTTGTCGCTAAACTAGAAAAGAGAAATGATTTGGATGGCAGTCATTACAGAGTTTCATTCCTGTTTAGGAATTTAGGAAAAAGAATGGCAAAGAATTTTGGTAGTAAGGCAATCGTTGCAATGTTACCAGATAAAAAAAACATAAGCCAACATATCAAAATGCAAAACTATCAGGATAATTTAGATATTATCCCAATGCAAACTGGTGGTGTAGAAATTCGGGTTAGAAGTATGGAAAGTATAAATCTAACTGGAATCGAAGACAAATTAGGATTATTGATTTTGCTGAAATATCATTATTCTGATGAATTTTCAGGTGAAAGAATTGAGAAAAAATATTATTATAATTGGGATAGTCTTTCTAAATATGGAACGTCTTTATTTTCTGATGATAATACAGAAAACATAGAAAAGATAAATAATTATATAGAGAAAAACGGTTTGGATATTTAAGTTTTATTATAATATGTGGAAATAAATTTAGCAGGTTAATGACATCTCTCTTACGTTTGAGTATATCGGTGGTTTTATGTTTTTTAATCATGACACAAGTAGCTTGTAAACCATCGAAGTCGGAATCATTACAACAATTGGCACTTTGTTTGGAGGCTCAGGATCAGGCAGCCAAAATATACAATAAAAGAAATACTTACTTAGATGTTTTTGTTAAGGAGGCAAGGGTTGATAAATATGGCAATAGCCTTGATAATGTTCATAAAATCAAAGAAGAAAGTAAATCTATTGCCGATTTCCAGAAGTTTTGGTTGGACAAACTAAATTCTACAAAAAATAGATTTAAAGATAAAGAACTGATTAACCGAACAATCGATTTTCTTATCGCTGGTCAAAATTTAGAAGAAGAGCTAAATCATTTCATGGTTTTATGGCAGGATTCCATTATAGATAATGAGGAAGAATCAGCAATTAAAATAAATGAGGTTGCCAGAGAATTGAAAGCTAGGGAAAGTATTTTAAACACCACAAAATCTGAATTTTTTGAACGTTATAATGTTAGTCAAAAGGAAGTTGATTCAATTCTTGAGGTAATTAGAGCTGACTAGTTTTTATGTATTGAAAGCATGGAAGGAAGAAAATGCGGGCCAGTGTTGGAGTAAATGAACTAACGACAAATTGCTTTGACATAAAATCGTTGTCGTTATGACGCACAAGCATCAGAACTGATTTTATATCAAATAGCATAGCTATACGCAATTTGCCGTACTTAATAATTTGTTCTATAATTTACATTATGTAAAATAGAATATTTCAAAACCCAATGCCATCCCCCCAATTTCTTATTTGGGCAGAATCAATAAAGGCACCTTTGTTTTTCGAATTACGGTTTTGATCGGGTTGGATCGGAGCATTATCCGTTTGCCCGCTGTTTTGGGAACGCACAACAATTGTGTACGGGTATGCGACACATAATTCACCAGACCGTTCATGGCATTGGTTCCTTCGGGAAATTGGTACGAAACCGTTTTGTGCCAAGGATATATCCGTTTTTGCGATGGATCCTGCGAAATATCAAAATGTCGCACAGGTTTGTCGCTGTTACGGGTCAAATCCATGATCACTTCCAAATCCGATTCTTTGAGTTCGTTTCCAAAAAATCCAAGGTTAATGTTCTTGAACGTGTGAAATTTGTCATCCTCGCCCAATAACAGCACGTTGGTGCTCTGCGTTTGGTTGATCACAAAATCCGTAATGCTTTCCCCAAAAATGCCCAATTTGGGCCTGCGCTTTCCCAAAACCAAAATATCGGGTTTTTGCAGGGCCAAATAGTCCCGTACGCGATGCTTTACGCGGCCATACTCCACTTTGTAACTGATGGGCAACTGTTCCTCCGCTCCCATTTTGTTGATCAATGCCTCGATTTCGGTCTGTGTAGCTACGTAATTGGGATTGGCTTGCCGACTTGCCCTCGAAGGTTGTACATGAAACACTTCTACGGCTCCATCCATCTGTTTGGCCAGTTCCAAGGCACTGGTCAATACAAAGGCGGAATTTTTGGACATATCCAGCAATACCGCAATGCGGTATTTTTTCTGTGTAGGTTCCATAGGCGTTTATTTATTGTGGTCACTTCTAAAGTTAGCATCAAACTGCCTATGGGTCAGTGATTTAACGTTTGTTTGGCAAAAAAATATCAATTTGTCAAAAATCAACGTCCACAATTAATGGTTTGTCATCCCTTTAAAACAAATGTTTGATTTTTTTGACCAAATCCATGGAAATCGAATAGGGTGCGTAACGCAGGGGCACATCCACCCAAGTGCCTCTTTTGGCAACGGATTTATGGTGGGAGAACAGCTCAAACGTATGTTTGCCATGGTAGCCCCCTATTCCCGATGCCCCAACACCGCCAAAGGGCAAATTCTTATTGCTGATGTGCACCACTGTATCGTTAATGGCGCCCCCACCAAAGGAATACTGCCGCATCAAATGTTTTTGAAACTTTTTATTTTCCGAAAACACATAAAACGCCAACGATTTTGGGTACTTGGAAATATAGGTGTCCAGCTCGCTTTCTTCCGTATAACTGATAATGGGCAAGATGGGGCCGAATATCTCCCCTTCCATAATGGTACTGTCCAGTTGGGGCTCATCCACTAAAGTAGGCGCTATATATCGGTCTTTATCGGCAAAAGTTCCCCCAAACAGTACGGACTGCCCTTCAAGCATCGCTTTAAGTTCCTCGTAGTGTTTGCTGGTGGCAATACGGGCAAAATCGTTGGAAGTTTCCATGTTTTCCCCATAAAAATCCGTGATGTGCTGTTTTAGGTGCTTTACGAGCCCATCTTTCACGCTTTTGTGCACCAAAATATAATCGGGAGCAATACAGGTCTGCCCCGCATTGATGAATTTTCCCCACACAATACGCTTCGCGGCCAATTTTATGGAAGCTGTTTCGTCCACAATGCATGGGTTTTTTCCGCTCAGTTCCAAGGTCACGGGAGTCAGGTGTTCCGCGGCACTTTTATAGACGATCTTGCCCACTTTGGTGCTGCCCGTAAAAAAGATGTATTCCCATTTTTCGGCCAGTAATTGTTGGGAGACCTCTACTCCACCCTCCACTACGGTCACATATTCGGGCGGAAACACTTTACGGATAATCTGAGAGATGATTTTGGAAGTGTTCGTACTGAACTCGGACGGTTTTAATATGGCGGTGTTCCCGGCGGCCAACGCACCGATCAAGGGCGAGATGGCCAGCATAAACGGATAGTTCCAAGGCGAAACAATGAGCACCTTTCCATAAGGTTCGGGCTGGATCCATTCTTTGGACGGAAAATTGGACCAAGAGGCCGAAACCTGCTCGGGTTCGCTCCAGGATTCCACGTTTTTAATGGCATGCTTTAGTTCCGAAAGTGCAAATTGGGTCTCGGTGGCCAGACTCTCGAACTTGGGTTTTTTAAAATCGGCATAGAGTGCATCACAAATCGCATCTTCCTGATCTATGATCTCTTGTTGCAGTTTTTTGAGATACTGTTTTCTAAAGCTGACATCCTTGGTTTTCTGTGTGGCAAAAAAGTCATTCTGAGCAGCTACCAATTGCTTCACCATAAACTGATTGTTTCTTTAAATATAGGCAAACTTGGGAACAGCATCTTCCATAAAACAAAAAAGCACCGGAAACGACCGGTGCCTTAAACGTATGATTATAAAAAAATTAGAGAGCAATCTCTTCCGTAGCACCGTTCGGATAAATTAGGGTCGCCTTGTTATCGCAATCCCCATTTCCGAAATCCACCGTGATGGCCAATCCATTTTTGGATACCACCATGGTTCCCGTGGTCAAATATTCACAAGAAGCGTTCCCTTGAAGGTCTTCCAAGGTTTCAATGGCATAGGTGTTTTCGTTTGCAACAATGGTCCAGCTACCGGATAGACTAAAAACGGTGCTTTCCAAGCTATCACCAAAGGTGATACCGAAGGTCTTGGTCCCATTTTCAGAAATTATGGAGCCATCTTCCATGGTTACCGACATATCGCTTACCACAGAAAACAAGATAGCGGTCGCTTCACTATTTGCAGAAATTTCAAAACTTCTGGTTCCGCTTATTTTGATGTTTCCAACGTAAAAGTCCTGATATGTGGCGGTAAACGAGGAAGTCTCTGTACCCACTGCGTAGGTTACTGTTACTGATCCGTTTACATTATCGGTTCCATTGAGCACACAATTGTTGAAGGTGGCCACAAAACCGGTTTCGGTGTATTCGGCAACATAACAGTCCCCTTCTTTGGCCGTATAGGATTTGGCCGCTGTGTTTCCCGCAAATATTTCGGCCAAGGCCGTATCTGCCGCACCGGCAATATCATCCGTGGTCAGAATGGTCTTCAATTCAGCCTGGGAGAGCGTTCCATCTTCACCGGACATGCCATCCTTGCTACAGGATTGGAAGCCGATAAAGACAATACTGGCGAATGTAAATGACAAAATTCTAAAGCTAAGTTTCTTCATTTTACTTGGTTATGTATTTGTAACAGAAAAAACGTAACCACTCTTTTTTTAGTGTACAAACGGAATGTAAATCGACGAAATACATGTAGGATTGGAATATTTATTCTTGAATTTATCTTATTTTCATCCTGAAATAAATCATAATGCTATGAAAAACATCAAGTTGTTTCTTATGTCAATTGGGGTTCTTTCCACCGTTTTATCCTGTAGTGATGATGATGGAAACGACAATGGCGGATTCTCCGTGGAAGCACTGGTAGGCACTTGGGATTTGGTGGAAGTCAAATTAAGCTCGGCCGTAGATCTTGATGGTGATGGTCAGTCTTCCGACAATCTTCTGGACGAGGAGGACTGTATTTCCGGAACAATTATTTTTAATGCGGATACCACCTATAAATACGAACAATCCAGTTTCACTATTTCTTTCATCACCAATGATCAATATTATGTGGCCTGTTCCGGTACCAACCTGGCCACGGGTGCTTGGGGGAGCGATGGTAATGAGGTTGCCTTTCAGGGTAGCAGTACCTTGGGCGTCTTACAGTTGAGCAACAACACCATCATAAAAAATGTAGGTGACGATTTGCCCGGGGTGCTTTCCTATGTCTATTTGAAACGGTAATCCTATGGATTAGTTAGGGCGTTCCAAATCCTCCATGATTTTTTTTAGGGCAACGGCTACACCGTTGGTCCATCCAAATCCATCTTGGGTAGGGTACTCGCCACCGCCGGAAAGCAACGACAGATCTTCCACGTTGTATTTTTCCATCATTTTGCCCGTATCGGCATATACCTTTTCGTTCAGGCTCAACCATCTTGTAATGATTTCTTTTGCCTCTTCTACATAACCGTAGTTCAAAAGCCCGTTAACGGCCAGCCAATGCATCGGGGCCCAACCATTTGGGGCATCCCATTGCTGTCCGCTCTGGTTCAAGGTCGTTACAAGGCCACCCTCCTTTAAAAAAGTATGCATAAGCACATCTTTTATCTTTTGGGCTTGATCGGATGTCGGGATTTCAAAAAACAAAGGGGTCACCCCTGCCATGGTCAGATGTGGGGTCATGGAACCCTTCACAAAATTGTAATCGTGGTAAAACCCTGTGGTCTCGTTCCAAAAATAATCCTGGATCAGTTTTTTTCTGGTTTCCGCCAGTTCCGCATATTGATTTTGTTGCTGTGTATCCCCTTGCACGGTATAAGCTTTTGAAAGCGTTTTCTCCATAAAATAGAGCAAGCTGTTTAAGTCCACCGGTAAAATAGAGGTAGTTTCTGTTGATGCAAGGCCCCCCTCCTCTCCGTACCATCTGGAGCTGAAGTCCCACCCGGATGCTGCCGTGGAACGCAAATCCTTGTACAATTGCTGTTTTAGGGAATCTGATTCCAAGTCCTGTGCCAGTAGGAAGTCTTCCTTGTAGGATTCGGGTCGTGGCGTATTGCCGGAGTCCCAATAGCGGTTCAGTGTGTTGCCATCGTCCAAGTTTACCACACATTTTACAGGGTTTAGGGTCTTCGCTTTTTGGACTCCATCCATCCAATAATCGTATTCGGCCTGCATCTGTGGCAGGTACTTTATGAGCAGCGTATCGTTTCCTTGGGCCAGTGCATCCACCATCAATGCAAAATAAGGCGGTTGGGAACGTGTATTGTAATAATCCCGGGTGCCATTGGGAATAAATCCAAGGGAATCGATCAAAAAAGCAAAATTGTCCACCACGCCCTGTGCAATTTCTTCCTCATTGTCCACCAGTAAACCTTCCAACGTAAAATAGCTGTCCCAGTAGTAGATCTCTTGAAATCTGCCCCCGGGAACAATATAATTGTATGGAAGTGCTATCCGGGAAGAATTAGAGACGGCACTGTCCGGATTTCTTTCCAAAATCTCCCACATGTGCGAGATGTGCGCATACATATTTTGGGTAGTGTCCAACTTAAACCGAAGTCCTTCCATGGATTTATCGGTGAAATTATCCAGCACAAAATCCGCAAGCTTAAAATTTGGATTATTCCTGCTATCAAGGTATTCTTTCTCCAAAAGCGCAATGTCCTTTTTGGGTTCCAAGTCCACAAAAGTTTTGGAGTCTCCAAAAACCGATGCCAACTGCACTTCTTTGAACAATTCAGTTTCATAAATACTGATCGGTTCTGTCCTAGCTGTTTCAGATTGTTTGCAACCTACCAAGAACAATACGAGAAGCGTACCCAATAACCACTTTTTCATTTCCTACGGATTTAAGAAGACCTAAATATATAATATTAAGTGCAATGGATTGTTATTGAACCGTATAGGATTGTTATTTTAGTAACATGGCCAGACACGTTTTACGGGAGAAAATCAAGGATTATTTATTGTTGCAAATTCAGAAGGGCGAGCTGGAAGTTGGAAAGACCATCAACTTGGCAGAGGTCTCCCGCAACACGGGAATCAGCGTCACACCCATTCGCGAAGCACTTAGTCAGTTGGAATATGTACAGGTATTAAAGGCGGTGCCCAATCGAGGTTTTGTGGTAGAGAAACTTTCTAAATTGGAGTTGAAGAACATTATAGAAGTGGTGGCCCAGTTGGAGGTGATGGCACTCGAAAACTCGAAATTTCATCCGAAAGCAATGGAAGTTCTGGATTCCTTGCAGACCCATATGGAAGATTGCGAGACCATAGCTGATGGACTTGCGGTTCGTTTTAGTTTCCATAACCATTTGGTGCAGCACTCTCCCAACAAGGTTTTGCTCAAAATCCTGAAAGACCTTAAGCTCAGGCTCCATTTTTATGAATATGATTTTATTCGGGATTTTATGTTTTTTAAAAAGCTCAGCTCCCAAACACGTTCTGTTGTCGATGCCATACAGGAGGACAATACCCCTACCGCTGCTTTGATATTGCGGATGCACTGGATGTCCATTTTGGAACATATTGAAGCACAAATCCCTATTAAAAGGCACTGAAACACTGTAAATCAAAATAAAAAAGGCATACTTTCGTTTTTAGCAAAAACACTTTTCCATGCAGTTCTTAAACAAGGAAATAGAATCGCGTACCAAACGAAAGAAATCCAGATCACTGATCAAAAAACAGATTTCTTGTGGTATTTTCCAGGATTTGGAAATACTTGATGTGGACAATCAAAAAAAGCCTTCCTCCAAAAATTGATCAGTCCCCTACTCCATCAATTTGTTCTTTACAAACGTATAATCCGTTTCCGAATTCGCATTGAACAGGGCTAGGTCGTTTTCTGCGTTCACCAATTGTATATCTGCCTCCATCAAAAACTTTATAGGGCTTCTCCCATTTGTATTTTGGGTGTATGCCAACGCCTTTTTCAGACCTTGGAGCTCCCAAATACAGGCCAATGGCTCCGGTTTGCCGGTTTCTGGGCTTGCAAAAGCGGTAGCATCCTTACCGAGGCACCTGTTCCGTATCAATTGCTCCAAAACATCCTGGGTCATAAAAGGCAAATCACAGGCCAAAACAAGCCAAGCCACATCGTCATAGGCATCAAAAGCACTTAATATGCCGTTGAAAGGTCCCTTATGGACATCTTGGTCCAAAATGGTCTTAAATCCGTCGGGCACATGGGCCAATTGCTCCTTTTGAATGCTCAGGAAAACATTGTCGCATACCTTGCCCAAAAGATGATATAGATGCTCCCGCTGCGGTATTCCGTGGTATTCCAAGAGTCCCTTGTCCTCCCCCATCCGGGTACTGGAGCCACCGGACAACACCAGCCCAAATAATCTGGATGCATTCCTTGCTGATGTCTTAGGTTCCGGCTTCATAAATTGGGTTTAGCTATCGCACGCTCGGCGGCGGAATCAGGGCAATCTCGTCATAAGAATTTATCTTATCGTGGTCCGAAGCATAGTTCTGGTTTACCGCCACGGTAACTTGGGATATGGTTTTGAGTTCGGGGTATGTATTTTCCAGAAATTCCTTGAGTTCCCCTACGGTATTTGGAATTTTTCTCCCTCTCAAGCTTGCTGTTGGAACCGATAATGTTGGGGTCCCTATAAGATCTTTGGTAGCTCCGAACAAAAGTATAGTCATAATATCAACCTATTAGCGTTATTGTTTGTTTGAATTTTGGTTAGTATAGGTCGGTATGTTTTCGGTGTGGTGAAAATATTAAAAATTGCCCGGAACCATTATATTTTAACAACTATGGATTTCTTTTAACTTTTCTTTTGGTTTAATTCTTACAATTGGAGATAATTTTCGGCCAAATTCAGCGTTGTGCAAAGCAGAACCTTAACTTTGATATGAAAATGAAACACCTATTTCGATTTACATTCCTGATATTTTTTGGCCTTATTTTATTTTCTTGCGGAAATGCAGATGATGATGTCAGTTTTGACATAAACGACAGGGAACTGGGTCTCGGTGAAGAGCCGGATGACTGTCTAGGTTTTGGTGAAAATGAACTGCTATTGTCCATACAGGATGAATTTACCACCTTGCCGGGCAAGGTTTCCATATTGTTCAGGGTTTCCGACCTTATGGGCAATCCTATTTCAGGCTTGACCGCTAATCAATTTTCCATTTATGAGCAAGGCAGAAACGATGACTGTTTCAATTCCATATCCTCCTCCGAATCCTTTGCGAGGATTTCGCCCAACTCCCAAGTGTTCAACAATAACACACTTTTGGTACTGGATTTGAGCAATAGTGTGCTCGAAAGCAGTTTGGACCAGTTGAAAGCGGCCACAACAAGTTTTATCGATAATGTGATGCCTTCGCCGAGTTCTGATTCTTTTAAAATGGCCATTTATTGGTTCGATGGAGAGGATGAACTTCATTTATTGAATCCCTTAACGTCGTCTTCTGCAGAGTTGACGGCCTCTGTGGATGGCATTACCAACGATATCAGCAATGACCCTTCCACCGATTTGTACGGGGCGGTTATTAAGTCTACCAACATTGCCGAGAATTTGCTGGCTGAAAATTCGGAAGTTATCAATGCGGCATCCGTGGTATTGTTCACAGATGGTACCGACCAAGCTTCCCGTTACAGAGAATCCGATGCATTGAAAGCCGTAGAAGAAGCTGACAGAAACATTTCCTTTTTCACCATAGGACTTGGTGCTGAAATAGATACCGAAGTTTTAGAGCAAATTGGTAAAACTGCCAGTGTATTTGCCAGTAATTCAGAAGAATTGGAAAATACCTTTAACGATATCTCCGAACGTGTAGAGGAGCAAGCAGGAAGCTACTACCTTTTTGAATATTGTACCCCGAAACGTGATGGCAGTGGTGAAAGCAACTTAGTGATTCAGCTAACGCATAACGGGCTTGAAGGAGCTGTTCAGACCAAGTTCAACGCCAAAGGCTTTACAGGAGGTTGCGAGTAGATTACCATAGCTTATCGATTAGTTAATTTTTGGATTATACGTATCTTGTTGGGCGATAAAACCAAACAAGCTTATGACACTTCGAAGAAAAGTAATTTACACGTTTATTTGCACCCTATTTTTAGGTTTTGCCAACCATCTCCAGGCCCAGCATACCAGTCCATTGGAGGGCAGATGGGATTTGGAAATGGATTTTATGGGGAAGACCTCCCCTTCCTGGTTGGAAATTAGACATTCTGGAACCGCAACACTATTGGGGCGTTTTGTTTTCGCTTTTGGTAGTGCGCGACCCATTGCAGAAGTGGAAACTTTTGGTGAAAACAAATTTACCTTTAGTATTCCCAACCAATGGGAGCCTAAGGGGAGTGACATGATTTTCCACGGTGAATTGGATGGTGACCAGTTAAAGGGGACTATGATCTATACGGATGGTTCCATCATTCACTGGACAGGAACAAAAGCTCCTGAACTGACTTATACCGAAAACCCGAAATGGGGAAAAAACATTGATGTGTTCAATGGGAAAGACCTTAGCGGCTGGCATGTGGACGGAGAAAAGAACCAATGGGTGGTAAAGGATGGTATTTTGACCAGCCCAGAATCTGGATCTAACCTGATTACAGATGAAAAATTCCAAGATTTTAAACTGCACGTTGAATTCCGCTACCCTGAAGGAAGCAATAGCGGTATCTATCTTCGTGGACGTTACGAAGTACAAATTGTGGACAGCGAAGGCTACGAGCCATCCGACATCTATTTAGGCGGAGTTTACGGTTTTCTGGAACCAAATGAAAATGCTTCCAAGCCAGCTGGTGAATGGCAAACGTACGATATCACTTTGATAGGACGAAGGGTAACGGTAACGCTAAATGGCAAAACGGTTATTTGTGATACCACAATCCCAGGGATAACGGGGGGTGCGTTGGACAGTAAAGAAGGGGAACCGGGTCCATTCATGATTCAAGGAGACCACGGCCCAATTGAATACAGAAGCTTTCAAGTGACCCCTTTAAAAAATTGAGGGTCAGGATAAAAAAAAGCCCGATTTCTTCAATCGGGCTTTTTTTGTGCTTAATCCAAGGGGATAAGTTCAATATTTCGCCATTTTACACGGATTCCACCACCATCATGGATTTGTAATGCGATGGCGCCTTCGCCCTCTCCTATTTTTTCATCTTCCAAGTGTACCATTTCCACCCCATTGAGCCATGAAGTCACTTCAGGACCTTCCACACGGATTTTCATGGTGTTCCACTCCCCCATTTTCAGGGCTTTATCCTTTTCAGGGTCCGGCTTTATCAACCAACCACGTCCGTAAGATTCATAAATACCGCCGGTATCCTTTCCGGGAGGAGCTACTTCCACTTGCCATCCGCTAACCTTTGTGCCTTCAAAAGTGGAACGGATAAACACGCCACTATTGCCATCGGCCTCTTGTTTAAATTCGAGTGTCAATTCAAAATCTTTATAAAATTTATCGGTGGATAAGTACCCATACTCGGCTTTTGGTCCACTTTCACAAATGAGCTCGCCATCTTCCACAAACCACTTTTCTTCTCCGTGGTTGACCCAACCATCCAAATTTTCTCCATTAAAGAGTGAGATGGATTCTTGTGCGAATGTCAATTGAATAGCCAACAGGCATAGTACTGTTAAAATTTGTTTTTTCATTGTTTATGTGCTAAAGGGGTTATTAATTTAAGGAGGTTAATTATTTATTGATCAATCCATTACCGGTATTCTGTTGATTCAGCGGCTTGGAAAGGTCGATTAGGAACCCGTTGACCACGGCATGGGTCAATTTTCCATCTTTTTCCAAAAAGAACGTTGGATTCATTCCTGGTTGCAGGCTAAAAGGTTTCAAATTGAAGGTGTTGTCTACCAATATCAACGGTGGGTGAATAAATGCGCTTTTATCCGGTTTTTCGGTCTTAACATAAGCCACACCATCCCTCAATAAATCCATGGCATTTTCAATGCGGTCCACTTTGGTCACTTTTGGTGGAACTATTTTGTATCCTTCGGCATCAAAAGTTTTGTAAGCATAATAGGTGGATAAATCACCCTGATCCGCAATCGAACTTTGGTAATAAAAATCGTTATG
This sequence comes from Flagellimonas crocea, assembly GCF_033441595.1. Classification (NCBI taxonomy): domain Bacteria; kingdom Pseudomonadati; phylum Bacteroidota; class Flavobacteriia; order Flavobacteriales; family Flavobacteriaceae; genus Flagellimonas; species Flagellimonas crocea. The sequence goes on along the minus strand of NZ_JAUZVX010000001.1, from coordinate 491,874 downwards.
GTTTTTTAAATCAATTTCGTGATTAAAGATTCCCAGGTCCAGAATATAATCATCGCCCAAAAGCTCGTATGTGACGTTCTCGATTTTCAAATCGAACAGCATACGATCGTTTCTTGGAATTTTTTCATAATCTTCCACAGGAATATTCTGGTAAGATTCATTCGCAATGGTATACAGAGCGGAAAGAATGGAAACATAGTTCAGCTTGCGGATTTCCTGTTTTTCTCTGTCACCAGGATACCCTCCGGATTCTATCAAAATTAAGCTGGTGCCCCACTTGGCGATATTATCACCAAAAGCTCTTGGTTCAAAATCATCGCTGTAACGACCTACCTGACCGGGAGCGTAGTTTTGTATGATTTTATCCATGTACACGATTACCTTCATGGCGTTGGCACGCACCTCGTTGATGTCCTTTTCATAATTGTAGGCAGTTGCCAAGTAGGAAATGGTAGCAGGTTTTTCGGTACGTTCGGCATTGTAGTACCTACTTTGATCATGAAGGTTAAAACCAAAATCTGCATCCAGACTGTCTCGCAGTCGTTTCAAAGTTTGTCCCTCTGGTGACTGCAAACGAAGGGCATCCCGGTTAATATCGATTCCCAGGGCATTCCTCCGTGTGAAAACTTCTGCCCCATCAGGGTTCAACATGGGCAAAAAGTGCAATTTTAGCTTGGAAAGTATGGCCTCCTTTTCTTCTTTGAAATCCGGGGCATCCAAAAAATTGAGAATGTCAAAAATTGCCTGTGTTGCCGTAGGTTCATCCCCGTGCATTTGGGACCATAAAAAAATATTGCTGTCCCCGGAACCAATGCTGATCAAATGCAAATCCCTGCCTTGGATGGACTTCCCTACTTTTTGTACCTCAAATTTAGGATTGGCTTTGAACTTTTCTATCAAGGGTTGAATGTCGGCATGTTTTATTCTACGCTTGCCTATACTGGTCTCCTTATAGTCATCATAAGTTTCGTATAGTTTAGAAGTAAGTTCGTCCTGTGCTTGCACATTGAACGCCAGCAAGACGATGGCCAAAGAAATAAGTTTTTTTATCATTGATTTTGAGTTGGAACGGGTTTAAAGTTAAATTTTTTTGTGGCTTTTCTCACTTTTTCCACAAAATCCATTCCTGGGTCTGTTTTTTCGGTCCGATATCCATCGTCAACTTCCAACCATAGCGGGTGGTCCTCGAACAAGGTATATTCCTGATGTCCGATGACATAATCAATATCGTATTTGGATGCCAAATAGTTCACCAAGAAAATATTGGACCTCAATTGTTGCTTGGTCAAAGGAAGCCCTTCTGTTCCCCCAACGTTTTCAATGCCTATTGCACAATGGTTCAAACCAATGGTGTGGCGCGCCATCGTGGTTTCCGGCATCAATCGGTAAATCGTGCCGTCTTGATCGACCAAGAAGTGGGAAGAAACATTCAGACCACTTACATTCACCAAATCTGGCCGCCAGTTGGGCAATGTGGAACGGTTGAATGCTTCAAACGATTTTTTTAGTGATGGAATCGCGGTCCAGTGCAATACCACCATTTTGGGCGTTATTTCGGGAGAGTCCTGCTCAATCCCGTAGCGTTGCTCCAGATATTCTTTGGTCAATTCAATACGTTGGTCATCAAAGATGATAGGGATGTCCACGATTTCTTTTTTAACGGAACAGCTTCCGAGAAGAATCCCCAGAACAAATAGTAAGCTAGTCTTTTTCATTTTTGTTTTCTATTGAATCTATGGGCACGGCATAACAAATTATCAGTTTTTTACGGCCCCACTCCCTTGCTTTTTGAACATCCTTGCCCATATAAATATCAATTCTGTTGCGCCAGCGCCAATGCATTTTATCCTTTACATAAAAAGTATCCGGAAAGGTATCTATTTTCACCATGGTATTATGGGTCAGCCCCATTTTTATCAAATCTCTTGAAACAGCGATGGATTTCATACCTGGCTTTAATGTATCGCCCCATGCAGCTACGGAGGGATTGATACTGTCCGTTTGCCAAAATACGGAATTATAGGCAGAGGCCGTGACTTCGTGTCCATACCATTTGTACTGCGATGGCGGTTGGGTAGGTTTCTCCTTTCGGGAACACCCAATGATGATCAAAGACGCTATAAAAATCCATTTTTTCAATGCAATAAATTTTCTAGGACCAGAATATCCACGTTGCTATTGCTCCAACGTTCGGACAAAACTTTGGGAACGGGAGTAAAACCTAAGGTAAGGGAACTTAAAACAATATCCTCGTCACCATCATCATCAATATCCGCGGAGTCCATTAAAAACCATCTTGCCATGGAAGGATCCTCCAAAATATTGGTCGTAAACCGATAATTGTCGGAATCTTTGTTTTCGAGATACACGAAGCTGAGTTCGGGAAACTCCAAATAATTGGGAAACGTGCTGATCAATCCAAAATCGATGTCCCCGTCCTGATCAAAATCACGGGCCAATACCCTTGTTGCCCCGTACATCGGATAAAAATAGGATTCGGAATAAGTGCCGTCCCCATTGTTCAGGTAAATGCGCATCCCATGGTAGGGCTTGTGGACATAGGAAATATCCGCATTGTCCCCCTGGACCGTGATGATATCCTCTAGGCCATCCCCATTGTAATCCACAAGCTCGAACCAACTGGACCCAAAAACAGGACTGAACTGCAGCAGTTTTTTTGCTTCAAAGGCTAAATTGTCGTCTTGATAAAAAACCGTAATGCTTTCATTGCTCTGGGTCATAAGAGCCACGATGTCCTTTTTTCCATCATTGTTCATGTCCCTGATCAACGTTCGAATGGCTCCTGGAAGGTCCATCAATACTTTTTTGTCATATGCACCCGGTGCGGTTTCCACCAAAAGTGACAATTTCCCGGAGTCGTTGCCAAACTCACTGACAACGATTTCATTTTTCCCGTTACCGTTTAAATCATCCACAAGGGTATGAACGGGCCTGTGAAAGATATTTTCCAAGGTGAAGGTGTCACCGCCTACTCTATGTATTAGTTTGCCTTCTTCCCTTTCGGAAGGACGAATGATTCCGACTTCCGTTATTATTTCCGTTGAATCCTTCTTGCTGTACCAAGTTATGGGTGATGTGCCCTGATAAATCTGAGATGCCCTTCCTTCGGAAAAATTAAAAATCCCTAAGTTTCCGGAAAGGTCACCGTAGAACAGTTGATTTCCATCGCCCAGAAATTCCAAATATGTGACCATTGCCCCATTTTGCCCATCGACGGAAAATGGCTCGGGTTTAAATAATTTTAAGGTGTCCGCATGGGGCACTTGTATGGTTTCCAGATACTCCGGAGCGTTCGATAGAATATAATTTTCCAGTTTTGCCCAATCCGATAGTGAAATTTTAGGCCTGAAACCGTTTTGAACCAAATTTTCCTCTTGGTACAGACCTTCCACTTCCATGCGCTCCATCATCGCGGGAAGCACGGATTTTTTCCAAACATCTTTAGGAAGCTCATTTATTTTTGGGGACAGGTGACAGCTGGCGCAGTATGTATTGTAGAGTTGTGCGCCTTCTGACACCTTCTTTTCTTTTTTGCAGGCGAGCAAAATAAAAAAAAAGACAAACGAAACTAAGGTAAGGGCTTTTGGTTTGGTCGGCATTGGTTGGCGGTATGGTTGCGGTTTGATGAGCGCTCTATTTTGGCAATGGAATATAACTATTCTCGTTCTCCATCATAGGAAAGGTCTTATCGGCCCATGCTTTTTTGGCTTTTTTCAACTTTTCGTTACTTGAAGAAACAAAATTCCAATAAATATAGCGTTCCTCGGGGAAAGGTTCCCCTCCAAACAGCATTAAATGGGTATTGGCTTTTAGTTTGATGTTACAGGTATCCTCTACCTTGGAAACCAAGATATTTCCTTTTCCCACCGTTTCGCCACAGGCCTCTATGCTGCCATCCACAATACAGATCCCTATTTCGCCCTTGAGCTTCCCATTTACGTTTAGGGTATAAGGTTCATCATTTTTTACCTCTACCATAAATAGGTTGGAATGCACGGGCACTGGAGATGTTTTGCCGTATCCCTCACCGGCAACTAGTCTAAATTGCGTAGTGCCATCACTCCACTGTGGAATATCTTTCGCATCAATATGATGGAATTCGGGGTCCATATCTTCAAGTTCCTTTGGCAAAGCCACCCATATCTGGTAGCCATGGGCCGTGAAGGTGTTGCCATTGCGCATATCCTCCGGGGTTCGTTCGGTGTGGGAAACTCCCTTACCGGCGGTCATCCAGTTTACAGATCCAGGTCGTATTCTTTGGCGGGTTCCCAAACCGTCTTTATGAATAATTTCACCTTCCAGCATAAAGGTCAAGGTGGACAGCCCCATATGTGGATGTTGGTCCACATCCATATACTTTGTAGGCCCCAATTGCGTAGGTCCCATATGGTCAATAAAAATAAAAGGGCCTATCATACGCTTTTTACGAAAAGGAATGAGCCTTCCCACTAAAAAATCCCCTATATCCCTGCTTCGTTCTTCGATGATCAATCCGACGTTGGACATGTTTAATATGTTTATATTTAGATGCAGAAAGTTACAAATACATCCTATAACCATGAAACTACTTAAGCGTCTTTTATTACTACTTATCGTTGTGATCGGAGTGGTCGTCTACCTTAACTATCCCAAATTGAACATTATTTCTGGCTATGCCGCCAAAAATGTGGCTTCCGGAGTGTTTGTAGCACATCGTTCGGCAGCAAGCATGAACCAATACGATAATAGCGCTCCATTGATAGAATTGGCTTCCACTGAGGTCAATGAGAGCGAGGAATCGGCCTCCTCCACCGTGTACGGTCTTATGGAACGAACCGCGGTGTACCGTGATGGTTTGGGGGCAGTTCTGATCAACGATGATTACGACCCTGAAAAGCTTACCATCAGACCCAGAAGAAACCAAGTTGAGGACACTATCCCGTTCCCGTATGGACAAGCGGCTCCCTTGGATACGATCTTGCCCGAGGTGGATATGGACCAAATCAACAAGGCGATGGCCATGGCGTTTGTCAATCCGGAAACCCAAAAGACAAGAACATTCCTCATTCTGTACAAAGGGCATTTGATTGCCGAAAAATATATCGATGGTTTTGACAAGGACACCCCTATTTTGGGCTGGTCCATGACAAAAAGTGTATTGGCCACGTGTTTTGGGATTTTGGAGCATCAGGGAAAATTGGAGATGGATTGGCCGGCACCGATTCCAGAATGGAAAGATGATGAACGGAAGGACATCACCTTGAACCATTTACTCCGCATGCAAAGTGGTTTGGCATGGGACGAAGATTATACCGGTATATCCGATGTGACACGGATGTTGTTCTTGGATAGTGACATGACCCAAGCGCAGCGTGACAAAAAAGCCATCGCAAAACCTACGGAGGTTTGGAATTACTCTTCGGGAACCACCAATCTACTTTCCGGGATATTGCGCCAACAGTTCAGGAGCCATCAGGAATACTTGGATTTCCCGTACTCGTCCTTGATAGACAAGATAGGGATGTATTCTATGGTCTTGGAAGCCGACATTGCGGGCAATTATGTGGGGTCTTCCTACGCATGGGCCAATACCAGGGACTGGGGCCGATTTGGACAACTGTATTTGAACAAGGGAAATTGGAACGGGGAACAACTGTTTGATTCCACTTGGGTAGATTACATTACCACTCCTACGGTTAATTCCGATGGTACCTACGGTGCACATTTTTGGTTGAATGCTGAAGGAAAGTATCCCGATGTGCCCAGAGATATGTTCTCGTGCAATGGTTTTGAAGGCCAACACGTATTTATGATTCCATCCAAAGACCTCGTAATTGTTCGGACCGGTCTGGCCGAAGAACCCTATTTTGATGTGAACGGAGTGTTATCCAACATTGTGAAAGCTGTGCCTTAGAATGGCATGATATACTAAAAAGCTTAAAAAACCACAGTAATGGGATACTTTACAACAATAATTTTATTTACGGGAACACTCGTGGTAGTTTTATCATGTAATAAAAAACGAAAGTAATTTTTTCATTTTCATATAGTGTTCTCGTAAAAGAGTCTTGACCCAAGTGGCAGGACTCTTTTTGATTTGGGGCTATTCGGAACATGTCCTGTCGCATCTTGACTGGGCTCGATATCACAGTTATAAACTCCTTAACCGATTAAAATGCCCTGAGCGCTAGCGAAGGGTAACCAATTCCCCTAGATTCTTCACTCGTTCTCTCCTTTAGAATAACAATAATTACACAATAGAGAGCGAAAGAATGACATGATTACCAAGATGACAACATCTAAGGCCAACTTCACAACAATAATTTCAGCAAAACGGAGAAGCAAGCTACTTTTACTATGTAATAAAAACGAAAGTAATTTTTTCATTTTCATATAGTGTTCTCGTAAAAGAGTCTTGACCCAAGTGGCAGGGCTCTTTTCTATTTAGGGCCACCCTATCCTCATAGTTTGACACGAATTGCCCTAATTGCATCAATAGTAAGTAGCCAGAACCATGCATAAAACAATCATGGACCCTGAGCGTAGCCGAAGGGTGACCAATCCCCTAGATTCTTCAAATCACCCTCTTTCAGAAATACATTAAATCATATAACCAAAATGGTTTATCGAAACTAATTTCATCAATTCCTCTAATTGAATCAAGAATTGTGAGCTATGACAACCAAGAATATTCCTATTGTCGTTTCGAGAGCTCCCGATAGCTATCGGGACGGGAAATCTAGGTTTTCCTATCGCCCTCCTTCTTCAGACTGAAAAAACCTAATTGTAAATTACTTACTGTAAATCACCCATTGTTTTACGGAATCCACTTGTCCTTGCCAAAATCGGGCTTACGCTTTTCCAGAAAAGCATTTCTACCTTCTTTGGCCTCATCGGTCATATAGGCCAAACGAGTCGCCTCGCCCGCAAACACTTGTTGCCCTACCATGCCATCGTCGGTCAGGTTCATGGCGAACTTCAACATTTTTATGGATGTTGGCGACTTGGCCAAGATTTCCTGAGCCCATTGGTAGGCGGTATCCTCCAATTCATCGTGGGGAATCACGGCATTGACCATGCCCATTTCGTACGCTTCTTGCGCGGAATAGTTTCTGCCCAAAAAGAAAATTTCCCGAGCTTTTTTCTGCCCTACCATTTTGGCGAGGTATGCAGAGCCATAGCCACCATCAAAACTGGTAACGTCCGCATCGGTCTGTTTAAAAATGGCGTGTTCCTTACTGGCAAGGGTCATATCGCACACCACATGAAGGCTATGCCCTCCCCCGACGGCCCATCCAGGCACCACGGCAATCACCACTTTGGGCATAAAACGTATCAAACGCTGTACCTCCAAAATATTCAAACGGTGGTAACCATCGTCGCCCACATACCCTTTGTGTCCGCGTGCTTTTTGGTCGCCGCCACTGCAAAAGGCCCACTTACCGTCCTTGGATGATGGCCCTTCGCCAGAAAGCAGCACTACCCCAATCGATGTATCTTCTTGCGCATCATAAAAAGCCTTGTACAGTTCGCTGGTGGTCTTGGGACGGAACGCATTGCGCACATCGGGGCGATTAAAGGCAATACGCGCCACGCCGTTACATTTTTTATAGGTGATATCCTCAAATTCCATGGCAGTCTGCCAGTTGGGTGATTCCATAGTTGTAGTTTTCTTGTACCACAAAATAACGGAAATTCTGGATTATAGTTATTTCTAATAGATCGCTTAGCATGGCCAAAAGGGTTTTGAACGATATAACTGAATAGGCATCAATACTTTAATGTTGATAACACCTAATAACAAGTGTTGCCTGTGAGGTGAAATTCTGCGAACTTCGTTATTGATGAAAAAAAAATAATCTACTAGATGATTTTTTAGCTTTAAAGCTAGCAGACATTCTAAATAGACACTTCACAAGAAATATATTAAAAATGAAAAAAATAACTCTTATAATTTCATTGATAGTCTTCATACATTTTGAAGCGAACGCTCAAACAGAATTTGTACTTGAACCTTCTCAAAGTATGATAATGACAGGAAAGGGACCTGGTCAAGATGGAACAATTAATCCATATTTTGGACAAGATTGTTATGCAATAATAAACAACATAGGAAAACGAGAATTTTCAATAAGAGTGCAACAAGCTGAAAAGATTATTGAAGAAATTTCAATTGATAAAGGTGAATCGAAAAGAGTAAAACTTTTGAAGGATTATCAGTTATACTTGGACCCAAATCCAGAGGGGATAGCAAAAGCAAGCGTAGATTATGAAAAAATAAAGGAGTAAGAACAATGCCTTACCATATATAACCGCAATTACGGGGATTACGGGGATTACGGTGTCCGAACCCATTGTGAATTACTTTCATAGGTTTAAAATCTGAAAATTAGTGTATGCTTAATATGTAACTTACTGATATAAAGCACATATAACTTAAGTCCTCGCCCAAATCCCTTGATTTCTTTCTGGTTAGAATTCAGTACTAAACCTTGGAGCCCCTCATATTCATCTTTAGTAACGATTTGATAGCCATCCCTTTATTTATAGCGTCAAGAATTCTATGGTATGCATCAACTTGCACCACAACAGCACGCTACTTTCGTATTGATTTTAAACACTAAAATTAAATACAATGAAGAAGAATTTATTGATTTTGGGTGTGCTCCTAGCTGGGCTCACCACCTACGGACAGAATACGAACAATGTACAACTGGGTGTGCGGGGCGGTGCCAATTTTGCCACAGTGGCAGGAGACGGTTTCGATAGCCCGGATTCCAGAACATCTTTATATTTGGGACTATTGGCAGAAGCGCCATTGACCGATCATGTATCCTTGCAACCAGAGGTTTTTTATTCAGCACAGGGTTTTGATATTACCGATGAACCGGATTCGCCGGATGCACAGTTTAAGGTAGACTACATCCAAGTGCCCGTGTTGTTCAAATTTTACATTGCGGACGGACTCAACCTACAGGCAGGTCCACAATTTGGATTTAAAGTCAACGAATCACTCGATTTGGCTCCGGGAGACGATTCGGGAAGCTTTGATTCCGACTCCATTAAGACCTTTGATTTGCAAGGGGCAGCTGGTGTGGAATACAAGTTTCCTTCCGGATTCTTTATCCAGGGACGCTATTCCTACGGATTTTCCGAAATGGTAGAGGATGTTGATGTCCATAACTCCGTATTTTCCGCAGGACTTGGATTTATGTTTTAAGTTAACGTAGATACCAGAATGTTACACGAGAACCCTATCCGCATATGCCGGATAGGGTTTTCTTTTGCACCATCCCATTTCCAAAGACCTTTTTCGCTTCAATTTTAGGTAGTATAGAATTATAGTTTTAAGTTCATGACCAGAATGATATTTTTTAAAAGTAATGGCCCAAACAGCACATTTTACAACGGATGACATAAAGGTGACATCTAAATGTCGTGGTGCTGTCGAGCAGCTCTCGATAAATTTGTTCAACAGTTAAAAATCAAAACCATGAACAAAACATCAATCGGAGAACGACTAAAGTATCAAAGACAGGTCAAAGGATATTCGCAGGAAGAGCTCGCCCACAGAACCAATGTAACCGTAAGAACGATACAGCGTATCGAAAAAGAAGAGGTTTCCCCACATTTGAACACCATCAAACTACTGGCCGTAGCCTTGGAAATTGAGGTGGATGACCTAATTCCATTGGAAAATCCAAAGGAAGAAACCGTAAAAAAGAAATGGCTGCTGCTAATGCACGCCACTCCGTTGATCGGAATATTTTTACCGCTGCTCAATGTGCTCATCCCTCTCTTTATTTGGATTCACAAAAGGGAGGACAACCCGATCTATAACAAACACGGTATTAAGGTTATCAATTTTCAGATTACCGTGCTGATTCTTGCCATATTGTCTTTCGTCAGCCTAGTGACCATTGAAAAATGGGGATTTTTTATTTTCATCTCCGTAGTGCCCATTTGTATCGCGATCATCGTTTTCAACATAATCTACGTCGTACAAAAGAATAAGTGCTACTACCCTTTTTCCATCCCATTTTTAAGATTAAAAAAAAACAACATTTATAGTTTGGTACTAGGGTTTCTCGTGTTGCTGGGCAGTTGCTCCGCTCCCAAGCAGGAAACTGTGGAACGATTGGACGGTTCTTTGATCACAAAAGACTCCATAACCAAAAAAATAGACCAGTTGATGACGGATGCTGAAATCTACGGGATGGCCGTGACTATTTTTAATGACAACCAGCCAGTTTATGAAAAGGTTTTTGGATACAAGGATTACCCCAATAAAATTGTGTTGACAGACTCCACAAACGTTTATGGAGCATCCTTTAGCAAAGCTGTGTTTGGCGTTTTGGTAATGAAGTTGGTAGAACAAGGTGTAATCGCTTTGGATACTCCCTTAGAATCCTATTTGCCCAAAAAAATCTATGAGTACGAGCCACAGACCCGTTGGCACGATGATTTTTCCAGTTTGAAAGAAGACTCCCTCTATTCCAAAATCACGGCAAGGATGTGCTTGGACCACACCACGGGTTTCAAAAACTATAGATGGTTCGAAGACGACTACAAGCTCAGGGTGCACTGGGAACCCGGAACCCAGTTTGGGTACAGTGGGGAAGGATTTATCTACCTGCAGGTGGTTTTGGAAAAATTAACTGGAAAGGGATTGGAAGAACTCGCACAAGAAATCATCTTTGAGCCCTTGGGAATGAAAAACTCCGCCTACGAATGGAAAAGCAAATTTAATGAAGACTTCGCCCTTGGGCATGACGAACATGAGGAAGCTCTTAAAAAGGACAAGGACAATGAACCAAGGGGCGGTGGAACCTTGGAGACCACTCCAAAAGATTATACCAAATTTTTAACTGCGGTATTACATCAAAAAATAATAAGCGAAGCATCTTATAACGAGATTTTTAGTCCCCACATCAAAATAAGGAACGAAAAGCAATTTGGTGAAGGTACTAGTATCACAACAAATGCCTATGATGACATCAATTTGGGCTATGGTCTGGGCTGGGGCTATTTTGAGACCCCTTATGGAAAAGCCGTTTTTAAAGAAGGGCACGGAAGTGGGTTTGTTCATCATTCCGTGCTATTTCCGGAAACAGGAAAGGGAATTATGATCATGACCAATTTTGAAAGGGGCAACAGCATCTTTAAAGAATTGTTGGATATAGCCCTAAAAGATGTTTACACACCTTGGAAATGGGAAAATTATATCCCGTATCAACAGTTGGATACTAGGGATAAAAAACAATAAAAACTATCTTTATTCCCTCGAAAAGTTTATTTTATATTCATGAGTAAAAACAGATACCAAATAGCCGTAATTCAATTAAACTTAAATAATACCCCAGAGAACAATCTGAAAAAATGTACAGAGTGGGTAAAAAAAGCTGCCTCTCAGGGCGCCGAGGTCATCTTGTTGCCCGAACTGTACAGCAGTCACTATTTCTGTCAAAGCGAGGACACGGATAATTTCGCCCTTGCAGAACCTTTGTACGGTACTTCTTTTAAAGCTTTTAGTGCATTGGCCAAAGAATTGGGCGTAGTGATCATTGTCCCATTTTTTGAGAAACGAATGGCAGGGGTGTATCACAATAGTGCCTATATCATCGATGCCGATGGTTCCGAAGCGGGACTGTACCGAAAAATGCATATTCCGGACGACCCCCATTTCTATGAAAAATTCTACTTTACCCCAGGTGATCTTGGCTTCAAGACCATAACCACCCAAAAAGGAAACATAGGAACATTGATCTGTTGGGACCAGTGGTATCCGGAAGCGGCCCGTTTAACGGCCCTGCAAGGTGCTGAGGTGTTGTTCTACCCTACCGCCATTGGCTGGCATCCCCAGGAAAAAGAAGAATTTGGAGAGAAACAACATGGCGCTTGGATGAATGTGATGAAGGGGCATGCAGTGGCCAATGGAGTATATGTGGCCGCCGCGAACCGCATCGGTTTGGAAAAATACTTGCCCGGTACGGATGGAATCGAGTTTTGGGGCTCATCCTTTATATGCGGACCGCAAGGAGAAATATTGGCCCAGGCTTCCAATGACCAAGAGGAAATTCTAATGGCCGAAGTGGACTTGGACCTCCAAGAGAATGTTAGACAAAATTGGCCCTTTCTGCGGGACAGGCGTATAGATATGTACGGGGCCATCACCAAACGCGCCATAGATTAAGATGAAGAAAGAAAAATGGATTTTTCCGGCAGAGTGGGAAAAACAAGAAGGCGTCCTGCTCTGCTTTCCGCACAATGGAAAAGACTGGCCGGGAAAGTATGGAGCCATTCAATGGGCTTTTATTGAGTTTATTAAGAAAATCGCTGAATTTGAAAGGGTGATGGTCGTGGTTTCCTCCGAAAAACTGAGGGACAAGGTACATGGTATGCTGAGCATGGCGCATGTAAAGACCAACAGGGTATCTTTTATTGTCCACAAAACCAATCGTAGCTGGATGCGGGATTCCGGTCCGATCATCGTAAAGAACGGTAAACAGCGCAAAGCGTTGAATTTTAATTTTAACGGCTGGGCCAAGTACCCCAATTATAAATTGGACCGACATGTTCCTTCCAAAGTAGCCGATTTTTTGAACATTCCCGTGGAAAAGGCCGTTTATAAAGGCAAACCCATTGTTTTGGAAGGAGGCGCCATCGATGTAAATGGAAAAGGTACGCTGATTACGACCGAAGAGTGTTTATTGGACCCTAAAATCCAAGTAAGGAACCAAAGATTTACAAAAGAGGACTACGAAAAAATTTTTAAGGAATATCTGGGCGTTACCAATACCATTTGGTTGGGGGAAGGAATCAAAGGGGACGATACCCACGGACATGTGGATGATTTGGCCCGTTTTGTAAGCCCCAACACCATCGTAACTGTCATAGAGGAGAATCCTTCGGAAATCAATCACAAGGCGTTGCGGGAAAACTTTCAGCGATTGGAAGAGTCCGTTCTGGAAAATGGCGAAAGGCCAACGGTGATTCCGTTGCCCATGCCAAAACGTATCGATTTTGATGGTTTGACCTTACCCGCCAGTTATGCCAACTTTCTCATATTGAACCATGCGGTGCTTGTGCCAACTTTTAATGATAGTAGGGATAGTGAAGCTCTTAACTTGCTTACGAACATTTTCCCTGACAGGGAAGTCATAGGAATAAGTGCCATCGATTTGATATGGGGATTTGGAACGCTACATTGTTTAAGTCAGCAAATACCTAGTAGTTAGAAAGTTATTTGTATTGGGCATCAGATTGCGTTCAAAAAAGATTAATTTGGTCATTACACCAACTAATTGAACGGAATATGAGATTTAACCACTATTTGCAAGCCTTTTCCATTTTTATCATTCTGACGAGCTGTTCACAGCCCCAACAATTTGACGTCCTCATAAAAAACGGACAGATTGTGGATGGTTCGGGAAAACCTTCCTATATCGGTGATTTGGGCATCAATGCCGACACCATTGCCGCCGTAGGTGATTTGGAAAATGCCACAGGAACTCAAGAAATTGATGCCTCAGGCCTTGTTGTGGCCCCAGGATTTATCAACATGCTCAGTTGGGCCACAGAATCATTGATTGAGGACGGAAGGTCCATGGCCGATATCAAACAAGGTGTCACTTTGGAGGTGTTTGGAGAAGGCTGGTCCATGGGGCCGCTCAACGAATCCATGAAAAAAGAAGAGCAGGAAAGTCAGGGTGATATCAAATATGAAATTGAATGGAATACGTTGAACGAATATTTGGAATATCTTACCAAAAAGGGCATTTCTTCCAACGTAGCTTCATTTGTGGGTGCGACCACATTACGAATCAATACCGTAGGTTTTGAAGACCGAGCCCCTACCCCACAGGAATTGGATTCCATGAAATTGATGGTAAAACAGGCCATGGAAGAAGGCGCTCTTGGCGTTGGTTCCTCATTGATCTACGCACCTGCATTTTACTCCACTACCGAAGAATTGATTGAACTCTGCAAAGTGGCCGCCGAGTACGACGGGATGTACATCAGTCATATGCGTAGCGAGGGTTCACGACTTTTGGAAAGTCTGGATGAATTGATTCGAATAGCTGATGAAGCTGGTATCCGTGCCGAAATCTATCATTTAAAACAAAGTGGAAAAGATAACTGGCACAAGTTTGATGAGGTTGTGGCCAAAGTGGACTCGGCCAATGCGGCAGGACTGCACATCACTGCCGATATGTACAATTATGTGGCAGGAGCCACAGGATTGGATGCTTCCATGCCCCCATGGGTACAGGAAGGCGGCTATGACAAGTGGGCGGAGCGTTTGCAAGACCCGGAAATACGTAAAAAAGTAAAAGAAGAAATGACCACCCCGACCGACGAATGGGAAAGTTTGATGCAAGCCGCAGGTGACCCCAGTAAAATCCTACTGGTTGGCTTTAAGGCTGATTCGTTGAAATATTTGACAGGAAAAACATTAAAAGAAGTGGCCGAAATGCGCGGTACTTCCCCTGAAGAAACGGCAATGGATTTGGTGGTACAGGATGGTAGCCGTGTGGGCACCATTTATTTTTTGATGTCCGAGGAAAACGTAAGAAAACAAATTGCCCTGCCGTGGATGAGTTTTGGTTCCGATGCAGGTTCCCCTGCCACAGAAGGCGTTTTTCTTAAATCGAGCACACACCCAAGGACATACGGTAACGTAGCACGGTTATTGGGGAAATATGTCAGGGATGAGCAAATTATTTCGTTGGAGGAGGCAGTGCACAAATTAACGCTGTTGCCTGCCACCAATCTCAAAATAAACAAACGGGGAAGTCTTTCCAACGGTAATTATGCCGATGTTGTCTTGTTTGATCCTAAAACCATTATGGACAAAGCTACTTTTGAAGAACCCCATCAATATTCAGAAGGCGTACAGCACGTTTTTGTGAACGGGACACAGGTCTTGAAGAATGGAGAGCACACAGGAAATATGCCCGGACGCGTAGTGCATGGTCCCGGGCACCTGAAAAATTGAACATTAACCATTTATATATAAATTATGAAATCTTGGATTTTACCTACTATTTTACTGATTGGCAGCTTTTTTTGCAATGCGCAAAGTTTTAATTATGAAAAACTAGACAAATACTTTGACCTTTTGGAGGCCAACGATAAATTCATGGGCAGTGTGGCCGTCTCCAAAGGTGGTGAGCTCATTTATACACGCTCTGTAGGGTACTGTAATCTAGCCGAAGATGCAAAGGCAGATATTTCCTCCAAATACAGAATTGGTTCCATTTCCAAAACATTCACCACCGTTTTAGTTTTCAAGGCCATTGAAGCAGGAAAACTGTCACTTGATCAAACCTTGGACGATTTTTTTCCTGAAGTGCCCAATTCAGAAAAAATAACCATAAAACAACTCTTGGGTCATCGAAGCGGTATTCACAATATCACGGATGATGCCAAATACATGGAATATTATACCCAGCCACAGGCCCAAGAGCAACTTCTGGATATTATTGTTACCGCAGGAAGTGATTTTGAACCGGGCTCCAAGGCGCAATACAGTAATTCCAATTTTATTTTGTTGACCTTTATTTTGGAAAAAAGCATGTCAGACAGCTATCCCAATCTGCTCCGCTCGTTTATTACCGAACCTTTGGGCCTTTCCAACACCTATGTGGGAAGTAAAATTGGAACCAATTCAAATGAGTGCAAATCATATATAAATTTGGGAACATGGCAGGAACAACCGGAAACCGATCTGTCAATACCTTTGGGAGCTGGAGCGGTTGTTTCTACACCAGTGGATATTGTTAAGTTCAGCGATGCCCTTTTTGGCGGAAATCTATTAAAAACTGAATATGTGGAACTGATGAAAACCAAGCAAGACGCCTACGGTTTTGGGTTGTTCAGTTTTCCATATCGTGGTAGGACCAGTTATGGACATACCGGCGGTATTGATGGTTTTTCTTCTCTTTTTGGCCATTTTGATGATGGCAATATTTCCTTTGCGATGACCTCGAATGGCGCCAATATGAATACCAACGATATTGCCATAACCATCTTGAGCACCGTGTATAATGATCCTTTTGAAATGCCTGAATTCAATAACTACGAAGTTACCTTGGACCAGTTGGAGGCCTACGTTGGCACTTATGCATCACCCGGGTTTCCATTGGATTTGGATATAAAAATTGTGGATGGTGAACTTAAAGGTCAGGCCACAGGACAACCTGCTTTTCCTTTAGAGGCCATAGCCGAGCATCAATTTGAATTTAAACCTGCAAAAATTACGATTACCTTTAAACCTGAAGAGAACAGCATGCTTTTTGAACAAATGGGAGCTTCGTACCAATTGGTGAAAAAATAGGCACAATGAAATACAGTCTACATTTTTGGATGCTGTTTCTACCGCTGTTCTGCTGTTCCCAGACCAACGAATCCCAGTTTGTTCTTTTCGATGTGGAATTTACATACACCAAACAGGATGCGGATACGTCCACACCGAGCAAATCCCATTACTATGTCACAGGGGATATGTTAAATGCGGATCGTCCCAAAGATTGGACAGCTCCGGTTGATTATAGAAACGGAACGGTGCACATCCGGATTGAGGTGTTGGATAAACCTCCTGGCAGGGAACCGACCAAATGGACCCTCTGTTATATCCCTAACAAAGGACAGGGAAACGGATATGGTTGCACTTCTACCGATTTATTCTTGGAAGAGGGCATCTACGAAAAAGAAGTTTCCATGACCGAATTTTGGGAAAATGAATCGATTGTTTGGGAAGAAGGTATCAAACAAATGGATTTGGTTATCAAAGATGATAGCGGCGGCCAAGGCCATGCACATAAAAGGGCCGACCCCGAAAAGTTTTTCCCCACCAAAGTACGTATCACCATGGTTCAGGTTGCTAAAGGGGCCACATATGACCCAGAGCTGACCATACATAATGATTGAATTCGATGAAAAATTTTCAAGAAAAAAAAACAAAGCTGTTACAGGCTTTGCAAAAAGAAATCGATCAACCTCAAAAAAATAAAATATTGGAACAGGTGTTGGATAAAGTGAAGTCCATGCAACACCATGCCGATTTTGATAGGAGCCTTATTAATTTAATGGGCGAAGCATCAATTCTCTCCCCTCATCTAAAGGCAGAAATCCTTGATTTTGATCGCTACTTTCGGGACAAGACCCGTTGGATATGTTCGGATAGTTTGCGAGATGTGGCCACCTATCTGATAGATCAAAATGTTACTGTCTCTTTTTATGGCCGCTCTTGGAGCAACCAAACCGCTGATTGGATGTATTTTGATACGGTTCTGGACCTGGATGGACTGAGAACGCAGTTCAAAATGGGAGACAATATCCAGATCCACGAGAACTTGGACCCCCGTTCGGGAACCGAACGGGGTTTCATCGATATAAAAACTGGTGAAGGTGTTATGGGAAGATTGTCTTAGCTCTTGGTATTCTTCTCCTCCAAACACTTGGTCATGGTACTTGGCAGTCTATTTGCATACCTCCCACTTCTATTTGGGAAATAATGATTAGAATTCCTGCACAGCTTCTTCTATTTTGGTTTCGCCAGTTAAAATTTCGAACGCTTGATTTTTGGCAACACCATCTTCAAGGCTTTTGACCAAAGTTCTGGCAACATCCCATCTTGGAATTTCCCCTCGTTCGTTCAATTTTTTAGAAAGCTTTATTTTGCCTATCCCCTCCTTATTGTTCAGAGATCCAGGTCTAACAATGGTAAACGTCAAACCACTGATATCGAGATATTGGTCTGCATTCTGTTTGGCTTGTAGGTATTCCTTGAGTTCGCCTCGGGGATTGTCCGTTCCCATGGAACTGAGCATCACAAATTTACCAACGCGCTCTTTCTTTGCAGCATCAATAAGTTTTTTGGCACCTTCTTGGTCAACATTGACCACGTCCTTACCGCCAGAACCTGCCGCAAAAATTACTTTATCCATTCCTTTTGTGGTGTGGGATACATCTTTTGTTAAGTCTCCCATGATGGTTTCAATACCCTGGGATTCAAATTGGGCTTTCTGTGTTTCAGTGCGTACCATGGCCACGGGATTATAATCTTCCGAGTCATGTATCAATTTTATAACCTTTTCTCCTGTAGTGCCTGTAGCACCTGCAACTAATATTTTTTCCATGTAAAGAAGGTACGACTATTTGGGCGGCATCCCAATCGGTCAATGTATTTTACCACGGGTCCCAAACCGATTCAGTACCAGAAAGGTGCAGTTCAATGTATTTTGAATATTTCTTAAAAACGATGATGCCCAAATTACAGAAGAATAATTTGTTTAAAGCTGAACTTTCTCTTAACAGGTTATCTAAAAATAAGCAGAAATAAATTAGGCTCAGTAGATAAATAGAGACGCACGTTACAATTCACCCATCAGGATAAGATTACATTTTAGATTGTTCCATATGGCTAATTGAAAAATAAACCTTAACTTATAAATACCCAAAAACAAATCATCACATGGAATTTATAAAAAAGAGTCAATTGAATAACTTACTAACTCACAGGTCAGAACCTTGTATTACCATTTTTATGCACACCAATATCGCGGGAAAAGAAGTGTTGGAAAATCAGGATAAAACCAAATTGAAAAGTAAATGGGACCAATGCAGCCGAGAGTTGAAAAAGAAAGGCTTTACCTCAGAAAGCATAGAAAAAATCGGAAAACCCATTCAAGAGCTGTTGGAAGATGATAAGTTTTGGAAGTATCAGTCTCATGGACTGGCTCTTTTTGCGGCAGAGAATTTTTTTCAAAAATTTCGACTGCCAACTAAGTTCGAAGATTACACTCACATCTCCAATCACTTCTATGTTCGTCCCCTTGCCGATGCGCTTTCGGCCAATCATAAGTTTTATGTGTTGGCGCTTCAATTAGAAGAAGTGAAGCTCTATGAAGCTACTGAATTCAGTTTTTCCGAAGTAAATGTAAAAGACCATGTTCCAGGCAATATAAATGACGTGGTGGGCTATGATTATGAAGAAAAGCACCTCCAAGTAAGAAATCAGCAGCAAAATGATGCAGGTGGTAGCATGTTCCATGGACAAGGGGCTGGTAACCGTGAAGAAAAAGAAGAGATTTTCAGGTTTTTCAATGCAGTTGACAAAGGAATCGTAAAGGTATTGCAGGGTGAGAGCGTCCCTTTGGTTGTCTATTGTCAGGATTATTTGTTCCCGATCTACAATGAAGCAAATTCATACCAAAAACTATATGAAAAACCAATGAAAGGAAACCCTAACGATGTTGACATAAACGGTCTGCACGAAAAAGCTGTAGACTTGCTTGAAGACTACTTTGAATCAGACAAACGCAAAAAAATGGAACAGTATGAAGAAGCCAAGCCTGAGAAGAAAACCGATGTGGTTCACGACATCGTTCCTTTTGCTTTTGAAGGGAAAATTGACACCCTCTTTCTAGAGAATCGCGCTGAGCTTTGGGGGAATTTTAAGCAAAAAGAACAAAAGGTTGAAATACACAAAGAAAGAAACGATGAAAGTCTATCTTTAATGAATCTTGCGGCAATGCAGGTTCTAAAAAATGATGGTACGGTATATTTGATGAATTCTGCTTTTATGCCCAGTAAAGGGACCAAAATCAATGCGCTTTTAAGGTATAGTTAAAAATCCAAATGCCATTCACCACCGATTGGAGTAACTCAAAGGGAAAACTACCCCCTATTCTTCTCCTCAATCCATTTGGCCATATACTTGGTGCTCGCCATGGTCTGATGCTGCAACAATTTCCCGATAAAGTTTTGTTCCCTAAGGTCCTTCATGTTTTTTTCAATTTGGATCAGGTGTCGTTCGAATTGCCCTTGCAGGGTAGCTTTATCATAAAACGTACGGAGCACATCAGCTCCATAATTTTGTGCCGTTTTCCATAATTCCTGATCTTGGTGCAATGCAACAGCGGCTTTGGCAAAAGTTTCCCAATCGTTGGTAATGGTTCCGTTCCAAGGTAGGCCCCCATGCATGCCCTCTGCTCCAATGGTGGTGGTAACGCTTGGCGTTCCCGTTTTCATGGCATCCAGTAGTTTGCCCTTTATCCCGGCACCAAACTGTAAAGGGGCCAATAAGACTCGGGCATTTTGGAAAACGCTTTCTGCATCTTCCGTCCAACCTCGAATATAAAAACCCGCTTTGGGGTCGTGCATCTCGTTGATTTGCTGCGGCAGATAAGCTCCGTAGATCTGTAGTTCTGCATCGGGCAGTTGCTTTCGTATTCGGGGCCAAATTTCGTGCTTCAACACGTTGACGGAATCAACATTGGGAGCATGCTTACCATTGCCGATACTTACAAAGCCTGTTCTTGCTTCAAACGGTTTAAATTTCGCTTCGGATATCGCCGAAACATCAACCATCAAAGGCAAATGCATTAACAAATTGGATGGAACATGGAGCTCTTTTTGCAAAATTTCCTTTTCAAAATGGGAAATCATCAAACTTAAATCACAGCGATAGATGCTGGCCAGCTCCCGGAGGGTCATCGGATGGTTTTTCCAATCTTCTATCCTAAAGGGTTGATTTTTTTTATGCGCCTCTTCCCTAGCCTTGCGCAAAGCGTGCAAGTCTTCGGTATTCAATATTCGAATGGCTTGCGGAACGGACTCACTGACCCGCCAACCAAATTGCTCTTCTACCATAAAACGGTCAAACAGTACTACCTGGGGCGAGAGGTCCTTGACGAAATCATCAAAACTGGAATGGTTGAGTTTTATGGTGGCTTCCTGTATCCCCATTTGTTCCAGATCTAGACTGTATTCCGTTTTACTTGCCGTGGAGGCAAAAGTAATTCGATAACCAAAGGTCAAAAATGCTTCCAGCAATTGCTGCATACGACATCCCGCGGCCGTGGTAGTGGGTTCTGGCCAAACATAACCAATGACAAGTAATTTTTTTGACATGTGGATAAATGTACGAAGTTGGAATTGCTAAAATACTAGTTCAAAATCAAGCTCTAGTATCAAAATTTTAAATTGAACAATCCAATGCTCAAGTCTCACATTTTGGCCGCGAACATTTTGGAGATACTGGAACGTAGTTTTCGTTCATAATCTTCCTCCAACCACTCTTTATAATTCTTGGTGTTGTTCATAATGCAATACGAATATTGCTTTACACGATAGGATATTTCGTCCTTGAGTTCCTTTGCCAATATGCGCGCATCAAAAACATCTTCACTGTTTTCCACACAAATCTGGGCGTGCTGCTCGATGCTCTTTTCCAGAACGATCTTGGATTTTTTGCCTTGGGCGAATATCTTCTTGTACTCCTCTTTTACATCAAAGGTGATATTGTCCGATTTACTGAACTTCGCCTTTAGCTCATCCGGCATTTCGTAAACGAAATCTCGTTCTATTTCCTCATCATTTTTGATGTTTTCCAAATAAAAGTCAGGAAAGTGGAAGATTTCCTGCCAGTCTACCGGAGCGTCCCACGGTCCAAAACGGGCAATATTGTTCCCCATATCGATTACGTTGAACTCATCTTTGTCAGGAAGCACCCTAGATCCCCTACCTATCATCTGAAAGTACAGGGTAAGTGAACGTGTCGCCCTATTTAGGATGATACTCTGTACGGTAGGTTCATCAAAACCAGTGGTCAATATACTCACTGAAGTAAGAATGGCATCCGGGGTCTCGGCAAACCATTCCAGGATTTCCTTACGTTCCGTGGCCGTGTTCTTGTTGTCCAGGTGCTTAATATTGTAGCCTGCCTTTTTAAAGGTTTCATAAACGTACAGTGACGTATTGATACCATTGTTAAAGATCAAGGTCTTTGTACCTTTTGCAATTTCCTCGTAAGCGGTGAGCAATTTACCGAGCATGCTGTGGGCACTGTAGAATTCATCCGAAGATTTTACGGTATAATCACCGTTAATTCCAAGCTTCAAGGTGCGAAGGCTCACATCATAGTTGTACAAATTGGCCTTTGCCAAAAATTGTTTGTCGATCAAGGATTTTATGGATTCCCCAATGATCAAATGTTTATAATGATCCTTCATGGGAAGTTTGATGTTGGAGCTCAAAGGTGTCGCCGTGACCCCCAAAATGGTAGAATCCTCGAAATATTTGAACAGTTTTCTAAAGGAATTGTAATGGGCCTCATCAATAATAACTAGGCCAATGTTGTTGATCTTGACTTTTTCCTCTTGCAGACGATTGTTCAGGGTCTCCACCATCGCCACAAAGCACATATAGTTGTCCTGGTCGTAGAGTTCCTTTACCTCGCTGTTGATGACCTTGTTGGCCACACCGAATCCTTTTAGCATTTTGGAAGTTTGCTTGCTGAGCTCTATCCGGTGGGTAAGCACCATTACTTTTTTCCCGGTCTGTTCAATAAATCGTCTTGTGATTTCGGAAAACACAACGGTTTTACCACCACCCGTGGGCAATTGGTACAATATATTTGTGCCCGGTGGTAGTTGATCCAACTGATCAAAGATCTTGTTCAGATCTTCTTTCTGGTACCCGTATAATGTTTTCTTCTTGACTTCTTTGTTTACTTCCAAAGGAAATTAGCGTTATGGATTCTTAATTAAAAAACCCTACAAAATTAGGGGTTTTTTATCCTTGTGGCCAATACCGGGAAGCTTTTCTATTAAAATTGTATCAACAATCGTTATTTGATACTTTTTTTATGATTTTACCTGAAACGCTTATAACATTTTGATAACAATAACATTTTGGACTTGGAAAATAGCTTATAAAAATGTATAATGTTAGCTTATAACACTTTCAAACCGTATAACAGCATGAGGCAGCTAAAAATCATTAAACAGGTTACGAACCGAGAATCCAAATCTCTTGACAAATACTTGCAGGACATCAGTAAGATCGATTTGATCACCGCGCAGGAAGAAGTTGAGCTAGCACAAAAGATAAGGGCCGGTGACCAAGCTGCTTTGGAAAAATTGACCAATGCAAACCTCAGGTTTGTGGTCTCGGTGGCCAAGCAATATCAAAACCAAGGTTTAAAATTGCCCGATTTGATCAACGAGGGCAATGTAGGATTGGTGAAAGCGGCCAAGCGTTTTGATGAGACCCGTGGATTTAAATTCATTTCCTATGCTGTGTGGTGGATTCGACAATCCATATTACAGGCCTTGGCAGAACAATCAAGAGTAGTTCGCTTGCCTTTGAACAAAATTGGCTCCATCAACAAGATAAAGAAAACATTCTCATACTTGGAACAGGCACACGAAAGGCCACCGTCTCCAGAGGAAATAGCAAAAGAACTGGACATGACGGTTTCCGAAGTAAAACAATCCTTGAAAAATACCGGTCGCCATGTGTCCATGGACGCTCCCTTAAAAGAAGGGGAAACGTCCAATTTGTATGATGTGCTGAATGCAGGGGATTCCCCAAAACCCGATAAAGGGTTGATGCACCAATCCTTGAACACAGAAATCAACAGGGCATTGGATACCTTGTCCCCAAGAGAAGCCGATGTGGTAAGACTGTACTATGGCATTGGGGACCAACCTTCCATGACCTTGGAGGAAATAGGTAGTACGTTCGACCTCACAAGAGAACGGGTACGCCAAATTAGGGAAAAGGCCATTAGAAAGTTAAGGCATACCTCTAAAAGTAAAATTTTGAAATCTTATTTGGGGTAAAGTCCCAATAATCGATAAATAGAAAAGGGGATGTTGTTGACAACATCCCCTTTTCCATGATAGACACTTAATAATCAGGGTTTGCTCAAAAGACTAATATCAAAGTCGGTGAGCATGTCTTTCAAATCTTGAATAAAATTCAAGTAGGCTGTGTTTTCTTTGTTATGGTTTTTCATGTGAACAAATTTTGGGGTGTTTGTCAACTAATCTATAGGTAATCAAGTTCGGCAAGTTCGTTTACGCTCAATATTTCATTGAGTTCTTGTAAAAATGCCAAGTATTCTTCTCCGTAGGTATCGTATAACATGCCAGTAATAGGTTTTTATTTGGGTCTTTATCTAAAAAACGTCATTTCTGCTCAAAGATTATTTCACTATCATAAAATGTGGTGAACATTCTATAAATGGTGGTGAAATTCTTTTTTATTTCATGTTCAATATGTCCAGTTCCACCTCAAAATCAAAATCCCTGTCCACTTTACTGGGACGGATATTGAATTCGTCATAAATGAAGCAAAGGTTCATGGGCAGCCTCCTTCTTTCGGCATCGGACAATACGCCCAATTTGGATTGTAGGGCGGCTTTTATTTCAAAGGCCTTGTTGCTTATCTTGGGGTTTTCATCGGACTCCAATTGCTTCAGAAAAGGAATTTCCTTCTTATCCCCCACTTCCAACATTTCGTCCATCAGCATCAAACGGCACTCAAGGTCCTTAGTGTGCTGAAAAAGAGGATAAAATATGCTTTGTAGGTATTCTGGGAGTTCTGAGTTTGCCATGGCCATTCTTTTTTACATTGTTCTGAACAATTCCATTTCAAAATCGATCTGTTCTTGAACACGGGGATATTCTTGGACGAACTGATCGTATAAAAAGGATAGGTATTTCACATCATGATCTGTTTTACAGAGACGGGCCATCTGTTGGGCAACTTCCAAAAGTCCGTTGGTATTCATCATTCGAAAGGACGGCATGATCTTCTGGCAAGCCTGTTCCAGTTCGTCGAAGTTATCGTTCATAAGGTGCACTTTGGCACTTCCTACAAACTCGAGGACATTTTGTTTGAACATGCGTATCAATTCCTCCAAAAGTTCCATTTGTCCCATACAATCTTCCAGCACGGGCTTTAGGTCAATATGTTGTGATGCGAATCCGGCCTGCAAGCTTTTCTCGATATATTCAAAATCAGTCGACATACTATTTAAGGTATTTTTATCTGAATTTTGAGGTTTTTCAAATGAAGGATACTTGGCTATTTTTTTTAGTTCTTCCACAATCTCGGTCTGTTTCCGTGAAAGTCCGGTATTTTCCAAGGATTGCAAGAGTGACAGGAATCGGCTGGTTTCCGTATCGTTCAGTGTTTGGTTTTCCAAGCTTTGGATACCCACTTTTTGGTAAATGGATTCCAATTGTTGCATTTCGGAAGCTCCAAAAACTTTGTTCTCCAATCCTACCTTAAAAACCTCGAAGGATTTTTTGAGTTCTCCGGCCTCCACTACTCCCAATTCTTCATAAGAAAATGAACTCAACCCTATTTCGAGCTTTTCCAGATACGTCAGTAATTCGCGTGTTCCCAATTTTTTGCAGTAATGGTTATTAATCATACTAAAAATGTCGATTAAACTGAGGGTTTACAATTAATTGTTTCGTAGCACTCGGATTTTGTTGTCAAATTGCTTTATTTGTATGTATAAAAAACCAACCATGAAATATTTTTACCTCATTTTTAGTATTGTCTTCTTAATCTCTTGCGCTGAGAAAAAAACTGAAAAAACCGAAACCTTGGAAGAAAAAGCACAACGGATACACGATTCCGTGATTACCATTGATACGCATGACGATATCAATGTCCAAAACTTTACGGACAGCATCAACTACACCCAAAACTTGGATACACAGGTAAACCTGCCAAAAATGAAGGAAGGCGGACTGGATGTAGCTTGGTTCATCGTTTACACCGGGCAGGATACGTTGACCACGGAGGGTTATGCCAAAGCTTCCGAAAACGCGATCTCCAAATTTGAGGCGATACATAAGCTTTGTGAAGAGATTGCCCCAGATCAGATTGAACTTGCGCTTACTTCTGAAGATGTTAGGCGAATCGTGGCCTCTGGAAAAAAAGTAGCGATGATCGGTGTGGAAAATGCCTACCCCATTGGTGAGGACCTCTCCAAAATTGAAGAATACCAAAAGCGTGGTGCCCGATATATGTCTTTGGCACACAATGGCCATAGCCAATTGAGCGATTCCAATACAGGTGAACAGGACAGTGTTTGGCTTCATAACGGATTGAGCGAACTTGGCAAAGAAGCGGTTGCAGAAATGAACCGTGTTGGAATGATGATCGATGTTTCCCATCCATCCAAAGAAGCGATGAAACAAATGATAGCCCTTACCAAAGCACCAATCATTGCATCGCATTCATCGGCCAGGGCACTGTGTGACCATAGCCGTAACCTGGATGACGAACAGTTGATGTTGATGAAGGAAAATGGCGGGGTGGTCCAAACAGTGGCCTTTAGTTCCTACCTGAACACAGAAAAACACGAGGCGCGTGCCACCTACATGACCGAAGTCTATAAAAAAGTGGCCGATTCCTTGGGGGTTGCTTGGTACGAGCGTTCCCAATTTGGTTCCCTAACGGATGAACAACGCGAAGAATTCTTTGCCAATTACCGTAAAGTAAGAAGCATTGGTGAGGAATTGGCGGAAACCGACCCCAATGTACCACCTGCGGTCAATGTATCGGATTTTGTGGACCATATCGACTATATGGTAAAATTGATAGGTATCGACCACGTGGGTATCAGCTCCGATTTTGATGGAGGTGGTGGTATTGAAGGTTGGTCGGATGCTTCCGAGACCTTTAATGTAACCTTAGAGCTGGTAAAAAGAGGCTATACCGAAGAAGAAATAGCAAAACTGTGGGGCGGAAACCTTTTAAGGGTTTTGGATGAAGTCCAGGCAGTCGCCAAATCCATGGATTAGGCGTTTTCCTCTTTTTCCTTTTTGGCCAATCGGTCCTTAACGTATTCAATTTTGGTTTTGCCGTGGGCCTTGGGATTACCGTTCTCATCAAGGTTTACCATAATAATATTATCTACCGTGACGATACTTTCGTGGGTCATCTTGTTTCTTACCTCACAGTTGAGGGAAATGGAGGTGACCCCGAACTTTATGACCTCGATACCAATTTCAATGATGTCGCCTTCATGCGCCGTGCTCATAAAATTGATCTCGGACATGTATTTGGTCACAATTTTCTTGTTCTCCAGTTGTATGATGGTATATAATACGGCTTCTTCGTCTATCCAGGCAAGTACCTTGCCCCCGAACAGCGTTCCATTGGCGTTCAAATCCTCAGGTTTTACCCACTTTCTTGTATGAAATCGCATAGTTGAAACTTTAATAATTCTTGTGCAAAGTTAGCCCAATCCTTTAAAGAATTTATTGATAAACCCTTTAATTTATGTGAATTATGAATTTGGAACAATTACTGGTCGGCAAATACCAAGTAGTTAATTTTGACCACCAAAGATTTTAAACTTGATCAATTTGTTCCGTTTTAATCGAACAAACCTTTTTGAGGAGGCAGCGTGGTCTTGGGAATGTGTAGATCAAAGCCCAATTTGTTGTTTAACTGCTCTATAAAATATGCGGACAATAACGGGGATTCCAATTCCAGGTTTTGGTGCACAAAAAAATGAATATGCTCCAATCCCAAATCCATCCACGAAGATAGGCGGTCGATCCAATCGTCCAACCTAGGATAATCGGATTGGTGATTGGCGCCTACATACCGAATAAAAGCCTCGTTGGTGGTCAATCGCATGTGCATAAGGTCCCTCCTGCCCGCAGTATCCACCAAAACGTTGGCAATATTGTTCTCTTCCAATAAGTGATAGAGTTCTTGGGCCGTTTTCTCATCGTTGAACCAATCCGTATGCCGAAACTCCATAGCCAAGGGAAATTCTTTCGGCCAGTATTCCACAAAGCGCACTACCCTATCCCAATTTTTGGGACCAAAATTGTTGTGCATCTGCAAAAAGATGGTCCCAAGCTTGTCGCCAAGCAAAGAGGTTACTTCCAAATACCTATCCGCGATTTCATAAACTTTGTCGTTCATGCGACGAAGATGGCTCACCTCATTGGTCATTTTTGGAAAAAACTTAAAACCTTCTGGTGTCTTGTCCCGCCACTTTTCATACTGTTCCGCCGGAAAGATTCGATAAAACGTAGCATTGAGCTCAATACAATTAAATTGGGACGAGTAGTATTCCAATTCATCTTTGGTACCCCTTGGATAAAAATTCTTCAGATCTTGCCGGTTCCATTTGGCGCAGCCCACATATATTTTGGTCTCAGCACCCGTTTTGGTTTTGGATAGCACCACGGGAGTATCGGGGTGGTCGGATGGAATGGTGAAATCAATATGTTCTGGGTGGTCTACTTTTCCGAATTTCATGTTGAATTCAATTTGAGATAAAAATAAGGCTTTTGGTCCGTAAAACGATTTAATACATTTTATCTGTTTTTTCGTTATGTTTAGTCATGAAACATTTTCCCAGACCTTCTAGATTACCTAAACTATTCAGATATTGGGTTCTGACCGAATTTTCAATCTGTTTGATATGCCCTATAGTGTATTGGGTATCCAAGTTGTTTTAAAGTTTTACCAAGCTTACAATAAATACAGTTGTTCATAACCTAGTTGACAACTATTCGATTTTCAAAATGTGAGCGATTCATCATTCTGTAATTTTATGAAAAACCACAACCATGGATTCTCACTCCGACCCCCGGCTGGATATTCGTCCTACCATTCCAGAGTCGCATTTCAATGATCAGATGGGTTTTGATGAGCATTTTCAGAACAAAACTTTGAGGCCTGTTATCAAACTTCAAAATTATTTGTTGGTGGAAGCTTTTAAGAATTATGCCAACAAGCATAAGGGAGCTTTTTACGAACTCTCCTTGGAAAGGAAAATGCAATATATCGAGCGTGCCATACAAAAGGACATCAAATTCAGAAACTCTTTAAAGGGAATGATCATCGGGCAGTTTACCGTGCAAGAGTACCGGGATTATATCACCAATTCCTCCGCATTGAACAAGCGGATGATGAACATGGTAACGGAACGCCTAAAAGATCAGATCCAACTTTTGGAGGAAGAGGCTCTATTCCAGAATTGATTCTCCGTTCAAGTTTGTAGTAAGGATATCGCTCATCAGGTCAAAATATGGCCGTATGGCCCTGTAGGACCTGTCCACTTCTTCCAAAAAAGAAGGTGACAAAACCTCTTTGTCCGTAAGGTTACGCACAAAAACAAACTGTTTTTTCTTTATCAAATCAATATCCGGGTGTTCTTTGTCGAATCCTTTTGGTGCGGTTTTGACTTCATCTCCGCTGAGTTCTCCCCAAATGGTTTTCAATTCTTTCTTATTGATGACATTCCGGAATTCGGAGGCATCCATTTCCAGTTCTTTTCGAATACGAAAAAGATCATTCTTGTTCGGGTTCCAAAATCCTGTGGCCAGCAATGACCCTCCAGGTTTTAAGTGAATATAATACCCTCCCCGTAAATGGGCGCCAAGTCTAGAAAAAGATCCTGCTAAATGGCTTTTATATGGAGTTTTATCATTGGAAAAACGAACATCTCGATAAATACGGAACATCTTCATCTTTTCAATCTCATCATGGTGGTTCAAGTTGTCCTTTACCACTTCAAAAAAGGACTTGACCTTGGCCTGGTGGTTCTTGAATGTGGGTTTATGGGCCTCGAACCACTCTCTGTTGTTGTTCTCTTGGAGTTCTGTCAAAAAATCAAAGACTTCTTTGGAGATTGTAATATTGCCAGCCATATATTCCTAAAATGTTATTTTTAAACTAAAGTTACTCTTTTATGGGTGGGTATGGTAAGGATTTCTCTAATTTTAAGACTATATAGCGCAGCATGGACAAGGAAAAAATCATAGCCGAACTTAACAGGCACAAAAAACTGCCCTATCTTGACTTTAGATTGAAGCAGGAAACGGAGGACTTTACCGATACTCTTTTTTATACCCTATTCGATGCCAATACTCCTGTGGATGTCAATTTGGAGCTATTGGAAAATAGGTTCAACAAGTTGATGGATATGGCTTGCTGGGATTTGGAACGACCGAGTGAAGAACTTTGGAAGGTTTATGTGTCCCAACTTCCCAAAATTTTGGAGAATTTGAATTTGGACGCAGAGGCTATTTTAAATTGTGACCCTGCATCCCTTTCCATGCAGGAAATTTATATGGCCTATCCTGGTTTTTACGCCATTGCCATTTATAGGTTGGCACACGAACTCTATGAAGAGGGTGTGCCCTTGATTCCTCGGATGATGACCGAATATGCGCATAGACAGACCGGTGTGGACATTAACCCAGGGGCAAAAATTGGCAAGTCCTTCTTTATTGATCATGCCACCGGTGTAGTTATCGGTGAAACTGCTGTAATCCATGACAACGTAAAAATTTATCAAGGGGTGACCCTAGGTGCCCTGTACGTGGCCAAGAACTTGCAGAAAACAAAGCGGCATCCCACCATTGAAAACAATGTGACCATTTATGCCAATGCCACTATTTTAGGAGGTGATACCGTTGTAGGTGCCAACTCCGTAATCGGAGGCAATGCATGGATCACGTCCTCTGTGCCCCCCAACTCCACTGTTTATCACAAACCAGAAATTAAAATAAAGACAACCCCAAATGTCTAACAGCATATTAGATCTTATCGGAAACACCCCTTTGGTGGAATCCAAAGTATTGAACACCAATCCAAATGTAAAAATCCTGTTTAAGCTAGAGGGAAACAACCCTGGTGGTAGTGTAAAGGACCGCCCAGCATACAATATGATAAAAAGCGGGCTGGAACGTGGTGATTTTACCAAGGAAACCAAATTGATCGAGGCCACTAGCGGAAACACTGGTATTGGTTTGGCCATGATTGCAGGAATCTTTGGGCTTGATATTGAATTGGTAATGCCCGAAAACTCTACCAAAGAAAGGGTGCAGACCATGAAAGCCTATGGCGCTAAGGTTACCTTGACCCCTGCCGATGTAGGTATTGAGGGTGCCAGGGACTATGCTGAGGACAAAGTCAAAAAAGAAGGGTTCCAAATGTTGAACCAGTTCTCCAATGATGATAACTGGAAGGCCCACTACAAAACTACAGGACCAGAAATCTGGAGAGATACGAATGGTGAGATCACTCATTTTGTATCCAGCATGGGGACCACGGGAACTATCATGGGCACTTCCACCTATTTAAAGGAACAGAATCCAAATGTACAGATTGTGGGCGTGCAGCCTACGGATGATTCCAAAATTCCCGGTATACGCAAATGGCCAAAGGAGTATCTTCCCAAAATTTTTAATCCTGACAAAGTGGATACCGTAATGGAGGTTAGCGAGCAAGAAGCTACCGAAATGGCAAAACGCCTAGCCAAAGAAGAGGGTATTTTTTCAGGGATGAGCAGCGGTGGCGCTGCAACCGTTGCACTTCGTTTGGCCGAAACCTTGGAAAGCGGAACCATTGTATCCATTGTTTGCGACCGGGGCGATCGTTATCTATCCTCCGACCTTTTCGATTAGATTTCTCCAAGAAATTTCATGTCGATTTTTTATAGTTTCATGTCGGATTTTTCGGATTATCCAACATTATTTGCGGGTCGTCGATTTCTTTGAAATAGTGACTTAAAAAGCTCGTTCTTTATGTTGAATTTAGTCCCAAATCTTAGATAGAAATGAATACACTGTCAAAAATAATCACTTGGAAACGAAACATACTAACCAGCATAGTTGTCTTGTTAACTTTAATAGTGTTAAGCTTTTACGGGGTTTATACGAATCAATTCTACTTTTTAAAACCCGACAATTATATATTCCCAGTTTTGAGTTCGGTTCATTTTTTATACTTATATGTTGTTTGGTTCAAAATTTCCGAGGATGAACTACCCGACCCCAAAATGCGCAACATTGAATATGTGCTCTACGCCATCATGGTTGTTTACGTTTTCAAAATTTACGACAGCATTACCGTCCTCAATTCCATTAAAACGTATGGAGAACACGTGATTCCTGGAACCTTTAAACCAATGGCAACATTATCCGTAGTACTGTTCAGCATTTTGCCGATTCTAACGCTGTATACCTTTTGGCTGAGAAAACGTTATGTTGGAGTCTACAATTTTGAAAACTATAACGACAACCTAAATATTTGGCAATAGTTTATAGTCCTCGGATATAACTACCGTACAGATCTTTAAACTGATACCCTTGCTGAAAGCGGTGCTTGCTCAATTTTTTATGGGCAACCAAGCCCCAAAGCACTAATTCTTTCAAGAAATATGACTCTTCTTTCGGAACTTCTGGCTGATATTCTTTCATTAGATTGTTCAATGGGCCAATAGCGTCGAGTTTGGATTTATAATCTTCCTCTTTTTCGTCATCCAAAAGGTCAAAACCCTCTCCTTCAAAAAACCAGCTGACCAATTCATCGTATTCATTTTCTTCCTCTTTGCGCTGAAGCTTTTCGATTTTTGGGAAATAACTCGGGAACAAAGATTTAACGGCATCTTCAATCAAATTTTCGGCAACGGAGCCTGCTCCCTCCTGCTCTCCTTCGTATACCAACTCTATTTTTCCTGTGATGGATGGCACTACACCCATAAAATCACTTAAACGGACAGTGGTTTTTTTATCGCCTGCAACTATGGCCCTACGTTCCGCAGTGCTCAATAAATTTTCGAAAGCAGTGATGCTCATACGGGCACTTACCCCGCTCTTGGCGTCTACATACTCACTTTTTCTGGCCTCAAAACTGATCTGTTCCAACAAATCCATCGCGATTTCGGGTACTTGGACGAAATCAGATTGGCGCTTATCGAGCTGTGCCTCTTGCTTGGTGATTTTCTTTGCAATCTCGATACTCTCAGGATAATGCGTCAAAATTTGGGAACCGATCCTATCCTTCAATGGGGTTACAATGCTTCCTCTATTGGTGTAATCTTCAGGGTTTGCGGTAAACACAAACTGAATGTCCAAGTGCAAACGAAGCTTGAACCCACGAATTTGTATGTCCCCTTCTTGCAGAATATTAAACAAGGCTACTTGAATCCTTGCTTGAAGGTCGGGAAGTTCGTTGATCACAAAAATACAACGGTTGGCCCTCGGTATCATTCCAAAATGAATCACACGGTCATCTGCGTAGGATAATTTAAGATTGGCCGCTTTAATGGGGTCCACATCTCCTATCAAATCCGCTACCGTAACATCTGGCGTGGCCAATTTTTCATAGAAACGCTCGCTTCTATGTATCCAACTCACAGGAGTATTGTCCCCTTTTTCCTTGATCAGCTCGGTGGCGTATCTGGAAATAGGCTCCAATGGGTCATCGTGAATTTCAGAACCGTCCACAATGGGCATCCATTCATCAAGCAGTTGAACCATTAAACGGGCCAAACGTGTTTTTGCTTGCCCTCTCAATCCTAATAAATTGATATTGTGTCGGGACAAAATGGCTCTTTCCAATTCTGGAATTACTGAGTTTTCATAACCCCAAACACCTTCGAACACCTGTTCTCCCTTCGATATTTTTTCCAAAAGGTTTTCCCTGAGTTCGTCTTTGATGCTTTTACTTGTATAGCCAGCTGATTTAAGTTCGCCCAGCGTTGTAATGTTGGTGTGATCCAATTTCATATGTTGTGTTATCCTTTTATTCTTCTTTTTCTGTTCTGTTCGTAATCTTCAAAAATCATTTCGCCCAAACCTTTTAGTCCCGTGTAGAAGGCTTTTCCTTTATTTGCCTTGGTAAATTCACGGACAAACTGCATCAGATAAGGGTCTTCTGCAATCATAAACGTGGTTATAGGGATATGAAGTTTTCGGGCCTGTTGTGCCATGGCATAGCATTTTTCAACGATATATTCGTCCAGTCCTACGCTATTTTTGTAATAATCACCATTCGGAAGGCGTAAACATGAAGGTTTTCCGTCGGTGATCATAAAAATCTGCTTGTTGGTATTCCGTTTTCTGCGTAGCATATCCATCGCGAGTTGCAATCCCGCAACGGTATTGGTGTGATAGGGCCCCACACGTAGATAAGGTAAATCCTTAATCGGAATGGGCCAGGCATCGTTTCCGAACACCAAAATGTCCAAGGTATCCTTTGGATAACGGGTCGTAATGAGTTCAGCAAGTGCCATTGCCACTTTTTTGGCGGGTGTGATTCTGTCCTCACCGTACAAAATCATACTATGGCTAATGTCGATCATCAACACCGTGCTCATCTGGGCTTTGTGCATGGTATCTTCCACCACCAAATCCTCTTCGCTCAACGAAAAATTATCCAATCCGTGGTTGACTTGTGCGTTTTTTAGACTTTCCGTCATACTGATATGCTCTAACGAATCCCCAAATCGGTATTCACGGAACTCACCAGTGTGCTCGTCGCCCTTGCCTGATTTCCCTGTTTTGTGGTTTCCAGAACCACTACGTTTGATTTTACCGAAGATTTGGTCCAAGGCCCGTTGGCGTAGCATTCGCTCGAGCTTGGCTGTTACGGAAAGACTTCCGCCCCCTCCATTCTCATCGCCTTCTTCACCTTCGCCGCCCTGCGGACCGTCCACGTCAAATTCCTCACGGATGTATCCTTTGGACTTGAGGTCTTCGATAAAGTCATCAATTGTGTAATCGTCGTCGGTAAGTTCGTATTCTTTGTCCAATTCACGGAGCCAGTCCAGAGCCTCCTCCACATCACCCGAAGTGTGGGTTACTAGTTCTTGAAAAATCTCAAAGAGTTTTTCGAACGGAGTTTGGTCGGGTGCCTCGTAATTGGTAAAACGAAACCCTTTTCTTGTATTCATAGCCATCATATAAATTTACGGTATTTCGCTGTAATGGCTAGGGCTTTAGAAAAAACTTAACGCTATAAACCGAAAAAGCGCCGAGCCCTAGAAACCCGACGCTTGGCATCCAACCAACTTAAACTAGTCTTCCACAAAAGTGTAACTCGTTTTTACCACCTGTGATAACCTGAAATACCCAAAAGCATAGTTTTCAGGATTTGTAGTATTGATACAGTTACCTTTCACATCCACTGGTGTTGACTCAAAAAGACCAACACCGCCCAATTGGGAGATGAGTATCTTGATATAATCATAATAGGACTTGGAAATTCCGTACATTCCTATGTTCACTACATCGCCAGGTTTAAAGGGTTCTATTTCAGTATTATCGTCCTCCTCAATTTCGTACCACCAATCAATCTCGTTGCCATTCAAGAATTCATCTTTCCCTTCTTCCAAATCAGGCAGCAAATCACCCTCTCGTTGAAATTTGAAAAGATAATGGTTCCCTTCTTCCTCTGGATCGGTAAATACCACATGTACTTCCAATACTTCATCATCAAAACCATCTTTACGGTCCTGAAAAACATTGGTGATATCCGTCACAGGGGTCATGGTCTCCTTTGCGGTATATACCTCGCCATTATGTTCAATCCTCAGGGAATAGGTCTGCCCTAGAATGGGTTCAAAATTCGTGGTCAGGTATTCTCCGTTGCCCTGATCTTCAAAATTATAGGTTGTTCCATTGTCATCATTGGTCACCACAACGGAGGCACCAGTTACCTCCGTGTTGGTATTGGTATTAAAAAACGGAGTGGATTCTCTCAACCGGATGGTCTGTACATTTCCGTCCGTTCCTTTTTCCCAATCCAGTGATGCTTCTACCACCAATCGTTGTGGTCCTTCCTGGACTTCCACATCCACTACGTCCTCACAGGAGGCAAAAATGATAACGGTAATCGCCAATATGATTTTTTTCAATGTTTTCATGATTTAAAATTTAAAGTTGTAGGTCAATGAGGGTACTATACCAAAAATGGCTGTTCGGGTAGCTTCGTTGGCCCCAGTTTCCAGATTTTGCCCAAAGGAGATAGAAGCGGCATTTTTTCTACTGTACAGATTATAGACACTGAACACCCATTCGCCCTTAAACCGTTTATTCTGATATTTTCTGGGTTTGTAATTGATGGAAACATCCATCCGATGGTAGGCTGGTAAACGGTCCGAATTTCTGGGGGCGTAGCTTGCTATGGACAAATCTTCGTACACATATTGCCCATTGGGATAAGTTACGGGTCTACCAGTTTGAAAAACCAGATTGGTCCCAAAGCTCCATTGATCGTCCAATTGGTACGATCCCGATAAGGAGATGTCATGTGTTCTATCAAAATAGGCATTATACCAATTTCCATTGTTGATTCCTGGCCCTCCAGCCGTTCCTCCCAAGGTTCGTTGCTCCGATTTGGAAAGGGTGTAGGCAATCCATCCCGTAAAATCACCCCCGTTCTTTCTAAGCAGGAGTTCCAATCCATAGGCCCGCATTTCGCCGTTCAAAATTTCGGTCTCAATGGTATTTTGACCAATCAGATCGGAACCGTCTATGTAATCGATTCGGTTATCAACGGTTTTATAATAGGTCTCTACTTCGAGCGAATACACCATGTCCTTAAAATTGTGAAAGTATCCCAAAGCATACTGATTGGACAACTGTGGTTTTATGAAAGGTCCACTGGGTGTCCACACATCCAAAGGGGTTACGGATGAAGTGTTGGACAACAAATGAATGTATTGGGCGGTACGTGAATATCCTGCTTTTATGGATGATTCCTCGTTGAGCAGGTAAGCCAATGAAACCCGAGGTTCAATATTGCCGAAAGTTTCAATAACATCACTTTTGTCAAAATTGGTCTCCCCCGTTGCTTCACCGCGCTCATAAATG
Source organism: Flagellimonas crocea (assembly GCF_033441595.1). NCBI lineage: Bacteria > Pseudomonadati > Bacteroidota > Flavobacteriia > Flavobacteriales > Flavobacteriaceae > Flagellimonas > Flagellimonas crocea. Next base: position 455,428 of record NZ_JAUZVX010000001.1, on the reverse strand, counting down.
CCCAGTTCAGGATTGTATACTACGGGCCGATCGTTTGCATAAGTGCTGATGGGCTGGCCTCCAAACCGTGAGAATGCACTGTAACGCAGGCCATACTGTGCTGTAAGCTTGGGGCTTAGTTTATGTTCCGCACTGACATACAATCCGCTTTCCAAGGCTTTTTTCTGATCTAACTTTAATGGATTTACGGGCGATGTTTCGGCAGTAGGGTTTACTTCTCCAGGGTTGAAATCATAATAAATACCGTTGGCACCAAAATCCAGTTTAAAGGCGTCGCTCAAATAATACTTAAAGTCGTATTTAAGGTTGTAGTTGGTGATGGATGACAGCCATTCAAATTCATCCTGTGCAAACTCCAGATCGTAGTCATATCGGCTTAAAATGGCCGAAAGATTGGAAAACAATCTGTCGTTAAAAATGTGGTTCCAACGTAGATTTCCTGTGGAATTTCCATAACTACTGTCAAAACTGCTACCCAGTTTAAAGGCATCGCGACCAAAATAACCGCTCAAGAAAAGCTTGTTGTTACGATTGATGCTATAATTGGTCTTTAGGTTCAGGTCATAAAAACTTACACTATTTTCATCGCCTGCGGCTTTGAGCAACAGATCTACATAGGAACGGCGGCCAGCAATTAAAAAAGATCCTTTGTCCCCAAATACGGGACCTTCGGCCGTTAACCTACTTGAAATAACCCCGATTCCCCCGTTCAGTTCAAAATTTTTACTGTTTCCATCCTTCTGTCGAATATCCAGTACAGAAGATACCCTGCCACCAAAGCTAGCAGGAATACCGCCTTTGTAGAGTTTTACATCCTTGATGGCATCCGCATTGAATACAGAGAAGAACCCGAACATGTGCGAAGTGTTGTATATAATGGCCTCATCCAGAAGCACGAGATTCTGGTCCTGTGCACCGCCCCTCACATGAAATCCACCCGTGCCTTCTCCATTATTGGTGACCCCTGGCAACATTTGAAGGGATTTCAATACATCCAGTTCCCCTAATACCACGGGCATTTGTTTCACGGTGCCTATGTTCATCTTTACCACGCTCATTTCAGGTTTTCGCAATATGGCCCGTTCTGGCTCGTCTGCCATTACGACCACTTCCTCCAATGCGGTCGAGAATTCTGAAATTTCCACATCGTGTACCATGTCATGATTCAAGTCAATCTCAATGTTGACCTCATTATAGCCCATGTATGAAATGCTCAATACATATTTTCCTTCTGGAGCGGTAACGGAGTAAAATCCATATTCGTTGGTGACCCCGCCAATGGTAGTCCCGCTCAAGAATACAGAGGCACCGAACAAGGTCTCCCCATTGCTTTTGTCGGTAATGGTACCGCTAATGGTGTGGCTGGTCTGCCCTATGGCAGACATACAGCCAAAAAATAAAGACCACAATAACCAAACGGTACATTTGCTTATTGGGTTTAATTGTGACTTACTGTTCATTTTTTGATGTTTTGATGGTTGTACACTAAATTTTCAACATCATAGACAGGACAAAAAAGGAAGGGTTGCATGTATAAAATTTTTTAAAAGTTTTTTCCTTCATAGTGCAACCCTTTCTTTTTTCTTTTGTCTTTAGCTACAGATAAGGCATCAACCTAAACCATTGGAAACCGAAATCCGTTTTACGCATAAGGCCATAGTAGAGCAGTGCAAAGCAGGCAATAGCAACTCGCAATACGAGCTGTATTCCCGTTATGTGGATGCCATGTACAATGTGGGGTTCCGCTTTTTGGGCAATGCGGAAGATGCAGAGGATATAGTACAGGACAGTTTTGTGGATGCCTTTAAAAACCTAAACAACTTTAAGTACGAGAGTAGTTTTGGTGCATGGCTGAAGCGAATTGTCATCAATAAGAGCATTAACCACCTAAAGGCTAAGCGTATACCTGTGGTTCCCATGGAGGCACATGAGTTCCATCTAACGGATGAAGAGCCCATAGAGGCAGAGGCAACGGATTTGAACAAAGTAAAGAAGGGCATTGCCCTGTTGCCCGATGGATACAGGGAAATCATCAATCTATATTTGATTGAAGGATACGACCATGTGGAAATTGGAGAGATTTTGGGTATTTCTACAAGTACTTCAAAATCCCAGTACCACAGAGCGAAGAAAAAATTATTGGAAATCATCAATGAACTGTAATGGACAATTTTGAAAAACATATTAGGGACCATGCAGCCCAATTCAACGAGCGAAGGGCGGACAAGGACAAAATGTGGGCGAAGATTTCAGAAGAACTGAATCAAGAGCCATCCAAGGTTATCCCACTATGGAAAAGGCCCCTTTTTCGTGTGGCTGCCTCTGTGCTATTACTGCTGGGTGCGGCTTCGTTTTTTGGACTGGCGGTGTTGAACAATAATGCCAACAAAACACAATATGCTTCCAAGGAACTGATGGAAATAGACATGTATTACAAAGACCTGGTCTCCTACCAAGTGCAATTGGTCAGGAACAATCAGAATCTTTCAGAAGAGAACAAAGCGGAATTCCTATCCTTTATGGATGAACTTGATGCTGAATATGAAGTACTCAAAAAAGAGATGCAGAAAAACCTTGACAATGAGCAAGTGCTGGAAGCTATAGTAAGCAATTACAAAAAGCGCATTGAACTCATTGAGAATTTCTTGCACCAGATAAACGAATCTAAAAAATTGGATGAAGATGATTATGGATACACATTATAAAGCGGTCCTATGGATGGCATTTTTACTGGTTTCAGTGCATTGCGCCATGGCACAGGAAAAGGTTCATAAAACCATTGAAAAAAGCTTCCCGTTCACAAATTCGGGAGAGTTTCAAATAGAAAATAAATATGGCAACGTAACGCTTAAAGGGTGGGAACAGAACAAAGTTCAGGTAAACATTTCTGTTACCGTGAACCATCGTAAAAAAGAGAACGCCAAGGACTTGTTGGGACGTATCAGCCCAAATATCAAGGCGAGCAACAGCTATATTTCCATTGTTTCTGAAATCTCCAATAAAAATACGGGGTGGTTGGCCGATCTATTGAATCGTGCCAATCCCATTGACTTTGACCGCAGTCATGTTCAGATAGATTATGAGGTCTATCTTCCCAAAAAGGCAGGCCTTAGGATTACCAATCGTTTTGGGGATGTGGTCATTGAAAACTGTACGGGTATACTAAATACCTTGATCGAGCATGGTGATTTATGGATCGGGGAGAATTTGAACAAGGCGGATATTGTTTTGAAGTATGGTAAAATCCGAGCAAAGGATTTGAACTATGCAGACCTTGATTTAAAAATTGGGGAATTGAATATGGAAAATTCAAAAAACCTACGATTAAAAAGTGATGGTTCGGAAGTCCATATCAATTCGGTCAATTCGTTGGAGGTGTATTCCAACAAGGACAATATTTCCATTAACGAAGCAGGATCCCTGTTTGGTAACCTGGAATTCACCACTTTTAAAATAGAACGATTGGCAGGCGATGTAGATGCTACAATGAAGATTACCGATTTTCAGGTGTACAATATTATAGATCCGTCGGCTGATATATCCATACAACAGGAATCCGCGGATATCACTTTGAATATCGACCATTTTCCACATGACTTCACGGCAACCTTGGAACAAGGTGTGGTTCGCTTGCCAAAATCATTTGATAATGTAGGTTCCGAAATGTTGGACAAAGGCCGTAGGCTCCGTAAAATAAATGCCACTTATGGCAAGGAGAGAAAAGGAAAGATTTCCATACAAGGCGAAAAAGGAATTGTGACCATAAACGATTAAGAAATGCAACCTTTTAACGAATGCCTTGTCTTTAAAACAAAATCAATCATAAATCCAATTAAAATGAACAATCAAAAAACAACAACTTTATTACTCTTTTTGCTCATGTGCACTATGGGGTTCGCCCAGAACGATGATAGCGAATACATCACCTTTAATGATCGTAAAAATGTGGTGCACGGGGTCTACTTGGGTTTATCTACCTATTTTGGTGAAATCGAGGGAGAGGATACTTACATTGGAGGATTAAAAGTGGCCTATGTGGCCAACAGACAATTTGAAGTGGGTTTTATGGGCAATGTGCTTTATTCCGAACAAGACATCTTCAACCCTAGAACAAATAACAACGATGATATTGTGGCCATATATGGAGGAATACATTTGGAGCCCATATTGTTTGGCAAAAAAAGAGTAAGTCTGTCCTTTCCAGTGTTGATAGGGGGCGGCGGTGTAGGCTACGTGGATCATAATGCCGTGGTGAACGATGAGAACGTTGATCTTGACGATGACGATATAGACGCCGTATTTGTGCTTGAGCCAGGAATGAATGTATTGTTCAATATTTCCAGATTCGTGCAATTGGAGGCTGGTTTCCGATATAGAATGTCCAGTAAAATAGAATTGCCGCAAAGCCCAGTGGACCGTCTCAATGGTTTTTCTGGTGGCATTGGGGTGAAATTAGGAGTGTTCAATATGGGGCGTAACCGTTACAAAAAACATTTGGACTAATGGAAAATTACAGCAACCGTCTTCACCATCCTATAAAAACACTACGGGTCTACACAAAAAACGAGCAAGTATTTGCCCAATATGGAAATAGAGCATGGGCCGTTATTCCATTTCAATGGGTGCCTGTTCCACTTTTCAACCCTTAGCTTTTCTTGCACGCATTATTACATCAATCAAAAATCAAAAAAAATGAAAACACAAATCAGTTTTATACTGCTTTCCGTACTGTTGATCTTCTCTTCGTGTGACTATGAGAAGATTTACGCCGAAGGCGAAGTGACCTCTATCAAATATGACATAAATGATTATAATGGACTTAGGGTTTCCGACGCATTCCATGTTTATGTACTTTTTTCCGAATCTTAAGAAGAAATCCGAATTGCGGCCAACAACAATCTGCACGAAAAAATTGTCGTCAAAAAAGACGGTGATGAATTGATTATCCGATTAAAAGATCACACTTCGGTAAGTGGTAAGGCTGTGATGAACGCATACATCACCACCAAAAACCTTTCCAAGTTCAATATTGACGGTGCGAGCAGGTTGATTTTGGAAAATCAATGGGAAGTACAGGACGGAAAGATTACAATCTCTGGGGCCTCTGATTTTAAGGGGGAATTGCTCGCTGATCGATTACAAATGAATCTCGAAGGAGCCTCTTCCGTTAATCTTTTTGGTAGTATCTCATCCTTGGAAGCGGAGATTTCAGGGAGCAGCGACCTGTTGGATTATGATCTTAATATTTCCAATCTGGACATAAACCTGTATGGGGCGAGCACGGCCTTTCTTTCTGTAAATGAAAGTATTTCCATAAAAGCTTCAGGTGCCAGTGTATTAAACTATAAGGGAGACGCGACGATACAGGAAAGTGAACTTTCTGGCTCCTCCAGTATTATAAAAAAGGATTGAATACCTCATGTGGTCAATGTCTCTGCTCTAGAATATTGACCACAGCATTGAGGTCAAAATTCTTTGCCTTCAATAATATCAAATAATGGAACAGCAGGTCGGCACTTTCGTTCAAGAAAAGATCATCGTTATCATCTTTGGCTTCGATGACTGTTTCCACAGCCTCCTCACCTACTTTTTGGGCAACTTTGTTGATGCCCTTTCGGAACAGGGAAGCCACATAACTATCAGCATTCTCTTGGTCGTTCTTTCTGGATTCAATGATGTTTTCCAAGGTGGATAAAAAACCATATCCTTGAACATTTTCCTCGGCCCAACATGTATCGGTTCCCTTGTGACAGGTTGGTCCAACGGGGTTTACTTTCACCAAAAGCGTATCATTGTCGCAATCCACTTGCATGTCAACAAGGTTCAAAAAGTTGCCACTTTCCTCCCCTTTGGTCCATAACCGCTGTTTGGAACGGCTGAAAAAAGTGACTTTTTGGGTTTTTTTGGTTTTTTCAAACGCTTCTTGGTTCATATAGCCCAGCATCAACACATTTTTGGTGGTTGCATCTTGAACAATAGCTGGTACAAGTCCGTCTGAATTTTTATTGAAGTCTATTTGCATTGTTATATTCTTACAGGAATTCCTTCTTCCTTTAATTCTTGTTTAAGTGTGTTTATTTCAATTTCCTTAAAGTGAAAAACACTGGCAGCCAAGGCCGCATCAGCTTTTCCATCTTTAAATGTATCGGTAAAATGAGAAATATTTCCCGCCCCACCTGAGGCAATCACTGGAATGTTCACCAGGGCGGACAATTTTGCTAAAGCTTTATTGGCAAAACCATTTTTGGTGCCATCATGGTCCATCGAGGTAAATAAAATCTCACCTGCTCCGCGTTCTTCCACTTCCTTTGCCCAATCAAAAAGATCCAGTTCCGTAGGTACCTTCCCTCCTACCAAATGGACTTTCCATTTTCCGTCTAGCTGTTTGGCATCAATAGCAACCACAATACATTGCGAACCGAATTTGGCCACCAATTCATTGATCAATTCAGGTCTTTTCACCGCTGATGAGTTAATGGAAACCTTATCGGCCCCGTTTTTGAGGAGAATATCCACATCTTCCACGGAAGAAATTCCTCCGCCAACGGTAAAAGGTATATTGATGGTCTCAGCCACGTGATATACCAATTCCGCCAAGGTCTTCCGTTTTTCCTCCGTAGCCGAGATATCCAGGAAAACCAATTCATCCGCTCCTTCTTTAGCATAAATGGATGCCAGTTCCACTGGGTCTCCTGCATCACGTAGATCAACAAAGTTGATTCCCTTTACGGTGCGTCCGTTTTTAATATCGAGACAGGGTATGATTCTTTTTGTAAGCATTTATTTTATTTATAAAACCTTCATTAGGGGCACATCGTCACCCTGAACTTGTTTCAGGGTCTCAATGACTTTATTGATGAGATGCTGAAACCTGCCTTTGCAGGCAGGCGAGTTCAGCATGACGCTATCCATAATCCAAAGTTTCTAAAGTTGGATTTTGTTCTTTTATCAAATTCAATTTCCAATCGTGATGCCAATTCTTCAATTGTTTTTCTCTCGCAATGGCGTGATTAATATCTAAATAGACTTCAAAATAAACCAAATCGGTTAACTGGTACTTTTTTGTGAATCTTGAACCAAGTCCTTCACCATGTTCTTCAATTCTTTTCTCAAGATTTGAAGTTACCCCAATATAAAATGTCGTTCTGTATTTGTTTGTCATTATGTAAACAAAGCTTTCTTTCATATCATATGGGATTCCGAAACAAGTTCGAAATGACACTTTTATTGATTTGATATTCTATCATGTGCAGCTTCTTGTCGTCCTCTTGGTTGTTTTTATCAACTAATTTTGATATCTAGATGTGATGCTGAAATGAATTCAGCATGACGCTTTTTAGAGATATCGTCACCCTGAACTTGTTTCAGGGTCTCAATGGCTTTATTGATAAGATGCTGAAACCTGCCTTTGCCGCAGGCAGGAGAGTTCAGCATGACGTCGTCAATCATTGCATGTTTTTAGTTTCATTCTTGGCATTCAGGTTGACTCCACCATAAAACCCAAGGTCCCTGTTTTCTAAAATTTTTGTCCAAAGTGCTATTTGACCCGTGTGGTAGGACAAATGCTCGGTAACATGGATAATGTTGCCCACACCTGAAAAATTGAAGCCCTGCACGTTTCGTTTCCGCAACAATTCATTGAGCGGGGCATCATAAAATGCCCTTTTGGCATCGGAAATGGTGTCTTCAAGCTTTTTGATGAGCTCTGCTTTGGTAAAACCTGAGTCGGTGGAAAACTCTTCATCCCGCTTACGTTCATCTTCCAAATTTTGGATGGAAGCTATCCCGTATTGGGTAATGTTTCCGCATAAATGAAGGATGAGATTGGCGATACTATTGCTCGATTCATTGGGTTTTTCCCATACCTGTTCTTCCGATAACTGATCTAAACAAATTTTGATCATCCGCAGGCTTTCGTTCATACGGTACCCTGCGTTCCATACCAATTCTTCTTGGAGTTCTCTTTCTTTATCCATTTTCAAGAATATAATGTTCCAATTGCTTTAAACTGATCTTGCCTTCATAAATGGCTTTTCCAATGATCGTACCTTCACAACCAAGTTCGGCAAGTCTGGGGAGTTCGTCAAAAGTGGAAATTCCACCACTGGCAATTAAATTTAAGCCTTTTTTGGTTTGGGCCAACATTTTTTGATACAAGTCGAACGCAGGCCCTTGCAGCATGCCATCCTTGCTTATATCCGTGCAAATCACATATTCGATACCTTCGGATTGATACTGCTGAACGAAAGGAATCAGCTCCAAATCCGATTCTTCTTGCCAGCCCGAAACCGCGACTTTCTCGTTATTGGCATCGGCACCTAGAATGATTTTTCTAGCTCCGTAGGTCGACAACCAGCTCAAAAAAGTTTCCCTGTCTTTAACAGCAATACTTCCGCCCGTAATTTGATGTGCTCCGCTTTGAAAAGCAACATGCAGATCATCACCCGATTTTAATCCACCACCAAAGTCAATTTGCAAACTGGTTTTTAAGGCAATGTTTTCCAATACCTTATAGTTGACAATATGTTGGGATTTAGCCCCGTCCAAATCAACCAAATGTAGGTACTGGATACCGTGTGCCTCAAACTCCTTGGCCACTTCCAACGGATTTTCATTATAGACTTTTTTGGTGCTATAATCACCTTTTGATAGACGAACACATTTTCCATCGATAATGTCTATGGCTGGAATCAATCTCATTTTCTAGTCATATTTTACTCGTTCTATGGACATCCACATTTTTGAATCCCCAACTTTTTTAAAGCCCAGATTTTCATAAAAACTATGGGCGTCCAATGTTTTTAGTGCTACGGTGTTCACTTTCTTCACATCAGGTTGGTCCAAAATATATTGCACCAATTTTTTTCCAAGTCCTTTGCCCTTGTTGGGATCAAAGACAACTACATCCATAATGTAGGCAAACACCAAACCGTCTGTCATCATTCTGGCGTAAGCAACCTGCTCACCGTTCGTATTGAACATTCCAAAGCAGATACTTTTTTCAATGGTCATCAAGGTTTCCTCCCAGGTTCTTTCCTTTCCCCAGTATGTAGAGGTTACCTCTTTGTGGATTCTTAGGATATCCAATTTCTCTTTGTCCTTCAGAATATGGAACTCCATATCAGGTAATATTTAGAAAATTGTTCAATATTTCACTACCTACATCGCTGCTTTTTTCAGGGTGGAACTGTACCCCATAAAAATTTTCTTTCTGCAGAGCCGCACTATATTCCACATCGTATTCGGATTTGGCAATAGTTTCCGAGCCAATCGGAGCATAAAAACTATGCACCAAATAGATATAGGCTTTCTCAGGAATTTTAGAAAACAGCTCACTTTTTAAATCCGAAATCTGGTTCCATCCAATTTGAGGGACTTTGACCTTATTGGAAAATTTAACCACATCCAAATCAAAAATGCCCAAGCCTTCCGTATTTCTTTCTTCGGATGAATGGCACATGAGCTGCATGCCCAAACAGATGCCCAAAACAGGTTGTTTTAAGGTAGGAATTACCTTGTCCAATCCTGTAGCTTTTAATTTGGCCATAGCGGAACTGGCTTCTCCCACTCCAGGGAAAATCACTTTATCGGCATTTCGGATTTCTTCTGCATCATGGCTCAAAACAGCTTCATATCCTAGCCGTTTTATCGCAAATATGATACTTTGAATATTACCTGCTCCGTAATCGATTATTACAATCTTCATTTATTCTTTAATCTTTTGTCATTTCGAGCAAAGCGAAAAATCTAGATTTCTCAGTCGTAAGCTCCTTCGAAATAACAGTTTTTTATAGCATCCCCTTGGTAGAGGGCAGCACCATTTTTTCAGCATCCCGTTTTACCGCCATTTTAATGGACTTGGCAAAAGCTTTGAATATGGCCTCGATTTTATGGTGTTCGTTGGTTCCTTCGGCCTTGATGTTCAAATTGGCCTTGGCGCCATCGGTAAACGATTTAAAAAAGTGCATGAACATTTCCGTTGGCATATCCCCCACCTTTTCACGTTTGAATTCGGTATCCCAGACCAACCAATTCCGTCCGCCAAAATCAATGGCAACTTGTGCAAGACAATCATCCATGGGCAATGCAAAACCATATCGTTCAATTCCCAATTTATTCCCCAAGGCTTTGGAAAACAGCTCGCCCAAGGCAATCGCAGTATCTTCAATGGTGTGGTGCTCATCCACCTCCAGGTCTCCATCCACTTTGATTTCCAAATCCATTTGTCCGTGCCTAGCTAGCTGGTCCAACATATGGTCAAAAAACGCCAGACCTGTATTGATGTCACTTTTTCCTGTGCCGTCAAGGTTGATTTTGATGTAGATATCGGTCTCGTTAGTTTTTCGGGTTATTTCCGCAACACGATTCTCCAATTTTAGGAATTCATAAATTTTCTCCCAATCGTTGCTTTCCAAAGCGATGTACTCATCCAATTCTTCACGTTTTACTGTAATTTCCCCTGTGCCCAAATGTGTTTCATCATTGATAAAGATTCCTTTGGCACCCAGATTTTTGGCCAATTCCACATCCGTCAAACGGTCACCGATCACAAATGAATTCGCTAAATCATATTCATCGGAAAAATAGGAGGTCAACATACCCGTAGCTGGTTTTCGGGTATTGGCGTTGTCTTTTGGAAAGGTTCTGTCAATAAAAACATTATCGAAAATCACACCTTCGTTCTCAAAAGCTTTGATGATGAAATTATGCACGGGCCAAAACGTATCTTCAGGAAAAATGTCGGTACCAAGGCCATCTTGATTGGTGATCATGACCAATTCATAATCCAACTCTTTGGCAATTTTGCCCAAATAAGTAAATACCTTGGGGTAAAAAACCATTTTTTCAAAAGCATCTATCTGCTCATCCACAGTTTCCTTGATGATGGTTCCGTCACGATCAATAAACAATACTTTTTTGCCCATTAGTTCAATTCTTTTAAAATGGCTATCAATTTTTTGTTCTCCTCTGGTGTGCCTACGGTAAATCGCAACGTATTCTCACAGAGCGGCTGTGTGCTTCGGTTCCGCACCACCACTTGTTTATCCAATAGTTGTTGGTAGCGTTTGTTGGCATCGTCAACTTTGGCCAACACAAAATTAGCATCGGTTGGATATAATTCCTTTACAAATTCCAAACCGTTCAAAGCATTAATCAATTCATCTCTTTCATCAAGAATCTGTTGCACCTCTTTATTGACCAAGTCTTGGTTCAACACCCGTTGTAAGGCACGTTGCTGCGTCAATTGGTTGACATTGTAGGGTGGTTTGATTTTGTTCAAAACACCGATAATTTCTTCTGATGCATAGCATATGCCCAATCGGATACCAGCCAATCCATAGGCTTTGGACAGCGTTTGGGTCACAATCAAATTGGGATAGTTATCCAATTTCGACAACCAACTTTCATCCTTTGAAAAATCGATATAAGCTTCATCAATCACCACCAAACCCTGAAAGGATTTCAGCAATTGCTCGATTGCTTCTTTTTTGAAAGCGTTGCCCGTAGGATTATTTGGCGAACAAATGAATAACAACTTGGTTTTGATATCCACCGCCATTAAAATTTCATCCACATTGGGTTCGAAATCATTGGATAGCAGCACCTCCTTGTTTTTAACTGCATTGATGCCTGCCAGCACCTTATACATTCCGTAAGTTGGTGGCAGCGTGATAATATTATCCTGATTCGGTTCACAAAACGCCCTGTAGATCAAATCCAAGACCTCGTCGCTCCCATTCCCGAGTAAAATTTGATTTTCCGACACCCCTTTCTGCTCTGCCAACAACGATTTTAAACTTCGCTGGTATGGGTCTGGGTAGCGGTTGACGCCATTATCGAAGGGATTTTCGTTGGCGTCCAAAAATATCATCTCCGAACCATCCGAGACATACTCGTCGCGCGCGGAAGAGTACGGTTGTAGCTTAAGAACCGATTCCCTCACCAACTTATTTAAATCAAACCCTTCCATTATTTTAAACTTTTTAATCTAAGGGTTACCGCATTTTTATGTGCCTGCAACCCTTCCGCTTCGGCCATCAGTTCAATGGCAGTTCCGATACCTTTGATGCCTTTTTCGGATATTTTCTGAAAGGTCATGCTCTTCATAAAACTATCCAGGTTCACACCGCTATATTGTTTCGCGTAGCCGTTTGTGGGCAAGGTATGATTGGTGCCCGAAGCATAATCCCCTGCACTTTCTGGCGTATAGTTTCCAATAAAGACCGAACCCGCATTCTGAATGTTCCCGAGATAAAAATCCTCATTTTCCACACAAACAATAAAGTGTTCTGGACCATATTCATTAATCAAATCCAATACTTCCTGGTCATTCTTGACTAGAATGAGCTTGCTGTTACCGATGGATTTACGAGCGATTTCTTCTCTGGGCAGAAGTTGTATCTGATTTTCGATTTCCTTTTCAACAGCCTTAACCAACTTTTCTGAAGTGGAGACCAAAATCACTTGACTGTCCACCCCGTGCTCGGCCTGACTCAACAAATCCGAGGCCACAAAGGCCGCATTGGCAGAATCGTCAGCAACCACCAACAATTCACTTGGACCCGCGGGCATATCGATAGCCACGTTGTATTGGGTGGCCAGTTGTTTTGCGACGGTCACATATTGATTCCCAGGGCCAAAGATTTTGTACACTTTCGGAATGCTCTCCGTTCCAAAGGTCATCCCTGCAATGGCTTGAATGCCACCTACTTTAAATATTTGTGTTACACCGCACAATTGGGCCGTATATAAAATCGCTGGATTGATTTCCCCATTTTTATCTGGTGGGCTACAGAGCACAATTTCTTTGCATCCCGCCAATGTAGCAGGAATAGCCAACATTAAAATTGTAGAAAAAAGTGGCGCTGTTCCCCCAGGAATGTACAATCCCACTTTCTGGATGGGGCGTTTTTCTTGCCAGCACTCCACACCAGGCATGGTTTCAACTTCTATTTTTGAGGTTTTCTGTGCCGCATGGAATTTCTCAATGTTGGATTTGGCCAGCGTGATGGCTTGTTTCAACGCATCAGAAACAGAATTACTGGCGTTATCAATCTCAGCATCGTTCACTAAAAGTGATTCCAAACTCACTTTATCAAACTGGGCCGTATATTTTTTGATGACGGTATCGCCCCCGGTCTGGACCTCCTTAAAAATACTATTGACAATTTCCTCAATATCGGAAACGGTCTGGGTAGGTCGCTTTAAGATTTCTTCCCACTCCGTAGGCTGTGGATAGTTGATACGTTGCATTACAATACCATTTTTTCAATTGGACAAACCAAAATACCTTCTGCACCAGCTGCTTTCAGCTCATCGATAACCTCCCAAAAGGTCTCCCGATTGATTACGGTGTGCACGGAGCTCCATCCTTCTTCTGCCAAAGGCAAAACGGTGGGGCTGCGCATTCCAGGAAGAATGGAAATGATTTTATCCAATTTATCGTTGGGGGCATTCATCAAAACATACTTGTTGTTCCGCGCCTGCAATACCGATTTGATCCTGAATTGGATTTTCTTCAACAGTTCCTTGCGCTCTTCGGAAATGGTGGGTGATACCGCCAATACGGCCTCACTTTTCAACATCACTTCCACTTCCTTTAAATTGTTTTTGAACAACGTGCTGCCACTGGAAACAATGTCACAAATTCCATACGCCAAGCCAATATTTGGTGCGATTTCCACCGAACCGTTGATGATGTGCAAATCTGCTGTTACACCTTTGGATTCCAAATACTCCCTTACGGTGTTCGGGTACGAAGTGGCAATTTTTTTGCCTTCAAAATCTTTGATGGAGTTGTAGGTTACGCCCTTGGGCACGGCCAAGGACACGCGACATTTGGAAAAATTAAGACGCTCCGCGATGGAAATGTCCTTTCCTTTTTCAATCAAAACATTTTCCCCGATAATGGCAATGTCCACTACCCCATCTCTCAGGTATTGTGGAATATCCCCGTTCCGTAAATAAAAAACTTCCAAAGGAAAATTTCTTGAGGTGGCCTTTAACTGGTCCTTTCCATTATCGATGGAAATTCCACAATCTTTTAAAATAGCGAGGGAATCCTCGTTCAATCGGCCACTTTTTTGGACTGCAATTCTAATTTTTGTCATTTTTTAATCGTTTTGTCCGAAAAATCAAATGGGTACAAAAAATAAACCCGTTTGATTTCTCAAACGGGTTAGAATATATTTTAAAAACAACAATACATTTCTATCTCGCTTGAGGGCAAGTATAAAAATGATGATGTGTGTTTTTATTTCTCATTATGCACCAAAAATAGGATATATTTTTATATCAAAAAAGGAGAATTTAGTTATTTCCCAAAATTAATGGCAATCCGTCATCGCCCGAACCTACAACAACCACTTTGGCATTTGGTGATTCCGCCAACTTAAGCGTTGCATCTATACCCTTGTCCTGTAATATCTTATCTGTAAGGGATGCACTCAATATTTTATTGGCATCTGCCTTACCTTGGGCTTCAATCCGAACTTTTTGGGCTTCCTTTTCGGCTGTGATCAATCTAAACTCGTATTCCAAGGATTGTTGTTCCTGCTTCAGCTTGCGCTCAATGGCTTCCTTTATGGTTGGCGGGAGGGTAACATCCCTGACCAAAATTTGGTTCAATTGAATATATTGATCGCCAACAATGTTTCTTGTTTCTTCAAAAATTTCTTGCTGAATGGCATCCCGCTTACTGGAATATAGTTGCTCAGGTGTGTATCTGCCCACCACACTACGTGCAGCAGAACGGATAGCGGGCAACAGGATACGGTCCTTGTAGAGCTCACTCTTTTCTTGGTGCAATTTTCCCAAGGATTCATACTCTGGTTGAAACCAGGCAGAGGCATCAAGTTTAATTTCCAGTCCATTGGAGGAAAGTACTTGCATTTTTTCAAAAACTTCCTGTTGTCTTACTTCGTAGACAAAAACGTTATTCCAAGGTGCAACCAAATGGAAACCTTCTCCCAATGGAGGTTCATCGGTAACAACACCGCCTCCAAACGTTTTATAAAGTACTCCTGCCTCACCCGATCCAATAGTGATCGCTGATTTTGAAATGATAATAATTAATAAAATAATCGCTGCCAATGCTGGTAACGCAATCTTTGGTAATTTATCCATTTGTATATGGTTTTATATTAGTCCATTATATTTTCTGATAAACCACTCCAATGCGAGTGAAATGACTATCAGTCCAAGTAAAATACGGAAATCTATTAAAGATACAACATTATCCCTGCTCTTTTGGACTGGAAGAAACCGTTGTGAAGAATTTAAGTCAGATTGCAATGTTTCCAAACGGTCCAGATAGTACAACTCCCCTCTGTTTTTTGCGGCCAAGCGACCCATTTTTTGGTAATTGGAAGAAACGAGTTGCTTTTCCGGGTTAAAGTCTAAAATCCTGAATGTCCCGGAACTGTTCAGGTTTTCCTCTTGGACCGTTACCGTAAATTGATATTCCCCTGCTCCCAGATCACTCAGGTCCACTTCATAAAAAGAGCCCTTCAACAACATTGGCGAAGTCCGTGAAAAATCGTTCTCCCTTCCTTTGATAGAAATGGAAATGTTGGCATTGGAATCAAACTGATAGCTTTCATCAAAATAGGAAGCCCTGATCTTGGCCATACTCGCATTGTCAAACACCAATTCATAGTCCAGTTCCAAACGATTGCGCTGTTTGTTGGAGCCCAGATACACCATCAAATTCCCGATAAATTCATCAAAAATGTCAAAGCTTTGCTCATTTCGGTACACTTGGGCCCGCCAACGCCAAATATCCTCTCCAAAAAGAACGGCTTCCTTTGTGTTGGATTCGGTCAAAATTGAAAATAAAGGCTTTTCAAGGTTGATGCCCTGCAATTGCTGGAACATCAATGTTTCACTTTCTTTGTTCAACTGAATATCTGCCAAGGTTCCCTTTAAGGGTGGAAATCCGTCAACAGCAAAATTGCCAAGACCAAATAACCCGAAGGCGTTGTTCAAAACAGGTAAAATATCCTCTGCTTGTCTGCTACCCGAAACGGTGAAGCTCTCTTGAATACCGTTCAAAAAGTTCCAATCCGTTTTGCTTCCAGTGATGGTAAAATGGTTGGCACCTGAATTATTGATAAACTCGTAAATACTTCTAAAATTTCGATTGGGCTGATACAAAATGATCAATCCCATGTCTTCCAATTCGGATTGACTGACGTTGGGTTTTAAAAGGGTAACTGAGCGCTGTTCGTTGGATTCGATGGATTTTTTCAATGCCCCGATATCAGGGTGCAACATATCCGAAACGATGGCCACATTGGTTTTTTCGTCGATTACTTCAATGGCGGTTTCCTTGGAATTGTTGGCGGTATTACGTTCGTTTTCCATGGTCCCCACTTCAATTTTAATGGTTTTGATGCCCACACTTTGCGCCTCCACCAAGGTGTTCAAGGTTTGACTATTCTTGGTAGCACTAAAGTTTATGCGTTCTTGGTGCACCCTGCTTCCATTGATGGAAATAGTTACCGTACTGGATACCGCTCGGCTACCTTGGTAACGAATTGTAGATTCTATAGGAAAGCTATTGCGTAAAAAAGCGTATTTGTTTACATTGATAAGCCCTACTGAAATATCTTCATACTGGGTCGTATCCCCAACGACAACTGGGTTTACGGTTGAATTTTCATTGAGCGTGATGTACTCATAATCTCTTCCCAAAGTTTGATTGCCATCGGAAAACAACACAAAAGCATTATTTCCGTTGACAAATACTTCGTTTAAGGTATTGAGTGCATTGGAAATATCGGTATTGCTCTGATCAAATTGAATAGAATCGCTAGCAGAAATGGTATTGCCAAACCCGTATTGATGGATGTTGAATCTTTCGTTTATAGCATTATTCTGACTAATTTGTTGGATAGCTTGGAAAATATCAGTCTGGGATGAAGCATCTTGCATAGAAGTGGAATTATCCACTACCAGAATCAAATTGGCTTTTTCAACAAAATAATCCTTGCTTACAAACTTTGGGTTTATTAAAAGTAAAAGGCCGCAAAACAAGGTGACAAACCTTAATGCGGCCAATAGTATCTTAAGTGAACCCTTTCTTGGGTTTTTATAGAAGTATTGAAAATAGACAAGGATAAGCGCGGCAGCAACTGCTAAAACAATAAGAAGTACCGTGCTCAACACCATTCATTTATGTTAACATTCCACCATCAACATTCAATACCTGTCCTGTTATGTAGTCGGATAGGTCAGATGCCAAGAATACACATGCATTGGCAACATCTTCTGGACTTCCACCTCGTTTTAACGGAATGCCCTCTCTCCATCCTTGTACTACTTTTTCGTCCAGTTTCTCGGTCATTTCTGTTTCAATAAACCCAGGGGCAATGGCATTGCAACGGATGTTTCTTGATCCCAATTCCAAGGCTACGGATTTAGTAAAACCGATCATACCCGCTTTGGATGCTGCGTAGTTGGTTTGTCCAGCATTTCCTTTTACACCCACCACACTACTCATATTGATTATGGAACCTTTGCGCTGCTTCAACATAGTGCGTTGAACAGCTTTGGTCATATTGAAAACAGATTTCAGGTTGGTTTCGATAACCGTATCAAAATCATTCTCGCCCATACGCATCAACAAGTTGTCCTTGGTTATTCCCGCATTATTGATGAGTACATCAATTTTGCCATCAAAATCCTCCAAAACCTTGGCAACAAGTGCTTCAGATTCTTCAAAACTGGCGGCATTACTTTTATAGGCCTTGGCCTTTACGCCCATTTTGGACAGTTCTTTTTCCAATTCCAAGGCCGGGGCTTCGCTGGAACTGTATGTGAATGCGACATTGGCGCCGTGCTTTGCAAATACTTCGGCAATTCCTCTACCTATTCCCCGACTGGCTCCTGTTATAATTACGTTTTTCCCTTCCAAAAGTTTCATACAATGATTGTGTTTGAATGGTTAATGACCAAATATAGTTGTTGTTTTATGTTTAGACGAAAAAAAATCCCGCATAAAACGGGATTTAGTATGGTTTTAACGATTGGTTACCCAACCACTTCTTTCACTTTTAAACCGATTTCTGCGGGTGAATCCACCACGTGAATACCACAGTCGCGCATGATTTTTTTCTTGGCCTGGGCCGTATCATCGCTACCGCCTACAATGGCACCGGCATGTCCCATAGTACGTCCGGCAGGAGCTGTTTCCCCGGCAATGAATCCAACGACCGGTTTTTTACTTCCACTCTCTTTGTACCATCTTGCTGCTTCGGCTTCCAATTGGCCTCCAATTTCACCGATCATAACTACACATTCGGTTTCTGGGTCGTTGATCAAAAGCTCCACAGCTTGTTTTGTTGTGGTTCCGATAATGGGGTCACCACCGATTCCGATAGCCGTAGTAATTCCCAATCCTTGACGAACCACTTGATCAGCAGCTTCGTAAGTCAATGTTCCGGATTTGGAAACGATACCAACTTTTCCTTTTTTGAAAACGAATCCTGGCATTATACCAACTTTCGCTTCACCGGGAGTAATGACGCCAGGACAGTTTGGACCGATCAATGTGCAGTCCATGTCCTTGATGTAATCGTTGGCCTTTACCATATCCCCTACTGGAATTCCTTCGGTAATGGTAATGATTACTTTGATTCCTGCATCGGCAGCTTCCATAATGGCATCGGCAGCAAATGCGGGCGGAACAAAAATAATTGTGGTGTCGGCACCAACTTCTTTTACAGCTTCTTCAACTGTGTTGAAAACTGGTTTTCCCAAATGTTCTTGACCACCTTTTCCGGGGGTCACACCACCAACCACGTTGGTTCCGTATTCAATCATTTGTTCGGCATGAAATGTTCCTTCACTACCGGTAAATCCTTGTACAATTATGTTTGAATCCTTGTTTACTAAGACGCTCATATGTTTTACTTAATCTAGATACAAAAATATGGTTTACTAAAGTTTTTATCTATTGATTTGTTAAATCTTTTTTACTTTTTCCAAGATTTCAGGAATCTTTTTGACGGCTGCGATTTGTTTTAGCTTTTCTCTGGACTCCTCCGCAGGAGATCCAAAATAGGTTTTATTGCCCTCCAGTGATTTGGAAACCCCAGATTGCGCCAAGATAATGGCTTTTTTACCTATCGTAGCCCCACTGGTTATCCCGACCTGCCCCCAAAGGGTTACTTCGTCCCCGATAATGCAACAGCCCGCTATTCCAACATGGGAAGCAATCAAACATTTTTTTCCAATGACCGTATCGTGCCCCACTTGAATCTGATTATCCAGTTTGGAACCTTCTTTAATTGTTGTTGAAGCTGTTACCCCTCGGTCAATCGTGCACCCGGCACCAATATCCACGTTGTTCTCGATTACAACGTTTCCACCGGAAAGCAACTTGTCAAACCCTTCTGGTCTGTTCTTGTAGTAGAACGCATCGGCACCCAAAACGGTTCCGGCATGGATGGTGACATTGTCGCCGAGGATACATCCATCATAAATGGTTACGTTCGGATGGATCACGCAGTTTTTACCAATTTTTACGTGGTTGCCAATGAATGCATTGGGCTGAATAACGGTTCCCTCCCCTATCTCTGCTGATTCAGCTATTGATGCAGCCGCAGTTTGAAAAGGTTTGAAATGACGGGTCAATTTGTTGAAATCCCTGAAAGGGTCATCGGAAACGAGCAATGACTTCCCTTCCGGGCATTCAACTTCTTTGTTGATGAGCACCACCGTTGCCTTTGATTGAAGGGCTTTATCATAATATTTGGGATGATCCACAAATACGATGTCCCCTTCTTCCACCACATGGATTTCATTCATACCGAGTACAGGAAAATTTTCATCCCCGACAAAATCGGCAGCAATGATTTCCGAAATTTCCTTTAAAGTATATGTTTTAGGGAATTTCATTCCAAGCTATTCTTTCGCACGTTCCAAGTAAGCTCCCTTTTCAGTATCAATTTTAATCTTGTCACCCTCATTGATGAAAAGAGGCACATTAATACTCGCTCCTGTTTCAACGGTAGCCGGCTTGGTTGCATTGGTTGCCGTGTTTCCTTTGACACCGGGTTCGGTGTGCGTTACTTCCAATACTACACTTGCAGGCATTTCAACAGAAAGTGGCATATTGTCCTCGGCGTTGAAAATGATTGTGACGACTTCGCTTTCTTTTAGCAAATCGTATGCATCAAGAGCATCCCTTTGCAAAGCAATCTGTGTGTAATCATCCGTATTCATGAAGTGATAGGTCTCACCTTCGTTGTACAGAAACTGGTAGCTTCGGGTTTCCACACGGACATCCTCTATCTTATGTCCTGCGGAAAAAGTGTTATCTATCACTTTTCCGGTAGTGACACTTTTCAATTTGGTTCGGACAAATGCAGGTCCTTTACCAGGTTTAACATGAAGAAATTCTACAATCTTGTAGATATCGTGATTGTACCTAATGCACAATCCCTTTCTTATATCAGAAGTACTTGCCATAAATTTAATTTGAACTGAAATAACCTTTCATAATTCCACGTTGCGAATCTCTTATAAATTGAAGGATTTCATCTCTCTCGGGAGTTGCTTCCATCTCAGCTTCAATAATGGATGCCGCTTGGGAATTGTTATAGTTTTGTTGATAAAGTAGTCTGTAAATATTTTGGATTTCCCGAATCTTATCCGATTCGAAACCTCTTCGCCGCAATCCAATGGAATTGATCCCTACGTAGGATAAAGGTTCTCTTGCTGCTTTTACGTATGGAGGCACATCTTTACGCACCAAAGAACCACCTGTTACAAAAGCGTGGTTTCCAATGGAAACAAACTGATGCACAGCAACCATACCTGCCAAAACCACATTCTGACCGATGGTAACATGACCTGCCAAAGTGGAGTTGTTACTGAAGATACAGCCATCGCCCACAAAACAATCGTGTGCGACATGGCAATAGGCCATAATCAGACAATTATTTCCTATCACCGTTTTCATCCTATCGGAAGTACCTTTGTTAATCGTGGCACATTCCCTGATTGTTGTATTGTCACCAATTACAACTGTTGTCTCCTCACCCTGATATTTAAGGTCTTGAGGCATTGCGGAAATGACGGCCCCTGGAAAAATACTGCAGTTTTTCCCGATTCTGGCACCTTCCATAATGGTTACATTGGAACCTATCCAAGTTCCCTCTCCGATGGTTACATTATTATGTATGGTCGTGAAGGGTTCGATCACCACATTTTTGGCGATTTTTGCTCCTGGATGTACATATGCTAGAGGTTGGTTCATCTACGAATCTGTATTTTTTGTTTTTACGATCTGTGCCATCAACTCCGCCTCGGAAACCAATTTTCCGTTGGCGTACGCATAGGCCTGCATGTGGCAAATTCCCCTACGTATGGGAGATATCAAATCGCATTTAAATATTAAAGTGTCTCCCGGAACTACCTGTTGTTTAAATTTCACCTTATCAATCTTCATAAAAAAGGTAAGGTAGTTCTCCGGGTCGGGAACCGTGCTGAGCACAAGGATTCCTCCAGTTTGGGCCATGGCCTCAACTTGGAGTACGCCGGGCATAACAGGTGCTCCTGGAAAGTGACCTACGAAAAATGGTTCGTTCATCGTCACGTTTTTGACTCCCACCACATGCGTGTCGGAGAGTTCCAATATCTTATCGACCAAAAGGAAGGGTGGACGGTGCGGCAGGCGCTCCATTATTTGGTTCACGTCCATCAAAGGTTCTTGGTGCAGATCATAGCTGGGGACCTTGTTCCTTTTTTCGATTTTGGCTATTTTGGAAAGTTTCTTTGCAAATTGTGTATTTACAAAATGCCCGGGTTTATTGGCAATCACTTTTCCCTTGATACGTGTACCGGCCAAGGCAAGATCTCCGATAACATCCAACAACTTGTGACGTGCCGCTTCGTTTGGATGGTGAAGTGTGAGGTTATCCAAAATACCGTTGGGTTTTACCGAAAGTTTTTTCTTGTTGAAGGCCTTTTCCAATTTTTTCATGGTGGATTCGGATATTTCCTTGTCCACATAAACAATGGCATTATTGAGGTCGCCTCCCTTGATCAGACCGTTTTCCAACAGCATTTCTAGCTCATGAAGAAAACTGAAGGTACGTGAATCTGCTATTTCCTCTTTAAAATCGGACATTTTTTCCAAAGTCGCATTTTGAGTGCCCAAAACCTTTGTTCCAAAATCCACCATCGTGGTCACTTGGTATTCGTCCGCAGGGATTATAGTGATTTCGCTTCCGGTGGTTTCATCTTTATAGGATATCACATCTTTTACCACATATTCTTCACGCTCTTGGTCTTGTTCCACAATGCCAGCTTCTTCCAAAGCTTGCACAAAAAACTTGGAAGAACCGTCCATAATTGGAGGCTCCGGTGCATCCAGTTCAATCAGAACATTGTCAATATCCAATCCCACCAGTGCAGCGAGTACATGTTCGGAAGTATGGATCTTTACGCCGTTCTTCTCCAAATTGGTTCCCCTCTGGGTATTTACCACATAATTGGCATCCGCCTCGATTATGGGTTCACCTTCCAAATCAATTCTTTTGAATGCATACCCATGGTTTGCATCTGCTGGAAGAAAGCTCATGGTCACGTTTTCGCCTGTATGCAGTCCTACACCTTGTAGCGTTACTTTTTTGGCTATGGTGCGTTGTTTGTTACTTGGTTTGCTCACCTTCAACTTTTTTTTCTAGGTTGGAGATTTGATTTGCCAACTTCGGCAAATTCTTAAAGTGTACATATGATTTGTTGAAGTCCCCATAGTTCAAGGCTGGCGATCCTTGGAGCACTTCGTCATCTTTAACGTTTCTTCCGATTCCGGATTGGGCCTGTATGCGGACCCTATCACCAATGGTGATGTGCCCTACGATACCTACTTGCCCGCCGATCAGACAGTTTTTCCCTATCTTGGTGGAGCCTGCAACCCCGGTTTGGGCCGCTATGGCAGTATTTTCACCAATTTCCACATTGTGCGCTATTTGGATCTGATTATCCAATTTCACACCTTTTCTCAATATCGTGGAACCGAGCGTTGCACGGTCAATGGTGGTACCCGCTCCAATGTCCACATTGTCTTCAATGATGACATTTCCTGTTTGAGGTACCTTGCTGTATTCTCCGTTCGAATTTGGGGTAAATCCAAATCCATCCGCACCGATAATGGCTCCTCCATGTACAACACAGTTGTTGCCAATAACGGTTTCCGAATATATTTTTGCCCCAGCGAACACAATCACGTTGTTTCCTATGATCACATTGTCGCCAATGTAGGCGTTGGGATAAATTTTGACGTTGTCGCCAATGGTAACGTTTTCGCCCAAATAGGCAAAAGCACCAAGATAAAAGCCCTCTCCATATTTTGCGCTTTGCGAAACATGGCACGGGTTTTCAATTCCTACCTTATTGTTTTTGACCTGATTGTAGTACTCCAACAATTTGGAAAAGGATTTATAGGCGTCGTCCACTTTGATCAATGTAGTGGACAGTGATTGTTCAGGGACAAAGTCTTTATTTACTATGGTAATGGATGCCTTAGTGGAATATATATAGGATGTGTATTTTGGATTGGCCAAAAAGGTCAAAGAACCTTGTTCGCCCTCTTCAATTTTCGACAATTTATGGACAGCGATTTGAGGATTTCCCTCAACTTCCCCCTCTAAGATTCCGGCAATTTGGGTAGCTGTAAATTTCATTGGTGCAAAAGTAACAAAATTTGTCAAACGGCTTTCTTTGGATAACAGCTATAATATTTGGTGACGGTTTTGGCCAATGCTTTTAGGCTAAGTTGGTCCGACTCCTTTAAAACATCTGAAATTCTTCCGTTCTTTTTTAAAATTTGAATGGCCTTTTCTTTGCTGTAGGCTTTGTTGGAGATTTCTCCCTGAAACACAAAATTGGAGGCTTCTTCAAGTGTAAGATCATGCTTTTCCATGATCCAATCCAATTTTTCCTTGATTTTTTCATCTGGCATTGGTTTCTTTTTCACTTTTACGTGCAAAAGTTTCCTGTCCAAGATCATTTTACAGAGCTTGGAAAGCACAAAATCATCGTGATGCTGCCAGTTTTTCAAAGCCCCTAGGATATCGATATCGTCCAGTTCGGCAAAAGTTTCCAAAACCTCGGCCCCAAAATCCAGTGACCCATTATTTTTCAGAAAAAACAACAAGGACTGGCTTGCCGGAAGTTGCTCCCCTTCAATCAAAAGCAATCTTGCTCGTTGCATGATCCGGACCAATAGTTGTTCCGCTACTAATCCTGTTTTATGAAGATATACCTGCCAGTACATGAACCTGCGTGCCATCAAGAATTTTTCGACGGCATAAATGGCCTTCTCCTCCACTACCAGATTGCCTTCCACAACGTTCAGCATGGAAATGAGGCGCTCCGAATTGATGTTCCCTTCCGTGACACCAGAATAAAAACTGTCCCTCTTCAGGTAATCCAAACGGTCCATGTCCAATTGACTGGACACGAGTTGGTTCAGAAATGGTTTGGGATAGTCCCCCCGAAAAATCGAGATTGCCACATCCAGTTCGCCATTAAACTCCTTGTTCAACTCCATCATAAATCGAAGGGAAATTTTTTCGTGGCTTATTTCCTTGGCCACAAAACCTTCCAGTGCATGCGAAAATGGTCCATGGCCAATATCGTGAAGCAAAATGGCGCACAACAGGCCTTTTTCTTCCTCAGTAGTTATTTCTACTTCTTTTAGCCTCAGGACCTGTATGGCCTTCGTCATCAAATGCATGCTTCCCAAAGCGTGGTGGAACCGGGTGTGGTGCGCACCTGGATATACCAAGAAAGAAAGCCCCATTTGGGAAATTCTCCTCAGCCTTTGAAAGTAAGGATGCGCGATTAGACTAAAGATTAGTTCGTTGGGAGTTCCAATAAAACCGTAAATTGGATCGTTGAAAACATTAAGTTTATTGGTTTTTACCAAGGATTTTTGTTTTAATTCCCACAAAGATAACTACTATATGAACAAGATAACAATTCTTTGGGTCGATGATGAGATAGACCTTCTAAAACCACATATATTATTTCTTGAAAGCAAGAACTACAAAGTGGTCACCAGCCAGAGTGGACAAGATGCCATTGAGGAGATCAAGGAAACGTTTTTCGATATTGTTTTTTTGGACGAGAATATGCCCGGCCTATCCGGTTTGGAAACCCTTACCGAGATAAAAAAATATGATGCTTCCATCCCCGTGGTAATGATCACCAAAAGTGAAGAGGAATACATTATGGACGAGGCCATTGGGTCCAAAATCGCCGACTATCTTATAAAACCTGTCAATCCTAATCAAATTCTGCTCTCATTGAAAAAGAGCTTGGACAACTCCCGTTTGGTGTCGGAAAAAACCACGGCGAACTACCAACAGGAATTTCGAAAAATTGCCATGGACCTTTCCATGATAAACACTTATGAGGAATGGGTGGAACTTTACAAAAAATTGATCTATTGGGAACTGGAGCTGGAACAAATCGAAGATTCTGGGATGTTCGAGATATTGGAATCCCAAAAGGTGGAGGCCAATGCACAGTTCAGTAAATTCATAGACAAAAATTACAAAAGCTGGTTCCAAGATGGGGATGCCCCGGTAATGTCGCACACGCTTTTCAAAAATAAAATCCAACCCGAACTGGAAGACAACAAAACGCTATTGGTGGTCATCGATAATTTAAGGTACGACCAATGGCTGGCCTTTGAGAAAACCCTCTCCGTCCATTACAAGAAAAAGCAGGAATGTGCTTATTTCAGTATTCTGCCCACGGCTACACAATATGCCCGTAACGCCCTTTTTTCGGGCCTGATGCCCTCCGAAATGGAAAAAAGATATCCGGATTGGTGGAAAAACGATACGGATGATGGGGGGAAAAATCTTTTTGAGTCCGATTTTTTAGGGGAACAGCTCAAGCGATTGGGATTCAGTTTCAATTGGGAATACCATAAAATAAACAACCTGAAACAGGGGAAACAACTGGCCCAAAATTTCAAGTCGCAAAAGGACAACGACCTTACAGTGGTCGTCTATAATTTCGTGGATATGCTCTCCCATTCCAAGACCGAAATGGAAGTGGTAAAGGAACTGGCATCCAACGATAAGGCCTATAGATCTCTAACGCTGAGCTGGTTCAAAAACTCTCCCTTGTTGGAAATCATTCAACAGGCACAAAATCTTGGTATGAAGCTGATATTGACCACGGATCATGGGACCATCAACGTAAAACAGCCCTCCAAAGTAATCGGGGACAGGGAAACCAGTTTGAACTTGCGCTACAAAACCGGTAAGAGCTTGACCTATCAGGACAAGGATGTGCTTGCCACGAAGAATCCGCAAGAAATCCATTTGCCCAATATCAACCTGAGCAGCAGTTATATCTTTGCCAAGAACGATCTCTTTTTTGCGTACCCTAACAACTATAACCACTATGTGGGATATTACAGAAACACCTATCAGCACGGGGGCGTGTCTTTGGAAGAAATGATCGTTCCGTTTGTAGTTTTGGACCCTAAATAAATATGATTTTGAAAAAAACCTTTCAACTGGGACAAATTAAAGATGTAGCCAAGGAATTACTACAAGAAGTCCCGAACAAAGTCCTTTGTTTTTATGGCGACATGGGAGTGGGCAAAACCACCTTGATCAAAGCTATGGTACTAGAACTCGGTGCCGGAGATGTGGCCAATAGCCCTACTTTTGGGCTCGTTAATGAATATTCCGGACATAATGATGCCCCATTGGCCTATCATTTTGATTTTTACCGAATCAACGATGAAATGGAGGCGCTGGATATGGGATTTGAGGATTACTTGAATTCAGGCGCCTGGTTGTTTATAGAATGGCCGGAAAAAATTTCATCGCTGTTGCCCGATGATTCCGTGGGCATATTCCTGCGCTTTATCGAGGAAAACACACGTTCAATCGAGTTAAATATTTCTTAAAGGTCAATCACTCTATCTTCAAAAGCAATTATTGTACAGAGCAAGTCATTTTCGATAAAGCGTTTATTTTTTACGTTAAAAAACAAATTTTATCGATTAATGGTAGGGATAGTTGAGATATTTTCCTACATTTGTTCTGTGAATGAATTCATTTATTAACCAAAAACTCTTTTACGATGAACACTAAAAAAGTTTTTTTTGGATTGCTAGCTGTTGCATTTTTGGCAATGACCGCTGTATCTACTACAGTTACCTTTGACGACAATCAAACAGTAAGCATTGAGAAGAAGAAGCTAGTTAGAATCTAAGTTTAACTTCTTATCCAACAACCGCTTAACCCCTTTTTTTATAAGAAGGGGTTATTTTTTTACAATATTCCTGGATTTTTTGAGTTTACAAAAGTGATGAGCAAAAAGTCTACGGTAAGAAAACGATTTATAATAGAAGGTGCTGTTGCGTTTATAATTGCAATAACTCCCTTATTGTTTTATTGTTACAAATATCTTCCTATCCCCCCCGGTAGTACAACTTGGACCTATTTTGGAATCGAGTTCAAAGAGAATAATTTTGGTGAGGTAGCTACCGCCATCTATTATTACTTTAACAAGTTTGTTCCCTTATTACTATTGGTGATTTGGTTTGTGACTTCCAAAAACTGGTGGTACCATGCCATTTTAATACCGTTGTCTATGTACAGTTTTCAATTGTTCACTGCATTAAACTACTCCAATAGTGAGCGAATTGATGAGAACGAAATCCTCTATGTTGTGGCTGTTACCATGGTGGTTGTACCTGTGGTATATTTTATCAGGATAAAACTGGTGGACAAGCACGTGCATGGCATCGACTTGGACGCTATGGATACCGAACTTCAAATACTGAAGGAGAAAGAAGAATTGCGCAAGGAACGCGAGAAACTGGAACGGCGTCAAAAGACCGTTTCAAAAAAAATGTAAATTTGCTCAGATACCTCATGGTATTTTGAATAGATTTACCCCTTATGAGCCAAACTTCCTCGCCTTTTAGCAAACAGCAATTGCTGCCCCAAGAAGAAACCCTGGAGATCGTAAAACAAAAAGGAGAACTTTTTATTGGTATCCCCAAGGAAAACCAATATCAAGAAAAGCGGGTATGTCTTACACCGGATGCTGTCAATGCCATTACGGCACATGGGCATCGGGTACTTATAGAGTCAGGTGCCGGTGAGGGGGCCAATTTTTCAGATTTGGATTATACCAATGCAGGGGCCGAGATTACCAGGGACACCAAGAAAGTATTCTCCTGCCCTATTATTTTAAAGGTGGAGCCTCCTACGCTTTCGGAAATTGATTTTATAAATCCGCAGACTATCGTGATCTCTGCCCTGCAGATAAAGACCCAGAAAAAGGATTATTTTGAGGTAATGGCCAAAAAAAGGCTTACCGCCATTGCTTTTGAATACATCCGTGATGATGATGGCAACTACCCTGCCGTACGGTCGTTGAGCGAGATTGCCGGGATATCTTCGATTTTGATCGCTTCGGAACTGATGTCCAACCCCAATACGGGCAATGGGTTGATGTTCGGGAACATCAGTGGTGTGCCCCCAGTGGAAGTCGTGATCATAGGTGCAGGTACCGTAGGGGAATTTGCGGCGCGGTCGGCTTTAGGGCTCGGGGCCAATGTCAAGGTTTTTGACAACTCCATCAGTAAGCTCCGCAACCTACAGACCAACTTGAACCAAACCTTGTACACTTCTACAGTGCAGCCTAAAAATTTGATAAAGTCCTTAAAGCGCTGCGATGTTGCCATTGGCGCCACACGGGGCAAAGACCGTTCGCCCGTTGTGGTTTCGAGCTCAATGGTGGAAAATATGAAAAAAGGAGCTGTGATTATTGATGTGAGCATTGATATGGGAGGCTGTTTTGAAACTTCGGAAGTGACATCCCACACCAAACCCACCTTTGAAAAATATGGTGTTGTACACTACTGTGTGCCCAATATTCCATCCCGATATCCTCGGACATCCTCCGTCTCCATCAGTAACATTTTTACCCCATATTTATTGAAAATTGGGGAAGAAGGCGGGCTTGAACATTCTCTCCGATTTGACAAAGGATTACGCAACGGCCTGTATATGTACCATGGTATTCTGACCAACAAATCTGTGGGCGATTGGTTTGGCCTAAGCTATAACGATATTAACTTTCTTATTTTTTAACTTGAATGGCATTTTTAAAACGATTGGGATGGTACTTGGTTGGACTGTCCATTGGATTGATATTTTTGGTTTTTATCTTGAAGAAAAAATCAGGTGAAGAGGGATTGGATTTCTGCTATTTGCCAAATTGTAGGGTGCTCAAGGACATGCGCTCCAAACCTTTTTCCTTTTCGGGGTCTGTTCCAAAACAATACCAGGATACCTTATTGATTCAATCGTTTTTAAAAGATGGCCATGTAGATTTTGGCAAGAGCGACACCAAATCCGAACCATGCAAAACGTATTACATTTCCCATGAGTACAAGGGTGAGGAATTGGAATTGCTCGCCAAGAATTGTGAGGATGGGGTCACATTACAAAGCGTGAAGGAAATCGATTGATGATATCTGCAAGGCATTGGTCAACTCATATGGACCATACATCAATTAACAGGTGAATTTTTATTTTCAAAAGCATATATTTCCTACTTTTTAACTTTAATCTAGTATGAAATTTGTTTTGGTCAAAGAATTTAAATTAACTCTATGCCTTCTTCTTAGCAGTGCGGTTTTCTGCTGGGCTCAAAACAAGGACACCTATTCGGGAGATTTATCCAACCTTACCTATGATGAACTCTATGACATTATGGTTTCCGATGCCGATTCTCTTTATCTGGAAAATGCCTTTTCTGTTTATGTAGAAAAAGCCAAAAATAATCAAGATACTTTGGAATTAGCTCAGGCGCATCGACTTCACTCATATAATCTTGGCTTTCCAGAAAGTTTGCAAAGTTTGGACTCGTCAATTAATATAGCCAAAAAAATCAAAAACAAAGACTTAAGACAATTTGAGAAGTTCATGTCTTTAGCTTTTTACACTAAGGCTAGTATTTTATATCAAAATTATCAAGATGAAAGAGCAGTAGATGCTTTTATTAAAAGTTTTGATTACTCAAAAAAAACCAACAATAAAGATTTAACTATCAGAACATTGTCTATTCTGGCGAGTATAAAGGCTGAATTTGGACAGGAAAGTGAAGCTATTTTACTTCAAAAAAGAACTTTGAGATTTTTAGAAGAAAATCGAGATGAACTAATAGAATACGACGATTTAAAATTGGATATCCTGTCAAGAACCGCAAGATGTTATGCTTACAATATGGAAATTGATTCTGCCCATGCATACGCTAATCAGGCTTTAGAAATTTCCAAAGGATTAAATAGAGTTTCGATTGTTTCTGGACTTAAAGTACTTAAAGCACAATTAGAATACTATGCTGGTGATATTGTTAAAGCAAAAAAGGTACTAGAGTATTATGTAAAAGATGAAAAAGGGACATCTAAAGCCGATACTCAATTTTACCTTGGCATGATAGAGGGTAAGCTAGGCAATTTGAATGGCAAAAAAGAGTATTTTGAATCGTACGATAGCATAATGAAAAAATTCAATTATCCTCTATATGATAACTCCAATGAAGTTTACCACTTTCTCTTAAAGGAAGCAGTAAACGATGGAAATACCGGTTTGGCCGACCACTATTTAAACAGGGTTGTTTATTATGACAGTTTACTCTTGATCACTCAAAAAAACCTACGTGAGATAACCCTAAAAAAGTTTGACCTCCCTATGCAAGAGGAAGAAAAAGAATTGCTGGGAAACATTATATCGTCGAAATCCAAGTGGCTGACATGGTTATATGTAATGTGCGGATGTATGCTTATAGGTTTGACGGCCTATTTTATAAAATACAAAAGGACGAAAAATCGGCTGGCTCGTTTAATGGGTGGCAGTCTAACACTTGAAAAAACCGATGTCTCAAAGGAAAGTAATGATCAATTGGATGAGGATACGGTCTCCAAAGTTTTGCAAAGTCTTGATGATTGGGAAAAGAAGGAAGGGTTTTTGGAAAATTCGTTGACACAGCAGTCCTTGGCAAAAGAGCTAAATACCAATAGTTCCTATTTATCCAAGGTAATCAACGCTTATAAGAATAAAAACTTTGCAAGTTACCTAAAAGATGTTCGGATTACTTATGCGATAAATCATGTAAAGGAAAATCCGGAGATAGTCAAAACCAAATCTATGATTCAGATAGCCGAAATGTATGGATTTAACTCCCTAAACGTTTTTACAAAAACGTTTAAAGATAAAACTGGGGTAACGCCAGGGGTGTTTTTTAAGAAGGTTTTGGAGGATGAGTGGAGGGGGACCTAACATGTTAAATCTTGCAAAAGAAAATTAAGACCTTATTCCTAATCTATGAGACTCGGCATATTTTGCTTTAGTTCGGTCCAAAAATCGCTGTAGAAGTTTTTTGACTCCATTAGCTTGCCATGATTTCCAGAATCCGAAACAATACCGTCTTCTATAACATAGATTTTATGCGTAATTTTGGGTAAGGAATGTAGTCTGTGAGAGATAAAAATCACGGTTAATTCAGATTTTAATTTATTGAGTAAGTTCAACACAAACTGCTCTGTTTTTCTATCCATTGCAGATGTAAATTCATCTAACAATAGTACTTGCGGTTTTTTGTATAAAGCACGCATTAAGGCAATGACTTGTTTTTGCCCGCCGGAAAGATTGATACCCTCCTCCCCAAGAATTGTAGTATAGCCTTGAGGTAAAGAGTTGATAAAATTCTCAAAACCATAATCTCGACAAAATTTTACAATATTATCAGGATTATCTTCTTTTCCTAAAAGGATATTGGAAATGACATTACCTCCAAAAATGGTAACATCTTGAGGTACAACGCCCAAAATGTTACGCCAATCTTTTGTGTTTATTTCGGTAAGGTTATATTGATTATTTACGATTATCGCCCCATTTTCGAATGGATAAAATTTTTGAAGTATTTGTCCCAATGTACTTTTACCACTTCCGCTTTCCCCAACAATAGCAACACATTCGTTTTTATTGATTGTAAGACTAATGCTTTTCAATAACTGACTTCTACCTGCAAAACGGAAGGATAAGTTTGTAATTTCAAGGCATTTAAATTCTTCAATATCCAAACTTCCTGCACTTTCTTTTTTTACAGAAGCAAACTCATACATTCTATTAAAGGCCACTTTGGCCTCGTTTATGGGAATAGTGATTAATGCTAAACTCGCTATTGAAGGCAACAAACTACCGGCAATACCCAATATTGCCATTAATTCACCCAACTGCATGGTATCTTCATAGACATGGATAGCTGAATACGTTAAAACCCCAATTAAAAATAATACACTAAAAACACCTGAGAATATTGATAAGCGTACATTTATTTTGCCAAGATCAAAAGCTTTTTCCTGATAGTTACCATATATAAGTTGGTTGATTTTTTGAAAAATGGGCTGCCCATTTTTATTTTTTATTGCTGCTATACCCTGCATTGTGGTGATGTAGTTGCTCTCACTGAAAGCATAACTTTGCATTACTTCCTTTTGTGCGTTGATAATACGTTTGTTAAAGCGATAAATTAAGATAAAATAGAATGGTAAGCTAATGAAAGCTATTAAGCCCGTTTGCCAAGAATAGTAAAACAAAAAGATTAGGGACACTATGGCTACCAACGCATTGATAACCACATTGCCTACAATTTGACTGATAACACGTTGTACACGTTGGGTATCATTAAGACGTGCTACTAATTCACCAATTTTACGAGTGTCAAAAAAAGGCTTTGGAAGATTTAATAGTGACGAGTAAAAACTGTCTATAATGCGATTATTAAAATCTCTTGTTTGGCGGATTAAAAAATAATCCCTTAAAGCTGTTAATAATACTCTTACCAACAATAGAAAAGCAACCAACGCTACACCAGTAATAAGTTTGTTGATATCTTTTGCGGGTAAAATGTCATCGATCATCTTTTGAGAGAAAATGGCCATTGCCATTCCAAGAATCGCAATTCCCACCCCAAGCAATACACTAAATGACAAAATCCTGTAATCTTCTTTCAACAGTTTTAAAAACCATTGTTTTCTGTCGTTTCTTTTTGTTTCTTTTTTTACAAAAGTCTCTTTTGGTGTTAATGTTAAGCAAGTTTCGGACTTCCAGATGGATTCCAATTCTTCCCTGGTATAGTTTAAGATACCCTTTGCTGGGTCACCAATGATAAACTTGCCATTGATATACCCATAGCAAACTATATAATGCTGTAAACGACCTTCAATGACAACGTGTAATATTAAAGGCTCTCCATGGTCTATTAGGGCTTGGGTATCCGCTTCGTTGCCTTGTGCCGTAAACTCCAATTGATTGGCAGCCTGAAATAACCCCAACAGTGTGGTTCCTTGCTTGGTTGTTCCACTCAGCTCGCGTAGCTTTTCCAAGGAGCTCGAACCGTCGTAAAATTGGATGAGTGATAATAAACACGCAACACCGCAATCTGATTGATCCTGCTGTAATACAAATGTTTGCTCTATCAACTTACGGGATATCGTTACTTTCTCAGCCATCACCATGCAACGCTCTTAATATTCCATTAGCATTTAGTTGCCCTTTATGTTTTTTGATGAGTTTTTGATTTTTATCATAAATCAAAATGTATGGAATTGTCGTGGCATCAAACAGCGTATTAAATAAACCATCCTTATCCTGAAGGAAGGTGATGTTTTGTTTATTGTGTAGATTATAATGTTCAGAAAATTGTTGAACGGCTCCAAGGGATTCAGTTGAAACAAATAAGATTTGTACGTCTTTAAATTGATTCAAATTTTCACTAATGCTTTGCGCCTCGTGTTGGCAAAATTCACATTCACTGTTAAAATACAGGAATACCGTATACAAGTTTGGTTTAAGATTACGATTGGTAAAAACTTTTTGATTTACTGTCAGCAGTTCAAATACTGGGACGGTTTTTAACTGTTGGGCAATGGTGTTTTTTTCGCCGACTTTAACTACAATGCCGTAAATGAAATATGATAACAAACCAAAAACTGACATTATAACAAAAAAAAGAATATACTTTTTTCGCATTTTAATTTAAATTTAAGGTAAAAAACATGACACTGATTACCCAAATCAATAGTCCTACACCATAACTGCTTGCAACAATTTTTATCCCGGTATTCTTATTTTCAGGGGTCTTTAACGTTTTATCTAAATTATAAGCAAGGATGATCCAATAAAAAACTTCAAAAACATTGATTATTTGCAAAGGGTAAATCCACCAAATACCCAAATCCTTATATTCCACTAAATTTGATAATGATAATGGGTAAAAAAGCTGTAGGTCTTTTAGGTCATAATTTTTTTGAAAATAAGAAAACCAAATAGTTTTAAATAATACCGGTAATAGTAAAATATATTCAGCCTTAACGACAATACCAAAGAGAGCCTTATAATCAATTTCCTTGCCATAAAGATAGCAGCCAAAATCAAGTATAAAGGATATAAGCAAAATTTTACATAGAAAGAAAACGGGTATTAAAAAATAACCAAAAGTATCAATTTGCTTTCTTACTTTTAAAAAGTTTTCAAAATCTCTACCAACAAGATTAATCAAAAATTCCTTGTCATATAGAATTATGTTCGAAATATACGTGAGGGATAGATACAATCCTACAAGTAAAATAAATCTTACTGGGCTGTTTTTTGCCAGACCAAAGTTTTTTGAAGCTAAAACAGACATCTAATTTTGACTTAACCAATTGGATATTTGTAACTTCTTAAAATAAAAACTGGAATAAAAATGAAGTAATGAAACAATAGTCCAACAGAAAATTATAATAAGTACTGAGGTTAAAAAAGCCAAATGATTATTGTTTATCTGTAAATCCTTCCATGAATATAATATCAATAAATAAATCACTAGCAAAGTTGCAAATATCGGAAGCATGGAAGTATATGAATAAAGACTATTCATATTTAGTTTAATTAATCCTGTCAAAAAATTTAGACGCGTTAATTTACCTTCCATAATAATCTTACCTTCGACAAATGTTACACATAAACTAAGCGATTTACTTACTTTAATGATAATTGAATCTCCTTCTAAAGTATACTCCTCGTTAAAAAGCTCTAATTTGTCAATAAGCTTATTTTTGTTTAAATCTTTCATAAAATATTCTTACATATAATTTTTTAGTGGATTACAAATATCGATTCCTTAAAGAAAGGAATCGATATTTGCTAAGATTTCTCATTTTCCTTCACATGTGTCCGACGCAGCAGCCGTTAACGAACAGGCTACTCCCCATAGAGCACCAACTGGCCCAAGCGCCATGGTAAATGCAGCCCCGGAAATAAAACAACCTCCGATAACACCAATCTCACATTTTGACAAACCGCCACCATGCAATTTTTCCATATTTGAAGAATCAATTTTTTTCATAAAAATATTTTTTTAAGTTATGCCACTCAAAGTTAAAATTAGGATTAGAAATTGTGAATGGCGTTAGCAATTTCTTCACCTTTTTATTCAATGAACACTTATTTCTTTTCTAAACTGTTGTTCCCTCTTTATAATCAACATGACATTTTCCATATTCGAGCATTGCCCAGATATGTATACCATAATGACGAGAATGGTAATTATGATTATTCCATACAAAATATCGCCAATTTCCCATGGGAAATAACCCATTATGTAGAGGAAAGCCTTAATCATTTCTTTTGCCAAAATTTGCATGGACTAAATGTCCCCACAAAAGACAAAAACTGCAAATGAAGATCTATGGGATTTATAAATATGAAGTCTGATTTATAAATCAGTATTTATTTTTAGGTGGAATACCTGAATTAGGGAAGAAAATATTTTAGATAAGCGAAGCGTTAAGAATCCAACTTCCTGCGCTTCCGTTCTTTGGTAATCAAAGCCAGTTCCCGTGAGGTTTGCCCAGCGACCGAAGTATTCTCCTCCGCCCTTCTGATCAAATAGGGCATTACGTCCCTCACAGGCCCGTAGGGTATGTACTTTACAGAGTTATATCCATGGGCGGCCAAGTTGTAGGTAATGTGGTCGCTCATTCCGAACAACTGTCCAAACCAAATACGGTCATCGTTGGAGTCAATGCCCCGTTCCTCCATTAAATCCACCAAGCGAAGCGTACTTTTCTCGTTGTGCGTACCCGCAAAAATAGTAAAGTATCCCAAGTTCTCCATCATATAATCAATGGCGGCATCAAAATTTTCATCTGTCAGCCTCTTGTTTTCACAAATGGGGCTTTTGTATTCTTTCTCTTCGGCCCTATCGTTCTCCTTTTCCATATAGGCACCACGGACTACCTTGGCCCCTATTTTGAATCCTTCTTCCTCCGCCAATTTGTGAAGCTTCACGATATATCCCATTCGGTCCCAGCGATACATTTGAAAAGTATTGAAAACAACGGCCTTTTCTTTATTGTATTTGCGCATCATTTCCAAAACCAGATCATCAGCGGCCTCTTGCATCCAACTTTCTTCGGCATCGATCAATAACGCAACATCCAACTGATGTGCTTTTTGGCAAACCTTCTCAAACCTGTTTACAATCCTGCCCCACTCCGCTTTCTCATCTTTCGTCAATTCCACACCTGCGGTCACTTTTTCGAATAATTTAAAACGTCCGAAACCCGTAGGTTTGAAAACCGCAAAGGGCATGGCATCTTTCTCCTTTACAAAATCAAGGATCTCCAAGGTTTTTTCCATGGTAAAATCGAACTGATTGTCCACGGATTTTCCTTCGGCCGAATAATCCAAAATGGAATACACCCCGTTCCCGTACATGTTATCGATTATGGGAAGACAGTCTTCTTCGTTCACACCTCCACAAAAATGGTCGAATACCGTGGCCCTTATCAGCCCCTCCACCGGAAGATGTGCCTTGATGGCAAAATTGGTCATTGCGGTTCCAATCCGAACCAATGGCTCCATAGAGATCATTTTAAAAAGAAAGTAGGCTCGCTCCAACTGCGAGTCAGATTTTAGCTCAAAAGCTATTGCAGTATTCTCAAAATTAGGTCGCATTCTTTGATATCCATTAAAGATTCAAAGATAAGTACGCAAACTAGAACAGTATATATAAAAATAATCTTTATTTAGCGGTGTAATTGAATTTATGGAATCGGTTAAATCACAGTCCTACGAGGTACACATCAACGAATTGGCAGAAGCTGCTCTTAACCAGCATGTTGTTAAAAACAGTTACTCCAAAATATTTCTTTTGGTGGATGAGAACACCAAACAACATTGTTTTCCCATTTTTAAGAAAAAATTCAACGGTCCGGTAGATTACATATTGGAAATAAGGTCAGGGGAAGAAAACAAGCATATCCATACCTGCTTGCAACTTTGGGAGGACCTCTCCAATATGGACGGGGACCGCAAGAGTTTGTTGATCAATTTAGGGGGCGGTGTGCTTACCGATTTGGGCGGATTTGTAGCATCCACCTTTAAGCGGGGCATTGATTTTATAAACATCCCTACCACCCTGCTCTCCATGGTGGACGCCTCCGTTGGAGGCAAGACCGGTGTGGACCTAGGTTCGCTAAAAAACCAGATAGGCGTGATCAATCAACCGCAAATGGTTCTTGTTTTTCCTGAATTTTTGGAAACGCTGGATGAACGACAATTAAAAAGCGGATATGCCGAAATGTTGAAACACGGGCTTATCAAGGACAAAAGTTACTGGAACGACCTCATTGCCGAAGGCAATTTTACCGAGGCTTCCTGCATTCAAAAGTCCATTGGCATTAAAAATGAAGTCGTACTGCAGGACCCTACAGAACAAGGATTGCGGAAAATTTTAAATTTTGGACATACCTTGGGCCACGCCATTGAATCGTATTTTTTGGAAAGCGACCACAAAAAAACGCTGTTGCACGGTGAGGCGATAGCCATAGGCATGATTCTGGAGGCCTATTTATCGCACGAGCTAAGGGGACTTTCCAAAGTATCCTTGGAGGAAATCAAGAAAGCTTTTTTGGTCCATTTTGAAAAAGTAGAGTTTAGCCAGAAGGATATCGATACCATTCTAAAATTACTGAAGTACGATAAAAAGAATTCCCATGGGAATGTAAATTTTGTACTGCTTCAATCCATTGGCGATGCGGTCACCGATATCAAGATTCCCGAAGAAATGTTTCAAAAGGCATTTGCTTACTACCACGAATAATCGTTTCGTATACTTTTTACATTGGTTTACAACTATTTGAATCCTTCAAATTCAAAAATTCCTAGTTTAGGAATGCTTTTAACACAGGACCATTATGAGACGGATTTTGATAGATTACAAAAAATTGGACCACAAGGTCGCGGCCATTTTAATCGACACCTATCCCTACGGATATGGAGACGACGACATTATCACCATTAAAAAACCGGATGGGGAAATCATCGAAGCTGTAGAGGTTAGAACAACGGATACCATTTATTTGGTAAAGATAAGTAAGAGCCTCTCACAATTTATTTCAAATTTTGAAGAGACCATAGACAAGGAACTGGATAAAGAACTGGTTGCTCCGGATTTTGAAGAAGGCTCCTTGGAAGATTTACAAACTTCCGTTGAGGATATGGAAAACGAGGAATATTGATCTAGTTCAAATATCGTTTCCGTAAGATACCTACATGGTGGGACTGATGCCCGCTGATTATGAACCCGATTGCCCTTACGCTCATTTTTGAGCCGCTCACTACTCCTACCCTTTTAAGGGCGGTTTCGTCCAATGACTTAAAAAGTGCTATCGTGGAATTTCTGACAGCCGCATATTCTTCGATCAAATCCTGAGCGGACCGTTCCGCCGCATTGGAATGCGGCACGTACTCGTCCTGATCAAACCCCGGCAGTTCCGTTTTATCGTTTCGTGCAATTCGAAGGGCACGATATTGAAAAATCCTTTCGGTATCCAATATGTGCAACAACGCCTCTGCCAAGGACCATTTGCCCTCGGCGTAAGCGTAATCAAGTTTTTTTTCTGGGATTTCTTCCAAAAGGGACAAAAAGACATCCCTTCCTGATGTTAATTCTTCGACCAGACCCACATTGCCCAAGGCCATGATATAGGTATGGTAAAAGGGATTGTATTCAGATGATGGAAGTTCTGAAAGCAGCATCTATTTTTTTGATGGAATTACAGCTCGTTGAAGATGGTGTGCATCAAACGTCTCTTGTCGTTAATGCTCTCCTCCAAGGAAATCATAGTTTCCGTTCTGCTGATACCTTCTATATCGTCAATCTTAAAAATGATGTTTTTGGCGTGTGTGGTATCCCTGGCGCGAATTTTACAGAAAATATTGAATTTTCCGGTAGTAATGTGGGCCACGGTCACGTAGGGAATCTGGCTCAATCTTTCCAAAACAAACTTGGTCTGATGTGTTTTTTCCAAGAAAATACCGACGTACGCGATAAAGGAGTACCCTAATTTGACGTAGTCAAGGGTAAGTGAGGAACCTTTTATGATTCCGGACTCCTCCATTTTTTTGACTCGGACATGAACCGTACCGGCAGAAATCAGCAATTTCTTTGCGATATCCGTAAACGGTGTACGGGTGTTATCTATTAACATATCCAATATCTGGTGATCTATCTCGTCTAGCTTAACTTTGTTCATTACATTAAATTTAGCAGCAAAAGTAGTTAAAAAAGGAAATTTACGTAATAAAAATGGTTATTTTTTAAATAATGTGCAAGAAGAAACGAGAAACGGTCGTTATTTATTGATATTCAGTATCAAATCCAATAATTGCTTTTGATTGGTTGAAAAGCCAAAATCCTTGGTATCAACACATTCAATGGTTTCATGTCCGTAAAATCCTTCAAGCTTCCCTATTTCGGCTATTTCTAGTTTGAAAATAACCTTTCCTTTATCCAATACCTCTTTAAATCGAATTCCGACACGATTTCCCGGTTCAATTGCAGCGTTGACTACCTCTGGATTGCTTATCAATACGTCAAAAAGCAGCTTTTTGTTTCCCGGAATAGTAAAATAATCTCCTGTTTTGTAGGTGTCGATTTCATCCCGTGCTATCGTTTTCAATGCCTCCAACATGGAGAGAAAGATAAGCTTCCTTGTCTCTTCGCGCTCATAATCCTGCGGATAATGCCCCGATTCGAATAATATGGTGGGGACCCCTAGCATCTGTAAGGTATCGCCAATACAATTATCGTTAAAGTCATCATCGTACCTGCCTATCTGTCCCGGGATCTCTTTCTGCAGCATTGAATCCATGGCCACAATAAGCTTCATGGCCACCTCACGGCTCGGGGTGATATGTCGCTCCTTGTTGCTTGCCGGGGACAAAAAAGATACAGTTGCAGGCCTATTGGAATTTCCAGCACTGAACAGGGTACGTTGATCATGTAGATTAAAACAAAAATGCGGTTTAAATGAATCAAACAATTTTCTAAAAGCGATACTTTCAGGTTGTGTCAGGTTTTTGGCATCCCTATTCAGGTCCACTCCGTTGCTATTCTCTCGGGTGTACATATTTGCCCCGTCAGGGTTCAGCATGGGAACTATCATCAGCGTGCACTCCGTTGAAATAGTTTCCGCCAAAGTATCCTTAGATTGTAGGTAATTGACCAAATCCCAAACGGCCTTGGTAGTAGTTGATTCATTGCCGTGCATTTGGGACCACATAAGAACACGTCTGTCCCCAAAACCTAATTTGAAGGCCTTTATCGGAATACCTTCAACGGAATGGCCAATGGTCTCGGTAGGCGTATCGAGCTTATTAAAACAAGTTTGCAGAGCATCCATGTTAAGGTACCTGCCTTGAATGGATTTCTCTTTATGCAATGAATAATCAACCATTGGGATTTTAATTAAAGTTTACAAAAGTAAACATCCTATAATTTACAAATGTAACTGCGTAAAATATCATAATTGTGACAATCATAAACATTCATTTGTTTGTTTGTACTATATTTCACTATTGTAAACAGGTTCTTATATTACAATCATAAATAACTATTATTCAATATTTTGTACAGTGTCAAATCAACCTATAGTTTTACATTTTTGAAATCACTATGGTGTAATTATAATGTTTTGTGCGCTGAATATACTACCTTTGGATTATATTAATTTACAATTGTGAACAAAGAAATTGTAGCTCGTATAGAAACCATAATTGATTACCTGGAATTGTCCGTTTCCGCTTTTGCAGATGAAATAGGCGTGCAGCGTTCGAGCATATCCCACCTATTGAACGGTAGGAACAAACCCAGTTTGGATTTTATAATGAAACTGGTCCATGCATATCCAGAGGTGGACCTGTATTGGTTGCTAAAAGGAGAAGGAAGTTTTCCAAAACAACAGGTGGCCGATATAGAGGAGGAAGTCTTGGAACAGAAAAAGGAACCAGCCTCTCCATCTGATCTTAATGTGGCAAAAACAAAGTCTACAGGCACCAAGGAGCCCTCCAAAATAGTTATCTTCTATCCCGACGGTACTTTTGAAACATACCACAGCAAAAAGGATTGATGCTTTCAGGTACTTTCCGTTACTTTGCAACATGACAAAGTATTTATTTTCAGGATTGCTCGTGTTGCTTTTTTTTGGCTGTGGTCAACCACCGGAGCGTAATTGCACGGATTTTAAAACAGGTAAATTTACGTTTACCGCAACCATAGATGGTGAGGAGAAAAAAACTACATTCTACAGAACCTTGGACCTGGAAGTAGATGAATTTGAAGGAAAAAAGGATTCTTCCTCCATTCGATGGATCAATGACTGTGAATATGTCCTTAAAAATTTAAATCCCAAGAACAAGGCCGAAGAAAAACCAATTCATATCAAAATATTGACCACAACAGAATCTTCATATACTTTTGAGTACAATGTTGTTGGGGATAATCGAAAGTTTAAAGGAACGGCCCATAAAGTTGATTAATGGGTCCCCGATTTAAACTATTCCTGTGCGGGCATGAATTTTTTAGTTTGGTCTTTGATAGGCCAGTTCCGGACTGGCTTCCTTTTGCTCTTTAAATAGGCGTTGCTGCTGCTTTACGGTAAGCGTGCTCCCATCGTGGCTCCATCCCGGAGGGCCGAAGATATACATTAGTTTATGTGAAAGCTTTTTGGATTTCTTTACGTCCTTCCAGATATCTTTGAATTCATGGGTGAGAATCACTACCGGATTATATGATTCCGGAGCGTGAATCACACCGTATTTTACATCAATATCATCGTCCAGTTCCTTCCAGGTACCGAACATTTTATCAAAGATATTCAAGAAACCTCCATGGTTTTTGTCCAAATACTCCACATTTTGGGCGTGATGTACCTGGTGCATGGTATGTGTGTTGAATATTTTCTCTAAAAACCCAAGTTTTGGAACATAAACGGTATGGAGTTGAAATTGCCATAAGGCTTCAATACCTAAACAAACCACCACCATTTCTGGAGGGAAACCAATTGCTGGCAACCACATGTAAAAGAAGGGCTTGTACAAAATGGTGAACCATCCATTTCGGATTGCCGTCCCTAAATTAAAGTTGTCGGATGAGTGGTGAACAATATGAGCCGCCCACAAAAT
Organism: Flagellimonas crocea; assembly: GCF_033441595.1. Taxonomy (NCBI): domain Bacteria; kingdom Pseudomonadati; phylum Bacteroidota; class Flavobacteriia; order Flavobacteriales; family Flavobacteriaceae; genus Flagellimonas; species Flagellimonas crocea. The sequence goes on along the minus strand of NZ_JAUZVX010000001.1, from coordinate 412,850 downwards.
GCGTACCTCATGATTGGCCCTGTGAAACCAATAATACGTAAAATCATCACCTAATTGACACAAGATCCACACATACCAAGCATAACCGAAGGATGTATAACCCATGATATTGGTCCTTACCCCATCCACTAAAGGATTGAAGAGTTCGTAAGTTCCTTCAAACAGAAGAATCGCAAAAGCTACTTTAAATAAGGGACCTAGAATTGCGGACCCGATGCCCATAAAACCACTGGCGGCCAAATCTTTCCAATTGTAAAGATCGTGGTGGTCGTGATCATGGGTTTTGCTATACGTTAATTCTAATAAAATAAAGGCAATAAAGACTGGTACGCCATATACCAGCGGGTTTGTGAAATCCATAAAAATGTATTAAACCGTAATGCTTTAGGTGTGTAACTTAACGCACCAAATTAGACATAAAAAGCTTTAAAACAAAGTAGTTTGATCAGAACTGTCATTCTTTGTTCCTATATCATTATCATCCGAATCTATTTCTTCTTCATCCACAACTTCGATGTCCTCAGCTTCCTGTTCCTCGGGCTCATCGAATGGTAAAGGGTCCAAAATATTAATATTTTTCACCTTATCCGCAGTGAGCTGGTTTCCAATTGCTTTTATACCTTTTACAGCGATAAAGTCCTCCACATCCACTTCTTGGTTGGGCTTGGCATCTTTCCCTCTAGGCTTTACAAACTCAATTTCCAATAAAGGCCTCCAATCCGTAGATACGAGTTCCAAATAGGATTTAGGGTCTTCATCGATGACCAACTCCTCCTTGTTCGGATTTTCTACTAAAAACCGCTTAAGATAAAATCGGTCCTTGTCCCCTACATAATGTACCACCGAAATTGGCTTGTCTGGATTCCATTTTTCCAAGACCACCATATCGTCGTTAAAGCGTGTGAGCAAATCGGGCGGAATGGTTTTTACGATACCTTTCTGGTCTATTACCAACAACAGGTCGTCACCTCTGAATTCTCCAAGTAGCTCCCCTCTTCCATCAACATTGAGTCGGTTCACTACATCATCGAACCAGATTTTTCGAGGTTTTAGTGTGGACACCCCCTTTTCTTTGAGTTCGATGCGCTTTACAGGGTATTTGGTGACCAAATTTCCTTTCGATGTTCTTCCTTTGATAAGAACGTCCGAGAAATCGATGTCCCATTTTAATTTTTTGATGCTCCCCGATTGTCGCAGCATAACGGTGACTACTTCAGCCTCCCCATTTGGATTGGCTGAGAAATACAATACCTCGGAGGTAGACTTGTCGCCCGCAAGGTCATATATCTTGTCCCGAGTTATACTGGTGACATTGAACCTTTTTATGTAGCTGGGCCCACCCTTCATGCTCTTGTAGATCATGTTGTAGATGGTCCGTTTGTCCTTCTTTTTGAAGACCGCTACATGGATAATATTTTTCCCGACAAACACCTTGGAATCTACTTTGGTGACCATCATCTCCCCTTTTTGGGTAAAGACTATAATGTCGTCGATATCGCTACAATCAGTAACATATTCATCACGTTTTAAAGAGGTGCCGATAAAGCCTTCCTCGCGATTCACGTAAAGTTTCGTGTTTCTGATGACCACTTTGGTGGCTTCAATCTCATCAAAGATCTTTATCTCGGATTTTCTTTCCCGTCCCGCTCCGTATTTCTTTTTAAGCTCCTTGAAATAGTCAATGGCATAATCCACCAAATGCTCCAAATGATGTTTGGTCTGTGCAATTCTATCCTCCAAACTTTCAATGAGTTGTTGGGCCTTGTCTAAATCAAATTTTGAAATTCTTTTGATTCGGATTTCGGTCAGCCTAACAATGTCATCTTTGGTCACCGGTCTTTTTAAATGGGCAATATGTGGCTTTAATCCTTTGTCAATGGCTTCAATAACACCTTCCCAGGTTTCCTCTTCTTCAATTTCGCGATAGATCCTGTTCTCAATAAAGATTCTTTCCAAAGAAGAGAAATGCCACTGTTCTTCCAGTTCATCCAGCTGTATTTGAAGCTCTGCTTTAAGTAATTCCACGGTATTGTCCGTAGATCTTTCCAGCATTTCCTTTACCCCGATAAACAAGGGTTTGTTATCCTCGATAACGCAGCCCAAGGGCGATATGGACGATTCGCAGGCGGTAAAGGCGTACAGTGCATCAATCGTTTTATCGGGTGAAATACCATTGGGCAGGTGTACCAGTATTTCTACTTCTGCGGCCGTGTTGTCCTCAATCTTTTTTATCTTGATTTTCCCCTTATCGTTGGCCTTCAGTATGGAATCTATCAATGAGGATGTATTGGTCCCGTAGGGTATTTCGTTGATGACCAAAGTGTTTTTGTCCAAAGTGGAAATCTTGGCCCTTACCCTGATCTTGCCACCACGCATACCATCATTGTAATTGGTCACATCAATGATGCCCGCCGTAGGGAAATCTGGATAAATGGTAAATTTCTTTCCTTTGAGATGTTTGATGGAGGCATCTATCAACTCATTGAAGTTGTGGGGCAATATTTTTGTGGAAAGACCCACCGCAATACCTTCGGCACCTTGGGCCAGAAGCAGCGGGAATTTTACCGGAAGGTTTACCGGTTCCTTTTTTCTACCATCATAAGAAAGTTGCCATTCCGTGATTTTTGGGCTATAGACGACCTCAAGGGCAAATTTGGAAAGCCTTGCCTCGATATAACGTGGGGCGGCGGCACCGTCGCCCGTCAAAATGTTTCCCCAGTTACCTTGGGTATCGATCAAAAGGTCTTTTTGCCCTATTTGTACCATGGCATCGGCAATACTGGCATCGCCATGTGGATGGTATTGCATCGTATGTCCGACAACGTTGGCCACTTTGTTGTAACGGCCATCGTCCAATTCCTTCAGCGAATGCATAATTCTTCGCTGCACTGGCTTAAATCCATCTTCGATGGCAGGTACGGCGCGCTCCAATATTACATACGAAGCGTAGTCCAAGAACCAGTCCTTGTACATCCCGGTCACCTTTACCAGGCTATCTTGGGACTCGTCTTGGTTTTCTAAACTTTCATCGTTCAGTTCTTCATTCTCTTCCATTTAGAAGCGGGGCATTTATTTGGGTTATAGTTGGTTTTCTTCTACTAGGTCCAGTTCTACTTTAAGATTGTTGATGATGAATTCTTGCCTATCGGGGGTGTTTTTGCCCATGTAGAACTTTAAAAGATTGTCAATGCTCATGGCCTTGTCCAGCATTACCGGTTCCAGACGAATATCTTCTCCGATAAAGTTTTTGAACTCATCAGGGGATATTTCACCCAATCCTTTAAATCGTGTTATTTCTGGCTTTCCGGAGAGTTTTTCAATGGCCTGTTTTCTTTCCTCGTCGCTATAGCAATAAATGGTCTCCTTTTTATTGCGCACCCTGAACAATGGGGTTTGAAGAATATATAAGTGGTTTTCTTTGATCAATTCCGGGAAAAATTGCAGAAAGAAGGTAATCAATAATAAGCGAATGTGCATTCCATCCACATCGGCATCCGTGGCGATCACAATATTATTGTATCTGAGTTCCTCCATCGAATCCTCGATATTGAGGGCGGCCTGCAGTAGATTGAACTCTTCGTTCTCGTACACGATTTTTTTGGACATTCCGTAGGAGTTCAACGGTTTTCCCCTCAAACTGAACACCGCCTGCGTGTTCACGTCCCTTGATTTTGTAATGGATCCAGAAGCAGAATCTCCCTCTGTAATAAAAAGTGTCGATTCCAATCTTCGGTCCTTTTTCATATCCTGAAGGTGAACACGGCAATCACGCAATTTTTTATTGTGAAGGCTTGCCTTTTTAGCACGGTCCCTAGCCAGTTTTCGGATTCCCGAAAGTTCTTTCCTTTCTTTTTCCGCCTGAACAATCTTTTTTTGGAGCGCTTCTGCAGTCTTTGGATTCTTGTGCAGGTAATTGTCCAATTGGGTGCCTACAAAATCATTGATATAGGTCCGTACCGTGGGCAAATCTCCTCCCATGTCGGTCGAACCCAATTTGGTTTTGGTCTGGCTCTCAAAAACAGGTTCCATCACCTTGATGGATACAGCAGAGATTATCGATTTCCTAACATCGGAAGCATCATAATTTTTCCCGTAGAAATCACGTATGGTCTTTACCACGGCTTCCCTGAAGGCAGATTGGTGCGTACCTCCCTGTGTGGTGTGCTGCCCGTTCACAAAGGAGTGGTACTCCTCACTGTACTGCGTTCTGCTATGGGTCATGGCCACTTCGATGTCGTCACCCTTTAAATGGATAATGGGATAAAGGAAATCGTCCTCGTTGTTATTGTCCTCCAATAAATCCTTAAGACCATTTTCGGAATAGAATTTCTCACCATTGAAGACAATGGTCAAACCTGGATTTAGATAGACATAATTTTTGAGCATGCGTTCCACATACTCATTTCGATATTTATATTTTTTGAAGATGGATTCATCCGGGGTAAAGCTGACTTTGGTTCCCTTTCTTCGAGAAGAATCTTCCAAAAGCTCTTCATTTACCAAATTCCCCGCTTCAAACTCCGCAGATTTTGATTGTCCGTCCCGGTTGGATTCTACCCTAAAGTAATTTGAAAGAGCATTCACCGCCTTGGTACCTACCCCGTTCAGTCCCACGGATTTTTTAAAGGCACGTGTATCGTACTTTCCTCCGGTGTTCATTTTGGAAACAACATCCACCACTTTTCCTATGGGAATGCCACGACCGTAATCGCGGACATGGACCGTGTTTTCCTTAATACTGATTTCAATGGTTTTCCCCGCTCCCATCACAAATTCGTCGATGGAGTTATCGAGTACTTCTTTTAGAAGGATGTAAATACCATCATCCGCTGAGGAACCATCGCCCAACTTACCAATATACATCCCAGGACGCATACGAATATGCTCCTTCCAGTCCAGCGAACGAATATTATCCTCGGTATATTGAGTATCTGCCATTAGTAAAGGGTTAATCCCTGCAATATAAAATTTAGGAGCAAAAATAAAAGGTTGCGCTATAGAAAGTAATCAACAATGAATACTATTAATTGTTAATATAAATCAACGTCCGGCCCTTTTCTTTCCTTGCACCGAAAGGTATGTGACCCCAAAAATAACCACCAACATCCCAACCAACTGCCAATATGTTAGTTTTTCGTCCAAAAACACAAAAGCAAGCAAAATGGTGGAGATGGGTCCCAAACTTCCCAAAATTGAAAAATTGGAGGCGCCCAATCGTTCTATGGCCGCTGACACTAGGAAAGACGGAATCAATGTGGCAAAAATAGCCATGGCCAAACCATAAGCATACACAGGCCCAGGGTAATCCATAAAATCCCAGTTCCCAGCGACCAAATAGTGCAGTACAATGCAAATGGTAGATACGATCATGGCGTAACAGGTGAACCGAAGCACGCCAAACTTGGGAATCAACCAACCGCTGCCCACCAAATAGGATGCATAGGTAATGGCACTTAACAATACCAAGAATCCTCCCAACAGTACTTCGTTGCCCGAGGTGTCCAATTCGTCCCAAAAGGTAATGAGCACCCCAACGTAGGTATCGCAAATGGCGATAAACTGAACCTGGGTAATCTTTTTCCTGAAAATCAACCAAGTTAGAAATACTACAATAGTCGGGTATACAAAAAGAATAATGCGTTCCAGACCAGCCTTGATGTAATTCAATCCTTCAAAATCGAAATAACTGGCCAAATAATAGCCCACGAAGCCAAAAACAATGAGCCACGCATAATCTTTGGTCACAATTTTTGCTTTTGATGATTTTTTTCGGATCAAGAAAAGAATAAAAATATAGAACGGAAGGGAGAATAGCATTCGAAACAACAGCAAATCGAGCGTATTCACATCGTAGCGGTACGCGAGTTTGACCATTACAGCCTTTGAGGAGAAGAGAACCACCCCCAAAACACCGTATAAAATTCCCAAACCTTTACTGGACATTGGGCAAAGCTATTTTATACCAAAAAAGATGAAAACGGAAAATTATAAGAATTACAATGCCCAGCGGTTACACGTTGAACCTAAAGTGCATTACATCACCATCTTTCACGATATATTCCTTACCCTCTACGCGCATACGACCAGCCTCTTTTACTTTGGCTTCGCTTCCATATTTCACGTAATCATCGTAAGCGATGACCTCGGCACGGATAAAGCCCTTTTCAAAATCGGTATGGATTACGCCGGCAGCTTGGGGAGCTGTTGCACCAACGGGAATAGTCCAGGCGCGGACTTCCTTTACCCCTGCGGTGAAATAGGTTTCCAAATCAAGTAGTTTATATGCGCCACGAATCAATTTGGCTGAACCTGGCTCGGAAAGTCCCAAGTCTTCCAAGAACATTTGGCGTTCTTCATAGGTCTCCAATTCAGTGATATCTGCCTCTGTTCCAACGGCCAAAAAGATGACTTCGGCATTTTCGTCGGCAACGGCCTGTTTTACTTTTTCAACATAGGCATTTCCGTCAACAGCCGCTCCTTCGTCCACGTTGCAAACATACATTACGGGTTTGTCCGTAATCAACTGCATGGGCCTCACGAATTCTTCACGGTCTTCCTTTCCAATTTCGATGGCCCTGACGGATTTTCCAGCTTCGAGACCTGATTTCAATGCAGAAAGTACGGCTTCTTCCTTTTGGGCTTCCTTGTTTCCAGTTTTGGCAGCACGCTTTACTTTGTCCAGTTTCTTTTCCACACTCTCCAAATCCTTCAACTGCAATTCCATATCTATGGTCTCCTTGTCCCTAATTGGGTCTACGGAGCCGTCAACGTGTACCACATTATCATTGTCAAAACAACGGAGCACGTGGAGAATGGCATCGGTTTCCCTGATGTTGCCCAAAAATTGGTTTCCAAGTCCCTCACCCTTACTGGCGCCCTTTACAAGCCCGGCAATGTCCACGATTTCAACGGTGGCAGGCACCACACGTTCCGGATTCACCAATTCTTCCAATTTTTCCAAACGTTGGTCGGGCACATTTACCACGCCAATATTGGGTTCAATGGTACAAAAAGGGAAGTTGGCACTTTGCGCTTTTGCGTTGGACAAACAATTGAAAAGTGTTGATTTACCTACGTTTGGCAATCCTACAATACCTGCTTTCATTTAAATTCTTATGTTTTGAGGGTGCAAATATAAGTTGAAGTTTTGGCACTGGTGCCTAATACCCTTGAATCAATAAATAAAGTCCTATTATTACCAAGGCGATTATGCCAAAAATGGCTATCAGGGATAAAATGCATCCTGCCTGCTTCCAAATACCGTTGTATTCCTTTTCTTTTTCCTGCATAAAAAACCCCGAACATTGGTCCGGGGCTAAATTAAATGTTTTTTATCGCCTAACCATCGGGGTGCATGAACTTTTGCTTGCCCAATAGCTCCTCTTCCGTTTCAACATGATCTTCATCGGGAACACAGCAATCCACGGGGCATACCGCCGCACATTGTGGTTCTTCATGAAATCCCTTGCATTCGGTACACTTATCGGGGACTATATAGTAAAGCTCATCGCTAACAGGCTCTTGGGCTTCATCGGCATTTACCTCTTTTCCATTGGGCAATACCACATCACCGGAAAGGGATGTTCCTTCGTTATATCTCCATTCATCCGCACCTTCATAAATTGCCGTGTTGGGGCATTCTGGCTCGCAAGCACCACAATTTATGCACTCATCTGTTATAATAATTGCCATAATTTTCTTTTCCTTTTGGGCTGATTCTTATCAGCATGCTTACTTTTGACAAAAATAAACCCTAGTAAATTAGTGTACAAATTTAATGGCACCAGATAGAAATACCATAGAAGCTTTTGTTAAACTTGGAAAATACCTAACGGATTTTTGTGATAAATGGTATTCCGATGACCCAAAAGTTGATGAAAAGCTGAAGGAAGCCGTCACCTTGGCGGGTCATCACAACGGTTGGTTTACCGAGGATAACATTTTGTTTTCTTTGAGACAGTGGGGAGAATTGCTTACGACAGAAAATTTGAACAATTGGTTATCCCGTTACACTTTTAGCAAAAATAGTGAGCCAAAAACCGTGGGCATCGTTATGGCGGGGAACATTCCATTGGTAGGATTTCACGATTTTTTATCCGTTCTTCTTTCAGGCAACAAGGTTTTGGCCAAGTTGTCGTCCAACGATAAAGTGCTATTGCCCTATCTTTCCAAATATTTGATGGCGCAGGAATCGTCCCTTGCGGATAAAATTGAATTTGTTGAGGGAAAACTTGAAAATTTTGATGCCGTAATCGCCACGGGGAGCAACAATACTAGTCGCTATTTTGAATATTATTTTGGAAACAAGCCCAATATCATCCGAAAAAATAGAAACTCGGTGGCCGTCCTTAGCGGAAACGAGAGCGAAGAAGAATTAAAAGTACTCGGAGAGGATATTTTCAGGTACTACGGACTGGGCTGCCGCAATGTTTCCAAAATCTATGTGCCGAAAGATTATAATTTTGACGGTTTGTTCAATGCACTTTTCCCTTATAAGGATATCATCAACCAACATAAATACGCCAATAATTACGATTACAACAAGGCCGTTTATTTGATGAGTGAATTTAAGATCTTGGATAACGGTTTTCTGATTTTGAAAGAGGACGAATCACTCACCTCCCCCATTTCCGCTCTGTTTTATTCCTATTATGATAATGAATCCAGCCTGAGAGAAAAGTTACAAGAAATGGAGGATCAAATCCAATGTGTGGTTTCCAGTAAAGCAAAGGAAAACGAGGTAAACTTTGGCGACACCCAAAAACCAAGTTTAAACGACTATGCGGATGGAATCGATACAATGGAATTCCTGTTGAAACTTTAAGAAAATCCTAACCACAGGAAACGTTTTAAGATCCAACAATTTTTAAGACCTTTACTCCTTAAACCTAATCAATGAAAAAGCACAATTTTAGCGCAGGCCCTTGCATTTTGCCCGCAGAGGTAATGTTAAAGGCTTCCGAGGCTGTCCAAGAATTGGATGGTATCGGACTTTCACTTATAGAAATATCCCACCGAAGTAAAGAGTTTGTGGCCATTATGGAAAAGGCCCGTTCACTTGCCCTGGAGCTTTTGGGACTGGAGGGCAAAGGGTATCAAGCCTTATTCCTTCAAGGTGGAGCCAGTATGCAATTTTTGATGGCCGCGTACAATCTGCTCGACAAAAAAGCAGGATATGTGAACACGGGAACCTGGAGCCAAAAAGCGATAAAGGAGGCCCGATTGTTCGGCGACGTGGTGGAAGTGGCATCTTCCCAAGAAGATAATTTTAAATACATCCCAAAAGGTTATAAAATTCCATCCGATCTGGATTATCTGCATCTTACTTCCAACAACACCATCTTCGGTACACAGATCAAAGAATTTCCCGAAACCGATGTTCCTCTGGTTTGCGACATGAGTTCAGACATTTTTTCACGTCAGTTGGACTTTTCAAAATTTGATTTGATTTACGCCGGCGCACAAAAAAATATGGGGCCAGCTGGGGCTACCCTTGTTGTAATCAAAGAGGATATTCTGGGCAAGGTATCACGTAAAATACCATCCATGATGGATTATTCGGTACACGTATCCAAGGAAAGCATGTTCAACACTCCTCCCGTTTTTGCCGTCTATGTGTCCATGCTTACCATGCAATGGTTGAAAGATTTGGGCGGTATTGCCGCCATCGAGGAAATCAACGAGCGGAAAGCCAACTTGATATATTCGGAAATTGAGCTCAACCCTATTTTTTCAGGATTTGCCGCCAAAGAAGACCGTTCCATTATGAACGCGACCTTCAACATCACCGATGATGAACTAAAAGATGTATTTGACGATATGTGCAAAGAAGCAGGTATAAGCGGCATCAACGGACACCGTTCTGTGGGCGGTTATCGGGCTTCGATGTATAACGCCCTTCCCATTGAAAGTGTCGGTGTTTTGGTGGATATTATGAGTGAACTGGAAAAGAAAGGATAACGTCCTTCAGTTTTAGGTTCTAAATTTTAAGTGTTGATTGAAGAAAAAAGTTTTCAGTTCTCTTTGAGCATAATCAAGTTGGTAAAAGACTTGAAGAGCAACAAGGAGTTTATTTTTGCGGATCAACTTCTTCGGTCGTCAACAAGTATTGGGGCCAACGTAGCAGAAGCTGGGGCAAGGCAATCCAAGAAAGATTTTATTTCAAAAATGGCAATTGCTTCCAAAGAAGCAAGGGAAACCAGATATTGGCTAAAATTGATAAAGGAGGCCAATCTATCGCAATTAGAACTATCCGAATACCTGAATGAAATTGACCAAATCATTAGAATTCTGACTAAAATCGTGAAGACCAGTCAAAAAGAGATTTAGCACTTAGAACTTATAATTCAACATTTATTTATGAAAGTGATTTTAGCTAACGACGGAATTGCCCAACAAGGAATTGACCTGCTTGAAAAAGAGGGTTTTGAAGTAAAGAACACCCGTGTTGCCGAGGAACAATTGGCCAACTATATCAATAAAAACAATGTTGAAGGATTATTGGTACGTAGCGCAACCAAGGTCGACAAGAAACTCATTGACGCATGCCCTACCCTTAAACTTATAGGGAGAGGCGGCGTAGGTCTGGACAACATTGATATTAAACATGCAAAATCCAAGGGAATCGAAGTTTTCAATACGCCGGAGGCATCATCGGAATCCGTGGCAGAATTGGTTTTTGCTCACCTGCTGAACGGTGTTCGGTTCTTGCACGATTCCAACCGGAATATGCCTTTGGAAGGAGACAGTCAATTCAAACAACTCAAAAAAAGCTATGCCGGTGGTGTGGAACTTCGCGGAAAGACTTTGGGAATAGTTGGTTTTGGGAGAATTGGACAGGCTACGGCCAAAATGGCCCTTGCTTTGGGAATGGATGTTTTGTTCACCGATCACCAAACCAATGAAGCTACTCTCGAGCTTTCTTTTTTTGATGGACAATCCGTAAGTTTTGAAGTTAAAAGTAGGGCCTTGAAGGAGGTTTTGGCGAATTCGGACTTTGTGAGCTTACATGTTCCTTCACAAGAAAAATATCTGATCGGAAAAAAAGAACTTGGACTTATGAAGCCGGGAGCGGGAATTATAAATACATCTAGAGGTGGGGTCTTGGATGAAGTAGCACTTATAGAGGCTTTGGACTCCGACCACCTTGCTTTTGCAGGTCTGGATGTATACGAATCCGAACCCAATCCGGAAATCCAAATATTGATGCATCCCAAAATTTCCCTTAGTCCGCACGTTGGTGGCTCTACCGCGGAAGCGCAGGAACGAATTGCAGTGGAACTGGCAGAGAAGGTTATCAAATTGCTAAAATGATAGTTTTGAAAGGTTTGAGACCTTATCAAAACCTACTTTTTTGTACATTGTCCTTTCAACCTTAACACTAACACAATGTCAGGATTATTAGATTTGATCAACAGCCCCGTAGGCAAACAGTTGGTCAGCGGTGTCGCTGGACAAACAGGACAACCAGAAAATAAAACGGCCGAGGTTTTGAGCATGGCCATGCCCCTTTTAATGGGTGCAATGAAAAAGAACGCTTCCACACCGGGGGGCGCACAGGGACTTATGGATGCCCTCTCCTCCAAACATGATGGTGGCATTCTGGATGATTTGGGAAGTCTCTTCGGAGGTGGTGTGGACCAAACAGTTATGGACGATGGCGCCGGGATTCTTGGTCATGTGCTTGGTTCCAAACAGTCACAGGTGGAAAATGCCCTGAGCACCAAATCAGGAATCGATGCAGGATCTGTTGCTCAAATATTGAAAATCGCCGCCCCTATCCTTTTAGGATATTTGGGCAAACAAACCAGACAACAGAACGTGAACAGTCCTGATGGGCTCAACGGACTTCTTGGAGGATTGATGGGAGGAAACAAAGTTGCGAACAAACAGCAATCCTTGATCGAAACTTTCTTGGACAGTGATGGCGATGGCAGTGTTATCGATGATTTGGCCGGAATGGTGCTAAATGGTGGAAATCAGAAAAAAAGGGGGCTGGGAGGAGTACTTGGCGGACTTTTTGGGAAATAAATCCACATCTTAACCTTATTTAACAAAGCCACCTGAAGATTCAAGTGGCTTTTTTTGTATTTTAAAAGTATGAAAAAGAGACTTTTATTCCCCATTTTAATCGGTTTGATAATGTGCTTTGGAATACTTTCCTGTACTTCACAAAAATCGGTGGTAGATGTTTCCAGTGAAGAGAAGGCAGTCTTCGAATCTCAGGATGAAGAACCCGTAGAAATTGCGGATGACGAAACCGAATATGAAATCATCATAATAGAACCTGGGTTCAATACATGGCTACAGTCCATCGCCAGGCCGGAAGGATATTATTCGCAATCGTTCTTGGAGAATCGGAACATCATTTTGGTGACCAATTGGAACCAAAGGGTGCTCAACCCACTAAGATGGAACCCCAATCTCTACGAAATGCAGATCAATTACGATCCAAGCATTGACTATGGTTACGAGGTAAATTACAAGCTCTATAATTACTTCATTTATTTTCAGAGAAAATATAATCAGCGATTGGGCCCTTTCATTCCAAGGATTTAATGTACTATTTTTGCGTTAAATTACATCTGAGCAATGCAAAAACTTAAACAGCGCTGGGAGATTCAAGAGAACTGGCAAATTATCTTTCCTATTTTGGGCGCACTATTGGTTTTATTCACCGCCTACACCATATCTAGAAGCTTTTTGCACATTTTTGGCCTCAACAACTCCGTGTTTGAATGGATCGTCACCTTTGGTGGTGTGGCTTTACTGTATTTTATACTGGTGAAGTTTTTCCTTTGGTGCTTTAAAAAGGTAGAAAACAAATGGAAAGTGGATTACAAATGGGAGATGATTGCCATCTTCATTGTTTTTGCCTTGACGGGAAGTGCTGCCGGAAAATTGGCAGGCCCCCTGGTTCATTGGATTGGTTTGGATAGTGGGAATGTGCACGGAGCAATTTATTGGTCACTTCGTATCCTTTTGATTTTCCCCATATACCAGGTCATTCTCGTTGCTTTTGGGTGGTTGTTCGGGCAGTTTGAGTTTTTCTGGAATTTTGAGAAAAAGATGCTGAAACGAATGGGTTTGGGCTTTCTTGTACCATAGTTTATGGTTTTTTTAACATAAAAAGAGGTTTTACAGTGGTTACTTTGCCCTAGTATGATTTCCGACCTCTACAAGCGCATACTTATTTTTGGTTCCCTGATGATGGCAATGGCCATTTTGGCCCCCTCCCTCATAAAGCTGGGACATACCCTTTACGAGCATAGCCAAGAAAAACATTGTGTTGCATATGGCACAAATCATATTCACGATGCTGATCTGGATTGTGATTTTCACGATTTTACTTTGGTCAACAAAGTACTCATTAATACTTCTTTCAACTATATCCCGGTCGAGATACCCACAATAAAGTACACGACCTCGGTATATACCTACATTTATAAACCCAAAGAGGTTTCTTTCCGGGCTTTGCGAGGTCCACCTGCTGTTTCATAGTAAATACGGTCGATTTAAGTTTTTTTAAAACCATTTATTTTTTACAATGAAACAATTCTATATTTCAATGCTATTGGCATTGACATCACTATATACCTATTCACAAAATACCCTTTCGGGAAAAATAACGGACGCTGAATCTGGAGAACCGTTGGAGCAGGTCTCTGTTTACATCCCGCAGCTTGAAAACGGCACGATAACGGACGAAAACGGGGATTTTACCCTTAGAAATTTACCGGAAGGAAACTATAAACTGGTGGTATCCTACATTGGGTTCGAAACCTATTCCACTTCCGTTGAAATCAACCCTGGAAACAATCAACTTGACCATCAGCTGTCCCCCTCGGCCATAGAAATGGATGAAGTGGTGCTTTCCACCCCTTTTCACAAATTGCAACGCGAAAACGTAATGAAGGTGGAACAGAAATCCATGGAGGAGCTCAAGCAACAAGGGGGCATAACACTATCCGAAGGAATTACCAACATTCCAGGCGTTTCTTCGGTATCCACAGGAGTTGGAATAGGAAAACCTGTTATCCGGGGACTTAGTTTTAACCGTGTTCTGGTCTATACCCAAGGGGTACGATTGGAAAACCAACAATATGGGGGCGAACACGGGCTTGGCCTGAACGATGCTGGGATTTCAAGTGTAGAAGTTATAAAAGGTCCTGCATCTTTGCTTTATGGTTCCGATGCTCTGGGCGGTGTACTTTATCTAAATCCTGAAAAATTTGAAACCTCCGGCGAAACCTCGGGCGATGTAAATATGAGGTATTTTACCAATACCTTGGGGTACAATGCCAATGCCGGATTCAAAACATCCGGTGAAAAGCTCAAGTTTTTGGTCCGTGGTGCCTATGCGTCCAATGCGGATTACGAGACCGGTGACGGTACAAGCGTTACCAATTCCAGATTTAACGAAGCCGACCTAAAAACCGGACTGGCCTACCAAGCCTCAAAATTTAAAACAGAGCTCCGTTACAACTACAATGCTTCGGAACTTGGGATTCCTGAGGAAATTGGTGTTCAAAATAACGACCGTGACCCTTTGATGCCCTATCAGGAGCTGTCCACCCATATTTTGAGTTCGAAGAACAACTTCTTTTTCAAAAAATCAAGCTTGGAAGCAACATTTGGATACACGGTAAACGATAGAAAAGAGTTTGAGGAACACCACGAAGAGCATGAAGGCGAGGAACATGCCGAGGAGGAGGAAGAACACGCAGAGGAGGAACATGAAGAAGAGCACGAAGGTGCCGCATTGGATATGCGATTGAGCACCTTTAACTACAACATCCAATTCAATCCGCAATGGGGCAAAATGACAACCATTTTCGGGGTTCAGGGAATGCACCAGACCAATGAAAATTTTGGAGAGGAAGTGCTGGTTCCCAACGCGATCACCAACGATTTTGGGATTTTGGCAACCTCACATATCCATTTTAATAAAAGTGACCTACAATTGGGTTTACGGTACGACCTAAGATCAATAAATGGTGAATCAAGCGGAGTTGAGGGCGATGAGGAATACATCCCTACTTTGGATAAAAACTTCAACAGTTTCAATGCAGCCGTGGGATATCGTATGGATCTTACCCAAAATATAATGGGCCGATTGAACTTGGCCACGGGGTTTAGAGCTCCCAACCTGTCCGAACTAGCTTCCAATGGATTGCATAGTGGTGCCAACCGTGTGGAAATCGGTAATCCCGATTTGGACAGTGAGCAAAACTTTCAAATAGATTTGGCGTTGGAGTATGGCAATAAACATCTTGAAGCCTACATAAACACGTTCTACAATATTGTAAACGATTATATTTATTTGGAACCTACGGGAGAGTTCAGGGAGTTGGACCCCGTCTACGATTTCCAACAACAAAACGCCATTTTATATGGTGGTGAGTTTGGTTTCCACCTGCACCCCCACCCTATTGATTGGTTGCACTTGGAAAGTAGCTACGATATTGTTTACGGACAATTGGAAGACAAATCCAACCTACCTTTGATTCCTGCCAACCGCTGGACCAATACGTTTAGGGTGGAATGGAAAAAGAGGAACCAAGACTATAGGTGTTATGCGTTCGTAACGCTTCAAACAAATTTTGACCAGAACAAAGTGGCCGATTTTGAGACAAGGACCCCAAGATACAATTTGTTCAATGTAGGCATTGGTGGCGATATGAAAATCTTCAATCAAAAAGTGGGCTATTCCATTACCGGGAACAACTTGTTCGACAAGAACTATATCTCACACCTGTCAAGATTAAAAGCGGATGGCATCGCCAACATTGGAAGGAATATTTCTTTTAATTTGAATGTTCCCTTGTAATCGCTGGGTCTTCACAAATAAAATAAAGGTCAATCTTTTATAGGTTGACCTTTTTTCCTTTTTAATAGGTAAGTATATATCCAAGTAAGGGTGAATGTGGGAATCACGTCCATACCGGGTACCAACTCTTCCACAAAGGTGACTAGACCTGCGGCTTGCCCTACTCTTCCCCTGTACATACGGGTCATGAGCCAGCCAGCTACTGGCGCCCAAATTACATCCGAAAACTCCCCGATCCCAGGAATTACAAAGGACAGCATACCAATACCATCAAATAGTAAACCCAAAAGGAGGTTTCGGTACTTGTTATTTTTTTCAGTTGCCATACGGGAAAAATAGCGATTCCCGCTTAATTGGAAAAGAAGATTATGACAAATCGGCGCTCACCAGCTTCAAAAACTCGTTCCGTGTTTCAATTTTTTCGAATTGCCCCCTAAAACCAGAGGTAGTAGTGACCGAGTTTTGTTTTTGCACCCCGCGCATCATCATGCACATATGGGAAGCTTCGATTACAACGGCCACGCCTTTAGGCTTTAAGGTTTTGTTGATGCATTCCAAAATATCGTGCGTTAAACGTTCCTGCACTTGAAGTCTACGGGCAAAAACATCGACCACCCGGGGAATCTTACTTAAACCAACAATATGTCCGTTGGGTATATAGGCTACGTGCGCCTTCCCAAAAAAGGGCAGCATATGGTGCTCGCAAAGGGAGTATAATTCAATATCCTTTATGATGACCATATCATCATATTCCTCGGCGAACATGGCACCCTTTAGGATTTTCTCGGCATCCTGCTTGTAGCCCTGGGTAAGAAAAAGCATCGCTTTTGCGGCCCGTTCTGGAGTTTTGATCAATCCCTCTCGGGTAACGTCTTCACCAATATCCCCTACAATTTTGGAGAAATGGTCTTTAACCTCATTGGTAATTTCAATATTATACTCTTCGAGGTTTCTATATGGAGCCATGCTTTAATTTTTTTGAAAAATAATTATTCAATTTTTTGATCTTGGGATCTATAATGATTTGACAATATGGTTGTCGCCTGTTTTGATTGTAGTAGTTGTGATGTTCCTCTTCGGCAGCGTAAAAAGGTTTTTCTTCGGATACCGCAGTCACTATGGGTGATTCAAAAACATTTTTGCTTTCCAAAAGAGCAATAAAGTCTTCTGCCAACTTCTTTTGTTCCAGGTCCGTGTAAAAGATTTCGCTTCTATATTGAGTGCCCACATCATTCCCTTGTCTGTTCAAAGTTGTAGGATTATGGGTAGCGAAAAACACTTCCAACAGCTCGTTGTACGATATTTTTGATGGGGTAAAGGTTATTTTGATGGCTTCGGCATGACCTGTACGGCCAGTACAGATTTCTCGGTAGGCTGGATTTTTTATGTTTCCGCCCGTATAACCAGAAATTACGGTTTCTACACCTTCAAGTCTTTGAAAAACCGCTTCGGTACACCAAAAACAACCATTCGCAAATATTGCGGTTTCCAATCCTAAAGTATTTTGTTTATCCATTTTGATTCAAAGTTAAACAATATTTGAGTGTAACAATTAATTCTAACAAATATTTATATGTTCCTTGGTCGAAATTATGGTCTAAAACTTATTTCATCGGATATGCTATCATTTTACCCTTGGCTCAACATGAAACAAGGATACTTGGTGAAAATTTGTGGAATTCATGTCAAAACGATCATCTTTGCGATACAACAACAATGATTATCTTCGACCAGTGAAGTTGTACATATGATAAAGGCCACAAATATTCAAAAAAGTTACGGAGACCTCAAGGTTTTACAAGGGGTTGATCTCGAAATCCAAAAGGGCGAAGTAGTTTCCATAGTAGGTGCCTCTGGTGCGGGAAAAACTACCTTATTACAAATTCTGGGCACATTGGACAGCCCGACCAATAAAGGGGAAAGCACGTTGTTGATCAATAATACGGACGTAAACCAACTCAACGAGAAGAATTTGGCCAAGTTCAGAAATGAGCATATAGGGTTCATCTTTCAGTTTCATCAGTTGCTGCCCGAGTTTACCGCTTTGGAGAATGTGTGTATACCTGCTTTTATCAGAAAAACTGCGAAAGCCGAAGCGGAAAAACGTGCCAAGGAACTATTGGACTTTTTGGGACTAAAGGATCGCTACGACCATAAACCGAATGCACTATCGGGCGGTGAGCAACAACGCGTGGCCGTGGCCCGTTCCCTAATGAACAATCCTTCTGTGGTCTTGGCCGATGAGCCCAGCGGAAACTTGGACTCAGAGAGCGCCGAGAATCTTCACAAGCTGTTTTTTAAACTTCGGGATGAATTTGGCCAGACCTTTGTTTTGGTGACGCACAACCTAGAATTGGCCGATATGGCGGACCGAAAACTCACCATGGTGGATGGTTTGATCGTTTCCAAAGATTGATATGACCAAAGCGGAACTCAAAGAATTTTTGGAGGCCAAGGTTTTGGAATACAACCATCCCAAGTTTTTGGAGGATGACCCTTTGCAAATCCCACACAAATTCACGCAAAAGGAGGATATTGAGATCAGTGCTTTTTTAACGGCCACCATAGCGTGGGGAAACCGAAAAAGCATCATCAACAATGCCACAAGACTCATAGAATTGATGGGCAACACACCCCATGATTTTGTGATGAACCATACCCATGGTGATTTGGAGCGCCTCTCTCCTTTTGTACATCGTACTTTTAATGGTATTGACCTTGGTTACTTTGTAACCAGCCTTCAAAATATTTACAAAAACCACGATGGTTTGGAAGCGGTTTTCACCGCACATCAGACCAAAGATTCCATGCAGCCTGCCATTTCCAAGTTCAAGGAACTGTTTTTTGAGCTGCCACACCAGAGTCGAACGCAAAAGCACGTTTCCGACCCCAATAAAGGCTCTGCAGCCAAACGCATCAATATGTTTTTACGGTGGATGGTGAGAGACAACAATACTGGGGTTGATTTTGGCTTGTGGAATGGTATTGCCCCTGCCAAACTTTCTTGCCCGTTGGATGTGCACTCAGGTAACGTGGCCCGTAAACTCAAACTGCTCAAACGCAAACAGAACGATGCCAAAGCATTATTGGAGTTGGACAAAAATCTAAGAAAACTGGATGCCACCGACCCTGTAAAATACGATTTCGCACTGTTTGGATTGGGGGTTTTTGAAAGGTTTTAGATTAAATGTCCGTATCAAAATCATAAAATTGTTTGAGATGATTCGGATTTGGTGTATTTTTACACCATATCAAATAATCAGAAATTATGGCTCGTCAAAGTATTTCCTTCACAAAACCTAACGATCAATGGCTTAAAGAACAAGTGGATAAGGAAGAGTATTCCAGCAAAAGTGAACTTGTCAATGATTTGATACGTCAGGCAAGAAAACAACAAGTACAAATTGATTGGGTCAAAGCTAAGTTGGAAAAAGCCGAAAATAGCGGGTTTACCAGTGATAGCAAAGAAGAAATCCTGGCCCAGTCCAAGTCAATGCTGAATGGCTAAATATAGACTGAGCAACACAGCAAAAGAAGATTTAATTAGAATCCATCAATATGGCGTTCAAAGGTTTGGGATGGCTCAAGCTGACAAATATTTTGAAACTTTTTTTGAATATTTCCAAATCATTGCCCAGCAACCATATTCTTTTGAATCAGTGGACCATATCAAAAAAGGATATAAACGTTGTGTTTGTGGCTCAGATAGTATCTATTATAAACTGAATAATGATTTAGTTGAAATTATTGCTATTATTGGGAGTCAGGATTTGAATAATGTTTTATAGTAAACTTTAAATTTTACCCCCCAAACCCATAACCAGGTTCAAAATCCAAGGCAATGGTCTCTCCCCCATTGGCGATGGATCTATAAATAGCCTCTACGATCATCATATCACGTTTGCCCATTTCGCCAGGCGCTTTGTTAGGTTCATCGAATAAAACATGTCGAGCAAAGTCGTCCATTTGCAATTTTTGTTGGCTTTCGTGCGGGAATTTAATGGTATCTCCATTGGAGGTCTCCCCGCTCAACGGTCCATAATTATTGGCGGGCTGTAACCGAAACCATCCCGATGTTCCCGAAGCATACATGGCATTTGCATTAAAATTGTGGGAAGTGGTAATATTCCCTACTGCCCCACTTGGAAATTTAAATTGTGCCGTAATGGTCTCGTCGGTATCCTTAAAATAGTCGGGGCGAGTACTAAATTCCTGAGCCGCAACTGAAATAGGATTTTCACCTGTACCATAAATGGTACTTTGTACGGCATAAACGCCCATGTTCATTAAAGCACCACCTCCTGACATTTCTTTGTTCAATCGCCACTGGTCTGGATTGCCCGTTGAGCGGTAGGCAGCATCAGCGGAAACGAAGAGAATATCCCCAAAGGTTTTTTCTTTTACATATTCCTTTACCTGCTGGGTGTAGGGTTCGGAATGTAAGCGATAGCCCATCCCCAATTTTACCCCGGCCTCATTGCACGCTTCGATTATGGCTGTACACTCCTCAACACTTATTCCCATAGGTTTTTCGCAGATCACATGCTTGCCCGCTTTTGCGGCTCGAATACTGAATTCGGCATGCATACTATTGGGAAGCACCACGTACACTACATCGATATCCTCATTATTGGCGATATCATCAAAATTTTGATAATTGTAGATATTCTTTTCCGGGATTCCGTATTTATCAGCCCATATTTTCTCCTTTTCAGGCGTTCCGGTCACAATTCCGGCCAAATAACAATATTGGGTGTCCTGCAAGGCGGGGGCAAGCTGGTAGGTACTATAACTCCCCAATCCCACTAAGGCTATCCCAAGTTTCTTTTTATCCTGATTTGCTCCCATGGCACATGCAAATGGCGCGGATGACAATAAAGCTGCTCCGCCAATTCCTTTTGCGGTGAGACTGCTAAAACTTCTTCGGGTGATGATTTTCATAAGGTTTTGATTTAGTGAGTGTACTCTAAAATTAAGAATAATAGGTTAATTCACCATTTAGAATTCTTTTAACAAGGTAAGAACTTTCAAATTCCCTATTTTTATGGCTAGACTAATTCAACCAAATAATAATGAAAAAACTCTTACTATTAGGTATGGCGTTATGCACGTCATTTGCCTTTGCCCAAGAACGAAAAATTCCTATTGACACGGCAATAACCACTCAACATGCCGTAACCATTGACGGAACACGTATCAATTACACGGCCACCACGGGAACACAGCCCGTTTGGGATGAAATGGGCAAACCCACCGCCACACTTCACTACACGTACTACACCAAAAACGACGTAAAGGACAGGGCATCAAGACCCTTGCTGATTTCCTTTAACGGAGGGCCGGGTTCCGGTTCTGTTTGGATGCACTTGGCCTACACAGGACCACGAATCCTTAAAATTGATGATGAAGGATACCCTGTTCAGCCTTATGGCGTTAAGGAGAATCCATACTCTGTATTGGACGTAACCGATATTGTTTACGTAAATCCAGTTAATACTGGTTATTCCCGAACTATTCCAGAAACAGGAAAAGATGTAGATCGCGATAAGTTTTTCGGAATCAACGCAGATACCAAATATTTGGCCGAGTGGCTGAACACTTTTGTAACCAGAAACAACCGTTGGAGATCTCCCAAATACATTGTTGGTGAAAGCTATGGTGGTACCCGTGTCATGGGGCTTTCCTTGGCGCTTCAAAACCAACAGTGGATGTACTTGAACGGTGTCATCATGGTTTCCCCTGCCGATTATAAGGTGTTCCGGGACAATGACCCGGTTTCCAGCGCATTGAACATGCCTTATTTTGCGGCTACCGCATGGCATCATAAAGCATTGCCTTCCGATCTGCAAAGCAAAGACCTTTTAGAGGTGTTGCCCGAAGTGGAAGAATTTACCATTAACGAATTATTGCCAGCCATTGCCAAAGGTGGATTTATAGCAGATTCCGAACGTAAGGCCATTGCCAATAAAATGGCGCGCTATTCTGGATTGGAAGTACAGGACATATTGGACCACAACTTGGACGTACCTACCCAATTTTTCTGGAAAGCTTTGATGCGAAGAGATGGAGGTTACACCATCGGTCGCTTGGACAGTCGCTATTTGGGAATTGACAAAACCTTGGCCGGTACCCGCCCAGATTATTCTCCAGAGCTGACCTCTTGGTTGCACAGTTTTACTCCTGCAATCAACTATTATTTACAGGAAGAGTTGGATTTTAAAACTGACATCAAGTATAATATGTTCGGCCCTGTACATCCTTGGGATGACAGTAACGATAGTGTACGTGACGATTTGCGCCAGGCTATGGCCCAGAATCCATACTTGAACGTTTTGATACAATCCGGTTATTATGATGGTGCCTGCACTTATTTTGCAGCCAAGTACACAATGTCGCAAGTAGACCCCAGCGGTAAAATGAAAGACAGGTTCGAGTGGAAAGGATATCGCTCTGGACACATGATGTATTTGCGTAAAGAAGACTTAAAAACAGCCAACGAAGATATTCGGGCGTTCATTTTAAGAACCCAAGCCAACGGGAAGAGCGCGAAATATTAATTCGTAGTATATAAAATAATTAAAGCGGTATGACTTTATAAGTTGTACCGCTTTTTCATTGAATTATTATTTGAAACATTTGTGTTTTTGTAACAAATACTCAATATATCATACATATATGATATAATATTTTAATTATGGGAGGCGAAGGAAGTATGATGCATGCCATGAAGAGCCTAAGGGCCAACAGGGAGATGCTCAAAAAAAGAAGGTTGAAATCTAGAGATGACGTTTACGGCAAAGAGAACATCACTAAACTTAATTTCAAAAAATCAACACGACGCGATATAGTTCGAATACGTAAAAAAATGTTTATTCAAAAAGAAAAAGAGAAGAAACAAATGTTCTATGCTATTATAGCCACCATTCTGTTCTTTTTTATGCTCTATTTACTATTTGTCCTATGATAATTTTCTATTTTTAACAAAAACCGCACATAGTGAAAAAACAAACTATATTTTGGTTCATGATATCGTTTCTAGGATTATCTATCACCTCAAAAATAAAAGCCCAAGATTGGCCTAATTTGGAAAAGTATAAAAATGCAAATACAGAACTTCCCGCACCCGCAAAAGGAGAAAATCGGGTAGTGTTCATGGGGAATTCCATCACCGAAATGTGGAAGGATGCTCATCCTGACTTTTTCACCGAAAACCCCTACGTGAACCGTGGCATTGGTGGGCAGACCACTCCCCAGATGTTGTTGCGTTTTCGTCAGGATGTAATTGACCTTGACCCCAAAGTAGTGGTGATTTTGGCAGGCACCAACGATATAGCGGGCAACACAGGACCCATGACACTGGAACAAATACACAATAATATTTTGTCCATGGTCCAACTGGCAAAAGCCAATGGAATAAAACCCATAGTTTGTTCCGTGCTTCCCGCCTACGATTATCCATGGAGACCAGGTTTAAATCCAAATATTAAAATCCCAAAGCTCAATGAAATGCTTAAGGATATGACGGAAACCGAGGATATTATGTACTTGGATTATTTCTCCGAAATGGTCGATGATAGAAATGGCATGCAGTCCAAGTTAACTACGGACGAAGTGCATGTTACTAAAGCAGGATATGAGATTATGGAGCGTATGGTGAATGAGGCCATAGAAAAGGCTCTCAAAACCGAGTAAAATGGATGATGCCCATTTTATACGAGCTTTTGAAGCAGGAAAATTCCAACCCAAAGCGTTCAATCACCGAGCACATATAAAACTGGCATGGATTTATCTGAATCTGTTTGATGAAGAAACCACTATTTCCAAAACGTGCGGAGCCATCAAAAATTTTGATAAACTTCATGGGGATGGCAGCAAATACCACCATACCTTGACCGTTGCTGCGGTAAAAGTGGTGCATCATTTTAAGCAAAAATCAATGGCGACCACGTTTGATGATTTTGTGGCCGAAAATCCAAAGCTTATTGCTTCATTCAAAGAATTACTTTTCCAACATTACGGAGAAAGTTTACTTGCCGACCCAAGAGGAAAAACAGCCTATTTGGAACCCGACCTGCTTCCCTTCACTTAAGAATTTCGTTACATTGCGGCATGCAAAATGGCAAGGTCAGCATCATTATCCCCTTTAAGAACACCGCGCATTATCTGCCCGAGTGTCTGGATTCCATTGTAAATCAAACTTATACCGACTGGGAAGTGCTCGCGGTTAATGACCATTCTACCGATGAAAGCTTTGAGCTCCTCACCTCCTATTCCCAAAAAGATGGGCGAATCAAAGTCTTTCAAAATAAGGGAGATGGAATCATTCCTGCGCTTCAAAAGGCATATCACCAAAGCCAAGGGAACTTCATAACACGTATGGATTCGGATGACATTATGAAACCCAACCGTTTGGAGTTCATGGTAAATGCATTGAAGAAAGAAGGGAAAGGTCATATTGCTGTGGGGCAGGTAAAATATTTTTCGGACAGGGGCATCAGCAATGGCTATGAACGCTATGAGGAATGGTTGAACCAACTGACGTCCCAAGGAAATAATTTTGATGAAATCTACAAAGAATGTGTTATCCCCTCCCCTTGCTGGATGGCCTATCGTGACGACTTTGAAAAGTGCAAAGGTTTTGAGCCCCAACGCTATCCCGAAGATTATGACCTCACGTTTCGGTTTTACGAACATGGGTTTAAAATTATTCCCTGCGATATAGTATTGCATCTTTGGCGTGATTACGACACGCGCACATCCCGCACCCACGAGCATTACGCTCAAAACTATTTTTTGGATATTAAGCTCCATTATTTTTTAAAATTGAATCGGGATATAGACCGACCACTAGTGGTCTGGGGTGCTGGATTCAAAGGAAAAAAGATTGCCAAAGGGTTGAAAAAACAGGGATTGGATTTTATTTGGCTGTGCGATAACCCGAAAAAAATCGGTAAAAAGATCTATGGGAAAGAACTGGTCCATTTTGAGGTATTACAAGAATTGAATAATTCGCAGAGCCTCATCACCGTGGCCAATGCCGATGCACAGCAAGAAATTCGAAGGTATTTTTCAGACTTAAATCAATTACCAATGCAGGATTACTTCTTTTTTTGCTAGGTTTTCCGTGTTTTGAAAAAAGATTCTTCGCTCCGCTCAGAATGACAATAAATTGTAGATCATTAATTGATCATTGATAAATGAAGTTTGAAATCAGAATATATTAATGCCTATCTTTGATCAAGCAATGTTGGGAATGCAGTTTAAACATCCAGAAATTCTTTGGGCACTTTTTCTTCTAGTCATACCCATTTTAATCCATTTATTCCAGTTACGCCGCTTTACCAAAACCCCGTTTACCAATGTGGCCATGCTACAAAAAGTGGTCTCGGAGTCCAGAAAGAGCAATACCCTTAAAAAATGGTTGCTATTGTTGACCCGATTGTTGTTATTGGCGGCCGTCATCATTGCATTTGCACAACCTTTTTCCTCAACATCCATAGCGCTCAAGGAAAAGGAAACCGTGGTCTATTTAGACGATTCCTTCAGTATGCAGGCCAAAAACAATGGGATTTCCCTCCTAGAAAAGTCTGTTCAGGATTTAATAAAAAATATGGATGGTGATTCCAGGTTAAGCCTCTTTACCAACGAAAAAACATTTGCCAACGTCCAAATAAAGGATATTCAAAACACTTTGTTATCACTACCCTATTCCTACAAACAATTAAATCTGAACGAAATTGGACTTAAGGCAAAAAGCCTCTTTTCACAAAATAGGGGCTCGGTAAAGAATTTGATCGTGATTTCTGATTTTCAGGAACGGATATCAGCCGGGAGCACCACGTTGGATACCACTTTGATTCCTCACTTTGTTCCGATGCGGCCACGGGAAATTCAAAATGTCTCCATTGATTCCATTTTTATCAATGAAAGTTTAAACGACCAATCCACCCTCAATGTATTTCTAACCGGCGGAAATGAGGAGGAGGCCTTGCCCATTTCGCTTTACAACAACGATGAGCTGATTGCCAAAACCGCAGCTAAATTCAGTTCCTCTGGTGATGCCAAGGTAGATTTCACCATTCCGACGAATGAACAGTTGAACGGACGTTTGAGCATTATCGATAACGCTTTGGGGTATGACAATAGGTTCTTTTTCAGTATTAATTCGAAAGAAAAAATAAAAGTGCTGGCCATTAGCGAATCGGATAGTGATTATTTGGAACGACTGTTTCGTGGTGAGGAGTTTGATTTTCAAAAAAACAGATTGACCCAGTTAGATTACAGCAGTTTGGGAAATCAAAACGTAGTAATCTTGGATGACCAGTTGTCGATTCCCAGTAGTCTCCAGAACATTTTACGTACTTTTAAGACGGATGGGGGCACCCTTATCATTGTTCCCGACCAGAACAGTGATATTTCATCCTACAACAGCCTCTTATCCAGTTTATCAACAACCCGATTTTCGGAAAAAGTGGTTTCCAACGCCCAATTGACCAAAATTACATTCGAGCATCCGTTGTACCGGAACGTGTTCAAACAGGAAGTCACCAATTTCCAATACCCATCGGTAAAGGAACATTTTGGTATACAGACCAGTCTGCCAGTAGCTTTGTCCATGGATGGCGGTGATCCCTTTTTGGTCGGTGACGATGGGCTGTACGTGTTTACGGTTCCTTTGGAATTGGAGAACTCAAACTTTATAAACTCCCCATTGATCGTACCTACCTTTTACAATATGGCCCAATCCAGTTTACGGGTACCAAAACCTTACGAAACCCTCGGGGAAGTCTCCACAGTGGATATTTCCGCGGAAATAGGAAACGATGACATTTTAAAGGTTTCCAAAGATGGATATGAGTTTATTCCGCTACAGCAGACTTTTCCCAATCGGGTCCGGCTCACTTTTGACCAAAACCCTACCGAAGACGGGATTTACTCGATTGTACAGAACGAACAAATTTTACAAAATATAAGTTTCAACTATCCGCGAACAGAAAGCCAACTCAAATATCTGGATTTGGGAACTTTGGAAAATGTGAACACCATGGATTCCGTTCCGGAACTATTTGAATACTTGAAAGCCGAGAACAACATTACTGCATATTGGAAATGGTTTGTTATTTTAGCGTTGCTTCTGGCGCTTATTGAGGTACTCATTCAAAAATTTGTTACATGAACATTCTGCTGAAGTCTGCAAAAATTGTATGCCCAGAAAACAAGGAGCTCCACTTGAAAAAGCGCGATATCCTCATCAAAAAAGGAGTGATCGAAAAAATCGGTGCCGCTGTGGAAACCCCGCCCAATGTCAAGGTAGTGGAAAAAGAAAACCTCCATGTTTCATTGGGATGGTTCGATAGCAGCGTAAGTTTCGGGGAGCCTGGATTTGAAGAGCGCGAGACCATTGCCAATGGACTTTTTACAGCGGGCAAAAGCGGATTTACAGATATTGTGCTCAATCCAAACACGCATCCCGTGCCCGATACAAGTTCCGACGTGGTGTTTTTAAAGGAACGTGGGCAGGGCATGGCCACAAAACTTTATCCATTGGGAACCTTGACCCGAAATGCAGAGGGCATCGACCTTGCAGAGCTTTTCGACATGAAAAATGCGGGTGCGGTTGCCTTTTACGATTTTAAAAAGCACATTGCCAATCCAAACCTGCTCAAGATTGCATTGCTCTACGCCCAAAACTTTAATGGACTGGTCTATTCTTTTCCCCAAGATGGTGACATTAAGGGCAAGGGTGTGGTACACGAGGGCGAGATTTCCACAAAACTGGGACTTAAAGGAATACCTGCCTTGGCCGAGGAACTTCAGATTGCAAGAGATTTGTTCGTGTTGGAATATACGGGAGGAAAACTCCATATTCCGACAATTTCGTCGGCAGAATCGGTAAAATTGATAGCCGAAGCCAAGAAAAAGGGATTGGATGTAACCTGTAGTGTCGCGGTGCACAATCTTTTCTTTTCGGATGAAACCCTGGAAAGTTTTGACACCCATTATAAGGTCTCCCCGCCATTACGGACCAAATCGGACTGTAAGGCACTGATCAAAGGTGTTAAAAACGGTACCATAGATTTTGTCACCTCGGACCACATACCGATGGATATTGAACATAAACGTGTGGAGTTTGACAATGCCAAAAACGGAACCATTGGACTTGAATCGGCCTTTGGATGCCTGAACACCATTTTTGACCTGGACGAAACCGTTGCATTGTTGACCAAGGGCCGCTCGCGATATCAAATTGAGGTGCCACGACTGGAGGAAGGTTCCAAAGCCTGTTTGACCCTCTTCAATCCAGATGGTGAATATACATTTGATACAAAAAATATTCTTTCGACATCAAAAAATAGCATGTTCGTAGGAGCCACGTTAAAAGGAAAAGTTTACGGAATCATCAACAATGACCAAACTACGTTATAATGAGTAATTCGGACCCTGGCAAAACCACGGCAATTGTGGCATACATTACCATTGTCGGGTGTTTGATTGCCATCACCATGAATATAGAGCCCAAAAACGCATTTGCCCGTTTCCATATTCGGCAGGCGTTCGGGATTCACATATTGTTCCACGCCCTGGCTATTTTAATGACCTACACGGGAATGGTTTACCTGTCTGCATTTGTGTATATCTTTTATCTGGGAATCTGGGTGTATGGTTTTTTGCAGGCATTGAACGGTAAAATCAAACCTCTGCCCATTTTGGGGCCCTATTTTCAAAAATGGTTCACATTCATTTCATAAACTAAAACAATGTCCCTTAAACCCCTATCGCTGGAATACTTGCTTCGACCTTCATCAAAAGATTCAGGAAAAGTACCTGTCCTTTTTATGTTTCACGGCTACGGCAGCAATGAGGAAGACCTTTTTTCCTTTGCCTCCGAATTACCGGAAGAACTCATGATTTTTTCCGTAAAGGCGCCATACGACCTTGAACCCTTTGGCCATGCGTGGTATGCCATAAATTTTGATGCCGAACAAGGTAAATGGAGCGATGATGAACAAGCGAAGGAATCCAGGGAAAAAATAGTTGCTTTTATCGATGAGGCCATTGAAGCTTACCCACTTGATGAAAAGAGCATCACCTTACTTGGGTTTAGCCAGGGAACTATCTTGAGTTTTTCGGTGGCGTTGTCATATCCTGAAAAAGTAAAAAATGTAGTGGCACTGAGCGGATACATCAATGAAAACATTTTGATCAATGACTATACTGATAAAGACCATCGTGATTTAAATTTCTATGTATCCCATGGACAAGTGGATCAGGTAATTCCTTTGGAATGGGCCCAAAAATCCCCTGATTTTCTTAAAAAATTAAATATCCCTACAACTTACGAGGAGTTTCCCGTGGGGCACGGTGTCTCACAACAAAACTTCTTTTCCTTTAAAAAGTGGTTGGAAAAGCATATTTAAATCCTAGTTGTCATTCCGTGCTTGACACGGAACCCCATCCAACAATGGACCCTGAAGTGATTTTTTTAGAAAATCACAGGTAAATTAGTACTCCTGCGGTGCATACAAAAGATGTTCTGCCAAGGTAAAGTCCACGCTCAAATCATCTTTTAGCTCATACTTTATAATGAGGTCGCCCCAATATTTTCCATCGGAAAAATCGGCCAAGATCCATTTGTGATTGAGCACTTTGATCTTGTTGATTTTAAAATCGCTCTCCATGCCTTCATAGGGTATCAATGGATTGTCGCCCTTTTGCTCATTGGTCTCCAGCAACTTATCTTGAATATATAGTGATGGATTTTCCAAATTCAAATGGTCATAATAGGCCAGCGCATCATCATTGTTCTCCAGCGAAAAATATTGCATGTCCAGCACTTTCAAGTGCATGGTCTGCAAGGAGTCCTTTAACTCTCCGACTCCCGTTTGCAATTGTTCAACATCCTCTGTCAACGCCTTTTGCATATTGTTCCCCGTGACAAATTGAAAAAGGGCCAATAAGGCGGCAAAAACAAATAGGTATAGAAAAATTCTGCTTTTCATCGAGTTTAAATTTTAATCTGTAGGTTATCGTAGGCCAAATGTATGTTTTTGGGAAGACTTTTTTCCACTTCCTCATGAAATCCCAATAAAGCGCTGATATGGGTAAAATACGTTTGCTCCGCCCCTATTTTCTCGGCAAACTCCAAGGCCTCTTTCAAATTGAAGTGCGAATGATGGGGTTCGCGCCGCAGTGCATTGATGACTAAAACTTTGGCACCCTTCATTTTTTTGATTTCCTCTTCCTCTACACGCTTTACGTCCGTCATATAAATAAACTCTCCAAAACGGTATCCGAAAACCTGTAATCTGTTGTGGAATGCTTCAATAGGGACTACGTCCAAATCGCCCAATGTTAGTTTTTCATCCTTTGAAACCTCATGTACCTGTACCGCTGGTGCTCCCGGATATCGGTCCTCATCGGCAAAAATATAGTCGAAACGTCTTTGGAGGGAGTTCAAGACCCTAGGGTGTGCATATATGGGAATATCCCCTTGTCTGAAAAAAAAGGGGCGAATATCGTCCATACCTGCCGTATGGTCCGCATGCTCATGGGTAAATAAAATACCATCCAATTTTTTAATGGGATTGGCGAGCATTTGTTGTCTAAAGTCCGGGCCGCAATCAATTACGTAGTTGTAATCTTTCCATGAAATCAATACGGATACTCGAAGTCTTTTGTCCTTGGGGTTGGTACTAAGGCAAACGGGATGGTCGCTTCCGATTACCGGTATTCCCTGCGAAGTTCCCGTGCCCAAAAATGTAATGGTCATACTATCATCCATTAAATCCAAAATTATAACTTATTTATTTAATAGATTGATTGAAGAGTGTAACTTTGCCAACATAAAAAAATTCGGATATGCCCACCGTACCAAGCAAAGAAAATGCTTTTGAGAATATTCCTTCCATAAAGGCGAAAACCCTTAGGATCAACTTGAACCGGGATATTTATGGAACCTTTGCCGAGATTGGCGCCGGACAGGAAACTGCCAGACACTTTTTTAGGGCCGGTGGTGCTTCGGGTACCATTGCGAAGGCAATGAGCGCTTACGATAAATCCTTTAGTGATGCCATTTATGGTATTGAGGAGGATGGGCGCTATGTTACCCAATCCCGTTTAAAAAAGATGTTGGACCACGAAATGCGTTTGGTAGAGGAACGTATCAGCAGGGACAGCAATCCGGATTATTTGTTCTTTAGTTATGCCAACACCGTGGCCACCATCGATTTTTCCAAGCGATACAAGGGGCATGGATGGGTAGGACTACGGTTTCAGTTAGACCCCGACCAAAAGGAATATGATGAGATTATCCTTCATATCCGTTTTAAGCAGAACGAAGCCCGATTACAACAGGAAACCTTGGGTATCCTAGGTGTCAATTTGATTTACGGTGCGTTTTTTAAGTTCCATAAACCCAAAAAGCTCCTAAAATATTTGTACGATCATATTGACCAGGACACCTTGGAAATCGATATGATCAACTTCACCGGGCCCAATTTTGCCGATGTGGATAACCGTTTGATGAGCCTACAGCTTATTAAAAACGATATGACCGATGCAGTAATGTTCGGCCCCGATGGGAACAACTTGCTTCCGGCAGCGGTGCTTTACAAGAAGAGTATTTTGGCACTAAGGGGAAGTTTTAGACCTGTGACCAAGGTAAATATGG
Organism: Flagellimonas crocea; assembly: GCF_033441595.1. NCBI lineage: Bacteria > Pseudomonadati > Bacteroidota > Flavobacteriia > Flavobacteriales > Flavobacteriaceae > Flagellimonas > Flagellimonas crocea. The sequence goes on along the minus strand of NZ_JAUZVX010000001.1, from coordinate 381,351 downwards.
ACATGTTCCAAAAGTCCTATGACATCTTTGTAAGGGAACAAACGGTAGAATACGAAAACACCATTGTGGTATTTGAAATAACACTTTCCAACCTAAAAGCTTCGGGCGAAATTGACGAACAGGACTTTATGGACCGGGCCGAACTGTTGTGTTCGCTAGGTCACACCGTTTTAATTTCCAAGTTTCAGGAATACTACAAATTGGTGGAATACTTTAACAATTATACCAAGGCCAAAATTGGTTTGACCATGGGGGTCAATAACTTGGTAGATGTATTCGATGAAAAATATTACCGTCATTTGAGCGGTGGGATTTTGGAAGCGTTCGGTAAGCTGTTCTTCAAGGATTTAAAGGTTTACCTATATCCAATGAAAGACCCGGAGACCGGTCAGATTCTTACGAGCAACAATGTTAAGGTCCATCCTAGAATGAAGGAATTGTACAAATTCTTTAAATATAATGGCAAGGTGATGGATATTATCGATTACGACCCCGATGTTCTTCATATTTTCTCCAGGGACGTTCTCAAAAAAATCATCAATAAAGACGATGGTTGGGAGAATGAACTTCCCGAAGGTATTGCTGAAATCATAAAGGAAAAGAACTTGTTCACCAGAAAGGTTCTTGAAGAAAAAGAATAGAAACAAAAAAGGCGCTGATTCAGCGCCTTTTTTATTTTTAAATGTCAGTTCCAACCCAATCGATGTGACAAATCTATTTATGCTAATATTTGGGCGGCGTGATCTTTGGTCTTTACTTTTTCAATTACGTTTTCCACTTTGCCATCACCATCAATAACAAAAGTTGTTCTGTGAATGCCATCATATTCCTTGCCCATGAACTTTTTTGGTCCCCAAACACCAAAGGTGTTGATCACGGTATGGTCCTCATCGGCCAATAATGGAAAGGGAAATTCGTATTTGACCCTAAAATTGGATTGTTTCTTCTCCGAATCGGCACTTACGCCCAAGAGCTCGTAGCCCTGAGCCTGCAGTTCCTTATAATTATCGCGCAAGTTACAGGCCTCGGCTGTGCATCCGGGAGTATTGGCTTTTGGATAAAAAAACACGACCAATTTTTTTCCTTTGTAATCGCTTAGATTAATTGTGTTCCCGTCTTGGTCTTTTGCTGAAAAATCAGGTACTTTATCTCCTACTTTTAACATATTCATTTGCGTTGCTCTTGAATTTATTGTTTAATATTTACACAAACAAAGTTAAACAAATATGACCAAACAAGAAAAGGTTGATTTTGCTATTAAGACCCTGGATGAACTCTATCCAACAATTCCCATTCCTTTAGATCATAAAGATCCTTATACATTATTGATAGCGGTTTTATTATCGGCCCAAAGTACCGATGTCCGGGTCAATCAAATTACACCCTTATTGTTTGAAAAGGCGGATAATCCCTTTGATATGGTCAAGCTTTCACAAGAAGAGATTCGTGAAATCATCAAACCTGTTGGCCTCTCCCCTATGAAATCCAAAGGTATTTATGGGCTTTCCAAAATATTGATCGAAAAATATAATGGTAAGGTTCCCAGAGACATTGCCTTATTGGAAGAATTGCCTGCCGTAGGCCATAAAACGGCCAGTGTGGTGGTCTCACAGGCTTTTGGCATCCCTGCTTTTCCGGTGGACACGCACATTCACCGATTGATGTACAGATGGGGATTCAGCAATGGCAAAAACGTGGTCCAAACGGAGCGCGATGCCAAGCGATTGTTCCCGGAGGAAATCTGGAACCGGTTACATCTCCAAATCATATGGTACGGCCGGGAATATTCCCCAGCTAGGGGCTGGGACCTGGAGAAGGATATCATTACCAAGACCGTTGGCCGTAAAACGGTGATCAACGAATACTATAAAAACAAAAAGAGCCGCTAATTGCGGCTCTTTTCGTCAGTTTGATCCTTAAATTAATTCAATGTTACCTCAAACTGGTGTTTTTTGTAGTCAACTACATGAATCGATTTCGAAAAGCTAAGCAAGAAATCAACAGTTTTCTGACTTGCTTTTACCGTTTTTACGGATTTTTGTTCTTCAGAGTAAATGTTTTCCATATTCTAGCGTAAGTAATTGTTTCCATTATATAACGGCGCTAGATTGGAATTATTGCGGACTTCGACGTAATGCTCGATTAATTCGTTAAAACGATATTCTTGCGCTCAACAATCTTTCTAAGGTTGATAAGGGCATATCGCATTCTTCCCAAAGCTGTATTGATGCTAACGTTAGTGTTTTCGGATATTTCCTTAAAACTCATATCCTTATAAATACGCATGATCAATACTTCTCTTTGGTCGTCAGGTAATTCGTCGATCAAAAGCGTGAGGTCGCTTTCAATTTGATCTTTGATGATTTGCTTTTCGGCGTTCAACTTTTCGTCGTGGATAACGGAGAAAATATTGAAATCATCGCTTCCCTCGAATTTGGGCATTCTTTTGTTCTTGCGGAAGTGGTCGATTACCAAGTTATGGGCAATTCGCATTACCCAAGGCAAAAATTTGCCCTCTTCGCTATACGTTCCCTTTTTTAAGGTTTTGATCACCTTGATGAAGGTGTCCTGGAAAATGTCCTCTGCGACATCCCTATCCAAAACTTTGCTGTAAATGAAGCTGGTGATTCTCTGGTTGTGCCTGTTGATCAGGATTTCGAGCGCTTTCTCGTCTCCGTCAATGTAGTTCTTTACTAAAATCGAGTCTTTAATCTGTAGTTGTTCCATACAAATTACTTTTTTTGGGTTAAAATCACAGCCCTCCCCTTGCAGGAAAGACATTAGTTATTCAGTTTTTAATCTTTAAAAAAGTAATTATTCTGTATAGGCCTATCAGGATTTTAATTACACTTCAAATATAGATAAATAAGGAGGCGACTTAAAAATCTATGTTGTGAGTTGTCGATTTTTATATGTTAACTGATGCAATATACGTATTAAGTGTAGTGTATCGTATCTTTGGAATCCTAATTTTAACAGATGGCAGTCAATATAAACGTAGATCCCAAGCAGAATATTATCATAAAAGGTGCCAAACTACATAACCTTAAAGATATTGATGTTGTTATTCCAAGGAACAAGTTGGTGGTTATCACAGGTTTATCAGGTTCAGGAAAATCCAGTTTGGCTTTTGATACGCTTTATGCCGAAGGTCAGCGTAGATATGTGGAAAGTCTCTCTTCCTATGCCCGACAGTTTTTGGGGAAATTGGACAAACCCAAAGTGGACTATATTAAAGGTATAGCCCCAGCCATTGCCATTGAACAAAAAGTAAACTCCACCAATCCACGATCTACGGTTGGGACCACCACGGAAATATATGACTATCTAAAATTGTTGTATGCCAGAATCGGAAAGACCATATCCCCCATTTCAGGCAAAGAAGTAAAAAAGCACACCGTTACCGATGTCATCAATTATATTAAAAACCTGAACGAAGGGGATAAATTATTGTTATTGGCACGTATTCAAATAAAAGATGAACGGGAACCATTAAAATCTCTTGAACTTTTTTCCAAGCAGGGATATGCCCGTATCAAATATAAAGGAGAGGTCATCCGGATAGACCAGGCCCCAAAAGATATTGGACGGACTTTTGATTTGGTGGTCGATAGGATCATTGTAAAGGATGATGAAGATTTTTACAACCGATTGGGAAATGCGGTGGACAATGCCTTTTTTGAAGGAAAAGGCCAATGCGCCATTGAAAACCTTCAAACGGGTGAAATAAAAACTTTTAGCAATCAGTTTGAGCTTGATGGAATGAAGTTTTTGGAACCGAACGTTCACTTGTTCAGTTTCAACAATCCATACGGAGCCTGTCCCAAATGTGAGGGCTACGGTGATGTGATTGGTATTGATGAAGACCTTGTAATTCCGAATACGGCATTATCAGTATATGAAAATGCTGTTTTTCCTTGGAGGGGCGAAAGCATGGGATGGTACCGTGACCAATTGGTGAATGCTGCATACAAGTTTGATTTTCCGATACACAAACCATGGTTTCAACTTTCCGAAGAACAAAAACAATTGGTTTGGGATGGCAACGAACACTTTATCGGTATCCATAAATTCTTTGAACAACTGGAGGAAAAAAGCTATAAGATCCAGAACAGGGTGATGCTTTCCCGCTACCGAGGAAAAACCAGATGTTCTGTTTGTAAAGGAAAACGCCTACGTAAAGAAGCTGACTACGTTAAGGTGGGCGGAAAATCCATTTCGGATTTGATTGAACTTCCCATCAACCAACTATTTCCTTTTTTTGAAGAGCTTCAACTCTCCGACCATGATAAGGCCATTGCACAGCGATTGTTGAAGGAAATTACGACTCGCTTGAAATTTTTGGACAAGGTAGGCCTGAGTTATTTGACCCTGAATCGAAAATCCAATACGCTTTCGGGCGGAGAGAGCCAGCGAATAAATTTGGCAACCTCTCTGGGCAGTAGCTTGGTAGGTTCCATGTACATTTTGGATGAACCGAGCATAGGGCTCCATCCGCGAGATACCGAAAATTTGATAGAGGTGCTAAAATCACTGAGAGATCTGGGCAATACCGTGATTGTGGTGGAACATGATGAAGATATTATGGCAGCTGCTGACGAAATTATAGATATCGGGCCCGAAGCCGGAACATTGGGAGGTAAAGTTGTGGCCACTGGAAACTGGGATTCAATTTTAAAATCGGATTCCTTAACGGCATCATACCTTAATGGTTCCATGGAAATAGCTGTTCCAAAAGAACGTAGAAATTCCAAGCACTATATCCAAATAAAAGGAGCCCGTGAAAACAACCTAAAAAATATAGATGTTACTTTTCCTTTGAACATGCTCACCGTGGTCACAGGGGTCTCCGGGAGCGGCAAGTCCACTTTGGTAAAGAAAATTCTTTTTCCGACCATTTTAAAGGAAGTAGGCGGCTATGGGGAAAAAGCCGGACAGTTCACTTCTATGGAAGGTAAATATGCCCATATTAAGCATGTGGAATTTGTAGATCAAAACCCAATAGGACGTTCCTCCCGTTCCAATCCGGTGACCTACATCAAGGCCTACGATGACATCCGTAGCCTATTCGCGTCTCAAAAATTGAGCAAGTTAAGGGGGTATCAGGCCAAGCACTTTTCTTTTAACGTTGATGGTGGCCGATGCGAAAAATGCAAGGGCGAAGGAGAAATTACGGTAGAGATGCAATTTATGGCCGATGTTCACTTGGAGTGCGACGTGTGCAACGGGAAACGTTTCAAAAAAGACATTTTGGAAGTCCATTTTGAAGGCAAGAACATCGATGACATTCTGAACATGACCATTGATGATGCCGTAGAACACTTCAAAAATTACAAGCAGGATAAAATAATTTCCAAACTAAAGCCTTTGCAGGATGTTGGTTTGGGCTATGTGGCATTGGGTCAGTCCTCCTCTACCCTTTCGGGCGGTGAAGCACAGCGCATCAAACTGGCCTCATTTTTAGTAAAGGGACATACCAAGGAAAAAGCACTTTTTATATTTGATGAGCCCACAACGGGACTCCATTTTCATGACATCAAAAAACTGCTCAAATCATTTGATGAGCTTATCGATAAGGGACATTCCGTAGTAGTGATAGAGCATAATATGGAACTCGTAAAATGTGCCGATTATATCATCGATCTCGGCCCAGAAGGAGGCGAAAAAGGAGGAAATTTGGTTGTTGAAGGCACCCCTGAGGAAATCGTTGGCAACAACCAATCACATACAGCGAGATACCTGTCAGAAAAACTATATTTTTTTCCTTTTTAAGGTAGTTCATCACCATCAAAAAAACACTTTTTCATACCAAGAAGTATATAATTGGTTAATTCATAACACGCATATATCAATTCATTTAGGGCATCCGTCAATTGACCTAATAAATAATTAGGGCATTTCCTTAATATCGTGGGTTAGAACTTAACTCATTTAGCCATGCTCTTTTCCAAATCTTCCCCCTTGAGAAAACAGGACTTCCTAGTTTTGTTTTTCATTCTAATTGGTATTATCTCGGTTTTGTTTGATAATGCTCCCCAAAAAAGCAAAATACAGGAATCGTCTAATTTATTTGCAGGTATTACCTCCAAAAATTCTCTGGACGACATGGCATTTTCATCAAATGAAGAAAGTTTTTTTGTCCCAGGAATAGCAATAACCTTAAACGGTAGCTCCTTCACTTTTAACGGGGACTCACCGGGATGTACTTCCCTAAGGTATGTTATAAGGGTATTTAATACTAGCACCAACAACGAATCCATTGATGGAAACACTGTAGTAATTGATATGGGCCCAGACATTACCGTTGGGCCATTGGTAAGTGGTGACACAAATAGCAACAATCAAATAGATGAAGGAGAGGTATGGTTCTATGAAGCATTTAGGCCCATTACAGAAGCAGATAAGTTAAATGCTGAAATTATTTATCAAGCACATATAGAAGCATCTGTAGTTGGGAGTGGTACTATAGTAATGGATGACTCCCACCCATCCGATATAAATTTGGACGGGCCTACCGTGACCAAAATAAGCTGTAGGTCAGGTATTAACATGCTTTTGAAGGGAGTTACCAAAGATATTAGCGGAAATGATGGTGGCTGTGCTTTTGTTCAAATTACTTACGAAGTTCACTACACCAGTATTATTCCTGGAGAAACCTTTGAGAGTATAGTAGTATACGGCCAGAACGGTGATGAACTTATCGCTCCACTTTCGGGAGACAATTCCCCATTTGGGGTTTTAGATCCTGGAGAAATTTGGATCTATACAGAAAGTTATAGCCCTACAGCAGCAGAAGTTGCAGCAGGTCAAATAGAGCTTCAGGGCTATGTGGAAGGTGTTACGGTACAAGATGCAAGTGTTTTGGTGTCAGATGTTTCGGATCCTACAGACCTCAATGCTGACAATCCCACCATTATCAATTTTTCAGCTTGTACTCCAAGCATTAGTCTGATTAAAACCGGAGAGGTAGTTCCGGGTTGCGAAGAAATTCTATACACCTTTACAGTGACCAATCAGGGAAATAACTTAACAGGTCCCTTAAAAGAGATTGTCGTTGAGGATGAAACCTTTCCATTCATGGTAATTAACGGTCCTCAATCCGACGCCAATAATGATGGGGTAATGAGCCCTGCAGAGGTATGGGTGTTCACAGGCTCACATGCAATAACCACTGCTGATATTTTAGCAGGAGAGGTAATCAATCAAGCTCGCGTTACCGGGTCGATGGATTATCAAGGAACTGATGTTCATGTTGAAGATGATTCGGATTTTGAAGATGAAAAGTCAGATCGTCCTACGGTGGTAGATCTTTCTGGGTGTATGCCCCGTATCTCTCTCATTAAAGAAGGTCTTATAAACCCGGACTGTTTGACCATTGATTATACATTTACAGTGGTAAATCAAGGTAATACTGGCCTTCTGTTAAATAATGTGGTATTGGCCGACTTAAACTTTCCAGGACTTGTCATCGACGGGCCATTCGGAGATAATGGGGATGATATACTGGACGGCTCAGAAGTATGGACCTATACAGCTACTTACGATATAACCGCGGATGATATAAATACAGGTAAGGTGGATAACCAAGCAAAAGTGACCGCAGATGTTCTGAATTTTCCAGGAATCAGTATTGAAGACAATTCAGATAATGATAGTTTTCTAGAAGATCAAATAACAACTGTTGATCTATCAAGCTGCCAAACACCTGCCATCCAGGTCACCAAACAGGGAGCGGCCAACGTGGACGCCGACAGCGACGGGTGCATCGACGGCATCACCTATACCTTTACCGTGACAAACATAGGCAACGTGGACCTGCACACCGTACAGCTCTCCGACAACAAGGTGGACGACCCGACACTATTGGAGCAGCCCCTCCCCGGCGAGGACGAGGGC
>NZ_JAUZVX010000001.1:0-373355 GCF_033441595.1 Flagellimonas crocea | reverse complement strand
CTATGTGCGCCGGCACCGGCCATCCAGGTCACCAAACAGGGAGCGGCCGATGTGGACGCCGACAGCGATGGTTGTATCGACGGCATCACCTATACCTTTACCGTGACCAACACCGGCAACGTGGACCTGTACACCATCGTGCTGGACGATAACAAGATAAACGGACAGGTGCCAGGGCCATTGGCCAATGAGGACGATAATAATGATGGCGTGCTCTCCGTGGGCGAGGACTGGGTCTTCCAGGCCACCTACCCCTTGGTGCAGGCGGACATCGACAACGGCTCGGTGGACAACCAGGCCGATGTGGACGCTCTCTCCGTGGGCGACGATACCCCCGTCAACGATAGCGACAACATCAACACCCCATTGCCCGTAAATCTGTGCGCACCGGCACCATCAATTGGACTCATTAAGACAGGTTCTCTGGTGGATTTAAATATGGATGGTTGTGTTGAGACCATATTATATTCATTTAGTGTGGTTAATACTGGTAACGTGGATATAGCGTCTATTGAGTTAGTCGACGAACAACTGGGAGGTATTATTTCAGGACCCATAGGTACAAGTGACATTGGAAATGACGATATCGTATCCGTAGGTGAAAGCTGGACCTATCAGGCCTATAAAGCAATCTCTCAAATTGATATTGATATGGGGTCCTTTAACAACCAAGCCACCGTAACCGGACTTACAGTAGGTTCCAATGAAGAGGTAATGGACTTCTCCGATAACAACAGTACTTTGGAAGATGATTCTACCAATACCATAATCCCGAATGATGCCTGTACAGATGGAGGTCCGTCTATAGGTTTGATCAAGCTTGGGGTTCTTACGGATACTGATGGTGATGAATGTCCAGATGGTATCAGATACATATTCACAGCGACGAATACAGGTTCCATAAATCTAGAACAACTGGTTATTACTGATGACAAATTATTGGAAACAGAAATTATTGGTCCGATGGAAAGTTCGGATGTTGGTGAAGACGGAATACTTTCTGTAGGAGAATCATGGATCTATGAAGCTATTTATACCATTACAGAAGAAGATACGACAAGTGGTGTTGTAACCAATCAGGCCGGCATTTCGGCTATAACGGTTGGTACGGAAATCCAAGTTTTTGATCAATCTGATGATGATGACTTGTACGAAAATGAGACGACCAGCACAGCTATACCCGACTTCTTTTGTGATGACGATGGCTCAGGACTGGACAATTTAGAGTTCAAAATCTTTACTGGAATGACTCCAAATGGAGATGGAATCAACGATTACTTCAGAATAAATAATATAGAAAGCTATCCTGATAACGTCCTAAAGATTTTCAATAGATGGGGTTCCCTGGTCTATGAAACCGAACAGTACGGATTGAACGAAAATTACTTTAGAGGGATTTCCGAAGGAAAGGCCACTATTTCAAAGGACAGAACGCTTCCAAGTGGCACTTATTTCTATACACTTTTCTTCAAAGGTAATAATCCGGGCAAGGAAAGCTATTCAGGGTATATCTATATAAACAGGGACTAACAAAAGCATATCACAAAACAACAATGTTAAATATTAAACCATTTTATAAAAAAAAAGTCCTTTGGACCTTTACAATGCTCATTTTTGTCTGTATCGGCATCATACATGCGCAACAAGATCCCCAATACACTCAATACCTGTACAACACCCAAATTGTGAACCCCGGATATACCGGGTCTAGAGAGGTATTGAGTTTTGGGGTATTGGGACGTGTACAATGGGTGAATATTGAAGGAAGCCCTAGAACGGGAACCTTTACTGTAAGCTCTCCCTTAGGTCCTGAAAAAAATATGGGGCTGGGGCTATCCATTGTTTATGATCAAATCGGGCCTGCGACCGAATCGAATGCGAATATAGATTACTCTTATTCCATTCAACTGGACCGGCATGATATCAGCAAACTTTCTTTTGGTCTAAAAGCTGGCATGGACGTATTGGATATCGATTATACCAAGTTGACCATTTATGAAAATTTCGACCCTCTTTTTCAGACCACGGTGGACAATAAAATACAACCTCAGGTAGGAGCCGGTATATATTACCATACACAGAAATTTTATGCGGGCTTTTCTGTGCCCAATTTTCTTAATTCCAAACATTTTGATGAATCCTCTTTGGAAAATGAAGAATTGGAGAGTATTGCCATAGAGCGCTTGCACTACTTTTTTATAACCGGGTATGTTTTTGACCTTGGGCCATACCTAAAATTCAAACCTGCTGTCCTGACAAAATTTGTAAGTGGTGCACCACTTCAATGGGACGGGTCTGCAAACTTTTTAATCAATGAAAAAATCACCCTGGGCGCTTCCTATAGGTGGAATTCTTCTATCAGTGCATTGGCCGGATTTCAAATCTCTGAAGCTTTATTCATAGGATTGGCCTATGACTATGATACCACAACCATAAAAGACTACAGCAGTGGTTCCTATGAGGCCATCATCCGTTTTGACATATTAAATAGACTGGACAAAGTCCTAACCCCAAGATTCTTTTAAACTAACTTTCATGCAACCGAAAATAATAGTAAAGATTTTAATGGCGTTTTTAATGGCGTTTTTAATGGTATCGACCATAAATGCCCAAAAAAACAATATCAAAAAAGCAAATCAAATATTCGAGGCCTATTCTTATATCGATGCCCGTGAAATATATTTAAATGTAGTAAAGGAAGGTTTCGAGTCTCCACAAGTGTTTCAAAAATTGGGAGACACCTATTATTTTAACAGCGAATATTCGGAAGCACTGGTCTGGTACCAGAAGCTCATGGAAAAATATCCCGACAATGTACCTCCGATCTATTACTACAGAACAGCCCAGAGCTTAAAAAGTGTTGGCAAATACCAAGAGTCCAAAAAAATGATGGGCAAATTTGCAGGTCTTTCCGCGGATACGGAATTGGCCAAAAATTTTATGAACGATTATCCAGCATTGGACAGTCTTGTAGATTTTACATCGAAGAAATTTGAGGTCTACAACATAACGGAACTGTTAACAAATTCGGATTTTGGGCCATCTTTTTATGGTGACAAGAAGTTAGTCTATGCATCAGCATCGGGAAATACGGTGGGCAATCAAACACATGATTGGTCCGGACTCCCCTACCTTGACCTCTATGAAGCGCAATTGGACGATGAATGGAGATTGACAAAACCTAAACCATTGGAAGGAGATATAAACACACCTTACCATGAGGCAAGCGCCGCTTTCACCAAAGATGGTAAAACGGTATACTTTACCAGAAATAACTATAAAAATGGACGGAAAAGGAAGAACAAGGATAAATTGGTCAACTTAAAAGTATATAAAGCTGTAAAAATGGATGACGGGAGCTGGGGCAATGTGGAAGAGCTTCCATTTAACGACAATTCATCCTCTATAGCCCACCCCGCCCTCAGCAATGATGAAAAAAAACTATATTTTTCCTCGAACATGAAAGGCACCATTGGAGAGTCTGATATCTGGTATGTTGATATCCTCGATGATGGAACTTATGGCACTCCGACCAACCTTGGTCCCAAAATCAATACTGAAACAAGGGAAGCCTTTCCGTTCATATCCCAGAGCAACAATCTATATTTTTCCAGTGATGGTCACCTAGGGCTTGGAGGGCTGGACATTTTCGTAATATCCCTGAACGAGCAAGGCGAGTTTAAAGAGGTGACCAATCTAAAGCAGCCCATTAACTCGAACAAGGACGATTTTGGGTTTATCATAAAAGAAGATATAAAAATTGGTTTTATGTCATCTAACCGTGACGGCAACGATGGTAGCATTTCCGATGATATTTATAGGATTTGGGAGATCTGCGGTGAAATTGTGATACAGGGTATAATTTCCAATCAAAAAACAGGAGAAGCCATCAAAAATGTAAAGGTAGAGTTGATCAACAAAAATGGAAGAGTGGTCTCAGAAACCAAGACAGATGAGCAAGGAAACTACCGATTTGGCGATTTTTTGAACTGTACTGAAGAATATACCGTCCAAGCTTCGTACCGTGATTACGAATCCAACCAAAAAACGTTGACCACACCAAGGGGTTCCGATGTGGTACAGACCGATTTGGAACTTACTCCTCCGGAATGTCCTGTGGACGACTTGGGATGCCGATTGACCCTACAGCCCATCTATTTTGATTATGGCAAGCATACTATTAGACCTGATGCAGAAGTGGAATTGGCGAAAATTCTACAGGCCATGAAGGAGTATCCTGATTTAAAAATACATATCGAGTCCCATACCGATTCTAGATCCAGTTCCAGTTTTAATCTTGCCTTATCCGAAAGGAGGGCCAAGGCCACAATGCAATGGTTTATAGCAAAAGGTATTGAAAGGAGCCGATTGACAGCCAAGGGTTATGGCGAATCAAGGCTCTTGAACCGTTGCGCCAATGGCGTAAAATGTAGTGATGAGGAACATGAACTCAATCGAAGGTCTATGTTCATTATAAAAAATTAGATTCAACAAATAATCAGCGCTATTCCTTCTTTTTATTTTGATGGAATCTGAGAATGTGTGGGGCATTAATTGTTCCTCATGTTCTCGGTTATTTCCCAAATAAATATTCCCGTTTTTGATGAATCCGCCGAAAAACCAACTTCATATTACTTATAGCAACCGGAAGATTTTTCCTTCTGATATTCAATTGATTAAACGCAATATTTTTGCGCATTCCGTTCATTTTAAAAATCACGCTATTTAAATATCAATTGAAAAGACCCATTCGTAAACCCAAACAGGGGCATTATCAATTCATGCTCCCAATTAAGTTGCAGATGCATTTCTTTTGCGTTGGAAATTGACAATTCAACCTTCATAAATTTTCAATTGTCCTGACCCAATTCAACTACATGTAACCAAATTTCATTCTGTCTTTAATCGCTGATCAAAAGTTTTCCTTATGAGAAAAAATAACTTCAAGAATGCATATTCACCATCAAAACCAAATGGCATGTACGCACATGTACTACTTCTGCTGGCCTTAATTTCCAGTACTGTTAGTTTGGCCAATGATTCAAAAAATACTTCGTCGACATTTGCGCCATCCATTTCTCTGATCAAAACAACAAATCCTATTTCTGCAACTGGGGGCGTAGGCTGTGATTTAATTAAATACACTTATAACATCACCAATACCAGTACCAGTGGAGAAGTGATTACAAATGTACAATTGACACATCCTCTATTTATTGACCCACCAACTTTTATTGGGGGTGACACAAACAACAACAATAGTCTGGATATCGGTGAAACTTGGGAGTATTCTGCAGACTACGTTATTACAAGCGATGATATCGCCAACGGACAGGTTTCCAGTGAAGCCACTGTAACTGCAGATGTTGAAGGGCAACCCGGCGTTACTGTATCAGACTCCGACCAGACTGATGTAGACCTAACCTTTTGTCAAGGGGGAATAGCTCTCGTAAAAAATGGGTTTTCCACAAATAATGACGTTGATGCAGGTGGTTTGGGCTGTATTTACATAGTTTACAATTTTTTCATTACCAATCAAGGTCAACAAGTATTGGATAATATCGTTCTGACCGACCCTCTTTTAGGTGGGGAAGTAGTTGGCCCGGAAGAAGGTGATTCCAATAACGATGGTAAGCTGGACCTTAATGAAACATGGGTCTATCAAGTTTTCTATGAGATACAACCTGAGGATATAGCCAATGGAGGTGTTGAAAATCAAGCAGAGGTTACCGCCCATGTAAACGGGAAACCCGATGTAACGGTAAGCGATTTATCCCATTTTGATGACCCATTGGATGATGCGCCAACCGTAATAAGCTTGCTCCATTGCCAAACCCCGGATATGGGACTTATAAAAGAAGGTGTGGTAGTAGATTCCAACGGTGATGAATGTTTGGACAGTATTTTGTACACATTTACTTTGAACAATACGGGCAATGCTGATTTGGATGGGATAACTCTTGAAGACCCCCTATTGGGCGGAGAAATCCCCGGACCAATTGATGGATCGGACAATGGCAATGACGGAATACTTTCTGTTGGAGAAACATGGACCTATTTGGCTTTATATGCCATAACACAACAAGACATTGATAACGGTGCGGTTGTAAATCAAGCAAATGTAGCCGGATTTACCCCAGCGGACGCCCTAGTTGAGGATCTATCGGACGACGATAGCCTTTTTGAGGACCAGCCTACAAGAACTCCTGTTCCTGATGATGCATGTACGGACGGTGGACCCGACCCTGAATCTGGTTTAGCGGTCATAAAACAAGGAGAACTTATTGACAGTGACAACAATGACTGCCCAGAAAGCATCCTTTACAGCTTTAGCATTATTAACCTTACCGATATTGCCATGATAGATGTGGTGCTCACCGATGAATTGTTGGGCGGTGTTATTACTGGTCCTTTAAGTGATGAAAACAATGATGGGATCCTCTCCCCTGATGAAGTTTGGACCTATGAATCCACCTACGAAATTCAACAAGCAGATTTTGACGCAGGTTCCTTCGTTAACCAATCTAGTGCAACATCATCACTTTTTGGCTTGGATATACAGTATGCCGACTTATCCGATAATGATAGCTATAGCGAAGATGATCCCACGGTAACTAATATCCCTGCTGATTCTTGCGTCGCTGGGGAAGAGCCTGGCGAGCCTGAAAATCCAGGGGAATCAGATGCCTTTGAAATCTTTAATGGGATTACACCCAATGAAGATGGTTTGAACGACTTCTTCTTTATCCAAGGAATAGAAAATTATCCGCAAAACAAACTTCAAATATTCAACAGATGGGGCGTAATGGTCTATGAGAAAGAAGGCTACGGACAGGGCAATGAGCTATTCTTTGGAGTTTCGGACGGTCGCGTTACCGTGAGAAAGAATGAAGAGCTCCCAACCGGCACATACTACTACATTCTGACCTTTTCGGGAAGCAATCCTGGAGAATCCGAATATACCGGATACCTATACATTAATCGAGGATAAAAAATAGTAATCAACATACATGAAAAATCAATCAAAAAAGTCGATGGAACCGATAAAATTTCCCATAAAACCATTCCTCAGCATTTTTCTATTGCTCTTGCTTATAGAAAATACAAATGCACAACAAGACCCACAATACACCCAATACATGTACAACACCCAAGTGGTAAACCCTGCATATGCGGGTTCCAGGGAGGTACTAAGCTTTGGATTGTTGGGTAGAACACAATGGGTGGGTTTCGAAGGTTCACCGCAAACTGCGACTTTCACCGTGAACTCCCCTATTGGGCTTTATAAAAATATGGGACTCGGCCTATCCATTGTACATGATAGACTAGATCCACAAGTGGAATCCAACGTGGTCGTAGATTATGCCTACAGGGTTAACATTGGATTCGACACCAAATTATCCATGGGCCTAAAAGCAGGACTGAACATGTTAAATGTGGATTATTCCATGCTCAATATCTATGCGGAAAACGATCAGTTCTTTCAGAGCAATATAGACAATACCTTATTACCGCAAGTTGGTGCAGGTCTGTACCTAAACAATGAAAAATTCTATGCAGGTGTTTCCGTTCCCAATTTTTTGAACTCCAAACATTTTGATGACAACAATTTGGATAATGTGGATGATACCGATATTGCCGTTGAGCGCCTGCACTATTTTTTTATAACCGGTTATGTTTTCGATCTAAACGAAAACCTATTGTTTAAACCCGCAACATTGGTAAAATATGTTAGCGGCGCACCTTTGCAATGGGATCTATCGGCAAACTTTTTGATCAATGAAAAATTAACCCTTGGAGCTTCCTACCGTTGGAGCGCATCCATTAGCGCACTTGCAGGGTTCCAGGTAACCAAAAACTTTTTCGCTGGATTCGCATACGACTATCAATCCACCAAAATAGAACAGTTCAGCAACGGGTCTTACGAAGTGTTCCTACGTTTCGACCTGTTTAATAACGATCGTGTAATGACCCCAAGATTCTTCTAAAACCATAGCTATGAACATAAAACATATAATTCGTATCCTAATTGCGGTGTTTTTATCGCACTTTGCCCTAGCACAAGAAGGCAAGATCAAAAAGGCAAACGAAGATTTTTTTAATTATGACTACATCGATGCCCGTAAGATATATTTGAGCGTAGTCGAAGATGGTTATACCTCTGCACAGATTTTTAAAAAACTGGGAGACACCTATTATTTTAATAGCGAATATGGTGAAGCTGCCGTTTGGTATGTCAAATTGGTAGAAACTTACCCTGACGAAGTAGGAGCAGATTACTATTATCGTGCTGCACAGAGCTTAAAGAGTATTGGAAAAATCGAAGAATCAAAATCCTTGATGGAAAAGTATGTCGCTTCATCAGGAACCTCTTCACTTAATTGGGAATCCTTCCAAGAGTTGTCCAATACAAGCAGCGATCAATATCTAGTAAAAAATATAACCGATGGTATGGACGGGTCGGACTTTGGCCCCTCATACTTTGGAAACAAAATAGTCTTCTCCTCCTCTTCCATTAATACCGAAGGAAATAAAATCCACGATTGGAACGGTCTGCCCTATTTAGATCTTTTCGAAGCAGAAATAGGTGAAGATGGAAAATTGACCAATATCAAAAAACTGGAAGGCGATGTCAATTCTCCCTATCACGAATCTTCCGCTGTATTTACAAAAGACGGAAAAACCATCTATTTTACGAGAAACAATTACATCAACGGTAAAAAGAAGCGGGGCAAGCAACGCTTGGTAAGCCTTAAGATATATAAGGCCTCATTAAGAGATGATGGTTCTTGGGGCAATGTAGTGGAACTTCCCTTTAATGATGATTCGTACTCGACCGCACACCCAGCTCTTAACCCTGAAGAAAACCGACTATACTTTTCGTCCAACAGGGATGGAAGTCTTGGAGGTTCGGATCTTTGGTATGTGGATATTCTATCAAACGGCACGTATGGCGAGCCTGTAAACTTAGGTTCAAAAATCAATACAACAGAAAGGGAAACCTTTCCATTTGTTAGTGAGGACAACAAACTTTTCTTCTCAAGTGATGGCCACATGGGACTTGGAGGCTTGGATATTTTTATGGTGCCATTGAAAAATTTAAATAGTGAAGCTATGAAAAACCTCGGTCAACCCATTAACTCTAACCAAGATGACTTTGGGTTCATTATCAAAGAAAAGGAAAAAACAGGATACCTTTCCTCGAACAGGGGTGGTCAAGGTGGTAGTAGTTTTGATGATATCTATTTGATAACCGAAAACTGCAATCCCGTTTTCTATGGTGCTATTACCGATGCAAAAACCGGAAAACCGTTGGAAGGCTCTGTGGTTTATTTGATGGACAAAGATAATAAGGTCATATCACAACAGATTACCAAATCAAATGGGAATTACCAATTTGAAGAAAATATAGATTGTAAAAACCAATATGTGCTGAGGGCCTCCAACGACGAAAAAGAATATGTACCCCAGGAAAAAGTGGTCGTAACACCGGAAGGTTCCAATATGCTTCAGGTCAATATCGCCCTTACACCACCCGATTGCCCTGTCAACGATTTGGGGTGCAGATTGGACCTACAGCCCATCTATTTTGATTTTGACAAGCACAATATAAGACCGGATGCCGAAGTGGAACTGGCCAAGATATTGCAGGCCATGAAGCAATATCCACAGTTGAACATCCATATCGAATCTCATACCGATTCCAGAGGCGATGATGCGTATAACATGCAATTATCGGAAAGAAGGGCAAAATCGACCCTTGAATGGTTGGTCAATAAAGGAATCGACAAGAGCCGATTAACATCCAAGGGGTACGGTGAATCACAATTGATCAATAACTGTTCCAATGGTGTACAATGTTCGGAAGAAGAGCATCAACTTAACCGAAGGTCCATGTTCATTATTCAAAATTAGAGTACTAAATAAATATTTCATGTATTGATTATCAGCGTGTTAATATTTTTGGCACGCTGATTGCATTTACAAGGGTGGATGTAAATAGTTGCATCTAGAACTTAAAACCTTGTAGTATGAAAAAGTTAGTACTCATTATAGCAGCGGTTATGTTTGGAATACCAAGTATCCATGCAAACACAAACCACAGTGTGGCCACTACCACGAATTACCGATATGGAAATTCATTCATTTTTGTGGAAGATGGAGTAACATTCGCAGTTTATCCCGATGGTGAGTTCGATTTCTACATGGACAACAGGGTCAATGTTGGAGTCGGTGCTCAAATTGGAAACGTAGGAATCACTTTTAACTCCGGCTATAACTATAATCCATTTGTCCAATATGATGATTATGGTGCCGTGATCCAGGTAGAGAATACTCCAATTTTTTATGACTACTACGGTCGTGTATCCCAAATTGGAAATGTGGACATCTGGTACGATAATGGTAGGGTTCGTAGAATTGGTGGATTGCACGTTTACTACAACGGAGGCGTTTTCAGTCACTACACTGGGTTCATCAATATATACAACAGAAGATATGTGTACAGGCCATACCATAGATATTTTGCAAGACCGGCAGTAGGTTTCTGTAATGTGTACGCCAGACCGTACAGAAGGTATTACAGCCCTGTTCGATATACGTACTATGCTCCTTACAGATACAACAAGAGGAGAGCTTATGCCAAAGTTGGCAGAGTGTATCGAAACGAAAATAGATATAGAAGAGAAAACATCTATAGAAATGACAGAAGGGTTGCTGTAAGGGACAATAGTGTTAGAAGAGCTGATTATGGCAGAAGCAATGCCATGGTTTCCAAAAATTCTTCTGGCAGAGGAAATTCTGAAGTGAGTAGATCCAACAATAATGTCAAAAGACAAAAAGTGGATTCCAGGGATTCCAGGAGCAATTCGTACCGAAAGCCTAATGCGGCAAATAGGTCCGATAGAGCTATGGCCAATAACAATTCTGCCACAAGGGCTTCAAACAATAGAAGTTCAAGTCACAGAAAAGTGGACCCAAGTAAGGGCAATGGAAATGTAAAACGTTCTGCGCAAAATAACTATAGAAAGCCACAGACCACATCGAGAACACCAAGCAGGTCAGCGGTGAGCAGAGATAACTCTTCTTCACGAAAAGCTGTTGCAAGAAGCTCCAGCCCCAGTGTTAGAAAAAGTTCTGAGAGCAGAAAGAGCAGTTCCGGGCCTAGTGTGAGCAGAAGCTCAAGCTCTAGAAAAAGTACTGCAAGAACAAGTAGCTCCAGAGGTTCTTCAAGAAGAAACAATTAAAAAGTTTTTAGGTTGGTTAGTTGTTTACCCCGTAGTCGAATTTATTCACTACGGGGTATTTTTTTTGAGCCATTTCGATAAAATCCCGGTCACATCCTCTGAAATATTAAATCGATACAAAATCCCAACATACATCAATACCACGAGTGCTGACTTTAAACCTATGTTGATAATGGGGTGAAAAGGAAACTGTAAAAAATCGAACAGTACCGTTAAAAGTACCAGCGTAGCCAACACCTTGAAAGTTGCCGAGGTGAAGGGCAAAATTCCAAACTTCATTTTCACAAATACCAGTTTCACCAAATTGAAGATCAGAATAGAGATAAAGCTTGCCAACGCAGCTCCTTCCAGTCCAAGCTTAGGAATCAATAAATAATTGAGAAGAATGGTCAAGGCCGCCAAGCAAACCCCGAAGACCAAAACCGTTCTGTAATAATCGGAATTGTACAGAATTGAGTTGATGTTGCCCAAAAGAGAATCCACTACCTTGGCCAATCCGATTAAGAAAACGATAAGAAACCCATTTCTGTAATTTTCCGGCAGAAGCAGATAAAGGTCGTTCAAGTTTAGAATGATCAACACAAACAAAATTCCAGAAGCAATGAACAACGTCAAAGACGCTTTTTTATAAAGCTTGTCCAGACCGGCCGCATTGTTGGCGTTGAGAAGCTCCGCAGTCAAGGGGTACGTAATTTGATGCATGGACCTGGATGGCACAATGATCACCGTGGCAATGTAGACCGACACCCCATAATAGGCAACGTTCTCGATACTGATGAACTGATTGAGCATCACCTTATCGATTTCGAGCAAAATCAATGCAGCGGACCCCCCTAAAATTATCAAAAAAGAATACGAGACTATCTCTTTGGTATGTTGTGGAAAATTAAAGTCCAAACGGGGCAATCGCAATTGAAAGGCGTAGATGTTCAGGATAATCGTCCTTAACAGATACAGACCCACGAGACATTTAAAGAAAGTATCCAAAGAAATCCATTCAAAATAATAAAGCAGCAAGAGCACCGAAACACCTATTCTGGCAAAAACTTCTTTCATAAAGTTCCCAAAAACCGATTTTAAGTGGACCCGGGCCCAAGAATAAAAGATTTCAAAATATCCCATGGCCAATCCCACAAAAAACACGTACCATAAATAGTCCTTGACCATTGGATTTACCTGAGAAACCCAATCTCCGATAGGGTCGTACCAAATAAGACCGACCAGGGCAACAGGGACAATCCCAAGTAACGGAATCAGTAGCATGAGCGTTAAAAAGCCGTCCTTTTCCGAGTCGGTATGGTTGCTATAATATTTCACAAAGGTGTTGTGGACGCCAAAGGCCATCAAAGGCATCAAAATAGCACCGGAAGCCAGTATAAAGGTGACCAGTCCGTAGTACTCATCCGGCAGGATCTTGGTGTACAGAAACAACGTATTGATGGCCCCAAAAAAGAACCCCAAATACGTTACTACGGTATTTTGTATGGATTGTTTTAGAACAACGCCCATTAGATAAATTTAGACAAAGATTCCGTCAATGCTTTTCTGTGATACTGGTCGATTCCTTCGGAACTGCTTTCCAACGTTCCTTTTTGGTACCGGTCAAACGCCATCAAAAGTACATTTTTTAAGGTCGCGACATCGCTGTGCAGGCAAGTATTTCCAGCTCGGTGATGCTTCACCATTTCACCTGCCTCCCACCCTTTCGGACCTATGGCCAAAATGGGACGCCCTGCGTTCAAGTATTCAAATAGTTTTCCCGGAATGATGCCCTTGGTCTCTTCGGAATCAATCTCCAACAGTAAGAGCAATTGGGAACTTTGCTGAGTTTGCAAAACCTCTTCATGGGAAAGATAGCCTAACAGTTCCACATGTTCCATCAGGCCAAATTCCTTAATGGACTGCAGCACTTCCTCCCCTACCACTCCGGCCAATTGCAGTTTGAGTTCCTTTTTAAGGGCTTGGTTTTCCTGTACCAGCCCATTCAGCGCTTGCCAAAGGCCCAATGGATTTCGTCCTGTCAATAGCGAACCTATATGGGAAATCGTAAAACCAGAATCCAATTCCGAGGGCGGTAGCTCTTCATCAAAACCATTAGTGATTACCTTTATCGGCTTTGGCGTGATGCCCTCAAACTCCTTTTTGGTGGTCTGACTGGTCACAATGAGCTTATCGGCGGAAACCAAGACTTCCTTTTCCAGATTTTTGTGCCGTTTTTCAGCATAACTCGTCAACCGTAATTTTTTATGATACCCGATGGATGTCCAAGGGTCTCGGAAATCGGCAATCCATTGAATGTTGTATTTCTTTTTAAGACCAAGTCCTATCAAATGCAAACTATGTGGTGGCCCTGTGGTAACGATGGTTTCAATGCCCTCATCCGCTATTACTTTTGCCAGGTACGATATGGATGGTTTTACCCAAAGCTTGCGAGCATCGGGAATAAAAAAATTACCTCGAATCCAAAGTAATAGTTTCTCGATAAAAGAGGGATCTTTCTCTTTGATGATTCCCGAACTTATGGTCTTCGTCTTTTTTTTGGAAAGTAATGAAGCAAAACCATATGGCTCCTTAATGGGTTGCTTCAATATTTTGATGGAATCCGGAACTTCCCCGACCAATTTTTCGTCCACCAAGGGATAACTGGGATTTTTGGGAACGTACACAATAGGTTCAAACCCAAAATCGGGCAGATATTTGATAAACTTTAGCCAACGTTGTACCCCTGGTCCCCCGGCAGGAGGCCAATAGTACGCTATGACCAAAATTTTTCGCATTAGGATTCTTCCTTTTTACCACGGAATAGCGTGAAGCCAAATCCCCCAACAATGATCAATCCCAATAAAATATTAGCGGCCAAGGTAATCTGGCTTCCTGTTTCCACCACTCCGGGCTCGAACTTGAACTCGATTTCGTGCTGACCGGCAGGCACTTTCATACCACGAAGCGCATAATTCACTTTGTAATGTTCCTGTGGCTCGCCATCAATAAACGCATGCCAACCCGATGGATAATGCATCTCGGAGAATACAGCAAAACCATCATTGGAATTGTTGGAGCGGTATTTTAGATAATCGGGGCGATACTCAACCAATTCGATACTGGCCAAGGAATCCACCGTATACCTTAGCTTGGTCAATTCAGGGTACTCCCTAGTATTCACCACTGCCTGCGTTTTGGAATTGAAGTCCTTGAGCTTTAAAATTTCTTCATTGGCAGACGAAACAGGCACCAATTGATCTACAAACCACGCGTTGCCATTGGCATCGGGGTTAACGGCAGGGTAACTGTTTCCTTCATCATCTTGTTGAATTACATATTTAACATTCAACATATTCATTACCTGAAGATTGTTCTGGTACAAATGGTATTCGAACAGGTTCTGAAGCGCTCTAGGTTTTGCCGCATGATACCCTCCAACGGATTTATGGAAATAGGAAGTCCTTGCTCCATTGATGCCCTCTTGTGGGTCAAAAACCCGGTAGATGGAGTCATCCTGTTGAATCATCTGATCCAGCTGACTGGCTTGGAAGGGTTCGTTGACCTGACGCTGGCGTACAAAATCATCCTCGTTCACATACCTGAGGTCCACTCCTACCAAATCAAACAGAATCAGTGCGCCCAAGGCGAACACCAATATATTTTTATTGATTTTATCTTTGATAAAGAACCAAAGTGCCGCGGCTGCCAAAGCCACATAAATCAAAGAGCGGATAGTGTCGTTAACATAGACAGCTTCACGATCGCGCTGAATCATTGTCATCACTTCATCACCAAAATATCCACGATACGTTTCGTCCCTCACCCCTTCAAAATCGAAGAAACCTTTTAACAAGAAAATCACAATACCCAATCCCAAAGAGATAAAGAAGCTCAGCTTTAAAGCCTTTAGTTTTTCTTTTTGTTCCACGGATGATTTGAACAATTCCCTAATTCCCAAAACTCCCAGTAAAGGCAAACAAAGTTCCAATACCACTTGAATAGAAGAAACGGCCCTGAATTTGTTGTACATTGGGAAGTAATCGATCATAAAATTGGTGAGCAGCGGAAAATTACGTCCCCATGAAAGTAGAAGTGACAAAATAGCACCTGACAACAACCACCATTTCTTTTTGCCATCGACCAGAAATACACCCAATAAAAACAAGAAGAACACAATGGCCCCTACGTAGGCAGGTGCAGCCACAATGGGCTGATCTCCCCAATATAAAGGTAAGCTGCTAGAAAATTCCATGGCCCTGGTTGGAGAAAGACCTTGATTGGTCAAATACTCGTAAGCTTTTGAATCCTTACCTAAATCCTCCCCTCCTGAACCTCCGAACAATCGAGGAGCAAATAGATTGAGTGATTCTGCAATTCCGTAGCTGTATTGTGTGATGTATTCCCTGTCCAGACCAGTGGAGATTTCCTTTTCGCTTCCATCCGGGTTTATGGTCAATTCGGATTTGCCCCGGGTACTCCAATCGGCATACTCCTTGGTTGCCATAAGGCTCGTAGCATTGGTAAAAATGGAAAGTACTACGGCCAATACCAAAATACCGACAGAGGCAAAAAAATGTTTGAGTTCCTTTTCTTTGATGGCATAAATAAGATAGACCAACCCCATCACCAGTACCAAAAGCATAAAATAATAGGTCATCTGGTAGTGGTTGGCATTTATCTCCAAGGCCATGGCCAATGCAGTGAGGATAAACCCTAGAATGTATTTTTTTCGAAAAACGAGAACGATTCCACCCAAGACCATCGGAATGTACCCCAGAGCGTGTGCCTTTGCATTGTGCCCAACCCCAAGAATAATGATCATGTAGGTAGAGAACCCGAAAGCTACCGCTCCCAATGCCGCTAATCTAAAATCAACCTTTAAACATAACAGCAGAATGTAAAAGCCTATCAAATAGAGAAAAAGATAATCGGCAGGTCTTGGTAAAAACCGAATCAAACGGTCCAGTTCCTTTACATAGTTGTGTGGATAGTTCGCCCCCAATTGATAGGTGGGCATTCCGCCAAAGGCACTATTGGTCCAGTACGATTCCTCTCCGGTAACATCTTTATAGGTATCCCTCTCATGGGCCATGCCCTTATATTGGGCGATGTCGGATTGGTAAATAGCCTTTCCCTGTAGTACCGGATAAAAATAGACCAGCGAGGCAAGGATAAACAAACCGATGACACAAATATGGGTGATAATTGCTTTTGGAGAAAGATTCATGGATAGGTTTTGATTCGGCAAATATTAATCAATTTCCTCAAAATCTATGTATTCTCCAACTTTTTTTGAGGGATTGGATTTTCGGGGCGGTTTTTTGGAAATGATGGTCTCCCCTTCATTTGCCTGTTCCCTATCAAAATCCTGCATGTTGCCAAATTGTTGTCCAAAACGTTCGCTCGTTTTTTTCACCGCATAATTTAAAAGCTTCGGAGCCAACCACTTCAGTAGTAATTTAAGTCCATAGTATACTAATATGACAATTAAAATCGTTTGTAGTAAAACCATATAACCTTAGTTATTGAATCAAATTTACACTGTTAGTACCGTAAACCCATCAAACGTATCTTAAAATAGTATTAAAAACCCAGTTATATGGCCATTTCCATGATCAAAAAGTCATTGTTTCTTTTCGTTCTGTTTCCTACCCTCATTTTCGCACAATATACCGATGTTATCAATTCCAACAGGCCTGGAAGGGCCGCGAGTGCCTATGCGGTTGGTAAAAACGTGGTTCAGGCCGAAATTGGTATGCTGTACGAACAACAGGACAATGCCGATTTGAATTCCGACTCCAACATTTTTGGGGCGGATTACGCGTTTCGGTACGGTTTACTCTTTGAAGAACTGGAAGTAATCGCTGAGGGTTCTTTCATTACACAGAACATTACCTACCCCGATCTGGGCATTGAGGGCAAGCTGACGAATTTTTCCAGGAACCGCGTTGGCCTAAAATATTTGGTGTTTGATCCGTATAAAAATCCGGAGCGAAACAAGCCCAATTTATACAGCTGGAGGGCGAATAATCTTTTTCAATGGAAAAATTTGATTCCCGCCGTATCGGTTTATGGTGGCGCCAATTTTGTGGTCGGTGACAACCCATTTTATCCGGGCGAGCCCACCGTATCCTATCGAGGTGGCATTCAAACGCAGAGCAGGCTTTCGCCGCGGTTCGTACTCATTTCCAACATTGCATATGACCGTATTACCACCGATTTTCCGGAATGGCGCTATGCACTATCCTTGACCCATGCTTTTCGTGATCCAAGGTGGAGCATTTTCTTTGAAGGCCAGGGCATTTCTGGCGACCGGTACTCCGATGTTATCCTGAGAACGGGCGTTGCACGCTTGATCAACCCTAATTTTCAGGCGGACCTTCATTTGGGTTCGGGTTTTAAAAGCGACCCCTCCCGTATTTTTGTGGTACTCGGGTTTTCCTACCGATTGGATTTTCATAAGGACGAGCTTATCCCCATTATTGAACAACAATCCGGAATGAACGGCAAGATCAAAAAGAACGCAAATCGGAAAAAATCAAAAAAACGCAAGAAAAACAGAAAAGATCCTATAGATTTTTAGTTTTTCAACAAACTTCATTTTTCTACTGCAAGTAATATTCCTATTATTGGGCATTAAATTGAAATATGGTCACTATTGAGCAGGTTCGGTCCAAATCGGACTTAAAGCGTTTCGTTAAATTTCCTTTTTCGCTATATAAAGATTCGCCATATTGGGTCCCTCCCATTATCAAGGATGAAATGGAGTCTTTTGACAAGGACAAAAACCCTGTTTTTAAGTCTGCCGAGGCCACTTTCTTTTTGGCCTACAAAGAGGGCAAGTTGGTGGGGCGCGTAGCGGCCATCATTAATTGGTTGGAAGTAAAGGAACAGGGGCTCCAAAAAATGCGGTTTGGCTGGTTCGATTTTGTGGACGACCTAGAGGTGTCCAAGGCCCTGCTGGACAAGGTCAAAGAAATTGGCAAACAGCACCGGCTGGATTATATGGAAGGTCCTGTAGGCTTTTCCAACTTGGACAAAGTTGGTGTGCTCACGGAAGGTTTTGACCATATTGGTACCATGGTGACTTGGTACAATCACCCCTACTATGCATCCCATTATGAGCACCATGGGTTTAAGGTTGAAAAAAAATATACCGAAAGCAGGTTTTTGGCAGCCAATGCGGACCCTAAACTTTTTTACAAGGCCAACCTGTTGATCAAAAAGCGCTATAGTCTCAGGGAACTGAATTTTGATAACAGTGCGGACATTATGCCGTGGGTGGACAAGATGTTCGACCTTTTTAACGACACCTACGCCAAGCTTTCTTCTTTTGTAAAAATCACTGATGTGCAAAAGGAGTATTTTAAGAAGAAGTACATCACCTTTATAAATCCGGAATACATCAAGTTTGTTGTGGATGCGGAGGACAATCTTGTGGCCTTCGCCATTGTGATGCCCTCTTTTTCCGAGGCCCTGCAAAAAGCGAAGGGCAAACTGTTCCCTTTTGGTATTTTCCATTTGCTCAAGGCCAGAAAAAATAGTAAGGATGCGATTTTTTATTTGATTGGTATTCACCCCAAGTACCAGAACAAGGGGGTCACTTCCATAATTTTTAACGAATACTACCACACTTTTAGAAAAAGAGGGGTGGTCAATTGCATCCGCACCCCCGAGCTGGAGGACAATATTGCCATACAACAAATGTGGAAACATTTTGACCCCAAGGTGGTGAAACGGAGGTGTACGTATACCAAAACGCTCTAGTCTTATTTTTGACGACTGACAAACGGCCGTAACGGCTTGTTTCCCTTTGGAACCACTTCCAAACCCCTCCCCCGTCCTTTTGGTTCATTCTTATTGGTTTATACGCAATTTTTAGCGAAATTAGGGTAAGTGCTTATATACAATGGTTGTAAATAATTGTGAAACAAACATTCGTCATACTATTAAACTTATCACTTCTGATTTTGGTTGGTTGTAAAACAGCTAATATATCGGAATTAAATAAGCGGATAAATACTGCAAACGAACTTAGTGTTGAAAAATCACCTTTTGATTCAGCAAAATCTATGGGAACAGAATTGAAAAGACAGCTTGATTTCAGAGATGAATACGTGAACAAACTGACTGAATTAAGGACAACTTATCCTGATAAACCTGTAATTCTGACTGAAAGTTATATGTTTATCTGTCTTGGTTGCATAGCTGATTATGTGAGCATTTTTACAGACGGAATCTTATACGAATACACATTTGACTCAAATCAAAAAAAATACATAGAAAAATCAAAGCAAATCTCGGTTGAGGATTTAGTTTTTGAAAGTGGTGCTCAAGATGACATTAAAGAAATTTACGAATCCGTTGTTGCGAATAAGAAATGGAATGAAAACCCAAAGAGATATGGAGATGAAAACTGTTTTGACGGAAGTCAAACTTTTTATACAGTTTACAAAACCGACAATCAAATTGAGAGTATGTATATGAGATGTTGGACACCAACTGAATTTAGAAATGAATAAAAACAACTATTTACAACATAGCTATAAGTGATCGCTTGTTCTCGCCTACTTCTGAATCCTGATAGCTATCGGGACTCAGAAGTAGCCGAGACCGTTGGCACTAATCTGAAAAAAAACTATGAAAAAGCATTTTATAATTTTAATAATAATTGCTTTAGTATTCCAAAGTTGTGAAAAAGAGGATGATTTAATTAGCCAAAACTGTGAAGCAGATTGTACTGAAATAGTTGGAAAATTAATGACAGACGATGGAACAACACCAATAGCAAATCGAAAAATCACTGTTGTCTGGGACAATACAAGCTCCGGGTTTGGAACTGTTAGAACAAAAGCGACTGCGAGAACTGACTCAAATGGTGAATTTAACATAAGTTTCTTAATGCGTGACGACGAATTGGAAAGTGGAATTCATAGAATGAGTTATGAGGAACTTAATGAAAATGAGTTTCTTCGTTCAGATTTGAATGGAATGCCTTCAATCCCATCTGTTCGAGATACTTTAGTTATAAGAAATCATAATGTAGTTAAAAAAGCTTTCGTGAATTTGACTTTATTAAATCTAAACGACATCCAAGGTAACGACCGATTTTGGACAAATTTCAATTATCCAAGACCTGTAGGGTTTTCACAATCTATCGATGGACAGATAAGGGGTTGGACAAACGAATTTGAGAGTAATCAAGTATTGGAAATTGCTGGAAATCAAGAAATAATTATAGAAATAGTGCGTGAAATTGATGGTATAATAACAGCAGAAAACGAAACACTATTTGTTGAGGCAGGAACAACCTTGAATTATACTGTTGATTTTAATAATTAAAAACTACTGCCAACGTTGGCTATAAGGCAATGGCGCATGAAGTGGAAGAAGAAAAGTCAGAAGTCAAATCAAACATTTGGTCAAAACTGAAACGTATGTGGTCTTAAACCGCCACTGCGCATAGCCGAGACCGTTGGCAATCATTTAAAATCACTATCAACAAAAAATAATTATGGATGCAGAGTTTGAAGCAGGAATTAACATTGCAATAAAGATTCCCAAAAATAAATATGTAAAAACGGTAGCTTTCTACAGGGACATTTTGAAGCTGAAAGTCGAAGAAAAGCCCATTGATAATCCAACCGTGTCGAAAACACACAAAGTAAAATTTGGAAACAATATTATCTGGTTAGACTGTGTGGACAACTATACACATTCAGAAACCTGGCTACAGCTTACAGTCCCTGACGTAGAAGTGGCGACAAGTTATCTGGAATCACAAGGAGTGGAAACTTGTGACGAACTTGAAGAACTTCCTAAAAATATGCATTGGATACAGGACCCGGCAGGAACAGTATTTAACATTCAAAAGCGAGAAACCGAATGACTTCGATTAAAAAACGTAACCCATTGAAAGCATTATTTACAACTTTATTGACCTTCGTAATTACGATTTGTTTAGCACAGAAAAAAGATAGTCCAAGTATTGATGGTGCACTTGAAAAATATGGTTTTATCCAAGAGCAATTAATTAGTGAAAGCGACACCATTACTTATTATTTAAAAAATCCTAGGCCAAAACCAAGCAACTTGGTAGTATTTATTCAAGGTACGGATGCCAACCCCATTTTTTCATATAAAAAAGAGGGGGATATAACTACGTATTATCGTTGGTTTGGAGATGATTATAAAAATTTAGATTCGACCTACACGTATGCTATTGTCCCAAAACCCGGAATGGAAGGAGTTTTTGAAGATGATAATATCGTGGTTCCAAAAGAATATTACGAGAAAAACTATCTTGATTATAGAGTTAAACAGATAAACTTATCTATTAACCATATTATTGATAATCATCTTACCGACCCCAAAAAAATTATCGTCTATGGTCATTCAGAAGGAGCTGTAATTGGAGCGGCCTTGGCAACCGTAAACAGAAAAATATCCCATTTGGGGTTTTGGTCAGGAAATGTGCTGAACAATTTTTATGAATTTTCACTCTTTAATAGAATCGAGGCTTTAAAAGGGAACATCTCTGACGAGGAAGCTCATCAGAACATCATGGGCATTCTGGAATGGTACAATGCAGTGGTTCAATATCCCGACGCAACCGAGATCGACCATTTTGGATTTACCAACAAACGTTGGTCAACCTATGAGAAGGCACCTATAGATTATTTAACCGAGCTGACTATTCCAATATATGCCCTTTTTGGAACTAAGGATGAAAGTACTCCCATTGAAACTGCGTATTTACTTCCTGTAAAATTTATTGAAAACAGAAAAGAGAATTTGACTTTTGAAGTTTGTATTGATTGTGACCACGCTTATGTGGAAAACACTCAAAATGGAGAAAAATCACATTGGAACGAACAATTCTTGAAATTCATTGAATGGACAAATAAATAACGAACTGCCAATAAAGAACTGAATTACAAAACAAGGCCCTTTAAGCCAATTTCGACACCTAGTTCTCGTCATTTGCATCCCTTTTTTAGAAATGGGAAATGCCTGCTTCAGCAGCTATCAGAATACGCAACGGCTCATTTACCAGGCCTTAACTTTTCCAAGGGAATCTTTACTTTGGATTTGGTACCGCCAATTTTAAACTCTGTGGTTTTATTTGAGCTGAAAAGGTATCATATTCCCCAATAAATTCGCCATCCACTTGCAGGGCAATAGGCGTTTTGCAGTTGACGGATACAGATTTGGTTTTATAGATTTCCATATAAACCTCTTTGTTACGAGTGTTTTTAAGAAAGGTTTTTAAAACTTCCCAAATGTTTAATCTTTTGAACAGGATCACTTCAAAACTTCCATCATCAATTTTACCTTTTGGATTTATTATTGCATTTGTGCCATACTTTTTTGCATTTGCAAAGGCCAGTAACACCCCTTTACCCTCTATTACCTTATCCTCAATCTTAATCTTGAATTCGTAGGGATAATTTGATTTGAACAAGGTAGGGATACTTTGTCTGGCATATCCCAACATCCCGCTCGCTTTGGACGTTTCATAGTTGTAGATCAGTTCAGCATTGATCCCAATATCCGCTATGTGCGCACAAAACCTGTCATTCACAAAAAGAGTGTCCATGGCCAATGGTCGGTGCTCAAGTGCTATCTTAAATTGTTCATCCAACTTTTTTGGAATTTGGAAAGATGCAGCAAGTCCATTGGCAGAGCCACAAGCTAAAATTCCCAAGACTATATCCTTGTTCAAAAGTTTGGATGCAACCATATTTATGGTCCCATCACCACCCGCAACAATAACACGTTTATATTCCTTTTCCTGCAGTAACTCCTCTACCCTTGCTTCGTCATCTTCTCCCGTAGTTTTATATATCTCTAGATTAAAATCCAGTTCAACGGACCACGCTTTGGCCTTGCCCTCCACCTCTTCTACCGAGATAGAGCCAGCAGTGGGGTTTATCACTAGCAGAAAATTGTCTTTCATTATATTTTGATACATTTAGTATCATAAATTTATAATTTATTAGTAATAGGCGGTATGAAAGTCGATATAAGTGTTTATCGCGGTTACATGAATGAAAAGGAATTGATAATTTCCGGACACCTTTTTAAATCCTGGGCACCAAGTCAATACAGCATTAAAAAAAAAGCCTTTCGGCATGCCTTTTCCATACTGAAGATGTTCACCATAAAACCGATGGCCAACAAAACTGTTACGCTTCAGTTTCAAGATATGTCGGTATCCACCAAAACCATGAAAGATGGCTATTTTAATTTTAGGTTGCCATTTAATGCATCATTGGAAAGCGGTTGGTACCAATGTACCGTTCGGCACGATTTCGGCGAATTCAATATCATTGCGACTGGCGAAATTCTAAAGCCCCATACGGGCAGGTTCGGAATTATTTCCGATATCGATGATACCTTTCTCATATCGCACAGCTCTAATTTCTTTAAGAAGCTGTATGTAATGTTGACACAAAATGTTGACAAGCGAAAAATATTCGATGACGTGCCCGCACATTATCAGGCATTGAGTTTAGCCGGCCAAAAGGATAAAAAATCCTTCAATTCATTTTTTTATGTTTCCAGTAGCGAGTGGAACCTATATTCGTTTATAGTGGCCATCGCAAACAAATACCAATTGCCAAAAGCTGTAATTAAGTTGAAAAAGATTAAAACTGGACTTGGCGACTTCTTTTTTACCGGTGCCGGAAGTCACGATCATAAATTTGAGAAAGTCAAAGAAATAATATCCTTTTACCCGGAGCTAAATTATGTGTTGTTGGGCGATGATTCTCAAAGAGACGCTTACCTATACGAGCGAATCTGCAAGGTTTTTCCAAAGAATATCGCCGCCATTTATATCCGTCAAACCAATAAAAAACCTAAGGAAAAGATAGAAAGTACATTAAAGAATATCGGGACATTGAACGTTCCCTATCTTTATTTTAAAGATAGCATCGATGCAATATCCCATTCCAAAGCAATTGGAATAATAGGAGATGAATCCGAGAAAATACAATTGGGCCAAAGCGAAAATTCAAATATTATTTAATTTTATCATGCGCCCAGATTGGCCTTTCGAACGTGGAGCTTCATTTGTTTTGGGGCTTTGGATAGGATATGGCAAATAGGCAACCAATCTTTCTTGGGATTGTGCAATTGCTCGTTTTCGCCTGTTCGGGAATTTAAACACAAACTATTTTCAACATATTGGAAAGAAATCATCCCTAATCAATACTTTTTTTAAAATGACAAAAATTGTTTCAACCCCAAATTGTGGAAACTCCCCAAAAATGGAATTTCTAAAAGATTTCAATATTGCCTTCGCAAAGGGAAACGTGAACTTTATTACCGAAAATGTAACGGATGAAATTGTTTGGAATGTAGTTGGCAACAAAAAAATTGAGGGAAAAGAAAAGTTTACGGAGGAATTGGAAAAAATGAAATCCGAAAAGGTTTCTGAATTAGTAATCGACCAAATCCTATCACACGGAAAAGAAGGAGCAGCAAACGGAATTATCAAAATGCAAGATGGAAAAAAGCATGCATTTTCGGACTTCTACAAATTTAAAAGTGCAAAAGGCGTGAAAATAAAATCGATAACATCATATGTAATCCAAATCTAGACGCGGTTGACAAATAATAACTCAGAAATAGAGAATTATAACGAAAAGCAAGAATTCAAGGACCGGGAAATCTGTCATCTTCTTGCCTTGATTCTTGACAAGGAACTGTCCAATACCGAAAGCAAAATTTGGCATGGACATCCAGTTTGGTTTTTAGACGGAAATCCAATAGTTGGCTACAGCGAACAAAAAAAGGGCATCCGGTTAAAATGACACCGATTTATCCTCTTTAGAATACCCAAATTCCTTCGATTGATTATTGCCCAAAAAGTGTATTTTTAGAATTCAAGAAATAAAATGGCCCCAATACAAAAGGCTTGTTTTTCAGCTAAGCATGAAATAATTGGCCCGCAAGCGCATAATTTGATTAAACACAACAATGAAAACAATCTTTGACAAGGCAGTGAGAGAACAGTTGGTACACAGAATTGAAGAAATTGAAGGAGACGAAAAAGCAGACTGGGGCAAAATGAACGTAGCTCAAATGCTAAAGCACAATACCTATTGGAACAAATGGATTCTTGGAAAAGAAAAATATGTGTACAAGCAAGCTTTCATGGGAAAGTTATTTGGAAAAATGGCCCTAAAACAAATGATAAAGGACGAAAAACCTTTTGATAAAAACATTCCCACCACGGAAGAGTTTAAGGTAAAGGAAACTACCGGTGATATTGAATCCGAAAAATCAGAATGGATTTCATTGCTTGAAGAGTATGAAAACTTTAGCAATCCAAGCTTTATCCACACTTTTTTCGGTAAAATGACAACGGAGCAAATCGGAATATTGGTTTATAAACATACCCATCACCATTTAAGACAGTTTGGAAGATGAGCAAAGTCCGTGTGCAATCACGCACAATCGTAATTTGATTCGCTCAGGTCAATATCTAACAAAAATAATGTAACTTATTGACCTTTAATAGATATTTAAGTCAGTCGTTGTTGTGATCACTACCAAAATATGAAACCTCTAACCTCCTTTGAGCGATATAAAAGACTTCATCTATGGCTGCTGATTCCTTTTGTAATATCAGTCCTGGGCTTTTTTTACAGTTACTATCTTAAATTAGCTAGCGCTACTTTTCACCAACATATTCATGGTATTTCCGCTACGCTTTGGTATGTGCTGGTAATTGTACAACCCTATATTATAATACATCGTAAAAACTTTATAAAACACAGAACTTATGGCATCATAGGCATAGTACTGGCCGGAATAGTGGCAGGAAGTGCCTTTACAATTATACCATTGAACATTAATAACGTAGCAGAATTGGACCCCAACGGATTCTTCAATCCCACATTCGCATATTTCGCTACCTTTTATGATTTTATTTTGGTTTCCATGTTTATTCTTAGTGTGGTCATGGCAATTTTAAAAGTCAAAAAGCTGGAACAACATGTACAGTGGTTAATTGCCTCAGTTTTGTTTGTATTGTCTCCCGGCTTACTAAGATTGATTGGAGTAATCGCCATAATTATGAACGAGGGCGATTTGGGGGGCATTATGATGGTGGATTTAGCATATCCAACTTTAGTTGTTATGTTGTTCTTGTTTGTGTTTTACTATTATAAATTTGGATCTTTTAGACACTTATCCTTTAAGTTGTTGGTTTTGGCACATTTACCCATATTATTTATTAAATGGTTGGGAGACAATCAAGTTTTAAGGTCAGCAGCTGAAGCCATATTCAAATATTGAAACAAGAATCAAAACTATCAACAAGACATATGGTTGACATTGGTCTGATAACAAAATTCAGGTATTCAGTTTTTTTGAGATTTGTTTCAGACGGAAAGTTAAGTTTTCCGAAACTGACGCAAGTCTTACATTTAAGCCATTATCCAATAGTTGAATGAACAACCTCACTGAAAAACCGCACCCACTTTTTTTAATCATGGTCCCAATTATGATACTGATCGGGGTTTTGAGCGGGGACACCACATTGGACATCAATGTCCACGATACTTATTTTATAATTTCTCATTTACATCTATCAGTACTGATTTCCATACTTTTTGGTATCATGGGATTTGGATATTGGGTCATACAAAGATCCGGAAGAAAACTATCAAAATGGCTTAACTGGACACACATACTACTCACTTTTGGAGGAATTTTGGTCGTGCTGATTTTGAGCAGATTTTATAGCCAAAAATTTGCGGACTATGAATTCAATATGGCCCTGACCCAGATTATAAACCTAATTATTTTGCTGATTATTATTGGCCAGCTGGTCTTTCCTATCAATATTGTTTACGGACTTTTGAGAAAGAAAAAACAAAACGGGTAACCAACACTAAAAAAGTAGTTTAAAGGCGCGTGTAAAAACAAACTATATTTAGGTAAAAAACTGATGTTGACCGATATTCATCCCAAATTACCGATGCGCGATAAGAACGCGACCAAGGATTATTATTTCAAATTGGGTTTCACCGAGTTTGGCAGAACGGACCATAAAGATTATTTGATGTTGCAAATGGATGAAATTCAGATCCATTTTTTTCAATTTAAGGAAATCGACCCAAAGGAAAATTATGGTCAGGTCTACATAAGAACCAACAATATAGAAAAACTATATAGCTCATTTTTAGAAAAAAATGTGGAAATCCATCCGGCCGGTAAATTGGCAACAAAACCTTGGGGACAAATCGAATTCTCCCTTTTGGACCCCGATAACAACTTGCTGACTTTTGGACAGACCATTTAAAAAGCATCTATCAATTAAAATGACAACCATGAAATTTTTTGTGCCAGATGAAAAAGTTTTTTAAAAAAATCCGGATAAAAAAAGAATTGAGCATCTCGATCGCCGCTACCGTAGTAAGCCTTTGTGCTCTGGGAACAAGACCCATATTCTAAAACAACAGCAGTACGCTGCGGTTTGGCCACGATTGGAAATACGGCATACGTGGAACAATGTAAATCACATATATAAACTCAATCTGGAAAATACCGGTATTGGTCCTGCCATAATCAGAGAGGTGAACATTCACTACAACAATAAAATCTTCCAAGATTTTGGCGACATGGCCATTGAGGTTTCAAGGTCGAACAAATTGGAGGATGAAGGTTCTTATTGGGACAAATCAGATGTATTGCCACAAGCCGTATTGCCGCAACAGCGCGAAAAGCAATTACTTTTTATTGGTGATGAAAAATATTTCGAGACTTTTGTGGAGGAGTTGGATTCCATAGAGGTAAAGATTACTTATGAATCGCTTTACGGCGAAGCCTGGGAAATCACCTATCCCAAAATACGGCATAGAAGGATAGATTAGGTCCAAGGGGGCAGTTTTCGTTCATCATTTTTCGCATTCTTTGTCCAATATAGATTGATGCTTGCATTTTTTACCCCCAATCAAAGGAACGGTTCTGTATTTTAGGACAGTAAATTGGATCAAGAATGGAATTCCGGAATTAAAGTCTTTGATCCTCCAGTTTCGTTTGTGAGATTTTTTAACGATCTTCTTGCCCAATCAAAAAACACCTTTAAATGAGCCCAAAAATCCTTATTGCCGTCCTCTTCGGCATATGGACCATGTCCACAAGGGCGCAGAGCGAGAATTTCACCAAAGAACAGATCAAGGAAGATTTACAATACTTGGCCAATACCCTAAACGAAAAGTCGTCCTACGTTTACCTGAACGGCTATGATTTTAACAAAGATTTTGAGCAATACCTAAAAACCAAAGGTGATACCATAGCATTGGATGATTTTGGGCTGTTTTTGACCAGGACCTTGGCCAAAATTGGCGACAGACATTCATCAGTGAACACCATTAGAGGCTATAGTTTAAATGAGTCGCGATTTTTACCTTTTATCTATGCACCATTGGACGATAAAGTGGTGGTTCTGAATCAGGATGCCAATAAAAACTTGAAAATACGGTTCGCCGAATTTCCATATCTTAAAAAAATTGATGGCACAGCTATCAACGATTTTCTTCAAAAAAACCGGCCCGAGGATATCGAAGCTCCAAAAGAAACATATTTCACAATGGCTGTGAGGGACATTAGGGACATTCAAAAAAATTATAGGTTGATAAACGAGCCGCTCCCTAAAGAAATGAAGCTGACCCTATCCGATGCTACTTTTCGAAAAGATACGACCATTGTAGTTCCCATCATTGAAAAATCCGAACGGTTGCGTCCGTGGGACGAAAAATTTGAACGGGAATATATCGGAACAAAAGATGAGGACTTCAACAAACCGGAGGTAATTAAAAAACTTTTTGATGTAAAGGATGGTATTGCCTATATAAAAATTCCAGCAATGGTCAGCAAAAACGAGGCTCCCCTCCTATTTGACAAAGTTAATTCGTTTATGCAATCCATTGAAAACAATAGCAATGCCTTGATCATTGATGTAAGGAGCAATGGTGGCGGAACTCGTGACCTTATATATGAGTTCGCAAAATATCTCGTACACCCCGATTCCGTATATGTGGTAAATGCCACAAGACAGCGGGGACCACTACCCTTATCAAAAGAATACAAGGAACGTTTGAACACCCGATATTTATATGCGTATTCCGAACTTGGTCCCAAGGAACAAAACAGTGTAAAAGAGTTTTTGAAAACCTTTGAACCCATATACCGGTTGGATGATGAAAAATACAGTGAATATCACTTTGGATTGCTCAACGGGACAAAATTATCGGAGAAATCATACCATTATGATGAGGCCGTTTACATTTTGGCCAACGAAAAAACCTTTAGCGCCGCCTCCGTTTTTGTTTCGGTTTTCAAGGGAATTCCGAATGTCCAAATTGCCGGTGTGACCACCGATGGTTCCAGCGGAAATAGTGAATGGTTCGATTTGCCCGTTACCAAGTTGTTCGGGAAAATCAGTACGATGGTTTCGTTTCAGAAGAATGGAAAAATTCTGGATGGTTTTGGAACCAAGCCCGATATTCCCATTAAGAGGGATATGGGTCAAATTCTTTGGAAATCGGACACCCAGCTTGAAAAGTTGCGAAGTCTTATACTGCAGGAAGATTAAATAGCGAAGATCATCCTTACAGAAAACAACGGAGTCGGAACTAAACGGAAAAACATTAACTTTAATTCACGGGTAAGGCAGGAGATGCAATGGATTTTTGGCCGCAGCCACGCGTCACAAATAAACGAATCTACACATGGAATGGATCTATAATTTAAGCGACCCTATTTGGGAAACGATTGCAGGCAGTCTTTTAATTATCATTGTAATCATTGTTATCACTAGAATTATCGGATTGCGGTCATTTGCAAAGTTCACGGCATATGACTTTGCATTTACCGTTGCCATTGGAAGCATTATTTCCTCCACGTTGACCTCCAGTACCACCATTGCACATGGTTCGGTGGCCATTGGCAGTCTTTTAGCCTTGACATACATCTTTTCATACTTACAACGTTCCTTTCCTTGGCTAAAATCTTTGATTTCCAACAAGCCTCTTTTACTAATGGACGGTGATGAAATATTATATAAAAACTTAAAATATGCAAGAATTGACAAGGGCCAACTGATTGCGAAGCTTCGAGAAGCCAATGTATTGGACTTTAAACAGGTCAAAGCAGTAGTTTTGGAATCTACCGGGGACATTTCGGTTTTGCACTTGGACGGACAGGAAATCGACTTCAACACAGACTTGCTCGAAGGTGTCAGAAGAAAACCTTAAAAACAAAATAGAACAACGTGTCAGCAAAGTAAAATGAAAATCCAGGAATTAAAAATATATACTGCCGACCTTTCCAAACAAATGGATTTCTATGCCAATATATTGGGATTGCCCCTTGTTGAAAAAGGTGAATCCGAAGCTGCCTTTCAAATTGGAAGATCATTGCTAAGGCTTAAGGAAAGTGATAAATTCCAACCCTACCATTTTGCCATAAACATTCCTTCCCATGCAGAAGAGCATGCTTTGGATTGGTTAAAATCCCGTGTCAAAGTTCTAAAAGAAGGGGAAAAGGAAATTCAAAACTTTGATTCATGGAATGCAAGGGCAATCTATTTCTATGACCAAGACAACAATATTGTTGAATTGATCGCCCGTAAAAACCTTCAATACCAAAGCATGGGGCCTTTCAATGAGGATTCCTTGCTGGAAATATCCGAAATTGGAGTTCCCGTTAATGACATTAAAAGCGCATATCAGCAATTGACCACCATTGTTGAATTGGAAAAATACGATGGCGATTATGAAAAATTCTGCGCTATCGGCGATGAGCACGGATTGTTCATATGCATCAATAAGCAATCAAAAGATTGGTTTCCTACCGGAGACAAGGCTTATTCTTCTGAATTTGAAATTAAAATGAGTGAAAAAGGAATTGCTCATACCATTCAATTTAAAAATGAACGCTTTAAAGGTTAAGATATGGGCAAAAGCTGAGCAATACCATCAAAGAATACAGGACCAGGTGGAACTATCACCACCGTTTTTTACCCAAAGAAAAATCAACAGACCTATCTTTCAATAGAATAATTCCATACAGGGATTTGTTGAAACATTGGCTCAACCTTAAAACAACCTCCATATGAAAAAATATCTGATACTTATTCTTGTGCTCACCACAAATTGGGTCGGCGCACAATTTATTAAAGAAAAAGCCATTAATGCACAAATTGGATATGGACTCACCATACCGACCAACAGTATTAATAATATAGCGGACGATGGTTTTTTTGCCCAAGGCGAGTTCATCCTAAAGGCTGCTTCTTGGGTCGAATTCAGGCCTTATGCCGGAATCATCCTAACAAGTTCAAATGGAAAAGACCTGAATGGTGATCCAACCACCGAAAAAGCGGAATCCAAAGCATTTTTACTGGGAGGAAAAACTCGCATAAAGGCACCGATACCGTGGGTAGCGCCCTATGCGGAAATAGGAATAGGCACTTCTATCGGTAAATTCAGGACAAATACTTTTTTTGATGATATTGAAAAAAGTGGGATCATTTATCATATCCCCTTTTCTGTAGGATTGGAACTCGGAAGGAACAATAATGTGGATCTCGGATTGTCCTATTTCTATCAGCCTTCCGTTGAACAGTTTGCGGGAGCATTTGCGGTAGGCCTCGCATTTCCATTGAACAATTGATGGAGATACCGTACTTGGGTGAAATTTAAAGTTGACAAAAAGATGTATATTTCAAGGAAAACCTGGACGCAAGTTTGAATTTGGAAGAAGACCTTCAAAAATACCTCGAATCCTATCTACGGAATTTCGCTCATTTAAGCCCCGAAGAGTTGGCCATTTTTAGTTCCCAGCTGAACGTGAACAATTACGACCAAAAGGATTTCTTCTTTAAAAGTGGGGAAATCCAAAAGAAAATGGGCTATGTCTGCAAGGGACTTTTAAGACGCTATTACGTCAACGAAAAAGGAAAATCCATCACCACGGGTTTTGTGAAGGAGAACGAGTACGCCACAGATTACCCTGCCTTTATTCAGCAAAGGCCGAGCAAATATTTTATGGAATGTCTTGAACCCTGCATCATCATTGAGCTTTCCTACGAGGACATTCAGCAGGGATATGATAGATTCAAGAACAACGAGAGGTACGGCAGGCTTATTGCCGAAAAAGTATTGACCATTCAAACGGACCGCGTGGAAAGCTTTCTGTTTGAAAACGCAGAGGAACGCTATTTGAACTTTATAAAGGATAATCCGGGTCTTGTCAACCGCATCAGCTTGACGCATTTGTCCTCCTTCTTGGGAATAGAACGGCAATCGCTCAGTAGAATACGGAGCAATATTGTAAAAAAATGAGTTTGTCACATATGTGTCAGGTAAGGTCCAACATTCGTTTGCATCTTTGACACATCAAACAAAATCAAATTAAAAATGACCACAAAGTATCTATCTAACACATTAACTATACTATTTTTTATCCTTGCCGGAATTTCTGTATTTGGCCAAAAAAAAGAGAAGGATATCCATACACAAATCCAACAACGAACGGAAGAAATCTATGACAGCCTTGTCCAACTCCGTAGAGATTTTCACATGTACCCGGAAGTTGGAGGGGAGGAACAGAGAACTTCCCAAAAAATCGCGGAGTACCTGATCGCTCTTGGGCTGGAGGTACGGACAGGTATTGGCGGTCATGGGGTCGTCGGTATCCTAAAGGGTGCCAGACCCGGTAAAAAAATAGCTTGGAGAGCGGATATTGATGCTATGCCATCCAAAGCTCCCGATGTGGTCGAATTTAAATCAAAAAACGAAGGAGTACGCCACATTTGCGGGCATGATGTACATACAGCGGTAGCGCTCGGAATTGCCAATGTTCTGTCTCATGAAAAGGAAAAATTGGAAGGAACGGTCTATTTTGTGTTTCAGCCCTCCGAAGAAAATGTAAAAGGCGCTCTTGCGATGATCGATGACGGTTTGTTCCAAATCATAGATCCGGATGAAATGTATGCCATGCACATTACTCCTTTTCCAGCGGGAACCATTGCTGCCAAACCGGAAGAAATGTTTTCGGACTATAAAAGAGTGGACCTTGTTTTTAAGAGTGTGGATGACAACGAACGATTGATTGAATTTGCCAAAAATAAAATATTGGACCTTGAAAATGTTTCACCCGAGAGCGAGTTTTGGAATATGATGAATCTGGGAGATCCCAAAATTGGTATTGTCAGTACGGAAACCATTTATAGGGATTTTACAACTATCGACAAGAAGAATATGTCCTCCAAAGTGACCGATGATACCATCACAATAAGTGCATATTTAAGCTTCAGCGATAAAAAACAGAGGGACTCTGCCATTCCGACCTTAAAAAAACGAATAGCTGACTCCGGATACAAAAACGAATTTTTGAGCGCCGAACTGATGAATGTTTTTCCAACATTGGACAATAACGAGGCGTTAACGGACCAAACTTTGGAACAACTATCGGCCATTTACGGTAATGATAGTGTGTTAAGGCTTCATGGTGTGGTCGCTGATGGTCGAAGTGATGATTTTGCCTTTTTTCAACCCAAAGTGCCCAGCGTTTATTTTTTTATGGGAGGGTCCAACTATGAAAAAGGAATCATAGCACAGACCCACTCAGCAAATTTTGCGGTGGACGAAAGTTGCATCAAAACAGGTGTGAACCTGTTCTCATCCTTGATTGTGGAACGTCTGAAATAATAACTTCCAATCACATATTGGCCTTGAATAAATATTCAAAAAGCCCAAAACGCATTGTAGCGGACCGAAAGTCCGCTACAATGCGTTTTTTATGTTTGGAATTGAATATTTTATTCTCCCATGGCAGCGGCTACCGCTGCAGAAAGTCTTTTATAAGTTCCGTTTTGTAAACGTTCCCGTATAGCGGAGAAGGCATCAAGGGTTTCCTCGATATCTTTCATCGTGTGGGTCGCGGTAGGAATCAATCGCAATAGAATCAATCCTTTTGGAATTACGGGGTACACAACGATCGAACAGAAAATACCATGATTTTCGCGAAGGTCCTTAACGAGGGCCATCGCTTCGGGGATACTACCGTTCAAATAAACCGGAGTAACACAACTTGTGGTGGTTCCAATATCGAACCCTCGTTCCTTAAGTCCATTTTGAAGTGCGTTCACATTTTCCCACAGCTTTGCCTTTAGCTCGGGCATAGTACGCAACATATGCAATCTTTTCAACGCTCCCTTCACGTAAACCATAGGCAACGATTTGGCGAACATTTGAGATCTTAGATTGTATTTTAAATACTCTATTATTTCTTTATCGGCAGCCACAAATGCACCGATTCCGGCCATAGATTTGGCGAAAGTGGCCAAATAGACATCAATTTGGTCTTGGATGCCCTGCTCCTCTCCTGCTCCTGCGCCGGTTTTTCCCAATGTTCCAAAACCATGGGCATCATCCACCAAAAGCCTGAACTTAAACTTTTCCTTCAGCGCTACGATTTCCTTTAGGATACCTTGTTCACCCCTCATACCGAACACACCTTCGGAAATCACCAAGATACCTCCTCCGGTCTCTTGGGCCAATTTAGTGGCGCGTTCCAAGTTTTTTTCCAAACTTTCGGGGTCATTGTGCTTAAAGGTAAAGCGCTTGCCCATGTGCAAACGAACACCGTCTATAATACAGGCATGGCAATCCACATCGTACACAATGATATCGTCTTTGGATACCAGTGCATCGATAACGGACATGAATCCTTGATATCCAAAATTCAAAAGGTATGAGGCTTGCTTGTTGACAAATTCCGCCAGTTCCTTTTCAAGTTGTTCATGGTAATCGGTATGACCGCTCATCATACGTGCTCCCATTGGGTAGGCGGCTCCGTGTTCCAATGCTGCATCCCCATCAACTTTCTTGATTTCCGGCAGGTTTGCGAGACCTAGATAGTCATTGATACTCCACGTTATTACGTCTTTCCCTTGAAATTTCATTCTGTTGGAAATCGGTCCTTCCAATTTTGGAAAAACAAAATAGCCCTCGGCCTGCGAGGCCCATTTTCCCAAAGGTCCTTTGTTCTCAATGATTCTATCGAATAAATCTCTCATCTACATTTAATTTGATTCAAATGCAAAAGTATAGATTTTTATGAACCTCGCATAACGAAATTTTCAGATAAAAAAAAACGGCAATGTAGTTC
Organism: Flagellimonas crocea; assembly: GCF_033441595.1. Classification (NCBI taxonomy): domain Bacteria; kingdom Pseudomonadati; phylum Bacteroidota; class Flavobacteriia; order Flavobacteriales; family Flavobacteriaceae; genus Flagellimonas; species Flagellimonas crocea. The sequence continues at coordinate 337,932 of NZ_JAUZVX010000001.1, read as the reverse complement.
ATTGCCGTCCTGAGGTATTATAAGGTACTGGTTTTATTTAATATACTTGATTTCTTCGGGTATCTCAGCATTTTGGATGTCAAAGAAACCTTGGTTTTCCATCCATTCGTTACTGTAAACCTTGCTCATGTACCTAGATCCATGATCTGGGAACACTACAACAACATTGCTATCTTCTGTAAATTCCCCTTCGGTATTCAATTGGTACAATGCCTGAGTTGCCGCACCACTGGTATAACCGGCAAAAATACCTTCGGTATGTGCCAATTTACGCGCCATGTGGGCACTTTCGCCATCGGTCACCTTAACATATCTGTCAATTGCGTTGAAATCTGTAGCTGCCGGAATCAAGTTCTTGCCCAGACCTTCTATTCGGTAAGGGTAAACTTCATTATGGTCAAATTCTCCAGTTTCATGATACTTTTTCAAGACCGAACCATAGGCATCAACACCCAAAACTTTGATTTTTGGATTTTGTTCCTTTAAATAACGTGCAATACCGGAAATGGTCCCTCCCGTTCCACTGCAGGCTACCAAATGGGTAAGCTGACCATTGGTCTGTTCCCAAATCTCAGGTCCCGTACTGGAATAGTGGGCATCGATATTTAGCTCGTTAAAATATTGGTTGATATAAATGGAGTTCTCTGTCTCACTGTGCAATTTTTTGGCCACTTCGTAATACGATCGTGGGTCGTCGGCACTAACATGGGCGGGGCATACATATACCTTTGCTCCCATGGAACGCAACATATCAATTTTGTCCGGAGACGATTTTGAACTAACGGCCAAAATACATTTATATCCCTTTACGATGCTCACCATGGCCAAACTGAATCCAGTATTGCCCGATGTAGTCTCTATGATGGTACTGCCCGGCTTAAGAATACCTTTTCGCTCGGCTTCCTCTATGATATGAATTGCGATTCTATCTTTGGAGGAGTGCCCAGGATTAAAGCATTCCAGCTTGGCATAAAAATTTCCGGTTAGGGGAGCAGTAATTCTGTTTAGCTTGACTAAGGGGGTACTTCCAATTAAGTCTAGGATATTGCTGTACGCATTTATCTGTTTCTTCATAACTGGTATTAGGTAAGGAACACCTCTTATGGGGATAAGAAAAGTGTTCTCTGCAAATGTAACATTTTATTTTTAATAGGTTTTTCCTTCGAGGTCTAAAATAAACGCATATTCTTTTACCGTTTCCTTTAAAGCTTCAAATCGGCCCGATGCTCCGCCATGTCCGGCATCCATATTGGTGTCCAAGAACAGGAGATTGTCGTCGGTCTTGTACTCCCTTAGCTTGGCGACCCATTTTGCCGGTTCCCAGTACTGCACTTGTGAATCGTGCAATCCAGTTGATACATAAAGGTGCGGATAGGCCTTTGCTTCCACATTATCATAAGGAGAGTACGATTTGATGTAATCGTAATATTCCTTTTCATTTGGGTTTCCCCACTCGTCATACTCGCCCGTGGTCAGCGGAATAGTATCATCCAACATTGTTGTGACCACATCCACAAAGGGAACTGCTGCAATGATCCCGTGATACAGTTCCGGCGCCATATTGATTACGGCTCCCATCAAAAGACCTCCTGCCGAACCGCCCATGGCGTACAAATGCTCAGAGCTGGTATATTTTTGGGCTATCAAATATTCGGAAACATCGATAAAATCGGTAAAGGTGTTCTTTTTGTGCAACAATTTTCCATCTTCGTACCATGGCCTACCCAAATATTCTCCACCGCGAACATGTGCAATGGCGTAGATAAAACCACGGTCCAATAAACTAAGACGAATGGATGAGAAATAAGGGTCTATCGTGGCTCCGTAGGAACCATAGCCATATTGCAACAATGGACTAGTTCCATCCAACGGGGTATCCTTGCGATAAATCAAAGAAATGGGCACTTTTTTGCCATCCCTGGCGGTGGCCCATAAACGTTCAGTCTTGTAATTGGCCTTATCGAACTTGCCGCCCAATACCTCTTGCTGCTTTTGAACGGTCTTGGTCTTGGTTTCCATATCAAAATCGATAATGGCGTAGGGCTCGCCCATTTCGTTGTAGTAGTACCGCAGTACCTTGGTATCAAAATCCAGGTTTACAGAAGGTCCTGCCACATAGGTCTCACTGTCAAAAGGCAAATAATAACTATCGGAACCGTCCCATTTGGAAATCTTCATTTGGTTGAGTCCATTGGTGCGTTCCATGACCACGTAGTAATCCCTAAAAATCTCCACATCTTCCAACAAAACATTTTCTTGGTGGGGTATAAACTCCTCCCAATGATCCGATGCCGTATTCTTCTCGCCGGTTTTCATCAACTTAAAGTTTGTTGCGCCATCTTTATTGGTAAGCACATAAAAATCGCCTTCAAAATGGGAAATGGAATACTCCACGCCCTTTTCACGTGGTGAAAACACCTTGAACTCCCCATCAGGGTTGTTGGCTTCCAAGATCCTGTATTCGGACGTCAGCGTACTTCCAGAGCCTATAACAATATATTTTCTGGATTTGGTCTTGTACACAAATGTGTTGTAGGTGGAATCCTTTTCATGAAAAACCAATTCATCCTTATCCGCTGAAGTCCCCAGAACATGCTTAAAGATTTTATCGGAACGTAGGGTAACAGGGTCCTTTTTGGTGTAAAAAAGGGTTTTGTTATCATTCGCCCAAACGGAACTTCCTGTGGTGTTTTCGATAATGTCCGGATAAATCTCACCGGATTCCAAGTTCTTTATCTGAATGTTGTACTGCCTTCTGGAAATGGTATCGGTTCCAAAAGTGGCCATGGTATTATCAGGGCTGATGGAAACCCCTCTCAGGTTAAAGTACTCGTGTCCCTCGGCCATTTGGTTGCAATCGAACAACAATTCTTCCTCGGCATCCAAACTTTCCTTTTTTCTAGAATAAATGGGGTATTCTTTGCCCTCTTCGTAGCGGGTAATGTACCAATAACCATCCAATTTGTAAGGAACCGAGGAATCGTCCTCTTTTATTCGGCCTTTCATCTCTTTAAAAAGCTCCTCTTGGAATTTTTCGGTATGGGCCATCTTTTTTTGAAAATACTCGTTCTCCGCATTGAGATAATCAAGCACTTGCCGGTCCTCCCTGTTGTTCATCCAATAATAATCGTCAATCCTAACATCACCATGCTTCTCGAGCTGTGTTGGATGTTTAGGTGCTACCGGGGGCGTTATGCTCATGGATTCGTCTTTGTTGTTTTTACAAGAGATGGCAAAAATAAGGCATAAAACCAGAATAGAAATCCTTGGAAATTTTTGTTTCATTGGAAAGTGTTTTGGCCAATTTACTACTTTTGAGGATAGGTAAATGAAATAATGATGAATTGCTTGTTCTGGCACTGGCATTACAAGTTAAAAATTTGAAGATATGTTTGGAGATCTCATGGGAATGATGGGCAAGATCAAAGAAACCCAAAAGAAAGTTGAAGAAACCAAAAAACGATTGAACACTGTGATGATAGATGAGGAATCCACGGATGGATTGCTAAAAGTCACATTGACGGCCAATCGCGAAATAAAATCCATAGCCATTGACGATTCCTTGTTGGAAGACAAGGAGCAATTGGAGGATTATTTGGTGCTGACCTTGAACAAGGCCATTGAAAAAGCCACAAAGGTAAACGAGGCCGAATTGGCCGCCGTGGCCAAAGAAGGTATGCCCAATATCCCCGGCATGGATGCCTTTATGAAGTGAGAACATTCTTAAAGTCCCCTCAAGGGCACAGTTTTGAACTTGTTAGGTCGAGCGCAATCGAGACCCTTTTGATTTCTCGCTTGCGTTCGAAGTGACATTTTCACCCAATACTTTTCAAAACCTTTAGGAAGTGATGGTGCATGGCATCCGTGTAATCCAAATGGGTGACAATTCGTAGTTTGCCCTGCCCCATTCCGATAATGGATACTTGATTTTTGGCCAATTGATTTAAAAATGCTTCCGAAGACATTTTATCCTCATTTATTTCAAAAATGATGATATTCGTCTCGATGGGCTCCACTTTCTTGATGAAATCCAAGGTAGTGAGCAACGCTCCTATTTCTTCCGCTTTTTTATGATCTTCCGCCAAACGTTCCACGTTGTTCTCCAAGGCATAGATTCCCGCTGCGGCCAAAAAACCGGATTGACGCATTCCACCACCGAACACTTTTCGGATTCGCAAAGCTTTGTGGATATCGGAATTGCTTCCCACCAAAACCGAGCCTACCGGACATCCCATGCCCTTGCTTAAACATACGCTTATGGTATCAAACAGTTGACCATAAGCCTTCGGGTCTTCCCCTTTTTTCACCAAGGCGTTCCAGATTCGCGCACCGTCCAAATGGTATTTTAGATTGTGCTTTTCACAAACCGCTCGGATTCTTTTCAGTTCCTCAAAATCCCAACAAGCACCGCCGCCTTTGTTTGTGGTATTCTCAATACAGACCAATGTGGTCAAAGGGCTATGGTAAAAATCAGGCGGGTTGATGGATGCTTCGACCTGTTCGGCCGTCATCATTCCTCTGTGGCCATCTACCAATTTACAGGAGACCCCACTATTGAAACTGACCCCTCCCCCTTCATAATTGTAGATGTGAGCGTATTTATCACAAATTAATTGATCCCCGGGCTGGGTGTGGATTTTTATCGCAGTTTGATTTGTCATGGTGCCGCTCGGAAAATAAAGGGCTGCTTCCATACCAAAATACTCGGCCACTTTGGCTTCCAATTCGTTTACGGTAGGATCGTTTTTAAATACGTCGTCCCCTACCTTTGCATTCATCATGGCCTCCAACATTCCTGCGGAGGGTTTGGTGACAGTGTCACTTATCAAATTTATTTCCATAAAATAATTTAGTCCATACAGTCCATTCCAATGGGCGAACCATCGGGAATTGTGGAAACTGGGATAAGTTTGAATTCTGATGGCTCCTCCATAAAAGCATCGATTCTTTTGACCATTTCGGCTGCAATTGCATTCTTACCTTTGCCTAACAGTTGTGTTTTTAAGTTATTGAGCGCTTGGTTGGCGATTGCATTTACTTGTGGGTGCACTTCGTTATGGGCCGCAAGGTTCATAATATGGTAAAGCACCCTAAAATTGACGGTGTTCTGCACCTCTTCCTCATAAGCATCACGATGGGAAAGATCAAAGGTTTCTTTTATGGTCTCGTCCAATACCTCTTTTAGACCTATTTGATCTTTGTCCAAACTTTTCTGTTGGACCAATCGGGAAGCTCGCTCTGGATGCAACAAAAGTTCCAAGGTCATATCTGCCGCTGTCTCCGCTACGGAAAGCGCATCAAAACTTACGCCGGTCCTACCTTTAAAGGACTCCCTGGAACGGCCAAAACCGATGGCCCTTGGTGGGAAAAGGTCCAATTTATCCTTGGGAACCGCAATCACCTCCGCATCCAGCGTTTTTAAAATGGACTCCATCGCTTTTTCCTGTATAGCGGCATTGACAGGTTTTACCGGCGTTTGACCTCCGTCCTTGACTGCATAGTTATAATCCAAACCTCCTATTACCTTGGAAACGGCTTCGGTCTGGTATCTATGAAAGAAATACAACGGAACAAAAACATCCTCTAGAACGGAATATGCTTCACCGCTCCTAATATTGTCTATGGAAAAATTTTCAATGGCTTTTTTCCTCATTTCCAACATTTGGTCCAACTCTTGACTGGCACTTTTACCATTGTCCCACAGGTGGGCCAATACATGGGCACCTCCCTTTGGTCTGGCATCTTGGTCGGAAATGTAACGCAATCCGTCATCTTGGGCCTTCTTTAAAATAGCGTTCAATGCCTCCTTTTCGTTGGTCCCATTTGGGAAATCCGAATACGCAAAGGTCACGATTACTTTGTCCCACTCACCGATTCCGGTGTCATAGGCGTTGTCAAAACTTATTTTTCCACCTTCCATTTCAAATTGTGGGTGCGGATAATCCATCACGGAGGCCCTATCGTTGGCGCTGGCCGCAAAATTGTGGGTAAACCCGAGGGTATGGCCTATTTCGTGGGCGGAAAGTTGCCTTATTCTAGCCAAGGCCAGTTCCAACATAGGTTCGTAGTTGTCGTCCCTTTCTTCAAATGGTTGGTCCATCAAGGCCTGTGCGATCATAAAATCTTGACGGATTCGTAAACTTCCCAAACTCACGTGTCCTTTTAATATTTCGCCTGTTCTTGGATCTACCACGCTGCTTCCGTAACTCCACCCCCGGGTAGAACGGTGCACCCATTGTACCACATTGTACCGTACGTCCAAAGGGTCGGCATCGTCGGGAAGCATTTTCATTTGGAATGCATCTTTGTAGCCTGCTGCTTCAAACGCTTGGTTCCACCATCTTCCACCGTCCAATAAAGCAGACCTTACCGGTTCCGGGGTACCGTTGTCCAAATAATAGATGATGGGCTCAACAGCTTCGCTTACCGCCGCGTTTGGGTCCTTCTTTTTCAACCGATGCCTTCTCACGAACCGTTTTATCAATGACTCCTGTACTGGAGTGGCATAATCATAATAGGAAAAGGGGTATCCTCCACTTCGTGGGTCGAATTCCCTCTTTTCAAAATTATCGTCGGGAAGCTCTATCAAGGAATGGTGCTGTGCAACGGTGACCAGACTTGGTGTTGGTGTTACCGAGCGAATCCATGCCCCTTGCGGGTCTCCCTCAAAGGTTAGGGTTACATCAAACTCCACATTTTTGGGAAAAGCCTTGGTGCGATCAAAGGCCCAAGCACTTTTGGATTTATCCAATTTGTACGAGCCTTGTTTTGAACTTTTTAATCTGTCGGAAACCCCATGGGCGTCGCGCATCAAAAAATCGGAGAAATCGATAAGGTAGCTTCCTTTGGATTCTTCCACAATTTCAAAACCTTCCAAAATAGATTTGGCGAAGGCCTGCTCCACGGATTTACGCTCCAGTTCGTTATCGGTTATGGCCCTAAACTCCAAATTGGGCTGGACCAAAAGCAACTTTTTTCCTGCTTTCCTAAAAAACACCACCTGCTCGTTGCCCAACTGTCCTCGGTCCAATCCTATATCGTTACTGCCTATACCACTGCTGAGGGAATAAACATAGAGAAACTCTTTTTCCAGGTCATCAACCTGCAGATAGATTTTATCCGTAGAATCGTCATAATAAAAATTGAAATATCCACTGAATTTTTGAAAGTCCTTGGCCTTTTCAAAAGTTTGGGCCCCTAAAGAGGCGCATACAAAATAAAATAAAGCGATGAGCGTAGTTGTGTTCTTCATAATGTGGTTGAAATATTGTGCTTAAAAATATGGAAATCATTTTAAAAAATCCTTGCAAAAGATGCGTAACTGGGCAAAATCCAAATTCCTAAAATTCAAGGGGTATTTTTATGCCTTCCATTTTTTATCACCTCTATTTTTGAATAATGTTTACCCCGTATACCGCTGGAAATGCCTATATTAAAAGAAAAACAAAATGGGCACAACGGAAGATAGATCCATCTTTTCCAGCTACGTTAAAAAAGATGGTTTATTCGATGAAGTATTTGACAAAAAAGGAAACGTCAAGTCGGTATACCAAAAGCTGTTGGACCTTTACGGTACTAGGACCATCGAAGATTATGTAAGTCTCAATAACAAGGCCAAATCCTCATTTTTCAACCAAGGAATCACCTTTCAGGTTTATGGCAATCAGCAAAGCAAAGAGAAAATTTTTCCTTTTGATCTGTTTCCAAGAATCATTTCCAACGACGAATGGGAAATCATAGAAAAAGGTGCCATTCAACGAAATATTGCCCTGAACCACTTTTTATGGGACGTGTACCATGATAAAAAGATTGTAAAGGATAAAGTGGTCCCGATCGAGCTGTTGAGCTCTTCTCCTAACTATCTTCATCAAATGATGGATGTTGACCCGCCAAATAAGATCTACAATCATATTTCCGGAACGGATATCATAAAACATTCCGATGGCAACTATTATGTATTGGAGGACAATATTCGCTGCCCTTCGGGCGTGAGTTATGTCATTTGCAATAGAACGGCCCTAAAAAGGGCATTGTTCGGTGTCTTTAATCATTACAAGACCCATTCGGTCACCAATTATGCCGAAAACCTTTTGCATCTGTTGGAAACTGCAAAGCCCCACGGCGTGGATATGCCCGTAAGCGTTGTGATTACCCCCGGCATGTTCAATTCTGCTTACTATGAACATTCCTATTTGGCCAAGGCAATGGGTGTGGAACTGGTGGAAGGACGCGATCTTTTTGTGGAAAATGATTTTGTCTACATGAAAACGACACAGGGGCCTGTAAAAGTGGACATCGTTTACAGGAGGGTCGATGATCTTTTCTTCGATCCCATGGAATTTAATCCGGACTCATCCTTGGGAGTACCTGGAATTTTTGCAGCCTACCGGAAAGGCAATGTAACCATTGCCAATGCACCAGGAACAGGCGTAGCGGATGACAAGGCGATTTATACCTATATGCCGGACATCATAAAATATTATTTGGGCGAAGAACCCATTCTTAAAAATGTGCACACCTATCATTGCAGTAGACCCAAGGAATTACAATATGTACTGGACAATATCCAAAACTTGGTGGTCAAACCAGTGGACGAGGCCGGGGGTTACGGAATCTCCATTGGCAATCGTCTCACCAAGGAAGAAATTGAAAAGGTAAAGAACGAAGTAAAGGCAAACCCAAGAAAATATGTTGCACAGCCCATCATGTCATTATCGGTACATCCCACCTATATAGACCAAAAGGAATCCTTTGAACAGCGCCATGTGGACCTAAGAACTTTTACGGTACTTGGCAAGAACGAACAATTTGTATTAAAAGGAGGGCTTACCCGCGTGGCCCTAAAAGAAGGAAATTTAATCGTGAACTCTTCCCAAGGAGGAGGTTCCAAGGATACGTGGGTCCTAAAACAATAACTATATGCTTGCTAGAGTTGCCAACAATTTATTTTGGATGGGTAGATATATTGAACGTGCCGAACACATTGCCCGTTTTATGAACGTAAATTATTTTTCCTCTTTGGATGCGCCCAACCAATTGTCACAATCAAGAAATTTTGTATTACAGTCCATGCTTTTCATGGTCGGGGATCCTGTGGACGACATCTCCAAGGAACTTAATGAAGAAGAGGTTCTATATGATCTTGGCCTCAATCCGGATAAACCCTATTCCATTATCAGTAGTATTAAAATTGCTAGGGAAAATGCGAACAGTTCGCGTGACTTGATATCAACTGAACTGTATGAGAGCCTCAATAAGTTTTATCATTTTGTGATGAACTATCCACAAGAAACCTATGTAAAGACCAACCTTTATGATTTTACGGTCAACATTACAGAAATAACGGCGGTATTACGGGGAAAAATACGGGGTACCTTGTTGCATGATGAGGTTTATGCCATTATTATGATGGGCGTGAACATTGAGCGTGCCATTCAGATCACCCGAATAATCAACACCAAATATAATGATGCACACATGGCCAAGGGAAGTTACAAAGACCCTATAGGCAACAGTTTTGAGTGGACCACTTTGCTCAAATGCGCCGAATCATATGACATGATGCGAAGATTGTACAAGAAAACCCCCAACGGCACTTCTACTATGGAGTTCCTTCTATTGAACGGCAAGTGCCCAAGATCGTTCATGAACTGCATCAACCAAGTGCACAAGCATATCTTGGAAATTGATAAAAAGGTGGAGTATTCCCAGAGTTCAACAGCCTTTATGGTAGGAAAAATAAAAGCGGAATTCCAATTTAAGCAGATAGATGAAGTCATGGAGGACATCCAAGGGAACTTGAACATGATCCTTAATAAGATGTTCAAAATTAGTGAAAGCATGGAGAAAGAATTCTTCAACTACTAATGCTTTTTAACTAACTTGGCCTGATTGAAATTCGTATGAATGTTGTATCAATATGAAATAGATTACGATACTCGAAACTCCTATGAAATGGGATTGAACGAGGCATTTTGGCAGTTCTTGGTTATTCCGGAAGAGAATGAAACCCAAGAGCTTACCTACTGGCATTTTGAAAATGACCTTGGCGAAAAGAACAGTATCTCCGAAAATGGGCTCGGTTTTAAAACGGTCCAGGTGCGCTCCATAAAACAATTGGACCACATTAGGTTCCAAGCGCACTTTAAACTCACAAAGAAAGAAGTCAATCCGTTTAATTTTGACTTGCCGTTAAATTTGGAGGAAGAGCGAAAATCCTTGGAAAGCATTGACTTCAAAGTGACCCACGAACCGTATTTACGAAGGACCAAACTGACGGAGCTGCCCGAAAATCCAAAATCCATTTACTCCTTCGATGATGAAAAATCCATCTTTGAAAATTTGGTCGAGCTCAATAAATGGACCTACGAACATATCTATTTCAAGACCGGAGTGACCCATGTGGATACTTCGCTGCACGACATCATTGAGAATAGGCATGGGGTCTGTCAGGATTTTACCCATTTGTTCTGCGCCATTGCCAAACGACACGGCATTCCTGCAAGATACGTATCGGGATATCTTCACCAAGGACATGGCTTTTTTGGAGATTCGCAGATGCATGCATGGGCAGAGGCCTATGTGCCCAATGTTGGATGGATGGGCTTTGATCCCACCAACAACGTTCTGGCCAACCACAACCACATAAAAGTCTGTCACGGAAAGGACTACAAAGATTGCGCACCCTTAAAGGGTGTTGTGTACACCTTGGGCAAAAACGAAACAGAATATTCTGTTTTGGTAAAAGCCGCACAACAACAATAGTATACCCAAGGTCATGTGCAGAAAGAAGCTTATTTTTACCGCAAAATATAATATATGGTAACCACAGATCAGCAAAAAGATCTTATTGAGCGCCTTGGTGCGTTAAGGAGGTATCTTTGACATTGATGCCAAACTTATTGAAATAGAAAACGAGGAAGAAAAAACCCTCGCCCCCGGTTTTTGGGACAATCCACAAGAGGCCCAAAAACAAATGCAATCCATAAAATCCAAGAAAAACTGGGTAGAAGATTTTGAGGAAGCCAAAACATTGATCGGCGACCTTGAAGTGCTCATGGAGTTTCGACAAGCTGACGAAGTTTCCGAAGAGGAAGTGAAAAAACAGTTCGACAAAGCCACTTCTGCCATAGAAAAATTGGAGTTCCGTAATATGTTATCGGATGAAGGCGACGAACTCACCGCAGTGCTCCAGATTACCGCGGGCGCCGGAGGAACCGAAAGCTGCGACTGGGCTTCCATGCTCATGCGCATGTACATGATGTGGGCGGAAAAAAACCGCTATAAAATCAAGGAACTCAACTATCAAGAAGGTGATGTGGCCGGAATAAAGACGGTGACCTTGGAAATTGAGGGCGAATATGCCTTTGGGTGGCTAAAAGGTGAAAACGGAGTGCACAGGTTGGTGCGCATCTCCCCTTTTGACAGCAACGCCAAAAGACATACTTCCTTTGCCTCCGTATATGTGTACCCGTTGGTGGACGACAGTATCGAAATCGAGGTGAATCCGTCGGATATCGAAATCACTACTGCGCGATCAAGCGGGGCCGGAGGACAAAATGTGAACAAGGTCGAGACCAAGGTTCAACTGGTGCACAAGCCCACGGGCATACAAATTTCCTGCTCCGATTCGCGATCGCAGCACGACAATAGGGCCACGGCCATGAAAATGTTGAAATCCCAACTGTACGAAATTGAACTTCGTAAAAAACAGGAGGCCCGTGCGGAGATCGAATCCTCCAAAATGAAGATTGAGTGGGGATCCCAAATCCGTAACTACGTGATGCACCCCTATAAATTGGTGAAAGATGTACGTACCGGTGAAGAAACAGGTAATGTGGATGCCGTTATGGATGGTGATCTGGATGCATTTTTAAAGGCCTATCTGATGATGATGGGACAAAAGGAAGAACAAGATTAATACGAAACCATGATAAAAATATATCACAATCCACGATGCCGAAAATCTAGGGAAGGATTGGCGATTTTGGAAAAATCCGGTAAGGAATTCGAGGTTGTCAAATATTTGGATGATACACCTAGCAAAGAAGAATTGAAAACTTTGATAGAATATTTAGGTATCTCCCCCATAGATCTGGTCCGCAAAACCGAGGCCATCTGGAAAGAAAAATTCAAAGGAAAAACCTTGACCGATGATGAAGTGCTCACGGCCATGACCGAGAACCCCAAATTGATAGAACGACCCATAGTTGTAAACGGTAAAAAAGCAGTTGTGGGAAGGCCTCCGGAGAATATCTCCAAGTTACTATAATTCTGATATCCAACCATTTTTAACACCAATTGCACCGATTAATTCAACCTAAATAGTATATTTGGAGCATGAAAAGCAAGCAGACCCTGTTCTATATCACCTTGATCATTGGTATATTGGCCATCAACGATATGTGCGCGCAATACGGCTACGGATCTCCGTACGGTTCCCGTGGCATGTACGGGCGGGGACGCAGTTATATTCCCGAAGCTGGTCCAGTTAACACGGACAAGGAAGTAACCCCGCCCACCGCGGAAGAATTGGTGGATGAACAGATGCCCGCCATTACGGAAGCGATCGGCCTAGATCCTTTTGAGCAGGCCGTGGTGCGAACTTCATTGATCCAATCCGTTCAGCAACGAATTGAACTTCAGATATTGGAATTGGAACCTCTAAAAATGAAAGAAGAGGTCGAAAAAATAAAACGGCGCCAAGATGCCGAACTAAAGGCCGGTCTACCCGAGGACAAATTTGAGGCCTTTCAGGAACTACAGGAAAACAGGTTCAAGCCCAATAAAAAAAAGAAAAAGAAGAAGAAGAGCAAGGATTAACAATTCTTTAAGGTCATTCGCAGGGACAATTACGTTGTTGAGAGGTTAATATTTCATCCCCTCCTTTTTTACTTCAATTTTTGCAGCGTAAAAATCAAACTATGCAAAGGATATTAATCCCGTTGATGCTATTGGCCTTTTCAACTTTTCAAGGTTTAGCACAACAAAATCAAAATTCCATTACAATTTCTGGTAAGGTTGTCGACTCGGACTCCGGACAACCCCTGGAGTATGCTACATTCGTGTTGCAAGATGCCGCAAATCCCGATAAAGTGACAGGGGGGATTACCGATACTTCAGGCAACTTTGAAGTAGAGACCGCTCCGGGCACCTATAATATAAGTGTTGAATACATTTCCTATAAAACGTATTCCCTCAAGGGCCAAACCTATAATTCTTCTACCAATTTGGGTTCCATATCGTTATCACCTGATGTTGCCCAACTTGCAGAAGTGGAAGTGGTAGGAGAAAAAACGACTGTTGAGGTACGTTTGGACAAGAAAATCTACAATATTGGTAAAGATCTTACTACGAGCGGTGCTACCATTAGTGATGCATTGAGCAATGTCCCTTCTGTAAATGTTGACATTGATGGTGCCATCAGCCTGCGAGGAAATGAAAATGTACGTATTCTTATCAACGGCAAACCTTCTGCACTGGCAGGTTTTGGATCTACCGAAGCACTTCAGCAGTTGCCCGCCGATGCCATAGAAAAGGTAGAAGTGATCACCAGTCCTTCAGCCAGATATGATGCCGAGGGTACCGCTGGAATTTTAAATATAGTGCTAAAGCGGGAAAAGACCCTTGGTTTCAATGGTTCCATCAATCTATATGGAGGTCATCCGACCAATGGTGGTGTTACGGCCAACGCCAACTTAAGAACTGATAAATTCAATTTTTTCACCACAGTTGGTTACCGATATAGGGAAGGGCCTGGTAACGGTTACTTTGATACCAGATATTTTGACCCTAGACAGGATGCCTTTTTGGACAGTATCGCCTATGACAGGAATATAGAGGACAGGGATATTGACCGTATCGATCGGGGAGTGAATGCAAACTTTGGAATGGAATATTTCTTTAACGAACAATCTTCCATAACAGGTTCATATTTCTTCAGAACGGGAAGTGACGAGGATCTTACCACAAACGTCAATGATTATTTTCTCAACAATGATCCTCAGGTAGGTACTACCAGAAGTGAACTGGAAACTGAGAAAGAGAAAACGCACCAAGTATCGCTGAACTACATTAATCGGTTTGATAAGGATGGGCACGTATTGACAGCGGATTTTCAATATTCCGTGGATACTGAAGATCAAAATGGCTTTATAGCCGAACCTGTGCGATACAATAACACGGACAATACCAATATCGATATTCCAATGGAAGAGACCTCTTCCATACAGGACCAAACGGAATACTTGATACAAAGTGATTATGTGCTGCCTTTTGGTGAAGACTCGCAGTTTGAAGCTGGGTATAGGGGGACATTTGAAAATGAACTCACAGATTACCGTCTGTTGCAGGAAAATGCAAATGGGGTACTTGAAGTCAACGTAAACCAAACCAACGTTTTTGATTTCACTCAAAATGTACATGCGCTATATTCCCAATATGGTTCAAAATTTGGTGACTTTAATTTTCTGTTGGGACTTAGAATGGAAAGTACCCAGTTAAAGGGTGAAATATCTTCTGAACTTACGGAAGAGGAACTTCAGGAAGAATTCTCATTCCCAATAGATACAGACTTCGATAATAATTATACAGGTCTCTTTCCTACGGTAAACCTGATTTATGAATTCAGTGAAAGAGAAAATGTTTCTTTGGGATACAATAGAAGAATCAATCGCCCTTGGAGCTGGTTTTTGAATCCATTTCCATCCAGAAGCAGTAGAACAAATATTTTTCAAGGTAACCCCAACCTAAGGCCTGCATTTTCAAATGCATTTGATTTAGGCTACTTAAAGCGATGGGATAAACTTACTTTGACATCATCTGTATACTATCAAAGAGAAACCGATGCATTCCAAAGGGTTCAGGAACAGGTATTTATAACCGGACCGGGTGGCTCTCAAGTTGAAGTGATAAGGAACATTCCTTTTAACTTGGCAACCAACGACAGAACAGGGGCCGAACTGGGCTTGCTCTATAATCCTGCAAAATGGCTACGTATTAACGGAAGTGTCAACTTTTTCAGATTTAGTCTAGATGGTGAGTTCAATGGAGTGGACTATAGTCAATCCAACAACAGTTGGTTCGGACGCTTTAGTTCCAAAGTTACCTTGCCTTGGAAAATTGATTGGCAAACCAATGCTTTTTACCGAGGTGCATCTGATGAAGTTCAAGGACGTTCGGACGGTATTTTATCAATTGACCTGGCCTTTAGTAAGGACTTATTAAATGATAATGCCACCATTTCCTTAAATGTGCAAGACCTTTTGAACTCCAGAAAAAGAAGTTCTTTTACCACTACGGACTTTTTTGAACAGAACAGTGACTTTCAATGGAGACAACGCCAGTTGAGGGTTTCGTTCATCTATCGTATCAACGAGCAGAAAAAACGTGGACGACCCGAAAGGCAAGATGACTATGAAGAAGGACAATTTTAGATAAATTTTCCCCGAAACTTAAATAGAAAAGCAGCCAGTTGGCTGCTTTTTTTATGTTGCAAAATAATTTTTTCCGAATGAAAATTTTGAACAAAAAAATAGCCTTCAATGCAATGAAGACTATTTTAATGAAATAGATTTAAAATAAAAAGAAGCCGATGAGGCTTCCTTTCGTGTATTTTATTCTTCGATTTGGGCGCGTTTGGCCTCTTTTCTTTCTTTATACATTTCCCTTAGGTTACCGATCAACCAGTAAGGTACCACAAAGGTCAATAGGAATATCATCAACCAAAAACCGATTGTCAAAATTGTTAGAAAAGCTAAAAAACCTAAATATTGGTCAAATTCAAACATCTTTACTCCTTTTGTTTTAACAAAGATACTTTCTTCTTATCAAAAAAAACAAATACACGATCAAAAAAAGTGTATTTATCTTGATCAACTACCAAATAAATGCCCTATATCCTACCTTTGTAAAACAAAATTTTAAATTATGAGTTTCAGGATTGAAAAAGACACCATGGGCGAGGTAAAAGTACCCGCCGATAAATATTGGGGCGCCCAAACCGAACGTTCCCGAAACAACTTTAAAATTGGTGCTCCGGCATCCATGCCCTTGGATGTAGTGTACGGATTTGCCTATCTAAAAAAGGCCGCGGCCTATACCAATCACGAACTTGGTGTGCTCAGCCAAGAGAAAAGAGACCTTATTGCCCAAGTTTGTGATGAAATATTGGAGGGCAAGCACGATGACCAGTTTCCATTGGTGATCTGGCAAACGGGCTCGGGCACACAGAGCAACATGAACGTTAATGAAGTAATCGCCAACCGTGCGCATGAAATCGCGGGAAAAAAAATTGGAGAGGGCGAAAAAACCATTCAGCCCAACGATGATGTGAACAAGAGTCAATCATCCAACGATACTTTTCCCACGGGCATGCACATTGCCGCCTATAAAAAAATAGTAGAGGTGACCATTCCCGGAGTGGAACAGCTCAAAAATACTTTGGAGAAAAAATCCAAAGAGTTTAAGGACGTGGTGAAAATTGGGAGAACACACTTAATGGATGCCACTCCCCTAACCCTGGGCCAAGAATTTTCCGGCTATGTTTCCCAATTGGAACATGGTCTTAAAGCATTGAAAAACACCTTGCCCCACCTGAGCGAGCTGGCCCTTGGTGGAACCGCCGTAGGCACTGGTTTGAACACTCCGGAGGGCTATGATGTGCTTGTGGCAAAATATATTGCAGAGTTTACGGGAAAACCATTTGTTACCGCCGAAAACAAGTTTGAAGCCTTGGCCGCCCATGATGCCATCGTGGAAAGTCATGGAGCTTTAAAGCAGTTGGCGGTTTCCTTGAACAAAATTGCCAACGATATTAGGATGATGGCTTCAGGTCCGCGCTCTGGTATCGGCGAGATCATTATTCCGGCCAACGAACCTGGAAGTTCCATTATGCCCGGAAAAGTGAACCCCACCCAATGTGAGGCCATGACCATGGTTTGTGCCCAAGTTATGGGCAACGATGTGGCCATTAGCGTAGGTGGTACGCAAGGCCACTATGAGCTAAATGTATTCAAACCAATGATGGCAGCCAATATTTTACAATCTGCCCAGCTTATCGGAGATGCCTGTGTCAGTTTTGATGAGAATTGTGTAGTAGGGATTGAACCCAACCACGAAACCATTAAAACACTATTGAACAATTCTTTGATGCTGGTCACTGCCTTGAACACCAAAATTGGTTATTACAAGGCTGCGGAAATCGCCAATACGGCACACAAAAACGGCACTACGCTACGGCAGGAAGCTGTTAACCTTGGTTACGTTACCCCAGAGGAATATGATGAATGGGTAAAACCTGAAGATATGGTGGGCAGTCTCAAATAATAGACCCTCCTTGAGAATGCTTTAAAAGTAAAATGCCCATCCAAAAAAGGATGGGCATTTTTAGTTATGGTGATAGTGTGTGTTTACTATTTCAATTCGAAGCTAGATGTACCCAACAATTTCAACTTGTTGTCATACACATTTACCATGTAGTTTCCTTCTTGGAAATCACCACTTGGCTTGTTGATGTAATCACATACATCCAAAGCATCGTTTTCATAGTAGAAGTTGGTTCCTTTACTGTAAGTAAGGGAGCTTCCTTCTTCCGTAGTTTTGGTCATACTTTCGCCCAATACATTACCTTGTGGTCCAAGAACTTCAATGTAGAATTCTCTGTCACCAGCCTCAGCAATTACGTTGTCGGCGATTGTAAAACATACTTTGAATTTATCAGTAGCTCTAGCTCTTCTTGTGGAAACCAATTTACCACTGTTTCTTTCCTTGATAGCATCTACACTGATGGTACTAAGGTTAAGCGCAGAACCTTTTTCAACGGCATCGGCCAATTGTGTGTTCTGGATGATCAAAGAATCGTTGAATACGGTTTGTTGCTCCAACTCGGCAAAAGTACTGTCCCTCTGCATGGCCAACAAGCTGTTGGACTGAGTCAAGGAATCAACCTGCTTCAATAATTTTTCTCTTTCAGCTTTAAGAACGCTTACTTGTCTTCTGTAACGTGAAAGTGTAGCAATATCAGCTTTCATGCTACTTACAGAATCGATGTACTTAGCGATGTTGTCCCTAGCGGCAACCAATTCTTCATTGGTGGCATTGCTTTCCAAAATTGCTTTGTCGTATTCGGATTTCAAATTGTTCAAATCCTCTACAACCAATTCTTTCTCCTGAGTAAGAGCCTCAGTGGTCTGTTTTTTATCTTGGTAAAGACTAACAGTGTAAATAATGGTTCCCAAAAGAACTACACCCAACAGACCGGCAATTACCTTCAATCCGTTATTGTTATTTTTTGTTTCAGTCATAACTTTTTGTTTTAATTGATTCTCGTTTAAGGTTTTTAATCAATCGTGTTTGGTTTATATACGGATTGGACGCCGGTTTGGATTATCTGGATGAAAATAATATTCATAAAAGATTACTATTCTGACCATTATCCCTTATTTTTAAAAGGATAATTAAAAAATAGACCATGAAAAAAAATACTCCACTTATTATGGGTGCCTTGCTACTGCTCTTTATATCGTGTAAAGAGAAGCAGGAGAAATCAGAGGAAAGTACCAAAGTAGAAACAGTAATGGAGGTCGAGACCCCAGCGCCCGCAAAAATTACGCCTATTGAACATGCCACGGCGGTGATTGAGTGGAACGGCAATACTATATATATTGATCCAGTTGGAGGCAAAGCCGCTTTTGAAGGCCAACAATCACCCGATATCATTTTTATTACCGACGTCCATGGAGATCACTTTAATCCTGAGACATTGAACGAACTGGATTTGGAAGGTGTACAAATTGTCGCCCCCGATGCAGTGAAACTTCAAATGGAGGAAGGCCTATCATCCAAAACAACTACTATCAAAAATGGCGAGACCAAGGAAATGGCCGGATTTTCGGTAAAGGCCCTCCCTATGTATAATTTACGTGAAGAGGCCAAGGACTTTCATGTTAAGGGAAGGGGCAACGGATATGTATTCACTTTTGGTGACGAGCGTATCTATTTTTCTGGCGATACGGAGGATATCCCGGAAATGCGTGCATTGGAAAATATTGACAAGGCCTTTGTTTGCATGAACCTACCCTACACCATGACCGTGGAAAGTGCCGCCGATGCCGTTTTGGAATTTAAGCCTAATCAGGTGTACCCTTATCATTATAGAGGAAGACCGGATGTCAGCGATGTTGAAAAATTCAAAACGTTGGTAAACGAAGGAGATTCCAATATAAATGTGGTTCAATGGGATTGGTATCCCAATGATGATTTTTAGCCATCATAAAATAATAACGTAACTTCGTCGTTAGCTTAACATACTTAATAACCAAAATCTAATACATGAATATGGCTCCCAAATCCCATGTTTTTGTAGTGATGGCAATATTCTTTGCCGTACAAGCTACATTTTCAAATCAATGTGATAATTTTTATTCCAAAGTAACCTATGCGCTAAGCCATGGTAAAAAGGCCATGGAGGCGACGAACTTTGAACATCAAATGTATTATGCCGAAAGGGCATTGACAGCTTTGGAACAATCAGAGAGCTTCATGTCCGAGTGCAGTTGCGACAAGGCAAAGAACAAGACCTTGGATGCCATGGAAACCTTGGACAAAGCCATAGAGCCCATTGACTGGGAAGCTGGCAGGTTTTTTACAAAGAAAGCCTTGGGCGAAATCAATGAGTTGATCACCATTCTGGACCAATGCACACTTGGAACGTCCAGCACAGTGGAATCAACAGAAGTTTCGGAAGAAACCTACGATGGGGAAACTGTCGATAATTCAACGAACCAGACCGCTTCGGTACAATCCATGGAACTGGAAATGATCAAGGTTTTCGAAAAGCATGCCGGCGACAAATTACAGTCCGCCGAAAAAGCCATCGAACAGTTGATAGAATTGTCGAATTCCATTGGTGCTGCTCCGGTTAGCAATGACCAAGACCCGAACAGTTTGGCCGCCCATCAAAAAGCTTATTTGGAAAAAGCCAAAAAATTATTGGAGGAAGGAATCAAAAATCTCGGTGGAGAAGAATAATTCCTCCCTTTTTTAACGAATCAATTTTTTGTACTTAATACGCTTGGGCATGATATCCGTTCCCAAGCGTTTCTTTTTGTTCTCTTCATAATCAGAGAAAGAACCTTCAAAGAAATATACCTGAGAGTCGCCCTCAAATGCCAAAATGTGGGTACAGATTCTATCAAGGAACCACCGGTCGTGGGAAATAATTACTGCACAACCTGCAAAATTTTCCAAACCTTCTTCCAGGGCACGGAGCGTGTTCACATCCAAGTCGTTGGTCGGCTCATCCAAAAGCAGTACGTTGCCTTCTTCCTTTAGTGTCATGGCCAAGTGAAGACGGTTACGCTCACCACCGGATAGCATGCTCACTTTTTTGTTCTGCTCGCTTCCGGAGAAGTTAAATCGACTGAGATAGGCACGGGAATTTACTTGCTTCCCTCCCATCATAATCAATTCTTGGCTATCGCTAAAGTTTTCCCAAATGGTTTTATCCTGATTAATATTGGAGTGTGACTGGTCAACATAGGCCAGTTTTGCTGTATCCCCAACCTCAAATTCACCTTTATCAGGGGTTTCTTCACCCATGATCATCTTAAAGATGGTAGTTTTACCCGCACCGTTGGGACCAATAATACCCACGATTCCAGCTTGGGGCAATTTAAAGTTTAGGTCTTCGTAAAGCAATTTATCCCCAAAAGCTTTGCTTACGCCTTTAGCCTCAATAACGTTGGTTCCCAAACGAGGTCCGTTGGGAATATAGATCTCCAGCTTCTCCTCCATTTGTTTTTGGTCTTGGCTAAGGAGTTTGTCATAGTTCTTTAAACGGGCCTTTTGTTTCGCCTGTCTTCCTTTTGCACCTTGACGAACCCAATCCAACTCTCGTTCCAATGTTTTTTGACGCTTGGATGCTTGTTTGCTCTCCTGCTCCAATCGTTTTGCCTTTTGATCTAACCAACTGGAGTAGTTGCCTTTCCAGGGAATCCCCTCGCCACGGTCTAGTTCCAAAATCCATCCAGCAACATTATCCAAAAAATAACGGTCGTGCGTTACGGCAATCACAGTTCCTTTGTATTGTGCCAAATGGTGCTCCAACCAGTGTACCGATTCGGCATCCAAGTGGTTGGTGGGCTCATCCAAGAGCAATACATCAGGTTCCTTCAATAACAAACGGCAAAGTGCCACCCTTCTGCGCTCACCACCGGAAAGCACACTTATTTTTTTGTCCGATTCGGGAGTACGGAGGGCATCCATTGCAATCTCCAATTTCGTATCCAGTTCCCAGGCATTGGAGGCATCAATCTGATCTTGGAGCGCTGCCTGCTTGTCCATCAACTTTTGCATCTTGTCCGGGTTCTCGTATACCTCGGGCAGGCCGAACATATCGTTGATTCTATTGTACTCGTCCAAGATGGCAACCGTTTCGGAAACACCTTCCTTTACCACTTCGAGGACAGTCTTGTTTTCATCCAACTGGGGCTCCTGCTCCAAATAGCCAACGGAATATCCCGGTGAAAAAACCACATCCCCTTGGTAATTCTTGTCCACTCCTGCTATAATTTTCAAAAGGGTAGACTTACCTGACCCATTCAGACCCAAAATACCGATTTTGGCCCCGTAGAAAAAACTCAGGTAAATATTTTTAAGCACCGGGGTATTGGCCGTTTTATAGGTCTTTGTTACCCCAGACATTGAAAAAATGACTTTCTTATCGTCTGACATGTACTGTATTGATTAAATTGTTTTTGAAAAAGAGACTATACGCGGCCTTTTAAGGCATTGAACACCCACGCTACGGCAAAAAAGCCAATCCCAACGGCTGCAAAGCCATAGCCCGCGACCTCATCATATTTAAAGGCTCCAAGTGCTATCATTCCCAAACCTACCAAAATCATGATCCATGTGGCATAGGCCAGCACTGTGTTTTTGTTCATTCCCATTTTATAAATTTCTGAAGAGTTTCAAATATCGTAAAAATAGGGATAATGTAAAGTGATTAGCAAGTATTATGTTTCAAATGGAAAGTGAATACCGCATTTTTGCCTGACCTTGTCCAATAACTCCGCCAAATCCAGACTGTTTTGATGGGACCATAAGTTACTTTCAATTTTCTTTTCCCTTAAACACTGCTGAACCTCTAAAATTTCATAATAGTACCCGAATCCTTTCAAGGGAAGTTCAACCTTATTGGTTTGCCCATCTTTGACCAAGGTATATCCATCCGCATGGTGCCACCTTGGATTCAAGAACAATTCTCCCTTGGAGCCTGATATTTCAGCCTCCATCCTGGAATTGGTGGTAAGTCCACTGTACAATACCGACTGCGCATTTTCGTAGTCAAAAATCATACTGGTTTGAAGTTCGGTACCATTCTCATGGAATTTTGATGTAGCCATAATCTTTCGGGGCTTTCCTAACAACAAGTAGGACAAAAAAATCGGATAGATTCCAATATCCAATAAACTACCTGAGGCCAAATCAGGATTCAGCAAGCGCGATTCTTCATCGTTATCCATGCCATAAAAGGCAAAATCCGCATGGATATATTTCAAGTCACCAATGTCACCATCATCAACTAGTTTTTTTACCTTTTGGATGGATGGATTGAAACGCGACCACATGGCTTCCATCAAAAAAACTTCGTTTCTTTTTGAAGCATTTACCTGCTCCACAACTTCTTCCCTATTTACCCCCATAGGCTTCTCACAAACCACTCCGATGCCATTTTCCAAAGCTTTTATGGATAGCTCTTTATGAAAATTGTGGGGGGTGGCCACGTAGACCACGTCAACAGTACCCGACTGAAAAAGTTCATCGTAACTCCCAAAAGCATGGGTCACATTATATTCCTTGGCAAACTCTTGTGCCCTCTCAAAAGATCTTGATGCTACCGCGGCAACCTCCGCATCATCTACCAGAAGTAAATCGGATACAAATTTTCGGGCTATTTTTCCGGGGCCAACAATGCCCCATCGTATTTTGGTGTCCATAGATGTCAAAAGTAATGATTATAACTCCTTATCTTTAACATCCAAATTGAATTTTTACACAGATGGACTTAAACTTCAATAAAAACGAAGACCACAATAAATTAAAGTTATCCGACCTAAAGCGCAGGCTAGCCAAGGTAAAACTTGGTGGTGGAAAGGCCCGTATCGAAAAGCACCACGCAAAGGGCAAGATGACGGCCAGGGAACGAATCGATTATTTATTGGATGAGGATACCGATTCCATAGAGATAGGAGCTTTTGCCGGAGAAGATATGTACGAAGAGCACGGCGGATGCCCTTCGGGTGGTGTTGTGGTCAAAGTTGGATATGTGAAGGGCAAGCAATGTGTAGTGGTCGCGAACGATGCCACCGTAAAGGCTGGTGCCTGGTTCCCTATTACCGGGAAGAAAAATCTACGTGCCCAGGAAATTTCCATTGAAAATAGGCTTCCCATTATTTACTTGGTGGACAGTGCAGGAGTTTATTTGCCCATGCAGGATGAGATTTTCCCTGATAAGGAGCATTTCGGCCGAATTTTTAGAAACAATGCCGTGATGAGCAGTATGGGAATCACCCAAATAGCCGCCGTCATGGGAAGCTGTGTTGCCGGCGGGGCGTATTTGCCCATTATGAGCGACGAAGCTTTGATCGTGGACAAAACAGGAAGTATTTTTTTGGCAGGAAGCTATTTGGTGAAAGCTGCCATAGGAGAGAGCATAGACAACGAAACGCTTGGAGGGGCCACAACACATTCTGAAATTAGTGGCGTAACGGATTACAAGGCCAAGGACGATAAGGATGCATTGGATAAAATCAAAAGCATTGTAGATAAAATCGGTGATTTCGATAAGGCCGGTTTCAATCGGGTCGAACCAAAAAAGCCTGTGGAAAACCCCGATGATATTTTCGGGATATTGCCCGCATCAAGAAGCGACCAATATGATATGTTGGAGATCATAAAGCGTTTGGTGGACGATTCCGAGTTTGAGCAATACAAAGAAGGATACGGCAAAACAATTCTTACCGGTTACGCTCGTATCGACGGTTGGGCGGTCGGTATTGTGGCCAATCAAAGGAAAGTGGTAAAGACCAAAAAAGGTGAAATGCAATTCGGTGGTGTTATCTATTCCGATTCTGCCGATAAGGCCACTAGATTTATCGCCAACTGCAACCAAAAGAAAATTCCCTTGGTGTTCTTACAAGATGTTACAGGGTTTATGGTCGGGAGCAAAAGTGAGCACGGCGGAATTATTAAAGATGGCGCCAAAATGGTAAATGCGGTAAGCAATTCGGTAGTGCCCAAATTTACCATTGTAATAGGAAACAGCTACGGTGCAGGAAATTATGCCATGTGCGGAAAAGCCTACGACCCCAGATTGATTGTGGCCTGGCCCAGTGCAGAGTTGGCCGTAATGAGTGGAAACTCAGCTGCAAAAGTGCTTTTGCAGATTGAAAAAGCCAGTTTGGAGAAAAAGGGCGAACCTGTGGATACCGAAAAGGAAAAGGAGCTATTTGATAAAATCAAACAGCGATATGATGACCAAATATCACCTTATTATGCCGCCGCCAGACTCTGGACCGATGGCATAATCAATCCCTTGGACACCCGAAAATGGATTTCCATGGGAATCGAAGCTGCCAACCATGCGCCTATCGAGAAAAAATTTAATATGGGGGTGTTGCAAGTCTAACCGTTATTTACTTTGTACAACACGTGAGGGTACAGTAAAATCGAACAAATGTTGATTGGTACCTTTGATTCCCAAACGATATGTTTTAATCTCCTTGCTTTGCAACTTGGTGCCATAATTATGGTAAATGGTCACTTTGAGATAGGATGGGGTCAATTGCTTGTTGCCGTGATAGGTGGCGTTGACGCTCCAGATACCGGGCAGCTCATCGTCCAACATAAAGTCAGCCATGGAATACCCCAATTTTTTTTCGGAATATATTCTTTCTGGCATCTCCGCTAGAGTGTGCTTCCAATTATAATACTGGTTTTCGGGGTTCACGAACTGTAGGTCGAACTCTGCTTCGGAATCATTCCATTCAAAGACCAGCCTAGTGGCAAAATCGTCTTTATCGTATTTTTTTCTATTCTGGATTCTAAGCGTACCGTTCTCCAAAGTGAACAAATTCTTGATTTCCCGTTTCATTATCATGCCCAGTTCCATGCTATCCGCTGGAAGCATTCCTTCGTCCTGGAGATAGGCATGCCTCGCGTAGAGTGTCGTGGCCGATTTCGGCTGGCCAAGGTTACGGTAGCTGTTGGCCATATCAATAAAGCTTTGTGCATAATCCGGGCGCAACCTATACACTTTTTTATAGATATCATGGGCCGTTTCGTACCTGCCCTCACTTTCCAACCTGTAGGCAAGAGCCTTCAGCATTACAGGGTTCTTTTTCATTGCCCGGACAAAGCTCTCCATAATTTCATTGGCAAAATCCTCTTCGCTCCTATCCTCATAAAAGTATGCGTAGGAATCCAAAAGAAAATAAGGATGGTTCCCGTAGGTCGCCCTCGTTTCATTATAGATATCCTTTGCCTCTTCAGCCGATCTACTTTGTTGGAGCTTCAACAAATAACTGGGCAAGGTCTGGTCGGGAATATTTGATTTAACATCGCCTTCCCTTACATAGTTGTTGCGAAGTTTTGCTTGATCAAAGGGTTCATCATTTTTGTTGGGCGTAACAGTTCCTGTTTTGGTGTTGATGACAACGACGCCCCCGATACCAATAGTGCCATATTTGGACAGAGCTGATACTGAAGGAATGAATGCCATTCTTTTTACGTTTCCCCAAAGCCAACTGCAATATACTTTCGTGAGAATCTGTCCATCTACATCAAATATAGCATTGGCTTCATTGTTAATACTTTGAATGGACCTCATGGATACAATCAGCTCATCGCTTGAAGGATCACATTGGGCCCTAACACCCGCGAATTTCCCCCAAACTATGGAATTGATATTGGGTGCATTTTCAAAATCTTCCTCATCGGTAATTCTAAGTGAAAAATTTGATGTTTCCGCATCCAAAAACCCAAAATATGTTTTTATGAGATTTTTGTTGTCTTGATAATCCAACATCTTTTCCCGAAAAGATTTTCTTTTTCTCGCGGCCACTGTAACACCGTCCAATTCTTCGGCATCAGGTTCCATTTTAATATTTATGATGTGGGTTACGTCCTCAAC
Organism: Flagellimonas crocea; assembly: GCF_033441595.1. NCBI lineage: Bacteria > Pseudomonadati > Bacteroidota > Flavobacteriia > Flavobacteriales > Flavobacteriaceae > Flagellimonas > Flagellimonas crocea. The sequence continues at coordinate 311,738 of NZ_JAUZVX010000001.1, read as the reverse complement.
GATAATGGACAAAGTATCCATACCAAAATAGGTATATCTTAGCTCATCACGAGGATTTGCAAGAATCTGATACTGCCCAGTGGAATCCGAGTTTGCTTCCGTGCCTGATGTTAAATTTGAAATTTGAACATTTGACAAAGTAGATTTTCCATCAGTGATTCGTCCTTTGATGTTTTGTTGGCCAAAAGTAAAATCAGAATATGAAAGAAGTAAAAATACAAACAACAGTAACCTCATAAAAAATTGAGCATTAAATGGTTACTAAATTTACAAAAAAAATAATCAGTTTCCTAGATGTCCTTTCACTCTGGGAATCAACAACAATTCCGTTTGCCTACCATTGATGTATCGGAAGCCATCTTCGCCAAAAAAACCAGGCTCCTCCAACATGATACGAATGTCCCTGTTCCATTCTGGAATATTTACTGTGGCGTTCAATTCAATGGCGTAGGCGGTATTGGGGTTCAATGGATAGTTTTCGCCATCATCTTTCATCACGCCACCTTGTGCATCCCACATACCGATAGTAGTACCCGCAGAATGGCCATATGTACCCAAGGGATGGGTATAAATCGATGGTCGTAACCCTGCAGCTTTCGCATCTTGTAAAGCCTTGGCTAGAATTTCGTTTCCTACCCTGCCCTCGACCATATTCTGGGTCAAGAAATCCTGTACGCGGTTGCCATCATACAAAGCATTTGCCAAGAAAGATGGCGCTTCGGTCTCCTCAGGTTTCAGCACGTAGGCCAGTTCTTGGCAATCAGTATTTAGTCGTAAATAGGTGATTCCAAAATCACAATGCAACAAATCTCCTCGTTGAATCACGGCGTCGTCAGGGCGGCCAGAAAAGGAATACAGGTGGCCTACTAACTCTTCACTGGTCCGTTGAATGTCCACGGTAGGGTGAAACCAAGTCTCCAGACCCAAATCGGTCACTTTTTGACGCATCCACCACTCCACTTCGGTGGTGGTCGTAATTCCTGGGGTAATCACTTTTTCCGAAAAAGCTTCGGCAATAATATCGTGGGTAATATCGGTAAGCTGATTAAATATGGTCATCTCCCTTGGCGTACGGGTCTCGATCCACCGCACCGCCAATTGTTCCGCGGAAACTACTTTGGAGTGGTACTTTTTGGGAAGGTTGGCCATGAACTCATCAAAGTCGGTCTTGTCCAAACCATCGGCAATATTATGATCTTTTGAAAAATTAAGCCCGATCTTGTCTGGATTTCGCTCCGCGATCAACTGCATCAATCTCTTCCATTGGTCAGGCTCCTTCTCTTTGTCCCAAGCGGAAACAATGTTTTTACCGATGTTGTAGCGTGCCACCGCAAGTTTTTCTATGGTATTTTTTTCTTTGTTCCTATAAAAAAGTAGAATAGTCCTTCTACGGGCGTTCAGCCATGTTGCAGGAAGCATGGTTCTGAGCACTGGATCTTCGTTGTATTCACGGGATATCAGTACCCACATGTCCAGGTCGGTGTCATCCATTAATTTTGGGAGGAGGATATTGAAACGCTCTTCGAGAATCTCGTCCACTACCTTGGCGCGTTCCACTTCGGGCAGTATTTGTTGTGAGATAGCAATACAGGGCAATAAAAGCAATACTAGTTTGATGGTTTTTCGCATGGTTGATTTTTTGCTGAAATTACAGCTTTTGACAGAATTAAAAAAAGTGCCCGAAGGCACTTTTTCACAAACTGTTGGCATATGACTTAACCAACCTCACAAACTCTGCCCGATACCCCTCGCTATCGTTTTCCAATCCTTTTTCCGCCAGAGCCACTACCTGGTCCAGAGTACTATTGTTGGTGAATTTGGATTTTCTCAAATGAAGACCAAAAAGCGCGACCGAAGCTGCAAAATTAAAATCGGGGGAAATTGAATCCATTGAGTTCCCCATGATTTTGGTTATCTCCGTGCTCGTATCGCCATCAGGTTTTTTGTATCTAAATTTGACCGTCAAAAATTCATCGGCTTGCCCAGTGTTTTTAGTGTCGGCATATTTAAGGTCATGGACAGGTTTAAGAAAGGGACTCTCCACTCCCACGGGAACCACCTCATAAAGTGCCGTAACGGTATGCCCGCTGCCCAATTCTCCTGCATCCTTGGTATCATCTATAAAATCCTCGTCTGCAAGCATTCTGTTCTCGTATCCTATCAAACGGTAGGCGCTCACCACTGCAGGATTAAATTCAACCTGTATTTTTACGTCTTTTGCGATGGTGTACAGTGTTCCCCCAAATTCCTGTCCAAAAACTTTTTGGGCTTCTTGCATCGTGTCGATATAAGCATGGTTTCCATTGCCTTTATCAGCCAATTTTTCCATTTTTGAGTCTTTGTAATTCCCCATACCAAATCCCAGAACGGATAAAAACACCCCAGATTTACGTTTCTCTTCGATAAGGTTCACCATATCCTTGTCACTCGAAGGACCTACATTGAAGTCACCATCCGTGGCCAAAATAACCCTGTTGTTTCCGTTTTTGATGAAATTTTTGCTTGCTAATTTGTAGGCCAGATCAATACCTTCACCTCCCGCCGTGGAACCTCCAGCATTCAAATTATCGAGCGCTTTGATGATTTCCATTTTTTTATCCCCTCGTGTAGGTTCCAAGACCACACCTGCTGCTCCTGCATACACTACAATGGAAACCTTGTCCTTTTCACGTAGCTGGTTCACCAATAACTTAAAAGCGGATTTGAGCAATGGCAATTTATTTTGACTTCCCATGGATCCTGAAACATCTATTAAAAACGTAAGGTTTGATGCAGGCAATTCCTTCTGTTCATAGGTTTTACCCTGCAAGCCAATTCTCACCAAACGGGTATCCTTGTTCCAAGGGGTCTGGACCACTTCTGTATTGATGGAAAACGGATGTTCGGTGGGCTGCGGATAGCTATAATTGAAATAATTGATCATTTCTTCCACCTTAACGGCATCCGCGGGTATTTGTTGACCATTGTTGATCATTCTTCGGATATTGCTATATGATGCTTTGTCCACATCTATGGAAAATGTGGAAAGTGGGCTCAAAGACACATGTTCGAACTGGTTTTCGGTGATTTCCGCATACTTTTCATCATTTTGAATTTGATAGTTTCCTTTTTTAGTGGTAATCACGATACAGCCATTTTTTGCAGAAGACCCAAACAAACTTCGTGCTTTGGCTCCTTTGTAAATGTTGATCTTATCTATTTGGGAAGGATCTAACTGAGCTACCACCGAATTGTTTTGTTTCAGAATAGGTGTGCCATCAACAATATACAATGGTTCTTCACCTGATTTAATGGAATTGACTCCCCTGATTCTGATATTATCAGCATTCCCGACCACTTGCACTCCCGCTGCCCTGCCCTGCAACGTCTGTGCAATAGACGTATGATATGCTTTCTGTTTTCTACGTTTAATTTGGGCCGCGGAAGGTGCTCTAGTGCTATATCCCTGAGCAGCATATCCAATGGTCACAACTTCTTCAAGCATTTGCACATCTTCCTCCATCTGTACATTGACTGTTTTGCTCAAGCCAACCTTTACTTCTTCGGTCTTGTACCCGATGTACGAAAAAACCAAAGTCTGGCCCTGATAGGCAGCTATGCTGTATTGACCATCAAAATTGGTCTGGGCGCCTTTTGAAGTTCCTTTTACCAAGACGTTGGCTCCTGGGATTGGATAATTATCGGCATCGGTCACCACACCAGTAACAACGTTTTCCTGTGCGGTGATTTGTACACAAAATGCCAGTACGATAAGTAATATTGCATTTTTCATAATTGATATGGTTTTTAGATTCATAGCTAACCTAATATCAATTACTGCGCGATAAAATCGGTAATGAGGCAAGTAGCGCTTCTGCTTAGGGAACGGCCTTTGGAAATTAGTCTAAATAATCCGTTCCAACGTTTTTTGACGGTCTATCTTTTTTGTGGAAGTCTCAATAAAGGGTTTTACAAAGTAAATTTGTTTGGGCACCTCATATTTTGAAATGCCCCTCACCTTTTTAATGTTCTGAAGCAGTTCTTTAAGATTGGTAGCCTCGCTTTCTACTACGAGCACCAACTTTTGGCCCAAGGTTTCATCCGGAAGTCCTGCCACAAAAAAACGGGTGTTTATCAACGGGGATAATTTCTCCTCAATTTTTTCGGGCATTAATTTGATGCCACCAGAATTGATAATGGAATCGTATCTTCCCAACCATTTGAATTGTGTGTCGCCAACCAGTTCCACCACATCGTTCGTCACTACTTTATCCGTAGCAATTTTTGGAGCATCGATAATCAAACAGTTTCTTTCATCGATAGATAATTTCACATGGGGCAGTGTTTCAAAATAGTTGCTACCTTGTTTGTCCAATTTTTTTACTGCAATATGGGTGATGGTCTCCGTCATCCCGTAGGTTTCATAGGCCTCAACAGGTGCCTTGACGAGTTTATTCTGCAAACTTGCATCTATTGGGGCTCCACCGACAATGAGCTGTTTAATTCTGTTCAAGGCATCCAACGAATTTTGAACCTGAAGCGGAACCATGGCCACAAAATCATACACTTGGTTATTACTGGACATTGGATTTGAAGAGGGTTCCGTATAATCCAAATGAAGCCCAAGAACCATGGCACGGACCAACATCATTTTGCCTGCAATTCCTGTGCAGGGCAAACATAAAAGCGCATTTTGTTTGGGCTGCAACCCAAAATACGCTCCCGTGGCCAATGCGGAATTCACCATATGCTCTTTTTTGAGAACAATGGTTTTGGGATTTCCTGTAGATCCAGATGTTTGCACTTTTACCGTTGATGTATCGGAAGTCCAATCCAGTAAAAAATTACCAATGATTTTTTCAAAAGATTCATCCTCTTTTGCCAAGTGGCCTCCAATTTCGACTAACTGGTTCTTTGTTAACCCTTTGCCGTTAAGCCTAAAGTCTGGATGAATATTATGCCAGGTCGGATTCGCCATCGGTCAGTGCTACAAATTCTTCTTTGGACAAAACTTTACCAAAAAGTCGTTCCTTCCAGTTTTTCCAGCCGTACTTTTTGGAAAAAATAAACAGCAAAATGGGATAGATCACAAAAACGGGAATAAGAACATCCCAACCCAACACGGGTTCGGAAACATCTTTGTAAAGGGAATTGGTGCGAAAAGCAGTCCAATCGGCGGTAACGAGTATGGCCGTAAAAAAATTATTGGCAGCGTGGAAACCCAAAGGCAATTCCAGTCCTTCGTCCATCAAGGTCAAAATTCCCAGAAAAAAACCAGTCCCTACATAATAGACCAAAATGCCGTAACCCAATTTTTCAACTTCGGGGTTTACAATATGCAACAGACCGAACAATGTAGAACTGATTATAAACGGTAACCACCTGTTTTTGGCTGCTATTCCTATGCCCTGCATGAGGTACCCTCGTGTAAAATACTCCTCAAAACTGGTCTGTATGGGAATCATAACAATGGATATGAGCAGTAAAATTAAAAAAGGAACGGGTTCAAATTGGAACTCATAGTTTTCGGGGGACAAATAAATATCCAAAAACACCAGGGCAACGGAAACAATTCCCCAAAGCGTAAAAGCAAAAGTTATCCTTTTCCAATCAATTTTTTTTCTGGAGGTGGTAAAATTCTTGAGGGATAATTTATGAATAAACTTGACCGCGACCCATAAACTGATCATGGCAACTACGAACATGATCAAAATCAAAAAAAAGAACATATTCAACCCTAAGGAATCGGCCATTGCACCATAATCCGATGCCATAAGGGCCTCGGGGCCACTTTTGAGCATAACTGCGAATACCAATGGAATTCCGCCGAGCAACTGCCATCCAATAAAAATGATAAGAAAACCGATTAAATATCGCCAACCGTCGGACAATCCTTTGTAAGCCTGCTCTATGTACATATGTGTTCAATTAATTTTGTATTCCAATCTTTTGAATTGCGATAAAACAATTTTCCGTTTGATACTTCCAATGGGCTATCGATATTGTTGGTAAACAAACTGCCCGTACCCAAGCCTTGTGGCATCTTTGTACCCAAGGAATAAGTAAACTGTGCAATTGCATTCAACCCAATATTGCTTTCCAGTGCACTGGTGATCCACCAGCCAATATCTTGCTTTTCTGCTAAAGCTATCCATTCTTCACAACCGCCAATACCTCCCACCAAACTTGGTTTTAAAATGATGTATTGCGGTCGTATGGTTTGTAGCAATTTTTCCTTTTCTGTTACATCAAAAATCCCGATTAATTCCTCGTCCAGGGCAATGGGAAGAGGTGTTGTTTCGCAAAGTTTGGCCATTGCCTCCCATTGGCCCGCTTTTATGGGCTGCTCGATGGAATGGATTTTAAAAGTGGATAATCTTTCCAGTTTTTTCATGGCTGCATCGGGAGCAAAAGCCCCATTGGCATCTACCCGAAGTTCAATTTCTTCTGGCGAAAAATTATCACGAATGGATTTGAGAATGGATATTTCTTGGTCAAAATCGATGGCTCCGATTTTCATTTTAATACATCCAAAGCCATCCTTTAATTTTTGCTCCAATTGTTTGAGCATGTAATCCGTGTTACCTATCCAGATAAGACCATTGATGTCTATGGGAGATTCCTTTTGAGTGAAGTCCGAAGGAAAAAGTTCAAACGGGTCTTTGGATTGAAGTGACAAAAAAGCCTGCTCTACCCCAAATTGAATGGAGGGAAATTCTTTGAGTTGATTCAGAAGCTCATCTTTCCCCAAATGAATATTTTTGCAGGTCCAAGCAAGCTGGTGTTCGTAATCGGGTTGGTCATCAACGCTCAATCCACGTAAAATACCGCACTCCCCTATTCCCAGACCATTTTTATCTTTTAAGATGATGAACCATGTTTCTTTCTGGGTCATTACCCCACGTGAGGTACCGCTGGGAACTTTAAAATTTAGGATGTACTTTTTGTAGCTTGCTTTCATGGAATGGACTCAAATGTAAGTATATTTTGAATCCTATACAGATGGAAAAGCTATTAATCAACTAAAGTTGAACCAGAATCGGACACCTTCGGTTTGCCTATCCACATTCAATTTGGATTGCAACTGGTTCACCAAGCGATTGATCAGTCGTATGCCCATGGACGAGTGCGAACGCTCATCGGTGTCCTCGGGAAGCCCGACTCCGTTATCGGTATATTCAAAATAGCCCTGGTCGCCATTTTTACGGAGATGAATATAGATTTTTCCGTTCTCATCGTTTTCAGGGAATGCGTATTTGAAAGAATTCGACACCAATTCATTCAGAATCAAACCAAACGGAATGGCGCGGTCAATGTCCAATTCGGTACCTTCGGCATCTATGGTAATGCTGATGTTGTGCCCTCCTTTTTTGTACACGGATTGCACACTGTTAATCAAACTTTCGATATATCCTTGCATTTCAATTACCGAAAGGTCGTCGTTCTGATATAATTTTTGATGTATCAGCGCCATCGCCTTCACCCTGCTCTTTCCTTCTTCCAGTGCCTCTATGGCAGCCTTGCTTCGGGTATTTTTGGTCTGAAGGCTCAAGAGGCTGGATACCATTTGTAGGTTGTTCTTGACCCTGTGATGGATTTCCTTTAAAAGGGAGTCTTTTTCAACCAACGAATTTTCGATAATATGCTTTTGTTCCGCTATCAATCGTTGGTTTTTGATACTTTTTAAATACGCATAAACCAGACCGGCGAATCCCAAAAGGGTAAATATCAACGATATAAACACCAAATTGATGCGCTCATCTTTGGCCTTCATCTCGTTACGGGCAAGCTCATTGATGCGTTTTTGCTCATCGATCAACCTTTGGGAATTCTCCAGATCCTCGTTGGCAACAATCGTCACCAATTGTTGCTTGATGAGTGCAGATTGCTTCTTGGCCAAGGAATCCTTTATTCTTTCGTTGCGCTTGTAATAGATGGAAGCGTTTTTATAGTTTTCCACTTTATCATAAAAAGCGGCAAGCAAACTGTTCTTTTTTATGGTCTGCAGTACGGTAATGTTATCGAACTCGATGTCCAGATATTTTTTTGCATCGGTAAATCGGTCAATCTGTAAATTGGCCTCCGCCAAGTACAATGTGTTTTCCACTACTTCGCTCTGGTCCTCATTTTTTGAAGACTTCTTTAAGGTTTCGATGCTGCTCTGCAACAGAGGGATTGCCTCATCATAATCCTCGAGCATTACATGACATTTCGCTATATTCCCCTCTATTTCCGCCTTTAAAAGTTCGGTTTCAAAAATATCGGACTCACTTTTTTGAATGGAAATATCGTTCACATAAACGTCCAGATAGGCCTTTGCTTTTTTCAGTTCGCTCAATGCCGTGGGCGCCGAGTCATCCAAACGCAAATAGTTTCCGACTTTGCTGTGGTATTTTGCCAAACCGTAGGAATCATTGTCCGCAATGGTCGGCTTCACTTCCATAATATACTGGTTCCTCGCTTTTCTGTAAAGTCCCAGATTGCTATAGATGTCGTAAAAAGCCACGTTGTTGGTGAGGCCAAGTTCACGTTTTTGCTTTCTGATTTCGATTTGTTTGTCGAACAATTGGAGATTGGCATAGTTATCATCCAAGACATCCAACACTATTTTTTGGGAATCGGGGTCCAGGGAATCTTTGATATCATACAATTCCTTGGCCAAGGCGGTACTTTTATCGTATTCCCCCAAATCGTTATAGACCTGTGCCTGCATTACCCTGTACAGATGCATGGCGGTAGTATCCTCCGTTTTTTCGGCATTTGCCAAATAAATTTTGATGGTGTCCAACCAATCGTATGCAGAGTTTACATTATATCGGTCCAGGGAATTAAAAAAGACCTCAAACCGCTGGGAGGGTTGATCGGTATCTTGAAATTCCTTTAACGTACTTTCTTCATTATCGGAAATGGTCTGTGCCGATGAAGTAAAAAGAAAAACAAAATATATAGCGGTAAATATAAGTCTTACGTAACGTTCCATTAATTTAATTGATACAGAGACCGCCGGTTTTGCACCTTAGGTCCTATATTATTATCGTGCCCTTTTTTCCTTTATTGCCCCCGATAATCAATTCTGTCAACAAAATGAAAATTAATGTCGAATCGTACTGTATGGGGTATATAAAGAACGTTAGTTTACCTACAAAATTAAATCCTACAGGAAAGAAGTGAGGGTTATTGTTGTGAAAGTCCAGTTTTCTGTTGTGAAAAGATAATGTTTGTATGTCAAGTGGTATTTTATCGATGTTTTGTGCCTTTTATGGAGTTTTCGATATAAATACGGACGTCCTAAAATTGAAAAAGGCCCTGCTTTTTACCACAAGACCCTTTTACGAGAACACTATATGAAAATGAAAAAATTACTTTCTTGATTATTACACTACTAAAGTAGAATCATTTGGCCTAAGGGTGAAAATATTGTTGTGAACACCTTAAAACTTGTGGTCACTCCCCCCTTGGCATGTTGTTTCAAAAAAAAAGTGCCTCGAAAAGGCACTCCTATATGGTTACGAAAGAATCAAATTGGGTTAACTGTTCATGGAGGAAAGTATAAACTCCTTGAAGTCCTTCGAGATCGGAATCAAATTATTGTTGATCATAATGTCCTTGGAATTGATGGCATCTATATGATCCACGTTGACGATATAGGACTTATGGGCCCTATAAAATTTGTTCTTCGGCAATTTTTCCAAATAATCTTTCAGTGGCGAGCGAACCAAGAATTTTTTATCCACCGTGTTGACCTCCAAATAAACGTTGTCCGCCTTGATGAACTGGATATCACTGAACTGGATTCGGTAGTACAAGTGCTGTTTTTTCACAAATATGGAGTCCTTTAGAACAGAGTTGGATGTAATTTCATCCGCGGCTTCGTCCTCCATTTTTTCTATGCTCTTTTTGGCATAATTGAAATTGGAAAGCGCTATTTCTATGGAGGTATAAAGATCTTGCTGTTCAAAAGGCTTCACCAAATAACCATCGGGCTTCACCGTTTTGGCATTCTCTACCGTGGCCCGGTCCGAGTTCGAGGTTACGAATATGAAAGGTATATTGTAGGTTTCCCGAATATGCTTGCCAAGATCGATACCGGTTTTATCCGAGGCCAGTATAATATCGATCAACACCAAATCAACATGGTTGTTTTTCAATACATCAACGGCTTGCTCGTAAACTATGACATTGTCGACAATCTCATAACCGATTTCCTCTAGCATGGATTGCATGTCATCGGCAATGATGACATTATCCTCTACGATCAAAATTTTTATCGGATGTTCCAAGTTACTTCTAAGTTTATTTGGTTGTAAATCAAATTTACAAAAAAATATTGACTGAAATGTAGAATAAAGTTGCTAATAAAAAGGTACTTAGCGCTACTTTTTTAAGTTCTACATCCAAATTTCCAGGGTTTTCTGTCTTCATTACTTTTCTTAAATGAATCAATAATGGAAAAAAGGCCAACATGAAAAATGATTCTTTCAAACCAAAACCCTTGATCCATACAAACACCGAAAAGCACAAAAGTGCCATAAGTATGAGAAAGCCATGATACCGCTTACCATTGTCAAAACCCATTTTAACGACCATGGTAATCTTACCGTGCTTTTTATCGGAAACCACATCACGCAGGTTGTTGAGGTTCAATACGGCAACGCACAGCAGGCCAACGGAAATCGCCGGCAATAGAGATGCCCAATCCAAAGATTGTATATAAAGAAACATACTGCCGAGCACGCCCAGCAGACCAAAGAACAAGAATACGAACATATCTCCAAGACCATGGTAACCGTAGGCATTGGAACCCACAGTATATTTAATTGCCGCCCAAACGCTCAACAGACCGAGTACAAAGAAAATGAGCACATATTTCAGGTTTTCCAAGCCAAAGGCCAAATAAATAAGGCTCATGGCCAAAACCATACTGATTACGATGGAAATTATGATGCCCTTTTTTAGGGAATTTTGGGTAATGGAACCACTTTGTATGGCCCGGGTCGGACCTATTCTGTCCTCATTGTCGGTTCCTTTGACCCCATCCCCATAATCATTGGCAAAATTGGAGGTCACCTGGAAACCAATGGTGGTCAATAAGGCAAATATGAATATTGAAAGTTGAAATTCCCCTACCATTGTTGCCAACGCTGTTCCAACAATGATTCCTGAAACGGAAAGGGGCAATGTGCGCAGTCTAGCAGCTTGTATCCAAGCCTTAGTATTTCCCAATGTTAATACGGATCTTCTATTTTAATTCTTTGACCATCCTGGTAGGAAGCAACAAAAGCATCTTGGAAGCCCATCTGTACCAATTGCTTTCTGAATTTTTGTGCCTCTTCCAAGGTTTCAAAATTACCGAGGGAATAGGCGTAAAAAGGATTGGTCTTTACAAAAAGGGTATTGGTCAATGCCTCGGAAGCCAAGGTAACATTGTTTTCCACAAAAGATTTTACTTGTACGGAATAGATTTTTTCCTTGTTCAAGAACTCTTTGGCCAAATAAAATTCCTTCACCAAACTAAGTTCCTCATTCTGGGACTTGAGATTTTCGATTCTGGCCCTGATGACATCCAAACTGTCCAAGGAAACCAGAACGTTGCTCTGGTTTTCAAAAGATTGTTTACTGGAAAGTCCGGCAGTAAAGGATGTGATGGCCAAAGTCCCTATTACAAAGAGTCCCACAAAGCCCAGAAGAATGTTTCGCTGCAATTTGATTTTGCGAAGATCTTTGTTCTTGTATTTTATCTGATCAAGAAGTCTTTCGTTAATAATTTGGGCCTTATCTATATCCTTATGAAGGTCCAACAAATCACTTTCTTCAATAAAAGGCATATCGTGAAGGGGGGTTATAATTATATGTTATGCTAAAAGCATAACAACCAATAAGTTAATCTGATTCCTTACAAAAATAAAGTTTTTGTCCAAAGAAAAAAACTTTAATTCCACAAAGCATCGCCGAAACTGGTTTCAATGCATTTTTTAATCTATAATAAATGAATGCCGTCGTCTAAAATATTGATCTTGCGCTGACGGTACAGTATCCCGACTCCTTTCTTGAATGCTTTTTTACTCAGGTGCAGGGTCTTTTTTATTTCCTCTGGGGACGATTTGTCGTGCAAGGGCAAAAATCCACCATTCTCCTCAAGTTTGTCCAAAATCATTTTGGCAGTAGGTTCCAACATTTTGGCCCCTATTGGTTGAAGGGAAATATCCAGTTTTTTATCCTCCCTTATATTTTTAATGAATCCGGTCAATTGGTCCCCTACGGAGATAGGCTTAAAAATATCGCTATCGAAAATAAGTCCCTTGTGCCTGTCCTCAACGATTACCTCCCACCCTAACGGAGTTTTTCGGTACACCAAAAGACTAACCTGGTCATTTTGGTCATACTCAAGGTTTTCGTTGGAAAGAAATTTATCCACCCTACTGGAACCCGTCAACCGCATACTTTCTTCATCCATATAGCAGTGAACAATATATTTTCGGCCCTCCACCATTCTTTCGGACTGTTCCCTAAAGGGAACTAGGAGATGCTTTTCCAGTCCCCAGTCCATAAATGCACCATAAGAACCGACCTCGACCACTTGCAAATGGGCAAAGCCGTTACGGACAATCTTTGGTTTCAACGTGGTCGAAATGGGGCGTTCGGCATTGTCCAAATAGCAAAAAACCTCGAGCTCCGCATCTATTTCAAAATCCTCGGGCACATACTTGTTCGGTAACAGGATTTCCGTACCTTCCTCATCGCCCAAAAAAAGCCCTATACTGGTGCTCCTGAGCACCTTAAGGGTATTGTAGTTTCCCAACTCTATCATTTGGTAAAGGTAGCGGTAAAAATGGGTATAAAAAAAGCCGCCATAAACGAGGGCAGCTTTTTTTTAGGTTTTGTAATCTTACTTATAAACCGATTCTTTTCCGAAGTGCTTGGTAAGCATGTAATAGATAACAGCTCTATGTTTGTTCTTCTCAGACCTCCCATAAGCGTCAATTACACTATTGATAGATTCCATCAATGCAGGGGTATCCGCGAGTCCCAATTTTTTTACCAAGAAATTGTTCTTTACGGTTTCCAGCTCCTTCTCGTCAGATCCAGAAACTTTGGAAGCATCCAAATTGTAAATGGCCGGGCCAAGACCAATCGTAACTTTGGTCAATAGGTCTTGATCGGGTGTCTCTCCAAATTTACTCTTGATATCCTCTGCGTACTTCTCTATAAGTTCGTCCCTTTTGCTCATACTGATTAGTGTTCTTTAATGATTTATAGCTAAGGTTCTAAGATATAAAATCGAAATACCCGAGCAAAATTTTATTGTTCAATACGCGCGGTGTTGTGACTTCCAAGATTTTTGGCTTCTGAGATTTTGAATAAAACTCCTTTAATGTAGCGTCCAATTCAGCTTCATTTTCTGCCATGATGTGCTCAAAACCATACATTTCTGCCAAATGCTCAGCAGATAGCTCATGGCTCGTCTCAAAAAAGGTCTCGAACTCCTCGGTATCCTCCATCCCGGGCAAGATCCGGAAAATTCCCCCACCTGAATTATTGATGAGTACAATCCTAAAATCCGGACGTATATATTTGTTCCACAATGCATTGCTGTCGTAAAAAAAACTTAGGTCCCCCGTAACCAAAACGGTAGGTTCCTTACTGTGTATGGAGCTTCCCACAGCCGTGGATGTGCTTCCGTCTATGCCGCTGGTTCCGCGGTTGCAGAAGACTTTCAACGATTCATCCAGTTCAAAGAGCTGGGCATACCTAACCGTGCTGCTGTTGGCCAAATGCACCTGATACCCTTTGGGTATGTTTTTTAGGATACGGTCAAAAGCGATAAAATCGGAAAAAGGAATTTCTTTGAGATATGCACTTCGCTTTCTCTCATAGTTGTCTTTTTTGAGCTCCCAAAATGCCTTGAAATCACTCTCACCGGATCTTTTGTCCCCCATTTTTTTAAAAAACTCATTGGGATGGCATATAATATGTTTTGTAAGGCAATAAAAAGTGTCGTTGGCCTTTTTTGTGTCAATATGCCAATGCTGCTTTGGCTTGTACTGCCGTAGGAAGGCCTTTATTTTTTTGGAAACGATCAAACCCCCAAAAGTAACAAGGAGTTCGGGCTGCAATTTTTGGAAAAGCTTTTCCCTGTTCTCGGATTTTTCAATGGGAGCGATAATACTGTCAATACTCTCAAAGAAATTTGGATGGTGCAAGTTGGAAGTGGTCTCTGTAAACAATACGGTATTACGGTCATTGGCCAACATATGCAACACATCATCTTCGATGGCGTTGGGCTGGTTTACCCCCACCAAAACCATTTTTCGCGGACTCTCCCTCCAAATCGATGCCAATTCATCCCAAGGCTCCTCAATGGCATGGTTTGTTTTGGAATCTTCGTCATCTCGAATATGAACCGAGGGTTCCTCTACCCTTCCGTACAATGGTTCTTCAAAAGGAATATTGATGTGCACGGGATATTTTTGATGGATGGTCACATCCAATGCCTTGGAAATTTCCCCTTCGTTGTACCGTTGGATGTCTTCCTGGTCACTTTCCAACAAGGATTTACCATATTTTGAAATGGTGTTCGTGGCATGGGAAACGTCCTGCTTCAGGTTGGCAGAATAGCCGATGTGCTTTTCCAGTACATTTTCCTGTCGGATGGTCTGCCCATCCCCAATATCAATGCGATAAGCGGGCCTATCCGCAGAGATTACGATAAGTGGAATATCGCTATAAAATGCCTCAGCCACAGCGGGATAAAAGTTCAACATAGCACTGCCCGATGAGCAAAGTACCGCCACCGGTTCCTGTAAATGCTGTGCCATTCCCATAGCAAAAAATGCCGCACAACGCTCATCTACAATACTATAACAGGAAAAAAATGGGTTTTTGGTAAAACTGATGGTCAGCGGAGCATTTCTGGATCCGGGTGAGATAACAATGTTTTTTATTCCCTTGGATTTAAAATATAGGACCAAGGTTTGTGCAGAGGGTATATCGGAATACATCATGGACTACAAAAATACATCATCTGTGCGGTATGTCCTCAAACTGAAATCTTGAATTTAGATGATTTCCAGCATGGTCCGGCTTTTGTTCTGGGTCTCGACCCATTCGCTTTCCGGATCAGAAGCTTCGGTAATTCCGCCCCCGACAAAAATCGAAGCCTTTTTGTCTTCCAATTGCATGCAACGGAGGTTCACAAAAAGTGATAGTTCGTTCTCACCGCTCAAATTCAATTCACCTAAAAAACCCGTGTAAAAAGTTCGCCGATAGTCTTCGTTAACCAGTATAAATTTTTGTGCCTCTTCCGTGGGGATTCCGCAGACCGCAGGTGTTGGGTGCAAAGCTTTTACCACTTCCCCAACCTTGAGATTGAGAAGCAAAGTGCCGCGTACCTCAGATCTCAGGTGCCAAAGGTTTCCGGCACGGACCGATTCTGCTTCATCAACTTCCAGTTGTTGGACGGTATGGGCCAATTTATCGCCAATGTACTCGGAAACCATCTGTTGTTCCTCTATTTCTTTACTGCCCCACTTCGGTTTTTCATTTTTGATATATGGAAGTGTTGCCGCCAAGGACATAGTCTGTAATTCCCGGTTCTTTATTTTCACCAAGGTTTCAGGTGTTGCGCCGCACCAAGTACCTACTTTGGGGTGGTAAAAAAGATATCCAAAGGCATTCGGATATTTGTTCAGGAGGGTCTTGAATACGTTGATGGGCGATTTGGTGAGAGGCACCTCAATTTTTCTGGAAAGCACCACTTTTTGAAGTCTCCCCTTTTGAATTTCCCTTATGCCATTTTTTACCAGTTGGATATGAACTTCCTTTCCCGAATCATCGAGGGAAATATCCGAAGTATTTTCCGCTTCTTCACGCGTGTAACTGCTTTTCCAGAATGTATCGGGCGTCACCAAAACTGTTTGTTCCCCCTCCTTAAAAGGGGCAAAAACAAAACCTTTTTCCGTAAAATCCAAGGGTTGATGGTGTTCCGCATCGGTTTGAAAAACACCAAAAATATCATTCTCTTGGGGCTTACGATAGATTACAAAGGGCAGACGATCTTTAAAACTGGTCTCTACCCTATTCCAAATTTCTTGAAGCTCCTTACTTTCTGGGTAACGCAATGGTGGTAAGTTTACAATTGGAAATCAAGTGACCTTCTTCATCAGTGATCTTTATCTCCCAAAGCTGGGTGGTGCGCCCTTTATGGATAATGGATGCCTTGGCATACACAAAGCCTTCTTTTATGGAACGAACATGATTGGCCGCAATTTCTATCCCGCGAACGAAAAATTTTTGTCCGTCCAAGAAAATATAGGAAGCTGCGCTACCGACACTCTCCGCCAAGGCTACCGAAGCACCTCCGTGGAGCACCCCGTCCGGCTGATGCACTTTGGGCGTTACGGGCATTTTTGCCAAAAGAAAATTTTCCCCTACATCAATATAGGTAATGTCCAATGTCTCCATCAATGTGCCCTTGCAAATGTCGTTGCAAACGGACAGAATCTTCTCTTTATGCTCGTTCATCCTTGTATTTTTTGTAAAATTACATAAAGCTTCGGCAATATCTAAATAAGCGGTTTCGATTATGTCCAATACAGAAAAGACTGTGACCTATACCACCGAGAATACCTATCTGACTCAGAATGAATTAACCCCCAAAACAAAAAATGTATGGCTTGTTTTTCATGGAATCGGGTATTTGAGCCGATATTTCGTGAAGTATTTCAAAGGTTTAGATCCAAATGAAAACTACCTAATCGTTCCGCAGGCCCCTTCCAAATATTATTTGAAAAACGAGTACAAATATGTTGGTGCAAGTTGGCTGACCAAAGAAAACACTGCCACCGAGGTAAAAAACGTACTTAATTATATCGATGCGGTGCTTGAAGCGGAAAATATTCCGAAAGATGCAAATCTTGTGCTGTTTGGTTTTTCGCAGGGTGTTTCCGTCGCCACAAGATGGCTGGCCAGTAAAAAGGCCAAATGCAAGTTGGTTGCGCTGTATGCCGGGAGAATACCCAATGAACTCAAGGCCAATGATTTTGAGTTTTTGGACCATAATGCCACTTCCATTAAAATTATCTATGGTGACGAGGATGAATTTCTTACGCCAGAGCGATTAAAAGGCGAAAAAGTAAAGATCGATCGCTTGTTCCGAGGAAATGTAAAGACCATCACTTTTAAAGGAGGTCACGAAGTTAAACCTGAAATTATCGAGGGGCTGCTATAGCCGTCTATCGGTTTGAGGTTTCTTCATCGGGCGCCTCTTCTTCATAATATTTTATGGTCCTTGTAGTATAGGAATTGTCAGGGGTTACAATCTGCTTCACCCAATTGCTCGGTTTATGATCGTCAAACTGAAAAATGTATTTGTCCGTGGATTCGGTATTGATGGTCTTCTTGACCACCTTGCTCAAAATTCCCCCAGTGTAGTAGTAAAAACGCTTTTTTTGTGAAACGAATTCTTTTTCGGCAACATCATATAAAAAATCCTCGCTTGTGACCAATTTGCCATTGGTATTGAAGATTTCCTCTGTCGCCGTATTGGGTTCCCCATCTATATACTCCTTGGTCAAAATAATCTCTTGGGTGCCGTTCGGCATTTTTTTTGTCGATGTTCGCACCGATTTCTGTAGGATTCCATTCGTGAAGGTGCTTACGGTACGTTCATTCTTTACCTGCGAATATTCAAAGGTAGTCTCATCCACTCCTTCGTCGTTGGAGGATATGATCTTTACCAATTTTCCTTCATCATCGTAATGATACTGTTCTTGCTCCAAAAATTGCTTGTCGTAAGAAACAATTTTTTCGGTTACCTTTCGATGGGGCACGGAATCCACTTTGTAAAAGTTGGCCATGGAGGTGGATTCGTCGAGAACATTGTTTTTGTAGCTTTCCATTCGTTTTTCTACCAACTCGCCATTATCATATTTGTAGTATGTGATATCCTGATCGGAATCGTTGTACTGGGTAACGGTTTTGGTAAGCACTCCATTTTCATTGAACTCAAACAGTTCTTTCCCATAGTCCGTGGTTACCAAACAGGATTTGACCTTTCCCTTTAGGTTAAAATCTTCCAAATGGAAAATCTTCACTTCTTGGGACCATATGCCAACTATCTGAAAGAAAGTGCAGAAAAGTAAAATGGAGTAGTTCTTTTTCATGCTGTAAAATTAATCGTTAATAATGCAACTGAAAAATCTAAACAGCACATATCATGCCCCAAAACGAAAGAAATTACTTAAAATTTACGTTCAGGATCAAATGGGAGGATATCCATTGATGTTTTGGTCCCAGAAATCAGTTCCGTGACCAACTTTCCGGTTGCCGGCCCCAGACTCCAACCCATCATCGCGTGCCCTGTTGCAATCGTAAGATTATGGATGTTTTTGGGTTTTCCAATATAGGGAAGACCATCCGGCGATACTGGTCGTAATCCACATTGGGCGTTGTTTTTGGCCTCTGCAGGGATTTTCAGCCCATTGTAATAAGTTTCAACTCCTTGGGCAATGGCCTCCACCCGTTCTTTCCGAATAATATGGTTTATTCCCGAAAACTCCATGGTTCCCGCAAAACGGGTAAAGCCTTCCATTGGGGTAACCGCAATTTTTCGCTCCATTAATATGGCCGGCATGGTAATATGGGTGGGTTCCTCCATATTTATCCGATAACCTTTCCCCGCCTGTAAAGGTAATTTTAGGTTCAATTTTTTTGATAGGTCGCCGGTCCAAGATCCTGCGGCAAAAACAACCTCGTCCGGTTCGTAGGAGGTCTTATTTGTTTTGATTTCGGTAATTTTTCCCGAGGACATGGAAATATCCTCTAAAGCCTCATTTTTTTGAATATTCACTCCTGCACGTTCCAAGTATTCCACCATCCTCTTCATGATCAATGGTGGGGTGGTATGTCTGTCACACTCCCAAAGAATGGCGCCCTTTGCATTAAAATCCACTTCTGGTTCCATTTTCTGCAATTCTTCTTTGGAAAGATGTTTGCCTACCAGACCCATTTCCGCTGCTTTTTCCACAACTTCCATTTCGTGGTCGCATGCTGCTTTGGTCTGGTAAACCATCAACAGCCCTTTGTCCCCAATTTCAAAATTGCCCAAATCCCCAGAGGATTTGATGCCTTCGAACAATTCCCGGCTCAACAGGTTAATGTCGCGAATTATGGGCATTGCCCATTCTACCTTGGCTTTGGTAGAGGATTTTTTAAAATACCACGCCCAGCGAATAAAATCGGGGTCCAGTCGGGGCTTCATATAAAACGGACTGGAGGAATTGAACATATATTTCAACCCTTGGGTGATCATTCCCGGAGATGCCAAGGAAACGATATGGCTCGGGGTAAGGTAACCTGCATTTACAAAAGAGGCCCCTGAACTAATATCAGATTTGTCCAGTACAGTTACCTGGTGTCCTTCCTTATGTAAAAAATATGCGGTGGAGAGCCCAACTATGCCCCCGCCAACAACGATCACGTTTTTATTCTTGCCCATATCCGTTGAGTTATATCGGTATCCTTAAAAGAGGGGCCAAGATAAGCAAAGGGCCTGAAAATGTTAATGTAGCCGTTGGGATTTCTTTATCAAACTTTTGATTACTTTTGGTGGATTCTGAAAACTTATATACGAATGAAAAAACTATCCTTATTGGTTCTGGGCTTGGCCTTTGCTTGCAATTCTTCACAAAAAACAGTTGCAGAGGCGCCAAAACCCGTTGCCGATCCCATTCCCTATGCGGAAACGATTACACAAGATAACTTAAAAGAACATTTATTCACATATGCTTCGGACGAGTTCGAGGGCAGGGAAACCGGTACCCCAGGGCAAAAAAAGGCGGTCGAATACCTTAAAGCCCAATACGAGTCCATGGGCATTCCACCTGCCCAATCCAACGGGGATTATTTTCAAAAAGTGCCCTTGGAAATGTCAAAGGTGCCCGAGGGAAGCTTGACCATAAACGATAAAGCTTTTGAATTGGGGGAGGACGTTCTTACATTCTCTCAAGCCAAAGGCAACTACGATAATATTGTCTATGTTGGCTATGGTATTGAAGATGGTGATTATTCCGATTATACCGGGGTTGACGTAACAGGAAAATTTGTATTGATAAAAGCGGGTGAACCGGTGGGCGACAATGGCGTGTATGAAATTACAGGCAATATGGAGAAATCCGTTTGGAGCAACGCTTCGGAGGCCATTGGCAAAAAGCGTGATATTGCCAAGGAAAAGGGAGCTATCGGGGTATTGTACTACGACATGTTGACTTTTCCGAGATTCCAAGGCTACTTTCAATTCATGAAAAATAACAACAGTGGTAGGGTTCAGTTGGCTTCCGACAAGAGCGATGATGTTCTTATCTATTTGAACGAAGATGCCGCCAAGACCTTAAAAAGTGATATTGAAGAGGACAATGTGCCAAAACCCATTACTGCGGATATAAAAATGGACATTACCAGTGGCAATGATCAAATAGACTCGGAAAATGTGGTGGCCTTTTTAAAAGGTTCGGAAAAGCCGGACGAGTATGTGGTCATATCCTCGCACTTGGACCATATCGGTATTACCAATGGTGGAGAAATCAACAATGGCGCCGATGATGACGGTTCAGGTACGGTAGCATTGTTGGAGATTGCACAAGCTTTCAAAAAAGCAGCGGATGCGGGCAATGGGCCAAAACGATCTTTGGTTTTCCTACATGTGACCGGTGAGGAAAAAGGACTGCTGGGTTCCAGGTACTACACCGATGTTGATCCCGTTTTTCCTTTGGAAAATACCGTGGTCGACCTTAATATTGATATGATAGGGCGCATTGACCCCAATTACAAGGGTGCTAGAAACTATTTGTACCTGATCGGGTCGGATAAATTAAGTACAGAGCTTCACAAGCTGTCCGAAGAGGTCAATAAAAAATACAGCAATATTGAATTTGATTACACCTATAATGATGAGAACGATCCCAATCGTTTTTATTACCGAAGCGATCATTATAATTTTGCGAAGAACAATATTCCGATCATTTTCTATTTTAATGGTACGCATGCGGATTATCACCGACCTAGCGATACCCCGGACAAAATCAATTATGATCTTTTGGAAAACCGTACCCGTCTTATTTTCCATACCGCTTGGGAAATCGCCAACAGGCCCAGTAGACTATTGGTGGACAAAGCTGCTGATTAAAAGCTTGATTGACAAAATAATAAAGCCCTCTTGATGAGGGCTTTTTTTGTACTTACATAAAAAAAATCCCAAACCATAAGGTTCGGGATCTTCTAAACTCAAGGGTGGAAGACCGGGTTCGAACCGGCGACCTCTGGAACCACAATCCAGCGCTCTAACCAACTGAGCTACAACCACCGTTTAAAGCGGTTGCAAAAATACTTTTTTGTAATGATTCAACCAAAATATTTTTTAAAATCCATCAATTTATTATAGTAAAAGACTGCTATCGTACATTATAGTAGTTGCTATACAATTTCCCGATTAAATGCACGTTTTTAAGACCAAACACACTTTTTTGGGTGGTTCACAACATTTACTTCCCTAAAAGGCGTTTTAAATTTAATTTTACGGCAAATATTTTCAACCCATTGTTGTCAGAAAAAAACCTCATAACTATTTATAAAACGCCACTGAAGTGTATCGTTGTCTGTGCCTTATTCATGGGTGCTATGGTATCCGTATCGGCACAATCCTCCAGTGAAAGGGATAGTCTGGCCAACAAACTGCATCGGTTGGAATCAACAAATAAATTTAATCCGAAGGATACCACCCATATAAAGCTTTTGATCAATCTAGCTTTTTCCTATAGATATTTGGATAGTGACAGTTTGTACTCCATCGCTTCGCGAGCATTAAAATATAGTAGGGACATCAACTACGCCTACGGCGAAATAAATGGCTTGGATGCCCTAGGTAACTATCACTATAATAAAGGTGAAAGGGAAAAAGCAATGCCAATGTTTCAGAAAGCAATGGAGCTTGCCGTAGAGATTGATGATGTTTACTCGGAACTATCTATAATAAATACCCTGGCACAAAATTATAGTTATGAGGGAAATTACGCCGAGGCGCTTTCCCTTAACCTAAAAGGAATCGATTTGGCCAAGGAAGTGGATGACAAGGCCACCCTTTCCATATTAAATGAAAATATAGCCAGTCTCTACGCAGATCAAAAGGATTTTAAGAACGCCTTGATGTTCTACGATACCGTGCAGAAAATAAATAGGGAACTTGGAGATGAGGTAATCGATGCCGAGACCCAGAGCAACATGGCTTCCTTATATAAGGATTCCAAGGATTTTAAAAATGCCATGTTCAACATAAACAGGAGCATAAGTACTTTTGAGAAAAATAAGGTGTATGATTGGCTTGCTTATGCCTACGAGGTAAAGGGGGACATTTATCTGGATCAAGAAAAATACAAATGGGCACTCTACTGGTATGATCAAAGCAACATGCTTTTCAAGCATCAAATTGAGGATGACAGGATCAAGATTCAATTGATGAACGGCATGGCCAAGGTTTATTTAGGTCTGGAAAAAGATAGTCTTTCCCTAATCTATGCCCAAAAGGGTCTTGCGCTTTCCCAAAAGATAAAATCCCTACAAGGGGAAATCGACTGCTCCGAAACGCTGTACAAGGTGTACAAGAAAAGTGGTGATGACCAAAAGGCATTGGCTTATTTGGAAACTTTTAAAAGTTTGTCGGATTCCTTGTTCAAGGACAAGAACAAGCAGAGTTTGTCGCTCTTGGAGACCAAATTACATCATGAGCTGGAAAAACAGGAGTTGATAGAGGCCAACCAAGAAGCACTGGCCAGACAACGAAACTATATTTATTTTTCGGTAATCATCCTCCTTATTTTGACCATCATAACTTTTGTGGTAAGAAGAAGTGAAAAGATTCAGAAAAAACTGAACAAAGAACTCAAGGAAAAATCCAAGGCGGTTACACAGCGTGAATCCGAACTGCACGAGATAAACAAGACCAACACCAAGCTTTTTTCTATTATTGGCCACGACCTAAGAGGACCTATCGGAGGTTTGCAGGGTATTCTTAAAATGTTCACAGAGGGAGAGATTACCACCAAGGAACTGGTTTCCTTTATCCCCAAATTAAAAACAGATGTTGACAATATTGCGTTTACCTTGAACAACCTGTTGTCCTGGGGAATGAACCAATTGAACGGGGTGGTCACCAAACCAAAAAGGGTATCGCTATCCTATTTGGTAGTCAACAACATTCAGCTATTATCGGAACTGGCGAGCAGCAAATCCATCAAGATTATCAATCAACTTCCGGAAAATCCACGGATTTGGGCCGATAACAACCAAATTGATATCGTAATCCGAAACTTGCTGAGCAATGCCATCAAGTTTACCCCGGAAAATGGCCTTATCACCATCGAGGCAAAAGAAATAGAAGATATGTGGCAAATTTCCGTGCGGGACACTGGTATTGGTATGACATCTGAAGTACAAAAATCCATTTTCAAAAATTCATCCAACATTACAACCTACGGAACCAATAACGAAAAAGGTACTGGACTTGGTTTATCGCTCTGCAAGGAAATGGTTCAGAAAAATAAAGGTGAAATTTGGGTGGAAAGCGTTCCTCGCAAGGGTACCACTTTTTATTTTACAGTACCCAAATCACAGAACAGGTACCAAAAAGCCTCTTGATCAAATTAAATCTTCCAGGCTGTCCACACCAACGTAACGCTCCACGGTAAAGCCTTCCGCATACTCCACCCCTATTATCCTGCCTAGGTCCCTTGCCCTGTAAATCACGCTATCGGTAAAGTTTTTACTGCTAATGGGAGTCTCCGGTTCATCACTATTGGGGTCATAGAACTGTGAACTGTAAGCCATGATCGCATCGGTTTTCGTATCAATAAATCCAGATACATCCACCACAAAATCCGGTTTTAGGTTTTTCCACTGAATATAATGGTAAACTTGCTTGGGCCTCCAGGCCTCTTGCCATGCATCGTCCCCGTCCATTTTGGTGTCAATTTTCATCAGGCCGCTCAAAAAACAGGCATCACTCACCAATTTACTGCCACGACCATGATCAATATGGCGGTCTTCCACCGCATTGCAGAGCACAATATCTGGTCTGTATTTTCTTATGATTTTGATGATTTCCAGTTGATGGTCTTTGTCATTTACAAAGAAACCATCCGCAAACTGCATATTCTCGCGAACGGCAACACCTAAAATTTCTGCAGCCTTGGCCGCTTCCTTGTCCCTGATTTCAGCAGAGCCACGAGTTCCAAGCTCTCCACGGGTCAAATCAACAATGCCGACCTTTTTTCCTTTGGAAACTTCTTTTGCAATGGTGGCCCCAGCCCCCAATTCGGCATCATCAGGATGTGCACCGAATACTAAAATGTCTAATTTCATATCATCTTAAGCAGTAACGCTCATGGATTTTACCTTGGCAATTGCCTGTTCAATATCCGCTATTAAATCTTCTGTTTCCTCGATTCCAAGGGAAAAACGAATCAACGAATCCTTGATCCCTTGTTTTGCCCTGTCTTCCGCGCTCATCAAAGCATGCGACGTTTGTGTGGGCGAAAGTACGGTGCTTTCGATTCCTGCCAAGCTCATGGATGGTTTTATCAATTTTAGTTCCTTAAAAAATTGCGAAGCATCTATTTCTGGATTCAATTCAAATGATAGCATACCGCCAAAACCTTTCATCTGTGATTTGGCCACTTCATGACCAGGGTGGTCTTTAAGTCCAGGATAGTACACATTGTCCACATCCTTACTTTGGCTCAAATAGGTGGCCATTTGCATCGCATTCTCATTTTGTGCCTTTACTCGGATGGCCATTGTTTTTAAACTTCGCTCCAAAAGCCAGACCGTGTAATCGCTCAAGCTTCCTCCAAAACAAATTCCTGTTTGCCACACCTTGTCCATGTGCTCCTGTGATGCGGCCACTACACCTGCACAGATATCGGAATGTCCTCCCATATATTTTGTTGCACTGTGCACTACCACATCAATCCCAAAATCAACAGGGTTTTGGTTGATAGGGCTGGCAAAGGTATTGTCGATCATGGACAGGATTCCTTTCTTTTTTGCCAAATCGGCCACTCCTTTTACATCGGTAATGGTCAACAAGGGGTTGGATGGTGTTTCCAGATACAGCACTTTCGTGTTTGGTTTGATTTCTTTCTCAAAATCTTCGACTTCCCAACCCGTGGTAAAGGAATATTCAATACCAAATCGTTCAAATTGGCTTACGGCAAAATGATAGGTGCCTCCATAAATGGTCTGCTGCAACACTATATGGTCCCCTTTTTGCAAAAAAGTCATCAACGCCGTGCTGATGGCGGCCATGCCGCTACCAAAAATCAAAGCAGCCTCGGTATGCTCCAAGGCTGCCAGTTTTTTACACAATGCCTCTTGATTGGGCGTGTTGTAATATCTTGGGTATCTTTTGATGTCTACATCCTCAAATTGGTAGGATGTGCTCATATACAACGGGGAAACTGCCCCTTTGAACTCCTTGTCCTCCAACTCCCCCACATGGGTACATATGGTATTGAGTCCTTTTATATCGTTGTTCATATTGACGTTTTCTTCTTTATACTTTGAGTTTGTCAGGGTCCTGTCTATTGGAGAATAGTGAAAGTATCTCTACCGAATTGGAATTGATTCGGTAATATAGATTGGTGTATTTGGCAATGACAGCCCTTCGAACATTCTTTTTCTTTTTTGAGACCTGAAACAGTTCTGGATTCTTGGAAATCAGTTCAATGGTATGGTCAAGCTCTTGAGAATAGTTTCTCAATTCTCTTTCCGTCCAATTTTCTTGCAAATATTGGATGATTGATTTCAACTCAGAGATTGCATTGTGGGTCCATAGGATTTTATAACCACTTGTCATATAGTTTTTTCACCTTTGTATGCGACTCGATATTTCCAGAAGCAGCATCCTTTAAACCATTGTCAATGGATTCTTTTTCTTCTTTGGAAATTTCCTTCCACCAATCGGTCTTCTCATTTTCCCGAAGCTTTATAATTTTCTCGATAATGGATTCATCGTTCAAGGTAGAAAGCCATTGAATCAATTCAATCTTTTTATTTTGAAAGTTTACATCCATAAATTCCAATTTACGATTTTTAAACGGATTGTATCAAAGATACGAAACCCGTCATACTTGGACTTTCTTCCACTTCCCTTTTTTAAACCAGACCATGGCCAAAACCGCAATCAGTATTTCCGCCAATGTGATGGCAACAAAAACCCCTGTCGCGCCCCAACCAAGTACCAAGGCCGATATATAGGCCAATGGCAATTGGAACAACCAAAAAGATATGAAATTGATTTTTGTAGGCGTTCGGGTATCCCCTGCCCCATTAAAGGCTTGGGTCATCACCATACCATAGGCATAAAAAATGTACCCCAACGCAATGATCTGAAGGCAAAGTGCCCCGCTCTTTACCACTTCTGGAGTTGTATTGAACCAAGAAACAATGGTTTTTGCAAAAATGAGGTATCCCAAAGAGACCGTGCCCATAAAATAGGCATTGTACTTCCCTGTTTTCCAAACGGACCGTTCGGCCCTATCGGGTTGTTTCGCCCCAAGATTCTGACCTACCAGAGTAGCCGCGGCATTGCTCATGCCCCAAGATGGCATCAAGGTGAACATGATTACCCTAATGGCAATGGTATATCCTGCCAGTACCTCACTTCCGAATTCGGACATGATGCGCATTAAGAAAATCCAACTTGAAGTTCCTATCAAGAATTGGGCAATACCGCCCAACGAGACTTTGATTAAATTGAGCATCACCTTAAAGTTCAAAACCAAGTCTTTGGCCATTAGTTTGATTTTGCCCCAACCAAAAAACAGAATCCCCAATTGAAAAAGAACCGCCGTTCCCCTACCAATGTTCGTAGCTACGGCCGCACCCTTAACTCCCATTTCTGGAATTGGACCAAAACCAAAAATGAACATGGGATCCAGAATAATATTGAGTCCGTTCGAAAGTACCAAGGCCCACATGGCTATGGAAGCATTGCCCGCACCACGGAAAATGGCGTTGATCAAGAACAAAAGTACCACGGTGATGTTTCCTCCGATCAAAAATTGGGTATACCCATATCCTTGTTCGATCAAGTCGGGTTCACCGCCCATCAGCGCCAAAATATCTTTGGCATAGATGATTCCGATGATTCCGATTATAATGGAAATCACCACTCCCAAACTAATGGCCTGTACTGCGGCAATCCGAGCTCCGTCCACATCTTTTTCGCCTATCCTGCGTGCAACAACAGCAGTGGCGGCCATACTCAACCCAATGGCCAACGCATACACTAAAGTAATCACGGATTCAGTGAGTCCGATGGTGGCCACGGCATTGACGCTTACTTTGGAAACATAGGCAATGTCCACTAGCGCAAATATGGATTCCATGAGCATTTCCAAGATCATGGGAATGGATAGCATGAAAATGGCCTTTCGGATGCTTCCAGAGGTGAATTCTGTTTCCTTTCCAGAAATGGCTATCCAGAAATACTGTATAAATTTTTTAAATGAAATTGTATGTTGATGTGTCATTATCAAAGAATTATGTGTAAAAAAAGAAGTAAAATGTCGAGTTTCCGAAAAGTGTTCGGTTACATAAATCGGGTTTCCCCAATGGTGACATCTATCGCGTACATAATTCTTATAGCTTCATGATGATGCAAATATGCAAAAAAATCCGATATATTATTAAAATTTTTTTATTTACAACTCCGACTCATGTCGTTACCTTCGTAACCAAACCAACTCAAATAATTCAAAACCATGCGTATTAAAAGTTTGATTGCCATCGGAATATTGTCCTCCATGGTGCTTTCATCTTGTAAAAAGAAACCAGAAACTGCCGAAACAGAAGAAAAAACGGGATACCAAGGTCAGGGCAAAAGCCCTGTTGTGCCCACGGTGGACAAACCCGTTCAAAAACAATGGAGAGGTGTTTGGGCCTTTAACGACAGTACTACTTTTTTTTCCAATACATTTGATGGTGCCCGATTGAACGGGGTGGCTTATGATGGCAACGACCACTACACCATTTGGGTGACGGCAGAAAACACCCCCATAAACGTGAGCCCGTGGTATGCTTTTCAAGTATGGTCGGATGAGCCACGCGAAATTATTGTTCAGTTAAACTATCAGGATTCCAGAAGTAGGTATTACCCGAAAATCAGTACGGATGGAAGAAACTTTGCTCCGCTGGACAGCACAAAATTTAAGGCCATCAACCCTGGAGAGGGTGAATTTGGCATACAAGCGGCCCCAGAATCCGCAGAACTCACCATTAGTGTGACCAAAGAACCAACTTGGATTACCGCACAAGAACTATACACATCTTCCGTTGTGCAGGAATGGGTGGATTCCCTGAGCCAAAAGCCATTTATCGAGAATTATCCCATTGGTCTTTCCAAAGAGAAACGTACCATGTACTTGATGGAGATCAACTCAAATGAGGATGCCACAAAAGCGTTGATGATCATTTCCAGACAACATCCGCCCGAAGTAACTGGGTTTTTAGCGATGAAATCCTTTATTGAAACCATTTCCGGTGATTCGGAACTGGCCAGAGCATTTAGACAAGAGCACACCATTTTTGTGGTGCCATTGATGAATCCTGATGGGGCCGACAACGGACATTGGAGACATAACATGGGCGGCATTGACCTGAACAGGGACTGGCAAAACTTTAATCAGCCTGAGACAAGAAACGTTCGTGATTTTCTTGTAGAAAAGGATAAAACCTATGATTTTGTTTTCGGGGCCGATTTCCACTCGACTTGGGATGACATCTACTACCCTATTGATACGACCGTGACCGGTGAAAAAGGAAAAATCATTTTTGATTGGATCAAGAACATCAGTGAAAGATTACCGCAAAAGAAAACCAATGTGAGCGCCTCCGACGAAATTGACCCTACCATGGTATCGAGCAAATACTTTTACGTACATCACGGGATGCCTGCCATTGTGTTTGAGCTTGGCGACAATACCTCTCGACCTTTCCTAAAGGAAAAAGGCAAGGTGGCAGCAGAGGAAATCATGAAACTTTTAATGGAGCAATAACCTATTTTTTGGCGTAATGCACTTTGTAACGCCAAAAACTGATTCCACCCAGAATAAAGACCCCAAGTACGGTATACCATACAAAGCTTGGGGTTATTACTTGGTCACCACTGGCATAACTATGTAATCCGACCAAATAGAAGTTTACCCCAAAATAGGTCATCATAATGCTGGCAAAGGCGACAATACTGGCAAAATTATAGATCCATTTACCGCGTAGACCGGGAACCAATCGCATGTGCAGAACAAATGCATACACCATGATTGAGATCAAAGCCCAAGTTTCCTTAGGGTCCCAACCCCAATAACGGCCCCAACTTTCGTTCGCCCATTGGCCGCCCAAAAAGTTACCAATGGTCAACATGACCAAACCGGTGGTAAGGGCGAGTTCGTTGATTACGGTAAGTTCTTTGATGGCAAGGTCCATACGTTTTTTGTTCTTTTCATTGGTAAGAACCATTAGTAAGAGGGTAACCACACCTAGAATCATCCCAACAGTCAAAGGTCCATAACTACCAACGATTACGGCAACGTGAATCATTAACCAATAACTGTCCAGTACAGGTACCAAATTGGCAATGGCAGGATCTACCCAGCTTTGGTGCGCTATCCACAACAACATGGAAGTTACAAAAGCACTTGCCGCTATGGTAAGCTCACTCTTTCGGCCAAGGGCCAAACCAATTCCCATGGTTGCCCAACCAACGTACAAAATACTTTCATAGGCATCACTCCAAGGCGCGTGGCCAGATATGTACCAGCGCAATATCAAACCTATGGTATGCCAGATAAAAAATAATATGATGGTACCTTTCAATAAATAAGCAAAGGCATCCAGAAATTTACGTTCCTTAAAAATTTTGGCAATCAATACAAAAAATAACAGGACGCCGACCATTGCGTAGTACTTGTACAAACGGTTGAACAGGTCCAGCTTGTTGTAGATAATCTCGGTTTTTATCTTAGTATCTGATGGTAATATTTCCTCCCCGTGATTCTTTTGGTTCTGTTTGAAAGCTTCCAACAATCTGTCAGGTTGGGAATAATCGCCTGTTTTGATGGATTGCTGCAAGGAGTTCAAATAATAGGGCATTGCATTTTTGATGAAATTGGCATAAAGCGAATCCTGAACTTGGTACTCTCCACCCCGATATTCCACTGCGGAAATCCATTTGTTGTTTTCATCGTTCAACAAAGGAAATATTTTTACCATTTGACCGCTCAAGGCAATATCCAGCAAGCTTAACCTTTCCCCTACTTTTTTAATGTCTTTTTCAAAATTGGAAGGATTGTTTGTGGAGGTTGCCTTTTCCAAGTAAGATCTCAACTTATAAGCTCCTTTCTCATCAAAAAAATCAGTGGCCTTCACATAATCCGTACCCTTCGGGACTCCAATTACTCTTCGGATACTATCGTTTTGCCATTTACCCACTTCAATAAAGTCCGCAGTGTACCAAACCCCTGGGTTTAGCATCATGGAAAGGAAAACCTGATTGGCGGACATGTCTTTATATTTATCCTTGCCACTCAGCTTTCTTAATAGTTCAGAGGCGAAGGTGTTTACAGGTTTCATACGTCCCTCACTATCCTGAAGTACCAAGGCCCCAAACTTCTCGGCGTGTTCCTTGGCCACTTTTGTCGCTTGAATTACCGAGTCTATCTGTGCCTGCGTTGGCAAATCGGAATGTTCATGAATCTCTTCTTGCGCATTTACCGATACAAAGGCGAAGAAAAGTGCAATCGTTGTCAATGCTGCTTTCTTTTCCTTTATTTTTCCGAGCATGGTCTGTAGATCCCTAAAACGTGTTTTTCCAAAGAACATAATGCCCATCAAACCAATGTACAGCAGAAAATAGCCAATGTAAGTAATCCAAGTGCCCCACCAATCGTGGTTTACGGAAAGAACGGTTCCTTTCTCATCCGGGTCAAAACTAGATTGAAAAAAACGGTATCCTTGATGGTCGAGGACGTGGTTCATGTAAATATCGTAATCAAAAGGGCGTTCGTCGTGCACAGTAACTTTACTCATAAATGAGGCATAGCCCGCTTCGGTTCCTGGATATTTTTCCGCAATAAAATCATTGAGTTCAATGGAAAAGGGCAATTCATATATTTTGGATCCATAGCTCAAAGAAAAATCCAATCCGCCCACATTGATCTTATCCGAAAAGTTGGAGTTTCCCTTGCTTCCCAGCAACTTTACTTCCTTGGTCTCGCCATTGGCGGAAATAGATACGATCAAAGCATCTTGGGTAACCTTAGTAATCTCCTCATCGGGTACTTTGACAATACCATAACGCCCTTTGATTATAGGGTCGGGGACCACAAATTGCATCCCCCCCATATTGTAGAGCGAACGCAGTTGCATTGGCTGAATGCTGTCGGTAGTAACCTCTCCTTGGAATTGATCGGCCATCCGCATAAAAGTTCCCTCAAAAGGCGATTTGATGCGATAGCCATTTTCTTCATCATAAAAAATATTGATGGCACCATCGGTCTCATTGTTCAGGGCAAAAAGAATATTATGGATACTAGCTATCTTACCATTCTCCAAATAGTGTTCGTGGCGCTGGCCATTGCCCGCTTCCACAATTTGAAGGTATTCGGTTCCATTTTCATCGGGAACGAGTCCTTTTTCGGCCCCTTTGATGAAATCCACAAAACTGATGGAGAACGGTTGCCCGTTAAAGTCAGATTTCCATGGTAGACTGGAGCGTTTTCCTTCCGGGGTCACTAGAATATCATCTTCAAGGACCCTTCTTTTGGTTTCTCCATTGATTTCCCCATCCACATAGGCGGTCAAATAAGTCTTGTCGGAATAAAATACTTTTTCCGTTGCACCTTCACGAATCGGCATCATTCCCTCATAACTGATATAACGGGTCACAAACGCACCGATTATAATCAGAATCCAAGAAAGGTGAAGAATCAACACCGGCCACTTTTTCCATTGTAACAACCGATATCTGTAAATGTTGCCAAAAAAGTTGATCACAAAAAATACCATGATCACCTCGAACCAAGTGGCATTGTAAATATAAATTCTGGCTGTCTCCGTACTGTACCAAGTTTCCACAAAGGTTCCCATGGCCATTGCCGTAGCAAAAACCAAAAAAAGAACAGCCATAAGTCTTGTGGAGAAAAGGGTTTTCTTAAGAATATCGATCATGGAAATACAATCTGCTTTCGGCTTGCAAAAATACGGCCTTTTTAGAACTTTGTTGTCCCCTTGTTCCATAAAAATCCAACAGAATTGTTAATTCTTGCAACAATGCATCAATGCTAAATTTGTAGTTTTGGGCATGCTCAAGATTGTGATTTTGGGGACCGGGAACCTCGCCATGCATCTTTTTAATGCTTTTGATAAGGCGGAGAACGTTACCGTGGCGCAAGTTGTTGGGCGCAATCTGGAAGATTTGCAGCAATTTTCCGGCCTCTCTCCTATATCCAATGATTTTGTTTCCATTGCCGATGCCGATGTGTATTTGATCGCGGTAAAGGATGATGCCATTGCCGAAGTGTCCAAATATCTGTCCAGCAAAAAAGGAATTGTGGCCCATACTTCGGGAGCTGTGGGCCTGAATGCCGTTCAATCGGATAACAGAGGTGTTTTTTACCCGCTACAAACCTTTACCAAAGGTAAGACTGTCAACTTTGCCCACATTCCCATTTGTATTGAATCAGAAGAAAAGGAATCTTTGGAAACCTTGCGCCTGTTGGCCGAATCCATCTCGGAAAACACCCATCATATTGATTCTGAACAGCGAAAAAAATTGCATCTTGCAGCCGTTTTTGTGAACAATTTCACCAATTATCTATACAGTATCGGTGAAGAGTTCTGTTTGGACGAGGGCTTATCTTTTGATCTTTTGAAACCATTGATCATGGAAACTGCGGAAAAAATACAGCGTATGTCGCCCAAAGATGCCCAAACGGGGCCTGCACGCAGGAACGATACCGAAAGCATGGAACGTCATTTGGAACTCTTACAAAAACAAGAACACATTGCACTCTATAAATTATTGAGCCAAGCCATAATACAAGCCAATGAAAAAAAATTATAAGGAGATTTTAAGCAACATTACCACTTTTGTTTTTGATGTGGATGGAGTTTTGACCGATGGCTCGGTCCTCATAACAACGGATGGCGAGCTACTTCGTAAAATGAGCGTCAAAGACGGATATGCACTCAAAACTGCCATTACCAAAGGGTATAACATCTGCATCATTACCGGTGGCACCAACCAAGGCGTCAAGGACCGTTTAAAAGGATTGGGCATAACTGATTTTTACATGGGCGCCCACCACAAACAGGAACCTTTGCAAGAATATTTGGAAATCCATGATATCGACCCTATGTCGGTGGTTTATATGGGCGATGATGTTCCCGACATCCCTCCCATGAAAATGGTTGCCCTGGCCACTTCTCCCCAAAATGCGGTACCTGAGGTAAAGGCAATTTCCGATTATGTATCCCACAAAAATGGCGGAGAAGGATGCGTCCGCGATATTATTGAGCAGGTTTTAAAGGTCCGTGGTGACTGGAACGATAATTTTAGCGCCAAGAATGACTAAAAATCCACTCAAAGACAAACTTAAGGGCAAAAAAATAATCCTAGGGTCTGGCTCCCCAAGGCGCAAAATGTTTTTGGAGGAATTGGGGCTCGACTTCGAAGTACAGCCCAAATCCGTGGAAGAAGTCTATCCTGATGAACTGCAAGGCCATGAAATATCGGAATATCTGGCCAGGTTGAAGGCCACTCCATTTATAGAAGAACTGGAACCTGATCAAGTTGTGATTACTTCGGATACGGTGGTTTGGCACAAAAATGCCTCCTTGGCAAAAGCGGCGGACAAAACTGAGGCGTTCGAAATGCTTCGTGCACTTTCTGGTGATTGGCACGAGGTAATCACCTCCGTTTGTTTTACCACTAAAGACTCACAAAAAACAGTAAGTAGCAACACAAAAGTAAAGCTGAAGGATTTTACGGATGAGGAAATCAACTACTATATTGAAACTTGTCAGCCTTTTGACAAAGCAGGTGCCTACGGCATTCAAGAATGGATCGGAATAATCGGTATTTCCGAAATTCAAGGTTCGTACACCAATGTGGTGGGACTGCCCACGGATTTGGTCTATCAATTTCTGATGGAGCTATGATCAGTTTCGATTTGCCAAAATGATTTTTACGGGACATCCTTTGGATGTTTTCGCGATTATCAAAATTTCCTTCATCATTGGATTTATAGTGTAAAATCCCGGTATCGGGAAAAGTTAAGTATCTTGTTATAAACCGACTTTACTGCTATCTTTGGAAAAATGCACCTATGAAAACCTCTATTTCAACTTTTTACACTTCTATTTTTATATTCCTTTTTTTTCTCACCATCGGATGTAAAGAAAGCAATACAGAACCTGCAACTAATACTTCCAATTCTTCTGAAATCGTGGAGAAACCTGCCAAAAACCCACTTTCGGAGGATTTCAAAAAATACTGGTATGCCGGCGAGGCGGAAATCACCTCCTACAAATTGGAACAGGCCCGTTACGGTGAACTCAGGGATGGCAATGCGGTTTTGATCTACGTGACCGAACCTTTTTTGCCCAAAGAGCAAGTGAAAGCAAACAATAGCAACCCCGAAAACGTTTCCGTCTTGAAGTTGAATGCTACAAAAAAATTTTTGACAGGGATTTATCCTTACTCTATTATGTCGAGCACATTTTATCCTGTTTACGACAACCAACATGCCATTAAATCCAGTTTGTCCGTCCAAGAATGGTGCGGACATGTGTACTCGCAATTGAACAATAGGGATCAATTTGAGTTTACTTCACATTCGTATTTTGAAGGAGAGGCCGATCAAGCCTTCACTTTGGAAAAATCCATGCTTGAAAATGAAGTCTGGACCAAAATCAGGGTCAATCCAGAAAATCTTCCTGTTGGGGATATTTCAATGATTCCCTCTTTGGAATATCTAAGATTAAGCCACCAAGAAATTAGGGGTTATGATGCCAGTGCAAGCATTTCAACTAAGGATGGCATTACAACTTACACCATTTCGTATCTCGAATTGGAACGAAATTTGATGATAAACTTCACGTCTTCTTTCCCCTATTCCATTGAAAGTTGGACGGAAGAATTTAAAAGCGGATTTGGTCAAAATGCAAAGCTTTTGACCTCCAAGGCATCAAAAATAAAAACGCTCAAAACTGCTTATTGGGGCCAAAATAAAAATAAGGATTTAATTTTGAGGGATAGCTTGGGTTTGTAGACCCAAACGGCTTCTATGTTAAAACTCTTCTAAATCATCTCATAACTGTAACGCGATATGGCTATATTTGAATTAACCACTAAACGACCAACTATGAAGCAAATATGGTTACTCCTTGCCGTTACCACATTACTTTTTACAAAATCCTTTGCCCAAAAACCAGACAAGCTTACCTCTGCGGAACTGTTCCACGAAATCCAAAAACTGAATTTTTTGGGAACGGCACTTTATGTGGCCGCACATCCTGATGACGAAAATACAAGCCTGATCTCCTACATGGCCAACCATGAAAAGGCAAGAACAGTTTATCTTTCCATGACCCGTGGGGATGGTGGGCAAAACCTGATTGGTCCCGAACTTAGGGAACTCTTGGGCGTATTGAGAACCCAAGAACTCTTGGCCGCCAGACATATGGATGGCGGGGAACAGCGCTTTACCCGTGCCAATGACTTTGG
The DNA here is from genome assembly GCF_033441595.1 of Flagellimonas crocea. NCBI lineage: Bacteria > Pseudomonadati > Bacteroidota > Flavobacteriia > Flavobacteriales > Flavobacteriaceae > Flagellimonas > Flagellimonas crocea. The sequence continues at coordinate 275,926 of NZ_JAUZVX010000001.1, read as the reverse complement.
CTTTTCCAAACACCCGAACGAAACTCTAAAAATATGGGACAAGGACAAAGTGTTGTCCGATGTGGTTTGGGCCATACGTAACATCAAGCCCGATGTGGTCATCAACCGTTTTGATCATAGAACACCCGGTTCCACGCACGGTCATCATACCTCTTCCGCTATTCTGAGCATGGAAGCCTTTGATCTTGCCAACGACCCAAACGTATATTCCAATCAGTTGCAATGGACCACGCCATGGCAGCCAAAGCGAATTTTTTATAACACATCTTGGTGGCAATACGGAAGCCAGGAAGCATTTGAAAAAGTTGACAAATCAGGTATGGTCCAGCTCGATGTCGGCACCTACTATCCCGAACTTGGCCTATCCAATAACGAGATTGCGGCCATGGCGCGCAGTCAGCACCTCTGCCAAGGATTTGGAAGGTTGACCGATAGGGGCTCTTCCAACGAATTTATTGAGCTATTGAAAGGTGAAATGCCAAAAGAGAACAATGTTTTCGAGGGTATCAATACCACTTGGTCCCGTGTTGAGGGAGGTGAGGCCGTTGGTGATATTTTGTACAAGGTTGAAGAGAATTTTGATTTCCAAAACCCTTCAAAACATATTCCAGAGCTTGTAAAGGCCTATCAATTATTGCAAGATGTGGAGGACGAGCATTGGAAAACACTGAAATCCGAAGAACTGAAAAACATCATTTTGGCGGCAGCAGGGCTATATTTGGAGGCCAGCTCCAAAAGTTCCTCCGCCACACCGGGCAGCAAAGCCACCATCAATATAGAAACCATAAACCGTACCGCTCCAAGCATCACTTTAAAGGAAATCGAAATTATTGGTGCCGATGCAAAATTGTCGCCCAATAAAATATTGGGAGACAACCAAAGGGAAAATTTCGAGATAAGTTTTACCGTTCCGGAAAGCACCTCGTACACCAGTCCTTATTGGTTGAACGAACCTGGTACTTTGGGAACTTATACCGTAAAAGATCAAAGTCTGATCGGAAAACCAGAAACCCCAAGTGCTTTTAAAGCCGTTTTTACATTGGTGATCAATGGTGTTTCAATTCCATTTGAAAAATCGGTGGTTCACCGATATTCGAAACCTGATAAAGGAGAATTGTACGAGCCCTTTGCCATTTTGCCGGAAGTGACATCAAAAATTGATGAAAAAGTATTGATTTTTGCCAATTCAGATACCAAAGAGGTTCAAGTAAAAGTAAGAGCCGGTAAAAACGATGTGTCCGGTAGTGTTGCATTGAACCATCCATCAGGCTGGGTTGTTTCACCTTCAACGATTCCATTTTCAATTGCCCAAAAAGGGGAAGAAATATCCTTGATCTTCAATGTTACCCCTCCCAATAAGGAAAGTGAAGGAAAAATAGAGCCAAAAGTTACCGTCAATAATAAAGTGTTCGATAAAGAACTCGTGGAAATCAATTACGATCATATTCCCAAACAATCGGTTTTATTGCCTTCGGAGGCCAAAGTGGTACGTATGGACATTAAAAAGTCCGGCGAACATATTGCATACATTATGGGAGCTGGCGACAATGTGCCGGAAAGCCTGGAACAAATTGGATACCAAGTACATCTTGTTGATCCAAACGACATCCAAGAAGGTGATCTGGATAGATATGATGCCGTGGTCGTTGGAATTAGGGCCTATAATGTAGTGGATGCCTTAAAATTCAAACAGCCGATTTTGTTCGACTATGTAAACAAAGGAGGAACCATGATCGTGCAGTACAATACTGCCGGTAGATGGTCCCGCCAATTTGAAAATATTGCGCCTTACGATGTCACGCTATCAAGCGATAGGGTCACCGATGAGAATGCGAAGGTAAAAATCGTGGCACCTAACAATTCCTTGGTGAACTTTCCGAACACCATCACGGAAAAGGATTTTGACGGATGGGTACAGGAAAGAGGACTATACTTCCCAAGTGAATGGAGCAGCGAGTTTACCCCGGTCCTTTCCATGAAGGATGAAGGCGAATCTGAAAAACAGGGCAGCCTTATTGTAGCACCATATGGAGAAGGTCATTATATTTACACCGGTTTAAGCTTTTTCCGAGAACTTCCTGTAGGAGTTTCAGGAGCATATAAACTGTTTGCCAACATGCTTTCCATTGGCAAGGATGAAGTAAAAAAAGACAGTAATGTCAAAGGATGATATGAATACCAAATTTGAATGGAAAAAGGAATACAGCATTGTAATCCTTTTGAACATTGTCTATATCTTGGTTTTTTACCTCATAATGATTTTAAACAACTAAATTCCTGAATGGCATTACTTGATTGGATTATTCTTGGTAGCACCTTGCTCTTTATCGTTGCTTATGGCGTTTGGAAAACCCGTGGGAACAACAATGTGGACGATTATGTTCGTGGTGGCGATAATGTAAAATGGTGGACCATAGGTCTTTCCGTTATGGCCACTCAGGCCAGTGCCATTACCTTTTTATCCACACCGGGCCAAGCTTTTCATGATGGGATGGGATTTGTGCAGTTCTATTTTGGGTTGCCATTGGCCATGATCGTTATATGTCTGATTTTTATCCCGATCTACAAAAAGCTAAAAGTCTTCACTGCATATGAAATGCTCGAAGGTAGGTTCGACCTTAAGACACGGACCCTAACGGCACTTTTGTTCTTGGTCCAGCGAGGTCTGGCGGCAGGAATCACCATTTTTGCACCATCCATAATCCTATCGGCGGTACTTGGGTGGGACTTGAGGACATTGAACGTCATTATTGGAATACTCGTGATCATCTATACCGTATCAGGGGGAACCAAAGCGGTGAGTGTTACGCAAAAGCAGCAAATGTTCATCATAATGTTGGGAATGTTCTTCGCATTTTTCTTTATCATGGGAGCACTTCCCACGGATATCTCTTTTGATAAGGCCCTTAAAATTGCAGGAGCCAACAACAAGCTCGATATTTTGGACTTTAGCTTGGACACGAACAACAGATATACCTTTTGGAGCGGTATTACCGGTGGATTTTTCTTGGCATTGGCCTATTTTGGGACCGACCAAAGTCAAGTTCAGCGATACCTATCCGGAAAATCCGTTCGAGAAAGTCAATTGGCATTGGTATTTAACGGAATCTTTAAAATCCCGATGCAATTCTTCATCCTATTGGTCGGAGCCATGGTCTTTGTTTTTTACCAATACAATTCTTCTCCGTTGAACTTCAACCCTGCAGCTACGGAAGCTGTTATGCAGTCGGAATACGCCAATGATTATCGATCCTTGGAAGAGGACCACAAACAATTGGAAAAAGAAAAAAGAATGGCCCAACATTCTTTCTCCGCGGCCTTGGAATTAAAGGAGTACAATGCCATTGAACAGGCCAAACAGGACATCATCAAAATCAACGAGAAAGAAAACGCCAGTAGGGAGACCGCCAAGAATTTGATCGAGATGGCGGACAGCACCGTTGAAACAAATGACAAGGATTATGTATTCATACATTTTATATTGAACAATTTGCCCATGGGACTGATCGGGCTGCTGTTGGCGGTTATCCTATCGGCCGCTATGTCCTCCACGGCCTCCGAATTGAATGCACTGGGCACCATAACCGCTTTGGACCTATATAAGCGGAATACAAAAAAAGAGCATGATCAGAAACATTACTTAAAGGCTACAAAGGCTTTCACTCTTCTTTGGGGAATTGTGGCGATACTTATTGCCAACGTAGCCAACCTGTTTGACAACCTTATCCAATTGGTGAATATCATCGGATCTATATTTTATGGGAACGTTTTGGGCATATTCCTCTTGGCCTTCTTCTTTAAATTTGTAAAGGGCAATGCTGTTTTTGTGGCGGCTATTATCACCCAAATTATTGTAATCATCGGCTATAATCTGGATTGGATGTCCTATTTATGGCTAAACGCCTTTGGTTGCGTATTGGTCATTGTAGTGGCAAGTATCACCCAATTGTTCGATAATTTTTTGGGAAACTCGGGATTTGAGTTAGAGGAATAAAAAAACCCACCGAATAGTGGGTTTTCCATAAAATCAAAAATATATTTTTTACATGTTTTCCCACTCTTCGAGGGATTCCTTGTTCATTTTAACGTAGTCTTGGTTACCAGCAGCTTCAGCAGCGGCCAAAGATTTTTTTGCGGCCTTTATAGCTCCTTTTTTATCCCCAAGTTTTGCATAGATCAAGGATTGGGTACGCATCATCCAATACGCACTGCCATCGCCCATTGCAACAGCTTTGTCCACCCATTCCTTGGCTTGTTCCATATTCACGCCCTCAGAAAAATAATACGAACCGGCTGCAAAGTAATCATTGGCTTTTAGGTCCTCCTTGTTGGCCATGGTCTCTTGAATGCTCTTCATCGCCTTATCTACAGTAGGAACGGTGAAATCAACACCAACATAGGTATTCTCCCACATAATGCCCAAGGTAGCACCGTTGTTGTGCAAATCATCAATAGTGATGGTGAACGATTCGATTGGCACAGGAATTTCCATCGTCTCCACTTTTACGGTAGCGGCTACTTTGGAAGCATCCCATTCCTGTGGTGTTCCCCAGTTATCGGTCGTCATGTAAAAATAAACTTCCCAAACCGCTTCATTGGGGCGGGTGTAAACTGCGTAAGAACCGGCTTTTAGTTCCTTACCTTCAACGGTCACGTCATCGCTAAATGAAATAATCGTGTTCTGGTTGGCACCAGTTCTCCAGATAGCACCGTAAGGCACCAAATCTCCGAAAATAGTCCTTCCTTTCATCGCAGGACGTGAATACTTCACGGTAACGTCCGTCAATCCCACCTTTTGCTCCAATGTAGAAAAAGGGCTAGGCGCTGGTGTCTGTATCTGTGCGTTCAAAGAAAAGCCCATGGATACGACAAATAATAAGAGTGTAAGTTTTTTCATAGTTGTTGTATAAATTAAATGTTCAGCTGAGCAAAATTAAGGTAAAGCGTTGCTCTATTTGTTAAATAAACCTTAAAACAAAAGTAGGGAATAAATAGCTCTGATTTAATTTTTGTTTAACTATTTATAATTTTAATTAAACATTTTACTATTATCTTTGTGTAAATTCTAATGGATGCAACTCTATCAACTAACATCAAAGCAGGTTTTTCCTATAAGTAAAAAGGAAGCTTGGGACTTTTTATCCAACCCCAAAAACCTTGCTGTAATCACCCCGGAGCATATGGGTTTCCATATCTTGGGAGGGGCGGAAAAGGCCATGTTCCCAGGTCAGGTAATTCAATATATTGTTAAGCCCTTTCCTTTTGTTTCCACCAAATGGGTAACAGAAATAACCCATGTAAGAGATGGTGAATATTTTGTGGACGAACAGCGTTTTGGCCCCTATGCCCTTTGGCACCACAAACACTTTTTAAAAGAGGTTCCCGAAGGTGTGGAGATGGAGGATATTATCGACTACAAATTGCCCTTTGGTTTTTTGGGACAGCTTGTTCACCCCATCTTGGTGAAAAAACAATTGCAAAAGATTTTTGAGTTTCGGGAAAACAAGCTCGCCGAGCTTTTCGGCCAAGTAGAAGGAAAAGAAAACTTTTTAAGCATAAGAAAAATATAGCATGAAAAAGAATATATTATTGATTGGCGGTTCCTATGGAATTGGATTGGAACTGGCCAAAAAACTTTCTAAGGACAACAACGTTTTTATAGCTAGCCGTAGAGATGAACAACTATCGGATATTGATGCCACCCATATAAAATTTGATGCCTTGACGGATGACATATCCGAGAAGGAAATACCGGAAAAACTGGATGGCTTTGTATATTGTCCCGGAAGCATCAACCTGAAGCCTTTCAAAACTATGGGCATGGATACCATTCAAAAGGATATGGAAATCAATTTTATTGCTTTGGCCAAAACCGTAAAATCCATCATCAACAGCATGAACGATGGCTCCAGCATGGTTTTTTTCAGTACGGTTGCCGTGGGAACGGGAATGCCCTTCCACACCAGCGTATCTGCCGCAAAGGGAGCTATCGAGGGCTTCGCCCGTGCCTTGGCAGCGGAATATGCACCCAAAGTGAGAGTCAACGTGATAGCCCCTTCCCTAGTGGATACCCCTCTCTCCGAACGATTGTTGAACAATGACAAGAAAAAAGAGATGATGTCCGAAAGACATCCCATGAAAAGGGTCGGCAGTGCGAAAGATATCGCCAATATGGCCGCATTTTTACTGGATTCCAACAATTCGTGGATTACGGGCCAAGTTATCGGGGTAGATGGCGGAATGTCCAGCCTAAACGTGAGTTCATGAAAGATAAGGTCATAATTTTTTGGTTCAGGCGTGATTTACGGTTGGACGATAATGTTGGTTTTTATCAAGCGCTTCAAAACGACCTGCCCGTACTTCCCATATTCATTTTTGATTCTGAAATCATTGAAAATCTACCCAAAAATGATGCTAGGATAACCTTTATACATGAACGGCTTCAAAAAATAAGCAATCAACTCAGTGGAAATTACGGTAGTGGAATTGCACAATTCCATGGAAATCCCAAAGCCATATTCAAAAAATTAATGGACGAGCATACTATCGATGCCGTTTACACCAATCACGATTACGAACCATACGCAAAAGAACGGGACGCGCAGGTAAAAAAATTGCTGGAAGAAAAGGATATCCAGTTCAATACATTCAAAGATCAGGTGATATTTGAGAAGGACGAGGTGGTAAAGGACGATGGCGACCCCTACGTAGTCTACACACCGTTTATGCGCAAATGGAAGGAAAACTTCAATCCATCCGTTGATTTAGTGGATTATGATACGCTTCCAAAATTGGAGAAGAATCTTTTTAAAGATAAATCCTTGCCCCAGCTTTCTCTTGGGGACATCGGATTTGAGGAGTCATCCATAAAGGTCCCCGATTTTACGGTTACTTCGGACTTGATTCAAAAATATGAGGACACCCGGGACTACCCCGCCAAAGAAAATGGAACTTCCCGACTGGGTCCACATTTGCGATTTGGAACCGTTTCCATTCGAAAAATGGTGAAAAAGGCCATAGATGAAAAAAACGAGACTTTTTGGAACGAATTGATTTGGCGTGAATTCTTTATGCAGATCCTCTGGCACTTTCCGCATACGGTGAACGAAGCGTTCCGTTCCAAATATGACAGGATCGAATGGCGCAATAATGAAGAAGAGTTCGAAAAGTGGAAAACTGGAAAAACAGGATACCCATTGGTAGATGCCGGAATGCGCCAACTCAACGAAACAGGCTACATGCACAACAGGTTACGAATGCTTGTGGCCAGCTTTTTATGCAAACATCTTTTAATCGATTGGCGCTGGGGCGAAGCCTATTTTGCAGAAAAACTATTGGACTATGAAATGGCCAGCAATGTGGGCAACTGGCAATGGGCCGCAGGCAGTGGTGTGGATGCCGCTCCATACTTTAGGATATTCAACCCGACCACACAGATAAAGAAATTTGACAAGGACAAAAAATACATCAATAAGTGGGTTCCCGATCTTCAGGAAATGAATTATCCAGACCCGATAGTAGATCATAAAAAGGCCCGTGAACGATGTTTAAAAACGTACAAAAAAGCGGTCAGTTGAAGCTTTTTCTTTAATTTTAGGTGCTATTGATGCCATTTTCTTTGTTTGTTGCGGAGCAAAATGAAATCAATGGTCTTAACTAACTCAAAACCTTTAAAATGAAGAAACTTTCAACCTTACTCCTTTTGGGATTGTTATCCTTAAACCTTTCCGCCCAAAAGATGACCAAGGACAAAAAAGCCGTCGTAGCTTCGGTAGAAAAGCACAAAGAAAACCTTATCAAGATCAGTGATTCCATCTGGGCACTGGCAGAGACCGCCTTCGAGGAATCCGTCTCTTCTAAATTACTGGCAGATTACGCCGAGAAAAACGGAATGACGGTGACAAGGGGCGTGGCAAATATACCAACGGCATTTGTCGCCACCTACGGTTCCGGAAAACCTGTAATCAGTGTATTGGGCGAGTTTGATGCGCTTCCCGGACTATCCCAAAATACGGTTCCTACCAAGGATCCACGGTTCGAGGGAGAGCCCGGCCACGGATGCGGTCACAACATGTTCGGTGCCGCCAGTTTGGGAGCGGCCATCGCTATAAAAGAGCAAATTGAAGCCGGAAACATTAAAGGAACGGTAAAATTCTTCGGAACCCCGGCTGAAGAAAAATTCTTCGGGAAAGTTTGGATGGTAGAAGCTGGACTTTGGGACGATGTGGATGTAAACGTCAGCTGGCATCCATCAGCAGAAATTGAAGCCGATGTACAGAGTGGTTTGGCTTTAGTGGACTTTATGGTAGAGTTTTATGGTCAGGCAGCGCACGCATCCGCCGATCCTTGGAACGGTCGCAGTGCTTCGGATGCTTTGGAACTGTACACTACGGGAATCAATTACTACAGGGAGCATATCAAACCAACATCCAGAATCCATTACCATATTCAGGACGGTGGTCAAGTTGTGAACGTGGTTCCGGACTATGCCCGATTGTGGGTCAGGGTCCGTGACCCAAAAAGAGATGTGATGCTACCCACATTTGAACGAGTGAAAGCAATGGCCGAAGGTGCTGCCATTATGGCAAATGTTGAATATAAATATTCCTTGATTTCAGGGATTTACGAGACTTTGGTCAACCGCGAAGGTGGTAAGATCATGCAGAACAATCTGGAGCTTTTGGGCCCGATTACCTATACCGAGGAAGAGATTACCTATGGTAAGGCCATTCAGGAAGCAACAGGGAAACCACAAGTGGGCATGGATGGTGAAGTACATCCGTTGGAAGAAACACAGGAACTTCCTGGTGGCGGCTCCACAGACGTTGGTGATGTAAGCTGGAACGTACCAAACATTAACCTTGGTGTTACCGTTGCACCGAAAGATACGCCATGGCACTCCTGGGCCGTTGTTGCCTGTGGCGGAATGAGTATCGGGCATAAAGGAATGATCTATGCTTCCAAGGCCATGGGAATGACTATGCTGGACCTTTTTGACGACCCTAAATTGGTAGAAAAAGTAAAAGAAGAATATAAAACCAGAAAAGGTGATGTAAAATATGAGGCCATAATCGATGGCCCACCACCTATTCCAGGCAAATAATCTATTAACGACATATTTATTGAAAAGCCTGCCAACGCAGGCTTTTTGAACTTTAAAACAATAAAAATTGTATCATGAAAAATCCTGTTATACAAACCTTTCCGTTAAGCTCTCCGTGGCAAACCCTTGACCCATTTCTGTTCAGTGTGTACCATTTGGACCATTTTCCAGAAGGCAATGGCGAAATGGGGCCGGATGAATCCTTGCTCAAGGGAAGAAACTTGGGAAGTGATTTTGATCCAAGCAAAAAATGGCGCATGTACCACGGGCAGACCATCCCAGGATTTCCATCGCACCCCCACTGCGGTTTTGAGACCATAACCATTGTCAACAAAGGATTTTGTGACCATTCCGATTCACTGGGGGCTGCTGGCAGATTTGGTAAAGGTGATGTGCAATGGATGACCGCGGGAAGAGGCGTGCAGCACTCCGAAATGTTTCCATTGCTAAAGGATGATGAGGAAAATACCCTGGAACTTTTTCAAATCTGGCTGAATTTGCCCAAAGCTGGAAAGTTCGTGGACCCTCACTTTAAAATGTTGTGGGACGAAGATATTCCTATGGTGGAAGAAAAAAATGCCACCATCAAGGTGGTTGCAGGAAATTATAAAGATGTGGTCCCAGTTGCTCCAGCTCCTGACTCTTGGGCCGCCATTCCTGAAAATGAAGTGGCTGTTTGGAACATTCATGTGGATGCGGAATCGGAATATACATTGCCAAAGGCAAGTTCTTCCGAAGTAAACCGTGTATTATATTTTTATGATGGTGATGAAATCCGTATTGGGGATAAAAAAATCAATCCAAAGTTCGGAATCGTTTTAGACCCAAACCAAGATGTCGACATCAAAATAGGTTCTGAAACCGCTTCTTTAATGGTTTTGCAAGGAAAACCCATTGATGAACCCGTTGCCAAATACGGTCCTTTTGTGATGAATACCGAGGCAGAGATCCAAAAGGTGATGCAAGAATACCGCCTTACCCAATTTGGTGGATGGCCTTGGCCTTATCCTGACAATGTGCATGATAAGAACAGAGGTCGTTTTGCCCTTTATCCTGATGGAAAATTGGTAGAAAAATAATCTATTTGGATTTAAACCCTCACGATCTTGGCACCGATGGCACGTAGGCGCTCATCAATATTCTCGTATCCCCTATCGATTTGCTCGATATTGTGAATGGTAGAAGTTCCTTTGGCGGACAGAGCCGCAATCAAAAGGGAAACCCCTGCCCTAATATCGGGGGATACCATGGTGGTCGCCTTTAATGTAGATTTAAAATCGTGCCCAATAACTGTGGCACGGTGCGGGTCACAAAGAATGATTTTTGCGCCCATATCAATAAGTTTGTCCACAAAGAAAAGACGGCTCTCGAACATCTTTTGGTGTATGAGCACTTCGCCCTTGGCCTGAGTGGCAACAACCAGTATGATGCTCAGCAAATCCGGTGTAAGTCCGGGCCATGGTGCATCAGCAATGGTAAGTATAGATCCGTCGATAAAATTCTGGATTTTATATCCATCCTTGTGTTTGGGGATATGAATGTCATCGCCCTTCCGCTCGACGGTAATTCCCAACTTCCGAAATACTGTGGGTATCTGCCCCAAATCATCCCAGCTTACCTTCTTGATGGTCAGTTCACTTTGTGTCATAGCAGCCAAACCTATCCAACTGCCTATTTCGATCATATCCGGCAACATGGTATGCTCGGTGCCTCCCAACGACTCTACCCCTTCTATGTTCAAAAGATTTGAACCTATTCCGGTAATCTTGGCGCCCATTCGGTTCAACATTTTGCACAGTTGCTGCAAATAGGGCTCACATGCAGCATTGTAGATGGTGGTGGTGCCTTCTGCAAGCACAGCGGCCATTACAATATTTGCTGTTCCGGTAACCGATGCTTCGTCCAAAAGCATGTAGGTACCTTTAAGCTTTTTGGCCTCAACGCCATAAAAATGTTCTTCTTTATTGTACCGGAATTTTGCACCGAGTTTAATAAAACCTTCAAAATGGGTGTCCAATCGTCTTCTTCCAATTTTGTCCCCTCCCGGTTTTGGGATATATCCTTTTCCAAACCTTGCCAAAAGTGGGCCCACCAACATAATAGATCCTCGAAGGCCTCGGCCATCTTCCTTGAATTTGTCGGATTGTAGATAATCCAAATTGACATCATCGGCTTTAAAGGTGTAAGAACCCTTACCTTTCTTTTGGATTTTTACTCCCAAATCCTCTAAAAGGGAAATCAATTTATTGACATCGACAATGTCCGGTATGTTGTTAATGGTAATTTTTTCCTCTGAAAGCAATACGGCGCAAAGAATCTGCAGTGCTTCGTTCTTTGCTCCCTGTGGAGTGATTTCACCGTGCAGTTGGTGTCCACCCTCTATTCGAAATGTACCCATGTATTCCTTTGGAATTTAATATCGTTTTTTACGACCTCTTTGTCCTTTTTTTCCTCGGTTGTTATTGTTGTTGGACCTACTCGGTCTGTTCTTAAGGAACTGTCCGCTTTCTGTCAGGCTTTCATCGGTCTTGGCCAAATCTATCTGACCATCACTTAGTTCTTTTAAGTGATTGAATATTACCGTATCCTCTACCGTATCCTTGTTCCAGACCAAATAGCATTTTTTCATGTGGTTGGCTATGGCGTACTCCAGACCAGACCTCATATCCCCTTCTTCCCAGTTTACGGCCACATCGATCATACGTTTGATGTTGTTGCCATAAAAACGGTATTTTGGATGGTTTTGCGGATAATCCAACGGTTCTGGACGTTGTTGCAACACCTCTTTTGAGGTTATCGGGAACGGGGAGTCCACATCCAATTTAAAATCGGCCATTATGAAGAGTTGATCCCATAACTTGTGTTGAAAATCCGGAACATCCCTTAAATGGGGCTGCAAGTTACCCATAACGCTAATGATGGATTTTGCCACCTTGTTGCGTTCATCGCGGTCTTCTATTGCAACGGCATGGTCCACCATTTTTTGAAAATGCCTGCCATACTCGGGAATAAAAAGTTTTGGGCGCTCTGTATTGTATTCTAAGTTGTATACGTCGTTCAAAGTAATGTGTTTAGAGATTTGATGTTTGGAAAGTATATCCGATAACGACTGCAAATTAATAAAATTATGCCAAACAGCGCCATTAAAGAGAAATAACACCTTCCACCACGGAAACTTCCTTGTATTTACGGATAACCTCGTCCGGGTTCTCCAAGTTTACCGTCACGGAAATACTCGTATATGTTCCCTTTTTTGATTTTTTGGACTCTATTACGGCTCCAGTATTGTCAAAAATCTTTTGTATTTGGGCAATTCGAGCTTCATCGGTAGGCACTATAAATTTATAGAGATAGTCGGACGGCCAATTGGTGTTCTCCAAAAGTTTCTCCTTTAGTCTAGCATAAAATTCTTCGGTATCATTTTTATCCATGCCCATTTTTCTACAAATATATGGCTTACGCAACAATTTTTTTTCCTTGGCGCTATTTCATTACTTTGTACCATCAATTTAAGGTCTTTGGGCAAACATAAAGTTGTTATTACAGGAGCACCCGGAACAGGGAAAACATCCATTGTAAACGGATTGGAGAGCAAGGGTTACCATTGTTTTCATGAAATTATCCGAGATATGACCTCCAAGGCAATAGAACAGGGCCAATCTGAGGAATTTATTTCCAATCCATTGGTTTTTGTGGATGACGCCATGCAGTTCAACAAGGATTTGCTTCATGGCAGGATGGCACATTATCGGGAATCCTTGACAACCAATGCGGCAATCAGTTTTTTTGACCGTGGAATTCCGGATGTTTTGGCCTACATGGATTTTTTTGGACAACCCTACAACGAGTATTTTATCGAACATTGCCAAAAACATCGATACGACGCTGTTTTTATTGTTCCCCCGTGGAAAGAAATTTATGTTTCCGATAATGAAAGATTGGAAAGCTTCGAGGAGGCAGAGCATATCCACCATTCCTTGATGAAAACATACACACAATTTGGCTATAACCCCATCGAAGTGCCAAAAGACGCAGTCCTGAACCGGATTGATTTTATTTTGGAAACACTCAAAAAATAACAGTGCATAAGGACACCATACGGATTTTAAAGGACTTTTGGGGTTATGATGATTTCAGGGGATCCCAAAAAGATATTATCGATACCGTTCTTGCGGGAAAAGATGTTCTGGCCCTGATGCCCACGGGTGGCGGCAAATCCCTTTGCTATCAAGTTCCATCTTTGGCCATGGAAGGTATATGTATTGTGGTCTCACCTTTGGTGGCCTTGATACAGGATCAGGTGGCACAGTTAAAAAAGAGAGGTATCAAAGCAGTAGCACTCACCGGTGGTATTCGCAAGCAAGAAGTGAGCGATCTGTTGGACAATTGTATGTTCGGAAACTATAAGTTTTTGTACCTGTCCCCGGAGCGGTTGCAACAGCCCATAGTTCAAGAGCGTATCCAGCAAATGAACGTAAATCTTGTTGCTATTGACGAGGCTCATTGTATTTCGCAATGGGGCAACGATTTTAGGCCCGCTTATCTTGGCTGTTCCATTTTAAGGGAATTGGTGCCAGAGACTCCCATGATAGCATTGACCGCCACGGCAACCATAAGGGTGATGGATGATATCCTGACGAACCTGAAGCTGGAACAGGTCAAGGTTTTCAAGGATTCCTTCGCTAGGTCCAATATCCAGTTTAGGGTAAAACGATCGGAGGACAAACGGTACCAACTCAAAAAATATCTGGACAAAATTCCCGGAAGTGCAATTGTGTACGTCCGTTCCAGAAAAATGTCCATTTCCCTCACCAATTTTTTGATTCAAAACGGAATTTCCGCTTCCTACTATCATGGAGGGATTCCCAAATCCGAAAAGGAGGAAAAGCTTAACCTTTGGCTGAATGGGAAGGTAAGGGCCATGGTCGCTACCAACGCTTTTGGCATGGGGGTGGACAAACCGGATGTACGACTAGTGGTGCACTACCAAATTCCCGATAGTTTGGAAAGTTATTTTCAAGAAGCGGGACGGGCCGGACGGGACGGAAAACCTTCCACTGCCATCCTGCTTGCCTCAAACGATGACGGTGATAAGGCAAAACAACAGTTTTTGTCCACCTTGCCCGATGTTGCTTTCGTCAAACAGGTATATTCCAAACTCAATAACTATTTTCAAATATCCTACGGGGAACTGGTATCGGAACCATTGGCCTTCAAATTCAATGAGTTTTGCAAGCGCTACGAGTTTAACCCGAACATGACCTTTAATGCAATTCGCATTTTGGACCAAAATTCAGTTTTGGCACTGGCCGAAAACTTCAAGGAAAAGACGACCCTTCAGTTTGTGGCCTCAAAATCGGAAATATTCAATTATCTGGATAAAAATAGGAAAACCGCACCTATCATCCAGACCATATTGCGGACCTATGGCGGCATCACGGAATACGAGACCAAAATCAACCTGTACATGCTTTCCAAAAAAACGGGTACGGGCGAAGAACGGTTGAAACATCTGCTCCAACAACTTGCAGACGATAACATTGCAGTGTACCACAATAACACATCTGACCTGGAAATCACTTTATTGGTGCCCCGGGAGGATGGCCACACCATCAACCTTTTTGCCAAAAAAATAAAAGAGTTCAACCAAGTGAAACAGAACAATATGGCGGCAATGTTAGGTTATGTTTCCAATAAAAAGGTGTGTCGCAATACATATCTACTGAATTATTTTGGGGAAAAGGCTCAGGAAAAGTGTGGCTCTTGCGATATTTGCACAAAAAATAAACAGGACGCATCACCCTATATTCTGGAGAAGAGGGTATTGGAGCTTTTGGAAATCCGTCCGCATACCTCCCGTCAATTGGAAAAGGCCATTGGAGCCAATGAAAAAGAACTTCTAAAAACACTGGAAGGGCTTTTGGAAGATGAAAGGGTGGCAATAAATTTTAAAAATGAGTACATCAAAAAATAAATCCTTGAGCATTGTATTTATGGGAACCCCCGATTTTGCCGTGGGCACCCTAAAACAACTTTTAAATGCCGATTTTAACGTAGTCGGGGTCATTACCGCTCCCGACAGGCCTGCAGGCCGAGGCCGTAAGGTCCAGGAATCTGCCGTAAAACAATTTGCGGTAAAACATAACTTAAAGGTATTGCAGCCTACCAATTTAAAAGATGAAGGTTTTTTGGCCGAACTCAAAAACCTAAACGGCAATTTGCAAGTAGTGGTCGCTTTTAGGATGCTGCCCAAAGCAGTTTGGCAAATGCCGGAACACGGCACTTTTAACCTTCATGCTTCCCTCCTGCCCCAATATCGCGGAGCTGCACCTATCAACTGGGCCATAATCAATGGAGAAACCAAAACGGGCGTGACCACTTTTTTTATTGATGAAAAAATCGATACAGGTAGCATCTTACTCCAAAAAGAAGAAAAAATACGACCTGATGACAGTGCCGGAACCTTACACGACAGATTGATGGAACTCGGAGCCAATTTGGTGGTGGAGACTTGTAAACAGATATCTTCGGGAGAGGTTACGCGACAGATGCAGGATGAAAGTCCGAACCTCAAGGCAGCGCCAAAAATCCACAAGGAAACCTGTCAGATCGATTGGAACGCGCCCATGCAGCACATTTACAACCACATTAGGGGCCTAAGTCCCTATCCCGGTGCGTGGACAAACTTTATAAATGGTGGAGATTCGGACCAAATGAAAATTTTTAGAACTGCCATGGAACCCGCCGAGCATAATTTTGCTCTGGGAAAACTGCTAATGGATAAAAAATCGTTGAAAGTGGCCGTAAAAAACGGGTATATTTCCCTTTTGGAATTGCAGTTGCCGGGGAAGCGAAGAATGGAGGCAAAAGAAGTTTTGAACGGATTAAATCTTGAAAATGATGCCCATCTTCTCTAAGGCCTTACTATGAGTGGGCTGCAAAAAGATGTCATTTTTTTCCGACTTTATCAACAAACGTTTCAAGTTATCAACAAAAAACCCTATTTCCCTTGGTTTTACTTGCGTTACTGGAGAATCCATATAAATTTGTTTAGCATTAAAATTATATTAACAACAATTAATTTAATTCCATTATGAACAAAACAGAATTAATCGATGCTATGGCAGCTGATGCTGGCATCACTAAGGCAGCAGCAAAAAAAGCATTGGAATCTTTCTTGGGAAATGTAGAAGGAACGCTTAAAAAGGGAGATAGAGTTTCTCTAGTAGGTTTTGGTTCTTGGTCAGTTTCCAAAAGAAGCGCGAGAGAAGGTAGAAATCCACAAACTGGAGCTACTATCAAGATTGCTGCTAAGAACGTTGTAAAGTTCAAAGCAGGTGCTGAATTGAGCAGCGCAGTAAATTAATCAATAATGTAGTAATATATGAAAGCACCTCTTTTTGGGGTGCTTTTTTAGTTTAAAGTGGTTTTTGTTTTTTGTATATGTTAATTATTATGTTAAATTTAAATACAAGAATACTATGAAAATGGTAAGTCAAAAACCAAAAAAAGGAAATTTACTCGTTGCCGAACCTTCACTTACCGGTGACGTTTCATTCAACAGGTCCGTGGTACTTATTGCCGAGCACAACAATGAAGGCTCGGTGGGCTTTATCCTGAACAAACCTCTGGACTATACCATTTGCGATCTTGTTTCGGACATTACCATACCTTTTCAGGTGTTCAATGGTGGACCAGTGGAGCAGGACAATCTTTATTTTATACACAAGGTACCCGAACTTATAGAGAACAGTATCGAAATATCGGATGGAATTTTTTGGGGCGGAAATTTTGAAATGACCGTGGAACTCATTAACAACGGAACCATCACGGAACAGGATATCCGTTTCTTTTTGGGTTATTCGGGATGGGGAATCAGCCAATTGGACCAAGAACTTTCCTCAAAATCCTGGGTAGTGCTTCCCAATGAATATGAAAGCAGTATTCTGGAAAAATCCTCTATCGCTTTTTGGAAAGAAAAAATGATGGAACTCGGGGGCGATTACCTGTTATGGTCGAATGCCCCGGAAAACCCATCGCTCAACTAAGCGATCCTCGCCTTTGCATTTAGTTTGCCCACCAAGCTCTTTGCCACCTTGTTTCCAAATTCTTTTTTTCGGTATTTACTAATGGGCCGTATGCCCGAAATGGCATTGGTGATGAACAGTTCGTCCACCTTTTGGAGCTCGAACGGAGAAATGGACTCTTCGACCAAATCAAGATCTTCTGAACCGGCAATGATTTTCATGAGGTTTTTCCGTATCACACCATCCAAACAACCATCGCTCAATGGCGGGGTCTTCACCTGATTGCCCGTCACTAAAAAAAGGTTTCCATTAATGGCCTCCACTACTTTTTTATCGGTATTCACCAACAAACAGTTGGCGTAGCCATTCTCTTGGGCATAAACACTGGCGACCACGTTCAGCACTTTGTTCGTGGTCTTCAGGTTGGAAAGCATGTCCTTGTTGACATAGTAATCCTTGAAAAGTTCCACCTCATAGTTTTCCTCTTCAATAATATAAAAAGGGGAATCCATGATGCTTGTCTCGATCACGTAGGAAACATCGTTGGTGCTCGGTGCGTACAACCCGCCCTCTTTTCTATAAACTGTTAGCCGAACGCGCACAGCACCGTTTTGCAACTGATTGGATTCAATGGTTTTTTTGATTTCTTGCTCTAAGAATTCTAAAGTAAATTCCATAGGGATTTCCATGCGCAAAATGCGCATCGAAGCCATTAATCTAAAATAATGGTCTTCCCAAAAAAAGAGGGTACCGTTTACAAAACGAACCGTTTCAAAGAGGGCATCCCCGTATTTGAAAGCTCTGTTTTGATGGGTGAAAATCGCTTTATCCTCCGCTAAAAGTTCTCCGTTACAATTGACCATAAAAAAGTCCCGATTAAAATCGGGACCAAATATACGGTTTACCTGAGAAATGGCTAGGTGGAACCAAGAACCTGTTTAAGATCCGAAACTTGGTTTTCCCAAAGCATTTTAGCTTCATCGACCTCGTCTTCCTCCGCAAAATCTGTTATAAAAAGGGATACATCCTTGGTAATTTCATCCACGATGATTCTCATTTCAAAAAAAGAGCCGTCCTGATTCTCCTCCCAGGCCAGTTTCACAAATTCTTCACTTTTACGTTTCAGCATTTTTGCCCTTTCTTCTGAACCATCCCATATAAATGTAAACATTTCCCCACGAGAATTAACATTGTCAGCATACCATTCAGAGAGTCCCGAAGGGGTGGATATATATTGGTAAAGCAACTGAGGTGAAGCCTGTATCACAAACTCCAATTCAAATTTGACCTTATCACTCATTATTGTGTTCTTTAAATCGTTTTTCAACTTTAGTATAGTTTGGGAAGATATAAAAATAAATATCAAATAATAAATTAATCTTGAATTTTGATTCAGCGAAAATTTAAACATATATTTGCACCCGCTTAGCAAAAACACGGCGAGGTAGCTCAGCTGGTTAGAGCGTCGGATTCATAACCCGGAGACAAAATTGAAATATTGTAGTAAATGGCGAGGTAGCTCAGGTGGTTAGAGCGTTGGATTCATAACCCAGAGGTCGGGGGTTCAAGTCCCCCTCTCGCTACTTTTTGATGATAAAAAACCCAAGACGAAAATCTTGGGTTTTTTTGTTCTGTACAACATATGTACAACATTTTTGGTTTTTCCTTATCATTCCACATAGTCTCTAAAAATAGTGTGCCTACCGTGCTTGACCACCAAATTCGGAAGCTGTTTCAAAGGGCTAATTTTTTCGACTATATCCACACGGTAGAATTTGCCATCAATTTTGAATAATTCTTTTTTTCTTGCCCCAAATGCTGCGGATTGAAAAGACCTTTCCTCAAAATAGGTAAACTCCCAATACAGTTTTTCTGGGTCGATTTTTCTAAAAATCGTGATTAAATGTGCATACATGGTCATTGCAATGGTGCTTTTGATTTGCCAGTATTACCCAAAAGCCGAAGCGCAACGGTCTGCAATTTACACGGAAAGAAAGCTTTTTTTGAAAACCCCGTTCTGATAAAACCTATGAAATCCCTATCGGCATATTCTATAACCTTGACATTATAGAATTTATGGTCAGTCGGAAAATCAAGAGGTTTTCCCTTCCATTGCACCAATCGGTACAAGGCTTCCAACTTTTTACCATATAATCCTGTCCTTTCGTTGTGGTAGACGAAATTGTGAATTGTCCCGTAATGCTGTTCTTTGATGTTAGATCTGTTCTTTTTATTTGTTTTCATTTTTGTTATTTAGAGTAAAAATGAATTTGGCCAATTGATTGCCTATATATTAATGGAACTTGTGACCTGATCCATCTTTTCACTTTAATAGCGTGTTTAACGATCTTTTGCCTTAAGTAATGCTCATCATTTGATTTTGCTTCCCCGATCATATCTTCCTTTCCCAAATCCCCATAATAGCCATAACAACTGTCCAAAGTATTTCCACTGGAATCGGCAATGGAGTAACCGAATACATTACCCGTCAAATAATCATCGTACAACCGAACATTGTCCCTAATCATTTCTTCCAATTCCTTGGCAGTTTTATCCCCTGCCCGTAAACCCCATTGCTTCAACGTAGGAATATCTATAAAGGCAAAACCGATTTGGCTGCTATCCCAACAGCAAATAAAAGGGCTAGTCTTAATAGTAATGCCACCGTGGTCGTACATGAAAACTGACAATATGGCCAAGGGGCAATATTCATCTTCAATAGCTTCTCTTATAGCTTCCCAACTCTCAAATTCATTGGTATCAAAATCGGTGTTATTATGCAAATCATATCGTTTGTGGTTTAGACAAAAAAGTACATGCCCATCCCAATCCCTAAGTGGATTTTGGGGAAAATCATCCCGCTCGATTTTGATTTCATATCCTTTATAATGCAACGTTTCCATGTCTGATATTTTTTAGCGTCAATATTTTAATTCTCAATTAGACCAAAATCGAATTGACCTTCCCACTCTCCAAATTCACAAATGCCCCATGCTTTTGAATCTGCTTGTGGTACAATAACCGAAATAGGCAATCGGAAGCATGGGCGACCAGTACATCGTTGATGAAAAGTGATTGCTCGTTCAGCTTATCGGAATAGGCACATCCCGCACCTTGAAGACGGGGAATGTCATGGGCATCCAAATCGGGAAAAAAATCGATGATGTTTTTGAGTTTGTCCACCATTTCAAAATCTTCCCGTTCCATATTTCGTTCTTCCTCGAACAAAGTTCCTAACACGAATTGCCCACTATCCCTACAGTTGCCAATGTCCAGCCAATAGAACATGCTTTGATATTCAGACCCCTTGAAGGGAAATGCAAGCGATTTTGATAACAGCGTTCTAAATCGGGCATTATCGACACAAGTGATGATGATGTTCGCCCGAATATCCTCGCCATCGGGAAGTGCATCCATGGGAATTCCTTCCCATTGCAGACCAAAGGCAATATTTACCTTATTGACGGCATTGACCACTTTATACTCCCCTACATCACTAAGGGCATAGAGTTGTCTGCCAACATTGTTGTTTTCAACCATATCCGAATCATAGGCGATTATGTGCAAACCTGGGTGTCCGATTTGGCGCAGGGCAAAATCCATCCGTGCCAACCGTGCCAGCATCAGGGAACCTGTACCCCCTACCCCGATCAATGCAATGGTTATGGGATGTGTTGGATTGTAAAAGTAGTTGGGAGCGAAATGAATTCTAGTTTTCATATAAATCCTTTAAGGTCAATTTGTTTTTTTTCAGTAGAGCGTCATCAAAGAATGTTTTCCTGAAATTCCGTTTCATTACATCCACAATGTTCCCTTTCGCAATGTTGTTGTGATGGGTAGCCGTAAAAACGGAACGAAAGAATTGCTGCTCGACAAACCCCATGATGTCCTCGTAATAGTCAAAGCCGTCATAATCCATCGAGGCATTGCCCATACATACATTTCCTTGCCTCCCTACGTTCAATAACGGTGCGTGGTACAATGAAACGGTGTCGGTCAATGTATCCTTTCGATGGAGGGCAAAGACTTTAAGGGTGTTCCCTTCAAGCTTGAAGATCAGTTTTGGCAAGGGATAATTTCCCGAAGCGATACCCGTTCGTGTATCGAAATACAGGGTGTGCTGTTTTGGATGGACGTACCATACCAGTTGGAGATTTCCTTTGAAATCAAAATGAATAAGGTTCTTGGGCAACATTCCCTTAAACCTGAACTTTATCAAATCCCCTTCCAAACACCTAAAGAGGTTTCGGGCGGTATCCTTGGTCAGCGGCATCCCTGCCGTAAGCTTTGCCCCTACGATGTTGTGATATGAAAAGTAGTGCCCCCTGTTGTAATAATCTTCTTCTTGGGAATAACCGATAATGGCAAATTTTGGAAGAAAGTGTTCATCGGGCCGTAAATTGGCAATCTGTTCCATGTTCAAAGCAGTCTTAAAAGTTCGTTGAGATCGGTAAGAAATTCTTCCAATCGATTAAGTTTGTAGGTCGACCCTTCCTCAAAGGGCTGTAGGTTACCTTTTTCGACCGTAGTTAGTTCATAGGCAGAAATAATGTCATATTCGTTGGAACATTCGTTGAGCATTTCGATATAGGAACGGGTAAATTCACTGTCCGCATCGTCAACTATCAGGAAAGATTCCCAATGCTCGAACATACTTTCATAGGCATCCCTTGTTCCGATACGGAACGGCACCCGAAAATCAATGGTATCGGCTTTTGATAACAGTTCCTTGATTCCCTTGTGCAGGGGTTTTCGAGGACGGTATTTTAGTAAAAGGAATTTCCAATCCTGTGGTTCGTATTCGTCGAACAGCTTTTGGTAGCGACCAAAGAACCTGACCGAGTTACAATTACCAAAAACACTCCCGTTTTTCCTATGGTAGGCTTCTTCCTCAAATAGATATTCCCAAAGCCAGTCCACCCTATCCTCTCCCGTATGGAAAAGATTGATATAGGGTAGGCTTTTGATAAAGGACATTAGTATATCAAAAAGCATAGGGTTTTTCCATCGAAGGGGCATAACGGGTCGCAACGGAATGCAATAGACCGTGCTACGATTCCCGATATGGTGTTTCAAGACCAAGCGCAGGTCGGCATCTTCCCGTAAAACTTCGATATGGTCAATTCTTGCCCTTTCTTTCAGCCGATTGGCACATCGCAATATCAAATCATCCAAGCTATCGGATGCCGAAAACCGCCAGTCGTCAATATTTCCCGAAAAGTTACGGGTGGCATCCACCATTAAACTGGCAAGTGCCTTTATATCAACCGATGATCCGTCCTCGATTATCGGCTTGGAAAGAATAGGCAGAACGCTCAGGTCAGAAAGGGAAAAACCTTTGGTTGCAAGACTTTCGGTCTTTGCGTTCCGTACCTGTAATGGGATTGTTGAACCGCCTTGAACAATCGGGCGTGGAACTCTTTGAGTTCTTTCGATAAAAGGGGTGTCGGTTTGTGGGTGCATCTTTCGTGATTTAGAAATTCGTCTACGTTCATCGGTCTATCCCTTTGTTCCTGCCAAGGTCTTGAAATGGATTTCATGATGGCCATTGACTATGCCCTTGTCCATGATATTGGCGTTGGTCAGTTCGGCATAGATCTGCGAATAGTGTTCCATCACTTGCTGATGGGTCAATTGGCTATCCAAATCATCCAACTCAATGGCATTGTTGTTGCCGTCTTGGTAGATGTACTTGCGTTCTATCGTTGCGATTTCCATCATTGAAAAAGTTTTGGGGATTCGTATGCTTTCATATCCTTGATGACCTTTTGCGCTTCCTTGTGGTTCGGGTCTATCTTCAAGATTTCGTTGGCAATGTCCGTTGCCTTCTTATGGTCGCTCATGGGGTTAAAGTCCTTCTCTTTTAGAAGTTGCTTTAACTCGGTGACCTTTTTGGTAGTCGATTCTTTTTTCTTCTTGGCCTGTTGGGTCTTTTGTTCGGTTTCCGCCAAGGCTTTTTCAAAAGCAACGGTGTTTCTGAAAAGTGCCTTGGTCTGCTCCAATGGTTTTTGAAGAACTTGAAAGAATTTCTCGTCCACTTCCGTTACGTTTCCCCGTAGGGTAAGCGGTTTTATGGATTGGAGGGCCTTGTCCTTGGCACTCGATTTGGGCAAAACGGACACGCTGACCGAATCCCCATCAAAAGAGACACTTATGCCATATTGTTCTATACCCGTTTGCCGTAATGTTGAAAAGAAGTCTGTCATAGTAACGGTATTTATAGTTCTTAAAAAAATTTAGTTAAAAGCGGGGCTTGGTTTGCACCGTATTAATTTGCCCCGCTCCTTCCTTAACTCTCTTTCAAGATACGCCCATACCCGTGGGAATCCTCGTAAAAACAGGCTAAAATCCACCCTTTTCTTCCTTCTCCCTGTCCACAAAAAAGCGCCCGATAGGGCGCTGGATTCTACATCCGAAATAACAATCAAAACGCTTATTCTACGTTTGCATTCATGTAGTTCTTTTTCATTAAGGAATTACCTTGATATTTCTGTTTGTTTATTAATAAGTAATTTTACATCATGTTTTATCGAAGAAAGTTGGTTTTTGCTTTACTGGAAAAGTTTGAAGATGGATTGGAAAGCACTCGTCTTCAAAAACTTATGTTTTTGTTGACCCAAATGCAGAAAGAACCCAACTATGATTTCGTTCCTTATCGATATGGGTGCTATTCGTATTCTCTGAAGGCGGATTTGGCGGCTATGGTAAAACATGATTGGTTAGTTGAATCAGAGAAAACCTATAGTCTTAATGTAAAGAAGAAATATTATAAAGAACTTACCCCAGTAGATAAGCAACTTGTCAACGAAACTTTCGAGCTTTACGGAAGCATGAAAACGGATGTCATTACAAAACATACATATATCAATTTTCCGTATTATGCCACCAATAGCATTATAGCAGAGAGAATTCTTCCAGAAAAGTTTTTTGAAAGAGTTGTAACTGCACGTCATAATGATGAATCTACAGTTTTATTTACTATTGGGTATGAAGGTATTTCGCTAGAGGAATACTTAAACAGGTTACTAAAAAACAATGTCCATCTTCTTGTAGACGTCAGAAGAAACCCCTTGAGCCAGAAATACGGTTTTAGCAAAAAGTCTTTAAGTAGTTTTTGTAGTCGATTGGGAATTGAGTACATCCATATTCCGGATGTAGGCATTGATTCTAGTAAAAGGCGAGAATTAAATACGCAAGAAGACTATGATTTGCTTTTCGATGAATATAAGGCGACCGTACTAAAAGAGGCCATTGAAAGTCAAAATTTTATACTCAGTTTGTTGGAAAAACACAGGCGTATTGCCCTTACTTGTTTTGAGGCCGATACCTGTCAATGCCATAGAACCCACCTAGCTGAAAATTTGAAGAAGTCTCCTAATTTTAAATACGATTTGAAGCATATTTAAAAAAATGGCGCTTACAAAAGTACTTATCACTGTAAAAACCTACCCTTCCCTTTCGGCGAAATACGGAGAACTTGTGTGTACGGCAGGTTTTCTAGAAGACGGTTCTTGGATAAGACTATATCCTATACCATTTAGGAAGCTAAAAAAGGACGAGAAGTATACAAAATACCAATGGATTGAATTAGATATTGTAAATAACGACAAGGACTTTAGACCTGAAAGTTTTCGACCGGCCACTATTGACACACCGATTACACTTCTGAATACAATTGATACCAAAGGCAATTGGTATAAACGCAAACAAATTGTTCTTGGAAAAGTTTATACGGATATCAAGGCACTTATAGCCGAAGCACACGATAAGGACATCTGCACATCCCTAGCCGTCTTTAAACCTGCTAAGGTAACCGATTTCAAAGTCGAGAAAGTTTCGGCCGAATGGGATAAGAAAAAATTAGATGAACAAAAAGCGCTACAAGAACAAGGGAATTTATTCGAAATGGAAGAAGAACCCTTCGAGGTTGTGGCAAAACTTCCATAT
Organism: Flagellimonas crocea; assembly: GCF_033441595.1. NCBI lineage: Bacteria > Pseudomonadati > Bacteroidota > Flavobacteriia > Flavobacteriales > Flavobacteriaceae > Flagellimonas > Flagellimonas crocea. The sequence goes on along the minus strand of NZ_JAUZVX010000001.1, from coordinate 250,849 downwards.
AAATTCTCTTATGTAATTGAAGATGAAAACGGGGTGTCAAGTACAATGATGATTGAAGATTGGGAAATTGGAGCACTATTTAGAAACACACTTGCGGCAGCAGAAGGAAATGAAGCGGTTGCCGTTGAGAAAGTCAGGCAGAAATACTTCGACTATTTTGCTTTGAAAAAAGATTTGCATTTGTATTTGGGCACAACCAAGGCATTTCATTATCGTTCTAAAAATCCATTTATGATAATTGGAACTTTCACACCGGGTATTGAAATACAAACTAGCTTATTTTAATTTTTTGAATTATGCGTTGTATTTTCTGCAAGAAATCGTCCGGCAGGTCTTCAAGTATTCAGCATATCATTCCAGAATCGTTAGGCAATAAAGAATTGATTCTTCGACCTGGTGTGGTATGTGATGAATGTAACCAATATTTTGCCGTGAAAATTGAGAAACCATTATTGGAGATGAAGTATTTCCAAAATGTAAGATTTAGAAACAATATCAAATCTAAAAAAGAGCGTAACATCCCATACAAAACCCTATTTCCGCATAAAGATGGTGGCTGGTTTGATATGTATATGGATGGGGATAGTTTGGGTTTTAGAGGCGATGATACTAAAGTAATAAACTTAATACGCAACAAGAAGGTCAATAAATTAATGTTTGAAGTGGTGGATATGCCTGAAAACAAAAACTACCAAATGTCCCGTTTTCTTGCAAAGACCGCTCTGGAGTTATTTGCTTTAAAAGCAGGTCATAACCAGTCAAATCTGAATGAAGTTATTGATATGTCCGAATTAGACCCATTACGTGAATATGCCCGGTTTGGAAAAGGAGAACAATGGATTTATAGTCAGCGTAGAATTTATTCCGAAGAGGCGCGGTTTGTAGACCCTATATTCAATCCTAAACCCTACGAAGTACTTCACGAATTGGATTTCTTAATCATCGAACCGGGCATATATTATTTCGTTCTTGTAATTATGGGTGTTGAATATGTAATTAACTGTGGAGCTTCTGAGCTGAATTTATTTAATGATTGGTTAGAACGAAATGAAAATCAATCGCCTATAAGGCGTTTTACGGAGAGAATGGTCAAGGAGTAAAAAGCAAGCGTTAGGGATAGCAGCGGCATCGAACGCGGCGGGCCGTTAGGGTTCGTTGCCCAAGAAAGCGACAACGGAGCTCTTTTTGGGCTTACGAAACCTTGGGGCCCGCAAGGGCGATATAGCGGATAGCCCGGGCAACGCCCTAAACCTTACATTGAAATTTCTTGGTTCATGTTTATATTCTGTGACCGTGCACTTTGTGAGTTACATTTCTCTTCTTTTTCCTCCGGTTCGGCATCGTACTTTTCATCAAGGTCGGTATTGATTTCTACGAGCCTTTTCTGAACCAATGCCAGTTTTTCGGTCTTGTCGAATTCAAGTTCCAATACTTTCCGGTTGGCCTTTATGGATTTTTTGTACTCGGCCAGATGTTCCTTTTGTGCCAAGAGGGATTTCGGGATTTTGGATAGGGCATTGTAAACATAGTCGGTCAGGCTTTGCCAGTTGGCCACGATTCTCTTGGAACCATAACCATAGGAGGCATTCGGGGTAAGTACCAATAAGCGGTGGTGCAATTTGTCTTCTACGTCAAGAACCAGTCTTGCATTGGATATAGTCATAATGGTATGCTGGCCAACTTCTTCCCGTTTGGCCTGTAACCTCGAATTAAGTATTTGGCCCAACATATTGGCATCCATGGTATCGGGGCTATCAAGTGCCTTTCCCAATGCACTATAGTAAACGTCCTTTTCTTGCAGCGTGGTCCACAAGGACAGGTCTTTTTCAAGTTTGTCAATATTCTTTGTCGTTCTTGTCAGTTCGGTTTCATAAAAGGCGATATTGTTCTTGGCCTCCAAACGGTTCTTCTTGAAAATGGATCGTTCCAGTTCCAGTTCGTCCAATTCTTTGCCCAATTCCTCTTTTTCCAGATACAACGGGTCGTTCTTTGCGACCGCCAAGAGCGTTTTGTAATCTATGGTGCCCTCATCGTTTACCGCGCCCATATCCAGCCGATTGAACTGTATGGTGCCATTGGTCAATTGCTCGATAAAATTTTTCTTGATGTTGACGTTGTTGAGCATGAGGGCATCGGTACAGTTTTCGACAATGTAAAAGGAAACAACGACCTTGTCCCCAAAATGCTGCTTTGCGCCAATATTGCCTTTACGGACTCCCCTACCGTTTCGTTGGTCGATGTCCGTCGGACGATAGGGAATGTCCACGTGATGGATGCGTACCAATCTTTCTTGGATATTGGTACCGGTCCCCAACTTTTCAGTAGAACCGATGATGACCCTATAAGTGCCTTCGTTCACTTGCTTAAAGCATTCCAGCCGCTTGTTGTCGGTCTTGAAATCATGGATAAATACCACTTCTTCTTTGGGAATATCGAATTCTTCGGTCAGAATGCGTTTGAGTTCATCGTAAATATTAAATGTGTCTTTCGGTACGCCCAGGTCCGAAAAAATGGCCTGTGTACCTTTAAAAGCGTCCGTTTTCCTATAGGTGTCATATACCTCGGAGGCTATTTTCTGCAGTTTGGCATCGCCCGGATCTTCTAGGTTCTGGTTCAACATCCTTGGGTCTATGGAGGCGTTTCTCATGTGGTGCAAGGCAATCAGTGAGAGGGCGCTTTTTTGGTCTTCCGTATAGTCCTTATCCCCATATAATAGGCTGCTGTCCCCCGTTCTTAGAAATTCCTTGATCTGTTCAAAATATTCCAATTGGGCCGCCGTGGGTTTTAGCGTGTGCACATCGAGCTGCATTTTGGGCCTATCGATTTGGTGCGTGGTTCCGTTGACAATTATGGAAATCTCATTGTACAGTGAGGACAACAGTTTCATTTTCTTGAACGAACGAAAGCGTTCGCGAACTTTATAATCCCCCGAGACGGTAGGTTCAAATTCATAGGATTTGTTGGCGAAGACCTGTGCCCATTGGTCGAATGATGTAATGTTCATCTGTTCCATTCTATGCGGGATTAGATATTTGAACAGCACATAGACCTCCGTAATGGAATTGGAAATGGGCGTACCCGATAGAAAAGTGGTCTGAAAATCCCTTGTCTTTGCCCTCTGCAGTGTTCGGATGGCCACCAAAAGGTTTTTACTGCGTTCGGAGCCTTTGTTGGTATTCAGCCCCGCAACCCTGTGGTGCCTTGTTGTGTACATCAGGTTCTTGAACTTGTGGGATTCATCTACCATAATATGTTCAAACCCCATCTGCTCAAAATCGATGGCATCGTTCTGTTTGCTTTTGATCTGGTAATAGACCTGCTCCAAGGTTACGTTCAGGTTTTCCTTTCGTTTCTCCAGACCTTTGAGCACCCTTTTGCCTACATCGTATTTATTTTCGTTGATTACGCTAAGGTCGCGTTCAAGGTTTGCCAGCTCCTCGCTTATGATTTCATGGATGATCTCGGGGGATTGGGGTATGAACTTAAACGTGTCATGACTCATCAGCACGACGTCATGCCGGCCATTTTTTATTTTCTTAAAAAAGGTGTCTCGCTTTGTCTTCCCGTTTACTACCTTATCATGGGCCACCAATAGTTTCATCGTGGGAAATGCATTTAACAACTCCCGTTCCAATTGCACCACGGTGGAGCGAAGACCGATGACCAATGTCTTTTCCGAGAGGTTCAGCTCCTTTAGTTTCTGGGTCGTAAGGGCAATATCCAAGGTTTTTCCAAAACCGACTTCCTTGTTGACCAAAAGGCCTTGGTTTACGATGATTCCCGCAACCGTATCCATTTGGCTTTTGTACGGGGTAAAATATTGCAGCCCTTCAAAATGAAGGTAGTCACCGTCGTATTTCGGATGGACCTGGGCATCGTAGGTATTGTAAAAAATACGCTCCAATTGCGCCTTGATTTCAGGCTTGCCCAAGATGTATGCGGTAAACTCCTTGTAAATAAGGTCGAACTTGATGCGTATTTCCTGCATTTTCGCCTTGTCCGTGCGCTTATATTGTTTCGAGCCTTTTGTGACGTAGGGTATGGTGGAGTTCAATGCGCCTTCCAATATCTCTTTGAAATTGTAATAGCGATGTTCCGTACGCACGCTGAATTTTTTGATATACTCATAATCCGTCTTTTCGATTTTGACCATGTACTTGGAGGTACTCTCGTTATAGGCGATATGTACCAAGGAGCGGTAGGTGTCGAAAATGAAGGCTTGGGTATATTCAATGGGAAACCACGGTTCATGGAGTTTGATATCCAGATCCTCGTAAGGGGTCATCGGTGGCTTTACCTTTTCCAAGGCAACAACAGTACGTTCGATATAGGATTTGTCCACATAGGACTGATATTCCCCAAAATCGTTTTTGCGATAGGCATTCAGTTTTTCGTAAATGGTTCCCGATAAAAACAGGAACTTGGGGGCCAGTTCCCATCCCTGCTCCTTCGGGTCCAAAAACAATAGTTGCAGATCCAAAGCCTTTTTTATGATTTCGTCCTGTTCCATGCCCGTGTTCGAAACCAGGGAATCCAATTTTATTCGATTGAATTTGTTCAGGGAATAATAAATGGCATCTTCCAAGCTGAGCACTTTCTTCGGCTCTTGCGGCTTTTCTTTTGAAATCGACCGGAATGATTTATTGAAAACCTCCGATTTGATAAAGTTTCCGTCTTTCGGTGTTTCCAGCCCCAAAATCAAAGGCCCCTGAATATCCAAGGTCACAAAGGGATAGTTGGCTTTGTCATGGAGCCGCCCGTACTGGAAATTGAAGGCATCGTATTGATAGTCTAGCTCGTCCCTTACCTTGTCGATCTGTTCTTCGGGTGCCCGTAAAAATTTGAAATAGGTATCCCGCAGCGCTATTATTTTTGACAGCCTATCGAACTCCCGGGGCTTTACTTTCAATAACCGTAAACCGTTTTCCTCTTCTACTTTATAGAGTTTTTGTTGCTTGATGGTCAGATTTCCAGGTTTAAGTTCGGGATCGTCAGCACCGGAAATACCGATGGCCGTTTCTTCCGCCTGCGAGGTTTCTTTAGGTTTTGGGGCAATGGCCGGAATTGTGGCCTTTTTTTGCGCCTTTGGTTGCACGGTAAATCCTGCCATCAACGCTTTGATTTCAAGAGCGATATGCGCCAAGCCTTTATCGCTTTTTACGGTGTAGTCCGCATTGTTGTAGAGACCGCCTTCTTCGATAGTTCCAATAATTTGGGAGGTATATTCGGTATAGTAGTCGTTTATCTGAACATTATTTTTCCCTACGGTTTGCTCTGAACTGTTGGCAAACAAGCTGTTTATTTTCTTCTGTTCGTTCGAAGTTTCAATACGCCGGTTATTTTGGAAAACCAGAATATCCGTTACAATAGCCGTGTTCTCTTTGGAAAACGTAGTATCGGGCAGACGCACCCCACCCATAAAATTGTTTCGCTTGATGATATGCTCCCGAATTGGAACGTATTTGGTCCTGTCCATAAAATTCTTGGTGCATATCAAAATGGAAACACCTGAAGGTTTTAGACATTCAAGACTTCTGTAGACAAAATAGGAATGGATATTTCTGGAAATCTTGGTTTGTAACGGATGGCCCATTAGACCGCTGTCGAATATTTTATTGTCCCCAAAGGGCACATTGCTGATGACCAGGTCATAGCTTTTCGCAGCATCGGTCCGGGAAAGGTTTTCAAAGGGAACGCCGAAGATTTTGACCCGCTGCCGGAACCTGAAGTTGTGCTCCAATATTCGTACGGTTAGTATCTCCTTTTCAAAAGCGGTAAACTTCGCGGAGGGATAGCGCCTCAACAATTCCCGAATGAACAGCCCGTTACCGGCGCTTGGCTCAAGAATGGTTTTAGGAGTAAAGGACCCTTGGGTTTTTAAATAGTGGGATATTGCATCGATAATCGGCTCGGGGGTGTAAAAAGAATTAAGCGATCCTTTTTTTAGGCTACCGATAATGGTGTTTGTGTATTCTTCGCCATAATATTTCTCCAATATCCTAATGAGCTGTGCCCGGTAGGCATCATTTTTTAGAATGTCGAAGATATTTCCGAATCCTGGATTGTTGATGAAAAAATGGGATTGATTTTCAGGACTGTGGAGTGCTTCAATCGTCCTGACCAAATAATCCAGGTACTTCTTTTTTGAGTATTTCATTTTGAGTGAGTGAGTTAAGGAACTTGATCGGATGGTTATGTTACATAATTAATCCTTTGTTTTGGTTACTGTTCAGAAGCTTGCGAACTTCTTGCAGATCATTTCTTGAGAGCGTAAAACCCAAGTCCTTTTGTAAAGCCATATTGCATTTGTCCGTTATATTTTCAGACCTGCAAAGAATTCCCTGGAACTCTTTTTCATGTTTGAGAAAATATTCCTTGGCAAGGTCGATTCCGTGTTCTTCGACCATACATTTTCTGGCATATCTGAGCCTTTTACAAATCCATTCGTAATTGTAGTACAAAAGGTTTTCGTACAAATCACGGTTCGCCATATAGTTATCCGAAACCAACTTTTGTGTTTCCCTATCGAATAGAATAACACTGCCGTTATCGTCCCCTTCGCTAAAATCCATGTAGTAGGTAAAATCGATGGTTTCCATTACCTTCTCAAAGGTGTTGCCCTGATGTATAAGCATATTCCGATCCATGCTATTGTTGTTTTATTTGTGCAGTTTGTATGGTTTGATTTTTTTGAAGTTTTGCCAACGCAGTTTGGAAATTAGTACTTCGGGAATAGGTTCGGTTGATGTGTTCCAATACCGAGTCGTCAACCGGTCTGGAATTCATTGCTGACCGATGATGTTTCCCTTCCAAAAAATGCCATTTTCCTGTGCCATAGTGCTTTTTTAGACTGGCCTCATTGGTGTCGGATTTCAAGGAAATGGCATCCGTTTCGACCAAAAAGTTCTTTTTTGAAATGACCTCTTTCGATATATAGTACTTTTCAATGGCCGAGAGCGAACCCGATTGCATCCGGCTTTCAAAATTTTCCCAGCGTAAACGCCCCTTTCCATTTGCCCCGTCATGTTTCCCTATCTGTAACGTTCCATTTTGAACCCCTAGGCGGAGTCCATGTTTAAGATGGGCCAATACTATAATTCCGCTATCGAGAAATCGCTTCTTAAACTCTTGCTTTTCAAAATAAATGGATTCCTGTTTCGGTGCCGTTTCCATAAATGACTGAAAAACAAAATAAAGGTCGGTCGCCTCGGTCAATGTCATTATGGTTTCCTTCCCTTGCGACAAGGACAGATAAAATTGCTGGCCAAAATAGTTTTTGGGGTTCACTAATAGGTCTTCCTTTGGGGAGGAAATACTATTTTGAAAATAGGTGTTGCTATGAAATGTTTGCCGAACGGCATCATTATAGACCCGACAAATCGCCAATTTGTAATCTTGGCCGACTTTCAGAGCACCTATATCGAAAAAAATATGGCTTAATTTAAGTTTATTGCCCATTTCCGGATGCAGTGCACCAAAGTACCGTTCCAATCTTACCGTGTCATAAGGTTTCCATAGGGGAATATTTTCATGATTGCGATAGGCTACGCAGAAAGTTTCGTTAAGGGTGTCAAAGCCCAATTGCATCATGGCCACTAGCTTTTCCCCTTCCATGACCCGAAGATTTCCGAAGGGAACAATCTTGTGGTCTTGTTCTATAAAACGTTCTTTCCGTTTTGCGGCTACCAATTGTAATTTAAGGTTCTTATCTACATATCCCCTTTTTGCAAGCTGGAGTTGTTTCATGAAACCCAATCGTTTCGCATCGTTTACCTCTTCAGGTGTTACTTTGTCGTATTCCAGAAGGCTGAAATCCCTGAAATCGGGGTCTTTAGCGCTCATCCTATAGTTATTTACGGAATGGTACAGCCTTCTTGCCGAACGCAGTACCTTCTGCCAACGTTTTATGCTATTCTTCTCCATCTTTATTTGGATTTATTTGGATTACATGTTCATATATCTTCTTCTTTAAGGCAAGTGAGGGTCTCGGATCGATCTTTACTTGATTTTTGATGGTCTCGTAATGTAAGTGGTAGCCAGTGGAACTTCCCGAACTTCCCACGGTAGCGATGAGTTCATGCTGTTCGACCTTTTGGCCCTTATGGGCCAAAACTTTATCCAGATGCCCATAAAGGGTCTGAAAACCGAATCGGTGCTTGATTATGATATGGGTTCCATAGCCCTTATCGGAATAGAAAATATCGGTAATGATACCGGAGGCCGATGCGTAGACGGGTTTGCCGTTGGATGCGGCCAAATCGATTCCAAAATGTTTTTTTGTCTTTCCGGAAATCGGATGGCTCCGAATACCGTAATCGCTCGAAAGTATATAATCTCCTTTTTCCAAGGGAACGGCGGAAGGGAGTTGCTCCAATAGTACGTGGCGACATTTCAAGTACGTTTCCAGTGAACCTATATAGGAATAATCGGGAATTTGATAGAGATACGTCACGATGCGTTCCTCGATGGCCATCAGTAGTTGTTCCCGCTCTTTTTGAACGGTCAGTGAATCGCCATAATCGGAATTTATATTCAGTTTTAGGCGTTCTTGATACTGGGCCATGGCAACGGTGGCGTCATGCAGTCTCGTTTCCGACATCTTGTGATCTCCCTGTACAAAATACACAAGGCATACAAGCGTCAATAAAAGAAGATAGGCCAACTCCTTTCTTCCCAATTGTTTCAAGCATTCCCAAATGCCCAAGATGATATTTTTTGTTCGAAATGTTGTGAATTCAAAAAAATTCATATATTTGTATTTATAAGCAAATATATTATTTTAATGCAAATACACAAACATTAATAGGATATGATGAACAAATGGCTTGTGGAAGACTATAGGATTCATCTCCCCAAACTTTTTGAACACTTGGGTTTCCAAAGTATTCGAACGGAAAAGACCCATCGCATTTTCGAAAATGCCGGACTGTATTATATAGTCATATATACAGAAGAGGGCTTTTTGTACTATAAGGCCCAACGTCCGAAGGAAAAACTCTCGGCAACAGATCTGATCACCGAACACGTCTCGAAAATTGAGGGCGTACAAAAAGAAATGCTATGGGACAAGGTAGCGGCCTACCATACAAAGGTATTGGAGACTGACGCTTTGACCATATCAAGGGATTGGAAGGGTGAGTTCAAAAAAGTGCCCAAGGATTTCAATCATTTCGATTCTTATAGACTTCCCATCCAAAATAATGGCGAAGGCCTGTACGGTGATGCTGCCGATTTACCCTCTTTTACCGGCCGTATGTTCCTAAACGAAAAAGGGGAGATTCTTTTCCCCCTGTTCAATATGCAGAATACCGTTTGCGGGTATTTCGTCGACGCGGGCAAAAATGTGGCCCCCTACCGGGAATCAGCTGCGAAGCATGCCTTATGGTATTCCAATATACCCAAGAAAATTGACGGACTCTTTCTTTTCAAGAATCCCAAGGAGGCCTTGGCCTTTCATAAAAAATTCCAATTGAAAAACGTGGTGTATATGGCGTTGGGAGAAATAAATTCACAAACAACCGATATTCTTTTTCAAATACGGCAAACCGTTAAAGTGGACAAGATTATGCTTAGTTTTACCGGAGAAAAGAAAATAGAAGGTTATTTACGGGACCTTCATTTCATAACCTTCATAAAGGATTCCGGATTCAAATTGTCGTTGACGGACAGGGATATGGTACTAAGATTCCCTATTGGCGACAAAAAAGCCTTTTCCAGATTTTATGACCATACGAAAAGGTACAATAAGGAACTGGCCCAAAGCTTTTTAAGATATAACAACATACTCGACCAGCATCGATTGAACCGGTACGGAATCTCGGTTTCCAAAAACGAGGAAAGTATCAAGGTGCGATTGCCCTTGGAGACGAACGCCATTAAACTTTTGGTCTGGTCGTACTATAAAAACTATTTGAACAAGGCGATAGATATTCTAAAACCCAAGTCCGGTAATTGGTATTCGGAATGGGAGACCATGGAACATCGATCCAAAAGCGGAAAGGAGGTGCAGTTGAAAGAATATAGAATCGCACTATAAAAAAAATGGAAAAAGGGCGCTCCCGCCCCTTTTCCGTTCCTTAACTAGCAAATCACTCCTGAAATGCTCGTTACTCAAAAGTACTTAATTAAAAATTCCTTAACAATTAAAAATCACTCAAAAATGGAAAAACAAGTAGAAAAAGTGTTCGTAAAACTCAATCAGGCATGGCAGAAAGGCGATGCGGTCGCCGTCAACGACACAACGTACAAAGTGAAGACGGCCGACAATCTGACCTTTGAAATCGATAAGCAGAGCGAATATCTCGAAATGCAAAAGTCTCCTGCGCAGCGATTTGCGTTGGGCGAGGCCAAAGAACGGCTTGAAGGTGCGTATATCAGTTTTGCCAAGCTCCCCGAGAATGTGCAGGATGCCATCGTAAGAGGGGAAGAATACCTCCATAAATCCGCGTATCCAAAAGATGGTGTCATCAAGGAAAGCGTTAAAATGGTGCAAATGGTATACAGCCCCACTTCTGGTTCCCGATTGGATGTTCAAATCAAGCGCAAGGAGGAGGTAACCTTGGCCCAGGCCAAGGCATACAACCACCAGTTTACACAGGCCGAGTTTGACAAAATGGTCAATGAGGGCCGGTTCGTTTCCTTTGAGGGCCGTTCCTCCAATGGAGAATCGTTCACGAAACTGGCCTATTACGAGCCAAAACTGAACGACATCCGTACAAAATCGGCTTTGTCGTCCAGCACCTATCTCTATGGGCAACAATTGACCCAAGAACAGGCGGATTCCTTAAATCAGGGCAAGGAGACGAAAATAACGATCAAGGCAACCAAGAAGGGGCCCTTGACCTATATGGTCAGCTACAGCCCGAGAGCCGAGCGCTTTATTACTAAATCTTTGGAAAAAGCAAAGGTCAAGGATATGGAAACCAAGGATGCGATAACGGTAAGCGGCGAAAAAAAAAAGAAACAGCCTAGCAACGCCATAAGTATGTAATCCAATAATTACCAACTCAATGTAATGGCCGACATGCTTGGTGTGTCGGCCATTTTAAAACCTTTCCATGCAAAGTCCAAACTACGGGGATAACCCGCAACACTATAAAAATTTGATTGCCCAGATCAATGAAGAGGCTAATTTTCCGATGTACCTACATCAGAACGGATACAAGTTGGTACAACAAAGTGCCGGGTCTATGGAGTTTCAAAATGACGAGGACCGCATTGTACTGCAGACGATGCGCAAACCCATGACCTACTTCAACCGGAACGATTCCTGCGACAAGGGCCTGTTCTTTAAATACCTTTTGCAACGTAGTGCCAATTTCTACAAAGCCATAGAAAGCGGTTTGGAAATAACCAATCGAACCTACGATCTAGGGAACACCGTTATCAAAATCACAAAATCGAATGCTTTCTTAAAATCGTTGGAAGAAAAATACAATATAGTCCCGTTACGGAATTCAAACTATTTACGGATCCATCGGGGAATCTGCAAAGCTACCATAAACAGTCCGCTCTTTAGGGGCCGCATTTTCAATGCCTATCACATTAGGGACAACGGCGGTAGAATCGCCAACATCGCCTTTCCCAAATATGATTTGGCGGGCGACCCAAAAAACTATATCCTCTATAACAAGCCCTACCGCAGAAGGGCCGACAATAAAGTAAAAAAGTTCCGTCTTGTATTGAATCAAAAAGATCATTTTCTTTTTCATTCCAAAATCATGGCAAGGCCGACCAGAATTATTTTCGGGGAAAGCGGTATAGACCTTCTTTCCTACCAAGAACTTCATGGCAAAAAGGATGATTTCTACGTTTCCTTCGGTGGGAACGTGCACAGGGAAAAACTACAATTCTTCATGCAATTGATTACGCCAATGCTACAAAATAAAGGCCTCGAACTCAAATCCATCATGGACAATGACATATCTGGCCATGAGTATGACCTAAAGATCTTTACGGCCCTGATCAATCAAAACAATACGGACCTCTATGCGGAAGCCTCGTTCAAAAATGGCAATGTCAGTTTGAGCATCCATTATACTGAAAAAGTGCGAAATCGGATTGCATCCCACAAAAATCTCTTGGAGGAAAAATTGACCTCTGACCTCCGTAGGGATAACCATGTTTTTGGTTTGGTTCGATGTGTGGGGTTCTCCGATAAATTGCTTTTGGAATTCTCTTTACAGGAAGTAATCAATACTACCCATATCATACGGCAACAAAATGTATTCAAGACCTTACTCGACGCCATTAACGGCCTGTATCTCCCTTTTACCGCCAACATCCATAAATCAAACGGAAAGGACTGGAACGACGACCTCATGGTTTCGAAAAAAACAAAATTTATAAAAATGGAAAAAGTCGTACCCAAGGAATTGGGGATTGGCGATCAAATCGAATTGAAATCGCCCAAGGGTCCAGAGGGCGCAACGAACAAAGGAACCATCAAGTCCATAAAGCCAAATGGCGTCGAATGTGATTTCGGGTTGACCTATACGTATGCCATCCCCTATTTGGCCATTGTCTCCCATTTTAAGAACACCGCTTTTCTTTCCAGGGAAAGGGAGGATGAAAGAACAAAGAAAAACGATAACTTACAAAACCATATCGCATGAATATCATGGAACCACTATCGGAAGAACTACAGGACAACCAATATTATGTCGCCCTCTTGGACGAACTCGTCGAAGAGAACGATATCGAACTAAAGCACCGTCTGCAAAAAGCGGATACCTATGCCCAATTCATCAACGATCAGGCCGGTCTATTGATGGATAAGACCATAGACTACATAAAGTCGAATGAAGTATCTTTCGTCCTTGCGTCCAACATAGTGGTAGAGCAATGGAAGGAACGTATGTTCAATTAGTCCTTCAATTTCATTCCAACCCTGAAGTTTTCAACATGAAGGACAAGAATCTGGCTTTTTCGGCAATGCTACTATCCGTGCTGGTATTTACGGTAATAGGTTTTACGGGCTACTATCCCATCCTGCAGGACCGGCAGTTGGATTCCAATCTTTCCGAAATAGTTTATCGGTTCTTGATGCGATTTGGACCCTTACAAAGCCCCCTGAAAAGCAGGGGATTGTTGGTGATGTGCATTTTTGGTGCGGTCTTGTTATACAACCCTAAAAAACAGGAAGGCAAATCGCTCTCCGGTGGCCTTTCGTATTTTGGTATGGGCTGTATGCTTCTTTTAATATCTGCATATTTTAAAACGAACCATATCGGTATGTTGTGGTTGTCCGCAGGTCTCTATTTTTTAGGGTTCCTATTTACCGTGTCCGGTACGGTTCATATTTTCCAAACGATGAATTTCGGCAACATGGTCGATGACGACCCTTTCAATGACCGGAACGAGATGTTTCGGCAAACGGAAAAACGTGTGGACACCGAACATTCGGTAAACATACCTTATGAATATAGGTATAAAGGGAGATTAAGAAAGGGCTGGATAAATTTTGTCAACCTTTTTCGCGCTTTGTTGATTATCGGTACGCCAGGTAGCGGAAAGTCCTTTGCCTTGATCGAGGAAATTATCGAGCAAATGATAGAAAAGGATTTTACCATGCTGCTCTATGATTTTAAATTCGACACCCTGAGCAAAATCGCCTACAACTACCTCAGAAGAAAAAGGGAACGGCCCGAAAATGACAAGGTCCCCCGAACCGTAAAAATTCCGGAATTCTACGTCATAAGTTTTGATAACATCGAAAAGTCGAACCGTTGCAATCCCATCGATCCGTATTTGATGAAGAACCAGTCCGATGCTGCGGATGCGGCCACCGTTATCATGAAAAACCTGAACAAGGATTGGATAAAGCGCAGCGATTTCTTCGCGAAGAGCGCCATAAGTTTCGTTTCGGGACTGATTTGGTACTTGAAGAAGAAATCCGAGGAATTGGGCAAGAACATATGTACGCTTCCCCACGCCATTACCTTATCCATGGTCAACATCGAGTACCTGTTGGAAATCATGATGCAGGACCTGGAGGTACGCACCTTGATGATTCCATTTAAGGATGCCATGGAAAGACAAGCGGGCCAGCAATTGGCAGGGCAGACCGCGAGCGCACAAATTTCACTATCGATGTTGGCCAACAAGGAAATCTACTATATCATGACCGGTAACGATTTTCGCCTGGATATCAACAATCCCAAAAAACCTAAAATCGTGTGTATCCAAAACAATCCTGACCGTTCGGAAGTCTACGCGGCCCCTATCGGCCTCTACATCAATAAGACCTTGCAAGTAGTCAATAAACCCGGGGGAAGACCGTTAGGATTGATTTTCGATGAAGTCCCGACTGTCTTTATTATGGGGCTTCGAAAGATAATCGATACCGGAAGGTCGCACTATATCGCTACCATATTGGGCATCCAGAGCGTCACGCAACTGATCGCGGATTACGGTAGAGAACTTGCGGAGGTTATATTCGACAATTGCTCGAACGTTTTCAGTGGGGCCGCCAAAGGAGAAACCGCAAGACGGATAAGTGAAATATTCGGTAGGATACATCAGGAAAAAAAGAGCAAAACGGTTTCCAATAACGACACTACGGTCAATTATAGTACCATTCTCTCCGAACTGCTGCCGAAGAGTAAGATTACGAGCATGTCCACAGGTCATTTTGGGGGAATCGTTGCCGACACCTTTGAAAATCCCATTGAACAAAAACTATGTTTCGGCCAGATAAGACCTAATATGGCCTCGAAGAAAATTCAAGGTAGATACGATATTCCCGTACATACCCATTTTAAATGCAAGAACCATAAAGAGTTGGTCGAAGGAAAGCTACGACTTATTGGGACCCTTGATTTTTTCGATAATGTCCATGCAATCGATTTCCAGCAATTGGACTATATTGATTTTTACAATGTATATCTAAAGGAGTTTGCCCATAAGCACTATTCCAATACCATAAAACGTATGCAGTTCATAGCATTGGTACGTGAACTGAAACTTTTTGACCACCTGCCCCGTTTGGAAGAGCTTTCAAGAAGGAAAACTTCAAAAGAAGATCTAAAGGCTTTCATTTTTAAGTTAGTGGACCGGATGTACATTGACAAGGAAATCGATAATGTGTTGGATATCAATTTTTTGAAAGTCATTAAGGATATCGATACTTTAGTTCAGGAGGAATATTTGATAAGCACGGGAAAGCAACTCGAATCCACCGTTTTCGATAAAAATAAAATGGGTGATCAGATCGGGGAATCCCTAGAGAAGGAAGAGGCCATCGCAGCGCATTTCATGAAAGAATATCGTAAGAAGCCGAGCAGGGAATTGGCAGATGCGTTCTTAAAGGTCCATCAAATCCCGACATTCGAAAAGGTGTCGGCAAGCCAGGAAGTGAATTTGTTCGCCGCTGCCGAACAAGAGGATCTGGAGGCTTTATATTCGAGTTTTCCGGTCGAAACCAAAGAAGAATAATGAATAGCAACTTAGCATAGCCTCAAATTCACCAATCAAGAATGCCGATAGCTGAAGTGTCATATAAACTAGTAAACTAAATAGTATGGAAGATATAGAAAAAATCATGAAAGGGTCAAAGAAGGACTTTGCTTACATCGGGGAGCGTTTGCGTATGATACGCGAAGAACTGGTCAAGAAGGACACCGACAATCAAATTACGAGTCAATTCTCAATGAAAAAACTTGCGGAGCGTTTTGATATGAATCCCATGACCATCGCGAACGTCGAAAGGGGAACCATTTCCCTTACCACTATAAAGCTGGCACTATATTATTATACGTTGGGCTATAATATGATGTGGATCTTTTCGTACGATAACGAGTTTATCGAAAAGCACAATATCGGCGAGAACGTGGTGTACCAAACGGATGTACAGGAGGAATATAAGGAATTGGAGTCCTCTATAGTGGATGCCTTAATGACCTTCAAGAAGAAAATTTAAAGAGGGGTATCACAATTTGTGATACCCCAAAACCGACCAAATATGACAAAGATCGTATCAGAAACCATTGCCGAAACAATCCATTATTTAAGGGGGCACAAGGTAATCTTGGATTTTTATTTGGCAAGATTATACGAAGTGGAAACAAGATCGTTAAAACAGCAGGTCAAACGGAACCTCGACAGGTTTCCGGAGGATTTCATGTTCGAGCTCAGCGTCCCTGAGATAGATGAACTGGTATCACAGAATGTGATACCCAACAGAAGTATTTTAGGTGGGGCCGTTCCCATGGCCTTTACCGAACAAGGGGTGGCTATGCTTTCCAGTGTACTTAGAAGCCAAAAGGCACTTGATGTCAATATCGCTATAATGAGAACCTTTGTCCAACTCAGAAAGCTTTTTCAATCGAACAAGGAGCTGGAGAAACAAATACTGGCTATGGAACGGAAATACGACCAGCAGTTCAAAGTGGTCTTTGACGCGATCAAAAAGCTTATCGTCAAAGAGACCGGGCCCAGAAAACGTATTGGATATAAGTAACCAGGTTACGATGGGAAATTTAAACTCGTGTACCAATTCAATATTTCAATGACTTTATATTTCAAACCAATAAAATGAAGCGTCCCGCAAAAAAGTTTACCATGGAAGAATTACTTGAGTTCGCCGATTGGTGTAGAAATGGATTGACCAATTCGGAATATAAATCCTTATCAAGTTCAGGACTTCTTTACCCAAATTGGCGTAAAAGTAAGGAAAAAGCCAAAGTTGAGGAAAATTTGAAACAGGCCAGACTATGGTTCAATGCAAGACCTGGGGATATTCTAACAGTAATTTCAAAGGACCCTAGATCAAAAATAGAGCTGGGAGAAAAACTCGTAGTCCAAAAGATATGGCACTCAATACGAGAACTAAACGACGAAAGAGCAAATGTCTATGATGTGAGATTAAAACGGACTAGAAAATCCTCGATAAAAAATATAAAAATCTCGGCATGGAGTGATGGAGTTTTGGTTAACTCCAACTGGCTTTTCGAAAAGTCAAGCTCTTAGGGATAATTAAAGAATTTGGGATATTTAGTTGAAAATAAGAGGCGCAAATAATCAATTTTTATTGCGTCCCCAAAATCATGACATTGGCTTCAACTTCTAAATTAACGACACTAGCCATGTTTTTTGAAACACTTTATTAATAAAATTCTCCGTGATACAAGGAGCTTAAAATAAGCAGGGTATGAATTCTGATGGTCTTTTAAATATTTACGAACAATACTACGAAGCTGAATTGAAATATGGGTTCTTCATCAAGGCGAAATCATGGCAATCCATAGGCCAGGTCATGTTCATAGCCGGAATTGACGAAGGGCAGCCCTTGAGAGGGGAACCACCCTATTTCAACAACCCAAAAGTTATCGTAAGACTATTCTATGCCGACAGTGTTTCGCAGATTACCGAGTCGACCACGTCGCGGGTCGTAGCTTTGGTGGATGGTGGTACTTATAGGTACCAGCCTGTTGTCTGAAAAAGTGTTTCGCCAAAACCAAATCCCGATAAGGTGTCTTTTCCTAGATAAATAAAGATTTATATTTCGAGTAGTCAGTAAACTCGTCCTTAAACCCGTTAAAGACGTCTTCTTCTTTATAATCGCCACCTAGAAGTGAACTGAATGCATAAACACTTTTTCGTAGCAATGAGGCCTGTTCGGCACTAACTTTTCGGTTTGACATCTCGATCAATTTTTCCCGTAAGCCGTTTTCCATATGGTACTCCATCGTTTCAGGATGTAAATTGGGTTGAATACCTTCATAGACCATTATGTAGGCAACCTTTCCGTACCACTGCTTTTCCATTAAATAAGAGACCCATAGGTTTTTAAGCTGCCCTCGTCCCTGCTTTTTTATACTATCCATGGCCGTGCGTTGTTCTTTCAGTACATCATCCAAATTTTTCAGGGAACTGAGATATTCATTAGTGTTTTTACGTAATGGAACACTGACCGGATATTTGGAATAGATGGATGCTACATGGATTTTATCTCCCCGTGCTTCAAAAAAGAAACCTCTGGCATTGAAAAGCCTTATATAATCGGTTGGGGATTTTTCAAATAGGATATTGAATCCTTCCATTGCCTTATGAAAGGCCTTTAAACTCTTTTTCTCGTAACCCGTTCGAAACGTTTTGGTCATGCTCCCATATAATTCCGGCATCAATATCGGCAGGAAAAATGATGTTGGATTTAAATCCATGGCTTTTGTGCTATCGTCCGCTGTTAGCATTTCCAACACCTTTTCATTTTGGTTGATGGACCCGGTGGAAATATAGGCTTCATCGGAATTGGAGGGAATTATTCCTTGCAATGTAAGGGGAATGGAATGTGTGCCAGAATTCAAAAAGGTAACGTTGCCGTGATGATATTTTAGACCTAACCCCCGTAGTAGATAAAATGCGATGTTCGTATCGTTGGTTATGTCAAAAACCGATTTTTCCAGCACCTTTTTAATCAACCCCGTCCTTATTTCCAGTTTTTTGATTTCCCTTTTCGATTCGGTCTTCGCGAATTCGGCTCGAATGTCATCAAACCTATTTTTAAGGGTCTTGGGCAACATTTTTCCGTTATTTGCACCTAGATAGTGGTTCAAAAAAGAATAGTGCTCAGTACGTGCTATAAGTGGCAGCAAGTCCTTAAGATTTCTGTTTACAACAAATTCCGACAATAGCTCCTTGCTTTTATTTGTGCCCAGATACGATTTGTAGAAAGCGTTCTTTATCAGTTTTTTGATTTCAAGGCTAAACTGATTACTCCCAATATCAATGTGGGTCTCGGAGGACTGGTCTCCACTCAATCGGGAATTATTGGGCCAATCGTGTTGCAGGCTTATCTCGGATGCCTTAAAAGTATATCCCGACTTATCATATATAATAAAGTCCGCCAATTGCCTATTCCTTCCATATAGTAGCTGACAATCGATGTTCTGATAAGATTTCAGGACATCGGGCAAATCCTCGGTCTTAATATTATTGAAGAGTTTAAATGTGGTCAGCAGTTGCTTTTCCAAACGTTTTTTGTGCATGGGTAAAAGCTTTGATTTGCTGTATTTTTCAAAGATGGTCCTTAGTTTTGGCCCACTCAGTTCAGGATGGACGACATAGCCGTTTATGAACTGGGTATTGTATTGTTTTTGGTTGTCGATGCCGTAGGCCACCCCTACCCTTCCGCTGGCATGGGTCATCGTCCTTACGACGATATGGTAAGGTTTTGCCAATCGCGCCAGCTCTTCAAAACCCCGAACTTTATATTTCTGCAACAGGCCGTTGATTACATCCTGCATATAGAATTTAGTCCCGTTATTTTCATCGACAGAAAGCTGTAGTTCGGGCAAACGGTACTTCGGAAGGTCCCTTTGAACCTTTGTGCCCGGCGAAGGAGAGAGACCGTATTTTTTCTCCAAAAACCTTTGGGTGGCTACATTTCTATGGTAATCGTTGCGCAAATTGATGAGCGTACCGGATTCGTTCACGGTGGTAGATACAAGGTGTACATGCTCATGGATGGTATCGCTATGGCGTACCACGACGTAGGGCTGTTCCCCGTATCCCATTTCATCCATATAATCCTTGGCAACCTTATAGAACGTTTTGTCGTCAAGATGCTCCCCATGGGGCAGGTTGAGGGTAATATGGGCATATCGACTGGCCGAATCATGGCGTTGGCCCTGAAAATGTAATGTATTCGCGAAAAATTTAGGGGTGGTGCCAAATTCCGATATCGTGTTCTGAAAGCCCAAAATGGTACTTCCGTTCTTTCCAAAAACATAGTTCAATACCCCATGTACGGTCTCGCGATATAGAATACGACCGATCATTTATGGTAATTTTTCACTTAACAGTTCCAAAATTTGCATCAATAAGGTATTCGTTTTTTCGATTTCAGCATCCAACTTTGCGGATGGGCTTCTCAAATTTTTGGCATGTGCAGTTGCTGTAAGCTGGTTTATATTGGTGCCGATCCTATTGATTTGATAAATGAGGTTTGCCGAAGGTCCGGGCAGTTTTTTGGTGTCCTCGGCCTGTTGTTTATCAAGTATCAGCCGCCTTAAAAAAGGGGCCACTACTCCCCTTTTGGTAAAATCGAGGTTGTAGGTTCCCATGGTCTCCTTGACCATTTGCAGTTCCGAATCATTAAAGCGGAGCACTATGCCATGTATCCGCTTTTTATTGCCTAAAGGTTTTCTGCCTGTTTTACGTGCCATTTCTCTGGTTTAACGGTATAACCGCATTTTTCACTTCGTTAGAAGTAGTAGTTTTAAGATACTTAAAACATAACTTGCGAAATTCTCTGAATTTCAATATACGAAATTATTACCGAAAGTAAATGGGATATTTAAGGTATAAATGTACCATCAAATTAATTATGGACATTATAACATCTTGGATAACAGCGAACGATTGTTTTTACCATCTTAAGTAGGGTTGTCAAGACAACCTATTGCCCCCATAACGGATTCATTTTATGATATGCACCATCTCAAATGATAATAAACGATACAGCAAACTTAAATACCGTGCCTGGGCAAAAAAAGTGCATGGGACTTTTTTGTCCCATGGGCTTTTGAGCGGTTCCGAGGATGCCAAGGAGGCCGATAGGCATTTCTTGGCTTCCACAGGAACAAGGGCTACACATTCTTTTGATTTTACCCATCGGTCATACTGTGTTTGAACCCAAAAATGCTCTAGATACAGCCATCCTATTTTTTCAAGATCATTATTTAAAAAATCGGTCCTATTTGCATTATTGGACCTTTATACATTTCAAGAAAATCATCGAAATATCATAAAAATAGATTCGTCCTTAAGCCAAATGAAACCACGTTGTGGATCCATTTAGATTCATTTGGCCTCATATGGTTTTAGCCCAAATTATTTTTCATAAACATCTAGTTATTAACAAATTATAATTATATATTTCTCAATAATTATATAATTAATTAGGGATTTAGGTCATTAAACAATGCCTTGATTATTTCATCATTTAACTAATTATTGAAAGAACTAAATAACGGATTATGGATACAAAGATTATTAGTGTGGTAGGCGAAAAAGGTGGTATCGGAAAAACGACATTGAACATTATTCTAGCTTCAAATCTTTTCTATGCAAAGCAGCAAAAAATTGTGCTTTTGGATGCCGATAATCCTCAATACTCCATCTACAAAAAACGGAATCGGGAAATGGAAATGTTGGATGCCGAAGAAAGGGCAGGTTTGGAACTTTATCCTATTGAACCAGTAACCGTTCAGAATCTACAGGATGCCATCCTGAAGTACTATGGCCAAGTGGATTATATAATTCTCGACCTTCCTGGCAGTTTGAATGTAGAGATGGTCAAAGGGCTAATGTATGTGGAACATGTTTTTGTGCCCTTTGACCATGACGAACTGGAAATAGACAGCACTTCACACTTTTATTTCACGTTGAAAAATAATTTCCTTGATAATGAAGAGCGTGTATTAAAGAGCATCCATCTTTTTTTCAACAAGTACAAGCTGGTCAAAAGAAACAAGTTTGCGGTGCTGCGCCAGCAATTTAAAGAGGCGGGTATTCCCATGATGACCAGTGTAGTCAAGGACAAGACCATCTACAAGGAAAGATATCGGAATACACTGTACCCCATACCTGAGCATAAAGAAAGGGGCGAAAAAGATATCAAACATTTCTTTGAGGAAGTAAGCCAACTAACAAAATAGCGCAATACTATGAAAAGAGGAAAAAAAGTAAATACACTAGGTCTGATCCAAAAAATGGCGGAACAGAACAAAGAAACCGTGAATGTGCTGAAGACCTTGAAAAGTGAGCGTTCGATTGAGGAAACGCCGAGTGGGTCCAAACAACATTTTGAGCCTAAAACCGTTAGGAATACGAAAGAAACCGCAGTCATTGAGAATCATAAAGGGATGACATCCAAAAATTCTTCAATGACCGACGAGTACCCGGTTCGACAATTTAAATTGTTCCTACGCACGGAAAACTTTCGCGATAGAAAGGAATCCTTCGTGCTTTCCTTAAGTAAGGACTGCATGGGAAAATATGAAAAATTGGCACAGGGGGCATCCTATAAATTGGACATAAAAACCCATCGCAATGACTTGATAAGAAAGGTTTTGGAAGATTTTATAGATAAAAAGTATAGAAAACTGATAAACATAATAGAACAAAAATAGAAAACTTTGAGCAGCTACTGGTACATATTGATAGGTTTGGCCCTAATCTATTACGGGTATGTTCTGTGGGTGCTGTTCAAGAAGAAAAAAACGTCAAAGAAAAAAGATTCAAAAAATATTGCTTTTTTGCATTTAAATAATATATTTGCATATAAGTCAGATAATGAACAAACTGATTTGGAAGCTGTACTCGACCAGATGACCGAAGTGGAAAACACCTCGGAACTTCTGGAAGCTTTTAAAGAGGGTTCATTGGAAGATGATGCAAATTCCTTAACTCGCAAAAAGCATGAAAAACTCAAAGTTATCCGCAATGAGGATACGGCCGAGAACAATGGGCCGGATTCCGAAACCTGATCCCATTATCCTATTCCTACTTCTGGTCTGCATTCCCATATGTTTCTACGGCCAGTTTGACCAACTCCTGCAAGAGGCGCAAGATTTCAAGAACGACTCCAAAAGCCTTTCCCGTGAAATCATAGATATTATCAAGATTATAGCGGGCACGGCACTTGGTATTATGGCCTTGGCCTATATCTATATCCGTAACCAACAGACGGATCTTGCGGATAAACTTGGAAAGGCCATTATTGGGATAGCCATCTTTTTTGCCATGATCGCCATTGGCGAGGAAATTGCCAACATCTAAATTTCCTTACGTCATGGAGAATAATTTTATCCCGATCAGGAAAGGGCTGCAAAAGGATGTCCTATATCGAGGCCTCAAGGCAAAGTACATTATGTACTGCCTTTATCTTGGCCTGGCAGCGATTATACTGGGACTGGTCCTATCCACTTTTATTCCGATGGTATTGGCCATGTTAGCGATCGTCATCGCAATCGCCATCATATTCCTCGTCCTTCTGTTCTACTCACGAACCTACGGCGCCAATGGGTTTGTCAAAAAAATGGCAGATGCCGCCAAACCCGATTCCATAAAAATATCCAATACATACGAAAACCTATTGCTATGGAAAAACAAGTAGCACTTTGGGACGCGTTCCCTATTTACGGTTATGAGAGAAGGGCATTGATATCCAAAGAGAAGGGTTGTTTGACCGTTCCCCTAAAACTTGAATTACCCGAAGTATATACATTGGATGCTCTGGAATATGGAATGCTTCAAGAGCTGTTTTCCAACATCATCAATGTCTTGGGCCCGAATAGGCTCCTACACCGGCAGGATTTCTTTCTTCAGGAAAATTATACTCCGAATTCCCAAAGGCTACGAGGCGATATGTTGGAACGCGCCAACGAAAAACATTTTGAGGACCGCCCTTATTTGGTCGGCAGCCATTATCTATATATCAGCGTTGTTCCCAAAAATTACATTACCTATGGTTCCAAACGGGCGAACTCGTTCTTGGGCAAAAGGCGGGAATTCTATTTGTCGCATACCGTTCCCGAAGAATTCATCGATAGCGGAATATTGAAGGAGTTCGAAAATCAAGTGGAGAATGTCGACAATTTGATTAATTCGAGCGGTCTGATAAAGTCCGAACTATTGGATTATGACGATTTGTTTTCCCCGGATGGGCTATACCCCAAATATTTTGGCATTTGTGAAGAAAACGCCAATCTAACCGATGTGGATTTCGCCAACAACTCCATAAATATTGGCAGTAAGAAGGGGCAATTTTTCACGCTGGAAAATTTGGATCAGTTCACCAAAGAGCATGTAGGCACCCATGAGCTATATGGAAAGTTCACTACCCGTCATAATCGTTTCCCTATCGGCAATCTGTTTTCTTTGGGTTTCAAGGTGCCCCATGAACATATCATCAATCAATATATCCACATACCGGATCAGGAAAAAGCACTTTCCAGCCTACGGAAAAAAGCGAAAAGCTTCCAGCGCTTCAGTACCGGAAAGAAAGATGACAGTAACGCGATATACGCGGATCAAATATTCGACTATACCAAAGATATCCTTGAAAACCACAAGGAAACGGTCTTTTACCATCTCAATGTATTCGGGTTCGAGGACGACCGGAGCAGGCAAGGGCAAATGGAAAACTCCATTTCTTCCGCCTTTAAAAAATTGAAGATCAATGCAAAGAGGAACAGTATAGATAGGAAGAATCTGTTTTTTGCCGGTGTCCCTGGTAATGCTATTGGCATCCCGTTCGAGCTATACCTACCCATGCCGAGCGATATGGCCTCCTCCCTACTCTATTTTGAAGGCGGCTATAAAGATTCGTCGAAAGCCGTTGATGGGCTGCGTACGGTGGATAGAATCTCCGGCCGGCCGCTTACTGCCAGCTTGTATCGAATACCTGAAGAAAAAGGTTGGATATTCAATCGGGGGATGTTGGTCGCCTCCGGGTCGGGCGGCGGCAAATCCTATTATGTCAACCATTACATCGCTTCCGAACTGAGGCAAGGCGGGGAGGCCGTTATCATCGAGGACGGCAATTCCTACGATAAACTTACCGAGGTATTTGGTGGCATAATCCTGCAGCATGATGATGACCGGCCATTTACCTTCAATCCTTTTCTTCTGGACAATCACGATGTTGTCGAGAACCGCACTCGGAGCAAGACTTTGGCCGAAAGCAAACTGCTGCACCTTGTAACGCTTCTCAAATTGATTACGGGTAACAGTAAGGATGTCACAGGTTTGGAAGTCGCAAATACCGTTATCGAACTTTTGGTTACGGGTTATTACGAGTTAATGTGGCAAAGCGGTAATACAAATTTCAGGTTTGACACTTTCTATGAGTATTGCAGGAATCATATAATAGCATTTATTGGAACCAAAGAAATTCCGAAGGAAAAATTCGATGCCAATGTGTTCCTCTTCCTGCTGGAAAAGTATTACACAGGCGGGCCGAGAGGCGAACTCTTGAACAAACAGGACGATAGGATTACCAGACTAAGCGATGAAAAAGTGGTGTACTTCAAATTGGGCAAACTGATCGATAACGAGCTGCTGTTTCCCATCACTGCGCTGATGATAATGGAGATCTTTAACAAGAAGATGCATGACCTCGCCAAACTGTCCATAAATAAAATATTGGCCGTAGACGAGGCATGGAAGGCCTTGGTAAGGCCCGAACTGGTACACTATTTCAACAGCCAATCAAGAATGGCGCGAAAACTGGGAGGCCAGCCTATTTTTATTTCCCAAAAAGTAAGTGACTTTATCTCCTCCGAAATCATCAAAAATGCCATTGTGGTCAACTCGCACATCAAGGTCTTCCTGGACATGCGGGACTTTGCCCAATCCTTCGATAAGATACAGACCGTTATGGGTTTAAACGAGAAACAAAAACAGCTTATTCTTTCCATCAATAAGGATTTACCGAAGGACAGAAAGTTCCGTGAGGCCGCGTTCTGTTGGATGGACAAGGTAAAGGTCTACGGCTTGGAAACCTCTTTGGAAGAGAAATGCATTTACGAAACCAATCCGACCGAGAGCGGTAAAATTTTGGAACTGTATAAAAAGAATCATAAAAATTGGGAGTTGACCGCAAAGGCCTACGCCTTTGAAAATGCTCCATAAAACTAAGACTATGAAAAGAACATTTGTATTAATGGGTTTGCTTTTTCCATTGGCGATCATTTCCCAAATTCCGGTTACCGATGCCGCGACCAACGCCAGCGTTGGAATGGTAAACAGTCAACTGATGAATATCAACATACAGCTAAAGGCCGTCAACAAAAATCTTTCCCGCCTTATTAACCTGATGGAGAAAAACAACAATGAAACCTTAAAATCGAGAAAGATCCTTAAAGAAGAGCTGGAGGCCAAGAAACAGGCACCGGCCTATGTGACCAAATCGACGGACGTTAGCAGGACCATCGACTTAAAAACCAAGATTTTGGAGGCGTATCGCACTTCCAAACAGACCGTACAACAATTGGAACACTTGAATCGAAAAGAAAGGCAGGAGTTTTTTGGCTTTGCCGCGAACGCTATCCTTGAAACCAAAAACCTTTTTAAACAATGCAACGATATCCTGAAGACCAAGGCGATAATCCTACCCGAGGAACGCCTAAAGAAAGTGAACGGAATCAACAGTGAACTGGAAAGTATTCTCGATAACCTGATAGTCTATAACAACAAACTTTCACGGACCAATGCCTTCAGAAAGTCCAGAAGCACACTGATAAATATGAACAAAGAATAAAAAGAAACCATGCAGATTACGGACAAAGGAATTCGGGAAACGGTCAACGAGCTTTTTGACCAATATATTATTGACGCTTTTGAGGTGGTCGATCCCATTATAGGTATCGGGCAACAATTCGCCTATATCGGTATCGGGCTTATCGCACTGGGCGTGTTTCTGAACGAAGAAAAAAGAGCGAACATTCTTGCTTACCTCAAATGGGTGCCTTTGGCCATATTGCTTTTGAACTACGAAGTGGTTATCCTGACCATATACGAGTTTTATCAAACGGTCGGAACAACTTTTAAAGCCAACGATATTTCGTGGGACGTACTTCAAACGAAGATTTTTATAGCACAGATGGAGGCCCTTGAGTCCGAGGACGGCACATGGAGCTTATTGGCTTTGGATTCGGAAGGACTTGCATCCATCGCCTTGGGATTTGTTACCTCTACGGCCACGTCGATTGCCTCGTTCATATCGGCCGTTGTATTTGTCGGCATCAAAGCCATGTCGGTAATCTACCTTTTCGTCCTGATCATATTTGGCCCGTTGAATATCGGGCTGTCATTCATTCCTGTCTTTTCGGGGATGTGGAAAGCTTGGCTACAGAAGTTTATGAGCGTATGCCTATGGATACCCATGCTATATCTGATCGACAATTTTATGCTCAAGATTCTCGATAATCTTATACAAACTTTGCTATACGACGGAGAAGCCAATTTGGGCCTGGTGCTGACAAGTGCCCTATTGATGTTAATGAACGTATTCGTATACCTCAAGGCACCGGTCTTGTCCAACTTTATTGTGCAGGGCATGAACGTAAGCGCAAGCCAACTAAAAGACAGGACAAAACATTATGCCAAAAAAGCCGCACAGACAGCGGTCGATGCAAAGACGGGCGGAGCTACAAAAGGCGTAAGAACTTTGATACAATAATCCTTTCAACGATCAAAGAAGAATTTAAACGAACACAGAAGAACAGATGGACGGTAAATACAGGATTTTCAACGATTTAAGTAGGATTCGTAGCAATAGCAACAAGGTACTATATGTATCTTTAATTCTTACGTTCGTCTCGACCATCCTCAATATCTACTATACCTACAGAACGAACGAGAGTGCCAGGAACAGTTTCTATCTGCTCGATAAAGGCCAGAAATTGGCCGTAGTCAGAATCAAGGACTACAAGCGGGCGGTAGATATTTTATGCGAAGGCCATATTGCAAATTTCCATGAACTCTTCTTTGCCTTGGAACCTGATTTGCGCCATATCAAAAGAAATATTGAAGGCAGGGCGCTTTATATGGGCGATCATTCGGTACAGCGATTGTACAATAGGTTGATCGATCAAAGTTATTATGAGGATATAGCCAAAAGTGGCTATTCCATCGAAGTGGAAAAGGATTCGATTTTAGTGGATTACTCACGCTATCCCTTTCCATTTCGGTTTGTCGGAAAACAACGAATCTTAAAAGATGGGAATGCGGAATATCGAACCTTGATCACAACGGGGTTTATCGAGGAGACCAAATCGACACCGAACAATTTGAACGGTTTAAAGATCCTCAGGTTCGATGTTTTGAACAATACGGATCTGTAACCACCAACCTATGAACAGTATGATTGAAAAGTTTAACCATTGGATACGGCAGCATAAGCTGTTCGCTATTTCTGCACCCATAATCGTGTTGCTTACGGTATTTTTTATCACGACCAGTATAAGTTCTGTGCGGAACCATGGGAAAAACGATTTGGATAAGGATGGTTACAACAATTTCCTGCCGGACCAAAAGAAGGAACTTAAGGTCGAGGAACCAAACGATATCTATAAAAATGCTCAACAAGATTCTTTGGACGCCCAGAAGAATAATGGACTTTTCAAAAGCATTCTCCACTCAAAAAAAGAAAACGATTCACTGGAACGCCTCTTGGAAGAACTGAACAATTTTTCATTGGACGAAACGGCTTCGCAAGATATCGATGATGAAAACACCCTCGACCAAAACACTACAACCCCCGAATATGTTACAAAAAAGAGCGTAGCCAAAGAAAAACTGGAATACAGGAAGTTACTGATGGAAGCTCGTGACGAACGTCTCTCGCGAAGTCAGGACTATTCCGCACCTTATATGGAATCACCATCTACAGTTACCGTGGAATCAATAAAATTTGATGCGTCAATATATCGCGATCAGTTCATACTGCCCGGTAATCGTGTAGTGCTTATTTTAAGGGAAGATGTGCACTATAATAACAAGCGATTCCCCAAGAACACCTTTGTGTATGCCAAATCGAACTTGCAAGGATCTCGGGTTCTGTTGGAAGTAACCAATATCGACAACGTAAAGATACCGCTAACGGCTATCGACCAAGAAGATGGAATGGTCGGATTACACAACGAAAGGGCAGGTGAACTGCTGAATGAATTTAACGCAGAGATCCGACAACAAGGAGTCAATGAACTTTCCGAAGCGGCAGGAGAAGTTTCTGAAACACCACTCGGTCGAAACCTTGTCCGCTCCTTCGGCAACTTTTTCCAGAAGAAAAAATACAAACAACAGGATAAAATCTTATTGGTCAATGGAGACCGTGTTTTTTTGGTGCCCAAAACCTAAATGAATGGCTAAGAAAATACTACTCATATCAACATTTATTTTCGCTTCGGCATGTGCCGCACAGCGTTATAGCGACACTTTGGAAGTGGCTAGAAACTACAAGACCATTTTGATATTTCCTGAAAATATTTCTGAAAGTATTATCGGGAACGATTTTGGGTTTATAGCAGACCTGCCAAAAGCTGAGGGAAGTAAATTTCATGGAAGGATCTTAAAGCTATATTACGATGAACTTGCCACGGAGGAAAAAAACTTTACGAACCATACCGTAATTACAGAATCGGGCCAAGTCTATGATTTCATTCTTGAACTGACCGAGCGACCAAAACAGTTCACTTGGTACATCAAGCCCGAAATGGCCATTACCAATATTGATGGAACAACAAGAAATGTGCAAAATAACAATAACGCTTCTGAGGGTACTACATCAGAAAACAAAGAGAATGAGGCGGTAGCCATATCAACGGCTAAACCTGCAAAAACTTCCGACAATTCCATAGACAGGGCAACCAAAGAGCTTTACGAAAAAGATCCAATGGAATACTATCGTCTTCGGTGCTATTATATGCAGTTTGACAGGGCCAGAATCAGTCGCTATTTTGCACGGTTGGATAATGTTTTTCTTTGGCTCAAGGGGGTCTATTACAACGAGGACGAACTCTATTTTCAGTTTCGGATCGAGAATAAGGAAGGGCTTGATCTGGACATCAATTTCATCAAGCACCAAATCGCCACAAATTACAGGAACAGTAGCAGCAACCAGCGAATGGAACTAAAGCCCCTTTTTACCTACAAACAGCCCAAAACGGTGGCCGGAAAGAGCGAGAACCATTTCGTGGTGGTCTTTAAAAAATTCGCATTGGACGAAAAAAAAGAGGTGGTCGTGGAATTGGACGAAGAATCGGGCAACCGAAACCTGTCCCTGAAAATCGGGCATGAAATAATCAACAACCCAATACACTTTTGAACATGAAAAATTTATTATTCATAACCGCAATAATAGCTTGCAGTTCAATTCATTCCCAGGAAGGCAATTATGCTTCATCAATCGGGGTCAGCAGCGGATATGCCGAAGACGGTTTTGGCATTATGGCAACCTATAATTACCACTTGAATCGAAATCGGTATGCCCAGTTGAGCGTATTCGCCGCCATAGCGGAAGACCGAGGTACGTTCACGATTCCCTACAACATATTCACGGTACAACCTGGCTATTTCTTTAAAATTCTGGAACAAAGAAACTTTAAACGTTATGCGCTCAATATCGGGGGTGGTGCCATTATCGGTTACGAGGTCATCAACAATGGCAATAGCCTCTTGGAAACGGGTGCGGTCATCGATGCCAAGAGCCAGTTTATCTACGGAGCCTATGTAGGGCTTGAGGGCGAGCTTACCCTGAGCAATGATTTTTCCCTCTTGGTCAAGGCCAACGAGTATTATCATGTAAATAGCGATGTGGGCAATTTCTATCCCTATGCAGGTATCGGCCTTCGTTATTTTCTGTTTTAAAACCAGTCGAAAATGAAAAAGTTAAAAACTACTACAAAAGTGACAATAGGGGTTTTGACCCTCATTTCTATCCTAGTTATTGCCTGTAGCAAGGATTTTGAGGATGTCATTTTGGAAGATTTCGATTTCAGCTTCTCGGTGGAACATCCCGAGGAAAGCTTTGTATTCGAACGTACGAGAACCTCATTTTCCCTGGTTCCGGAAAAGGAAATCTCTACAGTAGATTATTTTCTAAAATACTCGGCAGCCAATGCAAAAGGCTATTTTTTAAACATGGAGGGGGATACGATACGTGAGAACGACACATTGCGCATAACCGATAAAAATTGGGCCTATAATTACGTGGCTATTGATACCGGTATGCATAAGATCAATTTTTTAGCATGGGATTCCAACATGCGAGAGAAGAGATTGGAGCTGTTTCATCGTGCCAAATATGCCAGTTTCAGTTTCTTGCTCAACAAGGGACTTAATGAATTTATCATCAATTCAAAAAACCCGGTCAATCTTACACTTATTCGTGATAAGGAAACTGAAAGTCCAAGTGCAATAGGGAATTTTGAAATAACGTATCAAATCGAGAACGGCTCGGGCAAATTATATTTGGGCGATAAGGTCTTTGATGCGGGGAATCCATTTTTCCTGCCAAAAGGCATTTCCGAACTATCCTACCTACCCGAGAATTTGGGTGAACATAAACTGATCGTTACTGCCAAAGCCCCTGATGGCGCTACCTTGACCCAAGAACTATTATTGACTGTATTAAATCTTGGTTTTACACTCAATACAACGGCTTCCTCTTCACAGGTGGAGCTCGATACGAATCTGGCCATTGCCATAGACCTTGCAACACAGGATGAAAATTCGAATGTGACCTATGAGATAACCCATTCCTTTTCCAGTTCAAGTGAGGGTGGTGGAACCGTAAGGGACCAGAACGGCGGGGTTATGGAACCGGGGCAATTTAGGGCCATTGACCCTGACACTTATAATTTTTCATTTACGAGTACGAATCTGGGAAAGCGTAAAATATATTTTGACGTACGGGACAGTAATGGTCAGCAAAAACGGGACAGCGTCGAAATCGAGGTCGCCAATATTCCGTTCACATTCTCCGGCAACTCGGAAAGTAATTCGGTGTTCATCAATGAAAGGACCCAATTCAACTTCAATATAAAATCCAATGGAAACACGAACAATATAGAATACAGCATCTCCTATGAAATTCTGGAGGGAAATGGTATTGTACGCAACGTGAACGGTACAGAACTCATAAATTCAACGGATTATCCAGTCGCTTTCGGTAATTTTTCACTGTTCTATATCCCAGAGACGGCTGATACCCATAGAGTTTCCTTTGTGGTAACGGATAATTTTGGACAATCCTCTGAACCGGTTATCATCGATCTGGAAATCAAGCAAAATGAATTCGAGGCGACTTTCACCCCATCAAAAACATCTGAATTTACCAATATTCCCGTTTCTGCTATTGTGAATATCGATGAAGAACCTGAAGGCACCAATGACACCTATGAGGCATTTTTTACCTCTGGAAAAAGTGGTGGGGTAAGTATTAACGGAAATTCTTATGGACCTGGGGAGAAATTTAACTTGACCGCAGACATAAACAACATATTTTATACCGGTTTTGAGCCTGGTGAGCATAATTTGGTCTTTAGTGTCGAGTCGGGATCAGGCGTAACCCATGCGACGGAACCTATAACCATAGCATATCAACAAGTTGATTTTTCTTTCACTGGCGGCATCCAAAAATCGGATATTTCTGTTGGGGAGGTGACCTCGGTAAACTTCAATATTTCAGAAAGCGTAGGGTCTTCGGACTATACCATGCGGTTTGCAATGAACGGCAATGCATTGTTGAAGGATACCAATGGAAACGCCGTAAGCCCAGGCAATAGTTACGATGTTCCCAAGGGGAATTTCAATTGGAGTTTGGAGGGCATCAGCGAGGGAACGGTTACTATAACTTTTTATGCCAAAAATGAGACAGGGCTGGAAAAACCTGTTCCCATTACGGTCAATGTCAGCCCGAAAGACTATGTTCTCACTGTAAATGCTACGGGGCCTGGCGCATTTATTGGAGAGGCCATACCCATTAACTTTAATATTACTGAAATCGGCCTGGGGGGAGATACGTATACCATGTACTATTCTACCGGCAATGCTAATAGTACTTTTGAATTTGACGGAAACTCTTATGGCCCAGGAGAGGCATTCCCAGTGCCCGTTGGTTCATTTTCGGGTAACTACACCGGCCTTTCGGAGGGTTTGCACAACATAGTATTCAACACCATATCTTCTTCCAATGTCACCAAAAACGAAAGTGTGGATATTGATTATGAGCGATATGTTGAGCCATTCGATTTAACCATAAGTCAGGCTCCTGGTGAACGCCTTGAGGGAGAGGCATTCAATATAACTGTCATCACCAATGCCATAGGCACCCATGATAATACGGTTTCCTATACGATGACCTTTTCCTTTGAGGGTAATCGAGCGGGTTATTTTCTTCTTTCAGGATCAAGATATGATGAGGGCGAAACCGTTCCATTGAACTATGGGAGCACCAATCTCACATTCTATCCCGACAGTCAGGATACGTTCACCATTGATTTTGAGGTGGAGAACTCAACGGGGGAAACGCAAACCGGAAGCACATTTGTGGATACCTTGAGAAGGCCTGTAGCTTTTGTAAAAGGAGAAAAGTACAATGTCAGTTGTGGCGGTTTGAATGGATGCGATTATCAGGTAAGGATATACACTTGTTATGATATCGGATGTTCCGAGGCCTATGGGGGTGCCACCTTGGACCGAGTAGAGATCAGGATTTACAACAGAAGGGATAATCGATGGGATACCCGGGTATTCAACTATAATGAGGCTGTGGGGAATGGTGTGGACCGATACTTTTTGTTAGAGGAGGAGGCCAGAGAAAGCAGACTACGTTATTTAGACCAAGACTTTGAGGTCAGGGTCAGGGATACCAATGGACAGTGGAGTGAAGTGGCTTTTGGTAAAGTAATAAGGGTATAAGACAAATATCTCTTCGTTTAAAGATTCCTTTTTGAGGCTGTTAACTACGTCTAAATACATAGGTAACAATCACATTGCGGTCATCTAAAAAGTCCTCTTCTTCAACAACTAGTCGGTTTTGGGTAAATTCTATGATCGTCCAATCGCTACGGGTATCAAATCGGATAATCTCGTTATTTATTAATTCATAGGTATCACTTTCCACGTTTTGAAATGCCGGAACATCACCGCAAGAAAGTCCATTTTCATTGATGGTGAAAACATCCTTTTCCCCAGGTCCCCTATCATTGAAAAACGTCAAATTGTCCTTTAGGCACTGCCGAATTTCGTTTGTATTATAAAAGTCATCATTCACTGTGCCATCCCCATTAATATCGACTGCGATGTTGGAACCAATGGCCTCATACTCCCATTGACCAAGCAAGGCTTCTGCCCTATCTGCTTCAGAAACACCATTGTCGTCATTATTACAAGAGTAAATTAATAGCACCAATAAAACTAAAAAGACTTTAGTGTAGATTTTCATTTCGAAATATTTAGACGCCTTTATAAAGATAAAATTTTTATCCCTAACCTTTTTAACCCTTCCAGTCGATTAAGAAACTATCAATGAGATTAAAACAAGAAATGGAAGATTAAATTGCGTAATTTGACAAGATAAATGCAGGGAGCGCACTTTTACGCCTCCACGTGTTCAGGTGCGGCTCCGAGGAGGTTGATAAATCTGGAACGGAAAGATCTCGATTGTGTCGCGGCGAATTACGTCTGCTCTGGAAATCTTGATGTAGATGATTTGTTAAAATTCAACAGTGGTTGAGTACATATTAAAATAAGGTATCTGTCAAACTCCTTTTAAG
Organism: Flagellimonas crocea; assembly: GCF_033441595.1. Taxonomy (NCBI): domain Bacteria; kingdom Pseudomonadati; phylum Bacteroidota; class Flavobacteriia; order Flavobacteriales; family Flavobacteriaceae; genus Flagellimonas; species Flagellimonas crocea. Next base: position 216,563 of record NZ_JAUZVX010000001.1, on the reverse strand, counting down.
CAAAGAGAAACTTATTTTCATGTCTCTTACCCATAAATAACTGTTTTTCATGAAAAGTAACCATTTTTCATATTATATTTGTACTTATATTTCATGAAATGTAACTATGAGTAATCAATTTGCACGAAAAATAAGCACTTTTCACGATAGGGTCTTGCCAGAGGAAGGAATTTTGGTTGGGTATGGTTGGCTTCTACAATTTATCGAGGATACAAGAAATAGACGATTACCTTTACCAGAGCTACTTGCCATTGTAACAGAGAAACAACAGCGGTACAATACCCCACAATGGCAGGTATTTGCAAAACGGTATATCCCCGAGGATAATGCAAGTGGCCATCTCACTTTTGCACTGAAGTACGAAGGTATTGATTTGCTCATTTTAAAAGAGTTTTTTCTGGCAGTGGGTGATGCGCCGGTAATGAGCATGGTGCAGAACGAGCCCACTGGTCAATATTCCAGAAGGATTTGGTTCCTATATGAATGGCTCTTTGGTAAAAAACTGGATATCCCCGATTTAAAAACCGGTAATTATGTTGAAGTTGTAAACCCCAAGCATCAATATGTAGGACCGGTTGAAAATAGTACCAGGCATCGCGTAAAGAATAATCTACCGGGTACCAGAGAATTCTGTCCCATGATACGCAAGACCAAAAAATTAGAGTCTTACGCCGCAACAAAATTTCCTGAAATCATGGAAAAAGGATTAATGGGAAGAAATAAGGACTTGATACGTAGGACGGCCGCATTCCTTTTGCTGAAAGATTCAAAAGCATCCTTTGCCATCGAGGGGGAATATCCTCCGAACATGAGGGCCAGAAATTGGGGCAAGGCCATTGGCCAGGCAGGTAAAAAACCATTGACGATTGAAGAGATTGAGCGACTTCAGGATATTGTAATAGGCACCAAGAAATTGAAGCACATGGGAATTCGCAAAGGCGAAGGATTTATTGGTGAACATGACCGCGAAAGCTTACTTCCAATGCCTGATCATATCTCGGCCAAGGCAAAAGATTTGGAATCATTGCTACGTGGATTGATTGACACTAACAACCTCTTGAAAAACAGTGGCTATAACCCAGTTTTGGCGGCAGCCAGTATCGCTTTTGGTTTTGTGTTCATCCACCCTCTTTCAGACGGAAACGGCAGGATACATCGATATATCATACATCATATTTTGGTTCGCATGGGCTATACCCAGAGGGATATGATCTTTCCGATTTCGGCAGCTATACTGAATCGGATAGGAGAGTATCAAGATATTCTGGAGCACTTCTCATCGCCCAGACTTAATCTAATCGAATGGAAGCCGACCCTTGACCACAACGTTGAAATCTTGAACGACACCATTGACCTCTATCGCTATTTTGACGCCACATTGCAGACAGAGTTTCTTTATGAATGTGTCGAAGAGACCATTGAAAAGATAATACCCGAAGAGTTGGATTTTCTGGAAAAATATGACCAAATGACCCATCAAATCAATGCGTTGGTTAATTTGCCCGATAACAAAGTAGATCTATTAATCAAGCTTCTCAATCAAAACAAGGGAAAGCTGTCAAAAACTAAAAAGGCAAAAGAATTCGAGGAATTATCCCAAGAGGAAATTGAAAATGTCGAAAAAATGTATGCTTCAATCTTTTAACATCCATCAGGTATAACATTAAAAATGGTTCGTAAGGTTCTTCTAGTAATACCAACACCTAAATAAGGAATTACGTTGTGGTGCTTTACTACCCAAAACTAAAAAATCGGTTTCTTGAAACGTTACTTTTCTAAAACTCCTGGTTCCTGCCTAAAGCATTCTACCAGCATTTTGTAGAGTTCTGGATGTTTTCTCTTAAATAAATCGGGACGTTCAAAAAAGTACTCGGCAGCTACGGCAAAAAACTCCGCTTCGTTGGTACCGCCATAGTTTCTTATATCGGATTTATTGGCATTGATAACTTCCATTTCCGCATGGATCAACTTTAACCACGGGATGGTATATTGATGCTCCAACAACCTTTCCGGAATTCCATCCGTGAAATCGTCCAATTTATCAATAAGATGCACAAACTCGTGTATGCCAGTATTGCTTTTGTCGGTTGTGTTTTTGAACCCGTGATGCAATGCTTTTTTCGATAAAATCATTTGCTTTTCAAAACGTCCATTCCCCACAATTCCGCCGATATTACGCGATTTATCTTTGCTGCTAAATTGCATATCCTCATTGAAGTTATCAGGATACAATAGGATTCCGCTTAAATTGGTATAGTGCCATTCGTCAAAACCAAAAACGGGAATTACAGCACTCGCCGCAATTAAAATCTTGTCGAGCTCTTGCAATTCCAGTTGTACCCCATCAATATAGACTTCACTTAAAAATTGCATCATTCGTTGTTGAAAAACTACCTGTTTTGCTTTGGGAAGGTTGCGGTAGAAGAGCACATTTTCCATCAGTAACGGATGCCAATATTTTGGGAACGGTTTTACTTTTTTGCTTCCTATTTTTGAAACAAAATAAACGGCAAGGACAAGCATCAATCCGAATATAATCGTATAAATCATAGTTGATGTAGCGGATAAGGGAATATCATCTGATTTTAGTTTTTCCAAGAATGACCACCATATAATAAATTATCCGGTTTGATTATTTGGAATAGTCCTTCAACAGAAAATTCCAATGGTATCTTTTTAACAATCCTATGTACAAATAGAGTTTCAACTTTTGGGCATTCAATTTTTCATTGACTTTTATTGATGACGTATTGAAGTAGGAGACAATACTGTAAAGTTCTTCTACGCTATAGTTTTCAAGAAGTTCAAAGCAATGATAACGTAAGTAGGTAGCCAAGTTCTTACCTCTATACGCCTGAAACGTGTAAACATTCAAAAGGTAACCTTCCTTATCTTTTATTTTGAAGGAGCGGCCTTTAAACACAAAATCCTGCAAATCAACGAATAATAGGGCGGCAATCTCTTTCCCTCGCTTGAGACCGATACATATCTGCCCCATACTTAAATTCTGCTCTAATTCCTTGGTTGTAAGCCCCATGATGTTATTCATTATCCCAATCTCGTCCAAACCTATATAACATAATTCATAGTCTTTGAAGCTATCTCGAATCTCAGGTTTTTCGGCTCCATTTTTTATTTCCCTATACCAATAGTAGGGTGCGATGTCCAATCCTATCCGGGTCAGAGCATTCCTAAGGGTGAATAAAAATAATCCATGGCGTATTCGGTGCCACAATAACTTCGTTTTATAGAATTTGCTTTTTTCCGCTACCTTCATTTTCTTTTCATTTGACTTAAGTCAGTACTGACAGAACGATATCTTTTAGATTGGATATAAATTTATTATAGGCGTTTGGTGATTAACGAACATCAACACTTTCCGCGCTAAACCCTATTTTCTGCAAAGTAGCTTTTACATCTTCTTCCGAAGCACCATGACTTTCTATAGTCAAGATTTTATCAGGATTAGCGGTATCCACTTCCCAACTTTCAACGCCTTCTTGTTTGTTTAAAAATGGGGTTACTTTAGAGACACAACCACCACAATTGATATTTGTTTTAAATTTTAAAGTTTTCATCGTATTTGAATTTATAATTAATTATTAAAGTTTTGCTCGTTTAAGTCTTAAGCTATTTGCAACCACAGATACGCTACTGAATGCCATTGCTGCTCCCGCAATCATTGGGTCTAATAAGAACCCATTTATGGGATACAAAACGCCCGCCGCAATCGGTATTCCAATGATATTATATATGAATGCCCAAAACAGGTTCTGACGGATTCCCAAAACGGTTCTTTTTGAAAGTTCCAACGCTTTGGGAATGGATTGCAAATCTGAGGTAATCAAGGTCATCTTTGCCATGTCCATAGCGATGTCAGAACCTTTACCCATGGCAATGCTCACATTGGCTTGCGCCAAGGCGTGTGAATCGTTGATGCCATCGCCAACCATAGCTACGATCTTTCCATCAGCTTGCAGTTTTTCTACAAAAGCTGCTTTGTCCGAGGGCATTACTTCTCCTTGATAATTTGTTATTCCTACTTGTTTTGCGACAGCCGATGCGGTTTTATTATTATCTCCAGTAAGCATAAAGACCTCGATGTCTCTTTCTTGAAGTGTTGCTATGGCCTTTTTTGAAGTTTCCTTAATCTTATCCGCAATGGCGAGTATCGCGAGCATTTGTTTTTCATTACCAAAAAATATGACCGTCTTTGCTTGCTCTTCAAGACTCTCTGCTGTTTGCATCAAGGAAGCGTCGATTTGAATATTATTCTCAAGCATTAGTTTATGGTTTCCAACATAGTATTGTGAACCGTCCTTTATTTCAGCTTGAACGCCTTTTCCTGTAATACTTTCAAAAGAAGCAATTTCAGCTTTTTCAATATTTTCATCTTTTAAGTGGTTGACCACCGCTTCCGCCAAAGGGTGTTCTGATTGTGCTTCAATTGCTAAAAGAATTTGTTTGTATTTTTTCGTGTCTTTATTATTCTCAGACCAATGAATATCCGTCACTAATGGTTTTCCTTTGGTAATGGTACCCGTTTTATCAAGAATGACTGCGTTCACTTTGTGTCCTAGTTCTAAACTTTCGGCATCTTTTATTAGGATATTGTTCTCGGCACCTTTGCCAATCCCCACCATTATAGCCGTAGGTGTAGCCAATCCCAATGCACAGGGACAAGCGATAACCAATACTGCTACAGAGGTCAATAAGGCCTGCGAAAATGCATTATCGTCTCCTACCGACATCCAAACAATAAACGTAATGATAGATATCCCCAAAACGATAGGAACAAATATTCCCGCTATTTTATCGACCAGTTTTTGAACGGGTGCCTTGCTTCCCTGGGCTTCCTGAACCATTTTAATGATTTGGGACAGCAAGGTTTCGCCGCCTACTTTTTCAGCGGTAAATTGAAAACTTCCTTTTTGGTTTACCGTACCCGCAAATACTTTTCCACCATCTGATTTTTCTACGGGAACAGGTTCACCTGTAATCATACTTTCATCAACATACGAGTTGCCTTTTGAAACTTCACCATCCACAGGAATTTTCTCACCAGGCCGTACCAAGATGGTCTGCCCAACTTGGACTTCGGAAATCGGAATCTCCATTTCTTCACCGTCCTCAACAATCTTTAACGTTTTGGGCTGTAATCCCATCAGTTTTTTAATGGCCGAAGAAGTGTTCGACTTTGCTTTTTCCTCCAACAATTTCCCAAGGGAAATGAACGTAATAATGACCGTGGCCGCTTCGTAATAGACGTGAGGTTCTATACCACGGCTCAACCAAAATTCGGGAAAGAGCGTATTGAAAACACTGAACACAAAGGCAATCCCCGTACTGAGCGCGACCAAAGTATCCATATTGGCCTTGGCGTACTTTGCTTGCTTAAAGGCATTGATAAAAAAGCTACGCCCGAACCAAAAAAGCACCGGTATGGTCAAGACCAACGAAATCCATTTTCCAGGTATCCATTCCATAAAGAACATCCCAAGAACGAAAATGGGCAACGTTAAAATTGCCGACCAAATGGTACGGTTTTTTATGTCTCGGTAATGTTGCCGCTGAAGTTCTTGTTGCGCTTCGGCTGGGTCTTCGACATCAATAATGATATCATAGCCCACTTCACGCAGCACGTTTTGCAGTTTTTCTTCGGAAACACTTGCATCATAATCTACCCACACGGAATTGCTGGCAAAATTTACGGTGGCCTTGTTTACACCATCGATATGGGAAAGAATCGACTCCATACTACTGGCACAGGCAGCACAGGTCATACCTGTTACCGGAAAGGATTTTTTGATATCTGATTTCTTGGTTTTATCCTTTTGCTCCAAAACAGTTGTGGTTTCCATAGCTTTACCTGAATTGCTTTATGCAAAGTTCAGAATCGTTACCGCCAACCTTGTTACGAAATTTGCTGAAAGAGTTGTAATATTCTCGGGAAAACAACTAGTCAAAGTTGTTTTTCTAGCTCAGCGACTGTTTTCTTAAACTGTTCTAAATCCTTGAAGATATGTGCCCCTATCTCTATGGCTTTGCGATAATAGGGAAGAATGATTTTGGGAAAGCTCCTTTTCTTGTACTCATTTTCCTCTACATCCATTTTGTCTTTACGGACATCCCCAAATTTCAACAGTAATAGTGTTGCTCGTCGTATTTCCTGCGGGTTATTTCGTTCTTTGATTTTATCCACCAAATTGAAAAACTCTAAGTCATTCTTGGTAATGTTAGCTTTTGTTTCGTATCGTCTTAATTGTTCGTCAATCTCTATATCTTCAATTCTGGCTAAGTTCATATTGATATTATGGCCTGCCCAAAAACCATACTCTTCATCGAACCAAATGCCAGAATCGTGCCATTTACCAAAGAAGTTGACGGCATTTTTAATGCGGAAACCTTTCAGTCCTTCCTCAGAACCCAAAATGGTAACCTCGCAAGGATTGGGAAACATTCCCATTACAACCACATCCTTTTTATAAGAATTAAAATATTGAAAATACAATTTCTTGAAAATGTCAAATAAGTCAATAACATTGTTCAACTTGGGATAGAAAAATTCATCTAAATCGAAGGAATGAATCAAAACGCCATCTAAATTGATAGGGTCTGAATCGTGCATAACATACCGACCTTCGTCTATAGAATAGGCGGAATGAAAGAAACTGTTGCGTATTTCTTTAAAATGGTTCTGTTCATAAAAATCGATTAGGTGCTGCTTTTCCGAATCGGCCAAGAGCTCCATCAAGAAATCTTGTTTTTCGCCAATTCCCAAAAGGCGCTCATATTTTTTCGTTTTCCAAAAAAGATATGATGAACCTTTGTACCCCAATTTAATACGGCACAAATTACCTATTATGTTGTAGAAGTCGCTGTTCTCAAAAAAAGTGGAGTAAATCTGTAAACCCATACGGGTTTTCTCTTTTCCTTCTAATTCATTGTACAACCTTTTATAAAACTCGATTGCATCGAACCATTCATGAAGGTTAGAGTTTAAATTAGATGAACTGATTCCCCTATAATTAATCAGGTTAAGTACAAAATCGAATTCGCTTTTAGCCTTGGCTTCTTCAAAAAGATTTCTCAAATCATTTATCGGAGGTTGTGCATCTTCCATAAATAAAAGTACTTATAAAACGGCAAACCCCCACTGAGAATCCCTCACATACCGCGTTTACCGTCCCAACTAATTCTCCAGATCCTATTGGTCACATCATCGGATATCAACATCGATCCATCGGGTAGTATGGCGGCACCCACGGGTCGGCCATAGACCTCATCTTTTTTGCCGTCAACAATAAAACCCGTTAAAAAATCTTCAGGTTTTCCAGTTTGTTCTCCGTTCTCGAAAGGCACGAAAACCACTTTATAGCCTGATAAAACCTGTCTGTTCCAAGAGCCATGCTGTACGACAAAGGCCCCGTTCCGATACTTTTCGGGGAAGGAATCGCCCGTGTAGAACGTCAATCCCAAAGATGCGGTATGGGGGCCAACGTTCACATCGGGCATCAGTGTATTTCCCACTTGGGCCGAAGGCACCCATTTTACCCTAGGATCTTCATTTTGCCCATAATACAAGTAGGGCCAACCGTAAAATCCGTTTTCGCGGACACTGGTCAAATAATCAGGTACGAGGTTGTTGCCCAATCCGTCGCGTTCGTTGACCGCCGTCCATAAGTCTCCGGTAACGGGATTCCAATCCATACCCACGGGGTTTCTTAGTCCTGATGCGAAAATTCTTAGTCCTGCGCCATCGGGATCAATCTCAAGAATGGCCGCCTTCATGAATTCAGCCTCTGCCCCTTTCTCCCCAACATTCGAGCCACTACCGACCGCTATATATATTTTCGAGCCGTCCTTGTTGGCAATAATATTGCGTGTCCAGTGCCGATTGGCCTTTCCTGCGGGTAAGGTGGTAATTTTTTCCGCTTTTCCCGATATTTGCAATTGACCGGGCTTGTAAGGAAAACGTAGCAATCCGTTGGTATTGGCCACATAGAACCAATCATCTAGCACAAGCATTCCGAATGGTTGATCGAGTTCCTTTTCGAGAAATACGGTACGTTCATCGGGAGACCCGTCCTTGTCTACATCGCGGAGCAAGGTTATCAAGTCCGCACTGTTCTTAAAGCTTTTCGACTTTGATGCCCCGATGAACCATGCCCCGATTTTTTTCCAGAGCGGATAATTCGAATTGCTTTGCGCCACAAGTACATCGCCGTTCGGTGTAACGTACATCCACCTTGGATTCTTGAAACCGTCAGCATATTTTGTAACGGTAAAACCGGGCGGGGCTTTGGGGGTCCTTCCATTTTTCCAGCCAATGACATTGCTATAGTTGGAATAGGATTTGGAGGCCGATATCGGCGGTAGCGAATCGACGGTCTGCGCATTTGTAGTTGCCAATACTAAGAGTGAAATGATTAAACCTGTAAAAAAACGTGTTCCCATGACCATTTAAAATTTTGTCTTACATCTTCTGCCAATTAAAACTTAGCATCTTGGTTATTTGAATTTCTCAATAACTTCCCCTAGGTCATATACTTTTACGTCTTGCAATTCATTTGAAAGTATGCTGCTTCCGATCGCGCTTCTATATCCACTGCCACAATGGACAATAATGGGTTTGTCGTTAGGAATGTCCTGAATTGATTCCCTTAGTTCGTGTAGGGGTTGGTTCAGGGCACCGTCAAAAATTTTCTTTTTTCTTACTTCATCCGTATTTCTGACATCGACAATGGTGTAATTATCCAGATTTTGCACAAAATGCTTGAAATCCAATCGCTCGTTTTCGACAAAGCTTTTCTTCGAAAGGGTAATTATCGCCTTGAGTTGATTTTCATATCCAATCTTCGCCACCCGCCGGGCGATGGTCTTTACACTTTTTGGAGAATCGACAACCAGATGAAATTCCTCATTTGGTTGGATTATAGTACCTAACCATGTTTCAAAAGAGGATGCTTCGCCACCCTGCATAATATTGATACTCTGTGGCCAATGACCTTGTTTAAACTCGTTTTCATCACGACTATCGACAATTAAGATATTATCTTTTGGTGTTTCGGCATTAAGATGAATAGGGATTTTAGCGGTAACCATATCAATCGATTCAACTTTCTTTTTGTTCATAGCTACATCATGTTTGAAATAGGCCGGTATGAACGGTTGGTCTTCAAGGAGTTCTTTGACAAACTCGTCTTCATTCTGATGGCCAAATGCCCAGTTATCCTTTCGCTCCCTACCTAATGTGCTAATGCTATCTGCCGACATGCTTTTGCCGCACAGGGATCCCGCCCCGTGGGCGGGGTAAATAATGGCCTCATTCGGTATTTTTTTGAATTTAGTTCGAATTGTGTTGAACATTTCACGGGCCAGTGCTTGCTTTTTTTGCTCTTTGTCATCTTCATTTCCGCGCAGGTCCGGGCGTCCGACATCCCCGATCAATAAGGTGTCCCCCGTAAAAAGTGCAACCTCATTTTCATCTGTGGCAAGAATGGAAATACTATCGTATGAATGCCCAGGAGTATTTATGGCTTCTAGTTTGGTATTGCCCACGAATATGGCACTGTTCCCATCAAAACTTTCGAAAGGGTATTCAGCTTCCAATTTGCTGCTGTTATAAATCGTGACACCTGTTTCTTTGCTAATTTGCCAATGTGAGCTTACAAAGTCTGCATGGGAGTGGGTCAATAGCACAGCTCTAATCACAGCATTTTCTTTATGCGCAAGATTATAATACTGCATCGGGTCGCGATCGGGATCGATTATCGCCATCTCCCCTTCGCTCAGCAGTGCGTATGAATAGTGGGAAAGTGGTTCATATTCAAATTGCTGTATTTTCATAAAAATTTTATGCGTTTATAATTTAACGTCCGAAATGCCTTCGTTTATTCTCCTGTATTTTCGTTTTTTCCTTTCGAAAGTAAAAACTGTTATTACCTCCTGACATTCACTTTTCCGTATCAGTCAAGGTTTGTTGTTTCTTCGGTAAGCGATCCTTCAAATTTGGGAAGCGAACGCTTTTCCTTTTCTTCTTCTGTTTCTACTATCCCATTTTTCTTGATATCGTTGATTAACCATTGCATTTCCATTATTTCCCGACGCTGCGCTTTGATGATCTCATCGGCAAGTTTTCTTACCCTAATATCTTTTATTTGAGATCGTTCACTAGTTAGGATAGCGATGGAATGATGGGGAATCATACCTTCCATATAGTCAACACCGGAAACCGTAACCTGGCTCCTGACCAGCCATATTCCGCCTGCGATCAGCAAAACACCCAAAGCCAAGATGGCAATATTCTTATTGCGGTCTTTGTACATCTGTAGCATATACAGCAGCATGATAATAACCATGGACCCACCCATGATCAACGTCATAAAGAACCTGGTTTCACTATACCAGAAGTGATCGATAATCTGATAGGAGTGTGTGTACATTAAAAAGAACATCGCGACCATTGAGGTACCGATCATTGCGAAGAACTTTAAGTAATTGTTGACTTTCTTTTCTTTATTTTCCATTGTATATACTTTTAATTGGTTAATATGATTTCATTCTTTTTGGCCATCATCAAGATTACTGGACAACTATAAAGGGATTATTTTAGCCATGTTCCACTCAATTTACAGGTTGTATTTTATATTGATTACCAGCATTTTTTAAGGCCTCTTGCAAATTTTCCAAAGGCACTTCAAATTGCGACTCTACCGTTGCTTCGGCATCCTTCAAATCGACAGATACATCGGCCACTCCTGCGACGTTTAAAAGTGCATTTTCAACATGATTTCTACAGCCGTTACAGGTCATTCCTTCTATTTCGTATCTTCTTTTCATATTATGATCAATTTTTATTCTAACAATTTCACCTTTTGAATCAGAAGTGTTGATTCAAATACGTTATCGAAAAATAACATTTACTAAATCTGGGCGTTGTTTGAAAAAAAACAAACCTTGACCCATTCGATTATTTAGGGCTATTTACATCAATTTAAGTATGCGATTACCTAAAAAGTTTTATTGTAATCGAGCTTTTGCCATTAATGACTAAAAATTCAGTGCAATAGGTTTAAGTTCGCCCATCACTATGCACCAAAAAATCTCTAAACATCTTTATTGAAACCTGAACATAAAGAAGATGATAATGAAATTCAATGCATGGGAATCGACTTCTTATCACAAGCCACGAAGAGAAGGTTAAGCTTATAAATTATATGTTATCCAGCGATTTTCTATTTTGAAGGGCACTTTTCTTAAATTGTGTAGGTGCCATACCATTGATTTTTTTGAACTGGTTGCTTAAATACGCGACACTGCTATAGTCTAACTGATGGGCTATTTCCTTTAAGCTTAGCTCGTCATAGATGAGCAATTCCTTAACCCTTTCAATTTTTTGGCTAATGACATACTGTTCAAAAGTGATAATCTCCACGGAAGAGAAAAGGGAACTTAAGTACTTGTAATCCAGACCTATTTCTGAACCAACATAATCGGTCAATTTGACGTTTAATTCTTGTCTTGAATGAAAAATTTTTTCTATTACAAGATTTTTCATACGCTCGATCAATTGAGACTTGCGATTACCGATCAAAGAAAAACCCAGCTTATTCAATTCGGTTTGTAATTGATTTTCTTGTTTTGCGGTCAGTTCTTCCTTCAATGTGACTTGGCCCAGTTGCACATTGGAATAATCAATACCAATCTTTTTCAGAACATTGTATACCGCCGTAACACATCTTGGGCAGACCATGTTTTTTATGTGCAGCATATGGCTCATGATAAAGTTTTAAAATACATTGCGCTCACATTATCCATTATCACAGATGGGACCGATGTTCCCAAATCGCTCTCAACAAAACCAAGACTACCGTGACTATAAACAAGATGATAATCGCCAATGCAGCATAGAATCTTGTTTTTCGGTTAGATTCTATTTTTGTTTTCTTGCTCTCCTTTCTTTGTTGGCTTCTTCTCTCCCTACGTTTTTGACTCATGATGCCAAAATCTTTTCATTTTTCTTTTACTCACACCATTCAATTTTCTCTATTATAATTTTATCGGCCTTATAATTAATTATTGTATCGTTCCCCTAATTTCCCCACAAGTCATCATTGCTTCTCCGTAGTATGGGTTTCGAATCTCCTTTTCCAGGCTTAGCCAATTGGCTCCCTTATTGCTATCTACCATCGGGCAATAGCTGTTGTACACTTTTTGATTGACTCCAAAAAGCTGAACACCGCTGATCATGTGGGCCGATAAATGTTTAAAGTGGTCCCTTTGCTCCTTGATCTCAGAAGTGCTGGCCACTGCATTTGACGATGCTTTGAGCTCTTTTTGAATGGTCATCCAATGATCATGGGCCTCTTTGTCTTTTAGCAACTTCATATCGACTTTGGCCAAACTTTCTTCCATTTGTTTTGCTTCTTTTTGTGCGGCCGCGCCATCATCATTTACCAAAGCATCCTTAACATCTATATAGGCTTCGAAAACCTGCTTCAACTGACCTTGAAACTCACTTGATACTTCAATCCTTTTTTTCATCTTAGAATGGTCGGTGCCCGTACTTGTTGAGGGTTCCATTTTATCTCCTTCCTGCATACCCAAATGACCCTCATGCCCGGTCATGGTTTTGCCTCCCTCTGCGTTCATCATCGATTTTTTACCCTGTAACTGTGCGGCCGCATCAACGGTAAATGTTCCGTTGGTCACAATTTGATCCCCCTTTTCAAGCCCGCTAATTATTGTATAGGTATCGCCATTGGTACTTCCAAGGGCAACTTCGCGCATTTCAAAGACAGGCTCATTGGGATTGGTCTTTACATAAACCACCGATCGTTCCCCCGTCCACATTACGGCACTGGCCGGTATGATAACGGTATTCTCCATCTGCATTTCGGCAGCTTTGATCGTACCTTCCACGAACATACCCGGCTTCAAGAGATTATCCTTATTGTTAAGTATTGCCCTTACCATGACCGTTCTTGTAGAAGAATTAAGTAACGGGTCTACAAAGGATATTTTTGCCGTAAATTCTTCATTGGGATAGGCATTCGTCGTTATCTTGACCTCCTGACCCTCCTTCAACGATGCTATCTGATTTTCATAGGCATCGAATACCGCCCAAACGGAATTTAAGTTGGCAATTTTGTACAAAGGCTGCCCTTGTTTTACATAATCTCCTTCTTCAACCATGATATCGGTAATCGTTCCTGAAACTGTGGCATAGACTGGAAAGTTTTCCTGCACTTTGCCCACTTCTTCTATCTTATCTATTTGATTGTCAGAAAGCTTCCATAATTTTAATTTATTGCGAACGGCATTGTATAATGCCGGTTGCGATTCCTTCATGGATGCGGCCGTCAACAGCTCTTGTTGTGCGCTTACCAATTCTGGGGAATAGATGGTTGCCAAAAGTTTGCCCTTGGCAACGTTCTCTCCGGTATAATTCACATTTAGCCGTTCAATGCGACCCGCAAAATATGTAGCTTGGGTAGCATTGGCTTCTTCGTTCTCGCGAATCTTTCCTGAGAGTTTAAGTGAACTCCCATCCGAACCACCTGTACCAACGGTAGAGGTGCGTATATTGGCCAAGGCCAAGGCGTTGTCCGTCATTTTTATTTCATTGGCACTAAGCCCCGTCGCTCCGGTTTCAGCAGGAATGAGATCCATACCGCAGATTGGGCAGTCTCCCGGTTCGGGTTGCATAATCTGTGGGTGCATGGAGCAGGTCCACATCTGATTCTCGGATTCTCCGGAATGGTCATGGCTATCGGACATATCCGAAAGATCTTTTATGGCCGATTGATCGGCCTCAGCGTTTGAGAAAATAAAATATCCCCCCAATAAACCGACCGCTAAGGCGGCTACTACAATGTAAATGATGTTCTTGTTCATGATATTGAAGATTGAAATGTTATTGTTTCTTAAAAATTTATACGGATTCACTAATAGTTTTCAAAACCAGTACAATGAGCGTATGTACTATAAAAAGTATGATAATGCCCGCTAAAATATAGGCGCCTTCCTTTTCAAATGGCACTTTTCTAATCTCGCCGTTCGGGTTCTTTTCTTCCATAAATTACGTCTCCATTCATTAAATTACTTTCTAAATCTGTTTTTTTATCTTTCGAATAGATGGCGATGATATATACCATAGGACAAAGCCGCTCAACACGGTTATTAGTCCCAAAAGCGAAAATGACCTTAACAAAAGGGTGTTGAAATTATCTCTTGTGTCATAGTCCATGGTATGGGTCATCCACAGAAAGTCGAACCAGCGCCAATCTCTATGCCGCACCGTTTGAAACGCCCCATTTTCGACAGCCACATAAGCCTTTAAATTTTGTGGTGTTTCATACGAAATCTCATAAGCCGGTAGGGGACGTCCTCGATATTCGTGGTGGTCTCCGACTTCTTCTATCCTTTTTATTGCGGCTATTTTAAGCTCTGGAAGTATATATCTTTGTGCTACCTCTTGGGCTTCTTCTTTAGTGATACCGTCCTTTTCCTCTCCTGTTTTGGCATTATAAAGCTTTGCTTCGTTTATCCAATAGTAAGGTTCTTCTGCTATTTCCAATAATTCAAGCGTTTGGATGGGCTGCGTACTATCTAATTGGCCTGTACCCAATAAATCTGAAAAAGCCGTCTGTTTTGGCTTCTGGTTTTTGAACTGGTCGCCGTGTATTTCATCGATATCCGTCCAGCTAAAATACATCCCGCTAATCGTCCACATCAGGAACTGAATACCTAGGAAGATGCCCAAGTAGCGGTGGGCTTTTCGAATCCATTTTGCTGTTTTTCTGTTGACCATATTTGTTTTATTCTATATCCGAATTTTAGTTCACTAAAAATTTTACAATAAGTCCCCCAGCGAGCCATATATAACAGATGAAGGCTGCATATTTTAAAACACTTTCCAACAATGGACTCTTGGGTGCCATCTCGCTCATTGAATGTTCTACATCTTTTTTTTTGAAAAAACCCAGATAAACGAGATAGGCCGAAATGATGAGAAAAGCAACGTTCAAGAAAAAGGTATAATCAATCTTAAAATGTTCCTTATCCTGAATCTTGACCTGCGAAGGGTCGGGCAATATTCCCAGCAAATCGAAACCATAATGCAAGGTCAAAGAGGTGCCAATCAATGCCGTGAAAAGTAAGAATAGAATAAAGAGTGACATTTTCCAACCATAATACTTTGCATTGATTCTCAGTACTGGAAAAACCACCAAATCGCTAAAAATAAAGGCCATTACGCCCGCAAAACTTACGCCTTTGCTGAATAGTAATGCTGCCAATGGGATGTTACCCATTGAACCGATAAATGTTAAGAATGCGGCAACTGGACCAACAACAATATGTTCCAGAATTTCGAGAAAAGTGAAATCTGTATTGCCTTGACCACTATTTATAAATAAGGTCTGAAAAAACGAATCTGGCACAAAAGCCGCTGTAATACCCGCAACGGTAAAACCTACGGTTACATCCTTCCAGACCATTTGCCATTCCATCTTGTATTTTTTGGCAACGCGCGCCCAACTGTCTTCGTTCTTGATTTGTTTCTTCCAATCTTTGGAACCGTCCATCTCATCATCATCTTCATTTTCGATATTTTTGCGGGCTTTTTCGATGAGTTTTTTAGGATTGATGAGTCGTATCAGAATCCACGAAATACCAATCAAGAGAATACCACCTACATATTCGCCCACCACGAACTGCCAACCTAAAAAGATGGAAATGATAATCCCCAATTCTATGACGAGATTGGTCGATGCCAACAGAAAAGCAATGGAAGACACAAAACTTGCACCTTTCTTAAAGATGGATTTTGTACCTGCCAAAGCAGAAAAACTGCACGAGCTACTTATAAAGCCGAAAAACGTGCCCAACAGCACACTTTTGCCTTCGTTTTCGCCCATTGTTTTTTGCATCCGTTTTTCGGTCACGAAAATCTGTATCATACTACTGATGATATAACCCAAAATGAATGCCCAAAGCGCCATCCAGAAAAATCCGGTAGTCGTATAGGCGGCTTCGCCCCATTGTTTTAAAAATTCGTTCACGGTTTAAACTGTATTAGTTTTTATTCTTTGATGATACACGTTTTTTTAATTTTTTTATCATCGTACCCTTGTTGACCCTATCTTGTTATTTTACTTTGAATGGAATTACTACTTTAACTTTTTCCCAAGCTAATGTTATCTCACCTTCAGTATCACTAATTTTATCGATATTATATTCTAAGTGTTCCTTTAGGCTATCCGCAATAATCGGTGTCACCTTAAATCGTATTACATCATCTTTTTCGTCATATTCATCCTTACCGTGCTGGTTCCAATTGGAATTTAAAATGATGGTCCATTCTTCCTTTGAAGGAATGGTAAAAAATCCATATTTACCTGCTTTTAGTTCCTTACCATCTATTTCTATATCCGTATCCGTCTCTATCCACGTAGCCATATGTGCCCCAGCTTGCCAGACTTCGTCATACGCCAGCAAACCACCAAAAATCATCCTGTCCCTAACCCCTGGCGATGAATAATCAATATGGATGTGCGCATTACCAATGGTCGCCATTGCAGAGGTGTGAGGGCTTAACACTTTTTTTGGCGGTTGGTCTGTGATTGCTTCTTTTGACGGTTCTGGCATTGGCTCCGTTTTCTTCTCTTTACAGCTGGTAATAAGAAGAAGACCAAACACTATACTAATTGAAATATATCTACTCATCGGGTGTTACTTAATATTTCTTGAAGATGAATGGGTTTTTATTATTTTCCATTTTCCATCTATTTTTTTAAGGATTGAGGTTGCTACCCCTTTTTTCTTTATAGTCCGGCTATTTCCCTTGTCGTCTGGATTGAGGACAATGGTATATATGTACGTTTCGGTAGTAAAGGCATAGGGTACATCTACCTTTACATCGATTTCATAATCTGAAAATTCGAATTTTTCAAAATGACCTAATTCCGGTCCTAAATGATGTTCTATATAGTGGCTGTACGTACCCTCGACGCCTCCCGATTCAAAAACCTCGGAATCCTCGGTAAATAATTCGAAAGTACCATCGGTCGTTAGGTTTTGTAGGGCATCCTTATAGCTTTTCATTACTGTAAGCACTGCTTCTTTTTCTGTTTTTGCATCTTGACCACATAGTGGACTTGTCGCTATTATGAGCAACATTGTTACTGTAGTTGATTTTAGTGTTTGCATACTTTTAGTTTTTAAAGGTTATTTATTTACTCGTATTCTATTCACATTTGCGATACCAAAGACCAGGACGAAAAACCGCAGTGCCACTTCAAGCGCCACCAAGGTTTTCGCGGGTAAGGAAATTGGGACTATATCACCATATCCTACTGATGAGAATGTTATCAAACTGAAATAGGATAAATCAAAAAATACCGACAGTCCATCTTTGCCAATACTGTTGTTCATTTTAAAATGAATAGCATCCACAAACTGCAACGCTGTGTAATCTATTGCAAACGAGAAAACTATCAAC
The DNA here is from genome assembly GCF_033441595.1 of Flagellimonas crocea. Lineage (NCBI taxonomy): Bacteria > Pseudomonadati > Bacteroidota > Flavobacteriia > Flavobacteriales > Flavobacteriaceae > Flagellimonas > Flagellimonas crocea. The sequence continues at coordinate 199,057 of NZ_JAUZVX010000001.1, read as the reverse complement.
ACAATCAGGTATCCGAACAACACCAGTACGTGGCTCAATAGATGGCTCTGACCAATTATCTTCATCAATTGGTTAAAGGACAAGGCTATAATGAATCCTATCTTTAGTAATGTTAAGGCCAGTAGGATAATCATAGCATAAAACCCTTCCATAGTAGGTAGCGCATACAGTTCGATTACTGAAGCAATAAGCATCACCAATAGAACATACTTTGAGCTATTGAAAAGCTGTCCATAAAATGCCCCTGTGGTTTCTATGTCTTTTTCTTTATCCATTCTTATTTGTTATCTATAAAAATTTCATCATAGCCTTTTGCTTTATTCTCACTGATTCTTCTCTTTATATACATTTTGGTGATACCCCTTCTATTTTCAATTCCCATTGATTTAAGCAGCTCCTTAAAGGCTTCCATAGTGTTTTTATGGTAGTTGGCTACTTTGGTCTTTTTATCTTCTACTACCAATGATGCGACCCTTGAAGGTTCCATTGTGGTGATTCCCGTAGGGCAGGTATCCAGATTGCATTTTAAGGATTGTACGCAGCCCAAGGCAAACATCATCCCTCTGGCACTATAGCAAGCATCGGCACCAAGTGCCAACATTCTATAGATATCAAAAGCTGAAATTATTTTTCCTGCTGCCATTACTTTTATTTCATCGCGCAACCCATACTTTTTAAGAATGCCGTTTGCGAAATGCACGGCTTCAATTATTGGCATTCCAGCCCAATGCAGCGATTCCATATGTGCAGCACCGGAACCACCTTCTGCACCGTCTATGGCTATAAAATCCGGATAGTTTTGCTTTTCGGCGAAAATGCGGACCATTCTTTCGAATTCATCCTGCTGTCCGATGCACATTTTAATCCCTATGGGCTTTCCAGCGGAAAGCTTCCGTAATTCTTGGATAAAAGCTACCATTTCCAAATCAGTACCAAATGCAGCGTGATGTGGTGGCGATAGAATTTCGGTTCCTTTTTCTACGTCCCTGTACTTTGCGATTTCCTCGGTATTTTTTTTGGCAGGAAGAATGGCCCCAAAACCGGGTTTTGCACCCTGTGAGACTTTTATTTCAATCATTTTGACCACTTCATTGGATGCGATTTCCACAAATTTTTTAGGGTCGAAATTCCCTTCTTCTGTCCTACACCCAAAATAGCCTGTACCGAACTGAAAGATAATATCAGCTCCATATTCCTGATGGTAGGGCGTAAATCCACCTTCGCCGGTATTTTGCGCAAAGCCAGCAATTTTTGCACCGCCGTTAAGGGCCAGCGTTGCATTTTTACTGATGGAACCATAGCTCATCCCTGCCAGATTTAGAATGCTCGCTGAATAGGGTTTTGAGCATTTTGAACTCCCTATGGCAACCCTAAAATCATCTTTGATTTCCTTAACAGGATACGTGGAATGGGTAAACCATTCGCGACCAACTTCGTCATACGGAATCTGCGTTCCAAAGGGTTGGTTTTTGACCGCGTCCTCGGCACGTTTATAAACAATTTCTTTCTGTATCCAATTGAAAGGTTTTCCCTCTGTTCTATTCAATAAAACCGTTTCTTGAACGACGTGACGTTGTTTTTCCAGAAGCTTCGTAATCCTGCCCAACAACGGATAGGTTCTTTTGATATTATCGGTTTTTTGAAAATAGTCTCTTAAGCCGAGAAGCATAAAAGGTGTGATCAACAGCGCAAGCCACCAGAAATGAGGCTTCCACATTATGAGCCCTGCAAGTACCACTAAAAGCGTTATCGACGATATTAAAAATATTCTTCTCATGCTTTGTTTTTCAATGCGAATGGCTTTCTTCCCCTGCCCTTTCAGTTTCCAAATACTGGCCCTGTGGTCCAACACCCTGAATATAAACGAGCTGAGCGCCATAATGCCCTGCTTGCGAAACGGAGAACGCCGAAAAGGCCATAATAAAGAGAACGGCAATTTCAAAACCTCGATTCAGTTTTATCAAAAAAAGGCTGATAATTTTTAAAACTGCGGCCAAAGCACTTGACCAAATAGTCCAATCTGCATATTTATCATGGTTGTCCAGGATTTTTTGAGCTACATCCGTAAGGCCATGGGTATGCGGGTGTACAAAAGTTCCCGCTACGTAGGCCCCAATAAAACCCGTACCGATAAGAAACAGGATAACCCAGTCCAAGTTCCTTTTAAGGACGAAGAGCTGAATACCTTGGAGCAATGCCGCAAACAACAGGAGTACGATAGGAAAATGCACTACCAACGGATGTAAATTGTCGAATTCATCCAAACCTACCTCTTCTTTGTTTATGGGCTTTTCGGCGTGGGTTTCGGTATGTTGCTGTGGTTTTTCGGACAATTCAACAGTATTAAAGGTTCCTAAACTATTCGCCGAATACCCTGAACTGTTCTCAATGGACTTAGGTGCACTTGCATGAAGCGACATTAGGCTTAGAAGTAATACTAAAAATGAGACCGTTTTTTTCATAATCAATCGTTTTTATGATGCATTATTCGTTAACTGTACAATAAGCGCACCTAATACAATAGCGCCTATAACGATGTAAATGGTATAGTTGAACCACTTTTTCCAACCTTGTTTCCCTGACTTTTCCGGCCCCCTTTTACAACAATCTTTCATTACAACATTATCTATATTGTGCCTGTCAAGGGAAGGGCGTTAAACACTACATCAACGAAGTTCCCCTTCCCATAACAGGACTTTTTCTTCATTAAAACAATCTGGGCGGTCATGAAATACACTAAATAACTAACCAATCAAAAAACACATTCCCGACCAGCCCAGATTTTACTTTTCCAAATTCCCCTTGTTTATATAGTTTTTACCAATCACAAAAATCAAATAGGGCAATACCGCAAATTGTAATAGCGGCGACAACCCCACATTTACCCATGGCACTATAGGCATAGCCCCTGCATAGTTCCAATCGCCTCTTGAGGTATGCCAAATTTCTCCCAATATGGCACCGATCGTTCCGATTGTAACTAGTACCAAAATCTGTTTTGGAGTTAAATCATCTATCCAAAACACATTGCGATACAACAGGCCAAATCCGAAAAGCAGAATAAGCACCATCAACATATCGGCGATGGATGCCAAGGCACAAAACGAAATATGTTGCCAATCGTATTCAAAACCTTCATAGAGCGGACCTTGTGCCAGCTCCCAAATAAAATTGAACGAAAACGCTATTAATGCAATACCGATGATATAGTTCCTATAATTTTTTTTGTTCCGTACCTGTTTGGCAAAATAGATATACATCAGAATGACCAAAGTCAGCGCAACGGTGGGCACAACAAAAATGTCAAGGCTTAATGTTTCCATCTAGATTTTGCGAATGTTATTTTCTTTTTCTACACGTTATTTTTAAAAACTCCTATAACTATACCGAGACAATCAATTGTTACTACCTGAAAAGGGGAAGCATTTTAAACACTAATCATTAACTATATTCAACCTCCCCAATCAGCTTTACTTTTCGATGATGGCTGTCACTTTTCCACAGCTTAGCATTTTTGCTCCATAATATGGGTTGCGGATGTCCTTAATGGCAGATAACCAATAAGCACCTCCGTTCAAGGCCATGGGGCAGAAATCCTTATAGATTTTTCCCGATGTAACGGTTCCTTTCAACAAGGGTTCCATTTCATTGCTCAAATCGGAAAAAGCCTTTCGCTGTCTCTCTAAATTATCGGTAGCAGCGATTTTTTGCGAGGCCGCCAATGCCGCTTCGGAACCCTCGATTTTTTCTAGCGCTTCGTTCAACATAACCGCTCCCTTTTGGGTATCGCCCGGATTGGAACCGACCAAGTCATTTTTAATGTGCTCGTAATGTTCGTAGGCATTGGCGATGTTCTTGTCGTTAAATTCCAACTCGACCACTTTCATCTCCATCTTGCTATGGTCATGGTTCAGTTCTATTTTGTGCTGTGCGTAGCCCATTGTAGTCCCCAACATGAGCAGGGTTACTACACCATGTTTTAAATTCTTCATTTATTGGATTTTTAGTTTATAAACTGTCCTTTAATTTTGAAACCCAATCGAGAACGGTTTTCCTCTTGTCCTCCGAAAGTTTTGCTTCCCTATGAATTAGTGTATAAGACCAAAGGGGCATTTCTCCATTTTCTATCTGACTTATGATCGATTTTAACTTGCTGTTCTTTCTTCTGTTTGAATAATCGGCCCATTCGTTAAAATTCAATTCTTCCTTGCCATGGGTAACATGATCCTCCAAAAACCAGGCAACGGGTTGCACTTTGTTGTACCAAGGATAATCCGTGTTGTTGCTATGGCAATCGTAGCAAGAGGTCTTGATGATGTTCTCCACTTGTTTCGGTACATCGTTCACAAGCATAAAGTCAGTTTTTGGTATTGTGTCGCTTTGGTTTCGGGAAGTGGGAAAAAACTGTATCCCCACAAACCCGACCAAAAACACTAGTGCTATGATTTTTATACTTTTCTTCACTTAGTTGATTTCCCTTTGTACTTTTCCACAAGTGAGCATCTTATCCCCGAAATATGGATTTTTGATTTCTTCATTCATGCTTAGCCAGGCACCTCCTTTGTTGTTATCATACATTGGGCAATATTGTTCATACAAAGTATTTTCTGTACCAGTAATGGCGACCATATCGACTACATCTTTGCTCAAGGTTTTAAAGTGCTCACGTTGATGCCCGATGTCACTTTTCGCGATATGTTCTGCATGTTCGGTGGCATCTTCAATAATGTCTTTCAGCTCATCCTGCTGTTCATCACTGAATTTGCTCGTATCGAAGTTCTTTAGGCTGCCTTCAAGCTTTTCTCCTGCCTTTGCGGCCCCATCTTTGTCATCGGACACAAGAGCATTCTTTAGCGTCAGATAGTCAGCGATGACTTCAGATGACATCATTGCCATTTCGCCATGATTCATGTTGTCATGGTCCATTTGCGAATGGTCTTCCATAGCGCCATCCATATGGCCGCTGTCCTCCATTTGTTCTGTTTGGTGACCTTCTTGGTTTTCCTGCACTTTTTTCTTGTCTTTGCAAGATGTGGCCGATAGGGTTATGATTGCCATGGCCAAAATTCCAGTTGTTACATTTGATTTTCTCATGATTGTTGAATTTGATGTTAATTATAGTTTTACATTTTGCTGTTCAATAGTGTCGAGCAATTTTTTCAAGATGTTCTTTGTGTTTTTGGCCACCTCTATTATTTCTTTCTTCTTTGCGGAAGACCAAGTCGAATCTGTATCTTCTATCGACACTTCGATAATCGTATTATTTTCCACTTCCTTAATGGTTACATTGCACGGAAAAAGAACGCTCATTTGAATATCATTTGAAATCAGTTTTAATGCAGTTTCTTTTTCACATACCATTAGAATGAGGTGCCGAGGCATCTTTTCCATATCTGAACTGAGATACTCGCGCACGTCAAATTCACCAACAAGGTCAAGACCTAACTTTTTAATGCCATTTTTTACGTTTTGTACGGTTTCCTCAAATGTCAAACTACCGTACCTCCGCGTAATGCAATAAGGGGTACTCTGACTTTCTGAATAATTTTGTTGCGAGACCCATTCGCTTTTACCCTTATTATTTTCCATATTTATCCCTTCTAAAGTTTCTCGATCACATTTTCCAATTTGGCGGTAATATCATTTGCGATTTCAGCCAATATTTCATTGTCGACTGCTTGCATTGAAGCCATTGGATTTACCGCCGCCACTTCTACATTCCCTTTCGATACGTCCTGCACGATTACATTGCAAGGCAACATGGTACCTATCTTATCTTCGGCTTCCAGTGCCTTATGGGCATAGGGCGGATTACAGGCACCGAGGATCTTGTACTTTTTAAAATCAACATCCAGTTTCTTTTTCAGGGTTTCCTTGACATCGATTTCGGTCAAGATGCCAAAACCCTCTTTTTTCAGTTCTTCCGTTACTCTCTCGATTACCTTATCAAAGTCTTCGTTAAGGGTCTTGTTGAAATAATATTCCATCGTTTTAATTTTTAGAGTTAATAGTTCGTTTTTGTTCTTCGTATTCTTCTTTGGATAGTTCGCCTTTGGCGAATCGATTGTCTAGAATTTCCATAGGATTTTCCTTGGTCCTGGAACCTCTGCTATTTCGTCCGTTATACATAAAAAAGGCCAACACCAAAATGACCGGTATCAATACCCACCACCACATCATCATAATTGTAGAATTTCAATAGTTATTTTCTGTTTTCAATCCACCTCGGTATTCAAAGGCTTACGCTCCTTTATTTTTCATTTTTTCTTTCATCTTTTTCATCATCTCTGGATTTTTTTCCATCATTTTCTGCATCATTTCTTCCATCATATCAGGATTCTCATCCATCATATTTTTCATTCTTTCCTTCATCTGTTTTTTCATCATTTCGTTTTTGTGCATTTTTTCCATCAACATCTTACGGCCCTTTTCACTCTCCATCATCTTATCGAGCATTTTGGACTGCATCTTTTCCTTCATTTCAGGATTCTTCTCCATCATCTTCTGCATATGGGCCTGCATTTTTTCTTTCATTTCGGGATTTTTGTCCATCATCATTTTCATATCCCCAGATTCCATCTGCTCCATATGGGCTTTCATCAATAATTTTTTGGCCTCTTCATTCTTTCTTGCCTCACTGATAAAATTGGCAAACTGCACCGGATTTGAGATAATCTCTTGATAGATGGCATTTCTATTTTCATCTACCTGCATGGTCTCGGAGGCATTGAAAGTTGATTTACAGCCAACCATCGTTGCTATTAATCCGATTGTCATTAAAATTCCTTTTGTTTTCATTTTTCTAATTTTTATAGATTCATACATCATTTTTAAAATCTTCTTTTTCATCACTATCATTTCTTTTCAAAAACCATTTTTCTCCGAAAAAAATCAAGACCATTAGTAGGACCGCCACTAGTACGACCAATACATCACTGCTTACCTTTATCCAAAGAAAAGCCCCAAGAACCACTACGTCTAGAATAATAGCAGTAATCAAAACGGCAGGATTGGCCTTAACATCCTTACGAAGATTTTTAAACACTCCCCAATGGATTCCTATATCCATAATCAAATAAAATATAGCACCCAATGAAGCGATTCTCGTAAGATCAAATAGAACCGTTAAGGTTATGGCCAGAATTACTGTATACACCAGCATATGTTTTTGAAGCCTGCCCGGCATACCAAAATGCTCATGGGGAATCAATTCCTTTTCGGTCAGCATTGCTGTCATTCTGGATACTGCAAAAATGCTTGCTATCACACCAGAAATTGTCGATATGATGGCGATACCCACTGTGAACCAAAGCCCATACTTGCCAAAAGCGGGGCGGGAAGCTTCTGCCAATGAATAGTCTTTCGCTGCTATGATTTCGTTTATCGAAAGATTGGAAGAGACCGCAAAAGCGACCAATAAATAGACCACCGTACAGATGAGCAAAGAAATGACAATTGAACGCCCAACATTTTTATTGGGTTTGACTATTTCATCGCCACTATTGGTAATTGTAGTGAAACCTTTGTAAGCCAAAATAGATAGAGCTAATGCTCCCAAATAATTAGTGATTGGATATTCCGTCAGACTTTCGGACGGAACTACTTCGGAGAATGAAAAACCTGCGGCCCATAGACCGCCTATGGCAAAAATGGCTATCCCACCTATTTTTAGAATGGCCATGACCAAAGAGGCCTTTCCGATAACTTTGTTGCCCGAAATATTGATAAGAAAGGCGACAATCAGCAGGAATACCCCCAAAATGGGCACCCAAACACTGTTATCATCTACATCGAACAATTGTAGAGTGTACGAGCCGAAGGTACGTGCAACCAAACTCTCGTTGATGACCATTGACAAGGCCATCAACAACGCTCCGGAAGCTGTCAATGCACTTTTACCATATATCTTCTTGAGATACATGGCGATACCGCCCGCAGAGGGATAGGCATTGGACATCTTAACATACGAATAGGCACTAAAACCCGAGATAATGGCCCCCAGCAAAAACGCATAGGGAAACCACTGACCAGACAATTCTGCTACCTGCCCTAACAGCGCGAAGATACCTGCGCCAATCATTACCCCCGTTCCTAGAGATACGGCACCGGTCAAACTCAGGCTATTTTTTTTGTATTGTCCCATGTGTTAAAATCGCATTGAAAGTCCGCCTCCCCAACCGAAACGGTTGTCGTAACTGCCCATTAAGGAAAAATCTCTGCTCAGGACATATTCCAATCCTACTTGCCAGGTCTGCTCTTGTTCAAAATCGGTTCCCGGTTCAAAATCATTGACCCAGCCAAAATCCATTTGATATTCGTATTCGCCAAAAAGGGCGAGTCTCTGAAAGATCATCGTAGCCGTCGAAAATGAAATCGTCGGCCGTAGTTTATTATCGATGCGTAGATCAGAATCTATCAACAATGGCAAGAAGTACCGGATACCCACTACTCCCGTGGTGCCTATTTCATCCATACTATCTTCCATTTCGTTTTCGACATTTACCCCACCGAAAACACGGAAATAACTGTTCAGCCATCGTTCATAGGTAAATTCGGCTTCCAAGTTCTCGTTCCATCCATATTCCGCTCGCAATATGAACTGGTTTCGGATGTTCGTAGTGGTCAGAAAAAACTCGCCCATGTGGCTGGCACCCGTAACCTCACCCCATGTCCACATATGGTCGGCCTCGGTGGTCAGGTTGGATAAGGGATACCCTTTCAATCGTTCATCCCTTGGGGTGTCATAGCTGAATACCCTTGCCATACCACTGTTGATATGGTACAGTACGTGGCAATGAAAGAACCAGTCGCCATATTCATTGGCATCGAATTCGATGACCACTTTTTGCATCGGGGCCACGTTGACCGTATGTTTTAAGGGCGAATATTCGCCGTGTTCGTTCAGTACCCTGAAAAAGTGTCCGTGTAGGTGCATCGGGTGGTGCATCATGGTCAGGTTGTTCAAAGTAATGCGCACTACTTCGCCTTGTTCAATTTTTATTTTATCGGTTTCTGAAAGCGGAACCCCGTTGATGCTCCATACGTAACGGTTCATGTTTCCCGTAAGGTTGAACAGCATTTCCCTAACAGGTTTGTTGTCTTCGTATACCGTTTTTCCGGGTGCTTTGAGATAGTTGTAGTTAAATTCCGGATTGCCCCCGGTTTTCATGGCATCGCCAATGACCTTGTCGGCGGGCAGCACATAGCCCATTTTCATATCCATTTTATCGTCTTTCATCTCCATTTTGGCATGATCCGTCTTATCCTTTGGCATTTTCATCTTACCCCCTTCATCTTCCATCTTTTGGTCATTCTTCTGCATTTGATCTTCTTTTTGCATATCCATTTTGGAATGGTCCATTTTCATACCGCCCATATCCATCGCATATTTTTTCATCACTTTGATGGAATCGTTTTTGGAGGGATTGAATTTGGCCGCGGGTGCACCCATCTTCATGTCCATCGACATCATGTTTTCCATTAGTTTGATAAGGTCGGGTATAGGTACCGTGGGGGCTTCCAAAACATCGCCCGTCCCTAGATAGGCGGAAGCCTGACCAGATCCGTCCTGAGAAGTGGCACGTATTTCAAGTTTTCCGCTTTGTGGTATGGTCACTATAAAATCATAGGTCTCGGCCACACCGATAAGGGTCTTGTTCTGTTTTACCGGCACTACATCAAGGCCGTCGGCAGAGACCAACATAGGGTCATTACCACCAAATGTCAGCCAGAAATAGGAAGCTGCGGCCGCATTTACGAAGCGCAATCGTACCCGTTCGCCGGGATTGAAATCAGGGTATTCATTAGAAGATTTTCCATTTATAAAAAACAGGTCGTAATAATTGTCCAATATGGCCATATCGGGCATACGCTGCCACATCATTTTTAGTTTCGCACCTACCGCACCTTTTGAGATTACCTTGTCCCAACTTTGAACCTGGTCCTTTTTGATTAGGTACCACTCATTGCCTCGTTTAAGGTTTCTCAGTTGTGTCTTGGGATTTTCATCCATCCAATCCGAAAGTATCAGTACCAAATCTTTGTCATACTCAAGATTTGTTTCTTTGGGATTGATCTGGATGGAGCCATAAACACCACGTTGTTCCTGTAAACCCGTATGGGAATGGTACCAATACGTGCCCGACTGTTTCAGCGCAAATTTGTATTGTTGGGTCTCGCCGGGTTCAATTGGTGGCGTTGTAAGGTAAGGTACGCCGTCGTAGAAGTTGGGCAGTATCAACCCATGCCAGTGTACCGAGGTTTCGACATCCATCGTATTGGTTACGTTGATAATGGCAAACTCGCCCTCGTTGAATTCGAGATTGGGTCCAGGAATACCACCATTGATCGTCATGGCCTTCACATCTTTTCCGGTATAGTTGACCGTTTCGTAACCAATGGTCAAATCATAGACCCGTTCAGGCCAATTATCCACATTTTCTTCGCTTTCATTGGATACTAATTGTGCGGCAATGTTGCACGAAATGAGAAGTACCAACAACACTGTAATTTTTCTGATCATGATTCTCATTTTTGTGGTTTATAATATTTTATTTTATTCAGTCGAGATACCTTACTCCTATCGATACGGACATTAACTCCTTAGATAATTGATAATGGCCGACTGCACAAAGTAGCCCTTGATGGATTCAATTCGATTGATTTGAAACCTAAGCTGAAGCTCTTGAATATCGAGCACATCGTTAAAATCGATGGTTCCGGTCTCGTAGCTTTTGATAAGGATTTCCTCCCCGTCCTTGGCCTGTCCGATATTTTTTGTTTGGGTCCTAAAACGAATCCTGGCAGCCATTCTGTTGTTAATGGCCTCGCTCAAAAGTGTTTCGAGCTTGTTTCTTCGTTCTTGCTTTTGGGCGGTTATTTCCTCTTGCCTTAATTTGTTCTGTTGGGAAATGGATTTGTATTTATTGTTGAATATCGGGATGGACACCGATACCATCGGCATCAAGATGTCCTTTCCGTTATCATCGAAAGACATATCAGGCCTTTCGGCAACGGGTACGTAATCCAATCCGAAACCAAGATTCGGTAAGGCTTCTTTTTGGTTCAAGATTTCAGATTGTTCGACCGACTCGTACAACTTGTCATACTTTAAAAGTTCAGGATGCAGGTCAAGGCTTCCTTCTTCCGTTATCGGGTCTTGTTCGGGTACCGTAAGCCCTTCGTAAACTTCGACTTGTGTTTGTTCGTCCCTATTCAATAGATTGTTGAACAGCGTTTGTTCGGCCAAATACTCCTGTTCCAAAACTTCTTTTTGCTGAAGCAGTTCGTTCTGCCGAATCTGCAAGCGCAACACATCTACTGCGGAGGCATTACCAACTTCTACCGAGGTCAAGGCCAATCGTTCATAGGTTTCCAGCAATTCTATATTTTCGTCCAAAACGCTTTGCTTCGCCCTTATCGAGAATAATCGGTAATAGGACTGAGATACCGACAACGCCAATTTTCTTTTGACGATGACCAGCTCTTCGTATTGGGCATCGGCCAATGAACTTGCATAATTTTCACGGGCGGTAATGGTACCGAACCACGGGATCATCTGTTTTGCCGAGAACCGTGCTTTCTGTGCTCCGGTCCGTGTTTCGGGCTCGCTTACGAAAAGTCCGGCACTTACCTCCGTATTGGGCAAAGTATTGACCTCGTTCACTCTTTCGGAGGCAATATTGTACCGCAGCTCAAAAGCCTGGATTTCCGGATTGTTGAGTTCGGCCTGTTGGATAAGGCTTTCCAGTTCCTGTCCGTTCACAGAAGCGATGGATACTATTCCGATCAATATGTATAGGTATTTCTTCATTTGGACATTCTTTTTAATTGAAACTCGGCCTTCCAACTGTACAACACTGGAACAACAAATAGGGTAATCAAGGCGATAAGCATCCCCCCGAAAGAAGGGATCGCCATCGGAATCATAATATCGCTACCACGGCCGGTGGATGTCAATACCGGAAGCAGTGCCAGAATAGTGGTTGCGGTCGTCATCAAACACGGACGGATACGTTTTTCACCAGCTTCGACAACCGAATCCCTAACGGATACAAGGGAATCGGGCTTGTTTCTATCAAAAGTTTGGGTCAGGTAGGTGGCCATGACCACACCATCATCGGTTGCAATACCAAAGAGCGCAATAAACCCAACCCATACGGCAACACTCAGGTTAATGGTATGCATCTGGAAGAGGTCTCGTAGGTTTTCCCCGAAAAAGTTGAAGTTCAGGAACCAATCCTGACCATAGAACCAAATCATCAGAAAACCTCCGGCAAAGGCAACAGCAATCCCGGTAAACACCATCAATGAGGTACCTACTGAACGGAATTGGAAATAAAGAATCAAGAATATGATGGCCAATGCCAGCGGTACTACGACCGATAGCGTCTTTTCGGCACGTAGTTGGTTTTCATAGGTACCGGTAAACAAATAATTGATGCCCTTGGGAACCACCAATTCTCCATTATCTATTTTTTCTTGTATAAGGGCCTGTGCATTCTCGACCACCTCGACTTCGGCAAAACCGTCCAACTTATCGAACAGTACATAACCCACCAAAAAGGTGTCTTCGCTCTTGATGACCTGTGGTCCCTTTTCATATCGAATGGTAACCAACTCGCTCAAAGGAACCGGGCTTCCCTTGGCAACGGGAACATAAATATTCTCTAAGTCCGCTGGATTCTCTCGCAATTCCCTTGGATACCGTACTCGAACTCCATAACGCTCACGGCCTTCAACAGTTTGGGTAAGCACCATGCCGCCAACCGCTACTTGCAACACGCTTTGCACATCTTCAATGGTAATGCCGTATCGTGCCAAACGCTCCCTGTTGATATCTATAAGCAAATAAGGCTTTCCGACAATTCGATCGGCAAACACGGCTTCATCCTTGACCCCCTCGGCCTCCTTTAAAATGTCCTCCAGCTTGAGGCCAAAGGCTTCTATTTCCTTTAAATCTTGCCCTTTTACCTTGATACCCATGGGCGCACGCATGCCGGTCTGCAACATGACCAAGCGGGTTTCAATAGGTTGCAGTTTGGGCGCGGATGTAACGCCTGGAAGTTTCGTTACACGTACAATCTCGTTCCAAATATCATCGGGGGATTCAATTTCAGGCCGCCAGTTTCTAAAATATTCCCCATCATCGTCGGGAATCAAATCCTTTTGTTTAACAGAGAATGCAGAAACTATGGCAGATTCATCGTAATTTCCTTCATCATCTACAACCATGTTCGGATTGGTCACAAAGGTGCCGTCCCTGAGTTCGAAGAGGCCATCTTCATTGACCTTGAACCGTTGGCGCTCCCTGTTCTCGTTCAACATGTATTCTGGCTTGTACTGGATGACGTTCTCATACATCGACAAGGGCGCCGGATCCAATGCGGATTCGGTTCTACCGGATTTGCCGACTATCGTTGCTATTTCAGGAATACTGGCTACAGCCATATCCAGTTGCTGCAATACCCGTTTGTTCTCTTCGACACCGGCGTGCGGAAGGGAGGTAGGCATCAACAAAAACGAACCTTCGTTCAATGAAGGCATAAACTCCTTGCCCGTATTGCGCATAATCATTACTCCGAATACCACAATGGCGGTGGGTATGGAAAGAAATATCAGCTTATTCCGTAATGCCCAGCGAAGTATCCTTGTATAATAGTTCCGGAATATGGTAAAGAAGCCCAGTAGTCCGAAACATATAAGCGAAACAAAAATCAGGTTCCAAAAAATACTCTTATCAAGACCGAGAGGTCTCCAGTATTCCGCCAAAACAAAAACAATTGCAAAGGCCGAAATAATGATATTGATAAGATTGGCTCGTTCTTCGGAAAGCGAAAATCCAGTGGAAATACGTGATGCCAATTCCGGATTTTTTAGCAAGCCTACGATACCGAAGGCAATCAATATAAATCCTAATAAAAAGCCATAAGCAAGGGCTATAATCCCTAGAAGTATCAATATTCCATTAACGGCGTATCCAGTAGTTTTCTTTATGCTTTTTTTTCTAAATAGAAAGGCCGCAAATGGTGGTATCAAAAATAAGGCTACGATAATGGATGCGGTAAGCGCAAAGGTTTTTGTAAAGGCCAAGGGTCTGAAGAGTTTTCCTTCGGCCCCGATCATCGTAAATACCGGAATAAAACTGATGATGGTGGTCATCACGGCGGTCAATATGGCCCCCGACACCTCTGCGGTGGCATTGTAGACAACGGTATTAATGGGTAGGCCCTCTTCATTTTCGTCCAAATGCCGTATGACGTTTTCCGAGAGTATGACCCCTACATCCACCATGGTTCCAATGGCAATGGCTATACCCGAAAGTGCCACGATGTTTGCATCCACATTGAATAGCTTCATCGCAATAAACACCATAAGCACTGCAACCGGTAACAGTCCCGATATCAGGATGGATGCCCTTAAATTGAAGACCATGATAATGATGACCAAAATGGTAATGAATATTTCCAAGGTCAGGGCCTCGTTGAGGGTTCCGAGCGTTTCTTGAATAAGTTCGGTCCTATCATAAAAAGGAACAATGGTAAGTTGGGATGTTCTGCCATCCTCAAGTACTTTTGAGGGCAGTCCGGCACTTAAATCATTGATTTGGTCTTTGACATTATTGATGACTTCCATGGGATTGGCACCATACCGTGCGACCACTACCCCCCCGACAACTTCTGCTCCTTCCTTATCCAATATGCCGCGCCGTGTGGCCGGTCCGTAGGAAACATTTGCAATGTCCTTTAAGCGAATGGACGTGTAATCCTCAGAGGTAACGACTGCATTCTGTAGATCCTCGATGGACTTCACATACCCAAGCCCGCGAATGAGATATTCGGCCTGGTTGATTTCCAAGGTCTGTGCCCCAATATCACGATTACTTTGTTTTACAGCTTTTACCACCTGCTGTAGCCCAATACCATATTGCTTCATCAGTTCGGGATTCACATCTACCTGATATTCGAGTACATAACCCCCTATAGAGGCCACCTCTGAAACACCGCTTGCCGATGATAGGGCATATTTGACATAAAAATCCTGAATACTTCTAAGCTCCTGTAAATCCCAGCCGCCTGTGACATTTCCTTTCTCATCGCGTCCCTCCAAAGTGTACCAGTAGATTTGTCCAAGTCCTGTGGCATCCGGCCCCAATGCAGGGTTGACCCCGTCGGGCAGTAAACCGCTCGGTAAGGAGTTCAATTTTTCAAGGATTCGACTGCGGCTCCAATAGAACTCGATATCCTCTTCAAATATGATATAGATACTTGAAAATCCGAACATGGAGGAGCTACGGATGGTCCTAACCCCTGGTATTCCCAAGAGTGAGGTTGTCAATGGATAGGTAATTTGATCCTCGATATCTTGTGGGGAACGACCGTCCCATTTGGTAAAAACAATCTGCTGGTTTTCCCCGATGTCAGGTATGGCATCTACGGCAACAGGGTTTCTTGGTAATGAGCCAGTGCTCCACTCGAAAGGGGCGTTTACGGTTCCCCAGCCTACAAAAAGGACTAGGAGCAAAACGGCTACCAATTTATTTTCGATAAGGAATTTGATGCTTTTATTCAGCATGGTATTGATGATTAAGTAATTAGAAGTGCTGGCCGGAAACCAACGAAAACAGGATAAGCCCTAAACTGCTATCAGTCGGGCTGTAAAATGCTATTACTTAAAAATCAAATGAGAAAAATCTGATCTAGGATCTGTATATCCTTGACCAAAAGTGGAGGGGGGTAATCACTAAACGGGACTATGTTTTCAGGTAGTCCTTCGTAAAGATTAAGATAGGTGTAGATGAAGCTGGCAACAAACTGTTGTTGTTCAAAGCTTAATTTTTCAAACGATACTTTTAAGTCGTTCTGGCCATCAACGGTAAGGACTTCATCGCTACAGCAATCGGCTTTGACCAAATTGCACTCTGGTAACTCTGCTGTCTCCTGAACTTCCATGCCGCAAGATTCTGCATGGCCCAAGAAAGAGTAATCAACCAGAACATCACCACAATAGTGTTGTGCAACCGAAAAAGAGAAGGTTGATAACAGCACTAATAGTGCCATTGTAAACGATGTTATTTTATGGAAAACACTTTTCATCCGTTCTGCAAAACTACAAAAATTTTAACACTCTTTTTTTGTTTAACAAAATTTTGGAAATCTAATCCCTTGATTTTTCTTTCAAGTCACGTATGAACAAAATCAATTATCGGCGATATGATAAATATCATTTATTTGTTTAAGCCTTTAGTTTACATTTGGTATTAAGGCTATATGTATCACCGAATATATATTTGATTTTCAGATAATTAAGTGAGATTATCAAAAAAATCGATTATTTTTGGGGGTAAACAAAATTTTGTAATTTTAGAATGTGAAGCAGTTTTTTAGCAAAATATTATCCATCTTTTTGACGTTGGCGGTACTCTTTTCGACTACCTCGTTTACGGCGGATATGCATTTTTGCTGTGAAAAACTGGTAGATATTGCCGTGTTCGGTAAAGCAACGCCCTGTGATCAAAAAATCCAAAAGACGGAAAACACTTCAAAAAAATGTTCAATTGGAGTTGGAGACTGTTGTAGTGATGATTCATTTATACAGCAAGGTAATGATAATCTCCAAAAGGTTTCCTTTGAGATTGATTCTCAAAATTTTGTCTTCTTAAAGGCCTTTGTCCACACTTATATAAACCTTTTTGAAGGACTTGAGGAAAATGTAGTTCCCTTCAAAAACTATAAACCTCCGTTGATTCAGAAGGATTTACTAGTTCTTCACGAGACTTTCTTAATTTGATTTATATTTAAGCGGATTGTTTATGCAATAGTCCGCTCTTCGCATTGGCCATACCTCTTAAGTGGCCCCTTTTTGTCGTACCCCATGCCCACGACAGAACATTCAGATTGATTGCCAAACAGGGTTTTACCTGTTGAGATTTATTGTAAACCATAATACGTGCACCATGGATTCCATAAGGGAATATTGGATAAAGAATATGGTTTGTAGGCGTTGCCTAAAGGTCATAAAGCAAGAATTGTATGATTTGGGCATTACCATACTATCCCTTGAACTTGGGAAACTTACGGTAAAGGCTCCAGAAATAGCTATTGTCGAAGCAGACCAAAAAGTGGTGGGCGTCCTCCATTCCAACGGTTTTGAAATAGCCAAAAGCGAAGAGGAGATGATAGTCGAGAAAATCAAGATCGCCTTGATTTCATTGGTCGCAGATATCCCTATCAACATTCGGGGAAAAACCTCGGACTATCTGGCTAACATAGTACATCGAGAGTACAAGGTACTGAGCAAGATTTTTTCAAAAAATGAAAATATCACTATTGAAAAATACTTCATAAAGCTGAAGATAGAAAAGGTAAAAGAGCTCATTCAGTTGCGGCAACATACCTTTTCTGATATCGCTTATTTGCTCGATTACAGCAGTGTCAACCACTTATCCAGGCAGTTTAAGGAAATCATGGGCATGAGCATGACCGACTATAAAAATGATCAAGCCTGGGAACGAAATTTCTTTGACGAAATTATATAAATAATAAAGAGAATTATGCAGACAAAGGCTTTTGGCAATACATAGATTTAACCTTGGAGATTACCAGAAAAACAAGCAAATGTTTAGAATTAAAAAAAGAATTGAAAATGCTACTAAAACAAGACAATTAGAGATAAATACAAAACGAATAACCGAAATAATATTAATTAAAAATCAAATATGATGAGAACGGCAGCAATTATTTTACTGGCAATTGGCTTAGTAAGTCTATCCGGTTGCAACCAGAAAACAAATCCTAACGCAATGCTCGAAAATTCGAAAACGAGAACGGAACTCTTTGAGGCAATTGCCAGTAACCACAGTTACATGACTGAATTCATGGACAACATGCAAGGCAACGACCATGCCATGCAGATGATGCAGGGCAATCAAAAGATGATGGGTACTATGATACAGGGCCAGGGAATACAGATGATGATGAAAGATAGTATGATGATGAAAAACATGATGCAATCCATGATGCAAGATGGAAAAATGATAGGCAATATGATGCAAATGATGCACGAAAAGGGCATGATGAGCGAAGATTGTATGGAGTCTTGTAAGAAGATGATGGGCGACAAGGGAATGGATATGAAAGGAATGGGCATGATGGACGGTTCAAATAAAATGGAACCATCTGAGCAAGACCATTCTGAACACCATTAAGGATTAACTTTTAAATTTTCGATTATGAAAAATCATTGGATATGGATGATACTAGGTTGCGGACTTCCGCTTCTTTTCATCTTTTTTGCACCAGCATTCGGCATTAAAGGCAACCTCACACTGTTTACGTTCATAGTAATCATGTTCGCGGTGCATCTCTTGATGCCTATGAGACATGGTGGCCATACCCATGGGCTAACGGAGGATAACCTTAAAAGAAAAAAGGAAGAAAAGGAAAAGCACGACCAAAAACAGCATCAACACTGAAATCCGCAAAAAAAATGAAAAGAAAATATCAAATAGACGGAATCAGTTGTGGCGGTTGCATAACAAAGGTCAAAAAAGTATTGGAGTCTCATGAAGACATTGAGGAGGCAAAGATTTTTTTAAGTCCGAAAGGAGTCGCCAAGATCAGTATGAAATCGAACCTTTCGGTCGATGATCTGCAGAAACAGTTGAATCGACTTGAAGGTTATACAATTTCAGAATTGAATTAATTACTAACATTTAAAACTTTTAGCTATGCACTATTTCGAAGGACATTGGGGCGGCATGCACATTATATGGTGGATTATCTGGCTCGTACTACTGGTGTGGATTTTCTTTATCCCGTATGACGTACCCTACCAAAAATCGAGCAATGAAGATCCCATGCAAATTCTAAAAAAACGATTTGCAAAAGGAGAAATTACCAAGGAAGAATATGAAGATTCAAAAAAAACCTTGGAAACGGACAAATAACTAAAAACAGAAATCATGAACCGTATAAACATTAAAAAATTCGGATTTGCATTCGGTCTCACTGCCGCCATCCTCTACATTGGCTGTATGGTCGTCATGTTTACGGCCGGCAGGGAAGGTACCATAGATTTTTTCAACAGCCTGCTCCATGGGCTTGACACAACCAGTATTATTCGCATGGATGTTCCTTTTTGGGAAGCTATAATTGGGATGATCCAAACATTCATTATCGGATGGCTGACAGGAGCGCTGATCGCAGCTTTTTACAATGCACAGCTAAAACGATAAATGCAGTACGTCTGGTTCATATGGTCCCTTATTATTCTAGCCCTCTGGGGCGTGGTCTATCTAATGAAGAAAGATTCTCGAAGAGAAATGCTGAAGATGAGTTGGATAACCATGCCCTTTGGGCTTACCGAACCCCTTTTTGTTCCCCAATATTGGCATCCGCCATCGCTTTTCGATTTGGCAATAAAGACAGGGTTCGATATTGAAAGCCTAATCTTCTCTTTTGCCATAGGGGGCATAGGCACGGTAATCTACAATCTTATTTTTAAGCGAAAGTATGTTGAAATACCGCATACCGAACGGAAACATGAAAGGCACCGGTTGCACCTATATATCCTTTTCGTACCGGCAGTAGTGTTTTTGGTATTGGCCCTGTTCACGCCTTTGAATCATATCTACTGTGGAATATTGGCCATGTTTTTGGGTGGAATGGCCACGCTATACTGCCGTCCGGATTTAAAGACCAAAATCTGGATAAGTGGATTTCTGTTCACGGCATTGTACTTTGTTTATTTTGGAAGTATACTCCCGTTCTATCCCAACTATGTAGAACTTTTCTGGAATCTGGAAAACCTTAGTGATATTCTAGTGGCCGGCATTCCAATTGAAGAGCTTTTGTTCGCTTTTACTTTCGGAATGTACTGGTCAGGGCTATACGAGCATTTGTATTGGAAAAAATTGATGAAACCCTTGGCCATAAGTTGATTTGGCAATATGGGAATTAACATAATTAATCATGAACAAATAAATCTACAAAGATGAAAATACTATTGGCAATAGATGGTTCTGACTTTAGTAAAGTCGCCATAGATGAACTTGCGACGCTGCCGTTCCCTGCGGGTACCGAAGTATGTATTTTGAATGTGTTCGAAAATCCCATGTTGGCCGCTCCTGGTGCCCTACCCTTGGGCGGCACGCTTGGAAATTATTATGAAGAAACCGTCTCCAGTGCGAAAAAATCGGCAGAAGATCTTGTTAATGAAGCTTCAAAATCATTAAGGGACAAGAATGACGTATTGTCGATAACAACAGCCGTGGTAGAGGGGCTTCCCAAAAGTGCAATTTTAGAAAAGACCGAAGCCTTTGATACCGATTTGATCATAGTCGGGTCGCAGGGCCATGGCGCATTCTCTAGATTTTTGCTCGGCTCGGTTTCCCAGTCCTTGGCAACACATGCCGACTGTTCCGTCATGATAGTCCGAAAACGCGGTTCAAAAGAGAAAAACAACTATTGAAAAGTTAACAGGCAAGAACCAAATGTTAGACGATAGCAAAAACAATACACGCAAAGTGACGGATGCAATCTGCTTGCCGCATTCCAGGTTCCCAAGAATAGTCATTGTAGGTGGTGGCTTTGCGGGTCTGGCATTGGTGGAAGGGTTGAAAAATAAAGATGTTCAGGTGGTACTTATTGACCGCCATAACTTTCATCAGTTTCAGCCCTTATTTTATCAGGTAGCCACCAGTGGGCTTGAACCCGATAGCATTGTATTCCCTTTTAGAAAACAATTCAAGGGATATAAGAATGTGAGCTTCAGGCTGGCCGAGGTAAAGGAAATTCAAAACTCCATCAATACCGTCATAACGGACAAAGGAAAACTTACCTATGATTATCTGGTCTTGGCAACGGGAACAAAGACCAACTTCTTCGGTATGGAAGAAGTGGAAAGAAATAGTTTGGGGATGAAGGATATCCGGGATTCTCTAAATATCCGCCACATGATGCTGCAAAATTTGGAACAGGCCGCGATCACGTGCGATGATGAGGAACGCGATGCCCTCACGAATTTTGTGATCGTGGGTGGCGGTCCCGCCGGAGTAGAAATGGCAGGTGCTTTGGCGGAGTTTTGCAAGTACATCCTTCCTAAAGACTATCCCGAGTATCCTTCCTCCATCATGAACATCTATTTGGTGGAAGCTATGGACGAAGTGCTCTCTGCCATGTCGGACAAAGCTTCTTCAAAAACGCTGACCTATTTAGAGAATCTGAACGTTAAGGTGATGTTGAAAGAATCCGTTAGTAACTATGATGGCAGGGTGGTCAAAACCAAAAGCGGCAAGACCATTTTAGCCAAGAACTTGATTTGGACAGCAGGGGTAACTGGAGATTTTCCAAAAGGATTCGATGAGACGTCTATTGTCAAGGGCAATCGTCTTAAAACGGACCACCACCTAAAAGTTTATGGAATGGACAATGTCTTTGCCATTGGGGATATCGCCGGGGTAATCACAGATGAGACCCCGAAAGGGTATCCCCAAGTAGCCCAAACCGCCATACAACAAGGCAGACATTTGGCCAAAGTACTGCTCAACACCTTGCTTTCAAAGCCTTCAAAACCCTTTACATATAAAGATAAAGGTTCATTGGCCACTGTCGGCAAGAGAAAAGCGGTCGCTGATTTGGGGAAGTTTCATTTCGGTGGCTATGCCGCTTGGCTTTTATGGTCTGTTGTTCACTTGGTCTCCATCAGTGGGTTTAGGAACAAACTATTGGTGGGCTTCAATTGGGCCATCAGCTATTTTACTTACGAAAAAAGTAATAGGGTAATCATAAGAAGTTTCAAAAGAACAAAGAAAGTTGATGCGCAATACACATCAACCCAAGAATAAATATTGAATCACTAAAAACAATTGAAAATGAAAAATATTGCAGTAGTAGGATACGGGGTCATCGGCAAAAGAGTTGCCGATGCCATAAAGGTACAGGATGACATGAAACTAGTCGGGGTTTGCGACATTATCAGCGATTGGCGCATACAGAACGCTGTAAGAAAGGATTATGATATCTATGCGACAACCACCGAAGCGGAAAAACAAATGAAGGCTTCGGGCATTTCGGTAATGGGCAATATGCAGGACTTATTGGATAAAGTGGAACTTGTGGTGGATTGCACCCCAAAAATGATTGCGGCGAAAAACGTGGAAACCTATAAAACACACAATATCAAATTCATTCTGCACGGTGGGGAAAAGCACGAGACAACAGGCCACTCCTTTAGTGCTGAAAACAATTATAACACGGCGTTGAATATCAATGCAACCCGAGTGGTTTCCTGTAATACCACATCAATCCTGAGAACATTGACCGCTTTAAAAAGGGCCGATTTACTGGATTATGCACGTGGCACACTTTTAAGAAGGGCGACCGACCCTTGGGAAAGTCATTTAGGAGGGATTATGAACACCATGGTACCGGAAAAAGAAATCCCGAGCCACCAAGGTCCCGACGCACAGAGCGTGGATCCTGATTTGGATGTCATTACTTCAGCGGTCAAAGTTCCCCAAACCTTGAGCCATATGCATTACTGGAACGTGAAACTAAAGAAAGAAACATCAAAGGAAGAGGTGTTGAACGCCCTCAAAACCTCAAGTAGAATCAAGTTTATTCACTATGATCAAGGCTTGGTCTCCAACAACACCATCAAGGAAATGTTTTTGGATATGGGCAGGCCTTGGGGCGACATGTACGAGGTAGCCCTATGGGAAGATATGCTAAAAGTGGTGGGCGATGAACTCTTTTATGCCTACGTGGTGGACAATCAAGCGATTGTAATTCCCGAGACCATCGACGCCATTCGGGCACTTACCGGAATCGAGATGGATGGTAATAAATCCATCGCTAAGACCAATAAAAGTCTAGGTATTAATCAATAGTTAAAACAATGAACTCTCACGAAAAAATAATAGAGCAGTTGGGGGACAAAGCGTCCTTCTATTTAGATCATGTTAGCGAAAAGATTACCAAGGATGAACTGCAATTGCCCGATAAAAATTTTGTCTCTAAAGTTTTTGTCAACAGCAATCGTAATCCACAAACGCTTCGAAGTCTTGCCCAATTATACGGGCATGGCAACCTGAAGGATACAGGGTATTTAAGCATACTTCCCGTAGATCAGGGAATCGAACATAGTGCCGCTTTTTCCTTCTATAAAAACCCCGATTATTTTGACCCTGAGAATATTATAAAACTTGCCATTGGCGCAGGTTGTAACGGGGTGGCCTCGACTTTTGGTGTATTAGGTCTGTACGCTCGGAAATACGCGCATAAAATACCGTTCATCGTGAAGATAAACCACAATGAACTACTGTCATATCCCAATGCCTACGACCAAACCTTGTTCGGAAAGGTCAAGGACGCTTGGGATATGGGCGCAGTTGCTATTGGGGCGACCATATATTTTGGATCTAAGGAAAGTAATCGACAGATAGTGGAGATTGCGGAAGCCTTCGCCGAGGCCCATAATCTGGGCATGGCCACGATTTTGTGGTGTTACACCCGTAACGATGCTTTCAAAACGGATAAAGAGGACTATCACACCGCTGCAGATTTAACGGGACAAGCCAACCACCTTGGGGTAACAATACAGGGGGATATCATCAAACAAAAATTACCCACTACAAATTACGGTTTTAAAGACCTTCAATTTGGGAAATATGACGATGCCATGTATGAAACCCTGACCACCGAACACCCCATCGATTTGTGTCGTTTACAGGTTGCCAATTGCTATATGGGCAAAGTAGGACTGATCAGTTCCGGTGGGGGTTCCAGAGGAGCATCCGATTTGACCGAGGCCATTACAACCGCAATCATAAACAAACGGGCAGGAGGCTCGGGTCTGATACTTGGAAGAAAAGCTTTTCAACGACCCATTAAGGAAGGGGTAGAATTATTGCATGCAGTCCAAAGTGTTTATTTGGAGGAGAAAATAACGATAGCCTAAGTGATAAAATACCATGTTCGAAACTGAAATAAAATCTTTAAAATCACTCAACCATTACTTGCAGAGACTGGTAGAGAGCAGGCTATGGCTAAAAGTGATTATCGCTTTGTTTTTGGGTGTAGGTTTCGGGTTGTTATTAAGTCCTCAAAACGGTTGGGTCAGTAAGGCGACTGCCGATATGTTGGGAAATTGGTTGGCCCTACCGGGAATGCTCTTCCTTAAATTGGTGCAGATGATAATGATTCCCTTGATTGTGGCTTCCATCATTACGGGCATAGCCAGTAACGACAAGGAAAATCTAAAAAAGTTGGGGGGTGGTGTGCTCTTATATTTTATATCAACAACAATTATATCAGTAACCATAGGAACGTTGCTAGCCGCACTGTTCAGACCTGGAAAGTATCTGCACCAACAGGCGGAAATGGATCATGCAAATGCATTGGCCGATACTGCCGAAAGTTCGGAACTATCCTTTGGAATAAATGATATTCCGAATGCCATAACGGATCTACTGCCCGAAAACCCATTGGCCTCCATGGTAAGTGGCGAAATGTTGAGCATTGTCATTTTTACCATTATAATAGGGGTAGCCGTTCTGTCGTTACCCAATGATTTGCTCAAACCAGTAAAATTACTTTTGAGTGCCGTACAGGAAATCTGTATGACCGTAGTAAAATGGGCCATGTTGTTGGTGCCGGTGGCAGTATTCGGATTGATGGCCCAGCTTACATCCAGTGTCGGGTTAAGCTCCCTTTCAGGATTGGGTTTTTATGTGCTCGTTGTACTGTTGGGCCTATTTATGTTGATTGTTATCTACCTCTTATTGGTAAGCACACTTGGCCGGACTAATCCTCTTAAATTTTTGAGAAAGATTACGGATGTCCAACTTTTAGCATTCTCGACTACAAGTTCTGCCGCGGTCATGCCCTTATCGCTGAAAACAGCAGAGGAAGAACTGAAAGTAGATAGCTCTATCAGTAATTTCATAATTCCGATCGGGGCTACTGTAAATATGGATGGGACGGCCCTCTATCAGACCATAACCACTTTATTCATAGCACAGGCTTACGGATTAGAAATGGACCTTTTAAATATTATTGTCGTCGTCGTTACGATAGTTGCGGCCTCAATCGGAACCCCGGCCATACCTGGAGGTGGCGTTGTCATACTGGCTTCGGTACTATCGGGGGCCGGAATACCTTCTGAGGGAATTATCATAATAATCGGGGTGGAGCGCTTGCTCGGCATGTTCCGAACTGCAGTGAATGTTACCGGAGACTTAACGGCTTGTATGGTTTTCAATCGGTTTTACGGAAAAATACCCGATCTGATTACCGCTAATCTTAAAACCACTAAATCATGAACACGAATATGAAACATATTGGGGTATTTACCTCGGGAGGGGATTCCCCAGGCATGAATGCAGCTTTATTTGCCATTGCAAAAACTGCCGAAGTGAACAGCATAAAATTAAGTGGTTTTCGTAAAGGTTATGAAGGCCTAATCGATGGGGATTTAGTCGAATTGGATACCCAGGAACTTCAAAAATTAGTGCATCGGGGCGGTACTTTTCTTAAGACCGCACGAAGCGCAAGATTCCTAACTAAAGAGGGAAGACAGCAGGCCCTGGAGAACCTTCGGAAAAATAACATCGATGCACTTATCGCCGTGGGCGGGGATGGTACTTTTAAAGGGCTGCTCGCCTTTTCGGAGATTTGCGAACTACCATTTATCGGTATTCCAGGTACCATAGACAATGACATGGCCGGAACCGACTTCACCTTGGGCTTTGATTCCGCAGTGAATACGGCAATCGAAAACATTGATAAGATCAGGGACACAGCAGAATCACATAACCGAATATTTCTAATTGAGGTAATGGGAAGGGACTGCGGATATATAGCAATGCATTCTGGGTTGGGCGTA
This sequence comes from Flagellimonas crocea, assembly GCF_033441595.1. Classification (NCBI taxonomy): domain Bacteria; kingdom Pseudomonadati; phylum Bacteroidota; class Flavobacteriia; order Flavobacteriales; family Flavobacteriaceae; genus Flagellimonas; species Flagellimonas crocea. Next base: position 173,173 of record NZ_JAUZVX010000001.1, on the reverse strand, counting down.
GGTGCCGATGCCATTTTAGTGCCGGAAAGTGGACAAGATTTTGTCCGTTTGCTCGAAAAGGCAAGTGTTTATGATAGCGAAGAAGCCTTCATAGCCGTTGTTGCCGAAGGCGATGAACTTGGTGCCGAAATAGCGGCATCAAAGATTAAAGAATTAAATCCGAAGCTAGACCTCCGTATCACAAAACTGGGGCATGTGCAACGCGGTGGAAACCCTTCCGCTGCCGATCGTATGTTGGGGATAAGACTTGGGGCAGCTTCGGTAAAGGCCCTTTTACAAGAAAAAAAGAGCGTTATGGTCGGTATTCTCAACAACGAACTTAGCCTCACGCCTTTTGACCAAGTGGTAAAACAACACCAGGTACAAGACGAGTTGTACGAACTCGTAAAGATTTTTGGTAAATAAAATTAAAACGCAAATGAAAACAACGGTATTCAGCACCCATAAGTTTGAAGAATCCTATTTAACATCCGCCAATGACGGCAAACATGAATTGAGGCTACTAGAGGAACGATTATCCGAGCATACCGTTCCCTTGGCAAAAGGCTCGGAGGCCATCAGTCTATTTACAGGGGATGATGCATCCGCCAACGTACTGGAAAAATTAGGTGCGTTCGGAGTCAAATACATAGCTCTTCGTTCGGCAGGCTACAATCATGTGGATATGGAAAAGGCGGATGAAATGAACATCAAGGTGGCTCGTGTTCCCGCATATTCGCCTTACGCCATCGCAGAACACACGGTCGCACTCATATTGGCTTTGAACAGAAAACTAATTAGGGCCAATAATAGAGTGCGTGAACAAAACTTTTCCTTAAACGGACTCACTGGTTTTGACTTGAACGGCAAAACGGTTGGGGTATTGGGCACCGGAAAGATTGGCGCAGTCTTGGTCAAAATCCTTCATGGGTTTGGCTGTAAAATTCTAGCCTATGATGTCAACAAGGATGAAGACCTAGTAGAAAAATTTGGTGCCCGCTATACCGATTGTAGAACATTATGTGCCGAATCGGATATTATCAGTCTTCACGTGCCTTTGGCTACCGACACGAAACATTTAATAGATGCCGAGCAAATTGGGGTCATGAAAAAAGGTGTTATGCTCATCAATACGAGCAGGGGCGGTCTGGTAGATACCAAAGCGGTCATCGATGGACTAAAAACCGGAAAGGTCGGGTTCTTTGGTATGGATGTCTATGAAGAAGAGGAAGGACTGTTTTTCGAAGACCATTCTGACGAGATTTTACAGGACGATGTAATCGCTCGTTTGATGACCTTCAATAATGTTCTGATAACGAGCCATCAGGCCTTCTTGACCGATACGGCACTGACGAATATTGCCGAAACCACCATACATAATCTGGATTGTTTTGAAAAACAAATCGACTCGGGAAACGAAGTAGCCAGCAAATAAAACGACAAGCTTCCATAGGAAGTACTTAAATCTATATAAACCTAAAAACAATAGCACTATGAAAAATATACTCGTACCCACGGATTTCTCAGAAAACTGCAACAAAGCCGCCGATTTGGGCATTGAAATGGCCAAACTTTATAATGCGGAAATTCATTTTTTCCATTTGTTAAAGACTCCTGTCGATTGGGTCAAATTGGATAAGCAAAAGGAAAAACGGTATCCAGAAACCCTCAAAAAAATTGGAAAAGCGAAAGCCTCGTTACGTGAACTGGAAAAAAAGGCCGAAAAAGAACATCTAAAATGCCAAACCTTTTTACAATTTCATGTAGATCAAGACAACATTCTGAAACATTCGGGTCATTATGACCATGATTTCATCGTTACAGGAAGCAGTGGCACCAAAGGCATAGTTCGTGAACTTCTTGGTAGCAACGTAGAGCGTTTGGTAAGAAAATCCGATGTGCCGGTCGTTGTGGTAAAAGAAGATGATGTAAGGTTTCCTTTCAAGGATATCGTTTTCGTTTCAGATTTTATGGAAGATGTGGGCAGTGCTTTTAGGGCAGTACTCTCCATCGCAGAAAAATGTAATGCGAAAATTCATCTATTACGCATCAACACGGCATCGGACCATAATAGTATCGCCCTTGGCCTAGATCCCATACGAAAGTTTTTGGAGGGTTTTCCAGAACTCAAGAATTTCTCCATGAACGTGTATAACGAAAACCAAGTTGAAACGGGCATCAATACATATTTGAAACACAACAAAGCGGACCTGATCGCCATGTGTACACATGGGAATACAGGATTTTTAAGTTTGTTCTCAAAAAGCATTACAGAAGGGGTCGCCAACCATTCTTCGCTACCAGTGATGACCATTAAAATATAGAGAATGACCCAGCAGGTACAGATAAGAAAATATTCCGGTGAACTTGAGGAATTCGATATCAAAAAGCTCATCAAATCATTGCGCCGTTCAAAGGCTGACGAAACGCTTGTTCAAGAAATTGCCAATGAAATTAGGGACAGGGTATCCCATGGCATGACCACCAAAGAAATATACCGAAGTGCCTTTAGGATGCTAAAGAGCAAGGCCCGTGTGAGCGCTTCGCGGTATAAACTAAAAAAAGCCCTTATGGAACTCGGGCCTTCGGGTTATCCCTTTGAAAAATTTGTTGGGGCCCTATTGAGTCAAGAAGGTTTTGATACAAAAGTCGGGGTAATCGTTCAAGGCAATTGTGTACAGCATGAAGTGGATGTGATAGCTGAAAAAGACAACAAGCATTATATGATTGAATGTAAATACCATAGTGATCAGGGCCGGTTTTGCAATGTGAAAATCCCGCTCTATATCCATTCAAGATTTTTGGATGTGGAAAAACAATGGGAAAAACAGCAAGGCCATAAAACCAAGTTTCATCAAGGGGGTGTTTATACCAATACCCGCTTTACCACCGATGCCATACAATATGGTACCTGTGTTGGGCTGATGCTTACAAGTTGGGATTATCCGAAAGGGAACGGTCTGAAAGAACGCATAGACAGATCCGGCCTACATCCCTTAACCTCTTTAACAACATTGACAAAGGCCGAGAAATCCAAATTATTGGATAAGGGCATTGTGCTCTGCAAGGACATTAGCGAAAACCCATCATTTTTGGGGCAAATAGGTATCGCCAAGCAACGACAAAAAAAAATTCTCGAAGATTCAGAAGAATTATGCACAGCACATTAAACCAATAAACATTGATCAATCCTAAAAAGAAAACAGATGAGAACAGAAACATTACAAAAACAGAACAGTATAGACCTAGAGCCATTTTACCAAGCAATGGAAGATGATCCAAGCTTACTTGAAGAGGCCTTCGAAACATTACTGGAGATGGTAAACTCCGAACCCAAATCCACCAAGAAACTAGCCCTTCTCATCAAAGAGGATTTTCATGATCTCTACAAAGAAATAGCGGAGTTATGCCAACCGGACCAAGATAAAGGGAACACACCTTCCTGCTGTGGGGGACACTAAACGGGTACTATAAATGAAAAACAACAAAATAAACATTCACTTTTTAGGAGCTGCTGGAACCGTTACCGGTTCAAAATATCTCTTGGATACCGGCGAACGCAAAATCTTGATTGATTGTGGTCTTTTTCAAGGGCTAAAAGAACTACGTCTAAAAAACTGGGAGTATCCACCCGTTGAAGTCTCGGAAATTGATGCGGTCTTGCTTACGCATGGGCACATGGACCATACAGGCTATCTGCCCAGATTGGTCAAACAGGGTTTTAAGGGGCCCATTTATGGAACGTACCCCACCCTGGACATTGCCAAAATCATATTGAACGATAGTGCCAAGATTCAAGAACAGGAAGCCGAACGGGCCAATAAGGAAGGTTATTCCAAACACAGCCCCGCCGAACCACTTTATGACTTAAAGGATGTTGAAAAAACCGTTCCCTTTTTTAAGGGAGTACCCCCCGGCCAATGGCTGCCCTTAATGAAAAACATAAAGGCTAGATTTCAGTACAACGGCCATATCCTAGGTGCTACCTACATTGAATTGGATGTTCTCGGAAAACGTTTTGTTTTTTCAGGGGATATCGGCAGAACCAACGATTTATTGCTATATCCACCGCTAAAACCAAAAAAGGCGGATGTTCTTTTTATAGAATCGACCTATGGCGGCAGGTTTCATCCCGAAGAGGCGGAGGCACTTCCCGAAATTGAAAAATTGGTCAACAAAACCATTGAAAGGGGCGGAAGCCTTTTCATACCAAGTTTTTCCGTAGAGCGTGCCCAATTGATGATGCTGATATTTTGGAGGTTGTTAAAACAAAATAAAATTCCCAAAGTACAGATGATTATGGACAGCCCGATGGGGGCCAACGTACTGGAACTGTTCCATCGAACTAGAGACTGGCATAGGTTGGAAGATGCTGAGTGTGACGAAATATGTTCGCACTTTACGGTCGTAAGCAGTTATCGGGAAACAATGGAATTGAGAAGCGATGATACACCTAAAATCGTCATCGCTGGAAGCGGAATGCTCACGGGAGGTAGAATGCTTAATTACTTGGAAACCCAGGCGCAAAAACCAAAAAACACCTTGCTTTTTGTTGGGTATCAAGCAGAAGGTACTCGGGGACGGAAATTGTTGGACGGCGACAGGGAATTGAGAGTGTACGGAAAAACAGTATCCTTTCAAATGGAGGTGGCAGAAATAGAAGGGCTTTCGGCGCATGCCGACCATGCCGAACTATTGGATTGGCTAAGCAAGGTCGAACAGAAACCGGAAAGGATATTTATTGTTCACGGAGAGAAGGAAGGTGCGGAGGCATTGCAAAAAGGCATTAAGGAAACTTATGATTGGGATTCTGAAATTCCCAAATTATATAGCATTGAATCCGTAGAAACTTTTCAAAACAGTTAATGGACTAGATTATAGGAATACTATTGGTGGCATCACCAACACTATTAAAAATAAAATAACGAAAAGGTTATGGAAGAAAAATCGAGTACTTTAAAATATAAACACTTGGGCATTTATACACAGAACGAACATGTGGTTTATATGCGGGAAGATTGCCATGTCTGTGTTTCCGAAGGTTTTGAAGCATTAACCAGAATCCGGGTATCCAATTTCAATACTTCCATCGTTGCCAGTCTTAATGTAATAACGTCGGATGTGCTGCTAGCCGGAGAGATAGGCTTATCGGAAGCGGCGGCGAAAAAATTAAAAGTGTCCGGAAATGAAACACTAAGGGTGTCGCACTTGGAACCTATAGATTCGTTAAGCCATGTAAGGGCCAAAATCTACAATCAAAAACTAGCTTATACGGCCTTCGAAGAAATCATTACAGATATTGTTGAAGGAGATTACTCCAACATTCATCTTTCGGCTTTTATTACGGCCTGTGCCGGAAATAGATTGGATGTCAATGAAATCTCGAATCTCACACAAGCCATGATAGCTTCTGGAAAACAATTGGATTGGAACAAAAAAATCGTAGTCGATAAACATTGTATCGGTGGCTTGCCAGGAAACCGAACAACACCCATCGTTGTAGCCATTGTTGCAGCCTACGGGCTTACCATGCCCAAAACATCATCGAGAGCCATTACTTCCCCGGCAGGAACAGCCGATACCATGGAGGTATTGACCAATGTTACCCTTTCTTTGGAAGAAATCAAAGCAGTTGTTGAAAAAGAAGGCGGATGTTTTGTTTGGGGGGGTACCGCCCAATTAAGTCCGGCAGATGATATGCTCATCAAAATTGAAAAAGCCTTGGATATTGATAGCGAAGGGCAGTTGATTGCATCGGTTCTTTCCAAAAAAGCGGCAGCAGGTTCTACCCATGTGGTCATTGATATTCCTGTCGGCGAAACGGCCAAGGTTCGTACCAATGACGCTGCCATGAAGCTTAAGGAACATCTCGAAGTCGTGGGCAAAGCTGTTGGCCTTACTACAAGAGTAGTTATTACAGATGGCACACAGCCTGTCGGCAGAGGTATTGGTCCAGCCCTTGAAGCAATGGACATCCTTAGTGTACTCAAGAATGAAGTTGATGCACCGAAAGACCTAAGAGAAAGGGCAGTTCTGTTGGCGGGCGAGCTGTTAGAGCTTTCTGGCGAAATCGAATCGGGAAAAGGAAAGCAAACCGCCAGAGGGCTATTGGAATCAGGTAAGGCATATAACAAATTTCTCGCTATCTGTAAAGCCCAAGGTAATTTTAAACAACCTCTCCTAAAACCTTATAAATTCGAAATAAAAGCCAAAAAAACAGGTGTTTTACGGCGTATTGACAATAGAAAGATTGCAAAACTCGCCAAACTTTCAGGTGCGCCCCAATCAAAATCTGCCGGTATTTTACTGAACGTTCATTTGAACGATGAAATAGAAAAAGGCCAGTTGCTGTATACGCTCTTTGCAGAATCGCAAGGTGAGTTGAATTATGCCTTGGAATATTATGAGAACCATGACGATATTATAACAATAGAATAAAAAAAGGACAAATGAAAACTATATTATTCAGTCTTCTGGGAAACCAAGAACTCACGGAATTATTGGCAGAGAAAATGAAAGCGGAAATCGGGGAATGTACCATACGCAAATTTCCGGATGGGGAATCCTACACGCGTATCCTTTCCGATGTAAAAGACAAATGTGTAATCATGGTCTGCACCTTGCACGAACCCGATGAAAAACTATTGCCATTGTATTTTTTAAGCCACACCGCAAAATCTTTGGGCGCGATGTGCACATGCTTGGTGGCTCCCTATTTGGCCTATATGCGGCAAGACAAGGTTTTTCATAAGGGCGAAGGGGTTACTTCTGGGTTTTTCGGAAAATTGATTTCTGGTTTTGCAGATAGCATCACGACCATTGACCCGCATCTACATAGAATACATTCGTTGGGCGAGGTATACAACATTCCGAACAGGGTCATTCATGCAGCGGACGAAATCTCCAAATACATCAAGGAGAACATTCATAATCCGGTACTTATCGGGCCCGATTCCGAAAGTGAGCAATGGGTTTCCGATGTGGCAAAAAAAGCGGGAGTACCCTTCACGGTGTTACAAAAGGTCCGCCATGGCGACCGTGATGTTGAAGTTTCCGTTCCCGATGTAGATAAATATAAGGAAGCGACGCCAGTTTTAGTAGACGACATCATTTCTACGGCCCGGACCATGATAGAAACTACGGAGCATTTGAAAAGTGCGGGAATGAAACCTGCAATATGCATTGGCATTCATGCCGTATTTTCAGGAAATGCCTATCAAGATTTGTGGGACGCTTATGTGGAGGACATCATTACCTGCAACACGATTCCACACCAGTCAAATAAAATTGATTTGAGCGATGTGATCGCCAAGGAAGTAAAAGAGTTGATGCACCACATATGAAAATAGGATTGCACTTAATAGTATACGTTTTTATGATTTTTTCCGCATACCCACAAGATAAAATGTTGATTGGACAATTGTCCGATAGATTGGTGGTACGGGAAAATTTTGATAAAAATGGAGACTTTCTGAACAAGCAAACTTTTAAAGCCGGAAAGCTAAAAGAAGCCAATGGTTACTATGAAATTGTTGTCACAACCGAGCTTTTTGATGAAAAAGGCACCCCGACCGATAAATATACCACCACTTACCGATGCAAACCGGATGAATCCAGTATTATAGTAATGGCCTTCCCTTTTTCAAAGCCAAAATCCAAGGAAACCGAAATCAATACAGTGTCCAAAAATTTCAAGGAACTCTATGACCTTGGGAACTTAGAGAATGTTGAACTCGAAATGAGCTTTGATTCGGGATTGTTGAACTTCTTTGGTTCCAACAGTAAGATTAAAATTTATGACCGCGTGTTGGAATCTAACGGAAATGGGAAAACAATCAAATCCAAAATCAATATTAAGGCCTATGCCATTGGTATACGAATTAAACAATTGGACTATGTTGCAAGTGAAAAACTTACAAGTGAGAACTTGTTATCATTCCAGAAATTTACCGAGAAAGACGGCAGCTATTTTACGATGACATACAAACAATAAATTATGAGAAACTATGACACCCTATCAGAAGCAATTAATGACTTACAGATCAGGGGATATACCTATGATTTCAATTTGGCCCCCGACTGTATAAAATGTGCTTCATTGGAATTGGAAATCCATCCCGAAGAATTTGATGTGGATGAAACCCATCGTTTTGAAGGTATGAGCAGTACGGACGATAACAGTGTTCTTTATGCCATTTCATCAAAAGATGGTATAAAGGGGCTTTTGGTAGATGCCTATGGGGTCTATGCTGAAAATATCTCGGAAGCAATGCGAAAAAAATTACGATAACCCTTAAATAGAATACTATGGACAATCACGAAGAGCAAAAGAACAAAAAAATGGACCATTCTAAAATGAATCACGACAAAGATGACCATTCAAAAATGGATCACTCGAAAATGGAAGACCCAAAATCGGACGACCATAGCAAGATGGATCATAGTAAAATGGATCACGGTTCTGGCGACCATTCAGGTCATAATCCAGGTCACGGTCAAATGGGTCACGACCATCACAAAATGATGATTGCCGATTTTCGAAAACGGTTTTGGGTAACGCTCGTGCTAACCATTCCCATATTGTTCTTCTCGCCAATGATACAGGAGTTTTTCGGATATGAATTTCTCTTACCAGGAAACCCATATATCCTATTTGCACTATCTACCATCGTCTATTTCTATGGAGGTTGGCCTTTCTTAAAAGGTTTTTGGTCAGAGGTCAAAAAGGGTGCACCTGGAATGATGACCCTAATTTCCATGGCCATAAGCGTTGCCTACTTTTATAGTACTGCCACAGTATTCGGACTAAGAGGTGAAGATTTTTTCTGGGAACTTTCAACACTGATCGCAATTATGCTTTTAGGCCATTGGATAGAAATGAAAAGTGTGCTAGGTGCATCAAAAGCCTTACAGCTATTAGTAAGTATGATGCCCGCCGAAGCCCACAGGGTAAAGGGTGATACTATAGAAGATATTCCCTTGGAAGATTTGTTAAAAGACGATGTGATTTTAGTAAAGCCAGGTGAAAAAGTTCCTGCTGATGGGATTATAGTAGATGGTTCGAGTTACTTAAATGAATCAATGCTTACAGGGGAATCCAAGCCAGTGAAAAAAGATGAGAACGACAAAGTAATTGGAGGCTCAGTAAACGGCAATAGCACCTTAAAGGTTAAGGTAGAACATACCGGAAAGGACAGTTATCTCAACAAAGTAATCACAATGGTTGAGGAAGCGCAAAAGACCAAATCTAAAATGCAGAACCTTTCCGATAGGGCGGCAAAATGGTTGACATACATAGCCCTGGCAATTGGTTTTGGCACATTGGCAGTTTGGTTGATTTTAGGCTTCCCTTTTGTATATGCCTTGGAGAGAATGGTAACGGTTATGGTTATCGCTTGCCCACACGCATTAGGACTTGCCATTCCGTTAGTTGTCGCTATATCTACCGCAGTATCCGCCCAAAATGGCTTACTGATAAGAAATCGAACGGCTTTTGAAGAATCCCGAAAAATATCAGCTTTGTTGTTTGATAAAACCGGAACATTGACCAAAGGTGATTTTGGTGTCACAAGAGTTGAATCGGTTAAACAAGAATATTCAACAGAAGAAATCTTAAGGCTTTCAAGTGCCTTGGAACAGAGCTCGGAACATCCTATTGCAGTTGGAATCATAAAAAAGGTCAAAGAAGATAATATTACAATCCCGAAACCAAAAAACTTTAATGCCATTACTGGTAAAGGTGTAGAGGCCAATGTGGAAGGTAAGCAAGTGAAAGTAGTAAGTCCGGGTTATTTAAGGGATGAAAAAATTGCAATTCCTGAAGATGCCTATAGCGATGCCGCTGAAACGGTGGTTTTTGTTCTAATCGATGGAAAATTGGTCGGTTATATTGCCTTAGCGGATGAGATTAGACCGGAATCCGCTGAAGCCATCAAAATTTTCAAAAAGAACAACATCAAAGTCTTGATGGCCACCGGGGACAATGAAAAAACCGCCAAGGCTGTTAGCGATAAATTAGGGTTGGATGGCTATTATGCCGAGGTACTACCCCATCAAAAAGTGGAAATCGTAAAAGAGTTGGAAAGCAAAGGAGAGTTTGTGGCCATGACGGGCGATGGGGTCAATGACGCACCTGCATTGGCACAAGCCAACGTTGGAATAGCTGTGGGCTCCGGCACCGATGTCGCTGCGGAGACTGCCGACATTATTCTAGTAAACAGTAACCCACAGGATATTGCCAATTTGATTTTGTTCGGCAAGGCCACCTACAACAAGATGATCCAGAACTTGATATGGGCCACCGGCTATAACGTGGTCGCCATCCCATTGGCAGCAGGTGTTTTGTACTCATCAGGCTTTGTACTGGGTCCCGCAGTTGGTGCCGTGTTTATGAGTTTGAGCACCATTATTGTAGCCATTAACGCCCAATTGTTGAAAAGAAAAATTGGGAAAAAGTAATGAATAGAAAGGACAAACTTAACAGGATATTTTTAGTGCTGTTAAGTTTATTTGTGGTAATGCTCGGGTACGGTATTTTATTGCCTACCCTGCCCTATTACACGGAAAGACTGGCTCTAAAAGACAATCTGGATACGGACCTTATCAACTTCCATATCGGAATGTTAACCAGTATTTATCCATTGTTCCAGCTCTTGTTCGTTATCGTCTGGGGCAAGCTTTCCGATAAATACGGCCGTAAACCTATAATACTATTGGGGCTTGTAGGTTTTGTCGTGATGAACTTGCTAACGGGTCTTGCCACTTCCCTGTCGATGCTATATATAGCCCGTATCATAGGGGGCATCTTTACGTCTGCGGTTATTCCTGTCAGTAATGCTTATTTAAGTGATATCACTTCAGAAAAGCGAAGGACCAAAATAATGGCCTGGTCTGGGGTCGCTATCAGTTCCGGTGTGATATTTGGCCCTGTTCTGGGGGGATTTCTGTCGCAAACGAACCTACACTATACATACTCTTTTGGAGTGTTCCACTTAGACCGTTTTTCGGTTCCCTTTATTTTGGCAGCTCTTTTGGGCTTTGTGGTATTGCTGATAATCATAAAATGGCTGAAGAATACCGAAATAAAAAATCGTATTGCTTCTGAGGCAGTCAAATTCAGTTTTTCCCTGAGTAACTATTTTATCATTTTGTTGCTCTTGTCCTTTGTGATGCAGTTCGTGGTTACCTTGTTTGAGACCGTGTTTTCAATTTATGGGAAGGATGAGTTGGCCTTTACAACCAATCAGGTGGGTATTGGTTTTATGCTTTGTGGTTCCGTTATGGCAGTTTTACAGCCTGTATTTGCGACCTATGGAGAAAAAATGCTGACCTCGAAACAGCAAATAACATTGGGGTTATTGATTTCCGGTGTTTCGCTAGTTGTCTTCCCTTTTGTGAGCGGTGAACTATACATTTATGTTACTATAATAATTTTCGCAGCAGGGGGAGCCATGGTAACACCAAACCTGCTTTCGGCAGTTTCTTTGATTTCCAAGGAAAACACGGGAAGGAATATATCCATTCAAAGTTCCACGAATAGTATCGGTCAAATTTTGGGTCCGGTATTGGGGACTTGGCTAATAGCGGGAGGGTTTTATTATCCTTTTATTATTGCCGGTACAACCATTTTGGGTGCTATGGGACTGGTTTATTTTTTGAATCGACCAAATAAAGGGATTGACAGGCCATTATTGGCCGACCAGCATAAAAAAGGGTAGCGATGGACCATCGATATGCACTTAGAAAACGTAGTAAAACAGCACTTCAAAATGCTGTTGACAATTCGAAATATGTTGAATTGGTCCGTTCGGGAGAAGACTATTTTTTAAGGCTGGAAATGTTAATCGATAGGGCAGAAAAAGAAATCCATTTACAGACCTACATTTTTGAAAACGATGACACGGGAAACCGTATAGCCTCCTGTTTAAAGAAAGCCGCTCAACGAAAAGTAAAGGTATATGTCTTATTGGATGCCTATGGTAGCGCTGCATTACCCGATAGTTTTGCCCAGGATTTGGTACAGCATGGTATTTTACTTCGTTTTTTTTCGCCTTTATTCTCCTTGAACAATTTTTATATCGGCAGGCGGATGCATCATAAAATTGCGGTCGCCGATGAAAAAATAGCGTTGATAGGCGGAATCAATATTGCCAATAAATACCACGGAACCACAGGTTCGGAACCTTGGTTGGACTATGCCGTTCAGTTGAATTGCCCGGCAGCTGAAAATCTTCAAAAACTGTGTAGCGACTATTTTTTCAAAAAAGGAAGCTCAAAAAAAATACCACCCGTGTTACATTCGGCAGGTAGGGCACTCGTGGGAATTTTACAGAACGACTGGCTACAGCAAAAAACGGAAGTCTGTGATGCCTACACGAACGCCTTCATTCATGCCGAAAAGGAAATAGTTATCATAGGCTCGTATTTTTTGCCTGGAAGCAGAATAGCAAAGGCATTGAAAAAGGCCTGTAAAAGAGGAATAAAAACAACGGTGATCTTAGCGGGCATTAGCGATGTGCCTTTGGTACGTAGGGCTACCGAACATTTGTACTCCTCTTTTCTAGACCACCATATGAGAATCTATGAGTGGAACAAATCCGTGGTACACGGTAAAGCTGCGGTAGTAGATAATAAATGGTCTACCATAGGCTCATTTAACTTGAACAGTCTTAGTTGTTATGGCAGTATTGAAATGAACGTAGAAGTTCACTCGGTCAATTTTGCCAAAATTCTTCGGGCCGACTTTGAAATGGTTATAAGCCAGTGTAGCGAAATTACAAAGGGGAGTCTAAGACAAAGAGCCGGTATATTCAATAAGTTGGGTAATTGGATTTCTTACCAAATGGTACGCACAGCCATGCTTTTTCTAACCTTTCTTCCGCATTTAAGGTTTTTGAAAAATTATAGGTTATAATATGTTGGCAAGTGGTTAAATGGTTTCGCCTCTTTATCTGTCTGTACGGACAAGGCGATAAATCATGAGGCACAACAACTTAAAAAAGGAAATATATAATCGATGATGGAATACAAGTGGAAACTACACTTTGAAAAACACATAAGCAATCAGTAATATTCAAAAACAATAGCAATGACAGATTTAACAACTAGTGCGATTGAGCGCGTCCTCAGAAACAATTACCTCGGCCACTTGGCCTATCTATGGCAAGGGAAGCCTTATTTGATTCCCATCACCTATTATTTTGATCCTGCCGACAATACGATCATTAGCTATACCTCGGATGGCCATAAAATCAATGCGATGCGAAATAACAACTCGGTTACCGTACAGGTAGAAGAAATACAATCGATGTTCAATTGGGAATCGGCCATGGTGCACGGCACATTCGAAGAACTTGAGGGCAATATTGCCAAACAAAAGTTACACCTTTTTACCGAAGGCGTGAAGAGCATTATCCGTAGAAAAGAACGGAGAGAGGTTGAGTTTATCAATGAATTTTCGAGCAAATTATACGAAAGGGGAAATCCGATTGTCTATCAGGTCAAAATACTTGAGATTTCAGGAAAACGACGGGAAACGTAAAGGCAACATCGCTAATTGGATAGACTTTTTTGGCCTTGACAACCCAATAGGTCTAAATTCCAATGCGAGAATCTTATTTGTATTTTGAAATTATATAGTGAATGGCCATTTAAAACAACTTGGAACCTATCTAACTATAGTTCTGTAAAATAGATGTACTAAATGTTAGGATAAGATGTAACTTTATATCAATCAAGTAATGCCAAAACAAACAATTTACATAGTGTCACTTTCCTTGTTGGTTATGTGGTCTTGCAAAAAAGACGACCAAAGTTCACAACAAGTCAACCTTTTGTTTACCGAAAATAATTTAGCAGGAGATTGGAAAAGGATTGCAGAATTTAGAGGGCAACCAAATGATTCATTGGGCATATTGGAGCCCTTGGAAGATTTGTTTGCCCAATTCGAAAATTGCCGAAAAGATGATATTCTCAGATATGTTAAGGGTAACGAGCAAGAAGATAACCGCTATTTCTGGGGAATCGGGGCAATTGCCTGTCATAGCCAGATATCAAAAACTTTCACTGAAATTGGCACTTGGTCTCTCGAAGAATCAGGAAAACTGAGCCATGTTAATTCTAATACAAGTGAATACCATATTGTAATTCAATTAAATGCCCAACAATTACTTGTCAGAAGTGAATCGGATAAAAACGAAAATGGCGAGACTACGTTCGAATTTACGGAGTATGAACGCATAAGATAGCTTTTATAAAAATATCCAATTGATATTACCTGCCATAAAGGGATATAGAATTGTCCTTGAAATTGGCGATGAAAAGCCTTCCCTTGTCAAAGTGAATATCTGTTGGATAGAAAATGCCTTCCTTTAATATTTGCAGCAACTTTCCTTGATAATCAAAAATTAATATCCGGTTATTTTCTTGGTCGGTGATAGCTAATTCATTAGTGCTCAAAGTAATGCCAGAGGCCACGTTTATTTTTTCATTTTGGCCGATCGTAACAATATGATTGCCTTCAAAATCAAAGACCTGAACCCGATGGTTGTACGCATCGGCCACGAATACCTTACCATCCTTTAGTTTTACATCTATTGGATAATACAATTGGCCCTCATTATGGCCTTGCTTTCCAATAGTATAGCTATAATTTGGTGTCTGAACGATGATACGATGGTTATAGAAATCGGCTACCAGAATGGTATCCCCATATACAGAAACACCCGCCGGGGCCTGTGGCCGTTTGTTGATTTTCAACGGACTGGTTTTACCTTTTTTATATTGCCAGATGGTGTCGGTCAAGAATTCGGGTATGTAAAGTGTTTCCTTATCCATATGGATGTTCATCGGCCGTTGTATCCTCGTGATGGAATCCAACACCTTTCCATTCAGGTCGATTTTATACAAGCGGAAATAATCCGGATCTGAAAACCAAATGGCCTCCTCGTCCTTGGCCAAAGCCAAGGGGCGGGCTTCTTTGGGAAGTATAATTTTCCGTTCGAACTGCCATTGTTCTTTCGTTCTTTCACAACCGGATGTGAGAAGAACCAAAGCAAAAACCGAAAAAATGAATAACTTTCTAAAGTTCATACCAGTAGTTTAAAATCATAAGAGCAAGAATCAGCAAGGTAAATGTCCACATAAACCAAGTATTGATGGTACGTTTACTTTTGTCGTTTTGGCAGGATTCCCCTCCACTACATTTTTTTGAACTTTTAAAATTCTTAAAATGGGCAAACCCAAGGGCTCCGACCGAAAATGTGGTCAGAAAGGGTTGGGCAGGATGTACCCATTCAAAACTTCCGCCCAAGAAACCCAATCCCGCGCCGACCGATAGCAGAGCAGGCAAAAAACAGCACATCAAGGGAAGAAGGGCGGCAACCAAGCTGCTTCCCAATACCATTTTGGAAATAGTCTTCATAAAATCTATTCGATTTTGGTTAGTACGATGGACCATTGGCCAGAGAGGTTATCATCTTCCTCATCCTGCACCGTTCCGCTTATGCTTGCTGTTCCAACGGTTAATTTTTGTAACAACGCCGTAGGCGTATCCTGCGATACCGAAAATCGTTCATTAGCGGTCTCAATGTACCATTGGCCATCTTCTTTCGTTGCGTTTCCAATTAGGGTCACTTCAGCTTTTTTTGCCGAAAAACCGTTCTTTTTTACCTCTTCCTGAATGCTACGTAATTTAAGTCCGTTCTCGGCAGCCAATCCCATATATGCCTTTCCGTCATTGAGGCTGACACGCACTTCCTGAAGCCCATCCATCTTTTTCAGTCCCCGCTCTAGGCCATAGGCGCAAGGGGCGCAATCCATTCCATAAACTTCTTGGTCAACTTTGGTAATTTGCCCCGATGCTGTGCCAATTCCGAATAGACCTATCATCATAATTCTAAATATATTTCTCATTTTATACATTTTTAAAATTCTTGCTTTATAACCAATAGCTTAAGTTTATGGCCAATCGATACCTTTCTTTCACTGCCCCAAGTGTCAAGTCCTGTACGACCGGAAACATCGCACCGAACGATATTCCCCAAGCGCCATATAGTCCAAGAAAAGAGGGCCCGACCAGTATTTTTGTACTGCGCGAATCTGTAAAGTCCATTTGCCCCTCAAATTTATTGTCGCCAGGGAATTCGGCCAATGATTCTATGAAAATGCGCCAATCGGGCTTTGGGTAATCGCCCATAAATATATTGGGGCGATACCCCACTACCGCACTGGCGTAGGGCAGGTCGCCCAATTGTTCGCCACCTTTCTCAAAATAATATTGGTATCCGCCACCGATCCATCCATACCAAGTGCGCGAGGCATAGCCCGTTGAAATGGCCGCGTGTACCGAGTTGCCCACATTGGCCTGTCCCCTGACATCATCCGTCGGCGCAGAAACGCCCACGATGGCGGTGGACTCAAAGCGTTTTCCAACCCCAAAGGCGTTCGAGAAAAACCGGTACCAAAGGGAAGCCTCAATATCCCCGTTGGCGGGCATATTGCTGTTGCCCCGTGTCCTCGGTGCATCACCCAACCTTTCTATCATCGTGGGGGTGGTCAGGTTTATCTGCAGGTCTTCCGTAATGCCATAGGAAAACAGATAGCGGAGCATATAGGACGTTTCGGTCTCCGTACTTAGGCTCATTCCCGCCACGTTCAAATCGACCCCACCTTTGGCAAGGGTCGGTGTCTGAAGCCCATAGAGTGGGCCGTGGCCTTGGGCCATCGCCGATCCTGATATGGCCAATAACAATATCAATTTGAGATAGGGAATGTTCAATGATATTTTAGGGAATACTTTGTTAATCATACTCAAACACATTATAATTAGGATTGTCCGATTCCCGCTTCTACCAATTTCACTTCGGTGATAGCCGAATCCTTACAGCATTCCAAGAGCTCACCGTTCACTACCACAGCGGGAACTTTCTTTATGCCATATTCATCCATCTTATCAAGACAGGTCTTGTCTTCACATTGCTTGACCAAATCATATGTGGTTACCTCACATTTATCGCAGGCCATTTCCTTTATCATTTTGACCACTGGGTCACAGACCGGACAATTGGCCGTAAAAACTTCTACTTGACGTTTCATATTTCTGTTTTTTAACTATTTAAAATTTCTTTACGCGTCATTGAATTCAAACAACGAATCAAAGGTAGATTGGTGGGTAGGGTGGTCTCCAAATAAAATTTCAAAAAAATGGCCCGCGTCGTGCAGGCCATCAAATCGGTTGTGATTGCGGGGGTCAAGCATTTTTGTGGTTTTCGAGCTTGGCCTTTAGTGCATCTATCTCCCTCATCTTTTCCGTTAGGCTGTCCAATTCCAAATCTGGAAACTGTTTTCTTATAAATTCGATACGGCCTTCATTGCCACAGTTTCCAGGGCAGGCTTCGACAGTTTCAGATATTTTTATGGCCAAAGCTTTTCGATAAACTTCGTCCAGTAACAGAAAATGAGCTTTATCCAATCCTTTCTGTGCTGCCTTGAACTGTATTAAAATCTTCTCTGGGTCTGTATCTTCATCGAGCATTTTAATGAGGCCACCAATTTGCCCATTGATACTTTGCAACCTCTTTTTTATGTCCTTGCTTAAATCTCGTGGTATCATCGATTTTAAAATTTTGGCAATATATAATTGTACTGGGGGTGCTCTACAAATTTATCCCGAAATTATTCAACAACAACCAGAGCCTTCTTGTATTGGTGGGCAGACTACCGTCCCATAAGAGCAAAAGACACAGCAATCGCCTTCCTTTGGTCTTAATATTTGATTGCAGTTTTCGCATTCATAGAAAAACTGACAGGCCGTTGTTGGCATTTCCTCCTCTTTCGTATGTCCACATTCGGGACAGGTAATGGTTGAATTTAAAAGGATTCTCTCGTAGTCCATATTATTTTTTCTGAAACAGGTTATAAATAAAATTTTGCTCTGTTTTAAAAGGGGTTTTATGAATTTTTTCAAAGGATTCCAATAGGGTGAAATCTACTTTAAACAATTCCTTTAGTTTTTCAGGAGAATATTGGGCAATCTCCAATCCACTACATCTTTTTGGGCCGGTGGTCGAAAAAGTTGCCAGTATAAAATACGCTCCCGTCTTAAGGGAACGACCTAGTATGTCAATATACTTTAAGATATCTTCTTCCCGTGTGAAGAAATGAAAAGTAGCCCGGTCGTGCCATAACTCAAAGTCTTGGGTCGGTTCAAAATTCAATATGTCCGAATTTATCCACTGCACCTTTGTGGCTGACTTGCCTAATTTTGATTTGGTACGCTGAAGTGCATTTTCTGAAATATCAAGAATGGACAGGTTGTTATAGCCATTTTTCAACAAATGACTGATAAGGTTTGAGTTCCCCCCGCCAATATCAATAATTGAACTATCTTTGGGTAAGTCAAGGGAAGCTATAATATCCAATGAAGTCGAGGGTTTCCCTTCAAACCAACTTACTTCTTCATCACTTTTTCCGGTATAAACCTCTTCCCAGTGCTTTTTAGTGTATTCATCACTTTTCATAAATTTTGATATTTTGTTAAAGCATATAGGGAATATCCGAGGATAATGTTGGATAAGAAAAAATCATAGTCCTTAAATCGTTGATCCTCATCTTGGTCTTTATCGCTATTGCGAACAAATTGATGGTTTCCTCGGCGTTGGGACCAATTAAATGTGCTCCCAGTATCGTATGATCTTCTTTATCGACAATAGTCTTAAAGGCATATTCCTTAACATTCAACCGCTCTGCGTTGAACCAATTGCCCACCTCGTTATAATTGACCTGATATTCGATTTTTTGTGATTTGGCCTCTGCCTCGGTCAGACCTACGGCTGCTAATGTTGGCAAAGTGAAAACTACGGAGGGCATAGGTGGATAGCTCACTTTTTTCGTGTTCCCCTTGATGATATTCGAAGCTACAATATGTCCTTCCATAACGGCAACAGGTGTCAGGGGCAGTCCTTTTGAATCTGCCGCATCTCCGGCCGCATAAACATTTGGGTTCGATGCGCTTTGAAGATATTCGTTGACGGCAACCCCTTCTTTTGAAAAGGATATTCCGGACTTGTCCAGCTCCAAATCAAAAATTGCAGGCGGGCGACCGGCCGAATTGAAAACGGTTTCCGTTCTAAATGTCATTTCTTTACCGTCGGTAGTTCCTTTAACTGTATAGTGGTTATCTCTCTTTTCGATTTTAGAAACCTCGGTCGCTAGAACCAGTTTTATTCCCAATTCCTTCGTGGCATTTATCAAGTGTACTACAATATCCTGTTCAAAGTTTTCCAAAGGTCGTTTGCCCCTATGTACAATAGTTACATCGGCACCACAACGGGCGGCGATATGTGCAAATTCAAAGGCGATGTAACCTCCGCCAATAAAGAGCAGGGATTTGGGTAGCTCCTTTAAATTGAGGAAATCGGTACTCGAAAGTGCCAAGTACCCACCTTCAAAATCCAGTACCCTTGGTTTTGCGCCCGTTGCAATCACAATCTTGTCGGCTTCGATAGTATCTGTTCCCAACTGTAGGGTATTTTTGGACAGAAATTTTGCCGAAGAATGATAGGTGTCTATATCATTATGCCTGTATCCTTTTTCTATTTTGGGCGGCATTGCATCCACAAAGGATTGTTTGAAGGCCATAATATCCCGCCAATTGACATTGGGAACCGTATCGATACCCTTATCCTTTAAGCGTATTGCAAAATCCCTTACTTCTGTCGCACCGATGATTACCTTTTTGGGGTCGCAACCTCTTAGCGCGCAGGTTCCACCGTAGGGCAGTTCGTCAGTAATGCCTACCTTAAGGCCTTTGGAAGCACATTTATTGGCAATGGTCATCCCTGCCATCCCGGAACCGATAACAAAAACATCGTACTTTTTCATCTACTCGTTTTCTTTGTTTTCACCATCGATTACTTTATAACCTGTGCTGTTTATCGCTTTTTGGATTGCGGCCAAATCGGTTTTGGTCTTATCATATTCCACTAGGGTATTCGCACCTTCGTAACTGGCCTTGACGGATAATATGCCATCCAATTTGTTGACCTCGCTCTCTACGTGGGCTTCACACCCTGCGCAGGTCATTCCCTCAACATTAAACGTGTGCTTTACAATATTGGATTGCGAGACATAGACAATGTCCTTACTCGGCTGTGCATAAAACATATTGGAGTAATATGGAAACGCCAGCATCAATCCCGCGAAAACCGTAACTATTAAAAGAAAGCTTTTGGATTGCCAAAAGGAGGGTTTTGTATCATCCTCACAGGTACAGTCAATTTCCTCCTGTGTTTTTGGTCGTAGTTTCTGGTACCAGGCAAAGACCAATACGAGTATAGTGCTGCTGATAAGATAAGGCCGAAATGGTTCCACCCAAGAAAACGTGGATGCGATTCCACTGGTTCCTGCAATCAAAGCCAAAACCGGGGTTATACAACATATTGATGCCGCCATGGCCGTCAATATTCCTGCGTAGGCTACCTTGTTCGAGGTTTTTCCTGTTTCCATTTTATGCTACCTTTTTATTTTTCTGAATTTTAATAAACACATTTTCCAATATTTCGTTATGATTCTGGACCAATGAATAATACAGGGTTTGCCCTTCACGTCTCGAAACAATCAGTCCCACATCCTTCATTTTACGTATGTGCTGTGAAATTGCGGGCACGCTCATTTCAAGTATATCGGCAAAATCACAGGGACAAAGCTCACCTTCCTCATATAACAGGAATAATATCTTTAACCGTGTTTCGTTACCGGCCAGCGCGAGTATTTTGCTGATTTCGGAAATTGCCTCTGAGTTTGTTCCTAAGGTTTCGCGACAACGCATTAGTTGCTTTTGGTCGGCCTCGGCGCGTGTACAACTTAATTCAAGTGCCATAGTACTGTTTTTGACAAAGATATATTAATATAATTATTTAAGCAAATACTTAAATAATACTATCCATCGATGCTCTTTTAAAATCACACCTTACTTAAGTACATTCTACCCGGTATGAAATCAAAGCAGCTTTGTAGAATATTTTATTAAAAATAGGTGCTGAATCCAAAATACCATGTAGCGGTTCTTGAGGATGGATTGTTGAGAATATCATGTTGCCACTGGTATCTGTAGTTAATCCTTAGAACGGTCTGTGGTGCGGGCCTAAAGCTTATTGCAGGTGTAATTGCGAATAAATCATCCCCAATATTCGTATTGGTCTGGGCAAACCTGCCAATGTTGTAATCCACATAATCCGTTCTGAGCGATAGATTGAGTATGGCATCTTCCCAGTCCAATACTGCGGTACTTAGTATCGGTTGAACAATGTCCACAAAAAAACCAACTTGCCGATCACCAAATTGCTGCGTAAAAGTGTCCGGAACATCGACCCATATGTAGGCCATCTCACCGATAAACCTTGTCCCCGTTTTTTTAATGGCAGTATTTAAATCCAGGGCAAGAACATCTACCCTTCTTGATTTTGTATCAACCTGAAGCCCATCAACTTCTTTCCTGTTGTATGCCCCGCCCATATAGGAAATGCCCAATTCTCCTAATTTTCTGTGCTTGATGGCGAACTTTCCATTGAGGAGCGCATTGCCGCTAAAATTCTCCTCGAAACGCGAGGAATTCTCCTTGACTGCGGCCAAAAATGTCCTTTCTTCCTCATTATCTATAATGCTTGTATCAAAGCCATTGGTGAGGTATGCTTCATAGCCCAAGGTCCAAGCTCCCTTATATGCCTTTCCATATATACCAAATCCGGCATTGGAGAAAGTGGCGGGCAACAAATTGGTGCTGACATCTGGCCGCTCGACAAACTCCCATTTTGGTCCGTCGTGATTTTGATTAAAGGATCCTATTGGATTCAGTACGATGCCTCCCCTAAGGTTCAACAAGGGGTGCAAGGCAATGTCCATTGAGGCGAATTCAATGGCAATTTCCTCTGTCCCGTTTTCAAATTCCAGTTCGGTCAAGAACTTAATGCGCTTTGAAATGGACGCCGAAACGAAAAGGGTCAATCTTCGGGCCTGAAAAGAAAGCCCCTCCGACAATCCGTCCTCAATACTGTAGATTGAGTTCGCCTCAAGATAACCACCAAGATTGACTGGAAATTTATCGAAAGTCAAAAACGGACGGTCATAAACCGCATCCATATTCATGGATTCCCGAATACTGTCCCTATCGATGGTTTGCGAGCTAAGGGTTAAAACGCAGACGTTCATTAAGACAAAGGCCACATATATTTTACCGGACATGCACATAGATATTCTCATAATCGGTGGTTATTTCAAATGATTCTAGGTTTTCTTCGGCCGGCCCTTCTAAAACCCTGCCTGAACGGTCGAACTCACTGCCATGACATGGACAGTTGAATATGCCGCCGCCAATGTTGAGTTCACAGCCCCTATGGGTACATTGCATCAAACTGGCCAGATAATTACTGTTTTGTGTTTTGAATATTCCGATCGGATATCGCATGGAATCGCTCTGGATGACTACGAAATCACGTTCAATCTGCTTTCCCCCTTTCACCTGTTGAAACTCACCCTTTGAAATTCGTAGCACTCTCCCTTCTTCAACAAAGGAAGCATAATACAGGCCTGCGCAACTACTGAGCAAAGCGGAAGAAGCTGGCAGGACTGCAATCAGATATCCAAATTGTTTAATAAAATCTTTTCTATGCACCTATAGGGAATTAATGAATTTTATCAGTTGTGATTTTTCTTTTGGGGTCAGGGACAAATACCGGGCTTTTGAATTATCGGCCTCACCGCCGTGCAATTCAATTGCCTCTTCAATGCTCGAAGCCCTTCCATCATGTAACAGGAACATTTGCCCGCCTTGGGAATTGGCCGATAAACCGATTCCCCACAGCGGTGGGGTTCTCCATTCAGAAGTCCCGACATTTCCTTCGGTGAATCCATCATCCAATTCAGGCCCCATGTCATGTAACAACAAATCCGTGTAGGGATGAAATTCCTTAAGGGATAACGATTCAATTGGGGAAAATCCTGTGGTCAACGTGGGTGTGTGACAGACAGCACATTGTACAGATTCAAAGAGTTCTTTCCCAGCAATTACATCGGGGTCTGTTTGATTTCTGGGAATTGGTGCTTTTAAGGTTTTAAGGTAGAAAACGACATCGTTCAAGGTCTGGGTGCTTATTTCAGGATCCTCTTCAAGTCCACTGAACGGGTCTATAGGGTCATAAAGGGATGTAATTCCTATGTCCTGGTTATATGCGCTGACGCTTTGGTGCAACAAATCATAACTACCCGCTTTCTTTCCAAACCTGAAGATATAATTGTTTCCCTGGGGAACACTATTATTCCGAATCTTGGTGAATTCAGGAGGAATATTGTAGTGAGGCCTTCCACTAATGCCGTCCTGATTTTCATCAGAAGGGTCTGCGTGAGCCAAAATATCCGCATCAGAGACAGCATCCAACAAACCCAATCCCGTCACCGCCGGAGCGACCAAAATGGAAAATGGGAAGCCTTCCGGCACGGTCTCCGGTTCAAAACCCGGTATGGCTTTATTTTGAATCTGGTTCCTGCCATCACCAAAGGATAACATCGAGGGTATGGTCAAATCATTGTTACCAAACCTAATAAGTTGATTAAATGGGTGACCTTTTCCATCCCCTGAATGGCAACTTGCACAGCTGGTGCCAACAAACAAGGGACCAAGGCCTTTTTCAACGGTAAAAACATCATCGTTAAAGGCAATATCCCCGGCTAAAAAACGCTGTTGCTCACTAACGGACAATCCATCCAACGGCCCATCCAATAACTCAAACTCCATAGGTTCTTCGGGGCCGAAATTTTCACAGCCAAGTAGAGCGATTAAGGACAGACCAATGTAAAATTGAATAATTTTAGGCATTGCTATATTTATATTTTTGTAAATATAAATATATTTTTAGTTTAGTCTAAATTTATTTATAGTAATTTATCAAGAAAGAAGTGTTTACATCTTAAAAGGGTTGTTGATTTAATTATGCAAATCCCGTACTGTGGGAAATTGTGCGTTGGTCAGAATGAAAATTTATATTTCGATACTTACTATTCCTAAGTCCACTTCATCTTCTGCAATCGAACCGCATTGAATATTGCCAATAACGCTACTCCCACATCGGCAAATACGGCCTCCCACATTGTGGCAAGTCCACTAGCTTCCAGAATGAGCACGATAATTTCGCGTAGTAAGCGAAAACTAATATTTACTAGAGCACATAAGTAGAAGGGCTACTTAACTATCAGCAATGGGGCCTTGGAGGCATACAGCATTTTTTTTCTTAGCCCCTTTTTGAAAACTGCCTCAAAAAATCCGTGTTCCCTGTAAAGCAAAACCAATAGGTCTATTGGGGTTTCAGTCAAAAATTCATCGATACCCTCTTCGGGTTTGCCTTCCTCGATAACTGTAAAAGACCATTGATTAGGTACAAGAAGTTTGCCAAATCTTTCACGAATAAATGCTTTCTCCGGCACCCTTTCCTGTTTGTCCGCTATATGTACAAAGTGCAATTGTGCATTATAGTTTTCCAATAATTTGGACAACATTTCAAAATCTATTCTATTATCCATACTATCCGTATCCACTGCGACCCCGATACGCTTATATGCAGTATAGCTGGCATCTTCAGGTACGGCCAGTACTGGACAAGGTGCCTTTTGTGTCACCTTTTCGGTAACGGTTCCAATAAAAATTTCATCAAATCCCGAAGCCGTACCCTTGGTACCCATAACGACAAGACTGGTATTTATTTCCTTAGCTAGGCCAGAAATCACATCGACCGTTGCCCCGAAACCGATCATTGCTTGAAATTCCAACTTGTCCAGTTCAGGAAAGCCTCTTAGAAACTTATCCAATTTTTCTTTATTGATTTTTTCTTGTGATGCTGTGGTATCTGTTACATTGTGTGCCATAGTTGCCATCCCGATGGGCGTACCGGATGGATATGCCACTGAATAGGCGTGGACAAAAACCAGTTTTGATTTCAATTTTTGTGCTAGCCCAATAGCATAGCTCACCGCATTTTCTGAAACCTCTGTGAAATCTACAGGTATTAAAATTCCGTCATCTTTCATATCATTTTGTTTTTATTGATTTGACTTCATTAATCTTTCTTTTTAGGTTTAATTATTCAATTGAAAAGCAGGTAAAAACCATATAGAATTGCATCTAGAAAGGCAATTGTCAGCACCGCAAGGAACATTGCCACAAAAACCAACAGGCAATACGCTTTCTCCTTTCTGGTTCTCACTTTTTTGTTTATTGAATTACCCTTTTTTTCCTCTAGTCTCCGCTTTCTCCTTTCCCGTGACATAATGTACTGTGCTTTACTTAAATTAACGCACCAATGCTATCCCCTAAGGTCATAAAACCATTCTTCTGCACGTTTGATTCCCTCCGTAATGGCCTTCTCACGAGAATACCCATTCTCCTTTACCAATTCTTGCGCAATTTTGAGGGCCTTCTTCCGAACTGACGGCTGTAGGCCATCAAGCTTTGTTTTGAAATCTTCAAATGTCCAGTCCATATTCTATACTTTTTTTAGAGCTTTCGCCCTTCCATCTCTGCTTTTACAATACCGCGTTCAAGGGCTTCCTCCTTGGAGCATTGGTTTGTTATATAGTATTCTTCAGCATACTTTACGGCCAATTTGTGGATGTTTTCATCCAGCATATTGAGCCTCATCGAGCAATCTTTAAAAAGTTCCTTTTTCATCTATCAAAAAGTTTCAACACGAAAAAAACCATGACCAGTAAATAGGCGACATAGGCAGCATCAAACACAAAAATTTGCCAACGAGAGAAACCGTGCAGTTCCTTGCTTTGATGCACAAATAGTGTGTAAAGCAGCGGCATAAGCCCGACAAAGGCCAGGTTGACCCAGAACAGTTCAAAATCCTCAATGGGGGTGGTTACCAACGCCAGCGGAAAAAATGCCACCGTCATCGTTACGGCATTGTCCGCTATAACACTGGTGGTACCCGCAGTCACCTCTCCCCCTTTTACCACGCTCCAGGTCTTGAATATTTCCGGTGCGGTGGTCATTATGCCCGTGATGAAAAGGCCTCCCACGATTTCAGAAATATTTAGGGCAGAAACAATATTTTCGGTCGCCTTCACTATGAAAAATGCTCCGACTGCTATGGCCAAGGCCCCGGCAATCGATAACCAGACCTGTTTTTTGTTCCATTCTACTTTTTTGCCCTTTTCCTTGCCTTTTATGATTGCGTGAGTCAAAAAGGCAGCATAAGCGACCAGCATAATCCACCCGTCTATTGGTTGTAGCCCGCGCCAGGGCTTTGGCAAGGTCAAAATGGCCACAAGGGCGATAATGCCCAAGTATGGAAGGGACAGTACGGAAACCGAACGTTTGTTCAATGCCAGAACGTTTTTATCAAGATGCTCTTGATGTTCCTTGTTGTTCTTGAACTGTTTCCGGGAAGCAAAATAAGCTATGGTCACCATTAAGGGAATGGAAATAATATTGGAACCCAACAAATTTCCCAGGCCAATATTGGAGACTCCCCGAGCTGCACTGGTAATATTTATGGCAACTTCAGGGCTTGCCGTTACAAAGGCAAGAAAAGCGGCTCCAGCGGAAGCGGTAAGGCCCCATTGCTTGCGGAGCAACTTTAAAGGGGTCAACAATCGATCCGCACCCCAGTGTGCTGCCCAGGCCGCTAGGCCCAAAACGAGTACCCATAGCCAACTGTTCATAATTCTGTCATTTTAACATTTCTCTCTTTGCTAGGTTCGATATGGATGTGCACGTCAAGTATCTCGGAATATGACCTGAACAATCTCTCCTTTACTTTGTGTGCAATATCATGGCCCTCGGTCACAGTTAATTCCCCATCGATCCAAATATGCATATCGATATGAAAGGCCGTTCCCATCTTTCGGGAATGGCAGCGCTCTACCCTTACCACTTCAGGAACGGCTTCGGCCTGTCGGATAACCTCATTTCGAAATTCGGGCTCAACAGCTTCGTCCAGCAACTCCCTTACCGATGACCTAGCTATTTTATAGGCATTGAACAGAATAATGCCCGCTGCAATGAGTGCCGCGAAATCATCCGCTATCTCAAACCCTTCGCCACCGATCAATGCTATGGAAATACCTATAAAAGCGGCTATCGACGTAATGGCATCACTCCTATGGTGAAATGCATCGGCCTTGACGGCCGAACTATTGATTTCATCACCTGTTTTCATGACATAACGATACAACGCCTCTTTCGTGAGGACAACAAATACCAGTATGAAGAGTGTGAAGGGTGCAGGAGTTTTGTGGGGTACCAGAATATGGTCGATGCTGTCCCTTATGATTATACCACCTGCAATGGTTAGGGCTATAGCAATACCCACCGCCACCAGGGCCTCTATCTTACCGTGTCCGTAGGGATGGTTTTCATCCGGTGGCCTTGACGACCATTTCAACCCGGCCCATAATAGTGCGGATGTCAGCACATCCGCCCCGGATTCGATCGCATCGGCAATAAGGGCATAAGAATGCCCGAACACCCCGCCCAAACCTTTGATCAATGCCAATAATGCACTGATCAAAATACCTACGAGGGTAGTTTTGAGTCCTATTCGGGATATGGCATTTGGATTCCTTTCCAAAATCTTTCTTTTGCTATTTCTTTTCTTCCCAATACGTTATTTGGACAATTTTAAAATTCTAATGGCTCCTCGCATCACAAAGGCAAATACAATACCGCCTATGACCAAATCGGGCCATTTACTGTCTAAAAAATAAACCAGCACCCCTGCCAGTATTACCCCGCCGTTCACAATAATGTCGTTTGAGGTAAAGATGGCACTTGCCTGCATATGCGCTTCCTTGCTTTTGGCCTTGTTTATCAGCCATAGGGAAACGAGGTTGCCGATAAGGGCGAAAATGGAAACGATTATCATCCATTGGAACAAAGGGGTTTCACTACTGCTCAAAAACCTTCTCAGGACTTCCGAAAATCCCAGCAGGGCCAAGGCCATTTGAAAATAGCCACTGAACTTCGCCACTTTCTTTTTTCTGGAAATAGCGCCGCCTACGGCAAAAAGGCTCAACGCGTACACAATGGAATCGGCTAGCATATCTAGTGAATCCGCAATAAGGCCCATCGAGGAAGAAATCCAACCCGTGGTCATTTCGATAACGAAAAACCCAAAATTGATGTACAAGACCCACCAGAGTATCTTCTTTTGTTTGGTCTCGTCTTCGGCAATAGGTGTTTCCGCCTTTTCTGTTCCCAAAAGTTTTTCCCCCAGCTTTAATGCACCCAATTCCACGTTTATTTCTTGGGCATTCCCCTGATGGTACACATCCAACTTTCTATTCGGAATGTCAAAGTCCAGATATTTGATTTGAGGGTTTGACTCCAGTTTCATCCTTATCATCTGTTCTTCTGAAGGGCAATCCATTTGACTTACCTTAAAAGTGGTTTTGTTTATGGTGGACATTTAAATAATCTGTATTAAATTCTACGTTTGGTCTTTTCACTCTTTACTTATTATGGGATTCCATATATTTTTCCAAAATCGATTTTAAGCTCTCCAAATAATCAGCGAACGATTTAATGGTCGGTTTTGCTTCATCATCTACGGGAATCGTTATGGGGTTCTCATCCAAATACCGATAGAGTTCGGGATATTCGTGTTCAATCCTTACTGTCAATTCGTTGATTTCCTGGGTTAGCTTTTGAATTTTCTTCATCATCTTATATTTTATATGGTATTACTTGCCCCAATATTTATATATGCAATGCCCTATCTTCGGTAGCGGCCAGAAAGGCTTCCTTAAAGGTTTCTGAAAATGTGGGATGCCAATGGGGCATCCGTGCGATATCCTCTGCCGCTGCCCTGAATTCCATTATCGCCAAAACACAAACCAATAATTGTTATATCATATTTTTCTATAGTTGTATTTTTTTGGTTAAATAAGGTGGAAGAACCTTGAACTTGACTCTTGGGCGCAAGGGTTCAAAGTTCTGGAACTCCCACCTGTTATTTTTTCTTACATTTCACGCATATTCCTTTTAATACCAGGTTGACATCGTTTATTTTATAATCAGCTGGTAAACTTTCTTCCGGTATTTTATTTGGCAAACAGATTGTTTTCTTACATTCGGTACAATGAAAGTGCAGATGTAAATCTGAACCGTATTCACCTTTTGCATTTTCACCGGAAATCGCAAATTTTGCCACTCCGGTTCCATCATTTATCTGATGAATAAGTCCTTTATCCTCAAAAATCTTAAGGTTGCGATAAAAGGTCGTTCTGTTTGCTGTCTTATTGGTTTCGCTCTTTTCAGCAAAGACCTTTTTCAAGTCGGAAAAGGACACGGCACTTTGCTTCCTTCTCAGATACCTGTATATCTTGGACCTCATTTGAGTAGGGCGAATACCGTAATTCGACAATATTTTTTCCGTTTTGTTCATTTTTAACCTTGATTCAAAGGCAATCTCCTTTATTGAATTTATTTTTTGTAGGCGAGCAAACGCAATGCATTGACCACCACTACCAACGTAGAGCCCTCGTGAATGGCCACGGCTATCCCTATACTTGCCCAACTCATAATTGTCGCAGGAATTAAAAGGGCAACAACCCCCAAGCTAACCCATAAGTTTTGCTTGATTATCGCCTTCGCTTTTCTGCTTAAACCGATGGCAAAAGGCAAGGTTTCCAGTTTGTCTGCCATTAGTGCTATATCTGCGGTTTCTAAAGCCACGTCGCTTCCCGCCGCACCCATTGCAATACCAACGGTACTGTTTGCCATAGCAGGGGCATCATTGACCCCATCACCTATCATTGCCAGTTTATTTTCCTGTTCCGCAAGTTTTTTGATGGCCTCCACTTTTTCTTCGGGAAGCAGACTTCCGCGAGCTTCGGTCAACCCAATTTCCTCGGCTACGGCATCTGCCACTTTCTGGTTGTCGCCCGTAAGCATTATCATTTTCTTGATGCCTATTTCCTTTAGTTGGGCAAGGGTTTCCTTGGCTTTTTCCCGTGGGGTGTCCATCAGCCCCAGCATCCCTATAAATTCATTGCCCCTTTTTATTAGCATCGTGGTCTTTCCTTCCCCTTCAAGCGCTCTTACCTTTTCTGATACATCGTCGGGTACGCCCTTATCAATATCCTCGAAGAGTTCCAGGTTACCAATGTAAATGGAATTCCCTTGATAGTTTGCCTTTATGCCCTTGCCCTGTACGGCCTCCAAATCATCGGCATCCGGAATCTTTGTGTCCTTCCCGAGCCGTTCCATTCCGTCCCGTACAACTGCCTTTGCCAGGGGGTGGTCGCTCAGTTCCTCAACCGCAATCGCGATTTCCAACAGTTCCTTTTTATCTATACTGCCAAAACTTTCGACGTCGGTAAGCTTTGGTTTTCCTTCGGTAAGCGTTCCTGTCTTGTCAAAGGCCAATGCGGTAAGCACCCCTAAATCTTCCAATGGGCGACCGCCTTTTATCAAGACCCCGCCACGCGCAGCCCTTGCCACACCACTCAATACAGCAGATGGCGTCGAAATGGCGAGCGCGCACGGACTTGCAGCTACCAATACCGCCAAGGAACGGTATAGGCTTTCGCTCCACGGTTCATCGATGACCAAAAAAGCAAAATTCAGTGCAACGACCAGTATAATGACCGCTGGCACATAGTACCGCTCAAACTTGTCGGTCAACAACTGGGTGGGCGATTTCTGGTCTTGAGCCTCCTGAACCATAGTGACCAAGCGGTTGAGGGTAGAATCTTTTGCCTCTTTGATTACCTTTATTTCAAGGGTATTGTTGCCATTGATGGTTCCTGAAAATACACGGTTCTCATTGGGAATATTGCTTTTTGAGGTATACTCTTTGTCCGGATTTTCTATTGGTGTTTTGTCCACCGGAACGCTTTCCCCGGTAATGGGTGCCTGGTCAACACTACTGTTACCTTTTACAATTACACCATCGGCGGATATCTTGCTGTTGGGGCGCACCACGATGATGTCGCCCACCTGTAGTTCTTCAATACCCACTTCAACGGTATCGTCATCTTTCTTGAGAAGGGCTGTTTTTGGGGCGAGGTCGGTCAGTGCCGCAATGGACTTTTTTGCCTTGCCCATTGCATAGTTTTCCAATGCGTGACCCAGACTAAAAAGGAAAAGCAACAAGGCACCTTCTGCCCATTCGCCCAGATAGGCCGCCCCCGCAGCCGCGACCAGCATCAGGAAATCGATTTCAAATTCGCCCTTGGCCACTTTGCTAATAGCTTCCTTCAGGGTAAAATAACCTCCAAAAAAGTAGGCCGCAATATAGAGTCCAAAAGGAATGTTTTCTGAAACCCCTGTAAATTTCTCCAATAGGAAACCTGTTATTAGTGTGACCCCACTTAATATAGCAAAATAGAGTTCGGTGTTTTTGCCGAAGATGCCACCGTGGTCGTGATTGTGGCCATCGTCATTACTATGTTTTTCCTTGTCATTCATATTATTAATCGTTTTGTTATCGTTAATTAAGATTTAATCCACTTTTGGGCTTGTGATTTCTCGGAAATATCGAAATACTTAACTTCCGAGCTAGTGAAAAAATCAGTTGCCTTAGCCACCCACTCCTGCCATTTTTTGTTACCCACAAAGGCTATCTTGCCGTAATCTCCCAAGTGTGCCGAATCAATTTTTAGGTCTTCCCAAAAGCCTTTAAGGGTATAGCCTTCAAAATCTTCCATTTCAATATAGAAATCCACTTTATGGCCTTTTTCTATGATGTTGTGGATGAGCGGATGCATCTTTTCCATATCCTTTTCCGTAAGTTTC
The DNA here is from genome assembly GCF_033441595.1 of Flagellimonas crocea. NCBI lineage: Bacteria > Pseudomonadati > Bacteroidota > Flavobacteriia > Flavobacteriales > Flavobacteriaceae > Flagellimonas > Flagellimonas crocea. Next base: position 141,402 of record NZ_JAUZVX010000001.1, on the reverse strand, counting down.
CCGCTGATTTTAGCGGCAATAAGATGTTCCTGTTCTAAGTTTATTATCTGTACCATTTTTGTATATTTTTTAATCAATCTAATTAAAACAAACGTGCAACGGAAGTGCCAATAACCCTTCCTGCATGGCCCAATAACCTCCTGTTTCTAGTTGCACTGTGCCTTTTCCTTACCTATATACACCAGGGCTTCGGGCAAATCTAGTTCGCGCGTGGCATTGCCCGTGCGTATATAAAACCGTGACCGTCCCTCAAGGTTCACATATACCGGCATTTGGGCTGGTAAAATCTCGATACAGCACACTTGCTTTTGACCAAACCCAAAAAATGCTACGTTCACTAGCGTACAAAGATGGGTTCCCAGTTTTTGAGCGATCAATTGCATCAAATACTGCTCAAAGCCATCGCTGTCCGGCTTTTTAAGCGTATCGAAATCCTGTTGCAGGCCCAGAATGGTTCCCCCGTCATCGACACCCATGAGCAACTTGCCCCCCTCGGTGTTCATAAACCCGGCAATGGTCTTTGCAATGATAAGCTCAAGTTGTTTGTTTACCTTGCCCTGCCGTACATCCCATCGCAAGCTTGACTTGAATTCCACCCGGCTGCTCTCTCCCTTGTTTATGAGTTCGAGAACGGTTTGCCTGTCCATCCGTTGCCTGTTCAGTTGAAAAATCTTTTTTCTGAAAAAGACCATCAGGGCAAGGCTGCTTCCCATTGTCCCGAACAACAGGTTTCTAAGAATTTGGTCAACATCGACAACGTTCCATACGGTTTTGAAGGCTTCAAGAAAAAAGCTTGACCAGTGACCGGAATCGCCCGACCGGTCAAAGAGAAAAAGGGATAGGCCCAAGGGTTGCAGTATAAATACCCCAAAGGCAAAGCCTGCCAAAAGCCATATCCCTATTTTTCTTCTTTGCATAGATAACGGTGTTATGGTCGTTCGGTCAAAAGCAAAACACTGTTATTTTTTGTTCTTTAACAGGAACGTCTTTCGTTTTTCAAATTCCTCTTCGTCGATTTCGCCCCGGGCGTACCGCTCTCTCAGGGCTTCCATTGCGGTGTCCCTTTTTCTTTTCTGTCCCGGTGTGGGGTAGGGAATTAAAAATATCCAGAAGATGAGGATTATCCATAACCCCCACCATATCCAGTGCATTCCCCCAAAATACCAATCGTCCATCATAATTTTCTAGATTTAAAGATTCATGTTTCAGTTACTATTGAAATTGCTTGTTTGTTCGAGCCAGTTGTTGGCCATGTTTCCATCTTCAGGTCCGAAATATTTTATGTGGGCTTCGCTAAACGGCAATAGCGATTCGGTAAACCGTTCTTGCCAAGTTTTTTCGCCCACCAAGGCTATTTTCTTAAGCCGTGTTTCTTCGGGAAAGGAAAAATCCAACCTCTCACCGCTGCTTTTCTTCACTCCTTTTTTGCGAGGCTCCATTTCCATATACCAAGCGGCTTGTTCATTGCTTTTCAAATGTTCATTCAGGGCCTTGACCAAGGTCGCCCCATCATCGGCATCCATTTCTTGATCTGCGATGGTATATATGATTTGGTCTTTTTTATAGATTGCTATCATCGTCGTATTCTTTTGATGTTATTGGCCTTTAAGGCTACTCCAAATTGCCACTGCATTTATTGCATACTCCCGTTACGACCAGATTGATATCGTCTGCCATATATCCTTGAGGCAGGTTTACCTGTGGGATTTTACGATCGGTCAAACAAACGGTCTCGTTACACTGGGTGCAGTGAAAATGTAGGTGCAGGTCGCTGCCCACCTCACATCCACAGTTTTCCTCACAGAGTGCATATTTCATAATCCCTGTACCGTCCGCTATCTGATGTACAATATTTTTTTCCTCAAATGTTTTCATCGTCCGGAAAAGGGTGCTCCTTTCCGATTTCTCGAAAAAATTCTCTAGCTCTCCCAAACTGATGGCTACCTCGCTTTGCAGTAACTTTTTATAGGTCAACAGTCGCATCGGTGTGGGCCGTATTCCCTTGCTTTCCAGTTTTTTGACAATTCTTTCCATTTTAAAAGGGGTTAAAGATCGTAGCGTTTAAGGGATTTTCCTGTTTTGATCTGAAAGGCATCCTCAATATAGGATAGATAAATGATTCCATCCCCAGGTTCGGGCGTTTTACCATTTTCTAATATGATATCTATGGCTGATTGCGCCTCCTCATTTTGACATACCAACTCCACTTTTACCACCGGGCTATCGGTTATATTAAAATCAAGGGAGGGTCTTGCTCCTTTTGCTTTGAACGCCCCGGTACCCTCCGCCTGTGAAAGCGTCATACTTTTAAAACCGTTATCGCTAAGGGCTTCGATGACCCTTTGTATCCTGTTCGGTTTAACAAATGCTTTTATTTCTTTCATTTTTAAAATGTTTAAATTTTTAATCGATTTTGAACCGGGCATGTTTTCTAATTTTTAACTAACTAATTAAGATGATAAACAAACCCGGAATCAAAATCCTTGATTTTTTAGAGAATTAATGTCCGTGCTCCAATTCGCCTTTCACCATTTCTGAAGAAAGGGTATAGGCCCCATTGATAACCACTTTTGAACCATATTGAAGGGGTTCCATGGGATTTATGGAAACAAAGCCCAAATCGATAACCCCTACCGATACCTGCACCATTTTAAATTTGAGCTTGCCTTCTTCCTGGGCATCGCCATCGTCAAGTACAAAAATGAACGACTTTTCACCCTCTTTGATGACCGCTTCCTCGGGTACTGCCAGAGTGTTTTTTTCATCCTGTACAATCCTGCCCTCTACATACATACCAGGCAATAAATCCCTTTCGGGATTTTCTATATGGGCGTGGATATGCACGGCCTTGGGATCTTCCTCGAAGGTCTTGCCTATGGAATGTACCTCAGCGGTAAGCAGCTCGTCTGGTCTCGAGGCAACACTGAAAAAAATCTTTTGCCCTTCTTTGACCCTCGGGATGTCCTTTTCATATACCTTTAGATCCACGTGTATCTTAGAATTGTCGCTTACGGCAAACATCTTGGATTGTGGTGCCACATAATCGCCAAGGCTTATCAACACCTCATCGACAAAACCGCTAATGGGACTTATAACGGGTACACCCTGATATATTTTACCATTGGCGATTTCGTCAACATTAAAGCCCAATAGCCGTAGTTTTGCCCGCATTGCATTGACCGAAGAGGTCGTGGAACGATATTTGGATTGTGCCATCTGAAATTCCTTGCCGGATGAGACCCCTTTGTCATAGAGGGTTTTTTTTCGTTCGTAGTCCTGATCCAAAAAGACCAGTTCGTCATTTTTCTCCTGAAATTCCTGTTGCATCGTTATGATATCGGGGTGTTCCAAATAGGCGAGAACCTGTCCCTTGCGCACCTTATCACCCTCTATAACAAGTACCGAGCTTATATTGCCGCCCACAAAGGGGCTTATATTGGCCCTGTCCTGTGGGAAAAGTTCGAGTCTGCCCGTTACCTTGATGTTGTTGCCCAGGCTACGTTCTTCCAAAGGTTTCATTTCGAGGCCGATGGTTTCCGCCTGCTGTTGGGTAATTTCAACGGAACCTTCTTCTTCCTCATGGCCGCCCTCTTCTGCATGGGCCTCATTACCATGCCCTTCTTCCCCTTCCTGTAACGTCTCTTTAGTGGTCGCTTTGCCCTCATCATGGCCTAATTCTCCCTTTTGCCTACCGTTGCAGGAAACAAGGAACGCTGTCAAGGCCAGGATTGATGTCAATGTAATTGCTATATTTTTCATTTCTTTTTCTTTTAAATTATAGGTTGCCCAGTTGATATTGAATTTCAATGGCCTGCTGGTTATACTGATTTATAAATTGTAAGTGGTTCTGTTTTATGCGTATGGCACTATTAAGGATAGTGATATAGTTTACATAGTCTATCTCGCCTTCCCGGGATGCCAGTTCTGCCGTGGCAATTTGTTCATCGGCCAACCGCAGTGCCCCTTTTTCGTAATACTCAAGACTTTTTTGGGTTTTTTCCAGAGCCTTAACCAATTGGGCCAACGTGCTTTCGGTCATCGCCTTCTGTTCAAGGTATTGGCTCTCGGCCAAAATCGCATCGGCCTTTGCCGCTTTCACCCTGTTCTTTTGCGGTAAGAACCACAGGGGAATACTTATTCCCACTTGATAGGTGTTAAAGCCTGAAACGTCGTCAACTGTTTGCCTTCCATAGGTTAGGTTGAACTTGGGCAGGAACTGTGATCTCTCTACCTCTACATTGGCTTCGCTTACGGCCACATTCTGTTCGGCAAACTGTAACAAAGGGTTCTTATTTATATTCTCCGAGGGTGAATCCAGAAACCTTTCCGCCCAAGCGGTAAAAGGTTCGTCAGCTATGTCGATGGGGTCATTAATGCCCAGATATTGCTTCAGCTGCCTTTTGGCAATCTCGATATCATCGTAGGCCTGTTGCCTGAGTACCTGTATCTGCTGGTATTCCGAAGAGGCCGCAATGTATTCCAATTTTCCCGTCTCACCGGTATCGTACCGCAGCTTTGCGGCCGATTCAAAGTCTGTATAGACGCTGTCAAGGCGCTCGGCAAAGCGCAGCTGGGCGGTATTGTACTGTATCTGGTTGTAGGCCAGCATCACATTGCGTACCAATTGCTGTTCGCTGAGCTCATACAGTTTTTCTCCCAAGGCTACCCTTTCCTTGAAAAACTTGGATTTGGAAAAGCCCGACAGTAGATCGATATTTCCCTGTTGAACACCAATCACGGTCTGAACGCCGGGCACACCGCTGCCCGTTTCTTCCTTACCGGTAAATACTTGGGTGTTCCCCAAATCGAAGCTTGTGCCCCTTAAGGCCTTCTCCCGTGCAATGAAGGCCTCGCCCTGTTTTAAGGTTGGGTAATACTCCCTGGCTTTGTCAACGGCCTGTTGCAGGGTAAGGGTCTGGACAGGATCAGGTTCTTGGGCAACCACCGTACCCGATGACAAAAAACCACTTACGGCAAGTAGAATCCCGAGCATAGGCAGACTGTTCTTTACATATCCGGTATCTCCGTTGTCGGATTGTTTGCGCTGCTTTCTGCTCTCGAGCCAGTTGTAGAGGACGGGCACCACCACAAGTGTCAACAAGGTGGCCGTAATCAAACCGCCAATTACCACAGTGGCCAACGGTCTTTGTACTTCAGCACCCCCCGACGTGGAGACCGCCATTGGCACAAAACCCATAATGGCTGCCGTAGCCGTAAGCAATATTGGCCTCAATCTCTCGTGGGTGGCCTCTTCGATGCGTTTTTTGATATTTGTCATTCCTTCTTCTTTTAAATCGTTGAATTTGTTGATGAGCACTAGTCCATTGAGGACGGCCACGCCAAAGAGTACGATGAATCCCACTCCGGCCGAGATACTGAAGGGCATACCACGTAACCAAAGGGCAAAGACCCCACCAATAGCTGCCAACGGTACTGCCATATATATCATCACCGATTGTGAAAATGATTTCAAGGCAAAGTACAGTAGGATAAAAATCAATACCAGGGCAATGGGTACCACCACCATAAGACGGTCTGTTGCACGCTGTAAATTCTCAAATGAACCACCATAGGTAATATAGTACCCAGGAGGCAGTTCCAGTTGTTCATCAAGTTTTGCCTGTATTTCCTCGACCATTGACTTAACGTCCCTGCCCCTAACGTTTACACCAACATAAATCCTTCTATAGGTATTATCACGCGATATCTGCATCGGCCCCGGTTTATAACTAATATCCGCAACCTCTTTTAATGGAACTTGGTTGCCATTGGGTAAATCGATGTACAGGTTTTTAAGATTGTCAATGTTCTTACGATAGGCTTCCGCCAATCGTATTACCACTTCAAACCGTTTTTCCCCTTCAAAGATGACACTGGCCGCTTCACCGGCAAAGGCCGCGCTCACGTAATCATTGAGCTTTTCAATTGTAACTCCGTACTGTGCCATTTTCGCACGATTATAGACAACGGTCATTTGAGGCAAACCGCTAGTGGCCTCTGCCCTTACATCACCGGCACCCGGCACGGTCTGAATTATGGATGCCATTTCGTTGGCTTTTTCAGCCAGAATGTCCAAATCTTCTCCATAGAGTTTTATGGCTACATCTTCCCTTACTCCGGTTAGCAACTCGTTGAACCGCAGCTCGACCGGTTGGGTGAACACGAAGTTCACCCCCGGGATGACCGATATTTTCTCCTTTATCTTTTCTATCAATTCTTCTTTACTATCGGCACTCGTCCATTTACTTTTATCCTTTTCTAGGATAACATAGCTATCGGCGATATCCATTGGCATCGGATCCGTAGGGATTTCGGCAACTCCAATCCTTGAAATCATTGTCTTGACCTCTGGAAATTCATTTACCAGGTTTTGTAGTTTTTTGGAAGCTTCAATGGATTCCGTTAGGCTGCTTCCAGGTTTTATAAGGGCCTGCATCGCTATATCGCCCTCATCGAGTTTAGGAATAAACTCACCCCCCATACCACTGAATATAAATACCGCAATGGCAAATAGGGCGACGGCGCCCAACACTACACCAGCCTTGAACCGTAGAGCAAAATTCAACAGCGGTTGATACCCCTTGTGCAAGGTTGCCATAATTTTATCGCTGAAACCTTCAATCTTATGTTCAAACTTGGCGAACCAGTGGTCTGGGTTTTTGGCGGGACGTAGGAACAGGGCGGAAATCATCGGCACGTAGGTGAGGCACAATATAATTGCCCCCAAAACGGCAAAACCGAAGGTGAAGGCCATTGGACGGAACATTTTGCCTTCTATTCCAGTAAGGAAGAGGATAGGGGTAAAAACAATCAGGATAATCAATTGACCGAAAAAGGCCGAGTTCATCATTGTACTGCCCGATTCATAGGCCAGTTCGTCCATCTCTACTTGCGTAAATACGGCCTTGGATTTTTTCAGCCGCATCTGTATATGGTGCACCATACCTTCCACAATGATGACGGCCCCGTCTACAATGATACCGAAGTCGATGGCACCAAGGCTCATCAGATTTGCCCAAACGCCGAACTGCCTCATCAATATGAATGCAAACAACAATGAAAGCGGGATGACCGATGCCGTAATAAGGCCCCCACGAAAACTACCCAATAGCAGGACAAGTACAAAAATCACGATCAACGCGCCTTCCACGAGGTTCTTCTTTACGGTACTGGTAGTTCGCGCTATAAGTTCACTTCGTGAAAGAAAAGGTTCTATAGTAACGCCTTCGGGAAGTGATTTTTGTATTTCAGCGATTCGCCCTTCCACATTTTCGATGACATTGCTCGGGCTCTCGCCCTTGAGCATCAAAATCTGCCCGCCCACGCTTTCGTGCCCGTCCTGTGTAAAGGCGCCATAGCGCACCTGGTTGCCATAGCCTACTTTTTCTGCAACATCGCTTACCAGTATGGGGGTCCCGTTTTGAGTCGTGACCACGGTATTTTTTAGGTCTTCAAGACTTCTTGCGAGTCCTTCGCCCCGAATAAAATTGGCTTGATGATTTTTTTCAATATAGGCACCTCCGGTATTTGCATTATTTTTTTGAAGTGCCTCGAATACCTGGCCCATCGTGATGCCAAAGCTCTTTAGCTTATCGGGATTTAGGGCAACTTCATACTGTTTGACATACCCACCAAACGCGTTTACTTCCACTACGCCGGGCACTAGGGCCATTTGCCTTTTTACCAGCCAGTCCTGAATGGTACGAAGCTCCATAGCATCGTATTTGTCTTCGTAGCCCTCCTCGACTTTTAAGGTATATTGAAAGATTTCTCCCAAACCTGTAGTTATGGGTGCCATAAATGGTGTACCAAAACCTTCGGGAATTTCTTCAGCAACTTCAGCTAATTTCTCCTGCACCAATTGCCGGGGCAGATAGGTACCTGCTTCATCCTTAAAGACAATGGTAACAACTGACAATCCAAAACGGGATACCGAACGCAGCTCGATAACGTCAGGAAGGTTTGCCATTGCCAATTCTACGGGATAGGTCACGAATTGCTCAATATCTTCAGTACCTAAATTTGGGGCAACGGTAATAACCTGTACTTGGTTGTTGGTAATATCAGGTACAGAACCCAGATTTATAGTGGCCATAGACCATATTCCGGTGCCTATTAGGGCAACCATAAACAAACCGATTATAAATTTGTTGTTTATGGAAAATGAAATGATTTTGTTAATCATAGAAAAAGTATTAATTCAGTTTAAACATCGCAATGCAATGAGATGCAATGCATTTAGAATGTGATGCTTACGTTGAAAGCATCACGATAGGATAGAGCTATCCTTAAAAAAACTGAATTATACTTGAGGGGGTTGGTAAAGGGAAAGGGCAAAATCTTTGCCAAGGCTATCAAAATGGGCAAAGTTTTCTTGAGAAATCACGGATTGAAGCGGTTGAAATTCGGCTATATCAAAATCAATTGTATGCACGTGGCAACAATGGCACTGGCAGAATGGTGAACACAGCTCACAATCTTGGTCGTGATTGCCATCATAGTCCATTACCGAAACGACCTGGGCGTCATCTTTAGCTTTGCCCGAATCGCCACAGGGCACTACATTGAGCGCCAAAAAGTAAAAGGACAATATGATTGTTAAAAATTTCACGGTACAAAAATATAAAAAAATCGATGCAACGCCTATGCAAAAACTGGAAAGACTGAAGAATTGGTAGTCTACGCTTTTGCGTCAAAACTTAAGAAATAACCTTTTTACCAATTCCAACTACCATACGGATTCATCATTTTTCAATTCAGGATAAAGGGTATTGAGCAATGGTCTTCTCAATTGGAAAAGTCCAATCCTTTTCCCATATCCTTATTATTCTTGTTTGATTGAACACTGGCAATATTTTGTGGTTTTACATTTGATTCCTGATGTTGGACATTTCCTTTATGTAGATTTTTATTTAGTTCGTTACTGTATTGCATCATTCCTGCTTGCACAGCATTCATGTGATCGTCGGTCGGCACGACACTTTTGAACATCGGAGTTTTTAGATTCAACTCTTTCGCCAATTCATATCCAAGATTGAATGCCTTTTTATACTCCTCATCAATTTTTATATTTTCTTCCATGGCTAAAAAGTTTCACGAACGTGTGCCTCGATATATTCATTAATAGAATCCCGATCGTACAGAATTACTTTCTTTTGAGGTTGGGAAAACCTGATTTTACCCTCGTCCCGCAGTTTTTGCAAAGTGGTGGTGGATTTTATTTTGAGATGAAACATTGCTTCCTCGCCGTCAATCCATTTTTCTGGCTTATCAGCTCTTTTTTGCTCTAAATATTCCACTACCTTGTCAAACAAGGCATAGAAAGCTTCTTCTTGTAGGCAAACTACTTGCATCGAATACAATTATAGAAAAGTACAAGGTACCCTAATAATCCAATTGTATTCAAATCTTTCGACAAAATACCCGAACTACTGGATGTTCTTAAAAGTTTACTACCTTTTCTAAGGCATCATCGGTTTCTTTGTGCATGAAATTCGATTGATAGTTAACCGTTGTTGTAATCGAAGAATGACGATACAGTTTTTGAAGCATTTGAATAGGTATTTTATCGCCAGAAATGTTTCCAAAGCTATGACGGGCTATATGCATAGATAGTTTTTTCTCAATACCCAGTTTTTCTCCAACGATTTGCAATCGCCGGTTTAAATTTCGGGTTACGGTTTTAACCCTAGTTGCTACTCTTTTGTCATCTTTCAAATTGGTGCCTTTTAAAAAAGGAAAAACCAAATCATCCTTCCCCCTCTTTTGAGCCTCAAAATACTTAAGAATTTCTTTGGTCTTATCGGGAACGACCAATGAGACAAGTTTCCTGTTCTTCCCCATACGATAATATAAGCGATTATCTTTAAAGTCGGACCATTTTAGTTTTATGACATCAGCAACCCGAACACCCGCAAAGTAAAAGCTCGTTAGCCATACGTACACCGCATGAAGCTGTGCTTTTGTCAAATTGTCTGCGGTTTCAAGTAATTGAACCTCTTCCTTGTTCAATCCGATTTTTTCGCTTTCAGGAAACTTAATCTGTATTTTACCTTTTCCAAATGGGTAGTTCCTATCATCAACATGATATTCCTTTCGGGCAAAATTATAAATGGTGCGGATAAGCATTAAATAGTTTATCGCCGTTCTTGGAGCGACTTTTCGTTCATAAAGAAGATATGCCTCGAACCTTTTCAATAAGGTGACGTCCAAATCGGTAAAGGAAAGCTCTTTTCGCCCTAAATAAGTTTTAAAAATCTCCAACCTCTTTTCTTGATTGTATTGTTGATTGAACTTTTTTCTTTTTAGGAGATTCGCCAAAAAAACCTCACTTACTTTGAAAAAATCATATTTATCCTCTCCCACAATCTTTTTAGTGATTGTAGCTACAGATTGCTTTTTTTCGCTTGATTCAATTTCCAAAGCCATGTCATGCGCTTCAGTAATCTTTTTCAAAAGCATGTTATTAAGGCGTGAAGAATTAGGATGACTTTTTTTAGCCAACCCCTTTGTTTGGTCCCAATCCTTTTCAAGAATGTACTCACCTGTAAAAAGGAACTTGGACTTTCTATCTTTTGTTATTCGTAGGGCAATTGGGAAAGTCCCGTCCTTCTTCTGATAATTCTTGCGTAATACTATCTTTACAGTCGCCATAGTGTTATTTTTTGCCTTATAAAGATACGAAATCTATGTACAACATATGTACAACAAATCATGTTTTAATATGAATTTTTATGGCTTTGAATAAAAATTGAACATCCTTAAATATCTTATAAACAATTGATTATCAAATCAAATAAGCCCAAATGGATTCAAAAGACTCAGGATTCATAACCCGGAGGCCGGGGGTTCAAGTCCCCCTCTCGCTACTAAAACAAAGCCATTTAACTAAAGTTTAGTTGGATGGCTTTTTTGTTTTATCCGTATTTTTTTTCCTAACTTCAAGGTTTTAAACCAACCTTCGAATGAATTACCTTAAAAAATTAGGAGCCGCCAATTTATTGATGCTGATCTTATGTGCATTGATCATTCTAGTGGCAGAATATTTATTTCTTAATGGCGACCCCGACCATGGACTATTTGTAGGACTTTGGGCACCTACGCTACTAGGTCTTATGATTTACCTAAAGCTTGTGGAAAATGACAGCAAATGATATTGTATTGTGGTTTTCCATCGTGGTCATTGTTTTGGTCGCTATCTGGGCTGTACTTATGATCAGGGCCTACAATAAAGCAAGTGATAGAAAGTGAACGGATTTGAGCAATGCCGCTTTATATGGTCGTTTTATGCAATAAGGTGAAACTATTGGGATTTACGCTTACATTTAGAAAGCCATGAAGAACACCATATCCGAACGTATTGCCGACTTTCTTAAAAACTATCCCCCTTTCAATGCCATGGAACCCAAACAGCTGGAGCAGTTGTCCATTGAGGTTACCATTATCCACAAGGAGACAAACACTGTGGTTTTCTCCCAAGGTGAAAGCCCGCACGACAATTTTTATGTGGTGAACAAAGGTGCCGTGGCACTGTCCAAATCAGGTTCAAGTCAAATCTTGGATATCTGTGATGAGGGCGATGTTTTTGGATTGCGGCCGCTTTTGGCCAACGAAAGCTATAAGTTGGAGGCCAAAGCTTATGAAGAAACCATACTTTACGCTATTCCCATCAAGGATTTTAAACCCTTGGCCCTAGAAAACAAACGCATTGGTAATTTTTTGATAGAAAGCTTTGCTTCCAATACGGGCAACCCCTACTCCATTAAACATCGGGGGAAACTATACGGGGCAGGTACCGATTCAAATCAGTACTCTTCGGATAAAATATTAGATCTACGGCCCATAAAATATTCCACGGACCTCATCACCTGCAAAGAAGGAACAAAGGTAAAGACCATCGCAAATAAAATGACCAAGCACAATGTAAGCTGTATTTTGGTCGAAAAGGACAATCTTCCCGTAGGGATCATTACCGATAAAGATTTACGAAAAAAGGTGGCCACAGGACTGTTTCCCATCACCGCATTCGCCAAATCCATTATGTCATCACCAATCATCACATATCCCAAGGGCCTAACATTGGCGCAATCCCAAATGGCAATGATGAAAAGCGATATCAGCCACTTGGTGCTTACCGAGGATGGTACCACCGATACCAAATCCGTAGGGATATTGTCCAAACACGATATTATGGTCGCTGTTGGAAACAATCCGGCCGTACTGTTGCGGGCCATCAAAAGAGCCACGAATGCCAAAAGATTACGGGGAATCCGACATGGCATCATGAATCTATTGCAGGGATACTTGGACCAGAACATCCCTTTGGGATTGGTATCCAAGATAATCTCGGAACTGAACGACGCCTCAATAAAACAAGCTGTTCAAATTGCTTTGTCCAAAATGGATGGAGAGCCTCCCGTAAAATTCACGTGGTTGAGTATGGGAAGTCAGGGCCGGGGAGAACAATTGTTGAATACCGATCAGGACAATGCCATTATTTTTGAGGATGTACCCGAAGATAGATTAGAGGAAACCAGAAGCTACTTTTTAAAGCTAGGCGAACGCATCTCCAAAATGCTCAACACAATTGGGTTTGAATATTGTCCTGCAGACATGATGGCCTCAAATCCTTCGTGGTGCCATAGTCTGGAGGAATGGAAAAAGGTAACCACGCATTGGATACACAATCCCGGGCCGGATGAAATCCTGTTGTCCTCCATCTTTTTTGATTATAACGTGACCTACGGAGATAAGGCTTTGGCCAATGAACTGTCGCAAAGCATTTTTGATAATGTACAGGGTTACCCCCTATTCTTCACCCATTTGGCAAGTGGTGCTCTGCAAAATCCATCGCCCTCAGGGTTTTTTCGAGATTTTCTAGTGGAGCAGGATGGTGAGCACAAGGATTTCTTTGATTTGAAATTACGGGCCCTTATGCCTATTATAGATGCCGCACGGGTACTGATCCTATCGCACTCCATCAAGTCCATCAACAATACGGCTGAGCGTTACGAGAAATTGGCCGAACTGGAACCGAACAACAAGGAATTGTTCTTGGCATGCTCCTATGCCAGCAAGGCGTTGCTCAAGTTCCGGACCAGACAGGGCCTTTTGCACAACGATTCGGGCAGGTACATCGCTTTGGACCAATTGAACAAGGAAGAAAAAATAAAATTGAAGAGAACCTTTAAGACCATCAAAGAGATACAATCATTGATCGAGGTAAGGTTCCAGGTTAAAACCATGTTGCGTTGATGTGGCCGTTCTCCAAAAAGAAACCGTTGGAACTGCCCGATTTTTGGTGGGAGTACGAAGCATATTTCAATGAAAATCTTCCAGAGGATATCCACGAAAACATTTTTGTGGTGTTGGATACTGAGACCACTGGTTTTAGTTTGACCAAGGACCGAATGCTCTGTATCGGTGCCCTGAAGCTCAAAAACAACAATATTGTGGTCAAGGACAGTTTTGAGGTGTACATTCAACAGGAACACTACGATTCCGAAAGTGCTGAAATACATGGCATCTTAAAAAAGAGCAGAAAAGGAAGTATTTCCGAACTAGAAGCTTTAAAACAATTTTTGGTATACGCCAAAAACCATGTATTGGTCGGTCATCATGTAATGTTCGACATCAATATGATCAACGCAGCATTGAAAAGAAATGGTTTGCCCAAACTCAAAAACAAGACGTTGGACACAGAATCACTTTATATTCGCACCCTATTGATTTCCACTGTGGTCAAAAAAAAGGAAAGGTATTCTCTAGATGATTTGGCAAAAAAATTCAGTATTTCCAGAAAGGATAGACACACGGCTTTAGGTGATGCCTTTATCACGGCCATTGCATTTTTACGCACTATTGAAAAGCTAAAACCAAAAAAACTAAAGGACCTCCTAAGATCATAAAGAGGCCCTTGATATTTTAAAGAATCTATACAGTTAAATACTTTCCTTCATAATGGATTCCACTATCTCCGGATTCAGCAAGGTTGAAGTGTCTCCCAGATTGCTGGTGTCCTTTGAGGCTATCTTTCTTAGGATACGTCTCATAATCTTACCGCTTCGTGTTTTTGGCAATCCTTCCACAAACTGGATTTTATCCAGCTTGGCAATGGGTCCAATATGTTCGGTAATCAATTGATTGATTTCCTTTTTGAGGTTATCACGATTACGATCTTCCCCTGTTTCTTTCAGAATGATATAACCGTACAACGCATTTCCTTTGATATCGTGTGGGAAACCAACAATGGCAGATTCTGCCACGGCCGGATGTTCATTGATTGCATCTTCAATCGGTGCCGTACCTAAATTATGACCGGATACAATGATCACATCATCTACCCTTCCCGTAATTCGGTAATAACCGACCTCATCCCTAAGAGCTCCATCACCTGTGAAATATTTGCCTTCAAAAGCGGAGAAATAAGTATCCTTATACCGTTGATGATTGCCCCAAATGGTTCTTGCTATGGAAGGCCATGGAAACTTGATACATAATCGTCCGTCCACTTGGTTCCCCTTGATTTCCTGTCCATTTTCGTCCATAAGGGCCGGCTGTATTCCCGGCATGGGCAATGTGGCGTAGGTTGGTTTTGTAGGTGTGGAAAATGGAATGGGTGAAATCAGGATTCCGCCCGTTTCTGTTTGCCACCAGGTATCCACAATCGGGCATTTCTTCTCCCCTACGTGGTCGTTATACCAATGCCATGCTTCCTCGTTGATTGGTTCTCCTACCGTACCCAATACTTTTAAGCTGGAAAGGTCGTATTTGGTCACAAAATCCAAGTTCTCCTTGGCCAATGCCCTAATAGCTGTTGGGGCGGTGTAAAACTGGTTGACCTTGTGCTTTTGTACCACATCCCAAAAGCGTCCAAAGTCCGGGTAAGACGGAACACCTTCGAACATTACCGTGGTTGCTCCATTGGCCAATGGTCCGTAAACGATATAGGAATGCCCAGTAATCCAGCCAATATCTGCGGTACACCAATACACATCCTCTTCACGGTACTGGAATACATTTTTAAAGGTATACGCTGTATATACCATGTAGCCCCCGGTAGTGTGGACCATTCCCTTGGGCCGACCAGTAGAGCCTGAAGTGTATAGAATAAACAAGGGATCCTCGGCATCCATTATTTCCGGGTCGCAATCGGAATATGCTTTATCCAATAAGGGTTGAACCCAAACATCCCTACCGTCTTTTATGTTTACTTCCCCTCCGGTTCGTTTAGAAACCAACACAGTTTTCACATCAGGACAACTTTCCAAAGCTTCGTCCACGATTGCTTTAAGATCAATAACCTTTTTTCCTCGGTAAGAACCATCTGAAGTAAGTACCATTTTAGCGCCACAATCATTGATTCTGGTTGCCAATGCGGTTGATGAAAACCCTGCAAAAACTACAGAATGAATGGCCCCAATACGAGCACAGGCCAAAAGAGAGATAGCCAAATCAGGAATCATTGGCAAATAGATCACTACTCTATCCCCTTTCTCTACCCCTTGCTCTTTTAATACATTGGCATATTTACAGACACGCTCATGTAATTGATGGTATGTAATATGCTCTGCTTCTTCATTAGGGTCGTTGGGTTCAAAAAGTATTGCCGTTTTATCACCACGAATACGAAGGTGGCGGTCGATACAGTTTTCGGTTATGTTTAATTTGGCACCTTTGAACCAAGTAATTTCAGGCTTGGTAAAGTCCCATTCCAAAACGGTATCCCATTTTTTTCGCCATTGAAAATGTTCTTCGGCTACTTCTTCCCAAAATCCTTCGGGGTTTCTTACGGATTTTCGATACACCTGAAAATATTCCTCCAAGTGTTTGATGTGGTAGTTACTCATTATGTTTATTAAATTTTATGCTGCCTTAAAATTAAGGAAAAACAGGCCAATATCACAGTTATTTCAATGTTCACTTGCCTTTCCCGCTCCGTTGGGAATACGAATATTTTCAACGATTTCCTGTACTTCTTCCGGTGGTTGCGGGGTGAATTTGTTCACCGCGATGGCAACTATAAAATTAACAAGCATGGCTATGGTTCCGAACCCTTCGGGAGATACCCCGAACCACCAGCTTTCCTGAAGTCCGGCAACCACGTCCTTTCCTCCATCAAAAATGCCAAACTTAAATTTCAACATATAGAAAAGCATGAGGCAAAGCCCTACTATCATTCCAGAAATGGCTCCTTCACGGTTCATCTTTTTATAGAAAATACCTAGGATAATGGCAGGGAAAAACGATGCGGCCGCAAGACCGAACGCAAGGGCGACCACAGCAGCCACAAAGCCGGGCGGATTGATTCCGAAATATCCTGCCACTACTACAGCGACAGCAGCAGAAAGACGAGCCGTCCATAATTCCGCTTTTTCGGAAAGATCGGGTTTAAGGACATTTTTTATCAAATCGTGGGATACGGAAGAAGAAATAACCAACAGCAATCCTGCTGCCGTTGACAAAGCAGCTGCAAGCCCGCCAGCAGCTATTAAACCAATCACCCAAGCAGGAAGATTGGCGATTTCTGGGTTGGCCAATACCATAATATCGCGATCTACCGTAAGTTCGTTTACCTCTGGAGATGCCACGTACTGTATTTTTCCGTCACCGTTTTTATCCTCGTGCGCTATCAACCCTGTTTTTTCCCATCTACTGAACCATTCTGGCATTTGATCGTACTCTTTCCCGCTAACCGTTTCTATGAGGTTGGTTCTGGCAAAAACGGCCACTGCTGGTGCCGTGGTATAGAGAATTGCGATAAACAATAAGGCCAGTCCTGCCGACTTTCTAGCGTCACGCACGCGTTTAACGGTAAAAAATCTAACAATTACGTGGGGCAACCCGGCAGTACCCACCATCAAGGCGAGGGTAATGGCGAAAACATCGATCATACTTTTGGAGCCATCGGTATATTCCGCAAAGCCAAGTTCGGTAGAAAGACCGTCCAACTTATCCAAAAGATAAGTACCGGAACCATCGGACAAGGTACTGCCAAAGCCAAGTTGTGGGATTGGATTGCCCGTCATTTGGATGGAAATAAAAATAGCGGGCACCATAAAAGCAAATATCAAAACACAATATTGCGCTACCTGCGTATAGGTAATTCCCTTCATTCCTCCAAGAACGGCATAGAACAATACAATGACCATTCCGATAACAACGCCTGTGTTTATATCTACCTCTAGGTATCTAGAAAATACGATTCCAACTCCTCGCATTTGCCCCGCAACATAGGTAAAAGAAACAATAAGCGCACAGATAACAGCAACAACACGTGCCGTTTTGGAATAGTAACGTTCCCCGATAAAATCGGGCACGGTAAACTTTCCGAACTTTCTTAGGTATGGTGCCAATAAAAGGGCCAAAAGCACGTAGCCACCAGTCCACCCCATTAAATACACGGCTCCGTCATACCCTGCAAAGGATATGATTCCTGCCATGGAGATAAAGGAGGCCGCCGACATCCAATCGGCTGCGGTTGCCATTCCGTTGGCCAAAGGGGACACTCCTCCACCGGCCACGTAGAATTCTTTTGTGGAACCGGCCCGAGACCAAATTGCAATTCCTATATACAGACCAAAGGATAGTGCGACCAACACATAGGTCCAAATTTGTACATCACTCATTTTTTAGGTTTTTGTGTTGATTATTCTTCGTTGTAACCATATTTTTTGTCCAACTTGTTCATAAGCCGGACATAGACAAATATGAGAATGACAAATACATATATGGAACCTTGTTGGGCAAACCAGAATCCTAGTTTGAATCCGCCCAATTTAATATTGTTCAAAGCATCCTTGAAAAGAATTCCCGCCCCATAGGAGACCAAGAACCAAATGACCAATAATATGACCAAATATCTTAGGTTCTCCTTCCAATAGGCCGTGGCTTTTTTTTGTTTTTCTGACATAGGTTGGTTTGTTTAGTTATTTCCATTGTACCATGTCAATATATCAAATTAGTTTTAAGATTTGTCTGCATTCAAGCAATAAAAAAAGGGAATTCACAGAATTCCCTTTCATTTCTTGGGTACATAACAAGGTTGAATCAGTTATTGTGACAAATACGTAATAACATTATTTTCTATACGCTTTTGGAGATTGGAAATATCACTTTTCACGAATTTCTCTCCCGTAATATTTTCATATAGTTCGATATACCGATTGGAAACCGATTCAATATATTCATCCGACATTTCGGGAACCGATTGCCCCTCCAGTCCTTGGAATCCATTGGAAATCAACCATTGTCTAACAAATTCTTTGGACAATTGTTTTTGAGCTTCTCCTTTATCTTGACGCTCTTGGTAACCCTCGGCATAAAAATAACGAGATGAATCCGGAGTGTGTATCTCATCAATCAACACAATTTCACCATCTTTGGTCTTACCGAATTCGTATTTGGTGTCCACCAGAATAAGCCCTCTTTTGGCCGCGATTTCGGTTCCTCTTTGAAAAAGAGCACGGGTATATTTTTCTAAGACTTCATAATCTTCTTTGGATACAATACCTCGTTTTAAAATATCTTCTTTGGAAATATCCTCGTCGTGGTCTCCCTTTTCCGCTTTGGTAGCCGGCGTGATGATGGGTTCCGGAAACTTATCGTTCTCTTTCATCCCTTCGGGCATTGGTACCCCACAAAGCAATCTTTTACCAGCTTTGTACTCACGAGCGGCGTGGCCGGACATGTAGCCCCTAATTACCATTTCCACTTTAAAAGGTTCACAAGCTTTTCCGATAGCTACATTGGGATCGGGAGTGGCCATGAGCCAATTGGGAACAATGTCCTCGGTATCCTTCATCATTTTGGTGGCTATTTGATTTAGAATCTGACCTTTGTACGGGATTCCCTTGGGCATCACCACATCAAATGCAGATAGGCGGTCTGTGGCCACCATCACCAAAATATCATTGTCCAACGTATAAACTTCCCTTACTTTACCTTTGTAAATAGATTTTTGCCCAGGAAAGTTAAAATCCGTGGACATCAGCGTATTCATCCCCATAATTTTTTAATATTGATTTTGGTGCTCTATATTTTTATAGGCATCAATCACCTTTTTCACCAATTTGTGTCGTATCACATCCTTATCATCCAGATAAATGATACTGATTCCCTCAACATCTTTCAAAATCAGCAGAGCTTCCTTTAGACCGGATATCACACGTCTCGGCAAATCGATTTGGCCAGGGTCTCCCGTTAAAAGGAACTTGGCATTTTTACCCATACGTGTGAGGAACATTTTCATTTGGGCGTGGGTGGTATTCTGCGCCTCGTCCAAGATTACAAAGGCGTTATCCAAAGTACGACCGCGCATAAAGGCCATTGGTGCAATCTGAATGGTACCGTCCTCGATATACTTTTCCAATTTTTCAGACGGAATCATATCACGAAGTGCATCATACAAAGGCTGCATATACGGATCTAGCTTCTCTTTAAGGTCGCCGGGAAGAAAACCTAGGTTCTCCCCTGCCTCCACAGCAGGACGTGTAAGAATAATACGCCTCACTTGTTTTTCTTTCAAAGCTTTTACGGCCAAGGCAACACCTGTATAGGTTTTACCGGTACCCGCAGGACCAATGGCAAAGACCATATCGTCCTTTTTACAGGCATCCACCAATCGTCTTTGATTGGCGGTCTGTGCCTTTATCAGCCTGCCACTTACCCCATGTACCAAAACATCACCACTGCTTTTGGAAGATGTATACTCCTCCTTACTGCTACTGGTGAGCACTCGCTCGATCATATTTTCATCAAGTTTGTTGTACTTAGCAAATTGGCTGGTAAGCTCGTCAAAGCGCTTGTCGAACTCTTCCAATAGTTCTTCATCACCAAATACCTTGATTTTGTTGCCCCGAGCTACAATTTTTAGCTTTGGAAAATACTTTTTAAGCAACTCGATATTTGAATTTTGTTGTCCAAAAAATTCCTGGGGGCTAATATCCGTAAGTTCAATTATTAGTTCGTTCAAAAATTGTGAGGTGTTACAGTTGTTTTTGAAGAATTTAATTCTTTCTTTTTTGACTAATTTTACAAACAAACTTAACTAAAAATCAATTTGAACGCGGAAAAACATATCAACAGTATTGTATGCCAATCATAACCCTAACTACCGATTTTGGATACAAGGACCACTTTGTGGGTGCTGTTAAAGGGGCAATACTGAGCAACCTCCCTGATATTAGCATTGTTGATATTTCGCACGCCATTAGTCCTTTCAACATTCAGGAATGTGCCTATATCCTTAGGAATGCCTATCGTTCGTTCCCTAAGGGAACGGTTCATATTGTTGGAGTGGATTCGGAAATTTCACCAGAGAACGAACACATCGTAGTTCAGGTCGACGGGCACTATTTTGTAAGCGCCAATAGTGGTGTGATTTCCTTGATAACTTCTGAGGTCCAGCCGGAAAAAGTAGTGGAAATCAATCTGCCCAATGCGGAAGCTGGCGCTTTTCCCGTGCTCCATATTTTTGTTCAGGTAGCCTGCCACATTGCGCGTGGCGGCAAATTGGAAGTTATAGGCAAGCCCTTGCAAAGTTTAAAGGAACTACGTGATTTTGAACCAAGGATTACCAACGAAGGCAAAACCATTTCGGGCAACGTGATCTACATAGACAATTACGGCAACGTAGTCACGAATATTCAAAAAAGCCTGTTCGAGGCCTATCGTAGCGGACGTGATTTTGAAATTATTGCAAGGACCACAAAAATCAGGCAGGTACACCTGAGCTATAACGGCATCATCAACTATAATTTGGAACGCAACCAACGCAAAGGTCCTGGGGACGCCTTGGCCTTGTTCAATTCCGCGGGTTATATTGAGCTAGCCATATATAAAAGTGACCTAAACTCCGTTGGAGGAGCCTCTTCCCTTCTTGGACTCAATTATAGGGACACGGTAACCATAAATTTCCTGTAAATGTTGATACGCATCGTAAAACTGACTTTTAAACCCGAAAATATTGCTAGTTTTGAGCGAATATTTGAAGAAAGTAAAAATGGCATTTTGGCTTTTGAAGGCTGCAACATGGTAGAATTGTATCAGGACATCGCTAATTCCAACATCTTTTTCACCTATAGTTTTTGGGACACGGAATCGCACCTGAACCAATACAGGAATTCCGATTTTTTCAAAGAGGTTTGGGGCAATACCAAAAAATTGTTTTCCGACAAGCCCGAAGCTTGGAGTGTTCATAAAGTTCAATCAACAAACCCATCTTAATGTTCGCAATTTTTAAGAGAGAGGTACGGTCCTTTTTTACATCGCCCATCGGTTATTTAATTGTGGGGTCGTTTTTACTGCTCAACGGGCTTTTTCTTTGGGTATTCAAAGGAGAATACAACATTTTCGATTATGGCTTTGCCGATTTGAGCAATTTCTTTTTACTGGCTCCTTGGATTTTCATCTTTTTGGTACCCGCCATCACCATGAAAAGCTTTTCCGAAGAACGAAAAATGGGAACGCTCGAATTGTTGCTGATCAAACCTATCTCCGTTTGGAAGTTGGTCCTCGGTAAATTTTGGGGCGCATTCCTTTTGTGCGTTATCGCAATAATTCCAACAATCGTATATGTTTTTGCCATCTCAGGATTGGGCATGGTGGAAGGCAATTACGACCTCGGTGTGGTATTGGGCTCTTACTTTGGATTATTGTTTTTAATGGCCTGTTATACGTCCATTGGAATATTTGCCTCTACCCTTTCCGATAATCAAATCATTGCATTTTTAGTGGGCATTTTGGTCTGTTTTCTGATTTTTAACGGGTTTGATGCTGCATCTTCGCTGTTTTCCGACGGAGAAACACAACAAACCATACAATCACTCGGAGCAAAGGCACATTTTGATAGCATTGCCAGAGGCGTCATAGACACTAGGGATTTGGTCTACTTTATCTCATTGACCCTATTTTTTCTCTACCTCACTTTTCAACGTTTAAAACAATTACCGCAATAATGGGAAGGTTTTTTGTATCCATAGTAAAAGTAATTGTATTGGTTGTGGTCATCAACCTATTGGCCAGTTTTGTGTACACTCGTTTCGACCTTACGGAAGATAAAAGATATACACTTTCGGAACCTGCCGTAGCGGTAGCACAAAAATTTGAGACACCTGTAATTGTGGACGTATTGTTGGACGGAAACATTCCAGCAGAGTTTGCCAAACTGAAAACGGAGACCATACAACTGTTGGAATCCTTCGGGTCTAAAAATAGCAACATCAAATACAATTTGGTGGACCCTTTGGAGGATAGCGAAAATCCGCAGGAAACCGTTGCCCAATTGCAGAGCTTGGGTCTGCAGCCCGCTAATGTTACCGTAGAGGAAAACGGAAAGGTATCCAATGAGCTGGTATTTCCATGGGCCATGGTCAATTACAACGACCAGACGGTAAAAGTTCCGCTGCTCAAGAATAAATTGGGTTCTTCAGCAGAAGATCGCATCAATAATTCGGTACAGCAATTGGAATACGCCTTTGCAGATGCCTTCACCAAATTGAGCATTGAAGAAAAAAAGAGCATTGCCGTTATCAAAGGAAATGGCGAACTGGATGATATTTATATCGCAGATTACCTCACTACCATTCGCGACTACTACAACATTGGCGCCATAACCTTGGATTCAGTGGCCAGCAATCCGCAAAATGTATTAAATCAGCTAAAAAACTTTGACCTCGCGCTTATCGCCAAACCTACCGAAGCATTTACCGATCAAGAAAAGTATGTGATGGACCAATATATGGTTCAAGGAGGCAAGTCCATTTGGATGATAGACCAGGTCAACATGGAAATGGACAGCATTTATGCAGGTGGCGGAGAGGCGATTGCCGTTCCCCGAGATTTGAACCTGAAAGATTTGTTCTTCAAATATGGGGTCCGCATCAATCCTGTTTTGGTCAATGACCTATATTTTACCCAAATAGTACTGGCCTCGGGTGAAGGGAACGATTCACAGTACAATCCGCTGCCTTGGTTTTATTACCCAATGGTTTTTTCCCAGAACAACCACCCCATCAACACCAATATTGAGGCGGTACGATTACAGTTTACCAGTCCCATGGACGTGTTGGAAAACGATTATGAGAAGACCGTCTTATTACAGAGTTCACCGCTTTCTAAAACGGACGGAATTCCGAGAGTCGTAAGTTTGGACATCATCAACCAACAACCTGATCAGGAAACTTACAACAATGGCAATCTTCCATTGGCCGTGTTGATTGAGGGCAATTTTATCTCAATGTACAAGAACAGGGTTAAACCGTTAAAGCTTCAAAATACCTTGGAGGAGGGACCTGAAAACAAAATGATCGTAATCTCGGATGGGGACGTCATCAAAAACCAATTGCGCAACGGCAGACCGCTGGAATTGGGGTACGATAAATGGACCAACAACCGCTATGGGAACAAAGAATTTTTGGTGAACAGCACAAATTACCTATTGGACAATAACGGGCTTATTAACATTCGTAACAAGAAAGTAGCCATTCCGTTATTGGATGTGAAAAAAATAGCAGCACAAAAAACCAAGTGGCAGCTTGTAAACATTGGACTGCCAGTAGTTTTGACCCTGCTGTTCGGACTCTTCTTTGGCTATTACAGAAAACGCAAGTTTACCGCTTAAGTGTTGATAAATTTGTTTCTCTGCTAAATCCATTTGGGATATATTTGTTTTTATTGATTTTACAGGCCGTAAAACGCGAATTAATTGCACAAAAAGCAACTATACTAAAGTATTTCGTTGATGAAATTTATCGTATCCAGTACATATTTATTGAAACAGCTTCAGGTTTTGGGAGGAGTTATCAACAATAGCAACACCTTGCCCATTCTTGACAATTTTTTGTTCGATCTTAAAGAAAGTAAGTTAGCGGTTTCCGCATCCGATTTGGAAACTACCATGAGTACGGTTTTGGAAGTGGATTCCGATTCCGAAGGAACCATAGCAGTTCCTGCTCGTTTGCTTTTGGATACCCTAAAAACATTCCCTGAACAACCGTTGACCTTTGTTGTTGAGGACAACAACACGGTAGAAATCAGTTCCAACCACGGTAAATATGCCTTGGCCTATGCAGATGGAGCGGAATTCCCGAAAGCGGTGGAAGTCTCCAACCCGAGCTCCACTACCCTATTGGGAGATATTTTGGCAACGGCTATCAACAAGACCATATTCGCTGCAGGAAATGACGACCTTCGCCCCGTAATGAGCGGTGTGTTCTTCCAGTTTTCTCCAGAGAATTTGACCTTTGTGGCCACCGATGCCCACAAATTGGTGAAATACCAACGACAAGATGTAACGGCTTCCCAAGTAGCGGAATTCATCATGCCGAAAAAGCCTTTGACGTTATTGAAAGGTATTTTGGCAGGTTCCGAATCCGAAGTGACCATCGAATACAACGATAGTAATGCCAAGTTCTATTTTGACAATACAGAACTAGTTTGCCGTTTGATAGATGGAAAATATCCGAACTACGAAGCGGTGATTCCAAAGGAAAACCCGAACAAATTGACAATTGCAAGAAATCAATTCCTTAGCTCGGTGAGAAGGGTTTCCATTTTCTCCAACAAGACCACGCATCAAATCCGTTTGAAGATTGCAGGAGCTGAACTCAATATTTCTGCAGAAGATGTGGATTACAGCAACAAAGCGGAAGAAAGATTGTCCTGTTCCTATCAAGGGGACGATATGCAGATTGGATTCAACTCTAGATTCCTTCTGGAAATGTTGAACAATTTGTCTTCGGATGAAGTCTCCTTGGAAATGAGCTTACCGAACAGAGCAGGCATCCTTACCCCAATCGATGGCTTGGATGAAGGCGAGCATGTGACCATGTTGGTGATGCCCGTAATGTTGAACAATTAAGTAAATTCCTACACTTAATCACTTGAAAATCATACTGTAAAGCTCCTTTTTGGCCATTAATCGAATAAACAAAGCGTTCACCGTTCAAAGCAGATAAGGCTGTCAAATTTGTATAATTTTAACAAATTAAAGATGTAAACCTTAAACTATTGAACATGAAAAAATTAACACTAGCTTTTATTGCGATTTTCGCATTTACCTTTTTTGCCTGTGAAGTTGAACCAGCAGGTGAAAATATTGAAGGTATTGCGGGAAAGGGTAAAATTAAAGAACAAAAGGAGAAGAATGATACCGGAGAATGCGTTGTTGACCTATTTCCTGAATTACCTTCCATGATCAGCGCATGTACTACGGCCAAAGGAGAAGGTACAGCCTACGGGGCATATTTTGATTTGACCATAAATGACACAGAACTTGCCGGGGAATATGCTGCTTGGTGTGTGGATGTAGATCTATCCTTAGGTCCAAATGAATGCTTTGATTACAATGTTTATTCAAGTTATTCGGAATTGCCCGTTGGAGCATTTGAAAATCCGCAGAATTTTGATTTGATCAACTGGATAGTTAACCAGAACTTCACAAGTCTAGGATATACATTTGGTGATGTACAATGGGCTATTTGGGAACTACTTGATGACCAAAACTGCATAGCCTGTAGTTTTTTGGGCAGCGATTGGAGCCGAGAAAAGGGTCAAGAAATTGTTGATGCCGCACTGGCCAACGGAGAAGGATTTGAACCAAGCTCAGGACAGGTGATGGCCATTGTTCTTCTTCCTACTGGAAGAACACAAAGTATAATCGTCACAATTCCTGTTGGTTGCGAACCAGAGCCATCCTGTGAGACCGCTTTTGCAAGAGGAAACGATGGCAATACCTGCTTTATTGGTGAAGGATTCAGCCGTTGGGGCTGGAGCATTGGTCCGTTGGCCAATGGAAGTGAGGAATCCTACGAAATTTATGCAGGTGCTGGCCAATGTGATATCAGCAAAGGAGAACTTGTTGGAACAGTAGATGTAAGCTATGTTGATGGCGAAGTCAGTGTTACCTATAATATCGACGACGCTTATGAAGTATCGGAAACCCACACCTACGCCGGTAGCACTATGTTCCCAATGATCGATGGTGAAGCAACAGTGGCACCTGGACAATATTATATTGAAGAAGGTCTGGATGGGGAGATTTATGTTATAGCCCATGCGGTAGTTTGCAAGGACTAATTGAAAGTACCTTCCAAAAAAGAAAAAGCTAGAGCAAAAACTCTAGCTTTTTTTATATTCACTGGCAATCTTTTTTCGTTTACCAGAAGAAAGCAAGGGAATCTCTTTCACATACTCAAAATTGATTTGTGCATCCTCACCTAAATATGTTCTAAAAAATTCTATAATCTTGTTTTCTTGAAGGTTTTTTGGGGCTCCATTTATTCTAAACTTGTATGATTTCTCCTCGGTTTGAACAAATTGAAATTGCTCCATTTGTCCATAATCCAAAACGCGGTAAAAAATATGCGGGGAAACTATTTTCCCAGCAGTATCATAAATAGTATCCATTCGCCTACCAAAAATCGAGGAAAAAAAAGGTCGGCCCAATTCAGTTTGCTCATAAAGCACCATATCCCCTGTATCATATCTTATCAATGGCATGGCAAAATTGAACAGGTCGGTCACTACCAGTCGACCAACTTCCCCTGGACCCACATGCTCGTCGGAGCCTATTTTCAGTACTTCAAAACGATAACTTGCAACATTCAATACAAAACGATTGGGATCAAGTTTTGTTTTTTGGGCAAATATTCCGTTCTCTTGGTTGGAGTAGCGCTCGTAAACGGGAGCACCAAAAAATTCTTCCATCTGCTTCCGCTCATTTTCCTTGAGACTTTCAGCAAAGGAAATAATCGTGTTCACACCTTTTATTTCCGGCTTATTTTCGGACGAATTGAGATAACAGCATAACTCCTCGAAAAAAGATGGATATCCCATTATATTCTTAGAAAACCTGCATTTTTCTAATTTGTACAACAACTTTTCCATATCCGAATCGGAAGAATCCATAACGTTATGCGCATATATGTTTTGAATCCATGAAGTCAGCTCTCCCTTTCTATTTTTGTCATCCCAGAGTTTCAGAAAAAAAAGTCTATCGCCAAAAACACCACCGGCCAATTCCAAAAAAACAATAACATCGGCAGTATTCCGGTTTCTTTTTTCTTTATCCTGAAAAATTCGAAAAGGGATTCCGGTAGATCCACTACTGAATACTTGCACTAGTTCCGATTCTTTGAATAGATTGGATTTGAAATCATCGTAACGCTCTAACACCAATGATTTATCAATAATTGGAAAATCCTGGAGTGATTCGTATCCTCTAAAATTCTGGTAAAAAGGTGTGGTCGCAATGGCATGCTCCAATATATTGCTTAAGTCCCGCTCCATGTTTTTAACGGAACCATCACTCAAAGGATCTTTTAGTATGTCCTTTATTTCGGAGTAATGTTTTTTGATTTTGGCCCCTTTGATACCATCCAAGTACCAAAATAATTGTCTTCTTAAAGCATTGAGCAATGCCATAAATGTGTTTTCATTTAACCTGATAAATATGGTCAAACAATTAAATAATTAATACCAAACTGTTATTGTTGTGATAATAACGAAAAAAAAGATGATTTTATATGTAAAGATTTTTCCAATTTAAATAAAACCTTGAAAAATCACCTTTATAAAAGTATCAAAACTGGATAACCAATTCAATATTAAAGATTTAATATATAGAATTGCACAAGATTGTGGGAAAAATGGATTGGATAAAAACCTAGCTTATAAACCTAATCGTCATAAAATATGAAGGTGACTCACCATTCGACGCCTTCACTGCATTAACGATAGGCAGGATAAAACCTAGAATACCGGTAGCGATCAACCCTAAAATTCCCAAGCCCAAAAGTAAAATAGCTGGAATACTTATAATGATATAAAGTATAAGGCTAATCTGAAAATTGATAATGGCCTTCCCATGTTCGTTCATGCCCTCGACCTTATCTTTTGATGACAACCAAATAATCAAGGGAACAATAAGGCTTCCAAAACCCGTCACATACGATAAAAGTTGTGTAAGGTGGGTAACAGCCAACAATGTGTTGTCCGTTCTAGCTGCTTTTTGATTAATAACTTCCATTTTTGATTGATTTTGATGATTCACAATATTAGTAGTCAAAAACGTAAAAATGTTACAGACAGCTATGAATTCGTACTTTTGTGCCCATGTCGCATACAGATAACATCGTAGCCTTGGCCACTCCCTCGGGAACCGGGGCCATTGCAGTAATTCGGGTTTCTGGGCCGGAAGCAATTATCCTAGTGGACAAACTTTTTAATTCCATAAAGGGAAAAAAGTTGGCCGAGCAAAAAAGTCATACCATTCATTTAGGAAATATTGTTGATGGTGATAAAATATTGGATGAGGCCTTGGTCTCCATTTTTAAAGGGCCACATTCCTATACAGGCGAAAATGTTGTCGAGATTTCCTGCCACGGATCCCCCTTTATTCAGCAACAGATCATTCAGCTATTGCTGAGAAATGGATGTCGTTCCGCCTCGGCCGGGGAGTTTACCTTAAGGGCGTTCCTGAACGGTAAGATGGATTTAAGCCAGGCCGAAGCTGTGGCCGACCTTATTGCCAGCGACAGTGAAGCTGCCCACGATATTGCCATGCAGCAAATGCGTGGCGGATTCAGCAACGAAATTCAGGAATTGCGACAAGAGTTGTTGAATTTTGCATCATTGATTGAACTGGAACTTGACTTCTCCCAAGAAGATGTGGAGTTTGCCGATAGAACCCAGTTCAACGAATTATTGAATCGCATAAGTACGGTGCTTAAAAAATTGATTGATTCCTTTGCCCTTGGCAACGTCATCAAAAACGGAATACCCGTGGCCATTGTGGGACAGCCTAACGTAGGAAAATCGACCTTGCTTAATGTGCTGCTCAACGAAGAACGTGCCATTGTTAGCGAGATTGCAGGTACCACTCGAGATACAGTCGAAGACCATATCAGCATCAAAGGCATCAATTTTAGGTTTATCGATACCGCAGGAATCCGCGAAACCGTGGACGTTGTTGAAAAAATTGGGATTGAACGCACCTTCGACAAGATAGAAAAAGCCCGTCTCATTATTTACCTATTTGATGGGATGGAATTCGACAAAGCTGAACTAGAGCTCATTCAAAAAAAGTACCCTAACAAGCAGTTGTTGCCCATTTGTAACAAAATGGATTTGCTGAGCCCTGAGCAAAAAGAAAAAATAACATCTGAAATACCCAATGTGCTATTCCTTTCGGCAAAATTCAAAGAGGGGATTCCCGAACTTGAAAGCACGCTTCTTTCTTTGGTGGATTCAGGAGCATTGAGCGGCGACACCACCATCATTACAAATAGTCGACACTACGATGCGCTATTGAAAGCTTTGGAAGAAATCCAAAAAGTAAAAGAAGGTTTGGACATGGAGCTTTCCAGTGATTTGATGGCCATCGATATTCGACAGGCACTCTATCATTTAGGGGAAATTACGGGAAGCGTTACCACGGATGACCTTTTGGGCAACATTTTTTCCAATTTCTGTATCGGCAAATAACAGGGGGTTATTATTTAAGTTCGAACCAATAACTAAGTCCAAGGGACCAATAGAAAACATTTTTCAAATTCTCTTCAAAAACATCCGTATCCGTTGTAAGGGTCGCACTTGTTTGTGGAAATGCCCATGTGGGCGTAAAGGATACTATAAATTGGTCAAACTGATACTGGACCGGAATACTGAGCTCTGCATTTAGAATATTGAATTCAGATGCCTCTGAAATCTGAACGGAGCTTACTTGCAAAACCGGGTCCGAAATACCTCCCTGGCCACTACCCTGTCCGCTGTTTGCACTTTTTCTGTTTCCCAATCGGCTAGTGGTATAATATTCTTCATAAAAATATTGGGAACCGGCAAAAGCTGATATTCTAGGGGAAATCAATAAGCGTCGGTCCATAAAATAAAAAGTCCTGTCCAGAATTGTACCAATAAAAATGTCCGGTGAGCTGTTCTTGTTAAAATAAGAGCTCACATAAAGAGAAAGTTCGGCCCCTTTAAAATCATAACTGAGTAGGCCAGTAATATCGGCTACGACCTCAGATTGCACATTATAACTGGCATTGTTATAAAAATATGCGGTACCGGAAATACCGCCGCTCCAATTCTTAACATCAAAAAGGTAGCCTCCTGTAAAATAAAAAAGATCTACCCGCCATTCTTCCGAGCCTGTAAGGTAAGAAACCGTCGCATCTGCAAAGAGACCCGACTTATCATAATACCCAATGGAGGGCAAAATGTAAGGCGCTGCAATGGAATCCTTCCGTCCCATAAAAACAGCATCGTTAGTATAGCTGAGGTCCAATAACATGTATGACTCCTCCCTATCCGATTTATCCTTATCCGCCTTTTGGGAAAACGTAGTCTGGAACATTGTAACAAATAGCCCTAGAAGCAAAAGAAAACGTTTCATGGCCAATCATATTTAGATGAGAAAAAGAGCTTGGCACAACCTCTTGGCCAAGCCCTATTACGATTCCAACTCCATCACATGACCTGACCTCCTTTTCTCTTAAGAGCGGCCTTATTGATAGCTTTTTTTGATTTCATGTTCTTCATGGACTTCATGTTCTTGTTGACCATCATTTTTCGGTGGTTGTACATGTTGGTGAATTTTTCACCGGCCAAATTCAAGCATTCCCCATCTTGAAGTCTCATTTGTCTGCGATTCTGGGCCATATAAGAGCCATCTGGATTAATTGTCATTCCGTTAGCCAGCTCCAGACGTTCCTGTAATCTATTTTGAAATTGAGTTCTTATTTGATA
This sequence comes from Flagellimonas crocea, assembly GCF_033441595.1. Taxonomy (NCBI): domain Bacteria; kingdom Pseudomonadati; phylum Bacteroidota; class Flavobacteriia; order Flavobacteriales; family Flavobacteriaceae; genus Flagellimonas; species Flagellimonas crocea. The sequence continues at coordinate 110,655 of NZ_JAUZVX010000001.1, read as the reverse complement.
TACCTCCCCATCAATCAGCATTAATTGAAACCTATTTTGATTACGCTCCTGAATCTGGCCATTGGTAAGCCCTTTGTCCGATTGCATGGTTTTATAGCGATATTGGTACTCATTGCGGTACTTTATTCCGTCGTTGTCCAAACATTCGCCATCCTTAAGCCTGAGCCTGTCCCTGTCACGTGTAAAATAAGTTCCATTGGGGTTTACCACCGTTCCATCATTCAGTGTAATTGGGTCTTGCAGTCTAACTTGGTCTCGATCACGAATTTGAATTACATCGCCATCGACCAACATTAGTCGGTCCCGGTCTTGGTCGGGATCTTGGATCCTGTCCCTATCCCTGTCCTGTGCCATAAGTGTCACTGTTCCCAGAACTATGAACACCAGCATTAAAAAATTTTTCATGGTACTCGTATTAAAAAATTACGGGGCCAAGGTAGGTGCGGGCTAGTTCAAATTCTATGATTTTAATCACAAAACACTGATAAACAGTGTTTTATAATCATTCTACGGTAACTTTGGTTACATAGTACGATTACTTTTTTCTTTATTGCTGATTTACAAATCGATAGAGATCATCCGAAGCTTGGAGAACCTTTCCCTTTAGAGAGGGTTCAAGGTCTGGGTGCTGCTTCAGATAATTTTCAACAATGTTCAAGGCTTGCTTGGACTGATATTGCCCTACCGTTGCAGAAAGCCATCTTTTGGGAAAGAAAATATCCCCAGTCTTTTGTATCTCCTCAAGCAAATCCAAGGCCAATGGCAAATGTTTAGTTGCGGAAGCCTGACGGAGCGGATGATGGATGTAGCCACACGCATCGATTACCCACGATTCCTTTTCACGATTAGCTGGATTTTGGAAGGATTCAAAAAAATCATCCCGCACCGATGCATCGGATGACAGGGTAGGCAATAGGAACTCGAATCGTTTTATTTTATCAGGATTGTCCAATTGGGCTTTTGCAGTGTCCAGTATTTCCGCAGCCAGTTCATGGTCGTACACGGCAAGTAACATGGCCATATCGGTATAGTCATCTTGATTTAATCGTAGGTCCTGAATATTGATGCTTTTGTTCCAAATTTGGTACAACTTCTCCATGGCGTTCTCGCCATAGGCCACTTTCTTCCACAGACCAAAAATGTTCTTTTTGATATTGGGAGCATGATTTTCACTGATCAATTCATCCCACAACAATTTTTCGATGGCAGGCTGCAGCTCCGCTCTCGCTTCCGTGGAAAGATAACCCCAATAAACACTCCCTATTTGACCACAAACCAATCCATTGACCAGTTCAATTTGTTCCTGGGGCAGTGCTTTCAAAAATAGCTCAAGGCCTTTCTCGGCAGACAATTTCCCTGCAACAATATTCTCATAAGTATTCAAGTAGGCATATCCTCGGGAGACCTCATCGCTTAAATTCGGAATAATGTTCAAATCAGAGGGCTGTAATGGGAAAACTCCATATCCAAAAGCATCCGAATTGTATATTATCGCCTGCGGCTTTGGCAATCCTATTGCCAAATCTATATTCGTCTCTTTTTCGGAAACGGTTACCGGAATAATCCGCTGGTTATTGGGATACACCAAGGTCATTTCAAAGGATTGGGGCCAGATTTTATCACTTCCATCTTCAGCGTGCTGTGAAATGGTAAAACTTGAGATTTTTCCCTCGTTATAGGTGATTTCTTCCTGAAATATGGGGCGACTGGATTGGTTTACCCACACTTCGCTCCACTCTTTAAGGTTTTGCGGGGTGCGCTCGTCCAAAATGGTGATCAGGTCGTTCCAAGTGGCATTTCCGTAAGCATAGTTCGCAATATATTCCCGTATTCCATCCCGAAATGCATTCTCTCCCATGGCAGCTTCCAACTGGCGCATCATTATCGGTGCCTTGTTATAAATAATTCCACCATAAAGACTACCTGCATTTTTTAGATTATCCAAACTTTGACGGATTGGATTGGTCCCCTTGGTCCTGTCTTCGCCATATGCCCCTTGATAGTGGGACACCATAAATTGTAATCTATGGTTGATATCCGGAAAGGAAGGGTTTATGATCTTATCGGCCATAAAATTGGCAAATACTTCCTTCATCCATACATCATTGAACCATTCCATGGTCACCAAATCACCAAACCACATGTGGGATGTTTCATGGGCGATCAGTTTGGCACTGCCCATACGGCGCCGTTCTGTTGCGCTTTCATCTAAAAAAACGGATGATTGCCTGTACTGGATGGCCCCCACATGCTCCATTCCCCCATATTGAAAACCGGGGATTGCTGCAAAATCCAACTTTTGGAAAGGAAATTCGTATTGGGTATAGCCTTTTAGGAATTCTACGGACTTGCTATGCAGATCAAAAATAGTGGGCACGCTGTATGCTATCTTGGTAGAATCTGTCTCCCGATATAGGAGCGTCATATCAAACAAGCCTGGGTTCTTGGTCACCGATTCAAATTTTCCGGCCACCATGGAAAACAGATAGGTACTCATGGGGTCACTTTTGTCAAAACTATAGCGGACCTTATCACCCATTTTTTTGCTTTCCTTGAGCGGTGCCCCACCTAATACCTGCCACCCTTCCGGAGCCGTAACTTCCAAAATATAACTTGCTTTGATATTGGGTTGGTCAAAACATGGAAACAAAGTACTGGCCCGATCTGGGACCAACAATGTGTATAAAAAGTCTTCGTTGCGATTTAAGGACAATTCACCGGCATTAAAAGAAATCTCAATGCTATTTGCACCCTTTTGAAGATTATCCTTGAGGATCGCATGTTCCATTTGATGGTCAATTTCATGTGGTTGACCGTTGACCTTGATGCCTTTAAGCAAGGATGCGTCGGCATTAAAATCAAGATAGAGCGGTCGTGATAGGTCCGTAATCTGTAAATTCAGCTTTAAATTTGCTGGTATGGGGTCTTCTTTATGGGAAGGAATATCGAAGGACAGGGCATATACCACATCAGAAACCTGCTTTTTCCTGTAGGTGGCCATTTTAAGGGGTATACCTTCTTCCAATAAGTCGTTGTTCGTATTTTTTCCGCACGAAGCAAAGAACATCAAAATGGACATTGAGCATATTAAGCCATTTTTCATAAGCTTTGGGTTGGTTTTGAAAGTCAAAAGGTACCAATTTACCCTGTCAAATCCATAAAAATATAGCGGGTGCTCCAGTGATATGTTTTTCTTAGTCCCGTACCACAAAATTGATGTTGTCCACACCCGTATTTCCTGTTTTGGCATTGTAGGCATAGACCGTGATTTGGTAATATCCTGCTTCTTGGATTTCCAAACGGCCATCAAAAGTATTCTGTGCTGGATTGCTAAGAGTTATTTCCCCAAAGGATTCACCATCTTTTTTCACAAGAGCCTTTACTTCCGTAAGATCGGAATCCCAAATACCGCCTTTTTCGATTGGGCAACCGCACATCATCACAATATTGGCCTCTATATGCAAACCTGATTTGGAGACGGATTCCAAAGGAATATACTGATGTGTGTTGGGTCTCAATATATCGACTACAAAGCCAGGTATTTCCAGTACAAGACCATCACCCAAAATATCCTTGCCAGGAAGCATCCAAAGTTCTGTGCTGGCCTGTACCCGTGCATTTTTCCTGTGGGCCGGCGATAGCACTTCGACCCTTACAAAGGTGGGTTCGTCCAAATCCAAAACCGCCAAGAAGCCTGCCGTTTTATCATCTGTGAGTTGGGTGTACCTTTCATGGGCACTTTTCATGATCAAATTGGTATTGCCAGTACTGCCCGTGGTCTCTCCTTCTGCCATGATCTCACCGTTCAGGGTATTGCGAACAATCACATATGCCCCTCCTATGGAACTTCCAACAAACTTGGCATCCTTGGCCTTGGCCCGTACCATAAGTTTGGTCTCCGTGGCGGACACTTTGAAACAAATTGAAAGTAATGCAAGAATGAGGATTGATTTTTTCATGGTGATTATTTTTTCAATCCTAAACTTACTGTTTTTTGTGCTTTTTTTAGGTCAGAAAAGATATTAAAACCCGTTTTGGCAGCATAACTCAAGCTGTTTTTCTGGAGTAAAGTCTTTGGAGTTCGGTATCGGCGGCTTCAATAAGTGTTTTGAAGTGGTTGGAGTCTTTTTTAGGGCATGATTGGGCCAATTGGAACTTAGAACTTTCAATGAGTCTTTGGCAATAGGATATCTGCTCTGGTAAGGGGCATTTGCATATGGTATTGCCATACAGATGATCCAATTGGTGCAAACTGGGTTTTGGGGAACTATTTTTAAACAACTTGAACATAAAAACTAAACGAATAACAGGATTCATTAAAGTTTCCTCAAAAACCAAGCCACAAGCTTTTGCTTTACTTGTCTTCCTCGCGAAGCATGAATCCTCTACGGCTTACATTTACAATGCTCAACCTAGGGTCTTTGCCCAGATGTTTGCGCAAATGGGATATAAAAACATTAAGACTTTTTTTGTTGAAGTAATCGTTCTTGTCCCATATCGTGGTCAAAATTTCCTTATGGGTACACAACTGGTTTTTGTTCTTTGCCAATAGGGCCAAAAGGTCAAACTCCTTTCCGGTCAACTTTATGGGAGTTCCCTTATAATTGAGTTCAAAATTATCCATGTTAAGTACATAATCCCCGATCTGGTATTGGGAAACATGCTCTTCCTCCTCCCTGTCACTGACCAACCGGGATAGCAGAGCATTGATACGTACTACGAGTTCCTCCTCGTCAATCGGTTTTTTAAGGTAATCTACGGCACCTAACGAAAATCCTTTTAAAACATCGATTTTCAGGGAACGGGCCGTTAAAAAAATAAAGGGCAGCTCTGGGTTGATGCTCTTAATTTTTTGGGACAGTTCAAATCCGTCCATATCCGGGAGCATTACATCCAAGATCGCTAGATCAAAAACATTGGTCTTAGTTTTGATGATGGCCTCTTTTGCATCTTTGGCCCACGTTACCGTAAACCCCTTCATCCCTAAATATTCCGATAACAGGTATCCCAAGGCATTGTCGTCCTCTACCAAAATCAATTTAAACTTTTTATCCATTTTTGGTCAATTTTAGGGACAAGGTAAACGTGGTTCCGTGTCCCAGTTCGCTATCCACCGTTATTGTTCCACGGTGCATTTTAATGATTTTTTTTACATAGTACAGACCTAGGCCGTATCCTTTTACCTTATGTAGGTCCCCGTTCTTTACCCGATGATATTTTCGGAAGATTTTATTGATCTCTTCTTTCGCAATACCCTGACCATTGTCCGATATGCTGATGAGAAGTCTTTCTTTTCGGGTATGGGCTTTTAGCGAAATTTCAGGCTGTTCCGAATACTTTCGGGCATTTTCCAGCAAATTTCCGATTACATTCTCCAAATGGAACTTCTCTGCCCTTATTGGATATGGGCCCTCATCCAATTGGAAATCAAAAGAAATCCCATCGTGTTCGGCAAGCAGGGCAAAGCCCTCACAGATCCGCTGTAAATCGGGCCTAAAATCAATCACCTGAAACTGCAGCAGATTTTTACCCGATTCCATACTGGCCAATTCCAAGACTTTATCAATATGTTTTTTAAGCCTATCGGACTCTGTGCGGATGAGCTGCACCACGGATTTCTTGTCTTCTGGAACTTCTTCTTCCAAGATTTTACTGGCCAATCCAATAGAAAAAACCGGGGTTTTGAGCTCATGGGTCAGGTTGTTGATGAAGTCGTTGGTCGTGGTTATGACACTTCTTTGTAAATAGAAGGATTTAAGAACCCATATCACTATTACAATGATGGTCAATAAAAAAATAAGCCCTGGGATAATCAAACCGCGTAACTGTCCCAAAAAATAATTGTTCAGGTCCTCAAAACCAATTTCCAAAACTATTTCTTTTTGAAGCAAATTGGGCAAGTAGCCACTGACTACGATAGGAAAGGTCAAATCCTCCTTTGAGTCCACGTGTGGCCTTATTGAACTTAAATAGGTAATGGAATCCCTGGAATACAGAGTATATGAAAAAGGGGCATCGATTCCGGAAACACCCAATTGGTAGGAGATGTAATCGTTCAAGTAGTACTGGGAAGCCTTTTCCAGACTATCAAGCCCTATTTTTACTTCGGACGTATCCTTTCTTATGGCTTTTCCCAACGTATAGGTCAGCGTGTTCACTTCCGATAGTTCGCCATTGATGTTTTCGCGTGCTTTGTCTATCTTATCGGAAAATTGATTTTTTGCCAAGACCAATCCCACCCTCAAATATTGGTATTGGACCACCAAAAGGCCAACAACGGCAATCACAAAAACAACAACGTATAGGGTCCTCTTGGTCAGCATACCGCTAAATAAACAAAAAATCATCAGCTATTTACAGAATGGTTAACCCTATTAGTCTTTCATTAATCTTTTTGATCTTTCGTTAATCCCTACGGATCAAACTAGCCCCTATATTAGTACCCGAGTTTAGTTAGAACAAGTTTAGTAGCGAATCAACAAAAACCGGCCTGTTTAGGCCGGTTTTTGCTTTGGGGCACTTCGGTGTTTTTTATTTAAGGACATTGGCATTTATAAAGTCGACATATCCCCTATCTTTGCAGTCCAAATTTTATGCATGATAAGTTTTTTTCAAAAGAAAATTTATTTGGCCGATTACTTGCACGGTCTTGTGGACATCCATAACCATATTCTGCCCGGTATTGATGATGGCGCCAAGACTGTTGAGGAATCCATAGCACTTATCGAAGCTTTTTCCGCATTCGGGGTCACCAATTTTATTTGTTCCCCACATATTATGCACAATCACTATGATAATACTCCCAGGACCATCCATAAGGCCTATGTTGAGCTTTCGGAAGCTTTGAAAAAAAAGGGATTGTCCACCATCAATTTAGGATACTCTGCGGAACATATGATCGATGATAATTTTGAAAACATATTGGCCGACGGAAAAGTGGTCCCTCTCAAAAAGGAATACTTGCTTGTGGAAATGTCGTACTTGCAACCTTCTTTCAATTTTGAGCTTTCTATTGACAAGATTGCAAGGCATAAATATTTTCCGATTTTGGCCCATCCCGAACGGTACGTGTACTATCACGGAAAATATGGCAAGTACCACAAAATGAAAAACAGTGGGATTTTGTTCCAGCTAAATTTACTTTCCCTTACATCCGAATCCTATGGGCCAGAGGTCCAAAAAATAGCGGAAAAAATGCTGAAGGATGACCTTATCGATTATGTAGGGACCGATGTCCACAATATGAGGCAACTACAATTATTAAAGGAAATTAAGGTTTCCAAAAAAGTATTGAACAGATTGCTTCCGATTATCGATCATACCATTCAATCTTTCTATTGATCTAGCTAGCTACGAAAAATTCCACCATTTTTTGATTGTCTTGCCGTAACCGTAGCCATACTTTCCACCGTAACCAAGATTGGATTGCTTTACATTGTTTACCACAAATGACAATCCTTTAAGCTTGCCTTCTGTCTTCAATCGTTTTGGGAATTCCAAAACTTTGGTTTCGGTCACCCCTGCCTTTACCACATAGAGTACTTGACTTGCATATTCGCTTATCAGCAAAGTGTCTGTTACCACCATCAAAGGAGCAGTATCAACAATCACATAGTCATAGATTTCCGAAACATCCTTGAACAGTTTTTCAATCCGTTCGCTCATCAATAACTCTGTTGGGTTCGGTGGTATTTTACCGGAGAAGATAATGTCTATTTCGTTCGAGTTTACTTGGGTGGGGACAATAATGTCCTTCAATCCAATGGTATCATCGTACAAGTATTCCGTTAGCCCAGTTTTGACGGTTCGTTTTGGTTTTACTTTTGAGTTGCCCTCATTTCCTAAGTCTTCCGTAAAGAAGTTGTACAGTTTTGGATTTCGTATATCACCTCCAATGAGCAACACCTTTTTACCAGTATTTGCATAGATGGCAGCCAAATTGGACGAAACAAAAGTCTTACCCTCCCCAGGCACACTGGAGGTTACAAATATGATATTGTCCGTAGCCGATTTCTTGGACCTTTGAACATAATTAATGTTGGTTCGGAGTATACGCAAAGATTCCGCCAGCACAGAGCGATCTTCTTTCTTCACCAATTTTGCTTCCTTTTTGCCAAGCTTTGGGATTTCCACAAGAACCGGGATTCCTTGAACGTGTTTTTCAAGATCCATTTTGTTGTGCACTTTGTTGTCCAATAACTGACCTGCATAAATAATGGAAAAGGGCAAGAGCATACCCAATACTATGGCTGCTAAATATACCATTCTACCATTGGGCGATACTGGCCTATTGGAGCCATATGCCGAATCTATTATCTTGGATTTTGGAGAAGCCGATGCAAAGGTTATTTGTGACTCTTCCCGTTTTTGAAGCAGGTAAAGATATAGTGATTCCGTGGTCTGTTGCTTTCTTGATATGTCCCTCAAAGCTCTTTCGTTGCTAGGGGCCGCATATATCCTAGAATTGATCTGAGATAGCTGTTTGCTCAAACTGTTGACCCGGAGATTGAGATTATTGGTGACATTGTTCAAACTGGACTGCATTCCTTTTTTCAATGTTTCCAACTGCTGGTCCAATTGAACGATCACGGGGTTTTTTTCATTGGAACTTTCCAACATTCGTTTTCGCTGGGCGACCAATTGATTATATTGCTCCGCAGAGTTTGCTATCCCGGGATCGGAAATTCCAACATTGGAAGGGATGATTTCATAACCTTCTTGATTGGAAATCAAATCTTTCATGGAACTGGCAATATTCAGCTGGATACTTGCATCCTGCAGTTGTTGTTCTCCAATTGTACTTTGTTCAAAAGTCACATTGGCCTGCGATCCAAGATCTGTAATCCCCCTACTCGATTTAAAGTTTTCGGCAGTCTCATCCGCACTTGAAAGTGTACTGTAGATCTCACTGATTCGGTCATTGATAAATTGGGTGGTCCTGTCCGCTATTTCTTTCTTATCGTTGACTGCGTTTGTATTGTTGATTTCGATAAGATTATCGATTACATCTACGGCCCTTTCCTGAACATGATCGGTCAATGAGATGTTTATGATATTGGAGAACTTGCTATCTGCCGCATTGATCACCATCCTGTTTCTATAGGCATCGGCCACCAAAGGAATCGGGTTTACGATAATCCTCAGTCTTTTCCTTTTATAACGTGCTATCTCATCGGTCGGAATCAATATAATGTCCCCGATTTTTGTATGAATATTGCTTCCGAACGTATACTTTTTGAAGGATGCATCCTCTTCTTCCGCATATCCAAAATCGTTTTCGGAGATAATATCAATGAAGAATTCGTGTTTGGATCGGTTCACAATGGAATCGGCTGCGATAAAGTTTATGGTGAACGGGTATTCTTTCTCACCATATAGTTCTTTACTTTTTATATTGCCCGTAACAAAATACCTAATGTTAAGCCTTAGTCTTCTTACCAAGCTCACATAATTGTCCCTTGCGTTCAGAATTTCGACCTCATCCTCAATTTTGGCCTTACCACCCGAAAAAATATCCAAGTCTTCCAAAACGCTGAGCTCGGAAGATGCATTTCTATCCTCCAAAATTTGGATTTTGGCGGAAGCTACGTATTCCGGTGTTGCATACCGTAAATACAAGTGGGCAAGCACCAATGCAATAATGGTGCATATGGCAAACCATTTCCATTTTTTAAGATAAACGGAGATGGTTTCTTTTAAATCAAATTCTCTACCAGAACTGTTGGTTGCTGAATCGCTCATGTAATGATTTAATTTGGGGCTTAAGCTGTTTTTAATTTCTGGTCAAAAGTACAACAGTCGAGGTAACCAGTACCGAAATTATTGAAACCGCAATAGAGGCTCTTTGGTCCAGATTGGATGCGGTCTTTCCGGATTTGTTGGGTTCCACATATACCACATCGTTCTGGGTAAGATAATATACCGGTGACTCCAAGGCTTCCTTACTGTTCAGGTTTATCCTGTTGTACACTTTGGTACCATCAAAATCCCTGATTACCATAATATTGTCGCGCCTACCTTTGATATTGATATCCCCAGCGTATCCCAAGGCTTCCATTATCGTAATCTGTTCGCCGTTTATTGGATACGTTCCTGGACGGTTCACTGCCCCCAAAACTGTTACGGTAAAATTCTTGATGCGAATATTGATTATGGGGTTGACCAAATAATCAGATAATTTCTCTTCCAAAAGCTTTTGGGTTTCAGCGGGAGAAAGTCCGGCTATCTTGATCTTGCCAATTACCGGAAAATCAATCTCACCATTTTTGTCTACCAAATAATCCACCTGCTCCGGCCTCATTCCGCCTTCTTGTGCGCCTCGATATAAGTTGAACGGGGCACTGGCTTCTGGATCCAGTACGGAAACATGTATGCTCAAAAGGTCGTCTACTTTAAATTTTGTGGAAAAAGTGTTGTCGTCCACCAAGGTTTCAAACTGGGTGGCATCTTGAAAATATACCACATCTTTGGACGAGGTACAGGAAAAAAGCAAACATGCGATTCCCAAATAGCAAATGAATCTAAATTGGTTCATTGGTTTGTACATAATTTAGTTGTTGAATTGAGGAAGTCCAATGTCCGAGGTTTTTTTTAATTCTTCGGTTGGATTCTTTTTGTCCAATTTACAAAAATCGGAATTGTTTGAAATGTATTCGGGCACTATACTTTTCATTAGCTGCACCACATTGTCCTTAAAGAAAAGGTTTGATATGCACAATTCGTCTATCATTGTCCTTATTTTAGGGTAATCGATCTCCCTTACCTTGCTAATCATTATCTTATCGTGATAGGTGGGCAAAGTATTCTCCCCGTTGGCCAAAAGTTCTTCATAAAGCTTCTCGCCCGGTCTTAGGCCTGTTATCTTTATATCGATATCATCTGGATAATGCAATCCGGAAAGCCGTATCATATTTTTGGCCAAATCCATAATTTTCACGGATTCGCCCATATCAAAGATAAAAATCTCACCTCCCTTGCCCATGGCTCCTGCTTCCAACACCAACTGAGATGCTTCCGGAATAGTCATAAAATACCTTGTAATGTCCTTATGGGTAACGGTAAGCGGTCCGCCTTTCTCAATTTGCTTTCTAAACAATGGTATCACAGATCCGTTGGAACCTAGTACATTCCCAAAACGGGTGGTAATGAACTTGGTTTTTCCCTCTTGCTGTCTGCAACTGATGTACATTTCCGCAATACGCTTGGTCGCTCCCATTATATTGGTGGGATTAACAGCCTTATCAGTCGATACAAAAACAAATTTCTCCACATCGTATTCCACAGATAGGTCCACTATGGTCTTTGTTCCGGCAACATTTATTTTTACGGCTTCGTATGGGTTTTGTTCCATTAACGGTACATGTTTGTAGGCCGCAGCATGGAAAATTCTATCCGGTTGGTGCTGCTCGAACAAAACACGCATTTTATTTTTGTCGCGGATATCACTTACAATAGGTATAAAATTGAAAAAGCCCGCTTGTTTAAGCTCTTGTTGAAGGTCGTAAAGGGCGGACTCTGCTTGATCTATAACAATCAACGAACGATAATTGTATTTGCATATCTGCCTTACAAGCTCACTCCCTATGGAACCTGCGCCGCCAGTAACCATGATGACCTTGTCATCAAAATCCTTCATGACTTTGCTATTCTTTATCTCAATGGGCGGTCTGTCCAACAAATCTTCTATCTGTACGCGTTTAATCTGGGACACCTTTAGTTCCCCATTTATCCAATCTTCAACAGGTGGTACTATTTTCACCTTGACCGGAAGGTCAACAACACCGTTTACCAAAGTTCTCAACTGCTTTGGGCTAATACTTTGAATGGAAAAAATTACCTCGGAAATGTTGTTGAACTTTATAAAATCCTCGGTAAGGATAGATTTGTCATAAACCTTTACCCCGTTGATCTGCTTTCCTACCTTTTGATGGTTATTGTCCACGAAACCAATGACCTTGACCCCCATTTTGGAGTGATTGGTCAATGTATTGTAAGTAATGATTCCTGACTCTCCGGCACCGTAAATTATCAGATTTTTTGATGGTGCTTGACCAGTGTTCATCATTGCTTCAAAACATATTTTAAAAACATATCGTGAAGTAGCAAGTGTAATGAAGGTCAATAAACTATTAATGATAATAATTGACAATGGAATGGTAAATCCATCCACTACGTTAAGATACCTGTTCACCAAGACCACGGCTATGGCGCCTATACTGGCCATACACACCCCATTAAAAATGGCGTAAACATCCTTTATTCCGGTATGCCTTACAACTCCCTTGTAACTTCCAGAGATCAAAAAGGCCCCTAAAAATAATAGCACCACAACGGGCAACTGGGTCCATAAATGTTGAACTTCAAAATTGAAACTCAAATTAAACCTAATGAAATAGGCCAAAATGAATGAAACGGCAACAATACAAAGATCGATCATCAACACCGTCCATTTGGATGCATATCGTCTGCCCTTTCTATAAAAGTATTCTTTGATCATTTCAATTGGTTTTTAATAATGTTGCAAATTCTCTCTACATCATCCTTTAAAAGATTGGAACCGCTTGGCAAACACAGACCCTTTTCAAAAAGGTTCTCGCTTACCCCATTTACAAATGATCGTGATTTTTCAAAGATTGGCTGCAAATGCATTGGTTTCCATAATGGTCGTGATTCTATGTTCTCTTGCTCGAGAGCATTTCTTAGTTTTTCCCTTACTGCAAAGGAAGGAGTCAAGATACAGGTGAGCCATCTGTTGGAAAAAGACCCTTCTGGCTCATCTAGAAAAGCAATCTCTTCAATATCCTTTAATGCTTCCTTGTAATATTCAAAATTGTTCCGCCTTGCTTCGACCCGGTCATCCAGTACTTCCATCTGTCCCCTCCCTATACCGGCCAGAACATTGCTCATCCTGTAATTATATCCAATATGCGAATGCTGGTAATGTGGAGCATTGTCCCTTGCTTGGGTGGCAAGAAAAACTGCTTTTTCTTTCATTTTTTGGTCCCGGCAAATCAACGCGCCGCCACCAGAAGTGGTAATGATCTTGTTTCCGTTAAAGGATAAGATGCCCATTTCTCCTAGGGTACCGCACTTAAAACCTTTGTAACTACTGCCAAGAGCTTCGGCACTATCTTCCACTACAGGAATATCATATTTGGTGGAAATGGCTTTTATTTCGTTTACTGAATACGGCATACCATATAAATGTACCGCCACGATGGCCTTGGGTTTTTTACCTTCCTTCAATCTATTTTTTATGGCATCCTCCAGTAACTCGGGACAGATGTTCCAAGTTTTGACCTCACTATCCACAAAAATGGGTGTTGCGCCCAGATAAACGATTGGATTGGCAGATGCCGAAAACGTAAAACTTTGACAAAGGACCTCGTCTCCATGACCTACTCCCAAAAGTTCCAGTGCCAAATGTATTGCCGCGGTACCAGAGCTCAAACAGGCAGCGTACGAATTGTTTCCAATATAATCAGTGATGCTTTTTTCGAAATTTTGAACATTGGGTCCCAGTGGGGCAATCCAATTGGTATCGAATGCTTCCTGCACATAGCGTTGCTCATGCGTTCCTATGTGCGGGGGGGATAACCAGATTTTTTCTGAGATTGTGGTTTCCATTTATTAGTTTAGGGTTATAAGTAGGAGAGCTTTAATGCTCTAGAGTAAAAGTACATAGTTAAACTTGGCCCACACTCCATTTGCAATCACAATTCGCCGAAGGTTTGAAAAATTCGATTAAGTGTTCAAATGCTGTATTAATTAAGGATTTCCCAAAAAAAGCCAGTTCGATGAGCTTCATTTTTAATTCGTCCACTCAACAATTTTACTATTCTAAAAGTTGTGGGAAAACACCTCCTATTATCGGTTAAATGGTAGAGATTTGGGGATGAATTGTTTTTTTTAAAATATAAATACAGCATTGCCGTTAGTTTTTTGATATTTGCAAACTGTTCAGGAATTTTAACTTGCCATTAATGAAAAAAATCTCATCTATTTGTTGCATTGGAGCCGGATACGTTGGCGGTCCCACAATGTCGGTAATCGCCAATAAATGCCCCGATATAAGGGTGACCGTGGTCGATATCAATGAAAAAAGAATCGATCTATGGAACCATGAAGACCTTGACCAGCTACCTGTTTACGAACCTGGCCTTGCGGAAATTGTAAAAGAAACCAGAGGGAAGAATCTATTCTTTTCCACAGCTATAGATCAAGCAATTGACGAAGCAGATATGATTTTCATTTCTGTCAATACCCCTACTAAAACTTACGGTAAGGGCAAAGGACAGGCTGCTGATCTAAAGTATATTGAACTATGCGCAAGAAATATTGCCCGTGTAGCCACAAGTGATAAAATTGTAGTGGAAAAGTCAACCCTACCCGTAAGAACAGCTGAAGCCATAAAAAGTATCCTCCATAATACCAATACAAAGAACAATGTAAGTTTTGAGGTGTTGTCCAACCCTGAGTTCTTGGCTGAAGGAACCGCAATCGAAGACCTATTGAATGCGGATCGGGTTTTGATCGGTGGGGATGATACTCCTTCAGGTCAAAAGGCCAAAGACCTTTTGAGCAGTGTCTATGAAAACTGGTTGCCAAAGGAACGTATTTTGCAGACCAATGTTTGGTCTTCAGAACTATCCAAATTGGTGGCCAATGCATTTCTAGCCCAAAGGGTTTCTTCTATCAATTCCATCTCTGCACTTTGTGAAAAAACGGATGCAAATATTGATGAAGTAGCCAATGCCATCGGTTTTGACAGTAGAATTGGGCCAAAATTTCTTAAATCGTCCGTTGGATTCGGAGGTTCCTGTTTTCAAAAAGATATCTTGAATTTGGTATACATTGCCAAAACTTTTGGGTTGCAAGAGGTCGCCGACTATTGGGAACAAGTAATCATCATGAACGATTACCAAAAAACCAGGTTTACCGATAAAATGATTTCCACCATGTTCAATACCGTAGCTGGTAAGAAAATTGTTTTTTACGGATGGGCTTTTAAGAAAGACACAAACGATACCAGAGAGTCCGCTGCAATTTATGTTGCAGACCTTCTTATGGAAGAACAAGCAAATGTGGTTGTGTATGACCCACAGGTCTCTGAAGAAAAAGTATATCAAGACCTCAACTATCTGGGTACCAGAAGCGATGCGGAAAACAGAAACTTGCTTACGGTTACTTCGGAACCTATTGAAGCTTCGGAAGATGCACATGCCATAGCAATTCTCACGGAATGGGACGAATTTAAATCGTACGACTGGGAGAAAATTTATAAGAATATGCTCAAACCGGCATTTGTTTTTGATGGTAGACGTATTCTCGATACAGAAAAAATGAAGGAATTGGGCTTTGATTTTTATAAAATCGGAGAATCCTAGACCGTTCATCAGAATATTAGTAACGCCCCGAGTAATAGCAACTATTCTCGGGGCGTTCTTATTAAAAAGCAATATATTTAAGCCAAGAAAAAAAAATCAAACTTTGAAAATATTAGTCACAGGCGCAGCGGGATTTATAGGCTTTCATGTCTGCCTTTCATTGATTAAAAAAGGGTTTGATGTAGTTGGTCTTGACAACATCAATGAATACTATAGTGTTGATTTAAAATATGCTCGATTATCGGAATTAGGGATAGAAGGCAGCAATACCAAAGCATATAATACTTTAACAGAAAGTAGTATCCATGGCTCCCAATTCAGGTTTGTAAAAATGAATTTAGAGGACAGGGAAGAGTTGCCAAAGCTTTTTGAAAAAGAAAATTTTACCGTGGTATGTTCCCTTGCGGCGCAAGCAGGGGTCAGATATAGTTTAGAAAACCCAGAGGCCTATGTGGATAGCAACATTGTGGGTTTTCTGAATATCTTGGAATGTTGTCGTCACAACCACATAGAACACTTAATTTACGCCAGTAGTTCAAGCGTATATGGCCTTAACGATTCCATACCCTTTTCTGTGGACCAACAGGCAGACAGGCCTGTAAGTTTATACGCAGCCACCAAAAAGAGCAACGAACTCATGGCCCATGCCTATAGTAACCTGTACGGATTAAAAACAACAGGGCTCAGATTCTTTACCGTTTACGGACCATGGGGCAGACCGGACATGGCAATTTATCTTTTTACGGATGCCATCTACAATAACAGGCCTATCAAGGTATTCAATGAAGGGGAAATGGAAAGGGACTTTACCTACATTGACGATATCGTAAACGGTATCTTGGCGATTATCGAAGGTCATGGTAAAAAAATCAATACGGAATCCCTGTACCAAGTGTATAACATAGGTGCAGGAAATCCAGTGAAATTGATGGATTTTATTACCGAAATAGGAAAAGCATTGCAAAAAGAGCCTAAAATAGAATTTATGCCCATGCAAAAAGGGGATGTGGAAAAAACCTGGGCAGATATCGGTCAAATAAAGTCAAAGTATGGGTACCATCCCAACACCACTATTTCTGAAGGAATTCCAAGATTCGTGGATTGGTACAAGAACTATGTTTTGATAGAGAATTAAAAAATTTAGACTCAGTTCTTAAGAGTCAAAAATCTTCACAATCTTAATTTTGTAATGTTTTTAGCACCTCTTTGGTGAACAAATCTGCGCCACTTTCATCCAAATGGTCAAAATCCGCCCAATGTTCTTTTGCTTTCAGAAATTGGAACGAATCCAAATGATATACTCCGATGGAATCTGAGGGAACCGGCTTATAAAAATTTCTATTGTAGGGCACATTTGAATAGTTCTTGACATCCACCAATTTTGGAATATAAATTTTACCCACCTTAATTTCGTTCCGTTTGCATATTTGAATCGCTGACTCAATAAAACTTTCTTGCGATTTTATATTGGTGATAAAATTGTTTTCCACCCATGCCGTGAGCACCAATTTTCTTTTGGCAATTTTTAGGTTGTTAGAAAAAGCGCTGCCATTGATTTCATCTTGGTATAAAAAATCATTCTGGTAAAGGTTGTAGTATTCATCGCTTTTCTTCTTTGTGTTCTCCAATACGGTTTCGTTGTAAATCTTGGTCGATACCGTATCCGTTGCATAGACCACTCCGTATGGCCTTGACAAAAAATTAGAATATTCAAGGTCGGCTTTCGGTTGTTTTTGAAGCATCTTGAAAAAGATATATTCCAAACATAGTTTTGTTTTTTTGAACACAAAACTGATATAATCTGGATTAAATCGTTGACCACCTTCAAAAAGTTCACTCGATGTGTATAGTAGAGGAGTCATTTTATGAAGACCATTGAAAGGGGTTTTTCCTTTTAAAAATATAACCTCCTTGGGGTCTTTATCCTTTATACGCTCCAAAAAATAAAGACCGATTTCGTTCCCGTTGTGGGGAACTCCCATGTTGATGGCACTAATACCGCTTTGCTGTAGTAAGGAATCGTTTATTCCGCCTTGGACAAGGGAAGATCCCAAGAAAACGATACTATTTTCAAGCCTTTTTGGTTCATTATTGATCAAATTCAGATTCCATCCTATTTTTTTGAAGGCCGTATCTTTTGTTTTATAAACCAGAAAATCATCTGAAAAGGTAACCTCGGACAACAAAAAACAGGCCAGTAAAACAATACTGGAAAGAATACCAAGTTGTACCAAAAACTTTCTCATAGCTTAAAATTGAAAGTAAATAAAGTCTTGCTGATTATCCATACAACCAATAATACATAGACATATTACAAAATAGAACGCCCAACGAAACCCAAGTTTCCAGTCTGCGCCCAATCTTTCAAGTGCAAACTTTTCCCTTCTGCCCATCCATTCCACCAACAGGAAAAATAACAGAAAAATAAAAAGTGACCACGGCGCATAATCCAACGGGGCTTGCAGCTGTGAAAATATTCCATAAAGATAGGAGAAGGCATGGTTGAGGTCTTCTGCCCTAAAGAATACCCATGCCAAAATGGTAAGGATAAATGTGACCAAAATCTGTCCCATTTCTTTCCAACTTGGAAAAACAGAATCATTTGCAACAATGTCAATGTTCGCCCTATTCTTTTTGGACAAAAGTAAAGGCAAAAAGTAAATTGCATTAAGTCCACCCCATACAATAAAAGTCCAATTGGCGCCGTGCCAAAAGCCGCTCACCAGAAAAATAATAAATGTATTGCGCACTTTCATCCATAGCCCCCCTCTACTTCCACCAAGGGGAATATAGAGATAATCCCTAAACCATGTAGATAGGGATATATGCCAGCGTCTCCAAAACTCCGCAATGTCTCGGGAAAAATAGGGATAAGCAAAGTTTTGCATCAAATCGAACCCAAAAAGTTTTGATGTACCAATGGCTATATCCGAATAACCAGAGAAGTCACCGTAAATTTGAAATGCGAATAAGAATGCCCCTAAAATGAGCGTGATTCCCCCATGGTCCGCTGAATTGTCAAAAATCAAGTTAACATATTCAGCACACTGATCGGCAATCACCACTTTTTTGAAAAGTCCCCATAAAATCTGTCTTGTGCCATTTACGGCATTCCTATAGCTAAAGCTTCTCTTATCATAAAACTGTGGTAAAAGATTCGTCGCTCTTTCAATGGGTCCGGCAACCAACTGTGGAAAAAAACTGACGAAGGCCAAAAAGGCAACAATATCCTTTGTCGGTTCTAGTTGCCGTTTATACACATCAATGGTATAGCTTAGGGTCTGAAACGTATAAAAACTAATTCCAACGGGCAGGATAATATTCAAAGTATAGCCATCAAACTCATGACCGAAGAAGCTGAAGGCCGACCTAAAGTTCTCCAAAAAGAAATTATAATATTTAAAAAATCCAAGAAAACCAAGGTTTACCACAATACTCAACCAAAGCAGAAACTTCCTTCTTTTTTCATCATTGGTTTTGCCCAGTGCCCTGCCAATGGTATAGTCCACCAAAGAACTGAAGATAATCAAGGACAAGAATCGATAATCCCACCAGCCATAAAAAAGATAACTGGCGAATACGATCAACAGATTCTGAAGTTTTAGACTTTTTTTGGTAACAAACCAGTACAGGAAAAAAACAACAGGGAGGAAAACCGCAAAATCAAAAGAGTTAAATAACATATAACACTAAAAGGCTTGGCTTAGTTGGAACGATATTTTTTTTGAAATATTTTTATCTCCGGCACTTTCAAAAGCAATGAAGAAGATAAATCCTAAAATTCCATTGCAAATAAAATTTATTTCATCCATACAATCACAATTTGATGGGTTACTTATTCGCTAATCGTAAAAAAGTGTGATTTTAAAGAACTATTTTTGACCCAACGAGACGAATATGGATATTCGCTCGTTATTTTTAAAAACCTCTACATATTATAAGAAACCATCAAATGAAAAAAGCATTGATTACTGGGGCTACGGGTCAGGACGGCGCCTATCTAAGTGAATTTTTATTAAAAAAAGGGTATGAAGTACATGGCCTTAAAAGAAGGTCCTCCCTTTTTAACACCGATCGTATAGATCACCTGTATGAAGACCCACACGTCGAAGGCAGAAAATTTATCCTGCATTACGGTGATATGACCGATAGCACCAATTTGATCAGGCTTATTCAAGAAATTCAACCCGACGAGATTTATAATTTGGCGGCCATGAGCCATGTCCAAGTTTCCTTTGAAACACCTGAGTATACGGCAAATGCTGATGGCATCGGCACCTTGCGCATATTGGACGCTGTAAGATTGCTCGGTTTAGGCGATAAAACAAGAATTTATCAGGCTTCCACATCCGAATTGTACGGAAAGGTACAGGAAATACCGCAATCGGAAACCACACCTTTCTATCCCAGAAGCCCCTATGCAGTTGCCAAAATGTACGCTTATTGGATAACGGTAAACTATCGTGAAGCCTATAATATGTATGCCTGTAATGGAATATTGTTCAACCACGAATCGCCGATAAGAGGAGAAACGTTTGTTACCCGTAAAATCACAAGGGCAACGTCTAGAATTGCTTTGGGCCTACAGGATAAACTGTTTTTGGGAAATCTTGATGCACAAAGGGATTGGGGGCATGCCAAGGATTACATAAGAATGATGTGGATGATCTTGCAGGCTGATGAGCCGGAAGATTGGGTCATTGCAACTGGTAAGACAACCCCGGTAAGGGAATTTGTTCGTATGAGTTTTGCCGAAGTAGGTATAGAATTGGAGTTTAAAGGTGTAGGTGTGGATGAAAAAGCTTACGTTAAATCCTGTAGCCTTCCCGAATATCAATTGGAAATTGGAAAAGAGGTTTTGGCAGTAGATCCAAAATATTTTAGACCCACTGAGGTTGATTTGCTCATCGGAGACCCAACAAAAGCTAAAACCAAATTAGGCTGGGTACCGGAGTATGATTTAAATGATCTTGTAAAAGATATGATGCAAAGCGACCTTAAACTAATGCAAAAAGATCAATACCTTAAAGAAGGCGGGTACAGAATTCTTAATTACTTTGAGTAAATGAACAAATCTGACAAGATTTTTGTAGCTGGCCATCGTGGGTTGGTGGGAAGTGCCATTGTGGACAACCTCAGCAAAAAGGGCTATAGTAATTTGGTCGTTCGCACCCGTAAAGAATTGGACCTCAAGGACACCAAAGCGGTGGAAAGGTTTTTTGAAGAAGAAAAACCGGATTATGTGATATTGGCCGCTGCCAAAGTGGGTGGCATTGTGGCCAACAATACCTACAGGGCGGATTTTATATATGAAAATTTGATGATTCAGAACAATGTGATTCATCAAAGCTATATTCACAAAGTAAAAAAACTCCTGTTCTTGGGCAGTACATGCATCTATCCCAAAAATTGCCCCCAACCCATGAAAGAGGACTATTTACTGACAGATGTTCTGGAATATACCAATGAGCCGTACGCTATAGCTAAAATTGCAGGAATAAAAACCTGTGAAAGCTACAATATCCAATATGGGACAAATTTTATATCGGTGATGCCCACCAATTTGTACGGACCCAACGATAATTTTGATTTGGAAAAATCACACGTACTACCGGCACTCATACGAAAAATTCATTTGGGAAAAGCTTTGGAAGAGGACAATTGGGAAATCCTAAAGAAAGACCTCGACTACTTGCCCATTGAAGGTGTGACCGGAAATAGCGGACAAGATCAAATCTTGGCCATTTTGAACAAATACGGTGTAACCAAAACCTCGGAAACGGTAAGTGTGGAAATTTGGGGCAGCGGTAAACCGATGCGGGAATTTTTATGGTCTAGGGAAATGGCGGACGCCTGTGTTTTTATTATGGAAAACCGCGATTTTAAAGACACGTTTGATGATACAAACGAAGTCCGGAACACACACATCAATATCGGAACCGGAAAGGATATTTCCATTGCTGATCTTGCCAATTTGATAAAGAAAGAAATTGGTTTTAAAGGTGAGTTTGTATACAACACCTCAAAACCCGACGGTACAATGAAAAAATTGACCGACGTTTCCAAACTGAATGCTTTGGGTTGGCAACATAAAATCGATATTGAAGAAGGTGTGGCCAAAATGTACGATTGGTACCGCCAAACTTCGAATTAAGCTTTCATAGTTTTAGAACCCATTAACAAACATATACTTTGAGTTTAGGGGACAAAATTTTTTCCGGTGCATTATGGAGCTTTTTTGAAAGGGTCTCTACGCAGGCCGTACAGTTTGTTCTTGGAATATTTTTGGCTCGATTGCTTACCCCAAAAGATTATGGCCTTATTGGCCTGCTTCTGGTGTTCATTGTAATTTCACAGGTCTTTATCAATAGTGGCTTTACCAAAGCCTTGATCCAAAAAAAAAATAGGACTGCCGAAGATATTTCAACAGTCTTTGTTTTCAACCTTCTGATCAGTATTGTCTGTTATGTACTATTATGGTTTGCATCCCCATATGTGGCAGATTTCTACGAGATAGCAGAGCTTGAGAGCATGCTCCGGGTTTTGGCGCTATCGCTTATATTAAATGCTTTGTTTACCGTCCCTGCCACGCTGGTCACCATTGAGCTTGATTTTAAAATCTTTGCCAAGGTGAATTTTGTTGCAGTCTTGGTTTCCGGGGCTATGGCCATATATTTTGCCTATCAAGGGCATGGAGCTTGGTCCTTGGTTTATCAAACTTTGATAAAGGCTTTTATTACTGGGCTTCTACTTTGGTTATGGACCAAATGGAGACCTGAATGGATCTTTTCAAAATCATCGTTCAAAGAACTTTTTTCCTTTGGTTCCAAACTACTCATCAGTTCGTTGATGAACACCTCGGTGAGCAATGTCTCTGCACTATTGATCGCCAAGGTCATCAATGCAAAAGAATTGGGATATTACACTCAAGGTACACAGTTTACAGACCTGATCTTCAAGACTGTGAACTCCATGGTGGAAAAAGTACTTTTACCGGGATTGGCCAATATTCAGGATCAAAAGGAAGTTTTGATCAAATATTCCAAGAACATCATAAAGATTGTGACCATTTTTGTGGCGCCCGTATTCTTTATCTTGATTGTGGTTGCCGAGCCAATGATAAAGGTACTGCTCACAGAAAAATGGTTGCCCGTGGTCCCGGTCATGCAGCTTTTCGCAGTAGCTAGACTGATTACCATCATCTGTGGAATCAATGTAAACCTGCTCTACGTTCTTGGTAGAACCGATTTGGCCTTGAAACAGCAATATATTAAAATACCTATCCGGCTTGTTCTATTATTGGCCGCATTAAAATTCGGGATTGTCTATGTTGCCCTTGCCGAGTTATTGGCCACCGCAATACATTACTTTATCGATTCCTTTTATCCCGGTAAAATCATGGATTATGGTTCCAAAAGCCAATTGAAAGATCTTTATAAAATTGTTGGGTTCAATCTTATTTTGGGAGTCTGTACCTATTTACTTTTGATTCCCATTGAGAACGATATTGCAAAACTTATAGTAGGGCCTCTTTTTTATGCCAGTTGCTACATGTTGGGCAACTACTATTTTAAAGTACCAGAATTTATGGGACCTTTTAAAAAGTTCATCAAACTATTGCCCAAAAAGAAATAGCTATTGTAAAAACGAAACACCATGACCATAACCCTGTTTTCCAATTTTTTTAACCATCACCAAAAACCATTGGCCGATGAGCTGTATGCAAAATTGGGAAACAACTTTACATTCGTGGCTACAAGTGCTATGCCCGAAGTTTTCAAGGATTCCGGGTACAATCCATTTAAGGATACTCCCTATGTGCTTCCTGCGTATAAAAGCGAGGAGGACCATAAAAAGGCACTTCAACTTGCTACGGATTCTGATGTTGTAGTGCATGGTGCCGCACCTGATAGCTACCTGAAAAATAGGCTTGAAAAGGATAAGCTTACTTTTCGCTATTCGGAACGAATCTTTAAAAAAAGTCCACTTCAAAAATTTAACCCCAGAGCATTTTTTCATCAGTATAAAAAGCATACGAGATTTAAAAATAAAAACCTGCATATGCTTTGTTCAAGTGCATACACTGCCAACGATTTAAATTGGATCAATGCATATCCGGGCAAAATGTACAAATGGGGATATTTCACCAAAACACCAAAACTGGACATTGATCAAGTTTTAGCAGAAAAGAATAGTGTTTTCACCATTCTTTATGTAGCCAGGCTGATAGATTGGAAACATCCAGAAATGGCCATTATGCTGGCCAATAGTTTAAAGAAAAAAGGACATCAGTTTAAAATGAATATCGTCGGTTCCGGCAATATGCTCGAAAGACTTACCTCCATGAGCAAAGAACTCAATCTGGAAAATTGTGTCCATTTTTTAGGGAACATCGAGAATGAAAAGGTTCTTCAAATGATGAGGAACTCCCATTCGTTCTTTTTTAGCAGTGACCGTAATGAGGGATGGGGTGCAGTGGCCAATGAAGCCATGGCCAACGGATGTGCATTGGTAGCAAGTCACAAAATTGGTGCAATTCCTTACCTTGTAAAACCTTTCAATAATGGAATGGTCTTTCAATCCGAAAACCTTGATCACGCTACGCAATTGATGGAAAGTCTGATGAACGATAAGAAGCTTTGGGGAGATTTGGTCAAGAATGCCTATGATGACATTAACCATAGTTGGTCGCCAAAAAATGCCGCCGACAATTTTTTACGGTTGTGCGACAACTTGATGAATTCCAAAGACGATTTAATTTTGGAAGGGCCGTGCAGCAAAGCATTTCCAACGAATAACCAATGGTACAAAAAAGAAACAAAATGAAAATATTGTGGGTAACCAACACTGTTTTTCCTGATTTGGCAATAGCCCTTGGCCAAAGACCTCCTGTAGTCGGTGGTTGGATGTACGGTTTGGCAAAAAGCCTCTCCCATAGTCCAAACATAGAATTGTTTGTAGCTACCGCAAGAGATGCTAAAAGTGATGACGAGAAGAAAATCAACAACATTACCTATTTTCATTTGATGGGTGAGAAATCCATCAATGAATATGATGTTTCACTTGAAAAAAAATGGATATCGATTGTTGAAAAGGTAAATCCTGACGTTGTTCATATTCACGGAACGGAATATGCCCATGGCCTTTCATTGATGAACGCCTGTCCTCAACTAAATTATGTTATCTCCATTCAGGGATTGATCAGTGTTTACTCGAGATATTTCTTGGCCAACCTTAGCAATTCCGATTTACGAAAAAGTCTATCCCTAAGGGATATTCTCAAGAGACAAACACTGAAACAAGAAGAAAAGGAGTTTTTAAAAAGGGGAGAATCCATTGAAAAAAAGTACCTAGTAAAGACAAAGCATGTAATCGGAAGGACCCAATGGGATTATGCCCATACGAAAATTGTAAACCCTAATGTCCAATATCATTTTTGCAACGAATCACTTCGCGACTCTTTTTATGAATCCCCTTTATGGGAACCTAAGCAAGATCATGTTGAACCGACCATTTTCTTGTCACAAGCTTCAAGACCGCTGAAAGGGTTGCACCAAGTATTAAAGGCGGCCTACTTGCTAAAAGATTCTTATCCCAACCTAAAGCTCAGAATAGCAGGAGGAAACATTGTTAAAAGTGACAATCTTAAGCAAAAACTGAGTATTTCGGGATATGGAAAATACATTCGTGGACTAATTTCACAATATGGCCTGGACAATCAGATTGTTTTTACCGGCCCGTTGGATGAAGCTGGAATGATTAAGGAATACACAAATGCTTCGATGTTTGTATGTCCTTCAAGTATAGAAAATAGTCCCAACTCGCTTGGAGAGGCCCAATTGCTTGGAGTTCCGGTAATCGCCTCCTATGTGGGCGGGGTCGCTGATATGGTCACTCATGAGGAAACAGGTCTTTTATACCGTTTTGAAGAAGTTGAAATGCTTGCCATATCCATAAAAAGGTTAATCGAAGACAAGGAATTGGCAATTCATCTGTCCAAAAATGGGCATAAAGAAGCCAAAAAACGGCATGACAGACAAGCAAATCTTGACCAATTGTTGTCCATCTACAAAAGTATTGTGTAATTTAAAACCAATTGTTTTATCATGATAAGGTTTAAAAAATTCATATTGTCCTTGTTTGGTTTACACAACAAACTCTATAACTGGCTGCTATTGAAGTATAAAAAGGTTTCCTATACGAGTTATCCAACCATCAATGGAAGACTGTTCATGAGGGGACAAGGTGCCGTTTTTCTTGGAAAAGAAGTAAAATTCAACAGTAGCCCTTCGGCAAATCCTATTGGCGGCGATACTAGAACAACATTGCGCGTCTACCCTAATGCCACTTTAAGAATCGGCGATGATTGCGGGATATCCAATAGTGCAATTATTTGCCACGATGAAATTACTATTGGTAACCATGTTAAAATTGGGGGAAGCGTTAAAATATACGATACTGATTTTCATTCTTTAAATCCTGACCTTAGAAAAGAAGTAAAGACGGATATTGCCAAAACAAGGCCCGTAAGCATAGGTAATTCATGCTTTATCGGTGCATTCAGTATTATTTTGAAAGGGGTTTCCATTGGAGATAATTCGATTATAGGTGCAGGGTCGGTGGTGACCAAATCTGTTCCTGCAAATGAAATATGGGGCGGCAACCCTGCAAAGTTTATAAAAAAGATAGACCTCTAAAATGCAATATGAAACAGGCTTTTAAATATCTAAGAACGATTGGTCTTCCTGCATTCCTATTACTTTCCCTTTACTTTATAAATCCGTTCAACAAAGGGTTTTTGGCCGGCTATATAATTCTGGGGATTGTTTTCTTGAATAAGAATGCCTTAAAAAAGGAGGTGGACACTACCTTTTTGTTGTTGACCATTTTTTCTTTCGTCTATGCGGCCTTTTATGCTTTTAATCTAGAACAAGGGGTACAATGGCTTTTTATTTATGCTTTCTTTCCCCAAGCTTTTTATCTCTTGGGCAAAAGAATGGTTGTTGATTCAAGTACACCAAAAAATCACTTTTACTTGCTTTTTGTATTTGGGACGTTGTATTCCGTAACGGGGCTCATATCGGTTGGATTGAATCTTTTGGAGGGAGGTTTTGTACAGCTGGGAAGGACCATACCCAATTTTTGGACGGGCAAAGAGACCCTGGCCACTGCCATGGGAGCCTTTTTTATTTTTAATATGAGTATTCCAGGGCTTTTGATAGCCTCCAAAAGAAAGCTGCCCTTAATCTTTAATTTAATTGCCCTTGGCATATTTGTAATATCCATGCTCTGTGTGTTCAGATTGGGCAGTAGAACACAGTTGGTCCTCGTCCTGCTTGGAATTTTGATTGCCATTGCCTATCGTATCAAAAGCCAGAGTGTGGTCTCGAATTTCAAGTTCATTCTGGTAATGGTGGTCATCGTTGCGGTCGGCATCAATTATTTGTCGGTTGATTTGGATGCGGAATACCTATCATCCCTAGGGCAAAGATTACAGGACAGTGAGAATGCCGCCAGTGCCGGTGGACGTACGGTACGCTGGGAAAAGTCTTTGATAAATCTCTATGAAAAACCATTGGGCTGGAGTGTGGATGAATTCGGTTACTCACACAATATGTGGTTCGATGCCGCAAGAAATGGAACAACTATTTCTTTTATCCTCCTAGTAATCGTGACCATAAAATCAATTTCGAATATTCGAAGGGCCCTACGGGCCAATAAAAATGCCATATTGTTCAATTCCCTTATCCTAATATACAACGTGGCTATATTCTCCCAGTTGTTTGTGGAACCTGCATTGGAATCGCTCTTTATTCTATTTGTTTTCTATTGCTTTATTCAAGGACTGCTCAATGAGTATTCCAACAAGGAAGAAAATCGAAAAATTGAGCAAAGTCCTTTAGTCCAGGAATAATTTGGACAATATCAATATCCGATAAAGTACCGTGAACGGTTTCCCAAGATTTTTTTGACCAAGAGGCAGAAGAGTGTGTTGACGGTCAATAAAAACAGTACATAAACTATTGAAACGGGAACCTGTAATGCTTGCGGTGTAAAATCTGCCACAACGAAGTAAATCTTTTTTAAATGTCGGTCAAAAATCACATGTAAAAAATACAGGGCAAAACTGATCTTGGCTATAATATCCAATATCCAGTATTTATTGTTTTGTATGTTTCTGGAGATATATAAAATCAAGAAGGTAATACTCATTTTTTGAAGGTAAACCAAAGATTCCCTAGGACTGAAGATACCCAAATATTGATACTCATGATTTACGAACAACAGTATCACAGAGGTGGCGACCGCAGTTAAAAGCAAAGGAAGCTTATACCGCTTTACTGTTTCCATAACTTGGGCATAGCGCATACTCACATAGATACCCCAGAGGTAAACGGGCAAAAAATACATGAATTGACCCAATGTAATATATACCTGGGTCCGTGTTCCCAAGATGGGCAAAACAAAAATCCACGGAGCCAGCCGAACAAAATCCCTTTCTTTTAACCTTAAGAACAGTGGACTAATAGCAAACACCAGAATTATGAAGGGAATGTACCAGAATTGGAAAGATGCCGTTCCGTTGATAAGCTGCCGTGGAATCTTAAAAAAATATTCGGACCATGGAAGATTGGCCCTTGCCCCTGTAAAATCCTCCGCAAAAATGAGGAATATGCTAATAAAGACATAAGGAGCTACCACATTTTTGATTTTGGAGACGTAATACCCCCTTATGTTAAATTTTGTGCTTAAATAATGAAACAAAAATCCGGATATGAACAAGAAATATATGGTACTGCCATGAAACAACATGTCACGGGTAGCATCAACAAAAGATGAACTTCCGGTATACTCTGTTTTTGGAGGAAACCGCCACGTATGAATAAATATGATATTAAGGATGGCAAAAGCCCTAAAATAGTGAAAGGACCATAAAAATGGCTTTTTGGTGATGCTATTTTTGGACATACCTATATGTTTCATTAGAACTTACCATGGAGAATACCACTATATGCCCTTTATATCCATGGTGCAAAGTGCCCTTTGGCCTGTATGTACCGAATCAAAGCAAACCACATCTCCTTTTCGGTTCATTCTGGGATGAAGGTCGCAGCACCAATGCTTGCGGGTTCTGGACTGAAACTTTTTTAAGGAGTTTATTCTTGCAAGCAAGGTCGTTTCGTTGGTATTGCTGTCCA
This sequence comes from Flagellimonas crocea, assembly GCF_033441595.1. NCBI lineage: Bacteria > Pseudomonadati > Bacteroidota > Flavobacteriia > Flavobacteriales > Flavobacteriaceae > Flagellimonas > Flagellimonas crocea. The sequence continues at coordinate 82,070 of NZ_JAUZVX010000001.1, read as the reverse complement.
CTTTGTACAAATTGGCCATTCGATATTTATCCGGGTAAGTATCCGTAACAAAAGCCTCCGTATTCAAGAAACTCTGATGCCCATCAGAATTTAATTTAGGATAGGCGACCCTTCGGTATTTTTGCAGTGTAGGTTCCTCAAACAGCACATGACTATCAGTGTCCCCTACCCTACAATATGCCACAATTTGATTGTTCTCGTTCCAAACATAGTGAGAAACCATATCGTTGGTCGGGGCTATATGACATTTTTTGGTCTCCCTATCATAAACGACCAATCTGGACCATCTTTTAAGTACATCATCCACTTTGACCCATCGGTGCAAAAACGAAATATATCGGTTATCCGGGGAAAAAAGTGAATGGGTGACATAGTGATGGCTGTTCAGGTCCGAATCGTTCAACCCGCCCATTTTGCTCAATTCCTTCAAAGTGACCACAAGTTCTCTCGTACCCTTAACCAAATCTCCAATAAAAAGTCCAGTTTGCTCTGGGATCTGGATATCGTTGAATGTTTCGTCCTCATAGGAATAACCGTAGCCTGGCATTAGTTTTTCAAGTCTGCCATAACTGAACGAAGTTGCCATGGTCCCACAAAAGGATGCGCTATCTATAGGATACGGTATTGTTCGCGTCTCTTTGGTATTGATATTGTAGATTTGGGAAACCAAGTCCTCATCCACTGCATCATTATAAATGATATGGTCCTCACCTGCCCATTGCAGCCTGCATCCCTTATGATAATTCCAGGCATGGCACTCACCAATTTTCACATAATCCTTCATTTTACCATCAAAATGAAAATAACCAACCTCCAAAATATCGCCTCTCTGCGGCATTCTAAAAGGGATGGTCAAGTGATTGGCCAAAAGCTTTGTGTCATCAAAAGAAAATGGACAAACATCGTGGAAGCCAAAAAAATATCCTTCTTTGGCCTGGATTTCGTTTACTGAAAAGTCTGGTTTGTTGGGCAATAGGTCGAAAAACGATTGGTACGCATTACGAATCTTCAACTTGATGTTCGGATTCTTCTTTACTGCATCGTACACCAGTTTTTCCAGTTTATTCATGGCCATACATTGATAGGTATTGATTTACAATCTCGCCCCAATTGAACGGAGCGATAATAGCTTCGAAATTCTTGTATTCTTGGTAATTATCGGCAATATTTTCGATGCCCGTAGCGATTTCCTCGATGTTGTCTGGGTCAACTGCCATCCCAACGTCCTTACCTTCCAAATATCCATTGATACCCTCATTCTTTGAGTATAGGACGGGCAATCCTTGTGAAAGGGCCTCAATATATACCAATCCAAAAAGTTCTGACTTGGAGGGCATCACAAAAATATCGGATTGTCTGTATTCCTGCATTAACTTGTCCTTCTCCATTATTTTGCCCTTAAAGAATACCCAGTCCAAATTTGCTATTTTGGCCAAAAACTCTTCGTAATAAGCTTCTTCGTAAACATTAGCCCCACCGACCACGGTCAAACGATATTCCTTGCCCGACTTGCTACGCAATAGCTCTATTCCATCGATGAGTGCAAAGAGGTTTTTTCTCCTCATAATCTGCCCCACATAAATAAGGTTTCTCTCATCTGCCAAGGTAACTCCACTGGGTTCCTTGGTGTTGTTCAGCCACACTTCATTTATGCCATTGGGGATGACCCTGATTTTATCCTTTATCTTCTGGATAAAGCTTGAGGGCATCATTTGGAGCATCTTGTCCCTATTGGTAGGCGAAATAAATATAATATGCTTCGCTTCTTTTAGTACCTTTTTAATAAAGGGGCGCCTGTGGTACATTAGCTTATACTGCAGGCCTATGTCGGTTGCGCGAACCGCAACAATATATTCCAGGCCAAACTTTTTCTTCAATTGGTATGCAAGGGCACCATCGGTAAAAAGATTGTGGGCGTGAACAAAATCAACATCTTTTTGGATATTCTTGGCAATAGCATCCTTGGTTATTGTTTTGACCTTCCCGAAGTAGTTGTATTTATGCAATGGTGTAATGACCTTCTCAAAAATCAGTTCTGTTCGCTTGAACTCTACTACATTTTCAGGCTTTCTGTCCTGTTTTATGGGTATATAGACCTTTTGTTCCACATAAGGTTCAAAAAAACCATACAATTGGGAATATAGGTGATTGTCAATATAATAGGAGTTGAGGTGTAAAACTTTCATCGTTTGTGGGTATGCTTTGAACAAAAACGCAAAGTTTACGAATTTATTGATACATGGGCGGTATTTTCCAAATAAAAAGGGAGCGATAAATCGCTCCCTTTTTTAATATATAAATCCGCTTTGTTCGTTAATTGGGATCATTGGTCAAATTACTGACAATGAACCTGCTTTCTGATGGCATTTCACTGTTCCAAAAATTGGAATCCAAAAACTGGGTGTTCGAATTTAGCTCATAATAGCCATTTCTTGTATCCAGCTCTTCCAACTGGTCCACATCCGATATATTGCTGTCGATTATAGAGAAATTGCTGTTGGACCTCGCGATTGAAAATAAATATGGAGAATCCGAGAAGGTACAGTTTTGGAATGAATTGTTGCTGCATAAATCCTCTGATTCCGCCCACCAGTTCAAGCTGATGATTGACGACGATTTATTCGTAACGGTCAAATTCCTGAATACATTGTTCTGTCCTGAATGTTCTGGATAAGGGTTTTTGCCACTATCTGAAAAGCTGACACCGGAACCTCCATTCTTCAGTGTACAGTTTTCTATCAAGTTATACTCGGCGCCGTCCATTATATTGATTCCGCCGCCGTCATACAATCCATAACTACTGTCACCAGTAACAGAGATGTTGTTTGCATAGCATTCGATGGCACCGTCAAAATGAACATTGGTTCCATATATTTCGCTATACTGCATAATGTTTCTTTCAGAGAGCTGATTAAAGCATATACCATGACCACTGTGATTGCTACTGACCAATCTTTTTGCCTTAAGATTCGTAAATAAATTGTTCGCTCCTATGGTATGGAAGTAGTAATCTTGTGGGTTTCCATTATCTATATCACTTACCGCCTCACTATAAGCGACCAAGGTTTCCCTGCTGTTCCCAATAGTGAACGCTCTAAAGGCCATATTATAGGAAGCACAATTCATGATTACATTTTTTGAGCTCCAACTGCTACTCGAGGTGGAATAAATCAACCATCCAGTTCCTTGAAGGTCCGTATTTGAACCTCCTTGACCTTCCACTTCGGTAAACCACCCGTGATTGGCCTGAACTACATTCTCAAATACAGAATAGCTTAAATTTCTAAAATCAAAGCCTCTTCTAAAATATTGTATCTGTATATTTCTGAACACAAAGCCTTCTTCGCCACCATCGGTTGAGAACAGGCTTTCGTTATCTATATATTTACCAGATGACTTATTTCCAGTAAACGTAGGCATTGTTGAAGGGTCAAGGTCATGTGTCCCATCGGAGTTCCTAGTTCCAGACTTGTAATCATCCCAAGACACTGAAGCATATTCGGATGTTCCAATATCTCCCGGAGTATTTCTGTATCCTATCCAATAACATGGTTTTGATGGGTTACAGGGTAGGTTTGACATATCATAATGAGATCCTCCACTTGGATTGGAGCCATAACTATATTCTCCCGCCTTTATATAAAAGACGTCTCCAGCTTGAACAAAATTGCGGTCAAAAGCCTTGTCAATATTGATTGGATTGCTCATTGATGAGCCATCGTTACCGCTTGAACCGTTTACGGCTACATAAATAATCCTATTTGGGCTTACCGGGTTTAAGGGAATACTATTGCCCGCATCTACAGTAAAGGGAGCTGTAGCTTCTGGAATATCCGGAGGCGTGGTGTCTTCCGGCTTTTCCTCACCGGTGTCTCCTTCGTTGTCTGTTTCAGGGTCGGTCTGTTCCTCATCTGTAGGATTCTCAGTATCGGTATCCTCTTCTTCGGCAGTTTCGTCTATTACTTCCTCTTCCTCTAAAATAGCCTCTAAGAAAAGGTCATTGTCTTTAGCACAAGACACTATGGAAAGAAGAACAAAGAGCAAAATAGGCATAGAAAATCTAGAGGTGGGGTTTAGAAATTTCATAGCAATTTAATAATTTTGATAATCTGGGTTAAAAATTAATGGGGTAACATTGCTCTCTATGAAAGCTAAAATAAGTCGTCATTTGTTAAATTAGCTGAAAAGGGCTTTTTTTTCGATGAAATGCATTGTTTGAATTCAATTTTAGTACCTTTTTCCATCATCATATTACTTTTCAACATAGTTATTAACACTTTAAACGAAAAAAAACAAGTATTAGCTTGAAATACGGTCAAATTTCATATCCGGACTTTTGAAGTATGATTTTAACAGTTTTTTGGGAGTTCTGCCCTTTTCCATAGAAATGATTCAAGCATCTTAAAACGGGTTAAATCGCAATTGGTCGAGTTTTTATTTTTTTTAAAGCCGCTCTTGCATAATTTTACGGTAGAATTCAATCTATTTTAACCTAGCCCCAGCCAGCCAAAATGGAGAACTTAGCAGTTTTGCTCACGTGCCATAACAGAAAAAACAAAACTATCCGGTCGTTGGAATCTCTTAAAAAAGCCCACAACGCTTTTAAAGGAGACCTCAAAATAACCGTCTACCTTACCGATGATGGTTCCACGGACGGAACAGCCGATGCTGTTAAAAACAAATTTCCCGATACCGTTGTTCTTCAAGGAAACGGTAATCTTTTTTGGGCCAACGGTATGATAAATTCTTGGGCAGAGGCCGTTAAACACGAACATGACAGCTATTTGCTGTTGAACGATGACACATTTTTACTGGAAAATGTATTCGGGGATTTTTCTGAAGCCCAAAAATATGCTGTCGAAAAATTCGGTCAAAAAGGCGTTTACATCGGCTCAACAAAAGATCCGGATACCGGAAAGCTTTCCTATGGAGGCGGGCGACTTATGAGCAAGTTTATGTACCGGTTCAAAATCCTTGAACCTAATGGGTCTTTTCAAGAATGTGACCTGGGCAATGCAAACATTATGTTCGTGGACCGCTCTGTGGTGGAGCAAGTAGGCATCCTGTCCAAAGGTTATGAACACGGGCTGGCCGATTACGATTACACCCTAAAATGTAGAAAAAAGGACATCCCGGTCCTAGTTACAAGGAATTATTGTGGACTCTGTGAAAGGGACAATAAAGGCTTGTACCATAATTTTGAATCAAAAAGCCTAAAAGAGCGCATTGAACATCTGTACAAACCCACGGGAATTGCATTCAAGTCAAGATTGCTTTTTATGAGAAGGTTTTTTCCTTACCGGGTACCTTTCTTTTTTGTCATGGGTTGGTTTAAGGTACTTTTTCCCAATCTTTATGTTAAAATGCGTTTTTAAATAAAAAGCCCTAAGCAGAAACACTATCCGTAAATAAATGAAAATACTCTATATACACCAATATTTTGTTACCCCTAAAGAACCAGGGGGCACAAGATCATATTGGATCAGTCGTGAGCTTATAAAAAATGGGCATGAAGTCACCATGCTAACAACCACCAAAGGCAAGGGCAAACCGTCGGAAATGATGATAGACGGCATCAAGGTCATCTATTTGAACGTTCCTTACAATAATCGAATGAGTCTCTTTAAAAGGCTTATCGCGTTTGTAAAGTTCATGTTCCTTTCCTCACTCTATGTGCTTCGAACCCAAAAACCGGATTTAATGATAGGGACCTCTACCCCACTCACCGTAGGATTTCCTGTTCTTGTGGGCAAGAAACTTCGCCGCATACCCTATATTTTTGAAGTGAGGGATCTTTGGCCAGAAGTTCCCGTACAAATGGGAGGGGTCAAAAACAAACTCCTCATCAAATTACTTTATCGTTTTGAAAAGAGTATTTATAAGAATGCGCTTCATGTGGTAGCTTTGTCGCCCGGTATGCGTGATGGTGTTCGCGATGCCGGAACACCCGAGGATAAAATAACCACCATACCCAATATGTCCAAGATTGATAAGTTTTGGCCCAGAGAGAAAAATAAAGAATGGATGGAAAAATTGGGACTTCGTCCCGATTCGTTTAAAGTGATCTATTTTGGCACCATGGGATTGGCCAACGGAATGGAATATATACTTGATGCCGCAAATTTCTTGAAGAATGAAAAAGACATCGAATTCCTATTTGTAGGTGATGGTTCTACCAAACCGGTTTTGGAGGAGCGCTGTAAAAATGAAGGTCTGGATTTTATCCGTTTTTATGGAAAAATGCCAATGGAACAACTTTCCGAAACCGTTAATCTAAGTGATGTTTCACTTGTCACCTTTGCGGACCTGCCCATATTGGCCACCAATTCCCCCAACAAACTGTTTGATACGCTATCAGCGGGAAAGCCATTGATCGTAAACTCACCAGGTTGGACAAAAACCATGGTGGAAGAGGACGATTGTGGGGTTTTTGTAGACCCTAATCGTCCAGAAGAAATGGCCCAGGCCATTTTAAACTTTAAAAACAATCCTGAGGAACGTGAAAGATTTGGCAGAAACGCACGATTACTTGCAGAGCATAAGTTCGACAAATCCATCCTTTGCAAGAAATTTGTGAAAACGGTAGAGGAAACCGCTCAAAAATATTTGTGAAATTTAGCTTCTGATTTTTAAAAAATACTTGAAAGGTATCCGATAAGAATCATTTTTTACATGGGTTTTACGGAAAAGGCAGGCCAATGGTAGATGTAAGGTAACTAACTGTACTTCCTAAGTAAAAAATTCATCATCCAGAAAACGAACGCTAAGAACTTTATTCCATAGCTAAAAATACTTTTCTGCCTTAAGGTAGTTTGGTAATGCTTGCAATATTTATCCTTCCCTCCACATTTTTGTGGGCCACGTATTTTTGCTTTTTATGGATATTGTTATTGATCACCAATTTTCTTTTTCCGGATTGTAGCAGTGGAATATTATCAACATAATTGATTTTGATAATGGCATCATCACCAAAATACTCCTGATATTTCTTCCTTATTCCCTCTTCGTCCTCGCTTTTGTCGAAAGAATTGGAAACTTTTAGTTTTATCAGGTATTCGCCACTTTCTTCTTCTATAAATTGAAACTGCTCAATACCCTTGAACTGTAAAATGTGGTGTATGATGTGTGATGATATATACTCTCCTTTGGTATTGGTGAACATATCCATTTTTCTTCCATCGATCCTGGAGAAAAACAGCTCACCTGTATCGCTATCCTGTTCCATTACACCGACGTCTCCAGTATCGTACCTGATCATGGGCATGGAGTAGTTGAACAGGTCCGTAATCACAATTCTTCCAGGAGTACCCAGTGCAACGGGTTCATCATTGTTCAAATCCAGAATTTCAATATGATAGCTGGCCCAATTGATCTCAAAACGCTTTACGATTCCACCGTTTTTCTCCTGTTGTGCCAAAATACCATTCTCACTATTGGAATACCTGGAAATAGGTTCCGTGCCCAAATACTTGGTTACTTTTTTCCTTACTTCATCGTTCAAACTTTCTGCGATGGCTATTATGGAATCTATCGGTACATTGATTTTATTTTTATCGTTCCTTTCAAAATAGGCACAAATCGTATCCAATGCCGAACTGTATGCCAAGAGGCTCTTGTTTGAACCATCCGTCTCAAGCTCCTCTATTAACTTTTTAACATTGTCATCGGTAAGTTCGTCCACCGAGTACATGGCAATATTCTGAACCTTAGAAAGAAATTTGTTTTTCTTGTACTGTTTGTCCCAAAGTCTCAAATAGTATAGTCTAGACCCTATTTGATACCCTGCACGCTGGGCAAAAAACAAGGTGTCAGCCGTATTTCTCAACCTTTTGTTAGGGTCGTGCAATATTTTAAAAGGATTACCTGTGGAACCACTGGTCATGACCTCGTGGTTGTGCTTATCCCTATAATTCAAACTTTTAAACTGCTCAAACCTGTCTCGAACAGTCTGTTTATCAATGATCGGGAATCTATCCAAATCCAAAGAATCCGGTCCTAGGTCGTAATAATAGGGTACAGTATTTACGGCGTGTTGCAATAGCTTCGCCAGGTTTTCAGCCCTTATTTGTTCCGAAAATTCGGAAGATGGGTTGTTCTGAACCTTTTTTATTTCATTATAGTGTTTTCTGATATCTCCACCCTTGAACATATCAACACTCCAAAATACTAAGTTGCGAAGCTGCTCGGTTAATTTAGCCATAATAATAAAAACTCCCGTTTGAGAGTTCACTCGTTTTTCCTTTCATTTAGTGTTTGATGTCGATAATCTTACGTATAATATTCCATCATAGATACTGTCCACCACATAAGTTGCCCTCTTTTGGTCTTTATCAGGTATTGTTAAGTACCTCCCAAAATTTTTCCCCTCGTAAACGCAATACATTAAAGGGTCGTCCTTTAAAGGGTCGTATCTTAACAAATGGTATTCAGAGGTGTCTTGAGGTTTCAAGTCTTTAAACTTCATTGAAAACAAAGAAACGTAGCTTAAAGTTTTCCCACTATTGTTGACCACCCTAATTTTGGGTGGACATGTTTTTTCTGATGTTGAGGTAAAAACCATCTTTGTAGTAATTGTACTCAACACTAAAACAAAAATGGCACTTAAAACAAATACCTTCAACCCATTACCATTTTATGGAATTATACATTTCTAAAATTAGCACAAAGCATTGCTTTTCTGGATTTTAAATCTTTTAACTTCCAAAAAAATCTATGAACTACATCCTAGTGTTAAAATAACTATGGTTAACGCCTGATTCAAGGAGAATGAATTAATTTTAATTCTACCTAAACCTCTTATCGCCCTAATGAATTTTTTTTCCTATTGCATTGTTTTTTTTCTTGGAAGCATGTGTTGCAATGCCCAATTACAAGTAGTGGGCAAAGTAGTTGAATACCAAGAAAATAAAAAACCGACACCTGTGGTCAATGCCAACGTTTATTGGCTTTCTTCCTCCATGGGGACCACTACGGATATGGAAGGCGACTTTAAAATTCCGTATAATTCCGATTCCAGAAAATTAGTGATAAGCTCCGTAGGATATCGCTCCGATACTATTCCCGTAAACCGGCCCAATCTTGGAAATATCATATTGTATCCCAACGTTATTTTGGATGAGGTAATCGTTGAGAAAGAAGTTGCTCCCATACAAAAATCATTGTTCAAAGTTCAGAATGTGGTTTCTGTGGACAGTAGGGAAATGCTGAAAGCGGCTTGTTGTAATCTTTCTGAGAGCTTTGAAACAAACCCTGCGGTAGATGTCAATGTTTCCGACGCGGTTCTGGGAGCAAAACAAATACAAATGTTGGGGCTTAACAGTCCTTACTTGATGTTTACACAAGAAAACATGCCCTCGATAAGAGGTGCTTCCCAAGTGTTTGGCCTTTCGTTTATCCCTGGATCTTGGATAGAAAGTATTCAAATAACAAAAGGTGCCGGGAGCGTGTTAAATGGATTTGAGAGCATTTCCGGGCATATCAACAGTGAACTTGTAAAACCATTGACGGACCAACGGCTTTTCCTGAATTTATACGCCAATAATTTTGAACGGTACGAATTCAATTCAAGGTTAAACCATAACATTTCCGATCAACTTGGGGTGGGATTGTATGTCCATGCCAACTTGCGCAATGGATATATTGATGACAATGCGGATTCTTTTTACGATACTCCTTTGGCCAAACAGGTCAACTTTATGAACCGTTGGCAATTTATGGATCCTGAAAGTGGCTGGGTAAGCTATGCTAACATACAGTATCTCGCCGACACCAAAGAATTGGGACAGACAGATTTTGATATTGACGAGGATAAATTCACTACCAATGCATGGGGAAGCGAGATCAACACCTCTCGTTTGGATGTTTCCGCCAAAGCAGGATATGTATTTCCCGAATTGCCCTATCAGAGTTTCGGTTTTCAAACGGCGTATAGTTCGCACGATCAAGATTCCTTTTATGGCCTGAACCAATACGACATAGACCATAACTCTTTCTATTCCAATTTTATATTCAATAGTATCATAGGAAGCACCCAACACAAGTTCAAAACTGGGCTGAGCTATACACACGATGCCTATGATGAGCAGGTGAACAGCACAGATTATCTTAGAACAGATAATTCCATTGGCGCTTTTTTTGAATACACCTACGACAGTCTGGAAGGTTTGAGCTTTGTGGCAGGTTTAAGAGCGGATAGTCACAATAACTTGGGAAATTTTATTACACCGAGGCTCCATTTGCGATACTCCCTTTGGGACAAGGCCAGTTTTAGGGCATCCTTTGGTCGGGGCAAGCGTGGAGCCAATATTTTTGCTGAAAACCAACAAATGTTTGCTTCCGCCAGGGACATAAACATTTCAGCGACCAATGGAAATTATTATGGACTATCGCCCGAAAAAGCGTGGAACTACGGGGTTAGTTTTATTCAAAAATTATATCTGTGGAACCGAGTGATGGATTTTTCCATTGACTATTATCGTACGCAATTTGAAGATCAGGTTGTGGTAGACTGGGAAAACCCAAGGGAAATCTCGTTTTACAATCTTGATGGTAAAAGTTACTCCAATAGTATCCAGGTTGACCTCAATTACGAAGTATTGCAAAATTTTCACTTGAGAACCACTTACAAGTATTTTGACGTCGTAACGGATTACAATGCTGGGAGACTGGAAAAACCACTACAGCCAAACTATCGCTTTTTCATCAACCTTAATTATGAAACCCAAAAGTTAAGGGAAAAACAATGGCGGTTTGATTTTACCAGCAATTGGTTGGGCAGACAAAGGATACCCGATACGTCGACCAACCCCGAAGCCTTTCAGCTACCGGAATGGTCTTCTTCCTACATGTTGTTGAATGCCCAAATAACCCGGGTTTTTTCGAACACATTTGAGTTATATGTCGGAGGTGAAAATATCGGTAATTTTACCCAAAACAACCCAATTTTATCCAGTAACGATCCTTTTGGACCTTATTTTGATAGTACACTTTTATATGGACCCGTTTTGCGCAGTCTATATTACGTAGGATTTAGATATAAAATTTAATTATAAAGCAACACAAATGAAAACAACTATGTTTACTTTTCTTGCCCTATTCACCATGGTTTTGGTACATGGACAGGACAAGAACAAATCCATTGATTTTGAGGTAAGGGGCAATTGCGGTATGTGCAAAAGCCGCATTGAAAAAGCGGCGATAAAACTAAAAGGCGTGAAATTTGCTTCATGGAGCCCAGAAACCAAAATATTTGAAGCGATTATTGATGAACGAAAAATAGCCGTTCCAGACATCCAAAAAAGAATTGCAGAAGTTGGTCATGATTCCGAAGGTTTCACAGCTCCCGACAAGGTTTACGACGGCCTGCCGGAGTGCTGTAAATACCGGGACCCAAAAACTGCACATATGGATCACAATAAAATGAAGTGATCTACCAATTAATATTGAGCAAATAAAAAGGTGGGCAAATTGCCCACCTTTTTATTTTATATCACATTTAGTTTGGGTTTCCCTAATATTGATTAGAGCTTAACAATCCTCTTCACCACCAAAATTTCCCCATTGGCGTCCGTGACCCTAATTACATAGAACCCGGATGCAAGCCCGTATAGATCGTTGATGACCATGGTATCCGTATTCTGAAATGCTTCTTCCTTTACAAGCATACCCATCATGTTGAATACTTCTATAACACAATCTTTCTTTTTGTTGAGTCTGATTGTTATTTTCTCGGCAAATGGGTTTGGGGTAGCCGTAATAATAATAGGCTTATCATCCAATAAGTCCCCACCTTCTTCCCATACGATAGGTTCATTTATTTTGTCCGAATATGGGTAAGGATTATATTTTCTTGAAGTCGTCGTTGCCAATAGGTTTCCTTTGGAAACGATCCCTGCATTTTCGGTATCAATGGTTGCTTGAAAAGACGAACCGGGTGAAGCTTCAAACCCTGGATTCAAATTAATTTCGTTTACCGATTCAAACCTGGCAACGGCACCAGCTGGAACTATAAAATTGTCACCCGCATTGATGGCGAACTGATAATAAAATATTTCCTCTGGGTTGTACGTGTTGCTCACAATGTAGTTATCCATGTCTGCCTGTCCGTTCTCTGCATAGAATACACCATAGACCCTGGTATCAGTAATATCGTTGGGGTCTACCAATGGCAGGGTTTCCCCATCAAAAACATAAGTACCGTCGTATCTTAACATGGATGTAGTGATAAACGCGGAGCTTTGATGGATTTCCTCCCACTCGTGCCAGACCTTGTCAACAAATGAGTGGTGGAAATAGAACACGGGATCACGGGGAGAAAGTGGCGTAGGCATTGCTCCTCCTGTCCAAACGTGTGCCCCTCTGTGGGTGGAGCGTCTCTCCAAATCATTAGAAAACTCAAAAAAATCGGGTTCGGCCAATAGGTTGCTTACTGTTGTCGGGGTTGGCAAAGGGCCATCTCCACCTAGGTTACGATTCAAATTCCAATTCGCATCAAAAGTTCCCAAAAGATCATCGTCCCATAAGGCATCGTTAGGGTCTTGGTATATGGAAGAGTTCCAATAGGCCAAACTTATTTCGGGATTGATTTCCTGCACCGCTTGTTCCATTTCGAACATTTGGCGTCTGTGCCAAGCAAGAAAGATTTCCCTTTCCGCTTCATCCGGTAAATTAAAGTGCAGATCCAGTCGCGTTGGGTCCGCGGTATTGTCAAAATTGAAAAATTGTCCATGGAATTGGGCAAGGTCATTGAAAAGGTCCGGGCCATTTCTTAATTCGTAAAAAGCATTGACCAGCTCGGATTTTTCATAATCCGTCATTTCGTCAAAACTTTTCCTAATGCTTTGTCCAAAACTATTCTGAACTAAGAATTGACATATTAAAACGATAACAACAAAGTAATTTTTTTTCATGGTATTAAGTCAGGGCAAATACTTATTTCTTAGGATTATCAATCTGGTTCTGTAACCTTTCCAGGACGTTCATTATTCTGGCATTCTCCTTCTTCATTTCCTGAATATCGGACTCCTGAGATATGATGTATAGCGTTAATTCTTCAATTTTTTGAAGGAGTTTGGCATTCATCGAGCCAAGATCAATTCCTTCCTGCTCCACTTTTTCCGCACTCGGCACATTGGGCAAGTGTCCGTGCTCCAAAATAAATGCCTTTACCTGTTCAAGTCGTGGCAACTCATAATCTTTTTCAAAAACAAAATCGGGCCAATTGGCCTGAAGTTCCACGCGAACGCCTTCGGCAATAACATTTCCTGCTACAGCCAAACGATATCCTTGGGTATTTGTAGTACCAATACCTATGTTTTGATTTGCAAAAAGGTTTCCAGCGGTCCAATCCACTGTGGGCAGATTTGAATTCTCCGAGGTATAATCTACGATTCCCACACCTTGCGAAGAAGTGGTAACGCTTTCCGTATTGCTCACGGAAGAAACGTTCCCAGCCGCATCTTCAGCAAAAACGGTAAAATCATAACTTGTTTCAGGGGTTAGTCCCGTTACGTTAAACCCGGTACTCGTTCCTGTATTGGCAATACTCACGCCATTTCTAAATACTTCGTAATTGGTCACAGCAACGTTATCCGTTGATGCGCTCCAATTAAGTTGTGTGGTCGTAGCGGTAGTGTTTGATGAAGAAAGGTCAACAATGGCTGTTGGAGCATCCGTATCTGGGGTACCTGTAGTAACTACTGTTTCTGTATTGCTGACCGCTGAAACATTCCCAGCTGCATCTTCGGCAAAAACCGTAAAATCATAGCTGGTGCTAGGTGCCAGGCCGGAAACGTTCAAAAACGTTGTAGTTCCCGTGTTTGCAATGCTAACACCATCTTGGAACACTTCGTAATTGGTAACACCAACATTGTCAGTGGAAGGGCTCCATGTCAAATCCACGGATGTTGAAGTAATATTGGAGGAAGATAAATCCGTAACGGTTGAAGGTACTTCAATATCCGGTGCGGCTAATGTGAGAACCGTTTCCACATTACTTACGGAAGAGGTGTTTCCTTCCGCATCTTCGGCAAAAACCGTAAAATCATAGTTTGTTTCAGGTGTTAAACCAGTAACATTTATCGTAGTTGTTGTTCCTGTATTCGCTATGCTCTGTCCATCTTGAAAAACTTCATAATTGACAACTGCAACATTATCGGTGGCTGCACTCCATGACAGATTTACGCCCGTTGAAGTTACGTTGGAAGATGATAAATCCGTAATAGTCGATGGTGCTTCCGTATCTATATTGGAGTTTGTAGTTACATTAACAGTATTTCCCGCAGCAGAAGTATTTCCTGCAGCATCTTCGGCAACAACAGTGAAATCATAGGTTGTATCCGGTGATAAACCAGTTACAGAAAGTGTGGTTGCGGTTCCAGTATTGGCAATACTAACTCCATCTTGAAAAACCTCGTAGTTGATCACTCCTATGTTATCGGAGGAAGCGCTCCAGTTTAATTGAGTACCCGTAGTGGATGTATTGGAAAATGATAAGTCGGTAACGGAACTAGGGGCCTGATTGTCCGCATTCGTGGTAACCCCCAACGTATTTCCTGGGGTGGATGTGTTCCCAGCTGCGTCCTCTGCAGTCACCGTAAAGTTATAACTGGTGTCAGGTGATAGCCCGGTTACGTTAAAAGTTGTCGAAGTTCCCGTATTGGCAATGCTTACACCATCTTGAAACACTTCATAATTGGTCACCCCAACATTGTCCGTAGAGGCACTCCAAGAAAGTTGAGTGGAATTTAACGTGGTATTGGAGGAAATCAATGAAGTGACAGAGCTAGGCGCTTCAGTGTCACTACCGTCTGCGGTAATGGAGACTGCATCTACCAGTACCGTGTTACCTGCAACAAATCTTTGGGAAAAAGGACTAGTGTAAATTCTAATTGCAGGAGTGGTGGAAGAAGCCGTCACATTAAATACATATTCTGTCCAGTTAGTACCCACAATAGGAGTCGTTCCAAAACCATTTAAACCAACCCAGTTTGCGAAAGCAGGACTGTTGGCAGTAGCACCCTGTTTGGCCCAAATACGAATTGTATAATCTGTCCCTACGACTGCGTTAAAGTTGTATTCCAACAATCTGCCGTTGTTATTGGTAGAAACCACTCGAAAAGAAAAGCTTCCCGACTGTACATCGGTGCTCTCCGTAGTTAGAACAGCTTCGGCGTTCCAACCTGCCGTACTATTAGATTCGTTTGATACGGATACAGCGTTGGAATCTGTATGCAAGTCTTGTCCAAAGGCAATGGAAGCTCCAATAAAAAATAAAGGAAAAAGTAATTTTTTGATCATCGAGGTCAGGTGTTTAGTTTGCTAAGGCGTAGGTTATAACAAAGTTATACCAGCACTCAAAGATTAGGAGAAAATGAATCAAAATATCGACGAAACGTATGAAAAACACTTTGACTGCACTATGACATTAAGTTTTTCAACTGCATGAAAATTAAATTCAAAATAAAGTTCAAGTTAAAACGTTAAAAAATAGGTTTAAGGTCTTGACTTAGAGGAAAACCCATGAATTTTTCAGAACAATCCTTTTCCCTTTTAAATTTTTATTTCAATTTTAACCCTTCATAATCCCGCTATTACTATGTACAAATCATTCTTCAAGAGACTTATTGACATTGTAGTTTCTTTTCTAGTGATTTGCATTGCATCTCCACTAATTTTGGTGTTGACCATTTTACTTTTTATCGCCAATAATGGAAAACCTTTCTTTTTTCAGGAACGGCCAGGAATGAACGAGAAAATTTTCAGGTTGATCAAGTTCAAATCGATGAACGATAAAAAGGATTCCAATGGGGAATTGTTGCCCAATCAAGAAAGAATTACACGGGTCGGCAAGTTTATCAGAAAAACATCCTTGGATGAACTGCCCCAGCTTTTCAACGTTCTCAAAGGTGAAATGAGCTTGATAGGACCTCGGCCATTATTGCCAAAATACCTGCCATTATACAACGAGGAACAAAAGAAGAGACACCTAGCTCGGCCTGGGATTACCGGATGGGCACAGGTAAATGGTAGAAATGCAATTTCTTGGGACAAAAAATTTGAACTGGATGTGTGGTATGTAAACCATATTTCATTTAAAACTGATACAACCATCATTTTGCGAACCATTGAAAAAGTGCTTACAAGAAAAGATATTGACAGCGAAGAAAACATAGGCATGGTACCTTTCACAGGAAACAATACATCCCATGAACAATAACGCCATAATTATAGGTGCTGGCACCCATGGTCAAATCTATGCATCCTATCTGAGGGAAGAAGGTATAAATGTTGTAGGTTTTGTGGATGATAACGAATCCCTGTTTGGCAAGGATATTATCGGTATTCCCGTTTTGGGAACTTTTCAGGATTTGCAAGGTAGCAAGCTTAAGGGCATGGCACATCGCATTTATTGTCCCATTGGCAACAATCCCCTCAGACAGCGTTATTTGACCGAGTGCAAAAACATGGGTTATGAAACCCCTAGTTTTTTTCATAGAACAGCCTGTATAGGTCCGGATGCATCAATGGGAGAAGCCAACTACGTGCTCCCGGGAAGCATCATTATGCCCCACACGAAAATCGGTGACTTTTTTATGATCAACATGTCCACCACAATAGGACATCACGTAAATATCGGCAACGGTGTTTTTATGTCTTCCGGTGTAAATGTTGGTGCCAATTTAAATATCGAAGACCACGTCTATGTCGGTATTGGAGCCACCATTATGACAGGTATCGGCACAGTTGGTAAAGGCAGTTTTATCGGGGCTGGGAGCGTTGTAATACGAGAGGTGGAACCAAACACCACTGTTGTTGGCAATCCGGCCAGAGAGATTCCTAGAAAAAAGTAACAATCTATTGATGGATATAAAAAGGGCCAAGCATATATGCTTGGCCCTTTTTATGGTTGCTATGTCTTTTAAAATTCTACTATGATAAACTCCGACCTTCTGTTTTTCGAATGCTGCTCTTCGGTGCATCGCACCCCATCTTTACATTCATTTACCAATTTGGTCTCGCCAAATGCTTCATGGCTGATTCTATCTTTGGCAATACCTTTTGACAAAACATATTCAACAGTGCGCTCTGCTCTTCGTTCAGAAAGCCACTGATTGTATTTTTCCGTTCCTCTGGAATCGGTATGTGCAGTGACTTTAATGGCCAAGCTAGGCTCATCTTCCATAATGGCCACCAATTGATCCAACAAATCCTGATCTCTCGAAGTCAAATAAGAAGAATTCAACTTAAAATAAACATTTCCTAGATTGTTGATTTGATTTTGAAGCTTGGCTCTTCTCGCATCTTCGGCATCTTTCTTGGCTTTTTCCGCAGCAGCAAGTTCAGCTGCCTCTTTTTCCTTTTGCAAACGTTCGGCCAACAATCTTGCTTCTTCATCGGCTTTTGCAATGGAGTCCTGTACCCGTTGCTGCTCTTTCTCCATTTCTTCCAACATGGCCAATTTTTCTTGACCTTTTCTGGAAAGACCTTTTTCCACGTTGAACCTATAAGCCACCCCTAAAGCATGTTGGATATGGTTGGTGGCGTTTTCGGTATCCATCGCCCATTTTCCGGTTGAGTTAAAATCCAATCCCCAGTGGTCGGAGAACCACGTTCTAAAACCGATAACCGCATTGTAGGTTCCCCTACCTTGATTATTGGCATCCGTATACCCGGCACCGATTCCAATATAGGGATCAAAAAAACCGGTTTCTCCCAAAATCATGTTCAAATCGTAGCTCACCCTAAAATCAAGGCCCCAATAATCAACATCTTCAGGGTTAATATTGTTGTCCACTACTTTGCCTTCCTTGTACCGGTTGTATGACCCGATTGCCTCCAGACCCAGGCCGTTCTTAAAATAACGTCCAACACTTACCCTGGAAGGATATGGTACCATGTTCCAGCCTTCACTGAAATCAAAGAGTTCACCAAATTCGTCTCCGGAATCATCTACGATATTGGTTCCCAAAGTAACCAACCAGTAGCTCTGTACTAGACTGTCCTTTTTTGTTAATTCTAGATCCTGGGCGAACGCCATGGCGGAAAATAACAATGCCATGATCAACATTGTAGGTTTTGAAGTATTCATTTTTTATTGATTTGAGGTTAATCGACTTCAAAGCTAGATGAAGCTTTACCAAAATGAAACTTTGCCCTTTCAAGTGCGTTATTTATCGATAAGAAGTATGAATAATTTTGAAATGATTATTCCTCAATCTTTTGGAAAACCACGGTTTTATCGACCAACGGCATTTTGTAGAGATAAAACGGAAAGTAGGTGGGAGAATCCTTGATTTCTTCGTTTTCATCGTTGCCCACGATTTCAACGGCAACAGAAATTTCTTCATCCGTTTCCTTTAACTTGGACAAAACCGGATTCTTTTTCCCTTTTTGTTCGCCCAAACAAACCAAGACCAACATATCCCTGGAAAAATCCACCATCGGTGTTGGCAAGCCCGGTTTTCGGGTTTTGTTGATTTCCTTGTAAAACTTGTTCAATGACTTCGTATCGCGGATGACCCGAGTTTCAAAAGAATCAATATTGATAAAGTCATCTTGATCCACCAACGTTAGGTCATCAATGTGTTCTCCAACGGGTGAATGTCCATTTTTTTGTGCCTTGCATGAAAGCAGGCAGGTCAACGCTATGAAAAAAATATACCTAATGACTAAAATGTGTTTTTAAAACGGGATTTAAATGCTTTTTCATAAAGGTCTTCATACAACGGAAGTATATGCACGATATCAAACTTGGACGCTACATTGAATGCATTTTCCTTGAACCTCTTCAATACATCGTCATCCTTCAAGATTTCGATGGCCTTTGCAGCCATGGTATCAATATCGCCCACATTCGCCAAATACCCGGAAACGCCGTCAATATTCACCTCTGGAATACCACCCGTATTACTGGAAATTATGGCAACCTTGTTGATCATGGCCTCCAATGCGGCCAAACCAAAACTTTCTGTCTCGGAGGGCAAAAGAAACAAATCGGAAAAGCAAAGAATACGGTCAATCTCATTGCTGTTACCTAAAAACAAGACCTTATCCTTTATCCCCAATGAATCGCACAAATCTTCCGCTTTTTCCTTTTCAGGTCCTTCGCCTACCATGATAAGTTTTGCGGGAATCTCTTTCTGGATACGGTGGAATATTTTGATCACATCAGGAATCCGCTTTACCTTTCTAAAATTACTGATGTGGGTTATGATCCGCTCACCTTCCTTGGCCATCATCGTACGTTGACAGTCCGTATAGTTGTTCCGATACTTGGTAGTTTCGATAAAGTTGGGGATTACTTCAATGTCCTTTTCAATATCAAACAACTTCAAGGTTTCATTCTTTAGAGCTTCGGACACTGAAGTCACTACATCTGATTTGTTTATACTGAAAGTGACCGCCGGCTTATAGAACGGGTGCTTGCCCACCAAAGTAATATCCGTACCGTGCAAGGTAGTGATCATAGGTATAAAAATCCCATATTCCTGAAGCATCTTTTTGGCCATGTACCCGGCATAGGCATGTGGAATGGCATAATGCACATGCAATAACTCGATATCGTACATTTTGATGGTATCCACCAACTTGCTGGATAGTGCCAACTCGTAAGGTTGGTAATGGAACAAGGGATACTCTGGAACATGCACTTCATGAAAATGTATGTTGTTGCCCAAAAGCTCTAATCGTACGGGCTGACGATAGGTAACAAAATGTACTTCGTGACCCCGCTCGGCAAGGGCAATTCCCAATTCTGTGGCAACCACACCGCTACCTCCAAAGGTTGGGTAACACACAATCGCTATTTTCATAACAACAAATCTAAGGCAATTATTTATTACCTAATTAATAATAGAATCATAAATGGCCTGCTGAATACGTGTTCGCAGACCGGATTTAATCAATAGTGTATTGGTTGCGGAAGGATAGGTTCGGTTCGAGAGAAATACATAAACTATTTCTTCATCCGGGTCGGCCCATGTGTACGTCCCTGTAAAACCACTGTGTCCAAAACTTTTTCTGGAAACACATCCGCAGGTAGGCCCTTTTTCGTCCAGCTCTGGTTTGTCAAATCCAACGCCCCTTCGCACATTCTTATTACAAAAATAGCAGGTATTGAATCTTTTTACCGTCCTCGCATCAAAAAATCGGTCTCCTCCATAATACCCTCCCTGCAGGTACATCTGCATAATCTTGGCCACCTCATTTGCAGTGCTAAAAAGGCCTGCATGGCCGCCTACACCACCCTGCATGGCCGCACCCATATCGTGCACGTACCCTTGCACTGTTTGATATCTGTAATAGTCGTCCTCTTCCGTAGGAACTATCTCCTCCTTGCTAAATTTTTTTAACGGGTTGAAAGTGGTTCGCTGCAATCCCATGGGTTTGTACAAAAACTCATCTACCAGCTCGTTTATGGGCTTTCCATAAGTCTTTTCTATATATTCTTTGAAAACATAGTAGCCCACATCACTATATCTATATCGATTGGATTTGAGGCTTTGTCTTCCAATTCTGCTATATATGGAATCTTTATAGGACCTTGTAAGATACAAATGCTCCGCCACTTTGTATGGAAAGGCATCCGAAGGGTTTTGCCTGTAAAATTCCGATGATGGTTTGCGATCCTTGGTCAAGGTATCCAAATAAAAGGCTATCCAAGATGGCAATCGACCATAATGTGACAATGCTTTGAGCACGGTAACATCCTTTAAATCGGTATCGGCATACGCAGGAATCAAGTCTTTGAAGGTATCGTTCAATGCTATTTTTCCCTCCTCCTCCATTTTCATGATCATGGGCAAGGTGGAAAGAATCTTGGTCAGGGAAGCCAGATCATAAATGGTTTCCTCGGTGATATTTCTGTCGGATTCATAGGTCGGTTTCCCAAAATTTTTGTTGTAGATTACCTTTCCCCTTCTGGCCACGAGCACCTGTGCTCCAGGAAACATCAAAGAATCCAGCCCCTGCTGCACAAGGGTATCCACTTCGGCCAACATTTCGGAGCTCATTCCCACGCTTTCCGGAATACTATACCCCAGACGCTGTATTGGTTCCAACTGGACCCCGGTTCCCACAGGAAACTCCCCATGGGCAGAAACAGGAAGTTTGCCACTGGCACCGATGGCCCCAAAAATGACCTGGGCTACCTTCTCTTGTGCAATTTTGCTGTTCTGATAACCTACCACTACTCCATCAATAGTATCAAAATTGAGGACATCCAATAAGGCGTATGGTTTGGCGAACAGGGCCAAAATCGTGTTGCTGGTTCTAAGCCTAGATATTTCCTCTAACCAAAAAAGCTCATTTTTGGAAAATTTATAATCCTTCCATGGACTATCATTGTTTTTGTGCAATCCAATAATAACCAGATTGAATTGTGACAGTTTATCCCGGTATTCCGATATATCCTTGGCCTCAATATGGGTTACTTTGTAATACTTGTTCAAAGCGGTCAAAAATGGGGTTCCGGAATCATCCCCAAAATGCACGTACGCAATCTTTTTGTTCTCCAGTTTTTTAATGGGCATCAAAGAAAAATTGTTCTTGGCCACCGTAATCGCCGCTTCAATGGTTTTTTCATAGATTACATCGTTTTCAATCCCGTTTAAATCCTCGTATAAATCATTTAAATCAACAGGTTGGTAATTGTATAGCCCTGCTTTGTATTTGGCCATCAATATTTTTTTGACCGATTTGGCCAATCGCTCCTCCGTAATCTCTCCCTGTTCGTAGGCATTTATCAAGGTCTCTTTGGCCTTGAGGACATTTTCCGGCATTAAAAGCATATCGTTCCCCGCCAAAAAGGCTTCCAGTTCCACTTTGCCTTCCGGTGCAAATTGAGAAACGGCCTTCATGTTCAGGGCATCAGTGATGATAAGGCCTTCAAAGCCTATTTGATTTTGAAGGACCCCTGTCACAATACTTTTGGAAAGTGTGGAGGGATGCCCTTCCCTACTCTCCAAACTGGGAACATCCAAGTGTGCCACCATAATGGAGCTCAGTCCGCTTTCCATTGTTTTTTTGAAGGGATAAAGTTCAATAGAGTCCAAGCGTTCAACGGAAGAATTTATAATGGGCAAGGCTTTATGGGAATCTGTCGCGGTATCGCCGTGTCCCGGAAAATGTTTGCCGCTGGAAAGCACACCGGCTCTTTCCATTCCCCGAACAAATGCCCTACCTTTTCTGGCCACATTTTTGGGGTCTTCACCAAAAGAACGGTTTCCTATAATGGGATTTTGTGGATTATTGTTGATGTCCAAATCTGGAGCAAAATTGATGTGCACTCCGAGGCGTTTGGCGTGCTTTCCAATTTGATGGCCCACTTTTTCAATAATCAAACTATCCTGAACGGCACCCAGGGTCATGTTCCACGGAAAGGCGTAGGTAGAATCCAGTCGCATGGCCATCCCCCATTCAGCATCGGAACCGATCAACAGCGGAAATTTTGATGCCGCCTGGTACTCATTGGTCAATTGGGCCTGCTGCACAGGTCCTCCAACCAAAAAAATAACACCACCGATTCCCTCTTCCTTAACAAGATTCTTGACCTTGTCCGTCGCGGTTTTATTTTGGTTCGATGCAACACTTACCATGAACAATTGCCCTACACGCTCTTGTAAGGACATCTTGTTATACTGATTTTCGACCCATGCCATTTGTGCTACGGAGTCTTTGACAATCAAAGGGTTGTACTGCCCAGCTGCATGAAAACAAAATAATATAAAAAGGGGGAAAAGGAGCTTTATCCGCATAAAAATCTAGTCTAGGACTTGAACTTTTTGCTGATAAAAATATTGCATTTCATCGAGGGAAGCATACAAATTAAGATAATTTAAGAATATCCTATACAAATCTGGAATGCCAACTTTCGCTTGCCGGCACTTCCCAATTCTCCAAATACTCTTGTTTTGTCGCCACCAAATTGTTGAATACAATGGTACTTGCGGAAACGGATTTGGCCTTGGCCATTTTCTTGAAATCCTTCAGGGGTTTGTAGGTAATGAACTCGCCTTGCTTGAAGGAAACGTTCATTCTGTCCAACAATTGCACGTTGTACTTTTGCTCCAAGTTTTGGATAAAATGTACAGAAGCATCAATGGAGCAGCCGGATGCGCTTGCATTGGTCTGATTTAAACCTATCACAATGAATCTCTTATATTTAATTTCAAACCCAGCGTGCAAGTGACTGCCGTGGGCCGTCCATTCTTTTAAGAACTCCGTAAGACTCCCTTCCAACTCCTGCAGTTCTTCTTCGGTAAAACTTCTATCGGCCTGATAGATCCAAATTCTGGAATTATCGGGCAACTCATTAAAATCCACTAGCATATTTTTATGTATTTCGGTCTCGACTTCGCTCGACCTGACATTTTTATATTTGGTTTATAATCCTTGGGAGTTGGCCAAAATCTCGGCCACGTCCAATACAGTGACACTTTCTTCCTTTTCGTGTGCCTTTATTCCATCCGTCATCATGGTATTGCAATAAGGACAGCCTGTTGCAATAATATTTGGATTGGTCTCAAGGGCATCTTTGGTACGCAACACGTTGACATCCATATCACCTTTCTCCGGTTCCTTGAACATTTGTGCTCCTCCTGCTCCGCAGCACAGCGCGGTTTTTTTATGTCGCTTCATTTCTACCAATTCCGCATTGGTCTTGGCAAGTAGCTCCCGAGGTGCATCAAAAACAGAATTGGCCCTGCCCAAATAGCACGGGTCGTGAAAGGTAATTCGCTTTCCCTTATATCCATCGCCCGTAAGGGTCAGGCGCCCACCGTCTATCAGTTCCTTTAGATATTGGGTGTGGTGTACCACATCATAACTCCCGCCCAAACCAGGGTACTCATTTTTAAGGGTGTTGAAGGAATGCGGATCACAAGTAACTATTCTTTTGATTTCATATCCGTTCAACAGTTCAATGTTCATCATGGCCTGCATCTGGAACAAGAATTCGTTACCGGCCCGTTTGGCAACATCCCCGGTAGAGCTCTCCTCCGTACCCAAAACGGCAAAATCCACATTCGCCTTGTTCAGTAATTTTACGAAAGCCCTTGAAATTTTTTTGGCCCGATCATCATAACTACCCGCGGAACCGACCCAGAACAATATTTCCGGTTGCTTGCCTTCCGCCATAAACTCCTGCATGGTCTTGACCTTCAATTGTTCGCTCATAGTTTTTGATTTATTCGTTAACCCAGTTTAAACGGTCCATTTGGTTGTAGGGCCAAGGTGCGCCGTTATTTTCTATGTTGGACATCATATTGTTCAGCTCCATGGGTGCGGCTGATTGTTCCATCACCAAGTATCTTCGCATTTCCACGATTATGGACAATGGGTCTATACTTACGGGACAGGCTTGTACACATGCGTTACAGGTTGTGCAGGCCCAGAGTTCCTCCCTGGTAATGTAATCGTCCAGCAATTGTTTACCATCCGAAACGAACTCCCCGTTGTTAGCGTCCATAATCTTGCCCACTTCTTCCAAACGATCGCGGGTATCCATCATTATTTTTCGTGGTGACAGCTTTTTTCCTGTTTGATTCGCTGGACACTCGGACGTACAACGCCCACATTCCGTGCAGGTATAGGCATTGAGCAATTGCACCCAATTCAAATCCATTACGTCGGATGCACCAAATTTTTCCGGCTCGGCCGATTCATCTTCAACAGGAGCGGCATATGGGTCGGCATCCGGGTCCATCATCAATTTTACTTCATTGGTGACGGATTTTAGGTTGTTGAATGCTCCCTGCGGCTTAAGTTTCCCGTAGTAGGTATTGGGGAATGCCAATAGAATATGCAAATGTTTTGAATAATAGAGGTAATTGAGAAAGGCCAAAATCCCCAAAATATGCAACCACCAAGCGGTTCTTTCCACAAGAATTAAAGATGATTCTGATAGACCTTCGAACAAAGGAACAATAAATTGACTTACAGGAAACGCCCCTGCTTGTGTGTAGTGTTCGGCTCCTAGCTGTTGTAATTGAAAATCCGCTGCGTTCATGGTCAAGAACAACAGCATCAATACAAACTCTATGTACAGGATCAGGTTCCCGTCGGTCTTGGGCCACCCTTTCATTTCAGGTTTTATGAATCGTTGAAGCCTTATGATGTTCCTTCTTATCCAGAAAACAACTACGGCCACGATTACCAAAAGCGCCAATACCTCAAAGGACCCTATCAAAAAATTATATAGTGAACCTAATGGAGAAAACAAACGGTGTGTTCCCAGAAGTCCATCGAGAATAATTTCCAACACTTCAATGTTTATGATGATGAAGCCCATATAAACGATAATATGCATTAAGCCCGCAATAGGGCGAACGACCATTTTGGTCTGCCCAAGGGCAATCTTTACCATATTTTTCCAACGTTGGGGTTTGTTGTCGCTCACGTCGACATCTTTCCCGAGCTTTATATTTCTGGATAACTTTTTAACATTACGGGCAAAGAATCCAATGCCCGCAACAAGGGCCAGGGCAAACAATACGTTGGGCAAATATTCCATTTATTGATTCTCTTTTTGTTCTATGGGCTGTTCCTCTTCGGCAGGGTCATCTTCGGGAAGGGTATATTCCTTCTGTTTTTTTCCAAAAACCGAAACATTGACATATCGCTTGGGGTTGAGCCTGAAATCCTGCAACAATAGGTCCAATTCCCTTGATGCTTCCGCCAAATTATTATAGAGTGCATCGTCTTGGTGCAATTTGCCCAGAGATCCCTCTCCCCGTTCTATCTTGGCCAATATGGCGTTCAACTTGCCAACTGTGGTCTGGAACTCTGTAAGGGTCCCTCCCAAATCTGAGTTGACCAAGGAGTCCGACAGTTTTGAAAAGTTGGAAGTAATATGGCTTACATTTTTCAATGAACTGTCCAGTTGTGCCCTGTTATTATCCAACAATATATTCAAATTATCGGCACTTCCCTTAAATGACCTGACCAGTGCATTCAATGAAACGATGGTTTCCTTGAGCTGTTTTTTGGTGGGGTCGTCCAAAATCTGGTTTACGTTCATCAACAAGGAATCCGCATTGGATACGGCACCCTCCACCTTCATTTGGAGCGGCGTCAACTTTTGTTGCACCAGTTCGGTGATCCCTGGTTTTATTTTTGATTTTAAGGTGTCTCCTGATTCGGCTCTTGGAGCTTGGTCAAAAACAGGTACAATTTGAACCCCCTTCCCCCCAATGATTCCGGTATCAAAAAGTTCCGCGATACTGTTTTCGGAAAATTCAAATTCATTGCTCACCGTCAAGGTAACCAACAGTTTTCCCGAGCTATCCTTAAAACTGATATCGGTAACATTGCCCACGTTGTACCCATTGATTGAAACCTGGGTTCCGGGCTGTAGACCACCTACATTATCGTAAACGGCATAAAATGTTTTGTTGTTTTCGAAAAGCGGAGAGGATTTTAAGTAGCTCAGACCAAAGATAAAGGCCGCAATGCCAGCAACTACGATAATCCCAGTTTTAATTTCCCTGGATAGTTTCAAAAGATTCGGTTTATGGTTTAAACAAAATTAGGAATAATTTTTTCAAGAATCCCCTTGTGGCAAATCTACTTCATGGCCGCTGTCAAAGGAACCCTTACCCCGTCCTTGTAAGCAACAATGTAAGATGTGGTGTAACCCTTGGCGTCCGCAGCTTTTTTTAAGCTTTTGGCCTCTTCATAAGAGTTTGCATTGCCATACATATATCTATAGAGGTTTTTGTACGGCTCTCTGGATAATTTATCCAAACCGTTAAAATTACTTCCGGTCAGGGGGATATTTTTGGCGCTTGCCATGAGCTGTACCTTGTAAATAACTCCATTGGCACTTGGTTTCTCTTTTTCTTCTTTGGGTGCTTCCTTTTGTATGTTTGAGGGTGACTCCACCTTGGCCTCATCCTTGATATCATTTTTCTTGGTTTCCGGTATGTTCACGGCCACTTGGGCATCTTCGATTTTAGGAGTTTCAGGGGTAGTTGCGGCGGTGAACCCCATTTCCTCTTTGTATGCCAATACTGCATCGGCAATGGCCTTGCCCATTTCTTCCTGACCCTTTTTGGAATTAAGGTAGCTTCCTTCGTTCTTGTTGGTCAAAAAACCTGCTTCTACCAATACACTGGGCATAAAAGTTTGGTGTAGAACTATAAACCCGGCCTGCTTTACCTTTCTGTCCTTGCGCTTGAGCCCTTTTGTAAAATTATCCTGAATCTTTTTTCCCAATTGGATGCTCTGGTCCAAGAACTCTTCCTGCATGATCGTAAGACCTATCACCGATTCGGGTGAATTGATATCGTACTTGGCATACCTCTGCTCATAATCGTCCTCCAAATAAATTACGGAGTTCTCCTTTTTGGCGACTTCAAAGTTTTGTCGGTTTGCGTGGAGTCCGAGCACATAGGTCTCCGCTCCGTAGGCGTCTGAATTATGGGCATTGCAGTGGACAGAAACAAATAGATCGGCATTCGCTTCATTGGCGATCTCGCCCCTTACGAACAAATCTATGAACGTATCATCCTTTCTGGTATACACTACTTTGATATCTGGATACTTTTCCAGCTCCTTTCCCACCTTCAGCACGATGGCAAGTGCAATTTCCTTTTCCAGATAACCATTTCCAATGTTACCGGGGTCATGGTCACCATGACCGGCATCCAGGACCACTACAAATTTATCCTTTGGAGGAACCTCGGTATCATTTTTGTTGAAAGAGGTCAATGGAAGGACCAATAGAAGACAAATTAAAAATATCAACCGACTTTTATTCATAAGAACTGAGTAATTATAGCGTTCTGTATTGGTTAAAAATATTGTAATCCCCAATAAGTAGAACAAAAAATATATGTAAGTTTGACCCCTAAACTGGGCCGACTAGCACAAAAATAGGATTTATCACGTTGCAACCAAATAAACATTTTTTACTTTTCCTATTTGTTCTTCTTTGTGGCATCGCTACCTTAAGTGCTCAGGAAGACCTCATTAGACCTTTGCCTATAAAGGTTTCCAAAGACACCATCACGGCGCCCCTCTTGCCACCCAACATATTAAATGATTCTACCAAGGTTGATTCCGTTGACACAGATACCGTGCCAAAAAAGCAACCGTTACTCTTGGATAAAATCAAATATAAGGCCAAAGATTATGTAAAGCTCAGCCAAAAGGACAATAAGATTTATCTGTACGATGAAGCTGAAATCTATTATCAAGATACCGAACTTAAGGCCGGTGTAATTGTAATGGATTATGTGAAAAACGAGGTCTATGCCGGCCGAATGAAGGATTCCTTGGGAAATTACTCCCAGCTGCCTTTTTTTAAACAGGGCGACAACGAGGTAAGACCGGATTCCATCCGTTTTAATTTTGACACCCAAAAAGCGCTGATCTGGAATTCCAGAACTGAACAGGAAGCCGGATTGGGACAATTGGGACAGGATGCCATGAAGGTATACGCCGAAAGGACTAAGAAAGAAAACGACTCGGTCTACTTTTTGTACGAGGGAAAACTAACGACATCCAATGATACGGTCAACCCCGATTACTACATTCGGGTCCGAAAGGCCAAGTTCGTCCCCAAAAAGAAAATCATTGCCGGGTATAGCAACATGTACATCGTGGATGTGCCTACCCCTGTTGCCCTGCCCTTTGCCTATTTTCCACTAACAGGGGGTAGAGCTCCGGGAATTCTATTTCCCACTTTTGGTAACGACCCAAGACGAGGATATTTTATACAAAATGGAGGGTATTATCTGCCGATAAGCGATTATGTGGACCTTAGCGTTATGGGAGATTATTACACCAACGGAAGTTATGGTCTCCAAGGTAATTCCATTTATGCAAAGCGATATAAGTTCAAGGGGAATGTCAGCATCAGTTATGAGAACCTTGTAACCAGTCAAAAAGGGTTTGATGATTACAGTAGGACGAGCAATTACAACATTAGAATTTCGCATTCCCAAGACCCCAAGGCCAGTCCAAACTCAAGGTTTTCAGCTTCAGTGAACTTGGGTTCCAGTCAATATTACACCAACTCGCTCAACCAGGTAAACCGGAACAATTCGCAAACCAACACTTTTGCATCTTCCATAAGCTATTCAAAAACATTTCCAGAATATCCCTCGGTAAATACGAGCTTAACGGTAAGCCATACCCAAAACTCGAGAACGCAGGTAATCAATATGTCGCTGCCGACGTTCCAAGGAAGTATGGAACGAATCTATCCCTTCGTAAAGCGGGACGAGGTAAAGAAGGGCGTTTTTGAAAACATCAACTTTCAGTATGATGTAAACGCGCAGAACAGCATTACGACTACCGAGGAGAATTTTTTCAAGAGCGGAATGTTCGATGATGCCAGAATTGGTGCCCGTCACAGAATACCCATTGCCACCAACTTTAAGCTGGCCAAATATCTTAGTGTGAGTTTAAACGGAAATTACGAGGACATATGGACAATGGAAACGATACGGAGACAATATGATTCCGAGACGGAAGAAGTTGTTACCGATACCATTGCAGGGTTTGACCGTTTTAACAGATACAGCTTTGGAACGAGCATCGGTACCACCATGTACGGTACTTGGAATTTTGGCGAAGGCAAGAAAATACAGGCCCTGCGACACGTTATGAGACCTTCGATAAGCTATAGCTATACACCTTCGTTCGAACAGTTTTACGAGAGCTATACGGATGAAGATGGCGAGGAAGTGGAGTACACTCCATTTGAGACCAGTATTTATGGAAGGCCTTCCTTGAACAAGGGCAGCGCCCTGAGCTTCTCCCTTCAAAACTCGCTTGAAGCAAAAGTCCGTGACAAGGACTCCACGGCCACGGAACCCAAAAAGGTGAAGATTTTGAGCAACCTTTCCTTTTCCGCCAGTTATAATCTAGAGGCCGATTCCCTTAAACTGAGTCCCATCAACATGAGCGGTGCTACGGAAATTATAAAAAATGTACCCATAAACTTTTCGGCGACCTTTGACCCTTACGCCATTGACAACAACGGCAGGCGAATCAACACCCTTAACGTAAATAATGGCGGGGGAATAGCCCGTTTGACATCGGCCCGGTTAAACACCGGATTCTCGTTGAACAGTGAAATGTTTAAAAAAGGCGGGGGAAAAGAAAAAAGCGACGAGGAGAAACAATCGGATTTTAGCGATAACCCGTTTGCGATGGACAATATAAGAGAACCTTCCTCTCGATTTAATGAAGGAGGCAAAGGTCGTGGCAAAAAGAACGATGAGGACCAACCCATTTACAACAACTCGCTTCCGTGGGATGCCCGATTTACCTATGTGGCGTCCTACAACAACAATAACAGACAGAGTGAAATTACCAACCATTCCCTGATGTTTTCGGGCAATATTCAACTTACGCCCAAATGGGAAGTGGGCTTTAACTCTGGTTACGATATCAAGAACAAAGGTTTTACCGACACCCGTTTTGCCTTTAAAAGAGATCTTGGCAGTTTTAGGCTAAGTTTTGATTGGACTCCTTTTGGAAGGTTTGAGAGATGGTATTTCTTTATCGGGATAAAGAGTTCTATTTTGAGCGACATCAAATGGGAAAACAGAAGCCAGCGTTAATATCCGGCCTATATTTTTTACCTTCATCATATTACTGATACAGACATGAAAAAAATAATCAATACCCCAAAAGCCCCAGCACCCATAGGTCCATACAACCAAGCGGTACTTGTAAATGATACATTGTACATTTCGGGACAGATCCCTATTGACCCTGCCACGGGAAATCTAGTCGAGGGCGACATCCAAAGTGAGACCAAACAGTCCATGGAGAATCTAAAGGCCATTCTTGAAGCAGCGGGAATGACATTTGAAAACGTCATCAAGTCCTCCATATTTATTAAGGACATGAACCAATTTGCCCAAATTAACGAGGTCTATGGTACATACTTTAATCCCGATACCGCACCGGCACGGGAAACTGTGGAGGTGGCAAACCTGCCTAAGTTTGTGAATGT
The DNA here is from genome assembly GCF_033441595.1 of Flagellimonas crocea. Lineage (NCBI taxonomy): Bacteria > Pseudomonadati > Bacteroidota > Flavobacteriia > Flavobacteriales > Flavobacteriaceae > Flagellimonas > Flagellimonas crocea. The sequence goes on along the minus strand of NZ_JAUZVX010000001.1, from coordinate 51,100 downwards.
GGAAATATCGATGATCGCGGTTAAATAGTCTCCTTGTGAAACTCGACCAAACCTTCAATAGGTCTTCTTCGGATAACTCCCAAGATCAAATCATTGCGTTCCAAACAGGCTTTTAGTTCGTCCTGTAAGAAATGGGCAATACTGCCTACGAAGCTCACGGGCACCTTGGTGGCAAGCTCGTACTGCATAATATAGTTGTTCACGAACTGCTGTAAACCTTTTTCGATTACCCCTTTGCAATACGGGTGTTCCTTATTTTCTATGATAAACCGGGCAAAAGTGGCCAAATACGTGTTAGGGTTGGGCTGCTTATACAGATGCTCCTTGATTACGTCGGCATCAAGGTCAAACTCCTTGGCGAACTTCATTCCAAGATCTTGTGGCATTTTGTGGAAGTAGTAATCCCTGATCAATTTACGTCCAAAGAAATTACCACTGCCATCATCCATAAGAATGTATCCCAAAGAGGTTACTTTTTGTATGAGCTGGTGCCCATCATAATAACTGCAATTGGAACCGGTACCCAGAATACAAACAATTCCCTGTTTACCAATTTTTGTAGTGGCATATATGGCCGCATAAGTGTCTTCCCTTACCTCTGCCTTTGCATTGGGAAAAAAATCCTTAAAGATGGCCTTTAAAAAATTCTTCATTCTATCGGTTCCGCAGCCGGCACCGTAAAAATAAAGTTGACGTACTTGTTCCTTGTTTTTGGAAAGTTCAAAATTATTGGCCAACCTATCTTCAATCACTTCTTTGGTCAACACTTCTGGACTCAGTCCCAATGTTTGGGTCACAAACAATTGTTTTCCCTTTTCATCAAGGGCGATCCAATCGGATTTAGTGGCACCACTATCCACAATCAAAACCATAATACGTCGAGATTTTATATTGAAATCCTGAAGGGGAGTTCCCCTTCAGGATGAAAAATTTATGATGTTATTGATTATAGGCTTGCTGCGTGCAATGCCAATTCTACCAATTTGTTGGAGTAACCTGTTTCGTTATCGTACCAAGATACGACCTTGAAGAATGTTGAATTCAATTCGATTCCCGCATCGGCATCAAAAATAGAAGTCCTCACATCGCCAACAAAGTCTTGTGATACCACCAATTCTTCGGTGTAGCCCAAAACGCCGGCCAATTCACCTTCGGAAGCGGCTTTCATTGCAGCTTTGATACCTTCGTAAGAAGTTTCTTTTTCCAATCTTACGGTCAAATCCACTACGGAAACATCGGCAGTCGGCACCCTAAAGGCCATACCTGTAAGTTTACCTTCCAATGCAGGGATTACCTTGGTTACCGCTTTGGCGGCTCCTGTTGCAGCTGGGATAATGTTCAAAAGGGCACTTCTACCACCTCTATAATCCTTTTTGGACGGACCATCAACGGTCAATTGGGTAGCTGTAGTTGCGTGTACCGTGGTCATCAAGGCTTCTGCAATACCGAACTCATCGTTAAGTACTTTGGCAATCGGTGCCAAACAGTTGGTGGTACAGGAAGCGTTGGAAATAATGGTATCCGTTGCTTTTACATCTTTGTGGTTAACACCCATCACGAACATTGGGGCGTCTTTGGACGGTGCAGAGATCACTACTTTTTTGGCACCACCATCAATATGTGATTGGGCCATGTCCAAAGTGGTAAAGATACCGGTACATTCTGCAACGATCTCAGCACCAACTGCGTCCCATTTCAAGTTTTTGGGGTCGCGTTCTGCCGTAATTCTAATGGTATTTCCGTTGACCACTAGATTTCCGTCCTTTACTTCTACGGTACCGTCAAAGTTTCCGTGAACGGAGTCGTACTTTAATAAGTAGGCCAGGTGTTCCACATCCAACAAATCGTTGATTGCGACAACATCCACATCGCCTCTTTTTACGGTTGCTCTAAATACAAGCCTTCCTATTCTACCGAATCCGTTGATTCCTATTTTTAAATTTGACATGTTTCCTTTTTTTGTGTTTAAATTTAAGTTGTCATTATATCAGAAACTCTTATGAGCTCTTCGTCTATTTCAGTGTGTGCCTTTATGGCCTCGGACAAGGGGGTAAGCACCAATTTGGTATCCCTGATGCCCACCATTAAATTGGACTTGCCCTCCAATATACTCTCTACTGCCTTTACTCCCATTCTACTGGCCAGAACACGGTCAAAGCATGTTGGGTTGCCACCACGTTGCATGTGTCCCAATACGGAAACCCTTACATCGTAAATAGGCAAATGCTCTTCCACATATTCCTTTAGTTCAAATACATTTTTTCCTATTCTATCCCCTTCTGCCACAATAACGATACTGGATGATTTTCCGGAAGCTTTGCTTCGCTTCAAAGAATCCAATAAACGCTCAAGGCCCAGGTTTTGCTCGGGTATCAAAATTTCCTCAGCTCCTGCACCGACTCCCGCATTAAGGGCGATATGGCCTACGTCCCGTCCCATGACCTCAACAAAGAACAAACGGTTATGGGAGCTTGCCGTGTCGCGTATCTTATCGATTACATCTACTACTGTATTGATTGCCGTATCGAACCCTATTGTGTAGGAAGACCCCAAAATATCGTTGTCAATGGTCCCTGGAATACCGATTACGGGAAAATTATATTCCTCGGTGAACAAAAGGGCACCTGTAAAGCTTCCATTTCCTCCAATTACCACAAAGGCATTGATTCCTTCCTTGGTCAATTGGTCGTAAGCTTTCTTCCGCCCTTCCTTTGTTCTAAATTCTTCGCAGCGGGCAGACTTTAAAATGGTTCCTCCTTTATTAATAATGTTGTTCACACTGCGCGCATCCAAGGTTTTAAAATCCCCTTCGATCATACCTTGGTATCCTCTATAGATACCAACACACTCAATTCCCAAATATGCACATGTACGGACAACGGAACGAATTGCGGCATTCATCCCAGGAGAGTCTCCGCCAGACGTAAAAACTCCTATTTTTTTAATTTCTGAAGCCATTCAAATTTTTAAGAGATCAAAGCTAGGAAACTTTATTCAAATTTTGAATATCTTAATAATTTATTTGATTTGCAGAAGTTTCTCAAACGTTTTCGTAATAAATTAATATAAAAACGCTTAAAAATATAAATTTTATTGAACTGATTACGGGCGATTTATGGGCTTTTCCGAAAAACGTATCAAACTATCCTTGCCCATGACCTGCATACGCTGTTCTGTTGCAGTGGGTTCCTGCTCCGTTTCCGGTTCCGGTTTCTCCTGTTTATTGAAAACTTTTCGCATCAGTTCCCTGAAGCTATTGAAATCCACTTGGTAGGACAATCCCACACCTTGAGTATAGCCTTGACGTTCCGCGAGAAATTGCTGTACTTGATTTTCCCTGTTGAAAATCTTGGCGCTCAGGGTCCCTTGGTCGTTCAACAATACCTGTACCTCCACATCGCCTGCCACCACGGTCTCCGAAACTCCACCCACTGGCACCCCTACCCTTCCGTTCACCAAAATACGGTCGGACAATTGTGTGGAAACGGTAACACCGATCCTGTCCTCGGTGGTGATATCGGCATTGGGGTCGTTATAGCCCTGCTCATAGGAAAGGCCAAAGTTTAGTTTGTCGTTGTTACCGGATAAAATTTGGTTGAAAAGCCCCGATGCGGTCTGAATAAGATTTCCCGTTACGGCCTGTTGGTTGATTCCTCCCGATTGTGGATTTACAAAGGTTCCCTGTGCCAATAGGAAGAAAGCATTCCGTTCCTTAATGGTAGGGTCCTGCAGGCGGTATTCGAGCTCGGATTGGACCACGGAGTTGGTTCCGGGGAATTCTATCCCAAAATTAATGTTCGGGCTTTCTAGCTCTCCATCCAACCTCACCACGACCTCGGTAGGTATCCTTCCGGTGTACCCGGCATTATCCAAAAGCGGGGCCGGATTTGCGTTCAGGGAATAGACCGCCTCCAAGTTCAATTGAGCATCCAACGGGTCGCGCTCCCAAAGAATGGTACCTCCCGGACGCACTTTGAACTTTTTGTCTATTACTCCACCGTATTTAAAATTATACTCGCCGGAAACCACGACAAAATCTCCGTACATATTGAATTTTCCGTTGGTATTGATCTCTATCAGCAAAATTCCTTCTCCGGTGCCCTTTAGGGAGCTTCCCGTGGTTTGGTCCACAACGATCTCCACTTCGGCCTCTGGGGTAACGGCAAGGTCAAACGCCATTTCGAGCCCTTGATATTCATCCAATACGCGCTCCTCTTCAAAGGAATTGGATTTGTCCTTTTCTATAAAATTGATAAAGGAATAGTCGCCGACACTGGTAACATCGCTCAAAGGGATCTTTAGGGAAGTTCCCCTGGCCGTAGATGCATCCACAGATATCGTCAAGGCATCGGTGGGTCCGTAAATACTTCCCGTTCCGTTGATGAAGCCTTGTCCGTAATAAAGCGATTCCTCATCATACTCGGTATTCAAGATCATAAAACGGTCGCTCTTGGTATCCACATCCAGTCCCAAATACCAATCGTCAAAACCGGTGTGGCTTATAGTGCCGTCCAAAGTCGCCGTGGTTCCCTCTTCCACATCGGACAGTTCCACATTTTCAAAATAAAAGGTTTGATCAAACAGGCGCACTTGGGAGCGGGGGGCAAAATTATAGTCCACGTTTAGGTAGGGTATCCCGATTCCGGCATCGTTCAAGGTGAGCAATCCGTTGATGGATGGGTTTTCGACGAATCCACTTATAGTGGCCTCCCCGCTCACTTTACCCCTAATGTTGGAAATAATGTCCTCGCCCAAAGGTTTAAAAGGTTCCAATGCAAAATCCGAGAGATTGGCGGTCAGGTCCAATTCTTGCCGATTGTTAATGTTGGTCACCTTGCCATTGATGCTCATCCGTTCCTTGCCATCGTCATTCAGCCATGTGCTTACCCCAAATTCGGTGAGATCATTGTTTCCATAAATCCCTACTTCCAAATCTCCCATGCGCATGTTGTTCACGCTAAAATTCTGAACTTTTAAGCTTGATGTGGGCAGGTATTTCCCATCTTTTTGTAAAATATTGAGAAATCCATCCACCTCTCCGTTCAGTTTTAAGCTATCAATGGCCGGGGTGACCTTGCTCAGGGATACCAATTTAAATTGAAGGTCCAAGTCCTTGTAGGTGGAGTCTGCAAACTCGCCCCTCAATCGGATCTGTTCCTGATTATTGTTGTCCATGACCACATCCTCTATCCTGATGCTGTCCAATGAGCTGTTAAAGATTACCTTGTTCTTATCGTTCCCGTTTTTGTTGAGCACCCATGTATTCCCCTTAAAGCTGATATCCGACTTTTTTAAGCCGATCACCGACCGGTTGTTTTCGTTGAAGGTGTGATAAAAGTTAAGGTTATAACTATCATTGTATTCACTGCCACCCTTGAACTCCGTCCTAAAGAACAAAGTATCTTTTAAGGTGGTATTGATCAGGCTAAAATCCTTGATGTCATAATATACCGTGGACATATCCTCCACGGAAACGAAGGTGTTGAACAATGGGTTCTTATTGTCTATCTTGAGTTCTATGTTGTCAAACTTGTTCCCGAAGGCTTCGATACTTGGAGATTTGAAGGTGAGCTTAAAATCACTCTGGTCCGCTTCTATGGAGCCCCGTATAAAGGTATTGGCATCAAAAGCTATCTCGGGGACAAATACATCCACTATTTTATTATATATCTTAAAATTGAAATCCAAATATTGTCCCTTGGAGATTTTGAAGGGTTGATAGTTGGTATAAATACTACCTACGGAGTTCTGCACCAATCTTCCCAACTCGTTCACCCTAAAATTCCCCCTCATGTAACCGGTAATAATATCGGGCGAATTGATTTCAACGGTCCTGATGGTATCCTGCTCAAATGTGGAATTGACCGAAAAGTCCTCAAAATAATAGGTATCGTTTACATTCTGGTAGGTGGTATTGGAAAAACGCAGCTGCCCGGCCATGTCGTCCAAATTGTTTCCTTCGATATCCATATCCACATGACCCTTAAAAATGGATATGCTATCATTGATAAAGTTGAGCTTCTTCAAGTCGGCATAATCCACGGCCGCCACAAAGTTGAATTTGTTCTCACGTTCCCCAAAATTGGCCAATCCCTGAAAATCGAACCTAAAATTATCATCGTTGCAAAGCAGTACCCCATCAAAAAGTTGGTTCCTAAGCACACCGCTTACCTTTATTTTGTTGTACTCGTAATTGTTGAACTCAAACTTGTAAACGTCCCCGGAAATTTTCGTGTTCAAACTTTCCGCAACGAAGCCTTTGCCCTCCACGTTCATATCCATGGAAGAAAGCCCCAAATCTTTGTTATCTATAAACTCTCCGATATCAAAATCTATCAAAGAAATAAAACCGATATAAGATGCATCTTCAATGGTCTGGACATTGGTCATTTGTAGGTCCACATAGCTGTCACCTACCGCAGTGTTCAGGTTTACCGTTACATCAATCGAGGTTTCGGTGATTTCCGCATCCCCGCGCACCGTGAACTGACCCAATTTCTCGATGGACTGCGGGATGTTCCTCCCCAATATTTTTGGCAATATGCTTCGGAGCTGATAATAGCTGGAGGTGATATTGTCTATATCCCCTTTCAACACGAAAGGAGCTTGTTCGCTGAACATATTATCGAACCTGAAATCACCACGTATTGCGGTATTGTCCGTAAAAAGAAACAAATTGTCAACTTGAAGCTGGTTGAGCACTCCGCTAAAATCGCCGGTAAAGGTCACCGTTTTGTCCTGACCAAACTCATCGAAAAAAGCATTCACCTCGTTCAGCGCCACGGATGATTCGGTAAAATTTGCATCCACCTTCACCAAGTTGATGAAATCGGCGAGGTCTTCGCGTTCATAATTGAACACCAGATTGCCCTTCAGTTCGGATTGCTCGGTATCGATAAGCAGCGAATCAAACCGCATTTGCTGTTTGGTATATTTAAAATCCGTGGACATCTTTTTTAGGCGTATCCCACGTTTCGCCAAGGTGGAAAGGTCCTCTATCTTTAAGGAAACATCAGGACCCAAAATCTGAAAATCGGAGGCCAAGATCTCAATTTCCGAAAAATTCAATACTTCGGCGGAATCCAAATTATCATCGATCAACCTAAATTTTCCAGAATGGATCTGGATCTCGTCCGAGGACATAAAAAATGGCGGTGTTCCCGGGTCACGGGGCTTGCCGTCGTCCAACTTTGCCACAAACACATCCAAATTGGTTTCGGTCTCCCCTTCGTAAGTCCTCAAATTAAAAATGAGTCCATCCAGTTCCATATCGCCGAACTCCATTTTGTTGTTCGCCATGTTCCGTAAATTCAATATGGAAGTGGAAAGTTTACGTATATAAAAAAGTGTATCCTGTTTGTAATCCTCCACGTAAACTCCCTTAATGCCCGCATTCAAGCTAAAAAGGGAAACACTTACGCGATCTATCTGTATGTTGGTGCCGAACTCCTTGTTCAGGGAATCCGTGGCATATTTCCCCAATCTCGTCTGTACCGCCGGCATGGAAAGTATCAAAGACCCCAATACCAATATAAGCACGATGGCCAATAGAAGACGTAATAGTATTTTACGAAGTTTTTTGATAGGGCTTTATGTTTTACCTTTGACGACCAATTTTTGTTCCAAAACCTGTGGAAAATCCAAAAAAATACATTCTTGCAATCGAATCATCCTGCGATGATACTTCTGCAGCCGTACTTTGCGATACAAAAGTACTCAGCAACGTTGTAGCAACACAAGAAATTCACAAGCAATATGGAGGTGTTGTCCCAGAGTTAGCCTCAAGGGCGCATCAACAAAATATTGTTCCCGTGGTACACCAAGCCTTGGCCAAGGCAAATATCGACAAAAAACAGCTATCCGCCATAGCTTTTACAAGGGGCCCCGGACTCATGGGCTCTTTATTGGTAGGAACCTCTTTTGCCAAGTCTTTGGCCCTTGGGCTGGACATACCACTTATTGAGGTCAACCATATGGAAGCGCATATTTTGGCCCATTTTATCGAGGATGAAAACCAGACCGCTCCCTCGTTCCCATTTTTGGCCATGACCATTAGCGGCGGTCATACCCAAATTGTAAAGGTAACGGACCATTTTAGCATGGAAGTTCTTGGCGAAACGCTGGACGATGCGGTTGGTGAGGCTTTTGATAAGAGTGCAAAATTAATGGGACTCCCTTATCCGGGAGGGCCATTGATCGATAAATATGCAAAGCTGGGAAATCCCGATGCCTTTAGTTTTCCAAAGCCCAAGATAGATGGACTGAACTTTAGTTTTAGCGGGTTAAAAACGAGCATTCTTTATTTTTTGCAACGAGAGACCCAAAAAAAACCGGATTTTGTGTCCCAAAACCTAAATGATATCTGCGCATCGGTACAGTTTACCATCTTGGAAATCTTGATGGACAAACTGCATTTGGCCGTGGAACAAACTGGTATAAAGCAAATTGCCATTGGAGGTGGGGTTGCCGCAAATTCCGGTATACGTGGCAGACTTAGAGATGCAGAGGAAAAGTTGGGCTGGAAAACCTTTATTCCTAAATTTGAGTATTGCACGGACAATGCAGGAATGATCGGCATTGTTGGTTACCTCAAATATGTAAGGGGCGAGTTTACAGATCAAAGCATTGCCGCCAAGGCACGTTATGCCATTGGCGGCTGATTAATTTAAAAACCCAACTATGCAGCTTTTCTACAACCCATCATTGGACTATAGTGCCAAACAATTTATTTTTCCTCCGGACGAGAGCAAGCACATTGTCCGTGTACTTCGAAAAACAGAGGGGGACATCGTGCACATCACCAATGGAAAGGGTTATTTGTTCGAAGCCGAAATTTTGGAACCGGACCAAAAAAAATGTAAGGCGCGAATAATCTCAGAACGAAAATCCATCCCAAAAAGATATAAACTGCACATGGTTGTGGCCCCTACCAAAATGAACGATAGATACGAATGGTTTTTGGAAAAGGCCACAGAGATCGGGGTGGATGAAATAACCCCTATCATCTGCGAGCATTCAGAACGGAAGACCCTGAAAATGAAGCGCATGGAACGGGTCCTCCAATCCGCCATGAAGCAATCCCTACAAACCGTCCTGCCCAAACTAAATCCCCCCATTGCCTATAATGATTTTATGGAGTCGGATACTTCGCTTGGATTTAAATTTATCGCACATTGCCTGGATGGTGAAAAAATGGAGCTTAAAAGACGTGTTATCGCAGATAATGATGCCACCATACTTATAGGCCCCGAAGGCGATTTTTCCAAAGAGGAAATAGACCTGGCCAAAAGCAAGGCGTATATCCCCATATCGTTGGGCATAAATAGACTGCGTACCGAGACCGCTGCAATTGTATCTTGCGCTACCGTGGCCATGATCAACAACTAATATCCCAACATACATTTTTTTAAAATGAATGTCCTATTTTTGATGGGCTCATCCGCTTGAAAATGAAACGATACCAATTACTTGCTTTTCTGATGCTCTTTGCTAGCGGTACAATCTGTTCACAGCAAATAGCCGTTTTGAAATATGGCGGCGGTGGTGATTGGTATTCCAACCCAACGGCCCTTCCCAATTTAATTCGGTTTTGTAACGAAAATATCGACACCAAAATAAATCCAGAGCCGGAAACGGTCGAGGCTGGCAGTGTTTCCATTTTTAAATATCCTTTTTTGCACATGACCGGGCATGGCAATGTCTTTTTTAATGACGAGGAGGTTCAGAATCTTCGAACCTACCTTTTATCCGGTGGTTTTCTTCACATTGATGATAATTATGGTATGGAGCCCTATTTGAAAAGGGAGCTTGAAAAAGTTTTTCCCGATAAACCATTGGAGGAATTGGGCGCCGACCACCCCATATTTTCACAAAAGTTCAACTTTCCCGATGGTCTGCCCAAAATCCATGAGCACGATGGAAAAAGACCACAGGCCTTTGGTATTTTTGATAACGGCCGACTTATATTGCTCTACACTTACGAATGTGACCTTGGTGATGGCTGGGAAGACCCCTCCGTTCACAACGACCCTGAAGAAGTGCGGTCAAAGGCCTTGCAAATGGGGTCAAATATTGTGGCGTATGCTTTTAAAAATTAATCGATGAATGCAAAGATCATTGCCAACGGAATACTAAGAGCTGTCGCCGTTATTACCGGAGTGGTCATCTTGGGATGGTTTTTTTATAAAATACAATCCGTTCTGGCCTATTTGGCCATTGCCGCTGTGCTGGCACTGTTGGGTAGACCCATAGTAAAGTTCTTGATGAACAGACTTAAGTTCCCAAACACTTTGGCCGTAGTAGTGACCATGGTTATCATGCTGAGCATTTTTCTGGGAATCCTATCCCTTTTTATACCGCTCATTGCCGAACAGAGCAAAAACTTATCGTTATTGGACATTGAATCGCTCAAGGGCGATCTGAACACCCTCTACGTCCAGGCTCTGGAATATTTTGGTGCATCATCGGGCAGTGTAAACAATATGTTGGATGAATCACATCTGGAAGAAAATGTGCTGAAAGATCTTGACCTTGGATTTATCCCCAATTTGCTGAACTCCTTCGTCAATGCCCTCAGCAATTTTAGCGTGGGACTTTTTTCCGTTCTCTTTATTACATTCTTCTTTTTAAAGGATAGTAAATTGATGCAAAACGGAATCTTGACCTTCGTTCCCAACGACAAAGAGAGCAACTTGACCAAGTCCATTGATAAAATCAACAATCTCCTGTCAAGATACTTTGCCGGTCTGTTATTGCAATTATTTATTCTTTTTGTCATCTACACCATTGTGCTTTTGATTGTTGGTGTCGAAAATGCCATTGTGATCGCTTTCCTGTGTGCGCTCTTTAACATTATCCCGTACATAGGTCCATTGATCGGTGGAGCAACTATGATCGTCCTGACCATGACAAGTTTTATGGATGCCGATTTTAGCTCCGTCATCTTGCCAAAGGCCATGTATGTTTTGATCGGTCTTGGTATAGGTCAGTTGATCGATAATTTCTTTTCCCAACCCCTGATTTTTTCCAAAAGTGTGAAGTCTCATCCTTTGGAAATATTTCTCGTCATCATTATTGCAGGGCTTCTTTTTGGGGTGGTAGGAATGGTCGTGGCAGTACCGGGATATACGGCAATAAAGGTCGTTTTAAAAGAGTTTTTGGCCGAAAACGACTTTGTGAAGAAATTGACCAAAAACTTATAGTTCCAGTTTGAATAACCTAATATTAAATACTGGCGTACAGAAATTTATATCAGAAAATATTTCAACTGACATAATGTCCGTTTTGTTAAAAAAACCTCCTTTTGAAGGTGTTTCACAAAAAGAACTTGCAGGACAGATTGAAGCCAAAAAAAAGGCATCCGAAAAACTGCCTCTTTGGTTTTCCGCCTCCAACATTTACTACCCCAACAAACTGAATATTGAGCAAACGAGTTCCGAGGAAACCGCAAGATACAAAGCTCAACTTGTTGAAGGAAATACCCTATTGGACCTGACCGGTGGATTTGGTGTGGACAGTTATTTTTTTGCCGAAAAAGTAGGGTCCGTTCTGCACTGTGAAATCAATTCTGAATTGAGCGATATTGCCCAACATAATTTCAAGGTTTTAGGTCAAAACAATATTGAATGCCGACCGGAGGATGGTCTTTCCTTTTTAAAAAATTCAAATCAAAAATTTGATTGGATCTATTTGGACCCTTCCAGAAGAAACAGCAAAAAGGAAAAGGTTTTTTTACTGAACGATTGTCTTCCCAATGTTCCAGAAAACCTTTCGCTCCTCTTCAAAAGGACCATCCATATTTTGGTGAAAACGTCCCCCCTTTTAGATCTTAAAAAAGGGGGCGAGGAGCTCGAATACGTAAAAGAAATCCATGTGGTTGCCGTAAATAACGAGGTGAAAGAGCTGCTCTTTATTTTAGAATATGGGTATAAGGAAAAGGTTATGGTAAAAACCGTCAATTTAAAATCATCCCAAAAAGAACTTTTTAGTTTTGCCCTTGAAGAGGAATCGGAAATAACCATGGACTATTATGAACCGACCACCTATCTATACGAGCCCAATGCTGCCATTTTAAAATCGGGCGGGTTCAAGTCACTTGCCAAGGCATATGGGTTAAAAAAGCTCCATCCCCATTCCCATTTATATTCCTCCGATGATCTAGTGGACTTTCCCGGAAGAAGGTTCCAAATTGAACAAAAACTTGCCTATTCCAAGAAATCGATAAAAACCCTGAACGTTTCCAAAGCCAACATTACCACACGGAACTTTCCCATTTCGGTAGCGGAGCTTCGTAAAAAGCATAAAATCAAAGATGGCGGAAACACTTATCTTTTCTTTACCAAAAGCAGTAAAGACGAACTTCTTGTATTACAGTGCGAAAAGATAAAGGACTAATCCAGATTGTCCAGCCAACCTAATAATAGTTCCGTCCAGTTTTTTAAACCCTTATCGTGCAAAGCCAATGAAAATCCATGTCCTCCTGTTGGATAGATATGCATGGAAGCAGGGATGTTGTGTTTTCTGAGCGCTTCAAAAAACAACATTGAATTTTCCACGGGAACTGCATCATCGTCCATGGCATGTAGCAAAAACGTTGGCGGAGTTTGGCCATCAACATGTTTTTGATTGGACAAATAATCCAACGCTTCTTCCGTTGGGTCATCCCCTACCAAGGAAACCCTGGATCCTGTATGTGTACTTTCCTTGCCCAAGGTTATCACTGGGTATATCAATACCATAAAATCCGGACGCGCGGATAAATCATCAACTTCGTCCTGTCTTTCATACACCACATCATTATAATGGGTTCCCAAGGTGGATGCCAAATGCCCTCCGGCAGAGAATCCTATGATCCCGATATGGTCCTGGTCGATATTCCAATCCTTGGCCTTGGACCTGACCAACCTCAGGGCCCGTTGTGCATCTTGCAAAGGGACCACATTTTTTCTTTTAGTGATGGATTTGGACCAGGGCAAACGGTATTTTACAACGATTCCCGCAATTCCTTCGGCGTTCAATGCCTTGGCGATGTCCGTACCTTCCCAATCATAGGCCAAGCCATAATATCCGCCACCGGGGAAAATAACCACGGCCTTTCCATTGGAAGCCCTTTTGGTGGGTAGATATACTTCCAAAGTGGGCTCCTGTACGTTGGTTATCCAAAGGATTCCGTCTTCGGTAGTTTCAATTTTTTCTTCTTCATTGGAGTCCGTTTGGTTTGGAATGGCATTGGGCCATAACGGTATAGTCGTTTTTTGAGCGGTCATTCCCACAGACAACAAGACCAAAAGCAATGCTGATTTTGTCTTAATTTTCATTTGATATAATTGAGGTTAATCTGGACAGTCCCACTTAAAATTGGCGACCTTATCATTGGTAGCCGCAGAGAGATTGTAATGCCACCATTCTGTTCTGATGGACCAAAATCCATGTGATTCCATGGTCGCTTTTAATAATTTTCGGTTCTCCAGTATTTTTTTTGGCAAGTCCATGTTATCGTGATAGGCCCTTTTTCCAAAATAATCAAAATCAGTTCCCATATCAAGCTCATTGCCCTCCATATCCACCAAAGTAATGTCCACGGCACCGCCCTTATTGTGAATGGAACCTTTATCCGGATTGGCGACATATTGTGGGTTGGGAACAATCTCCCACATTTTGTACTGCACGGAATTTGGTCGGTAACAATCAAAAAACTTGATTTTTACCCCTTTTTCCAAAAAATCTTGGTTGGCCGCAATGAGCGCCTTCGCCGTTTTTACTCGCGTATAGCATTCGGCACATTCATATACCTGGGCCTTTAAAAAATTGTTCTCGGTGGCATAGCGCAAATCGTAGGCAAAATCATTGCTGAAATCGGCCAATCTCACAAATGTGGTATCGGCCAACCCATTAAAAGTTTTCAGGGTAGGTTTATTTTCCTTTACCAAGCTATCCTCTGCAATGGAATCCAAAACAATTTCTGAAGCATTGACCTCAACGGTATCCTGTTGCTCCGTTTTGCTCTGTTCCTTACAACCCGATGTTACCAAAAAGGCCAAAAAAATAATATGCTGCTTCATTTGAATCAATCTATTCGTTTTTGTTCATCAAACCACGTATAAAGGGAATCTGTGTTGTAGGCCCTGTCCCATGCATTATGTCCAACACCTTTGTATCTTGTATATTTTATGTCATACCCCATCTCACGTAGCTTTTCTACCATTTGGTCAGATTCTTCCACATTGATGACATCGTCTTGGTCACCATGAAAAACCCAAATGGGCATCGATTTATCTATCCAATGGGCATACGGCAAAGGTGCCATGCCACAAACTACCGCCATGGCCGCAAACTTTTCCGGATACTGTGTTGCCAGTTCCCACACCGCACTTCCGCCCCTGCTCAGCCCGGTAAGGTAAATCCTTTTTTTATCCACGCGGTTTGTATCCGCTATGGAGTCCAATAACTGCATCAATGCTTCCGTATTCCACCATTTTTTGGCATGCGGATTTTGCGGGGCCAAGATCAGAAATGGAAACTGTTTTCCCTCTGCCAACATTTTTGGCGGTCCGCTAAACTGTATTTCTTCCATATTTCCTGCAGACTCGCCACCGCCGTGCAAGAACAACAGGAGCCCGAACTCCTCTTTTTCATTCGAGAAATAATCTTCCGGATAGTAAAGATAATAATTGAGGTTTTCTGTCGTCACTGTTTCCATTTCGCCCTTTACCAAATGGAATTGTGCCGCACAAGCTTGCAGCAGGAACATTCCGGCCACCATTAAAACCTTTGGGATTCCTTTTTGCATGTTGCTACAATTTACAAAAGTTTATTGGCTATATCCTGCCAGGAATCGGCTCTTTCAAAATCGGTTACATTTACATTGTGCGGAGAGGTGAACATAATAGATCTCCCCTCAAAAGGTTCAAGGTTTTTGCTGCGGTCGTCGATAAGCACATCTCCTTTTAAAATGTATTTATTACCGCACAGTATGCGGTTTTGCCATGGGATAAAAGGGAAATGTTCATCCAGCCAATCCGATTTCTCCCGAAGGGACTGAGGGAATTCCATGGCCGCGGAGGCTATATAGACTTCATGTTTTTGGGAAAGTTCGCGAAGCACCTCTTGACTGTCCTTTATAATTTTTAGGTTTCCAAAAAAACCAACACGGTGGGTATGCCCCTTTATGGATTCTTGGCGCTCCTTTGGAACAGTTTGCCAAAATTCTTTGCCCAAACATGTCTCGGCTTTGATCTGTGCTTTAAATTCTTGATTGTAAATATCTATATGGGCTTGGTAAGCATCGGCGATTACCTCGTCCATATCCACAAAAATGATCATTTCTTCTTTTTTGGTGAAGTACGTTAAAACTGGGCAATTAATAAAACTTCAGTCAAAATTCCGTGGGTGGTATGAAAGAATTTCATAAAAACGACCAGCACTTTTCTGAAATTCCACAAAATACAGTCGGGCCGTAAGCAAACTTTATGGCTAAATTTTAATTTAGCGAAATAACGATTACCTTCACGTTACAAGATTTTTGAAAGGCCATTGCTGTGCTTTTCTGCTTAAAACCAACCTTACATGTTGCCCAAAGGAAACTTTCCCCAAAAGGTCTATTTAAATGGAGAAATAGTGTCTGCCGAGAATGCTAAAATTTCGGTTTTCGACCGTGGATTTCTATTCGGAGATGGGATTTATGAAGTAATGATGCAATTGGAGCAAGGTATTTTCTACAAAAAAGCGCATTTGGACAGACTCCAGGACAATCTCAATAAAATTGGTATCGCCTACAACGTACAGGAAATCGATGACCATTTAGGAACATTGCTGGACGCTTCAGATTTGACCAACGAATCCTGTTTGATCTACATGCAGGCAACCCGGGGAACTGCCCCAAGAAAACATTCCTACCCCAAGGAAATCCCTGCTACCGTGATGATGTATGCACTGCCCTACAACCTTCCGCGCATCAACCCAAAACAGATGACCGCCATATTGGAGCCGGACTTTAGATGGCACCGGTGTGACATTAAATCGATCTCCCTGCTTGGAAACGTAATGACGAATGAAGCCGCAATGGAAGCAGATACGGATGAAGCTGCCTTGGTCAGGGACGGAATGATTACCGAAGGTTCGCACACCAATATTTTCTTTGTGAAAAATGGGGAATTGATCACCCATCCTGCCAATGAGCATATCCTGAACGGCATCAGCAGACAAATTGTGCTCGACCTGTGTGAAAAATTGAAAATACCCGTACTGGAAAAAGCAGTAGCCGAAGACGAAATAAAGAATATGGACGAAGCCTTTTTTACAGGTACAACTACGCAGATAGCATCCATCAAGCAGCTGGGAGACCATATTTTTTATCATGATAATGTGGGCAAGATTACCGAGACGCTACAGGAAGCATTTGCCGAGCTTAGAAAAACCGATACCGCCAATATCATTTTATAAAAAACCACTTGACCATGAACAAAAACATCTCCAACAGACTTTTCAAGGTATTTTTGGGATTATGTCTGCTATGGACCTACTCCTGCGGCAACCAAGACAGCTATGATATCCTTATTTTAAACGGAACGGTTTATGACGGTAAAGGTGGAGACCCCATAGTTACCGACATTGCCATTAAAGATTCCGTTATTGTGGCATTGGGTGATTTTGCTACTGCCAAAGCCGATAAAATAATTGATGCAACCGGACTGGCAGTCTCCCCAGGGTTTATAGATATGCACACCCACATAGAGCCCATTATGGAGCTCAACTCTTGCGAAAGCCATGTCAGGCAGGGGGTGACTACGGCCTTGGGAGGACCGGACGGAAGTTCTCCCTACCCATTGAAGCCTTACATGGATAGTCTCCAACAAAAAGGGGTTGGTATGAACGTAGCCTATTTGGTGGGGCATAATACCATTCGCAGGAATATTATGGGATTGGAAAACAGAGCCCCCACATCCGAAGAACTGGGAGCCATGGAAGCCGAAGTGGACAGCGCCATGAAAGATGGAGCCTTTGGGATCTCCACAGGATTAAAATATTTGCCCGGGGCATTTTCCAAGGTAGATGAAGTCATCAGCCTTTCAAAGATTGCTTCCAAATACGGAGGGATCTATACCTCGCACCTTAGGGAAGAGGGCTTGGGACTTTTTGATGCCGTGGCCGAAGCTATTCAAATATCCGAAAAAGCCGATATTCCCGTGGTACTCACGCATCACAAGGCCATTGGAAAGCCCATGTGGGGCAAAAGTGAGCGCACACTTGCCATGGTAGATTCCGCTAGGGCAAAAGGATTGGATATTAAAATGGACCAATACCCATATGCCGCGAGCTATACGAGTATTTCCGTTTTGATACCTTCTTGGGCAAGGGCCGGTGGACAAGAAGCTTTTGAAAGTCGTATTGCCGATCCTGTATTGAGGGACAGCATCAAAAATGGCATCGTATTCAATATCCTGAACGATAGAGGTGGCTCCGATTTGGACCGGGTACAATTTGCAAAAGTGGAATGGCAACCTGAGCTGGAAGGAAAAACTTTGAAATATTGGTGCGAACAGAACAATTTGGAACCAACCGTGGAGAATGGCGCGGATATGGTGGTCAAAGCGCAGTTGAACGGCGGGGCTTCCTGTGTTTATCATGCCATGGCAGAGGAAGACGTGGAACGCATCATGAAACATCCCTTTACCATGATCGGTTCGGACGGGCGGTTGGTGGAACCCGGGATGGGACATCCGCACCCACGATGGTATGGAACCTTCCCTAGGGTTCTAGGACGCTATGTGCGGGAAAAGAATGTCTTGGAACTCAGCGAGGCCATACGAAAAATGACCTATTTGCCCGCACAAAGCCTTAGTTTATCCGATCGGGGACTCATCAAAGAAGGCCTGAAGGCGGATATCACCATATTTGACCCAAATACCGTAATAGACAAGGCCACATTTGAAAATCCGCATCAATATTCCGAAGGGATCGATTTTGTCCTCATAAACGGAGGGGTTGCCGTGGACCAAGGGACATTCAAGGATATTAAATCAGGTATCGTTTTAAGAAAACAATAATTGAACATTATGAAAATGAAACAGATTACATTGGGCATTTTGATGCTCGCCGGCGCAATAAGCCATTCCCTTTTGGCACAGGAAAATACTGAGATAGATAAAAAATACACCAAGGAAGTGGAGCGTTTGGCCAAAGCCAAACCTGTTGAGAAAGCCTTTGAACATATCAAGGCACAAATGCCAGAAACTACGGTCGACCTTATTACTTTGACCGAGGTTTTGGCACCTCCCTTTATGGAAAACGAGCGGGGAAAGGTTTTTGCCGAAATGTTGAAAAAGGCAGGGGTCGATAGTATTTGGACGGACAAGGTGGGCAATGTTATAGGGTTGCGCAAGGGAACTTCCGGTGAACCGGGATATGTGGGCGTAGATGCCCATTTGGATGTGGTTTTCCCCGAAGGGACCGATGTAACTGTGAAAAAAGTCGGGGATACCCTAAAAGCACCGGGCATAGGTGACGATACCCGGGGTCTGGCCATGCTGATAAGTATGCTCAAAGCGATGAACAAGGCAGAGATAAAGACCAAAAAAGACTTGTTGATCGTTGGGTCCGTTGGTGAAGAAGGCCTGGGAGACCTACGCGGAATGAAATACATGTTCAACGAATCTGGGCTGGATATCGATTCGTGGATCGCCATTGACGGTGGCAGTATAGGAAGAATCAGCAATGCCGGTCTGGGCTCCAAGCGCTACAAATTGCATATAAAAGGCCAGGGAGGTCACTCCTGGGGTGCTTTTGGACTTGCCAACCCACACCACGCACTGGGAAAGGCCATAGCTATTTTTTCCAAAAATGCTTGGGAATACACCTCCGGTAACATTCCAAAAACAAGTTTCAATGTGGGTAGAATTGGAGGGGGTACCTCTGTCAACTCCATTCCATTTGAGTCATGGATGGAAGTGGACATGCGTGCCATCGACCCCAAAAACCTTGATGAGATAGAAGCCATTTTCAAGGCATCTGTGGAAGAGGCCATCACGGAGTATAATGCCAGTGGTGTACGCGGTGAGGTCACTTACGAACTCATAAAAATTGGTGACAGGCCATCGGGGGAACTGCCAGCTTCCCTGCCGTTGATCCAAAGGACCATGGCAGCCACCAAACTTTTTGGTGAGACACCTCGCCTGGGAAGAGGTTCCACAAATATCAACATCCCCGTTTCCAAAGGAATTCCAGCCGTATGTATCGGTAGAGGTGGACAAGGAGGAGGTGCCCATTCTTTGCACGAATGGTACTTGAACGATGAAGAAAGTGACGAGTCCATTCAATTGGCATTATTGATTGCATTGTCCCAAGCGGGACTTGACAAATAAGAATTTATGAAAGAAAGGTTCCTAAGACTGCTTTTTGGTTTTGCCCTGCTTACCGGGGTTGCTTCAAACGGTCAGATAAGTGAGAAACAATTTTTAGAGATAGACAGCTTGTTCTTGGAATGGAACCGGCCCAATCATCCGGGAGGTGCCATCGCCGTTATGAAGGGAAACGATGTTGTTTTTTCCAAGGCGTATGGTCTTGCGAGCCTTGAATATCTTATTCCCAATACCACAAAAACCGAGTTCAACGTGGCCTCGGTATCGAAACAGTTCAGTTCACTTGGAATTGTAAAGTTACATTTGGAAGGTAAATTGTCCATTGACGACACCATTGATACCTACATTGATGGGCTTGCCGATTTCGGGAGCAAAATCACCATTAGGCAAATGATGCACCACACCAGTGGCCTTCGAAGCCTTCACGCACTTTTTGCCTTGGCCGGATGGAGGAACGACGATGCTAGGACGAACGAGGATCTGGACAGGATCATGGAATTACAGACCGATCTTAACTTTGAACCCGGGTCTGAATATCTTTATTGCAATACGGGGTATATGTTCTTGGCCAACATTATAGAGAAAGTGGCCGAGAAGCCTTTTGTAGATTATATGAAAGAGGACATATTTGTTCCGTTGGGGATGGAAGATACTTATGTGGAAGACCGTTATGACCGTATTGTTCCCAATAATGCAACCTCTTATTATAAACAGAGAAAGGGTTTTATAAGGGCCGTTGAATATTGGGGATATGTAGGGTCAGGGAACATACATACTACCACTTCCGACTTGCTGAAATATCTAAAGAACTACTATGACCCTTTACCCGGATGGGAAAATGCCTTTGCCATGATGCCCACACTGGACCCCTTGAACGATGGCAGTTATAATCAATATGCGCTAGGAGTGAATGTGGACAAATTGATGGGCAAGAAAAGGATTGGTCATGGAGGGTCCATCGGTGGTTTCCGTTCCAATATAGCGGTGTTTCCAGAAGAAAAAATCAGTATTGCCATTATAACCAACTTTTCATCCTCCAACCCTGGTGGAAAATCCAATAAAATTGCCGAAGTGCTTTTTGGACAAACGCTTTCGCCCAAAAGTATTGAGCCCATCAAAATATCGCCCAAGACCATGGAGTCTTATGTGGGCACCTATTGGGACCATGAAACCTATGAGGAACAAGAAGTGAGCATCAACGGCGATACTTTATTTTTGGGAAATTCCAAAACCGTATTCTTGCCCATCAAACCAAAAACGTTCGAGGCCATTCGGAGCGGTACGCAAATCATATTCGACAAAAACACATTTACCTATGTACCCCATAGTGGAAAACCTCAAACTTTCAAAAGATATACTGAGAGATCCATAACCCAGGAACTGGCGCAAGAATATGTAGGTTCCTATTATAGCCCGGAAATACATACTTCCTATGCGATACACACAAACGGGGATAAATTGTATGCTTTTCATATTAAGCACGGTGAAATTCCCTTGGAACAAAAATTCAAAGATCTTGTGGAGGGAGATTATCCTCTACGGACCTTAAAATTTACCCGTGAAAACGGTGAGATCAATGGGGTCCTTATATCCAACGGAAGGGTCAGGAATCTATGGTTCGTAAAAACAAATTGACATGGACTACTCAGCTTTGGTAAAGACCAAGGCCTTGCCCCTATTCTGTGTTACCACGATATATGGGTGTCCTCCATTGGCTCTTTCCACCTGAACCATGTCCTTGGCATCACCGGTGACCTTAAATCCACTTTCTTCTGCATTCTTGAATTCAAATCCGCCATTGTTGTCCCCCATAAGAACTCCCCCGTTGAAAGCATCATATCTTCCAATGAACACTTCATTTCCAAAATCGTTCCCGATCATCAATACATCTGTTGAGGAATTGGTTGACGCATTTGTCTGAATCATGCATTTAATGGGGGCCAGCTGTGTTTGCCAAGGAAGTTTGCCCATGGTAAAACTGCCATTGCCATCGTTCTCGAAATATGTGGTCTCATCATGATTGGCCATCAATTCATCCGCTCCTTCCAATTGTTCCGGTGTAAACAGGTCATTTTTGGTGGTTTTCGCAAACTCCCTGAAATAGTTGAACTTTTTCCTGAACATTGGACTTTGTGACATTAGATCTCCCCAAAAATTGACCGGATAAGGTCTGTATGTGGCATCTTCAAAGTCACTTTTGAAATATGCGAACATAACAGGGTCAATGGCACCGTTATTGTCGAAATCCTTGGCCAACATGGTAACAGGTCTATCCTTTGACGGATTGTACAGGTTATTTTCTCCTAAATTTCCCGCAATCAAATCAATATCGCCATCACCATCAAAATCTTCCGCTAAAACACATTCCCACCAACCGGATAGTTCCTGCATTCCCGTTTGGCCCATTGGCTCAAACGAATCTTTTTTATTGATGAAAACGGTCACTGGCATAAACTCGCCCACAAGAATCAAGTCCTTCAAATTATCCTGGTTCAAATCTGCCCATTTCGCATCGGTAATCATCCCCGGGGTTCTCAAAGCTTTGCTGTACGTATCGGTAACATCGACCAGGGTGCCCTTTTCATTTTTAAGTAAATAGGAGTTATCGGGTTTGGGATACTGGGAAAAAGGAGTTCGTCCGCCCACAAATAGGTCCACGTAACCATCGCCATCAAAATCCTCAACTTCCACTACGGAGCCGCTAGAGTTGATTTTTGGCAATCTATCCATAGACCTCACAAAAGTTCCATTTCCCTGATTGATCATCAGGTAGTCTTGATAGTACGGGGAGTCCAGATCAAACTCATTGCTTCCCGCGACCATATAAATATCAAGGTCTCCATCATTGTCCAGATCAAATAGGGCAATACCTGTTTCCTCGCGTTTTTTACTTGCTTCGTCCTCAAATATGGCCTTACCCTTAAAATTTCCATTTGCGTCCTGCATAAAAATCATTGGGGAGTAGCCCGATGAACTTCCAATAATAAAGTCTTCGTAACCATCTCCATTGATATCCCCTTTTGCCAACCTTGGACCATTTTGGGTAAGTTTATGTGGCAATGTGGTCTGTACGTTAAAATCTATCTTATCGGTTTCTTCATGGATGAAATCGACTCCTATTTGGTCCGAAACCTCTACATATATGGGTTCTGGTTTTTTGGGCGCCAGCGGAAATGCCAATTCTTTTGTATCCATCATTGATGCATTTCCATAATCGACCGTCAAGGTTTGATTGCTCTGCACATCTGGGATTTTTTGATATTTCCCATCCGGCCATACAATTTCCAATGATACAATCTGCTTTTGCGGGCCAAGTCCAAAATGGGCCATGCTGTGCACCGTTGATAGGTATCCTCTGCTTAATTGGTGTTCATAAAATTGAAAGGTTCCATCCTCGAACCTTAGGGCAACCTTGGTGCCTAGACCAGCTCTGTTTGATTTTGGGCCTTTTAAATCCAACTTGAGAAAGTTGCTGCCTTCGTAATTCTCTTTTTGGAGGTTGTTTTGAAAGATGAACGCCTCATCGTTGATATTGTTTACCACATAATCCAGGTCTCCATCATCATCCAAGTCTACAAAGGCCGCGCCATTGGAAAAGGAAGGGATGCTTAAGCCCCATTCTTCCCCTACATCCTTGAATTGTCCGTTTCCTTCGTTACGATATGCATAATTTGGAATTTTAACCACAGGAATGGAGTCCAAAATCTGGGCGGTGCTGAGATATTTCTGAACATTAAAATTAAACTCTCCAAAATCCAGATCGGTAATATCCCTTGGAAAGCCATTGGTAATCAACAGGTCTTTGCGACCATCGTTATCGGCGTCCACAAAAAGTGGCGACCAGCTCCAATCGGTCTTGGCTATTCCCGCCATGAGACCAATTTCGCTATATGGCGTCTCGGGTCCTTGCCCCATTTGGAGCATGTTTCGCATATATTGATAGTCGTAACCATACTTATCGTTCATGTAATAATCGTTGTACATGGTGGATTTAATGGTCGTTTTTAACCTTAAATTAGTTTCCCCGAGCATATCAAGGGTAACAATATCAAGATACCCATCGTTGTTGAAGTCGGCGATATCGGAACCCATCGAGAATTTACTTTGGTGTTTGATAAAATCACTGATCTTATCAGTAAATGTTCCATCACCATTGTTGATGTACATGATATCATTGCTCAGATAATCGTTGCTCACATAAATATCGGGCCAGCCATCGTAATTCAAATCCGAAATGGCCACTCCAAGTCCGTACCCCTCTATGGTTATACCGGCGTCCATGGTAACATCCGTAAAGGTGTTGTCCCCATTGTTACGGTACAAATGATCGTTGCTCAGGGACGAACCATCGGTTATTTTTTCCCTGTAATTTGCAGGCAATATGTGGATGTCCACATTATTGAGCACATATAGGTCCATAAGACCGTCCTTGTTGTAATCAATAAAAGCGGCATTCATACTGTTTCCGGTATCGGCCACTCCAAATTCCTTGGCCATTTCCTTAAATACGGGAACTCCGTTATCATCAACACCTTGATTGATGTATAGCATGTTGGCCTTTTCCTCTGGGGATTCGTACATGGCCGCACATATATAAATATCCAAGAGCGAATCGTTGTTGATATCTATCACCGCTACACCCGTCTTCCATTTATCGGCGGCTTCCACACCTGCAGCTTTGGTGACATCCTTAAATTTGAAATCCCCTTGATTGAGGTATAATTTGTTTGGTACCTGATTGCCCGTAAAAAATAGGTCAGGTTTGTTATCGTTGTTGAAGTCTCCCACGGCAACTCCGCCTCCATTAAAAATATATTCGCTTGTAAGTATATTAAAGCTATCGGTCTCAATGATCTGATTATTAAAGGTAACACCGGAACGGCTGGAGGATACCTTGGAGAACAGCTTGTTTTCTTCTTTTTTAGAACAAGAAACCGCTAAAAAGAAAGCAAATAATAGTAAAACAGAATGCTTGATCATTGTGGTTGATGAGATTTACAGATTGATAAAAGAGAAAATGTAGCAAGAGTTTTCTTTACTACAAAATAGTAAGGTTTTATTAGTCAAAGATTAATCCATTATTAATCAAAATCCTTTTTGATGATTGTGAAAATAAAAGTTAAAGCTATGATAACCTAGGGTTGTATTGATAAGGATAGGGTATAATTAAAAATAGGTTGCCAAAACAAATTGACAACCTATTTACTTGAATTAAATTAAACTAACTCAGACTACACATTATTAATATCCAGGATTCTGAGTCAACACTCCACCACTCTGGTCGATGGCATTGACAGGAATCGGAATCAAATCATGTCTTGGTTGATAGGTACCAAATTTTGTATCATAATTGGACAAATAGAAATCTTCGCCTTCATTTTCGATATACGTATTGATAGTTTCCATCGCATTGTCCCACCTTCTCAGGTCAAACAATCGATGTCCTTCCATTCCAAACTCCAAGCGACGCTCGAATCGGATAGCTTTTCTTGCAAAAGCAACATCTGGAAAAGTTCCGTAAGGCTCAATCTGATAGTTAGCGGCATCCCCACTATCATCAACTGCCTGAACATAGCTCATGTTTTTTGCTCTGTTACGAACCCTATCCACATATTCCACCGCTAAAGGTAAATTTGGAGTTGGTTGCTCTACTGCAGCCTCGGCGGCCATCAACAATACATCTGCAAAACGCATCACGTTGTAGTTGATACCGGACCAGTCAGATCCCCAACCTCCTGTACCACGTTGAGCATCTACCTCGCCAGCTTGGTACATGTTCTTTTTGGGCAAATAAGGACCAGAGATATCCGTAAAAGAAGCCCTTATCCATTCCTTTCCTGGCATGACGCCAAAACCGTTATAGTCGATACCTCTTCTACCCACGGTATAGTCCAATCTTGGATCTAGCGGACCAGTATATGGGGTAAAAGGCTCACTACTGTTAATTCCGTAATCACTATCAACATCGGTCGCCGCATAGGAATCCAATAATGGCAATCCTGAACCATCGGTCTGGTAAGCGTTCACCAAATCTTGGGTAGGCTGGTAAAAACCACAACAAGTACCCAAAGGTCCACCACCAGGAAAGTTCAAAGTACCTGCACCGTTACCGTTGAAAGAACGTCCTGTATCCGAAGCGAATTGAATGGCAAACATGGATTCAGGCCCATTTTCACCAGCAAAATTAAAGTTGTCAACAAACTCTTCATTCAAGGAATATGGTCCATTGTTGATCACATCGTTGAACAAAGGAAGTGCCTCTGCATACTTACCTTGATATAGGTAAGCTTTACCTAAGAACGCCTTGGCAACCCAAGCATTGGCCCTACCAGTTATGACTTCGTCTCCCAAATTGGCAATGGCAGCTTGTAAATCGGCTTCAATCTCTGCCCAGATAGGACCTGGGTTTGGCTGATTGAACTCCTGATTCACCAAATTTTCCACAGAAATAAATGGAACATTACCATAAAACTTTTGAAGCTCAAAGTTGAAATAAGCTCTTAAGAAAAGGGCTTCACCTTCTTGTTGGGAAAAATCGCCTTCTTCAATCTGACTAATCAGGTCAAGAACGGCATTACAACGGTTCACTCCTCCAAAAAGGGCGCTCCATCTTCCCAAGAACCAGCTATTACCTGTTTGCCAGTCCAAAGTTTCAACCTGGAACAAAGCGGTGTTGTCACCATCTTCACTTCCTCTGTGAGCGTCATCAGAAATGACATCTGCCCACCAGTTGTCTCCACCGGCCGCTACTCCTTCACCTTGTCGATTGATACGTTCTCCGTCCATTGCAGAGTATGCTGCGGTCAACTTAAGGTCGACCCCAGTTGCATTTTGAAGCGCATCATCCGAAAGGGCGCCAGTGGCAGCCTTTTCAGTAAAATCTTTGCTACAGGACCATAGCAATAGACCTGCAAATATTGTTGAATATAATATCTTCTTTTTCATTTTTTAAAATTTTAGATTAACCCCGAAGGAATAAATTGAAGCTAAAGGATAGTTGTTATCAGAAACTCCTATGGTAAGGTTATCAATGGATCCATTTACAAATCTTGGTGGTAACTCTGGATCAACTCCATTGTAATCCGTGATTGTGAACAGGTTGGTACCCTGTAGATACAAACGAACACTATCCATTCCTAGGTAGCTGGATACTTGCTCGTTAAAGGTATATCCAATTTGCAAGTTCTTCAATCTCATGTAAGATCCATCCTCCACAAAAAATGTACTTGGTGTACCCTCATTGTTTGTGATACTCTGGCTCAATGCAGGCAATTGGGCATCCAAGTTGTCAGGAGTCCAAGAATCCAATACACGAACACTTCTGTTCGCATCAAAGAACGTAGGAAGATCGGTATACACTTTATCGTTGTTGAAAATATCATTTCCTTGAGAACCTTGGAAGAATGCAGACATATCAAATCCTTTGTAACCAAGTCTTAGGTTAATACCATATGTGAAATCTGGGTGAGGAGATCCAATAAAAGTCCTATCCTCATCGTCAATTGTTCCATCATTGTTCAAATCCTTGTACCTAAACCTACCGACACCGTCGGCATTGGTCTCGAATCCTTGGTCGGCAGCGTTCGCCACTTCGGATTCAGAAGCGAATATTCCTTCAACAACCCTTCCGTAGAAAGATGATATTGGCTGTCCTTCCTGCGTTCTAGTTACAGTTCCAGTAGTTCTGAATCCACCAAAACCTGTTTGGAAGGCACTGATCAAGTCAACCACTTCGTTCTTGTAGCTAGAGAAATTCACATCGATACCATAACTAAAGCCAGAATCGGTTTGGTCTGAATAGCTCAAAGTTGCATCCACACCTTTGTTTTCAATGGAACCTAAGTTCACATACGGTGGGGCGGCATCAATTGCTGTTGAACTGAACAACTGCTCATCCTGGTTGATCAAATCTTTTGTGGTAATCGTAAAGTATTCCGCAGAAAAATTCAATCTATTGTCAAAAAAGCCAAGTTCTATACCAAAGTTAGTGGTTTCA
The DNA here is from genome assembly GCF_033441595.1 of Flagellimonas crocea. Classification (NCBI taxonomy): domain Bacteria; kingdom Pseudomonadati; phylum Bacteroidota; class Flavobacteriia; order Flavobacteriales; family Flavobacteriaceae; genus Flagellimonas; species Flagellimonas crocea. Next base: position 23,749 of record NZ_JAUZVX010000001.1, on the reverse strand, counting down.
CTGGTTTCCCATCTTAAGTTTGGATTACCGGCAGCAGACAAAAGTGCACCTTGGGCCGCTCCTCCACTTCCTGTATACACGTAATTGGCATACTGCTCGCTCAATATTGAAATATTGGTCGTAGGGTTGTTCACCGGAAGAGTTTGGTTACCCAATTGACCCCATGATCCTTTTAATTTTAAACGGCTCATGAAAGAATCGGTTGGCCAAAAAGATTCGTTGCTCACTACCCAACCTGCGCTGAATGATGGGAAAACATCACTTTTATTGTCACCGATAAATCTTGATGACTCATCGCGACGTACGGTAGCAGTAAACAAATAACGACCATCATAATCGTAGTTGACCGTTCCGAACAAAGAATACAATGAAGATGCATTATCATAGGCGTAGGCCACGTTGGCCGCACCCCCACCATTGCTCAACAAGTAATAATCAGGTGTTTCAAAAAAGTAATCTGTTCTTGAGATTTCCTTTCCTTTACCGTGATTGTCCAATGCCTCGATACCGATCAAAGCATTAAGGTTATGATTGCCAAACGACTTCTTATAGTTCAACGTATTGGTCCATACCCATTCGTAAGTATCCTGATCAGCTTCAGTAAGCGTATTGGTTGCAATTGGCTCTGGGGATTCAGGAATCAAAGGTCTAAAACGTCTGTCGTTAAAAGCTCTGATAGAACCACCCAAGGAAGTCTTGAACTGTAATCCATCGATGATATCGACTGTAGCATAAATGTCACCAAACACCCTAAAGGTCTTGGCAAAATTGTCTTTCTGACGAGTAGCCTCCGCAACAGGGTTGTTGGGGTTGGAAAGTCCGTTGGAATTACTATAGCTACCTGCAAAGTTGCCCTCTGCATCATAAACAGGCACCAATGGAGACATCCTAGTTGCAAAGTTGTACCATGACTGACCTCCACTTCTTCGATCAAAAGAAATGTTTGCGTGTTCTCCAATTCGGATTTTATCTCCGATCTTGAACTCAGAGTTCAATCGTACGTTTCCTCTTTTAAATCCTGTATGGATTTGAATACCTTGACGGTTCAAATAACCTGCCGAGAAAAGGAACTTGGATTTTTCGTTACCATTTTCCAATGTAATGGAAGCATTTTGGGTAATCGCGGTTCTGTAGATTTCATCCAACCAATCTGTTCCACCTGGTCTAACGTTCATGGTCACAGGAACATCACCTTGAATGGTTTGTGGAACTACGGGAGTAGGACCATTTCCATATTGTGGATGTGAAGGAGTACCTCCATCATTTATGATACTCTGCCAGATCATTTGACCGTGCTGTTCAGCATTCAAAAGTTCAGGTAAATTTGTTGCAGTTGAAAAACCGGTATACATGTCCAAAGAAACCTTTGCAGTATTCAGGTTATAACCACCACTCTTGGTAGTCACAATTACAACACCATTGGATGCCCTAGCACCATATATTGCAGCTGCACCATCTTTTAGAACGTTTAACTGCTGAATATCCGCTGGGTTAATGGAGTTCAAGATACTTGCGTCATCTGTTTGAACACCATCAATAATGTATAGAGGGTCGTTACTGTTACCAGTTCCATAACCTCTAATACGTACTACTGGAGTAGATCCAGGTGAACCGTTGTTGGTAATGGTAACACCGGAAACCCGTCCTTGCAAAGCTTCCGCTGCGTTTACTACAGGAGTTTTGGTCGCTTCGGCAACATCCACCGTTCCTACGGAACCGGTCAATTCACCTCTTGTCTGGCTTCCATACCCTGTTACAACGACCTCGTCCAATGCAGCGGCATCTTCCTGCATGGTAACGTCTAATGTAGCGTTTCCGTTAACGGGAATTTCTACCGTTTTAAACCCGACATAAGAAAATATCAGGGTTGCATCGGAAGGGGCGGTGATGGAATAATTTCCATCAAAATCTGTCTGGGTACCGTTAGTTGTCCCCTTTACAATGACATTGGTACCAGGTAAGGGAGTTCCAAAATTGTCCACAACTGTACCCGTTATGGTTGTTTGGTAAGGAGGAGAAGTAACTTCATCCAAGTCCGGGGCAGCTGCCATGGCAGATCCACCCACCAACATCATTGTCATTGATAAAATGAATGCCGAATACCTTTTTACGGAAACGGCCCATCTCATCAAAATCTGAATTGTGATTTGATTCATAGATAGTCTATTTAGTTTAGTTATAATGACTGATTTCGACCGTGCATATTGTCTCAATCAGGAACAATAATAGTTAAAATTTTATAATTGGCAATATTTTAACAGTAAATATTTAAAATAATAAAATCACCCTATGCATAATGTAAAAATGATAATCCTAACAAAAAGTTAATTTTTCCGCAGGCTTGGCGCAGTATGCCCGCACCACAGATTGACACCTACAATTTTACCGATGGAAAAAATCAACAAAACGTTGCTGATTTGTTACAGAAAAACACCCTATTTCTTCAAGTACTTGGTATCCAGAAATTCATACCTTTTATCGTGATCAGCTCTCTTGGATTTACTCTCCACATCAAGGACCATTACCGGAGGATTTTCATCCGAAATATTCGCGTTGGGCCATTCGGGCAATTTCTCACCATTTGGATTGCCGTTTTTGATGAAATTGACAAAATAGGCCTGCATGGTCTCAGAAACCTTTTTATCGTCACGGGTCCATGCATAATCGTCCACTAAATGAAGGTTTCCCAAAGCATATTCAATTTCACAGGCATGGGGCGCACCGACCGGAGCAGGCATTTGAGGGGTATTTTCGTCTTTCTCCACGGTTCCGCCTGCCAGTCCAGATGCCAAGTTTGCATCTTTTAAGGGTGGTCGCAATTTGGAATACATGTATCGGTAAACCGGCTGGTCACTATTTTTTCGATGTAGATCAAACCATTTCCACGTACTGTAGGCAATAAATCGGTCAGATGCCAAATCCGTGGCCGAATGTAATAGTTCCTTTTCCGAGCCATAAGGATAAAGCTCAAGAACCCTTTCATAATCCTCTGGATATAATTGTTTCACCTTGTTCTTATAATTTTCAACAGTAAGCGGCTGACCTTGTGTAAGTGCCATGGCTGGTATTTCAGCTGAGTTCCATCCCAATAATAACGGTACTTGGGCCTGCTCGCCCGCCTCAAATATCTCTGGCAGGGTTTTAGGTAAAAAATAACCATCCACTACGACGGGGAACCCAAACATTCTTGAGTCATTATAAACTTCATAGATTTCCCGTGTGCTCATTTTACGAAAGTCCGATATAGATTTTATACCGGCCTTTTCCAAAAAGGCCTGACCCATTTTTTCTCCTTCCTCTAAAGTTACCGGGGCCATGGTCGGATTAATAGCGGCTCCACTTTCCCCTATGGCACCGGCAATCAAATCCTTGGACAAAGGCGATGCCATTTGAAGACTTGTTCCGGCCGAACCTGCAGACTCTCCCGCAATTGTGACTTTAGCAGGATCTCCACCAAAAGCAGCTATGTTTTTTTGGACCCACTGCAAGGCCATATTCTGATCTAGCACCCCATAATTGCCAGAAGCATTGTATGGGGATTCCTTGGTAAGTTCAGGATGGGACAAGAACCCAAAAATATTCAACCTGTAGTTGGTGGTGACGACCACCATTCCATTTTTGGCCATGCTCTCACCATCATATCGATATTCTGAAGCATCACCCGCTACATTGCCTCCTCCATAAAAATAGACCAAGACCGGTAAACCTTTGGTATCATGCTTCGCTGGCGTCCAAACATTCAAGTAAAGACAATCTTCGCTAACTCCATCGGATCGTGATTTCATGTCCCCGAACACCATTGTTTGCATAGGTCTGGGACCGAAAACCTTGGTTTCCTTTACACCAGTCCAATCATCAAGCGGCTGTGGTGCCTTCCATCTTAAATCACCAACGGGCGGTTTAGCGAAAGGCACACCTAAATAAGATTGTATACCTGTGTGGGTGTTGTAATTCCCTTCAATAGTGCCATTTTCAACGCTTACCTGAACTGGGAATGCATTTTTGTTTTGGCCAATGGCCGTACCAAAAACAAGAAGCATCATTAAAATTAAATTAGAAATTTTCATTTTTGAGGTCTTTATTGTATCATTTTGTTACAATAATACTTTCTTTTTTTCGTAATTATGTTTTTTTGACGTAAATTTTGCGATGTTTACAACATGCTTCCATTAGAAAAAGAACATATAACCAATGTTGCCTACGACACTGTAATCTTTGGTTTTACTGGGGAAGAGCTAAAGATTTTGATACTAGAATATCAAAATTCCGGCTTGTTTGCGCTACCTGGCGGCTTCATTCGAAGGGATGAAAATTTGCTCGATGCCGTTAAAAGGGGGGTAAGGGAACGTACTGGTCTGGAAAAAATCCATTTGGAACAGTTCCATACTTTCGGGAAACTAAGCAGGGACAGTGCAACCCCCATGAAAAAGATTGCAAGAGGAAAAGGGTACGAAATTACCAACAGCCATTGGTTGGCCGATAGGTTTCTTACCGTGGGCTACTATTCCCTGATCGATTACAATCAGGTAAAGCCAACACCCGATAAACTTTCGGACTCCATCAACTGGTACGATATCAATAATCTGCCCCCATTGATCATCGACCACGTAGAAATCGTAGAAAAAGCTTTAGAATCCATTCGGAACGATTTGGGCAAAAAACCCATAGGCACCAACCTTTTGCCAGAAAAATTCACGATGAAGGAACTGCAAAAAGTATATGAGGCCATTTTGAACAAAGAATTTCGTCGTACCACGTTTCAACGGAAGATGCTGAGCATGGATTTTTTAAAAAGACACGAAAAGCTGTACACCGGAGCTGCCAACAAAGCTCCATACCTCTACAGTTTTGATGAAGCAAAAGTGGAAGAAACCTAAATTATAACAAAAGAGACATTTTAAGTTAATCAATATTTGCAACCTTTAAACCTTAACTAAACAATAAAATGCCAAACTTTAATATTGATGCAGACCCCAAACACACCTACGATGCCATAGTTATAGGCTCGGGTATAAGCGGTGGGTGGGCCGCCAAGGAACTTTGCGAAAAAGGGTTGAAAACCTTGGTCTTGGAACGTGGCCCCGTTGTGGAGCATCCAAAAGATTATACCACCGCAAACCTGGACCCTTGGGATATGGAACTGCGCGGGGGACTTACACCTGAACAAAAGAAAAAACACTATAAAGGGATTCGCTCCGGGTTCATTGGCCAGGATACCGAGCATTTTTATGCCAACGACGAAGAAAACCCGTACACCGAGGTAAAACCATTCCTTTGGATTCGGGGCCACCAAATGGGCGGACGTTCACTTTTGTGGGGCAAACAGACCTACCGATGGAGCGAAATGGACTTTGAGGCCAACGCAAAAGACGGCCATGGTGTGGACTGGCCCATCCGATATAAAGATTTGGAGCCTTGGTACACCTACGTGGAAAAATTTGCAGGAATCAGCGGTGAGGCCCTCGGACTGCCTCAGCTACCGGACAGTCATTTTCTCCCGCCAATGGAAATGAACTGCGTGGAAAAAGATATAAAAAAGCGTATTGAACGAGATTTTCCCGGAAGACATATGATCATAGGCCGTGTTGCGCATTTAACACAACCGATCAACGGAAGGGGACAATGCCAATATCGAAACAGATGTAGCCGTGGGTGTCCCTTTGGAGCTTATTTTAGCAGTAATGCAGTAACACTTCCAGCGGCCAATGCCACTGGCAACCTTACCTTTAGGCCCTACTCTATCGTTCAATCCATTATGTTCGACGAAGAAAAGGGCAAGGCATCCGGCGTGCGAATCATTGATGCAGAAACCAATGAGGACATCGAATTCAAGGCCAAAATTATTTTTTGCAACGCCTCCACGCTCAGCACCACACAAATATTACTGAACTCTACCTCCAACCGTTTTCCAGAGGGAATGGGCAACGATAGTGGTGAATTGGGACATAATCTCATGGACCATACCTACCGTGTAGGGGCACTTGGCAAAGTAGAAGGATTTGAGGACAACTATTACAGCGGCCGAAGACCCAACGGAATCTACATCCCACGCTATTGGAACATCGATGAAAACTCAAAATCCGATAAATTCCTACGAGGTTTTGGTTTTCAAGGCGCAGGATACAGAATGGGGAATAGCGAGGCTGCCAATCGAAAGGAATTTGGAGGAGATTATAAAGACAGCATCATGAAGCCCGGACCTTGGGAGTTCTTTATTACCGGATTTGCAGAATGCCTGCCCTATCATGAAAACAAGGTTTATTTGAACAAAGATGTCACCGATAAATGGGGGCAACCTACCCTATCCATCGACTGTGAATATAAAGAGAACGAACTGGCCCAGAACAAACAAATCCAAGAAGATGCGGTGGAAATGTTGGAAAAAGCAGGATTAAAAGACGTTATAGGGTTTGATAATGAGCACGAACCCGGTTATGGGGTGCACGAAATGGGAACTGCCCGCATGGGCCGTGATCCAAAAACTTCCGTACTAAACGGAACCAATCAGGTTCATGGGGCTAAAAATGTATTTGTTACCGATGGAGCCTGCATGACCTCGAACTCTTGTGTAAATCCATCCCTAACCTATATGGCTTTAACAGCTAGAGCGGCCAATCACGCCGTGGAAGAACTAAAAAAATTCAATATTTGATCATGGACCGGAGAAAAGCCCTAAAATTTACAGGAAGTATGGCAGCAGCCGTTGTGGCCGGACCTTCGCTGCTATCTATCCTTCAATCTTGCAAAAATGAATCACGGATAGATTGGCAACCCCAATTCCTTACCTTGGAAGAAGCTGCATTTGTTTCCAAAATAGTGGATATGATACTGCCCCGTACCGAAACACCCGGTGCACTGGATGTAAAAGTGGATATTTTTATGGATAAGGTGTATGCCCAACTGTATGATGCAGATGGTCAAAAGCACCTTAGAAAAGAAATAGAGCAATTCAACGCCGATTGCATTTCCGATTTTGGAGACAACTTTATCAATCTTTCGGAGGCCGACCAAATCAAGGTCTTGGAAAAAGCAGAGGAAAATTCAGGCCAATTCGCCAGCGGTGTTTGGGGAACCGCCGTAGGCAACCCGGAACCTGTCGGCTTTTATCGTTCCCTGAAGTCAACGGCCCTATGGGGATATTTTACCTCCGAGGAAATCGGTGAAAATGTGTTGAGTTACGACCCTATTCCTGGCGCATACCACGGATGTATTCCACTAAGTGAAGTAGGCAACAAATGGAGCCTATAACATGGAATCCAAGCATTTTTACATCAACCGAAGAAATTTTATAAGAACCTCCTCCGCTGCACTGGCCCTATCTTCTTTTGGAGCTTATGGCCTTGACCTCATGTATTCACAAAAAAAATGGAACGTAGGTCTTATTGGCTGCGGCTGGTATGGGAAAAGTGATCTTTTTAAACTAATTCAGGTCGCCAATGTAGAGGTGGTATCGCTCTGCGATGTTGACCAGCGCCAACTGGAAGAAGCAGCCAAATTGGTAGCGCAGCGTCAACCGTCGGGCAAAAAACCGCGATTGTACTCCGACTACCGGAAAATGTTGGCTGAAAAAGACCTGGATATCGTTCTTATTGGTTCCCCCGACCATTGGCATGCACTCCAAGCTATTGAAGCCATGGAATCTGGAGCCCATCTATATCTTCAAAAGCCTATAAGCCTTGACGTTATGGAGGGAGAAGCCATTTTGTCCACCGCAAGAAAACTTGGAAAAAAAGTACAAGTAGGCACACAGCGAAGAAGTACGCCCCATTTAGTGGAGGGAAAGAAAAATATTATTGACGCAGGACTTTTGGGCAAGATTTCCCATGTGGAAATGTGCTGCTATTACCATATGCGGTGGAACGCCAATCCACCAGTCCAGAAAGTCCCGGATTATTTTGATTACGATTTTTGGTCCGGACCATCCCCGTTAAGACCATATATTGGAATCCCTCACCGCAGATGGAGGGCATTTATGGAATACGGCAATGGCATTGTGGGCGACATGTGCGTTCATATGCTGGACACCGTTCGTTGGATGTTAGGTCTGGGATGGCCCAAAAAAGTGAGCTCAACCGGAGGTATTTATGTGCAAAAAGACTCAGTTGCCAACATCTCCGATACACAAACCGCCATTTTTGAGTTTGATGAACTTAACTGCATTTGGCAGCACCGCAGTTGGGGTACTCCCACGGACCCCGAATATCCATGGGCGTTTTTTATTTATGGCGAAAAAGGGACTTTAAAAGGCAGTGTGCACCAATATGAATTTATTCCCAACGGCGATGGTGAAACCATTAAAAAGGAAGTTGTTTATGAGAGGGAAAAATATCCGGAGGATTTGAAAGAAGACGGTATCGAATTGCATACCGCTCCGGCAACCAGGGCCCACATGCTGGACCTGTTGGATTCCATAGAAAGGGACGGATTGCCCATTGCCGACGTGGAACAAGGGCACATTTCCACAGCCAGTTGTATTATCGCAAATCTTTCCATGGCATTGGAACGGCCGTTGACCTACGATCCTCAAAAAAGAATCATCATAGATGATGTAGAAGCCACTACCCTATTAAAACATCAGTATCGGGGTCCATGGAAACATCCTTGGGATTTGATTGGATAATCAGGTTACATGATGACATGCCCTAACAATAAAATAAGACACATAACAACCTTAACAATTGCTTTTAACCAGTTTACTCATCATCATTGTCCTTCTTACACTCATTCTTACCAAAAAAATGAGCGCAATGGCAGCGTTGATCTTAGTTCCAACAATAGGCGCTTTGATTTCTGGTTATGGCTGGGAAACCTTTGATTTTGCCTTAACGGGGATAAAGAATATAGCCCCTGTGGTGGCCATGTTTGTTTTTGCCATACTTTTTTTTGGAATCCTTACCGATGCAGGCATGTTCAACCCGATCATAAATACCATATTGAGATGGGTCGGTACCAACCCTACTTTGATTGCAGTGGGAACAGCGCTATTGGCAATGACCGTACATTTTGACGGTTCTGGAGCCACCACATTTTTAATAGTAATCCCTGCAATACTCCCATTGTATGAAAAATTGAACATGGACAGACGTGTTCTGGCCTGTGTGGTCTCGCTGGCCGCCGGCACCATGAACATGCTCCCTTGGGGCGGCCCCACCATTCGGGCGGCCTCTGCGCTCAACCTTAGCGTAGCCGAAATCTATTCTCCAATAATGCTACCGCAGATAGGAGGACTATTGTTCGTCATTCTTGTGGCTTGGAGATTAGGGAAAAAAGAATCAAAACGACTCAATATTCAGAAAAACATTTCGCAAAGCGAAGAGACGGTGCCAACAAATGCCGAAATACCTACGATGCCTTCCAAAACGAGGTTCTTTTGGCCCAATGTTGCCATTACCCTTTTGGCACTCGTTTTTTTAATTACAGGGGCCGTTCCCCCTGCAATGGTTTTCATGATCGGTACCGTTGTGGTACTGATGCTCAACTTTCCCAGTTTGGAAAAGCAGAAGGATTTAATTTTTTCTCATTCCAGGGCCGCAATTTTAATGGCTTCGATTCTATTGGCCGCGGGAGTTTTTACCGGAATCATGAAGGAATCGGGAATGATCGCCCAAATGGCCGAAAGCGCTGTGGAAATCGTTCCAAGGTCGGCAGGGGAAAAACTGCCGATTATGCTCGCTGTACTCAGTATGCCACTAAGCTTTCTGTTCGACCCCAATTCCTTTTACTTTGGTTTTCTGCCCATATTGGCCCAAACAGGGAACGAATTTGGCATTGCTTCCGCAACCATGGGGCAAGCGGCCCTTATGGGGCAAATGACCACCGGCTTCCCATTGAGCCCACTTACCGCAGCAACATTCCTTTTGATAGGACTGTCCAAAGTAGATTTGGCAGACCATCAAAAATTTACATTCAAATATGCCTTTTTGACCACGCTTGTAATGACATTAATCTCCGTTTTGATAGGAGTTATTCCCATATAAAATGAAGAAAACAATTCGCATAGGATCAGGAGCAGGCTATTCGGGTGACCGGATAGAACCTGCCGTGGAACTCATTGAAAAAGGCAATCTGGACTACATTGTTTTTGAGTGCCTTGCCGAACGTACCATTGCATTGGCGCAGCTTCAAAAAATGCAGCACCCGCAATTGGGCTACGACCCTCTACTAGAAGAGCGCATGGAGGCCTGCTTGCCCCTCTGTGTCTCCAAAAAAGTAACGTTGATAAGCAATATGGGAGCGGCCAACCCTATCGCTGCCGCAAAAAAAACAGCCGATATTGCCAAAAAACTTGGGTTGAACCATATTAAAATAGCAGCGGTATATGGCGACGATGTAAAATCCTTGATTGATTTTGACACACAAACCTTCATGGAAAGCGGAGAACCCCTTGCATCGGTCCAAGAAAAAGTGATTTCCGCAAATGCCTATTTAGGGGCCGAGGGAATACTATCGGCACTCAAAGAAAAGGCGGATATTATACTTACGGGAAGGGTAGCCGACCCGGCGCTTTTCCTTGCTCCTATCATTCATGAATTTAATTGGTCTTTTACGGACTTTCCGCTTTTGGGCAAGGGGACGGCCCTGGGGCATTTAATGGAATGTGCCGCGCAAGTATGCGGGGGCTACTTTGCTGATGGGAACAAAAAACAAGTCCCAAACTTGGCCAATTTAGGGTTTCCAATCGCCGAAATTGAGAATAATGGCACTTTCTTTGTTACCAAATTGAAGAATTCGGGAGGTATGGTAAGCCCGGCCACCTGTAAAGAGCAATTGTTGTACGAGGTACATAATCCTGCGGAGTACCTTACCCCGAACGTAGTTGCCGATTTTTCAGGTGTTATCTTCAAAGAAATCGAAAAAGATAAAATAGCCGTTTCGGGAGCTTCTGGAAAGCCGCTCACAGGAAAGTTAAAAGTATCCGTGGGTTATCATGATGGCTACCTGGCAGATGCCCAAATAAGCTATGGCGGTAGCTATGCCCTGGAACGAGGTTCAATGGCCATTGAAATTATCAAAGACCGACTTAAAGCCGCTCAGATTCAAACAGAAGATATCTGTTTTGACTTGATCGGAATCAACAGTCTCTTTAAAGGGAACGATTCCGAAACCATACCTTCAGAGGTACGATTTCGGGTCGCCGCCAAAACAAAGAATAAAAAAGAGGCCATACGATTGGTAAATGAGGTTGAGACACTTTACACCAACGGACCGGCAGCGGGTGGCGGGATTTCCAAATCGGTCACCGAAATAATAGCCATACAGTCCATTTTAATGAAAAAAGACCAGGTTGTCCCAGTAGTCGAATATTTTGAAAGCTAACAAATGAAACTGAAAGATATAGCACATTCCCGTACAGGAGACAAAGGAAACATTATAAACATATCGGTAATCGCTTTTGATGAAAAGGATTATCCAACACTGCATAAAGGGGTTACCGCTGAAAGGGTAAAATCCTTTTTTGGCCCAATGGTCGAAGGAGAAGTGACCCGTTACGAACTCCCCCAACTGGGCGCCCTTAATTTTGTGATCCATAAAGCGCTTGGCGGAGGAGTGACCCGTTCGCTCAGATTGGACAAGCACGGCAAAACGCTATCCTCCTTTTTGTTGGAAATGCCTTTATAAATTAAAACCAAAACTAGATTGATGAAAACACTTTTTAAACTCGCCCTGGTCATTGTATCCCTACAGCTGGCCTATTCACAGAACACCAAGGGAAGCTTGGTCATCGATTCCATTTATTCCAAAAACTTGGCCAACGAATTTGGGGAAAATCCCACTAGGGAAGTTGCGGTCTACCTCCCTCCCGACTATCAAAATGAAACCAAAAAATATCCGGTAATCTACTTTTTACATGGGTTTTACGGGGACCATCAAATGTTGGCCCCTATGATGGAAATTTTGGATTACGCTATCGAAACCAAACGCATACGACCGTTTATATTGGTGGTTCCCAACCAAAAAACTACATACGAGGGCAGTTTTTATTCCAATTCTGGGACTTTTGGCAATTGGGAAGACTTTACCGTACAGGATTTGGTCACCTACATGGACAAAAACTACCGGACCATTGCAAAAAAAGAAGGTCGAGGAATCACGGGTCACAGTATGGGAGGATATGGTGCATTTAACATAGCCATGAAGCATCCCGATGTCTTCAACACAGTATATGCCATTAGTCCCGGTGCATTGGCCATTGTAAGGGAATACGGTCCAAACAGCGAAACCTTTAAGCAACTATCCAAAATATCGACCTATGAGGAACTGGAAAAAACTTATTTTGGAAAGGTTATGGTAGCCTTTGGACGTTCTTGGTCGCCCAACCCGAACAATCCGCCCTTTTATTGCGATTTTCCCTTCAGCTACGAAGATGACGAATTGGTGATCCATCAGGAAACGCTAAAAAAGTGGCATGATAATATGCCTTTCTACAATTTGGAAGACTATATCGATAACCTCAAAAGTCTTAAGGCCATTAAAATGGATTGGGGACGTAACGCTGGTGAAAGATTTACACAGCAATGTAAAATGTTCAGCATCAAATTAGAAAACTTAGGGATAGACCATTTTGCAGAAGAATACATTGGAACCCACGTAAACAACATCTACACGAAAGAGGGACGTATTCCGCAGCAGGTGCTACCGTTTTTCGAGTCATATCTTCAGTTTGAAGAATAATACTGTAAAAAATCATATTTTATGAATAGCACGGCAATTAAATTGCCATCAAATCATAATAAGAAACTAAACTATCTATCATGCATATTTCACAAAAACTTTTAAGAACGGGGATTCTTTCTTTTGCTTTCGCATTCATAGGATGTTCTCCAAACTTTACCGAAGAACAAAAAGGTGATTTCAACTTGGTCCATAATGAAGAAGGAGCTACGTTGGGTTATAGTCCAAAATCCGGGATTGCCATTTTGACCCAAGATCAGTTAGCCTTTAAAGACCTTAACAAAAATGGGACATTGGACCCTTATGAAGATTGGAGGTTATCCGCCGATGAAAGGGCCAATGACTTGGCCACTAAAATGAGCGTAGAACAAATTGCAGGGTTGATGCTTTACAGCGCCCACCAATCCATCCCTGGTGGTGGCAACAGCTTTTTTGGCGCGGTGACCTATAATGGAAAGCCCTATGCCGAAAGCGGAGCGAAACCCAGTGATCTTTCTGATGCCCAAAAGAAGTTTCTTGAGGAAGATAATCTGAGACATGTGTTGATTACCCAAGTAGAAACCCCAGGGGTAGCCGCTCAATGGAACAACAATGCCCAAGCCATGGTAGAAGGTATTGGCATGGGAATACCAATAAACACCAGCTCCGACCCAAGGCACGGCAGTGACTCCTATGCCGAGTTCAATGCCGGTGCAGGCGGAAAAATATCCATGTGGCCAAGTACCTTGGGATTGGCTGCCAGCTTTGACCCAGCGTTGATGCAACAATTCGGAGAAATTGCTTCCCAGGAATATCGTGCCCTAGGTATCGCAACAGCACTATCCCCACAGATAGATCTGGCTACTGAGCCCAGATGGTCCAGATTTGATGGCACTATGGGAGAAGACCCCAAACTTGCCGCCGATATGGCACGGGCTTATGTGGAAGGCTTCCAAGGGTCGGAAAACGGTGATTGGGGCAGTAATAGTGTAAATGCCATGGTGAAGCATTGGCCGGGCGGAGGACCGGAAGAAGGTGGGCGTGACGGTCACTTTGGTTACGGCGCTTATGCGGTTTACCCAGGCAATAACCTTAAAGACCACCTGAAACCTTTTACGGAGGGTGCGTTTGCACTGGAAGGACCAACTAAAATGGCCGCTGCCGTAATGCCCTATTACACCATCTCCTACGAACAGGATGACCAGAATGGAGAAAATGTAGGCAATGCCTATAACAAATATTTGATTACAGACCTTCTTAGGGGCACCTACGGTTATGATGGTGTAGTATGTACCGATTGGGGAATAACGAGAGATGCGGCAACGGTCTATGAGTTTCAAGGGAAACCTTGGGGAGTGGAAGATTTAAGCGTGGCCGAAAGACATTATAAAATTATTGAGGCCGGTTGTGACCAATTCGGTGGAAACAACGATATGGGCCCGGTCATCGAGGCATATCAACTAGGGGTAGCGGAACATGGCGAAGAATATATGAGAAAACGTTTTGAAACTTCCGCCGTTCGTCTCCTTAAAAATATTTTCAGGACAGGTTTGTTCGAAAATCCTTACTTGGAAGTAGATGAAACTGAAAAAATAGTGGGCAACCCAGAGTTTATGAAAGCTGGGTACAATGCACAGCTTAAATCCGTGGTGATGCTGAAAAATAATGACCAAACACTGCCTGTTAAGACCAAGAGCAAAGTTTATGTTCCACAGCGATATGTTGCCCCGACCGTAAACTGGTTCGGTGTGGCCACCCAAGAACGTACGGAGCATCCCTTTAACATGGAGTTAGTGTCAAAGTATTTTGAGGTCGTCGAGGAGCCCGGAGAGGCCGATTTTGCCTTGGTAGGTATTGAGAGTCCCAACGGTGGTGTTGGCTATGATGTTGCCGATAGTGAAAAAGGCGGCAACGGCTATGTACCCATTAGTTTGCAATACGGAACTTACACCGCTACAAATGCCAGGGATGAAAGCATCGCAGCGGGTAGCCCATTGGAAGAAGGGGTAACCAATCGTTCCTACAAGGACAAAACGACCACTGCTACCAATATATCGGATATGGCACTGGTTACGGATACCAAGCGAAAAATGGGCGATAAACCAGTTGTTGTCGTTGTAAAAGTGTCCAAACCTATGGTTTTTGCAGAGATTGAATCGTATTCCGATGCTATTTTGGTCCAAATGGGGGTTCAGGATCAGGCCATACTGGATATTGTTTCCGGTAAGACAGAACCATCGGCCCTGCTACCCTTCCAAATGCCCAGTAGTATGATGACGGTTGAAGCACAGTATGAAGATGTGCCAAGGGATATGGAACCGTATAAAGATTCCAACGGAAACACCTATGATTTCGCTTTCGGCCTCAATTGGAACGGGGTTATCAGTGATGAACGCGTTGAAAATTACAAATAGATGAGAACTATTATTGAACAGGCCCCGTTTTTGGGGCTTGTTTCATATGGGTTCGGTTCTCTATAATTTAAAAATATCCGAGCATAGGATATTTAAATCTTAAAAAGAGCCTTGCATATTCTTCTTGTACTATTTTTGATGAAAATTTAAACCAAACTATATTTTTTAATGCTTCTTAACGAGAACCTAGAGGAAAATAACTTTATAGTTCCCTTTTTAAATTCCATCCATACATTAAGTTCCGGACTTAAAAATTATCTTGATCAAAACGTAAAAAGCTGCAGTTTCGAAAAGAATGAACTCATCAGCAAGGCTGGAGAAATCTGCAACAGCCTATATTTTATCAAAAAAGGAATGGTGAGGGGATATTTTGTCAGTGAATCTTCCGAAATAACCACTTGGGTAGATAGCGAAAAAGAAATTTTTACCTCCATTACCGGATTCTTTAGAAATCAAGAAAGTGAAGAATACATCCAAAGTCTGGAGAAAACATTCTGTGATTACTTGGAGTATAAGGACTATTTGTATTGCTTGAACCAATTCCCGGAAATGAATCAAATAAACCGTCTACTGCTGGAAAACTACTACGTATTGGCAGAACAACGGGTCTATTTGGCCAGAATACCCAATGCAGGCAAGAGATTGGATTATTTTATGGAAAACAACAAATCCCAGATTGTGGATAGAATTCCCAAAAAATACTTGGCGTCCTTTTTGGCAATGAGACCTGAAACTTTATCCCGATTGATGAAGGAAAGAGTTTAATCGTCTTTGAAAGTGGTGTTTCGTTCACTTTTTGTTGGAAAACCAAAGAAAATCAAACTTCCTTATTTGGACTTTCTTTTTTATACAAGGAAGTCAAGATTCCGGCGGCGAGCGCCAATCCAATAAACCCAAGGGAAACCCATTCCGGAAATTTAATTTGATGGGCGAGGATCAGTTTAAGCCCAACAAAACTCAGAATGGCCACTAAACTATATTTAAGGTGATGGAACTTATTGATCATATGCGCTAAGAAAAAGTACATGGACCTGAGGCCCAAAATGGCGAAAATGTTGGAACTAAATACCAAAAACGGATCGGAAGTAATGGCCAAAATCGCGGGTACGCTGTCCAAGGCAAAAAGTACATCGGAAAACTCAATGATCACAAGGGCGATGAACAATGGCGTGGCTGCAGTAATGTGGCGCAATTTCACAAAAAACTTTTGCCCTTCCATATGTGTGGTGATGGGCATTATCTTTCGCAAGTTTCGATACACAAAAGATTGTTTGGGGTTGAAGGGCTTTTGCTTGGATACCAACATCCGAATAGCGGTAAATATTAAAAATGCTCCAAATATATAGGTGGTAAAGGTGAACTTCTTGATCAGGGCGACTCCAAAAAATATCATAAGGGCCCTGAATACGATAGCTCCCAAAATTCCCCAAAACAATACTCGATGCTGATATTTTTGTGGTATTTGGAAAGATGTAAAGATTACGGCAATCACAAAGATATTGTCAATGCTCAAAGAAAGCTCTATCAGATAACCGGTGATATACTTCATGGTGGCATCCATAGGTTCAAGGTTATCCACATTGTCGATGTTCCCTGAACTGTAAAGCCAATAGATGACCCCTGAAAAAATCATGGACATGGTAATCCAAAGACCGGTCCACAAAGAGGCTTCCCTTACACTGATTACGTGCGGGTTTTTGTTAAAAACACCAAGATCTAAGGCAAGAAAAAAGAGAATACCCAATAAAAAAACAATCCAAACAGTCATAAGCGGTTAAAAGTAATGCCCGAAAATAAGCAAAGGAACGATCACAGAATCAAAAAAAATCTTAAAACCGTCCCTCTTATAAAAAGTTAAGCAAGTATTGAGAGATTGCAAATTTTTAGAGCTAATAAAGCGCTAATGGATTTCTTCTTATTTCTAATTGGGCCGTTGTAAATCCTTAACTTTCAATTGAAAAAAATTCCGGATCATATTCTACACGATTTAAAATGAAAGCAAATACTTATAACTATATCGCCATCAAATAGGCTCCATTAAAAACTGAAAGTCAACACTTTACCATTGTCATTAAAATTAAGGGAGTGGTTTTTTCGTAAAGATCATTACAATCTGTCTTTTGATTTTCAACTAAAAAAAATCGGATTTCCTTTAGAATAGTAAGAAAAATCAATAAAATACTGTAATTTCCTGTAAGTACTTTATCGGAACATATAGGGAAATTTGTTCCACTTACAACAAAGCTAATCTAGATACAACGGCCAGCCGTTTAGAAAATTAAAACAGAAGTTAATGGCTAAAGAAAAAAATAGACCTAATATTTCTGAACAATCAGATTTTCCTGGATATTCTAGGGAGCTTGATGCAAGTGGTGATATTTTCAAACAAATTTTTGAATATTCTGTCATTCCAACCTTAGTGCACGACTTGGATATGAACATCATTAATGCCAATGATAGTGCCATTGAAATGTTTGGTTTTTCATTTCAGGAGCTACGCCGAATGAAGATATTTGACCTTCATACCCACGATGAGTTGGAACACTCCACCGAGGTGTTGAACAAGATGAAGCAAGAGAAAAAGCTAAGTGTAGAGACCCGGTTCAAAAAAAAGGATGGTACCGTTTTCATTGCCCAAGCCACACCCTGTCAATACATTTTAGAAGAAAAACCCTTGATCCACGTCTTTATTCAGGATATCACAGAACAGAAACTTACCCAAAAGAAGCTAAAAGAGTCCAACATTGCTTTGAAGGAGGAGATGACCAAAGTAAAAAGATATACTAGGCAGATTGAATTACAAAATACGGAGCTTGAAGAATTTTCATATGTGGCGGCCCATGATTTAAAAGCACCGGTGACCAACCTAAGTGTTCTCTCCGAAATGATCAATGTTGAATCCATTACAGATTCTCAAAACAAAGAATTGTACCAGAGGCTGAAGAAAAATGTAGAAAAGCTACATAAAACGGTTTACGCCCTGAATGAGGTGATAAATTTCAAAGCCATATCAATATACGACAGAGAACTGTTGAAATTCGAAGATATATTGAAGGAGATAAAAGAGGGCATTACCGAACAAATTAATACGGCAAAGGCCAACATATCGGCTGACTTTTCCCAGTGCCCTGAAATTGAGTATCCAGCCCTCCACTTAAAAAGTATCATGCAAAACCTGCTCACCAATTCCATCAAATATAGAAATCCTGCCAGACCATTGGAGATTGAAATTAAAACCACAATACAAAATGGCGTTTCTTGTCTTTGCGTAAAGGACAATGGTATGGGCTTTGACTCGTCAAAACATCATGAGAAAATCTTCAAATTGTTTAGACGGTTTCACACACATGTGGAAGGTATGGGCGTTGGTATGTACCTTATAAAATCCATTGTGGATTCGCACGGCGGAAAAATTCAGGTTAAAAGTAATCCCAACGAAGGCGCCCTATTCCATATTTATCTTAATAATGAAAGCTATGTTCAGTAATGTATTATTGATTGAAGACAATGAAACAACCAATTATATTCATAAAATTGTACTTGGAAATATTGGTATTGTAAATGTTAACGAGGCATTGAATGGATTGGAAGCCTTCAAGTATTTGGAAAAGGATTGTCCCGATATTATTTTCTTGGACATCAACATGCCCGTTATGGATGGTTGGGAATTTTTAAAAGAGCGAGAAACAAAAGCACTTTGCAACGATGCGAAAATTGCAATGCTAACATCATCCACACATCCTGATGATAAAAAACAAGCAGAAAACTACAAATCTGTAATCGCCTATATTGAAAAGCCTCTTACCAAGGATAAAATCCAAGAATTAAAACAGAAAATAAGTGCTAGCTAAATCTGCATTCATTGTATTTCCACAAATAAATTTTGCTCTTTTTAGGTTGTGATAAAAGATTGTTCTCAGCCATGTAGCCTTGAATAATTCAGCCATTTCAAGGATGGACCAAAAAAAAGAAAACCCTGTAATTCAAAAGATATGCAGGGCTTTGCTTTTGTTTAAACTTTGAAGTGATAGCGGAAGGATTTGAACTCCATTCGCAATCCCTTGATTTTATTAGCTTTTACCTTGCTGATGTTTTGTTACTAACCGAATTACAGACTACTAAGGGTAATCTCCTTTCGTATGAACCAAAACTAATCAATATTTATTAAATAGATTTAGAACTAGCTCGAGTTAAAAACTTGGCGCATTAATTAATCAATTTTCTGTTTAGATTTATCCATAAAATATCCAATGGCCCCGCCAATCAATGTAAAGACCACTACTCCAATCAATGCATCCCAAATAATATCCATCCCACTGCCCACAAATCTGTCCACATCATCCACAATTGTCACAAAATTTTTCACATACCCTGTGATGCCACCTGCCATACGTTGAACCATCTCGGATTGAAAATAGTAGCTAAAAGGAATTCCCAATAATGCTCCCATAAGGGCAAAGGTCACCATCTTACCTGCCATTTTGTTCAGCACTAGATACACTCCCAAATAGGCCAATATTCCTAACGGAATAAACAACAATGTAAGGACAACAAATATAACCCTCATGATGATAGGTTGTAGGTTCAATTTTAACGCGAGCTTGCTGCTTACTCCCAATAAAATCTTTTCGGGACGAGTTATTAATTGGATTATTTTCTGTGTATCCATTTGTTTTAGGTAATGATTGTTGGTTTAAAATTAAGATTGACATCTCTAATCTAAAATCGCTAATGATTTTCTGCCCTTTCCCACTTATTTTGTGTAGCATATCCTTTATTCTTTGCGAAAATGTGTATTTTCATTTTGACTTCAAATTAATTAATCGGTTGCCATATGAAATACATCTTTACCTTGATGTTATTCTCCATTGTAGTGCATTCTTCCGCACAACAATTTCAAATGGAACTAGATTCCCTGATTAAGAAAATTGACTCAAGTACGGTTGCCAATCAAGAAACCATCGACTTAAGAAACCAATACATCAAACAGGCCCTTTTTGCCAATCCTTCCGATACCACCCTCTTGACATTTTCAAAAAAAACGGTAGACTTGGCAACGGACTTGAGATATTGGAAAGGACTTTTGGTGGGATATGAACGTGTGGCCTTAGTGTATCAATATTCCTTCTCCAACCCATACAAGGCCCTGGAATATTATCACAAAGCCTTGGGTCTCATGGAAAAGGACAAGGACTTGCAAACGCTTGGATGGAGTATTTATGGAGGTATCGGCACTTTGTACTATGAGCAGGAAGAATACGGTAAGGCCTTGGAGCAGTTTAAAAAGGTCTTACATAACGATAAAAACCTTGAGCTGACCGCCACTGCAAACATTGCCAATATTTTCGGATCATTGAACCAATTGGATTCTGCCATTTATTATTACAAAAAGGCATTGAACTTGGAACAGGTAACAAACAATCCAACATACAAGGCCAACCTGTATAGCAATCTATCATTGATTTACAGTCAGGCAGATCAATTGGACGCCGCATTGGCATCTGCAGAAAACAGTATCGGCCTTATTGAGCAATATGGAATTGAATTTGTAAGACCCACGGCCTACGCCAATGCCTCAATGGCCTACCTGGGCAATAAGGATTATGTTAATGCTGAGCTATACGCCAACGAAGCATTACAGCTGAGTGAAGCACAGGGAAATGTTTTTCTTCAAAAGTCCGCTTGGGGCACGCTGGCCGATGTGTACTCGGCCAAAGGAGAATTTTCCAAGGCGTTGGAAGCCTACACTAAATTTTCAGTATTGAAGGATAGCCTCAACAACCAGAACCGGAGGGTAGAAATCAACCGCAGTCAATTGGAGTTTGAATTTGAAAAGGAAAGGACCATTGCTCAAGCGGAAATCGATAGGCAGTCTACCATCAAAACGGCTTCGCTCTTGGGGGGTGGAGGTCTTTTAGCAGCATCGGTATTAGGATTTGTGCTGTACAAAAGACGAAGGGATGTCTTGGAACAGAAAAAAGATGCAGAATTCAGGGTATTGGTTGCCGATACAGAATTAAAGGCCTTGAGAGCGCAAATGAATCCACATTTTATATTCAACGCTCTCAACTCCATAGGTGATTATATCCTTAAAAACAACAATGAAACGGCATTGGAATACCTTACCAAGTTTGCCAAATTGATGCGGATGGTGCTTGAAAATTCAGAAAATAAATCCATTCCTTTGGAAGAGGACCTAAAGTTTCTTGAACTCTATCTTCAGGTTGAGGCCAAAAGACAACCTGGTAAATTTTCATATCATATTCAGGTTGATGAAGCACTCGAAGTTGAAAATACATTGGTACCCCCATTGCTGTTACAGCCTTTTATTGAGAACAGTATCTGGCATGGATTCCGGGATAGAGATGGAATGGGACAAATTCAAATAACCATAAATGAAAATCAAGACATGCTCATTTGCTCCATCGAGGATAATGGACGGGGAATAGAGCATACAGCAAATGGAAATGAATCCAAAAAGTCTTTCGGGGTGGCAATTACTGAAAATCGACTCAAGATTTTGAACAAACAAAAAAACAAAGAAGGTAGATTGCAAGTTATCGACCTTGGAGAACAAAAGGGTACGCGGGTAGAAATCAGCTTACCACTTGAACACCTTTTTTAAATTGGAACAAAAGCCCATATGAAAATAGCTATAGTAGATGATGAGCAGCATTGCATAAATCACCTAGCCAACTTATTGAAACCCCATAGCGCTGATATGCAATTGTTCATTTTTGAAAATGCAGATGATGCCATTATCGGGTTGGAAAAAACACGCCCCGATATCGTTTTTTTGGATGTGCAGCTCCATGACAAAACGGGTTTCGATGTATTGTCGTCCGTTTCAAAACGAGATTTCAGCCTAATTTTTACCACGGCATATGAAACATATGCCATAGAGGCCTTCAAATTTTCTGCCATTGACTATCTTTTAAAACCAGTGGACAAGGATGATTTTGAAATGGCCCTTCAAAAAGCCACGGATAAGATAGAACAAACACAACTACATGACCGGGTCAAGGTACTGCTCTCCCATATTTCTACCAATAACAGCCCTAAACGCATCAGTGTTCCCTCCAATGATGGATATGTTTTTCTATTAATGGAAGATATTGTTCGTTGCCAAGCCGATGTAAACTATACCCATATTTTTACAACTGATGGTAAAAAATATACAGCTTCCAAAACCCTAAAACATTTTGAAAAACTTCTGGAGGGAGACCATTTCTTTAGAATCCATAATTCCCATCTTATTAACCTGTTATATGTAAACTCCTATCATAAAGATGGCTTTACTATCCTCAAGGATGGTATGAAATTAGAAGTATCCACCCGTAGAAAAGAGGCATTCATCAAATTATGCGGGAAATTATGAGTCAGAAGATTATCGTTTATTTGAACTTTGTTTTAATTAAACCACACTATTCGTGTTTGGAAGTCTAAAAATCCAAACGCCAATTACTATGATTAGTGAATAAATTAATGGCCAAACCGTTTTATCTGTCCATCTCGTTATAAATCCTTCATCAACAATATAGAAAGTAATCCAAACGGATAAAACACACCATTGGCTAAGTCATCGTTTATTTGAACTTTAATCACACTATCTCTTGTTATATTCATCCTTTAATTCCCTGAACTTATCTGAATATAGTTCTTCAAATTCATCCTTTATTTTGTGTCTATTGTAAGTAAGAACCCTGCCTATAAATCCACCAATTTCATCACTGTTGACCGAATAAGGTATTTTATTATTAGGCTTTAGTTTTTTTGCAAAGTAGTCGATTCCCACAATCAGCATTATTAAAGTTATAAAGCCTAGAACCAGAATCTCTGGATGAAGCAAAGAAAAAAATGACAAGTCTTTATTTGAAAATAATGAATAAATAGCGAAAACAGCCCCAAGTCCAAGGATGGTTAAATAAATACACCCCTTGCGGTCCTGCCATTCCAAATCTGGAATGTTCAAGTCAGTTAGATTTCTAAATTCAGTCCATTTCTCAGGCCTTTGGGAATCTGGAAATATATTTTTTAGAGGAGTGTTTAAATTCAATGCATTGTCAAGTTTTTGTATGTCTAAGAATAAATTCAAAAATGCGAAGTCATTACGAAATATGATATTTTCCTTACCCATCTTGACAAATTCTTCTATGGAAATTTCCTCAACGTTTAGGTCTTGGTTGTTTACAAATTTTGCAAATGAAGTTGGTTGCTCCCGCATCGTTTATTTGAACTTTATTTTAAACATAGAGTTATCTAAATAGTATTTCTATGATTGGGATTAATATGAAAAATAAAACCAGAATACCAATCAAAACATTATTAAAACCATGTCCCATCTCATCAAAATAATCTGGATTATCTGGGCCACATAGGTATTCTTTCCATGTATATTTTGGCTTGTTTAGAAGAGTTCTCCAAATAGAACCCCAAATCCATCTTGCGCCAGCACCAAAGAAATTGAATATTGGCCTCCAAAATCTTGAACCCATCAATCGTTTATTTGAACTTTGTTTTCTTTTAAAATCTAATAAAACTATCTGAATAAATTGAAATAAAGGTCATACAATGGTTTTACAAGATTATTCTGTTTGCAGTTTGTGTCTGTAGATACCCCGATGTTTAGGACAGGTTTTCTACAAAACTAATATAATTATCAAGCCGCTCTCTTAAATAGATCA